>JAFAGI010000016.1 GCA_023422835.1 Bacteroidota bacterium | reverse complement strand
CCACTCCCTGCCACCCCAGGTGAACCCCCAGGTCGCTAGACTAGGCCCTCGCGCCCTCGTAGCTCAGGGGATAGAGCATCGGTTTCCTAAACCGTGTGTCGCAGGTTCGAATCCTGCCGGGGGCACCAGGTCACAGCCTTGAACATCGATCACTCTTCCGCTTCTCGAGCGTGCGTGCCCGCTGCGTGCGCGATCGCCTTACCCTGACGAGAAGATCCGCTTCGACCGGGGTCGGCCTGGCCGCGCTGCTCGGCAGTTGGTGGGCAGTAATGGCGTCCGCTGTCGTCCCGGCATGCGGTTCGTTGGCATTCTGGGGCCTTGCGCTGGCCCTATCAACTCCATGGGCCCTGGCCGTGACCTTGGCGCTGTGCCTGTGCTCGGCCGTCTACATCTTCCTGCTACGACAGGGCGCGGGCGCGGATGGCGCTCGCGCGTCGGCCACGGCTGCTCGACCTTCCAGCCCTCGGTCCGCTGGCTGAACTCGGCATCATGTGGCGGCGGGTAGACGGCCGTCAGCGCATCAGGCACCCGCACGCCTTTCTCACATCACCTGATCGACACCGTAGACGGCCTGTGCGTGCGTGTACCCCTCGAATTCCAACTGCTTGATCAGGCCGGAACGAGAGAACGGCTGGGTGTCAAGGTAGTTCTTCGCCATCTTGGCAGCCTGTTTTTTGTAGTCAACCTTCAGAGAATCCACGGCCTGGGTTGCGATCTTCCTCGGGTAGCCCTCGAACTCCAACTGCTTGATCAGGCCGGAGCGGGAGAACGCTTGATATCGCAGGTAATCGGAGGCGGCCCTGATGGCGTTCTCCTGCTCTACGGACAACTTCGGCTCGACCGGCGCCTTGGTGGTGGCCCTCGGCTTCGGCTTCTCTGTTGCTGTGGTAGGAGCTGCGGTGGTGGGTGTTGCGGTAGTAGGCGCTGCGGTGGTGATCTCCACCGACGGTGCTGCTGCAGGGCTTTCTGCCGGGACGGACGCGATGGCGGTCGCCTTCGCGGCGGCGCTCCTTGCGGGAGGTGAGTCGCCACCGCCGACTGCCGCGGCGATGGTCACTCCGCCGCAGCAGAGCACCAAGACACCGCCGACAGCCGCTCCGATGATGAGCGGCACGGGACGCTTCTTCGGGGGCTGCTGCGACTGCATCGCTGGATAACCGGGGGGCGGCGGAGCGCTGTAGCTCACTGATGGAACCCTTCGGGAGACTGTGTGTAACCGCGTGTACGGCGAGTCTGCTCAGCCGGACCATCAATAACCATCCCCGCTTCAGCCGATGATCTCCTCAGCCGTTGCTAGTGGAATGTCGGCCGACCGCTGACACGTTCTGCTGCATGAGTTGGCCGGAGCGGGACATGCGGTTGCGATTGCCGTACGTCACTTCCTTTTCTGACGGGACGGCAGCGTCCACTGCCTAGAGGACGTGCGAAGGGCTCCGTCTTGAAATCGTCCCTGGTGAGTGCGGAGGCGGGTGAAAGCCCTGCGTTCCCGACCCCTCGGGTTCTGATCCTGGCGGGACAGCGGGGCACACTCTGTTCGGCCGTCCGGGCTCATGTGCTCACCGGGTATCCGGCGGCGAGAAGGCGACCTCTCCCCGGCCACAAAACGAGCGAGGCGACAGTGCCGTCGCGAGGTGCCAGGTGAGAGGTGGGCGGCCAGACAGCCGACGCGCACTTGGTCGCTGGCCGTCCGCCGAGGTGATCGAGGTACGTCGACGCCTCGAACGGTAGGTTGCACGTCAATGCTTCTCGTCTTCCTCGCACTTGTGCTGCTCGCCCTGGCCTGGCCGGTGTTTGCGGCCGCTGCCCTCGTACTCGTGGTGGTCGCCCTGTTTGCGCTCCGTCGCGACCCGCACCCTCGCGGCAGGGCATGGGCGCTGAGGCGGGCGGGATGGTTCCTTGCCGCCGGTGCGGCGTTCACCGGGGCCGCCGCCTACGGTCGCGGGTTGGCGGCGACCACCTTCGGGATGCTGGATCCCGATGACGGCTGCCTGCTGCGGCGGCCGGAAGGCTACAACCACCGCATCGGCGCGTCGCCTGACGGGTCGTCGAGCATGTGGCCGCTGCGCGACGCCACGTGCGGCCCCGACCTGGTGCCCGGTTACGTCAACCCTCTGGTGGCCGGGTCGGCGGTGCTGTTCGTGGTGCTCCTGGCGGTCCTGATCCTGGTGGAGATCAGATCCCGGCCGCTGCCGGCCGGCGACTCAGCGCGCCGGTGACACTGCCCGCGACGCGGCGCGCCAGCGACATTGGACGGCGAACCGACGAACCGACGACGAGGCGGGGACGGGGACGGCCCCGCGTCCGGCCGGAGCTCGGGCGCGGGGCCGGCGGGTCAGCGGACCAGTGCTGCCACCAGCGTCCCGATGCAGGCGACGACGGCGGCGATGATCGGACTGAGCGTCTTGATGTACGCCAGGATGAGCCGGTGCCGGTCGGTCGGCTCGGCAACGGCATCGTCCTCGTCCTCTGGTGTCTCGAAGTCTGACCCGTGAGGGATTACAGTCAACGTGACTCCTTCCGTTGCAGCGGTGGAGTCGAATGCGGCGTCCGGTGGCAGCCGGGCGCCGCCCTCTGTGTGAG
>JAFAGI010000025.1 GCA_023422835.1 Bacteroidota bacterium | reverse complement strand
GTTATCTCTGAAAGTTTGTAAGGTTCGGTTGCTTACATTGAGTGCATTTGCAACTTCGTTGCCGTCAACCCAAGATTCTTTCAAGTTGTCCAACTTGGATTTCTTGATTGAAAGAATGTAAGCCCTTTTTATTTCAAAGTTTTCTTCAAGCTGTCTGAGCAGCATCATTACTTCATTCATAATCTTGGTTTTTGATTGTGAAGAATGTAGTCGCTCGCCATTTTGTCTATTTCCTCCGAAGTGGTGTTGCGGTTGCGTAGCAACCAATCATCCAACTCACTCCGCTTGAAGTAGATTTTTTTGCCGTTGGGCTTGTAATGTGGAACGCTTCCTGTACTAGTTAATTTGTACAGGTGTGAATGCGATAGTTCCAAATAATCGCAGGCTTCGCCGAAGTTTAAAACTTCCTTGCGAACCAAGTTCTGAGCTTCAAGCAGCTTCGTAATTTTTTCAAGCTGCAATAAGACTTTGTCCATTTTAATATTAATTAAAAAGTTATTAAAAGGACTTTGCGCAAAGTCATCGTTGTTTTCTCAACGATACTGCAAACTTGGTAAGAAGGGGCTGGTAATGCAGAAAGTGGTAATTTGGAAATGGCAAAACCCTTGCTGGGCAAGGGTTCTAAAAAAAAGTGGTAATTTGGATTGGTAAAATGACAGAAAATTACCGCAATTTATCCGCAGGTAAATTGGTAATCCAAAAGTGATTATCTAAGAATTGGGCTAAGGCATTGGTATCATTGCTCCAATTTCGGAATTGCTTATCAATTGAAGTGGTATATCTATGGTCGATAAACTTTCTTATATCAACCGGCTGCATTGCTCTTAGCTTCACAAAATTTCTTTCTAAAAAATAGTTCTTTGCAATTATCGCTTGGATTGCTGCTGCCAATAGTTGTTTGTTGCCGTGGTCGTCAATAAAATTGTAATCTTTATCAATCAGGTTGTGTAAGAAAAGTTCTTCTTCAAACGCTGCAAAGCGTTGTTCATTTCTAACAACTTTTGTATAAGGCAGTACGCCTTTAGGGGGGTCGTTAAAATCAAAAGCTTTCCTCTCAAAAGTTATTGCGTGGGGGTCTGCCTTAACCTGCGAAGCAGGTGTAGGCAAGTTGATTTGGTCGGCATTAGTGATTATGTAGGACTGCAATTCTTGCTCTGTAAAAAACTTTTGGTGCAGTTCATCTGCGCTAAGTGCATCATCATTCAGGAACTGCGGGAAGCTGTTCTGAATTTCCAAATATATAAACAATAAATTGTACTTCACTAATTGGATAATGTAGGCTTCATCAGCTTGGGCTGCATCGCTGCTTGATAAATGAGCTGTCCCTTTAATCTCGCTCCAATGCAGCTGCCTTTCTTCAATAATATTATTGGCTTCTTTTAGCTTCTGGGCTAATGGCTTTAAAGATTGGTGCATTACTAAATATATCCGCTCTTTGTCGTTCAATGCTGCGTCCATTTCCTTCTTAATATGGTTGAGAAAATGGATAGCGCCATTGGCAATTATCAAGCTGTAGTATTTGCGCTTTGCGTTTAAAGGGTTGCTGAAAGCAACCTTGTATTTCGGTTGGTGATTGTAAACTTCGTTGTTTACTTCTCTTACCAACTCTTTGAACTTTGCCTCCGGCAATGACCTATTGTTCCAAGGGCGAAGCCCTAAGAATAATATTTCGTGAAAAACTGAAAGTGGGTTATTTGGCATAGGTGTATTTTTAAATTCCTATCTTAATTTTGTTTGCTGCAACTGTTTTCTTTTCATCAATAACATTGGCGTAAATCTGAGTAGTCTTTAAGTGTCTATGCCCAAGCAATTTGCTGACTGTAAAAATATCAGTACCTAATGTAAGTTGTAAAGTGGCGTATGTGTGCCTTCCACAATGGAAAGTTATGTGCTTGTCAATTCCTGCTTTAATGAACCAACGGTAAAGGGTATGATTGCGACTGTCCGAATAAATCATATCAGGGAATACATTGTCGCCTGGCTCTCCTCGCTCACCTGTAAGGCTGAAAGCTTCATCGGAAATAGGTAAGGTTTCTGACCCTTTTGTTTTCTTCTGAATGAAGCGGATATAATGCCCAAGCTCGGCGGACTGCTGCATTTCGCTCCACTTCAATTTTTGAATATCGCTGAAACGAAGCCCTGTAAGGCAACTGAATAGGAAAGCTCTTTTCATTAAGTCATTACCACATTCTGTTTTCGCCAATGCTTTTACTTCATCCAATGTAAGGAACTCACGCACTGGCTCTCCTTGTGGCAAACCTTCAACCGTTTCAGCAGGATTGCGGTTTATGATACCGTCCTTTACTGCTTGCTTTAGTGCTGCCTTGAATTTATTGAAATAACTGTTCTTCGTATTCGTGGAAAGCTTTGCTCCTGTCTTAGTTGCTGCCTTCTTCACCAAGTATTCTTTGAAGCCTTCTACAAATTGCTTGTTTATTTGGTTGAACTGAATATCCCGTGGGCAATACTTTTTAAGGTGTTTGATTGTACTATCCCAATTTCCATAGTTACCCATACTATCCTTACGCTTTTCGGCAAGCATTTCCATATAAGAAATGAAGTAGCTTTTCAACTTCTCTTTATCGTGTAGGTCGTATGTGTTGGATTCAAATTCCAAATGCCTTTTGCTGCGTATAGTTTCAGCTAAAGCAAGGATTTTTTTGTTTTCATCCTTTTGGAATTTTGTAAGTGTTCCCTTCTCTGGGACGGGTGTTAGGTAAAGATTTAGGTATTCATACTGTCTTTTACCATTGCTGTAATATTCTAAGTACAGACTAATTTTCTCACCCTTCTGGCGTTGGCGCAATGTTACTTTCATTTCTTTCAGTTAAAAAAGTTCCTAAAAATCCCTAACAGAATATCGGGCAACAAAAAAAATGTCGGGCAACAAATATTCTACTTGGGCAACAAATAGGCAACAAAAATAAGTAAAAAAGGGCAATCGGGCAACAAAAAAAGGAAATAAAAAAGAAGTATAAGCATTGAAAAACAATCACTTAGCAAACAAAAGAAAGGTATTTACTTTCCGATACAAAATTTCCCGAAAATAGTCCCCAGGATGTCCCTGTCTACTTCTACCTGACCGGTGATCTCGCCGAGGTAATGCAGTGCGCGGCGGATGTCAAGCGCCAGGAGGTCGCCGGTAAGCCCGTTATCCATGCCGTCGCTGATGTCTGATAAGCTTTGGGCTATTTTCAGCAGGGCAGCATGGTGCCGCTCGTTGGTCACGATGGTGTTTTCTGTATTGATATCTCCGCCTACAGCCTTTTCATACAGCAGTTCCTTTAATGCGTCCATGCCGAAGCCTGTTTTGGCAGCGGTGATGTTTTGCGAAAGATGTGCATCCGGTAAATGGCTGGCTCCTGGCTGTTGTTGCCATTTATCAAACTTGGTGTGTACATCAATGGTTTTTTGGGAATAATCCTCCAGCCACGGGAAATCGTCTTCTTCAGTGTCTGTCATATCTTTGAGGTGCAGGATAATGTCTGCTTTGGCAGCGTTTTGTTTGCTCCTTTCAATACCAAGGTTTTCAATAGTATCTGTGGAATGTTCGCGTATACCTGCCGTATCTATGAGCCTGAAAAGCACCCCGTTGATGTTCATGGTTTCCTCAATCGTGTCGCGTGTGGTGCCGGCAATTTCAGAGACGATGGCACGTTCTTCATTGAGCAAAGCATTCAGCAGCGTGGATTTCCCGGCATTCGGCTTACCGATGATGGCCACACTTACGCCGTTCTTGATAACATTGCCCAGCCTGAAGGATTCAATCAGTTTCGAGATCTGCGAGCTGAGTATTGCAATCAGTTTCCTGAACTGGGCCCTGTCTGCAAACTCCACATCTTCGTCAGAGAAATCAAGTTCCAGTTCTATCAGCGCTGCAAAATTAATCAGTTCCTCGCGCAGCCTGGCCAGGTCATTTTTAAAGCCGCCGCGCAACTGGTTCAGGGCAGTTTGTTGCGCAGCCTTTGACTGTGAAGCTATCAGGTCGCCGACAGCTTCCGCCTGGGTAAGGTCAAGCTTGCCATTTAAAAATGCGCGCTGCGTAAACTCACCAGGCATGGCCGGCCGCGCACCTTGCCTGATGAGCGCATGCAAAATTTGTTTTTGTATGAATACAGATCCGTGGCAAGATATTTCAATGACATCTTCACCCGTATAGGAGTGGGGGCCTTTGTATAGCGATAGCACCACTTCATCCAGTGTTTCAGCGCCGTCCTTCAATGTGCCATAGTGAATGGTGTGTGAGGCTTGAGCAGACAGGTCTTTATGTTTAAAAAGCCGGTTGACTATCTCAAAGCTTTTTTGCCCGCTGACGCGTAAAACAGCTATGGCGCCCATTCCCGGCGGTGTTGCTATGGCTACGATTGAATCGTTTCGTTGTGAAAAAATATCCTGCATCCGTTCGTTTTTTCAAAAGTAAATTAAATTATTTAGTTAATGAATTAGCAGCATATTTAGCGGTTGTGCAGCCCTCGCCAAATAAAATTGTAAATTGCAGCCTCAGTAAACTAATGATACACACATGACCAGGAAGTTTATTTTAATCACTTTTTCTTTTACAATTTTTTTCTTACAGGCAGTAACCGCACAGAAAGCTGTACCGCGCGATTGGCATGTCCTTGATTTCGATACCGACAGTATTTACGGCATCAGCCTGCAGAAAGCTTATGATGCATTACAGGACAGAACGCCTCAGTCTGTAGTTGTTGCTGTGATTGACTCCGGCGCCGATACTTTGCAAAACGACCTGAAAAATGTATTGTGGGTAAATCAAAAAGAAATTCCGCACAACGGCATTGATGATGACCGCAACGGTTATGTAGACGATGTGCACGGCTGGAATTTCCTGGGCGCTAAGAATGATGCACGAAAAAATGTAAATAAGGATTCTTACGAAGCAGAACGCGTTTATTTTAAATACAAACCGCTGTTTGAAAATAAGCCTGCCGGTAAAATAAAAAGAAGGTACCGTAAAGCATATGCCGATTGGGTGAAATCCAAAGAACTGATCATTGAAAGGTCTTCATCAGAGATCAGCGCTATAGAAAGAGTTGCTGCCATGTTGCCTGAATTGCAGGAGCCGTCAAAAGTGATAGGCGAAAATTTTACACGGGAAGACGTGATAAAGTTTGAGCCTGCAGACGATAAACAAAGAGCGCTCAAGCAGATCTATCTTTCGCTTTTTACCCGGGTGTCCAAAAGTGTCACTTCAGCCAATTTAGATGCTGAAATAAAGAAAGTGCTGGAAGAAAAAAGGAGCAAGCTTGCATTGCCGGTTACGCCACCGCAGGATTTCCGCGGCCAAGTGGTTGGAGATAATTACGCCAGCATCCGTGATAAATATTATGGCAACTACAACATTGCAGCCCCTGACGTCAGGCATGGTACGCATGTATCCGGCATCATTGGTGCACAGAGAGATAAAAATACAGGCATGAACGGCGTAGCTGATCATGTGAAGCTTATGCAGATCCGTGCTGTGCCTGACGGCGATGAGCACGATAAAGATATTGCGCTCGCCATCCGCTACGCAGTGGACAACGGCGCAAAAATTATCAACATGAGTTTTGGTAAAAGGGTTTCTCCCGAAAGACACTGGGTAGAGAAGGCTCTGCGCTATGCCGAAAGAAAAAATGTGCTGATAGTACATGCTGCGGGCAATGACAGCAGGCTGATTGATTACGATCCCAATTATCCCACACAATATTATGGCAGGAATGACCGTAAAACTTTTAAAAATATAATCACCGTAGGCGCAAGCGGGGCCACCAAATCCACGCTGGTAGCCAGGTTCAGCAATTTCGGTAAGAAAAGTGTAGATGTATTTGCTCCGGGTGTAGGTATTTATGCTACTCTTCCGGGGGCAGATAGTTATGGCCCTTTGAGCGGCACCAGCATGGCTTCGCCTGTAGTAGCAGGTATTGCCGGTTTGCTGAAAGCTTATTTTCCGAAATTAACGGCAGTGCAATTAAAGCATATTATTGAGCAGTCTGCTGTAAAAATTGATTTTGATGTTACCAATCCTGCCACAAAGCAACCCGCTTCCTTATCAGAGCTTAGCACGACAGGTGGCATTGTAAATGCATACAAAGCTGTGATGCTGGCCAGGCAAATGCATCCATAGGCAATAATAATGTGTAGAGGCGGGTTTAGTGGTCCAGGTTGGCTTTTATTTCCAGCAGGAAGCCTTTAAATTTATTCAGCGACTGGATGATCTTTAAGGTGGCCTCTACATTTTCCTTGTTGGTTTTCAGGTATTTTCTTGCGCCATCAATGGTAAATTTTCTCTGGCGCAGCAGGTAGTAAATCACCTGCAGGTTTTTTATATCTTCCGGGCGGAAAAGCCTGTCGCCTTTGCGGTTCTTGCGCGGTTTTAAAACCGGGAATTCATTCTCCCAGAAGCGTAGCAAAGAATTATTTACCCGGAACCATCTGGCTACTTCGGTAATGGAGTAATATTGTTTTTTAAAAAGGTCCTCATCGTCCGGAACGCTTATCAGGTCTGCTTCGGTGTCTATCTCTTTGAAAGATTTCCTGCCGCGTTTTCTTACAGTAGTGATTTTTTCGCCAGGCTTAAAAGAAGTTGTTTCCATGGCAGCTTCTTCTTCAAAAACATCTTCCACTACATCTGTTGCACCAACTTTTTCGGGTGGAAAATACATGCCGGCTATTTCTTCTTCTTCAAAAGAAATCATATTTGCATCTTCTTCAACAACTGCACCTTCTTGTTGTGGTAAGTTTTCTATAGGTGTTGCGATAGGCTCTGCCACAAACAAGGTAAATGTAAAGTTTAATGCTGCCGGCTTATCTGCTTCCTGCAGCTCTTTATCTTCCCGAGATACAACTTCGCCTGCAAGCGTTTCTGTCAGCGGCATTCCCGGTGTTATTATGGCATCTTCATTCCCGGCGGGCTGCGTTTCGCCAAAATCAAAAAGAGAAAGCTGTTGTGTCATATCGTAAAATTAATAAAATTATCAATGGCGATAAAATTAGTAAGTAATTTAGATGATGCAAACTCCGTATTTTTGCAACTGAATTAAAAACAGTTAGCAATACATACCAAAGAAACGATATTAGTTACTGGCGCAACCGGGCTTGTGGGTTCTCATCTTATACAAAAGCTTGCATCCCAAGGCAATAGAATTATTGCATTGAGCAGGAGCGGCAAAAGTATTGCAGGCGCAGAAGGTTTTTCCTGCGATATATTGGATGTAGTGGAACTCGAAAATGCCATGAAGGGCGTTGATAAGGTCTATCACTGTGCGGCCGTGGTATCTTTTGACGGAGAAGAAAAGCAGGAGCTGTTCAACACCAATATACAGGGTACGGCCAATGTGGTGAATGAATGTATCGATGCCGGTGTAAAGAAGCTGGTGTATGTGAGTTCTGTAGCGGCATTGGGGCATCAGCCGGGGCAGAAGCCGCTCACGGAGGAAAATGAATTTACGGGCCAAGGCTCTGTCTACGGCAAAACCAAGCATTTTGCGGAAATGGAAGTGTGGCGTGCCGGCTGCGAAGGACTGAATATAGCTATTGTAAACCCATCCATTATACTTGGTGCGGGCGACTGGAACAGCGGCTCTACGCAGCTGTTTAAATCTGCCTACGAGGAGTTTCCCTACTATACCGAAGGAATACACGGCTTTGTGGATGTTAATGATGTGGCAGAAGCCATGATCAGGCTAATGGAATCAGGCATTTCCAACCAGCGATTTATTTTAAATGCCGTAAATATTTCTTTTAAAGAACTTTTTACCAAAATAGCCTTGGCTATGGGCAAAAAGCCGCCGCATAAAAAGGTTAACAGGTTTATGGCGGAGCTCGTGTGGCGTTTATCTTATCTCTCGGCAAAGTTTTCCGGCAAAAAACCATTGCTCACCAAAGAGACTGCGCGTTCTGCCCAGGAATCGGTTTATTACAACAATGAAAAAATATTGAAGGCGCTCCCCGGCTTTAGTTTTACACCGTTTGACGATACCATAAACCGTATTGCAGGCGAGTTGAAGAAGAGGTATTCTTTATAGCTTTAAAGCCCCATTTATTAACAAACTGAACGGAAAACCATTAACTTTCGGCCTTTTGTTGTGTTAAAACAGCAGATAATAGGAAACTTTTTCGCAAATTTGCAATCTTACTATAATGGAACACACAAAATCTACAGTTCTAATGTGAGACTAAAACCGTAGATTTTTTCAAGTAAAAATATATTTATTGATTCATAAATCAACTGATTAGAAATAAAACAAAATCTGTGCCAAAGCGCTCAAATCGGATACAGTTGATACAAACCAGATTAGTAAATGAAAAAAAGATTAATTGTATTTTTAGGATTAGGCTTATTTCTTTCATCTTTTGCAGCCCCGGCAGTAAACAAACATGAAAATATGCCGGATGAAAAAAAATTCCCTTCACTTCTTCCCGAAAAAACTACAAGCGCTAATGTAGCAGTAAGATATATGGATTCTGTATACGGCAGAATAAACCTGGCAAGTACAGGCCTGAAAAAAGAAGTATTTTACAAAGCTTACAAAGGTTACCAGTTTTTGCTGAACAACGGTATGCTCAACAAGAGTAACCTTCTCACTATTGTAGATTACAGCCAGCCCAGCCAGAACCGAAGGTTGTATGTCATTAATCTGCAAACAGGCCGGTTGATCTACAACACCTTTGTATCGCACGGCAAAAATTCGGGGAAGGACTACGCTACCAGCTTTTCCAATGCACATAACTCCAACAAAAGCTCTTTGGGCTTTATGGTCACCGGCGATTCTTATGTAGGAAGAGCGGGCTTTAGCATGCGCCTGCATGGCAAAGAAGACGGCTTCAACACAAATGCATACGACAGGGGCGTGGTAATGCATGGCAGCGATTATGTAAATCAGAACCGCGCAGACAACGAAACTGTAGGCAGAAGCTGGGGTTGCCCGGCAGTGCCCGAATCGTTGTCAAGGGAAATAATCAATACTTTAAAAGGAGGCTCCTGCTTTTTTGTATGGGCACCTGATAATAATTATAACCGTACCTCAAAACTCATCAACGCAACCATTTCATGGCCTGAGCTGAAAGATATGGTTGAAAAAGAAAATACTAAACTGGCTACTAAGCCAATGAAAACTACAAATGTAGAGCTTAGCAAACTATCAGGCCTACTATAGAGACAATTGTTGTTTTTAAGATGGATAATAACGAAGGCTGCCGGTTAGCGGCCTTCCGTTTTGTATGTAATGATAAAGTGGTGAAAGGTGATAGTTTAAGCTCTGATAATAAATTAGAACTAATAGCCCGGCTGTCTTATTCAATGAAAATCCGCCAACAAACAAAGGACAATTCCTGGAAGGCTTTATTTGGAGCTTTCATGACTGATCAGTCGGCGGATGAATTCTTTAAAGAGTTGAAGGATGACGGGAATTTGTGAAAAATATTCTTTTAGACAAATTGAAGATTGGACAAAGGGCTAAATCAGGATGAATATTTATAGCAAAAAAAATGCGTGACTGCCGTGCCACGCATTATTCAATATTTTAAAAACTTATTTGAGCCAGGCAACCGGCACCGGCCGTCTTTCTTTATCGCCCGGAGCTTTCATCTGCAGGTCAAGCGTATAGCCGCCCCCTCCTTCAATAAACCTGAGTTCAAATTTATGGTAACCTTTTTTCAAAACAATTTGCCCGCTTTTTTCAATAGGCGAGTGTAATCCATCGTTATCAACCACTACCTGGTCAGCAATTTTTAAAACAGAGCCGTCATCTGAAGTCAGGAAGAAAGAATAAATGCCGTCAGCAGGTACGTGGATGTAGCCGTTAAATTGCAGACCGAATACATCTGTACCTTTTACTTTAGATGCTATCACGGATATATCATCCTGCATCCAGGCGGCATCGGGCTCTTTCGCATCCATTTCTGCCACTTTCTTCAATACCGATTTATACATTTTTACAGCAATGCCTTTGCCTGCCCTTTCGGTTAGTGAAGCTATGGGATCCTGCTGGCGATAAGCAGCTTTATAAATATCGCCTCTCAGTCCATCCTTTGTAAACGCAGCAATGGTGTAGGTAACAGGCTTTGTAATAACAACAGGCTTGTTAAGCACCGCAGATTTATTGTGTGGAAGGCTACCATCAATTGTATAGCGCAGGGTAAGGTCAGCTGCCGGTGGTTTTATATTCAGCACGGTTGATTTTGTAAAAACATTGTCTTCCAGCAGGCCTTCAATATCAGGCAGGCGGTATTTTGTGCCCATCGTTTCCAGTCTTTTTTGCTGGTGCGCCAGCCTGTTGCGAAAGTCTTTCCAGTTTTGCCTATGCGTCCATACCACTTCTGAAAGTGCGAGCTGGCGCGGTAAAGACATATATTCCAGGCGCGCTTCCGATGGTATCCATTCTGTCCAGATATTGGCCTGCACACCTATGATATTTGTGGCTTCCTGTTCAGTCAGCCCCTTAGGTACAGGGTTGAAATGATATACATTGTACAATGAATTTTTATCTGGAATAGCATCAAAGTAAAGCGGGTTTCCCGGGGTCATAATCACGCGGTTGCCATTTTTCGCAGCTTCCACAGGCGCTTTCGGCACCCACGACCGCCAGTACATAACATATGCTGTAGGGTTTACACCGCCTTCCAGTATCTCATCCCAGCCGATAAGCTTCCTGCCGTTTGCATTGAAAAATTTCTCCATCCTGTGCACAAAATAGCTCTGCAATTCATCCACGTCTTTCAGGATTTCTTTGTCCATCAGCACCCGGCAGGCTGCAGCTTTTTTCCAGCTGTCTTTATTCACTTCATCGGCGCCTAAATGCACAAATTCATATGGGAATATTTCGAAAATTTCTTTGTACACATTCTCAGCGAATTCAAATGTCTGCTCGTTGCAGGGGCAAAGAGGCACAGAAAACCCACCCGGCTTCCATTCAGTATCACCACATGCCAGGTGCGGGTAAAGCTGTACCGCAATATTCATATGGCCGGGCATATCTATTTCGGGAATAATATCAATGTGCCGCTCCTTTGCATATTGTACAATGCTTTTCATTTGCTGCTGTGTGTAGAAGCCGCCATAGATAGTATCGCCGTTTACCACTTTTAGCAATCGCGGATCAAGTTCCATATCCTGATTGCCGGTTTCCTTAGCGCGTTGTATGCAATCGCGGTCCTGGCTGTTGAGTTTGCGCCAGGCGCCTTTTTCAGTGAGCAACGGGTACTTTTTTATTTCAATTCTCCAGCCCTGGTCGTCAGTCAGGTGCAAATGAAATTTGTTGAATTTATACAATGCCAGCCTGTCGATAAACTTTTTTAAGTAATCCAGTGTAAAGAAATGCCTGGACACATCCAGGTGCATGCCGCGGTAATGGTACACAGGGAAGTCTTTTATATAAACAGCAGGTATAGCCACAGTTCTAAGGTTTTTATTGCTTTCAATGCCTGAAGGAGCAAGCTGCCTGAGTGTTTCTATGCCTCTGAAAATTCCTGTTTGCGTTTTTGCTTTGAGTATAATTTTTTTTGCGGTAATATCTAATGTATAGCCTTCATCATACTCAAACGCTGCATCTAACTGCAGATGAATGCTGTTTCCTGCTTTTGCTTTATTACCCGGTAAAGACATAGCCGGAAAGAGCTCTTTCAGTTGTGTTATTTCATTTTCTAAAACAGCGGCATCGGCTATGATGCCGGTTTGATGGTTGATTATAAAACTCCCTTCTCTTGCCTTTAACTCCTGCGGATAAGGGATGAGAGGATAGCGGGCCGCCGGAGATTGTGCAGATACATGACTAACAATAAATGTGGAAAAAATAATTAAAAAAGTTGCAACTTTGAAAAGGGTTTTATGCATGACGGTATGTGTTGATTGATAAGCATCAAATTTACGCATTAATGCTTAAAATGTATACAGACAATTGTTTTCAGAATCAACGTTAATTCTATGCAGCAGCGCTTGACACCACTACAGGCACGCCAAAAAATAAAATATTATTGCGCTTACCAGGAAAGAAGCCACCAGGAAGTTAAAAATAAATTATATGAATTCGGGTTGCGTAAAGAGGATGTGGAAGAGATTTTATCTGAACTGATCAGTGAAGACTACCTTAACGAAGAACGATTTGCCAGGATCTTTGCCGGCAGTAAATTTCGCCAGAAAAAATGGGGAAAAAATAAAATTCTTCATGAGTTGAAAGCAAGGTCTGTAAGCCCTTACAACATTAAAGTGGCCATGCGCGAAATTGATGAAGATGAATACGCCAGGTGCCAGGAAAAACTCGCATACGAGAAGTGGAATGCGCTAAAAAACGAACAGTACATTATCCGCGAAACAAAAACCATAAGGTATATGATGCAGAAGGGTTTTGCAGCAGACCAGGTCAAAAATGTATTAAAAAATCTGCGCGGGAAATAGTTGCTGCTACTGCTGAAACCAGCTTGCATACTGTACGTAATTATCAGCAATACGCAGTATGGAATCTTTCATGTAAGAATCGCCCAGCTCTTTTACCTTTCTGGCGGGAATGCCGGCATAAATAGCGCCTGCTTCTACTACCGTATCTTCGGTAACAACTGCACCCGCTGCAATGATGGTGTTTGAGTGAATGATACACCTGTCCATCACGATGGCGCCCATGCCAATCAGCACATTGTCGTGCACTGTGCAGCCATGCACAATAGCATTGTGGCCAATGGAAACATTGCTGCCAATAACTGTAGGGCTTTTCTGGTAAGTGCAATGAATAATGGCACCGTCCTGCACATTTACCCTGTTGCCAAGTTTAATAAAATTAACATCGCCGCGTACCACACTGTTGAACCAGAATGTACATTCGTTGCCGGTTACCACGTCGCCTGCTATTGTTGCGTTTGGAGCAAAGAAACAGTTATTGCCAAAGCGGGGCGTTTTGCCTTGTACGGGCAGGATCAGGGCTGTTTTGGCACCCTTTGAAGGGAAGAAGAGCTTCCTGATCAGCAGTAATACTGCTGCTGCAATTACCAGTAATATGATGGAGCAGATGACGATCCAGACAAGGTAGCCGAAAGAAGGGAAAAGCGTATCCATAAATATATCTCCGGGTAGTGAATTTATTTATCGGTGAGATTCAATGGCTTTTTCAATGGCTATATGGGTAGCTTCCTCACTCCAGTTCTCGGGTATAAATTTTTTACCGATCACTTTTTCGTACAACTCAATATACCGCTGTGATATTGTGTTTATCCAGTCTTCAGACATTTCCGGCACGGCCTGTCCTTCCTTACCCATAAAATTATTTTCTATAAGCCATTCCCGCACAAACTCTTTGGAAAGCTGTTTCTGCCTTTCGCCTTTTTGCTGCCTTTCTTCGAAGCCATCTGCATAAAAATACCTTGAGCTATCGGGCGTGTGTATCTCATCCATCAGCACAATTTCATCGCCGATCTTGCCAAATTCATATTTTGTATCTACCAGTATCAACCCCTGCTTTACAGCAATTTCTTTGCCTCTTTCGAAAAGAGCCAGGGTATATTTTTTCAGCGTATCCCACTCTGCTGCAGTAGCCAGCCCGCTGGATATGATCTCCTGCTCAGAAATATCTTCATCATGCCCTTCGGCTGCTTTTGTGCTGGGCGTGATGATGGGTTGTGGGAAATAATCATTCTCTTTCATGCCTTCGGGCATTGGTACGCCGCAAAGTTCGCGTTTACCG
This sequence comes from Bacteroidota bacterium, assembly GCA_023422835.1. Lineage (GTDB taxonomy): Bacteria > Bacteroidota > Bacteroidia > Chitinophagales > Chitinophagaceae > Haoranjiania > Haoranjiania flava. The sequence goes on along the minus strand of JAFAGI010000025.1, from coordinate 212,683 downwards.
CTGCTGTAGGTGCGCCATGCATGGCCGGTGAGGTTGCCGCGCACAACCATTTCTATCCTAAAAGCCTCACATCTTCTGCCGAAAGCTGCATTGGGCGCAGGCGTTGCAATAAGCCAGTTGGGGCACACATCCTCTGTAGCTTTCAGCATGTAAGCCGCAATTTGATTCAGCACCTGTCCTTTGTAGGGGATGGGCTTAGGCAATATCACGTCAAAAGCCGAAATGCGGTTGCTGGCAATCATTACAAGCTTGTCTTGGCCAATGGAGTATACATCGCGGACCTTGCCTCTGTAGAATGCTGTCTGGTCTGAGAAATGAAATTGTTGCATGCGGCGAAGTTAAACAATTTCAAAAAAACACCCTGCGAAAATATTACAGCGCTTTGCTACATTTCAAGTTCTTCACAGGCGCTTTTGAGCTCGTTGTAATTACGTTGTTCGCCTGCTTTTTTAGCTTGTTCCATACCTGTTTTGTAGCATTGCAGCGCTTGCTGATCCATTTTTTTACGTTCCAGCAATTGTCCCAGGTGATAATAAGATCCTACATACGCCGGGTTGTTGTGCAATAAGCTTTCCAGTAATTGTTGTGCTTCTTCATCATTGCCTGCCTTAATGTATTCCAGTGCCAGTGCGTGTTTCAGGAAGCTGTCGCCGGGGCTTTCCTGCAAAAAAGATTTTAATTTTTCTATGCGTTCCATATTAATTAAGCGGGATAGATAGTTGATTATAGCTATGTTTGCACCAGTTAAAATATTCAGCCATGCAAATTTACACTAAAAAAGGCGATGCGGGACAGACCAGCTTATACGGAGGTTCAGGCATTTCAAAATCTGCACTTCCAATCCATGCATGCGGTGAACTGGATGAGCTGAATGCTTTTATCGGTGCGGCTTGCAGCAGGCTGGGCGATCAGCAGATCGTTGAAAAATTGCAACAGGTGCAGTCAACGGTTTTTGTGATGGGTGCTATTATTGCAGGTGCAAAGAATAACGATAGCCTGCACATAACGGTACAACATGTGGAGGAACTGGAAAAATCTATTGATGCTATGGAAGCTCAATTAACGCCTTTAAGAAATTTTATTTTACCGGGAGGAAGTGAGGCGGTTTGCAGCATTCATGTGGCAAGAGCTGTCTGCCGGCGTGCCGAGCGGGCTATAGTGGCATGTGATGAGCTACAGAAGCTGCCGCCTGTTTTATTGCAATATATTAATCGCTTATCGGATTATTTATTTGTGTTGGCAAGGTTCGTAGCCAAAATGCAACATGTGGAAGAAGTAGTTTGGAAAACGAGATAGGTAATCCGCGTCATGCGTTTGCAGAAAATTGTGGTGAGAAAATCTAAAACACAAATCCCACCAAGGCGCGAAGGCAGGAAGGCTTTCTCTGGATGCGCTGTTTGATATTTATTTGTTTTGCGAGCAAGTAACTCCTGCGGTTCCGGAGTCCTTCAGACGGAGCAAAGCAATCCCGATGTTTCACGCAAACAACGCAGATGTTATTCACTAAGCCGCAAAGAAATTATACTACCCTGCTTGTTGAGGTTTTACGTTTGGAATTTTGAGCGGTACTTGTACATAGTGGTTAAATAAAAATAACCTAAACCGCAAGGCACACAAGGTTTACACAATGTGCGCCAGAGGCCTTAGGTTGCGCTGCATTTGCAATCTCCGTTTTAATTATTGAGCGGTAAAGCAAAAAATTATAAATTTGCCTTATGAACAGGAAAATTATTTTAACCATAGCTTTAACTGCCTTAGCCGTTGCATTGTTTCGTATCATGCCCAGGTGGGAAGGCGTTTGGGGTATTACACCTATTTTCTCCATTGCGCTTTTTTCAGGCAGCATATTCAAAAACAATAAAGGCTTGGCATTCCTTCTTCCCCTGCTGGCATTATTCTTTTCAGATGTTTTATGGCAATTAATTGACGGCAGCGGATTTTATCCCGGGCAGCTTGTAAATTACATATTGTTTGTAATGATCACCTGCATCGGCTTTATCATTGACAAAAATAATGTCGTAAACATAGGTCTGGCTTCGCTCGCAGCGCCAACTGCCTTTTTTCTTTTATCCAATTTTTCGGTGTGGCTCAGCGGAGGCGGGCTTGCGAGGCCGAAGAATTTTGCCGGCTTAATGCAGACTTACGTAGACGGCCTGCCTTTCTATTTTCCGTGGCAGTTAGCTTCTACTTTATTTTTCTCTGCACTGTTGTTCGGAGGCATGTATTTATTGAGCGCGCATAAAAAAACGACGTCCTCTTTTTCCGAGAACGCCGTTTGAAATTTATCGTAAATTATAACTCATTTAATATTCTATCTTTCAGCTCATTGATTAATATCCTTTCCTGCTGCATAGAATCTCGATACCTTAAAGTAACGGTATTATCTTCTTTTGTCTGATGGTCAATCGTTACGCAAAACGGTGTGCCTATTGCATCCTGGCGACGGTAGCGTTTTCCGATTGCATCTTTTTCTTCGTAAAAACATTTAAAAGACCCGCGGCATTCATCCAGAATATCTTTGGCTATTTCAGGCAGCCCGTCTTTTTTGGTCAAAGGAAGTATAGCCAGCTTTACCGGGGCAATTTTGGGTGCAAATTTTAAGACCACGCGGCTGTCTTCAGTGCCGTCTTCTTTTTGCAGCTTTTCTTCTGTATACGCGTTAGAAAGCACCATCAGGAAAGCACGATCCAGGCCTATGGAAGTTTCCACTACATACGGTATGTAGTGTTTGTTGATTTCCGGGTCGAAATAAGTTTGCTTCTTTCCGCTAAATTCCTGGTGGCGGCTCAGGTCGTAGTCTGTACGGGAATGTATCCCTTCCACTTCTTTAAATCCTATCGGGAACTCATACTCAATATCCACGGCAGCATTGGCGTAGTGCGCCAGTTTCACGTGATCGTGGTAGCGGAATTTTTCCGGTGCAATACCCAGGCTTTGATGCCACTCCAGGCGTTTCTGTTTCCATTGTTCATACCAATCCAGCTCTGTGCCGGGCCTGCAGAAGAACTGCATTTCCATTTGCTCAAACTCACGCATGCGGAAGATGAACTGCCTTGCTACGATCTCATTCCTGAAAGCCTTTCCTGTCTGAGCTATGCCGAATGGGATCTTCATCCTGGCAGTCTTCTGTACGTTCAGGAAGTTTACAAAAATTCCCTGTGCGGTTTCCGGGCGGAGATAGATGGTGCTGGATTCGTCTGAAACTGCACCCAGCTGTGTATCAAACATCAGGTTGAACTGGCGGATGTCTGACCAGTTGCAGGTATTGCTCACTGTGCAGCTTATTTTATTTGTATCTATCAGTTCTTTGAGGCCTGTGAAGTTTTCTTCGGCGAGCAGCGCATCCATATCTGCCAGCAGTTTACCTGCTTCTTCTTTTTTACCTGCTGCTTCCAGCTTATCGGCATGTTGCTCAATAAGGTGATCTACTCGGTAGCGTTTTTTACTGTCTTTATTGTCTATTAAAGGATCGCTGAAGCTATCAACGTGGCCGCTTGCTTTCCAGGTGGTGGGATGCATAAAAATTGCGGCGTCGATACCCACGATATTGTCCTGTAACTGCGTCATTGATTTCCACCAATAATCACGTATGTTCTTTTTCAATTCGGAACCATAAGGGCCGTAATCATATACTGCGCTTAATCCGTCGTAAATTTCACTGCTGGGAAAAACAAACCCGTACTCTTTGGCGTGAGAAATGATCGCCTGAAAATTATTCTCTTGCTGCTTGTTCATAACAGCAAAAGTAAAGAACCATTTAGTTTAAGGAAAATTTATTTATTCCGGCTTCTTTTCGGTCGCGGTCATGGCATGTTCTGCAGTTGCCGTATTAAATTTAGGCTTTACATTCTTCTCTTTGAGCGCGGCCCTTTCTTAAGATCTCCGGTCAAGTTTTTTCATGAGCCTTTCATTGACGGGTATCAGCGGCGCCTTCTGTCCAAGATGCTTGTTCCTGGCATTCATGGCAATCGTCATCAGCACAAGGGCTATCAACAACAAAAGCGATATGGTGTACGTAGGGTTATAATCTTTCAGAATAAACGCCACACTTATAAACAATATTTTTACCATGGCCAGCGTGATTACGATCTGTTTAGATTTAAAACCGGTATCTAAAAGAATGTGGTGAATGTGTGTCCTGTCTGCAGCAAAAGGAGAATTGCCTTTAAGGATTCTTGTGATGAATACCCGTAAAGTATCAAAGGCCGGGATAAAAAGTAATGCAACAGCCAGGCCAATCCCTCCGCTGCCTGCCAAAACAGGATCATATTCATATTTATCAATAATAGCAACGCTTGTGATGGACAGCAGATAGCCAATTTGCAACGAACCGGTATCACCCATAAAAATCCTGGCCGGAGAAATAAGGTTGTATCTTAAAAAACCAATCAGCGCGCCCACCATACAAAAGCATACCATAGAAAGGCCGTAGTTGCCGCCAAGCGTAGTGAAAAATATGCCCAGGAATAAGAAGCCTATTAAGCCTTGCGTGCCGGCCAGCCCGTCAACACCGTCTATAAGGTTGTAGGCATTGGTTACAAAGGTTATTATCAAAAAAGTAATTACAGCGCTTACAATATATGGAATGTGATAGATGCCCAAAAATCCATGCAGGTTTTTTATCCTTAAATCAGCAAGCACTACAATGATAAAGGCAGCTCCAAACTGGGCCATAAATTTTTTATACGCGCTCATGGGTACCAGGTCGTCCTTAAGGCCTGTGACAAACAACAAAAAAGCGCCGGCAAAAATATAGTTCCATTCCGGTAAAAACCTGCCTACCTGAAACAGCGCACACACAAAAGCCATGGCAGCAAAAATAGCGATGCCTGCAAGATTGGGCGTTACGTTGGCATGCTTCTTTCGTCCTGTAGGCTTATCAAGCAGTCTTTTTCTTTTTGCCACATAAATAACGCTGGGAATAGATTGCCACACAATAATGAGCGCTGTAATAAACACTGCAATATATATCAATATGATCCTGGAGTCTGAATTAAAAATGTCCTGCATTATTTATTTAACTTTAAAACTGGGTGATGCTTGAATGAGCCATTTAAAAATGCCTTCTCACAAACGTGATGATTATTTGGCGATACGAAGTTCACTGTCAGTAATTCCATATATCCGGCCATTGAAAACATTAAAGCATTTATCTATGAACTAAAATATACAAATTCCTTTCCAATTTTATTCACTACAGCCCAAAGGTAAATTATTATTTTATAGAATTCCCAAATATGGTTATAAACCACAAAGCGTTTTGCTACTTTACTTTGCGCTAATTAAAGTATTTTTGCAAAATAATATTTGATGATGGAGAACTACAAAAGAATTCTGGTTACTGCTGCTTTACCCTACGCAAACGGCCCTATACATATAGGCCATCTTGCCGGCTGCTATATCCCGGCAGATATCTACGTACGCTACCAGCGTGCTCAGAAGAGAGATGTTAAATTTATCGGCGGAAGCGATGAGCATGGCGTACCTATTACCATTCGTGCTATGAAGGAAGGCGTAACGCCGCAGGATATTGTAGATAAGTACCACGCGCAGATAAAAGATAGCTTTGAAAAGATGGGTATTTCTTTTGATATTTATTCAAGAACATCAAATGCTACACATCACCAGACAGCAGCAGCTTTTTTTAAAGTATTGTATGATAAAGGACTTTTTGAAGAGAGGGAATCAGAACAATATTACGATGCTGAAGCCAACATGTTCCTGGCCGACCGCTACATTACCGGCACTTGCCCTGTTTGCGGCAATCCGGGTGCTTACGGCGACCAGTGCGAGAAATGCGGCAGCAGCCTTTCCCCGGAGCAGCTTATTGATCCCCGGAGCACGCTCAGCAATGCTATACCTGAGAAAAAGACAACAAAACACTGGTATTTTCCTTTGCAGAATTATGAAGCCTGGCTGAAACAGTGGATTTTAGAAGGCCATAAAGAATGGAAAAATAATGTTTACGGCCAATGCAAAAGCTGGCTGGATAATGGCCTGCACCCCCGCGCTATGACGCGCGACAGCAACTGGGGCATCCGGGTACCGCTGCCGGATGCCGAAGGAAAAGTACTGTACGTATGGTTCGATGCACCTATTGGTTATATTTCCGCTACCAAAGAACTTACAGAGCATTGGGCAGACTACTGGTGCAGTGAAGATACCAAGCTGGTGCATTTCATTGGCAAAGACAATATTGTATTTCACTGCATTATTTTCCCAGCCATGCTTAAAGCGCATGGTGGATTTGTATTGCCGGATAATGTGCCTGCCAATGAGTTTCTGAATATTGAAGGAGACAAAGTTTCCACCAGCCGCAACTGGGCGGTATGGGTGCATGAGTACATACAGGATTTTCCCGGATGTGAAGATGTGATGCGCTACGTACTTTGCGCCAATGCGCCGGAAGCAAAGGATAATGACTTTACTTGGAAAGATTTCCAGGACCGGAACAACAGTGAGCTGGTAGCCATATTCGGCAACTTTGTAAACAGGACTTTTGTGCTGATGCATAAACTGTGCAACGGCAAAGTACCTCCCTTTCATAACGACATTATAGATGAGGCAGATAAAATGCTGATAGCAGAAATTCATGCTGCAAAAGAAAAAACAGAGCAGGCGCTGGAAACCTACCACTTCCGCGATGCCGTTTTTGAAGTGATTGACCTGGCACGCAAGGGCAATAAATATATGCAGGAAAAAGAACCATGGATTGTGGCTAAAAGCCTTACCGCAAACCGGGACAATCAAAAGCTGATAGACAATTGCCTGCACTTGTGTTTACAGTTAACAGCTAACTTATCTATACTCATCAATCCTGTACTGCCGAATACTTCCCGAAAAATGCTGCATATGATGAAGGTGGTAGAAAGGATGCTCGATTGGGAAAATGCAGGAACAACAGACCTGCTGAAAGTAGGCTACTCTTTGCGCGCACCGGAATTACTATTCAGGAAAATAGAAGATGCCGAAATAGCAGCACAGATTGAAAAATTACATGCCGGCGGACAAGAACAGGTAAAACAGCAGGCAGGGTTTATTGAGGAGACTGAAAAAACGGTACTACCGCTAAAGCCTGAAATTGTTTATGATGATTTTGCAAAGCTTGATATGCGCATAGGTACAATTGTCTCTGCTGAAAAAGTGGCTAAGGCAGATAAATTGCTGAAATTAGAGATAGATCTGGGTTTTGAGAAAAGAACCATTGTTTCCGGCATTGCGCAACACTTTCAACCCGAATCCATTCTGAATAAACAGGTTGTGGTAGTAGCAAATTTAGCCCCGAGGAAAATGCGCGGCATTGAAAGCAATGGTATGATACTGATGGCTGAAGATAAAAACGGCAAGCTGGTTTTTGTAAATCCCGACGAGGCGGTAGCCGCCGGCAGCCAGGTAAGTTGATGGCTTTAACAGTATCAATTTCTTTTTAATTAACATCATCCGGAAATATGCGGGTAGAAAGACTTTTCTGTCATGAAAAACAGCAAACAGTTGTTCTTTTTTCTTTTTTTTTCTAAAATTTTGGCAATTATTTTTTACATTTTTTAATTCTCAATCCGTTTTCTTCGATTTGGTGCACATTTTTATCTTTTATACATTATCGTAAATTAATATTCTTTGAATTGTTAGTAAATGCTTTAAGTTAATACCTAGTCTGCATGCAATGTTTCGGCGGGTACTTTTATAAAATATTTTTGATTTTATTACTTAAAAGTAAATTAAATATATACTTTTGCGGCAAGCAGTAGCACAAAATTAAAAAATTGTGGTCTTCACTGTTAAATTATTAATCTTATTCACAAACAATTAGAAAATGAGTAAAATTTATAAGGGTCTGTTTCTATTCCTATTCGTGATGATCACGGGAGCAGCAATGGCACAGACAAAAGAAGTAAGTGGAACAGTCTCTGATTCTACGGGCGCGCCCATAGCCGGGGCAACAATTAGAGTAGTTGGCGGAAGAGCAGGAACGGCTACGGATGCCAATGGAAATTTTAAATTCACGGTTCTCAACAATATTCGGGCACTCATGGTGAGCGCTTTAGGCTTTGAAGCGCAAACAGTGGAATTAACCGGCGGACATGTGAATGTTGTTTTATCGCGCAGCGAAGGACTTGTAGAAGCAGGTGATGAGGTGATTATAACGGCTTACGGAAGATCAACCAGATCTACTTTTACAGGTGCGGCAACTGCTATAAGTGCTGATGCTATTGAAAAAAGACCTATAGCAAGTATTACAAAAGCATTAGACGGCGTGACTCCAGGTGTAATTTCTACGTTAGGATCCGGGCAGCCGGGGTCTGATGCTGGAATTAGAATTAGGGGGTTTGGTTCAATTAATGCTTCTTCCGCTCCTCTTTATGTAGTTGACGGGGTTCCTTTTACAGGAGACCTAAACTCTATCAATCCTAATGATGTAGAGAATATAACTGTACTTAAAGATGCTGCCGCTTCTACGCTGTATGGTTCAAGAGCAGCTAACGGCGTTGTTATGATTACAACAAAATCAGGTAGAAACACTGCTGGCAGGATTAATGTAAACTTTAAGGCAAGTTTGGGAATATCTTCTCCTGCTGTTAAAAGATATGATGTTATGAATACCAAGGAATACCTTGAGACTGTATTTCAATCATATAAAAATCAGGAGATTTTTGAAAAAGGTATACCGGAGTTACAGGCAGGCATCAATGCTTTAAATAGAATGAAAGGTACCGTAGATCCTATTTTTGGAGTTAATGAACAATATAATCCTTATAATGTTCCGGTGAATCAATTGATTGATCCAGTTACGGGAATACTTAACCCTAATGCGCAATTGAAATGGAACGATAATTGGTTAGATGAAGTTATAGCAAAAAACCCTGTTCGCCAGGAATATCAGTTAGATCTTTCCGGCGGAGGAGAGAAATTAAAGGCGTTTGCCTCAATTAATGCCTTAAAAGAAAACGGGTTGTTGAAGACTACTTCTTTCGAAAGGTTTACAGGCCGTGTGAGTACAGAGTTTACACCAAAAGACTGGTTTAAAGCGTCATTATCTGCGAACTTCTCAAAAGGAGAATCTAATTTCTTGAATACCTCAACTCCTACTGCAACTTCAAATGTTTGGTATTCTGCAGAGCAAATGGCACCTATTTATCCTATTTATGAAAGGGATGCCAATGGAGATTATGTGTTAGATGCTAGTGGTAACAGATTATTTGACTACGGAAGAAACAGAGGCGCAGGGGCACAGCAGAATTTCAACTCCATTGCTGTTCTATATGATGATAAATACTTTGACTACAGAAACAATGTTGGAACGAGAGCTTCAATAGAATTCAATACCGATGATGTAAAATATGGCGCTTTTCAGGGCTTTTCTTTAGCGTTCAATTTGGGATCTGATTATTTAGATAATGCATATACTTATTATTATAATCCCTATTTTGGTAATGCAGCCGGTTCAGGCCGTTTGAATAAAGAATGGACTAAATCATTCTCTTATACATTTAACCAGTTACTAACATGGAATAGGTTGTTTGGGCAGCATTCTTTTGACGTACTATTGGGGCATGAAAACTATAGCTATAAGTTTAACTTACTAAGCGCCCAGAAAACTGGATTTCCCTTTGGCGGTATTTATGAGTTAGCACCGGGTTCTTCAATTGCTGATGCAACCTCTTATGAAAACAACGATGCAATGGAATCTTATTTTTCAAGATTGCAATACAACTTCTCAAATAAATATTATTTTACTGCAAGTTTTCGTACTGACGGATCATCCAGATTTTTCGTAGATAACAGATGGGGCAACTTTTGGTCTATGGGAGGTGCATGGAAAATTTCTGAAGAAAACTTTCTTAAGGATCAGGAATGGATCAACAGTTTAACTTTAAGATCTAGTTATGGCGAACAAGGAAATAACTCTTTAGGAACATTCTATGCATGGCAAGCATTTTATGATTTAACCTGGAATAATGCTAACAATAATGGAGGTACAGTAACATCTGTAGAAAATAAAAAAGTAAGCTGGGAGAAGAGCCAAAACCTCAATGTTGGTATGGACGGCCGCTTCCTTGATAACAGGCTGACATTAGAATTTGAATGGTATACCCGCAAAACAACAGATATGTTGTTAAACAGGCCTTTAGCACTGTCAACCGGATTTGATGGGTTCAATGATAATGTTGGCGATATGAAAAATTCTGGTATTGAATTTAGTGTTGGATATGATGTCATTAGAAATGCAAACCTTACTTGGAATATTACCGCAATGGGCTCTAAAGTAAAGAACAAAGTACTTAAGCTCACAGATGAACAAAACGAAATAATAAGCGGAACAACTATTATTCGTGTGGGAGAACCTGTAAACTCTTTCTTTATGGCAAGAAGTGCAGGTGTTGATCCGAGTAATGGAGATCAACTATATTGGGTGTTTGATAAAAAGGAAGATGAGTTCGATGTAAGTAAACATTATGTTTCAAATGATAAATCAAAGGCAGCAGCCAGCCGGGTAATAGTTGGTAACCGCATACCTAAGTTTTTAGGATCACTTTCAACATCTGTAAATTACAGAAAGTTCGATTTCTCTTTGTTAACAACTTATTCTATAGGAGGAAAAATATATGATGTGATTGGTTATAACTACTTAAATCCTCTGTATATTGGAAATAATCTATCCCGTGAAGTATTGAGAGCATGGAAACAACCAGGTGATATTACAGATATTCCGAGATTACAAAAAGAACTCACACACACAATCAATGATCGTGCTTTGGTAGATGCTTCTTACTTTGCTATCAAAAATGCGTCCATCGGTTATACATTTGATTTAAAACGTGCAGGACTAAGCTCTCTGCGGTATTTTATACAAGGAGAGAATTTAGCCATATTCAGTGCCCGGCAGGGTTTGAACCCTCAGTTTAACTTTACAGGAACAACTGATTATGCTTATACACCAAATAGAATAGTATCTATGGGAATAAACCTTAACTTTTAATAACTGAGATCATGAAAAAAATTATATACTTATCGGCTTTATTAACACTAACCCTTTTTTCATGTAAAAAAGAGTTTCTAGAAACGGCACCCACAGATAGGGTTGCCGCGCCAACACTATTCGAAACCACCGACGGAGCCCAGGTGGCAATGGATGGCATTTACAGAATGTTATATACATCAGGATGGTCAACCGGAAATACTGCCCAGAATTTTGGCATCATGTCAACTAAATTATATACCTCTCTTATGGGAGAAGATTTGCTACAAGATGCTCAAGGAAATGGTTGGTTTTATTTTGATTATCGTTACGATGTTCGAAGCAGATACACTCTCACAACTTGGAGATCGTATGCTACATGGAATTTTTACTATACGTTAATCAGCAATGCCAATTACATTCTTGCAGAAGAAACTACACTAAAAGGAGACCAACCTGTGATTGATAATATAATGGCACAAGCATACGCAATGCGGGCTTATGCATATTTTCAATTAATACAATCTTTTCAACAAACGTATGTGGGACACCAGTCCGCTCCGGGAGTACCTCTTTATACAGAGCCAACTACTTCTGAAACTGAAGGTAAAGGAAGAGGCACTGTTGAAGAAGTGTACACACAAATCAACGCTGATCTCGACAAAGCAATATCTTTATTTTCAAAAAACAAGAACAGCCAGGCACACAAATCACACATAGATTATTATATTGCTAATGCATTCAAAGCCAACGTTGCACTTGTGCAAAATAAATGGAGTGCCGCTTCTGCAGCAGCTACAGAAGCCTTGTCCAAGCCTTCTTTAGCAATGATTAGCGGCGATGATTTGTACTCAGGTTTCAATAGCATTAAATTAAAGAATGTTATGTGGGGTGCTGAAGTTATTGCAGATCAATCTTCAATATATGCTTCTTTCTTTTCTCATATGGATGCCAAGGCAGATCGTTACGCAAGATCATCTCGCAAATGTATTTATAGCTGGTTGTATAACATTATACCAAGCACCGATGCTCGTAAAAGATGGTGGAACGGACCTACGGATGGTGGAACGAATGATACAAAGCCATACAATCAGGTGAAGTTCAGATATTCAGATTATGCAGCAGATTTAGGAGATTATATTTTCCTGCGTGCAGAGGAAATGCAATTGGTAAAAGCAGAGGCTTTATGCCAAGAAGATAAATATTCTGAAGCTAAATCAGCTTTAGAAGCTTTGATGAAACTTAGAAATCCAACAGGTTATGAAACAACTTTAAACAATGCCACTATGTCTAAAAATCTTACGATGGGCTCTGTTGGCACCCCCACTACCTTGATGGATCATATTATTCTACAGCGTCGTATAGAACTTTGGGGTGAGGCTGAGCGTATCTTTGATATTTTGCGTTTGAAGACAGGCTTCAACAGAAATGCCCCGGGTACAAATCATACATCAAGGCCAACTTGGAATACTTTGCAGCCAGATAGCAAGGAGTTTATTTTAACTATTCCTCAAAAGGAATTTGACGGAAACAAGAATTTAGATGCAACCAAAGATCAAAACCCACTCTAAAAAATCAATCATGAAAAAATTTTATAATACATTGCTTGGTGTGCTTGTTTTTTCGGCGCTTTTTTCTTCTTGCGAAAAAACAGAGGGTGCACTTTACGGCGGAGAAGCAAATAAAATTAGTTTTTTTAGTCCACAAACCGCTTTGAATATGGAGAGCGGTACTTTGAACATCCCAGTCGGAAGAACTTCTTCAACTGGAGAATTATCTGTACCGGTTACAATAACCGCCACTGGCGCCGGATATACGAATGTTTTCACTATGGATGGCCCGGTTGTTTTTGCTGATGGACAAGCTAAATCTTACGCAAAGGTAAAATATGGAGACTTCTCTAAGATTGATCCAAGCGCATTGTCAGTAACAGCTAATGGACTGGATGTTAATGTCGGGCTTGCATTTCCTATTTCATTAAACATCGCTGATGATTATCTTTCTCCATCAAAAAAGAAAAAAATTGATGTGCTTGCAACAAGCGAATTAACATTTGATCCGCCTACTATGACAAAGTTAAACTCTGTTGACGGTTGGGAAGGAGCTATATTAGATGTTCAGATTCAAAAAGCAAAGGGAGCTAACGTTTACAAGTTAATTTCGCCTTTTGGAGCAAATAATATTGCTTTTATGATTAAGTCCGATGGCAAAACTGTTTTATTTCCTAACCAAGTCATATACAATCATCCATCTTATGGGCCAGTCTCCATGTCAAATGTTACAGGTAGTGTTGCGAATGGTAAAGTCACTTTAAAGGTTGGTGGCTACACCGTTTCTGCAGGGTCTTTTGGAGGAGGAACTGAAATTATTGATTTACCATAGAGACTCTGTGGAAGATATCTCTGGACATTTAAGACAATTTAAATTAGTTCACTATATTTACTTGAGGCTGGCTTATCGCTATCCTGCTGCACGAGGCGTCTTCGCCCTCGTGCAGTTTTTTTATCGCCTCAGGCAATCAATCAACAAATCCCGGCAAAAACGGTAAAATAAAAATGCGGGGCGAAAAGGCCCCGCATAGCTGTAGTGTCAAAGTTGAGAAAAATGTAGGGACGCGCCACGTGGCGCGTCCCTACAGCTGTGGGAGGCGTCCTTAGGAAATCAGACCTAACAGGTTTCAAAAAACCTGTTAGGTCTTTCCTTTTAGTCCCCTTCTCTTAAGAAAGCGGGTGATGGTTTATTGCAATTTTGCCAATGCTTCTTTTACTCTGGCCCACGCTCTTTAATGTGATTGATTCATTTAATGTAGCAGAACATTATGATTTTTATCCATTGAACCCTGCAGTATATCAAATGTCTGAAACTGTTACGATCAAGTCCGGAGAACAAACTGGTTATTTACAAATTCCCGTTAAGATAGATCAGATTGATTTTAATCACGACTATGCTATTGGCTTAAAAATAACTGATGCGTCAGGTGAAATTATTAGTAAGAATTTTAGCAATATGGTTATCAATGTTGGGCCTAAAAATAAATATGACGGTCGTTATACGTATAGAACTTCGGCAAATACCTCGCTTGTGCCTAATGCTAATAAAACAGTAGAACTGCATACAGCAGGGCCAAATAGATTAAAACTTATTCCTGGTTTATTAGGAACGTATAGTAACGAGGTTTATTACAACATTGATCCGGCTACAAATCAAATAACGGTTGAATGTCCTTCTTTAGGAGTACAAACACCACAAGATCTAAGAAGTAAATATGATCCTGCAACCAAAACCTTAAAAGTCTTCTGGAAGCAAGGAAATGGAGGAAGAACTTTTGAAGAAACATTTATTTATTTAGGGGCCAGATAATCTTAATTACATAAAACTGAATGCCTGACAATTACTATTGTCAGGCATTTTTTTATGCTAATAGGCATATAGACGATGTTTTTACAAAAGTATAATACCAGGATCCATCTCCTGAATTTCACTATCAATGCAGGAAAAAGGAATTTAATCCATAGCTTACGATAGTAAGCGGGTATGGGCCTGTTTTAGCATTATAGCTAAACATAGTACATGAATTCAGTCTAATTGTTAAACACAAAAAAAGATAGAATTAAATTAAAATCCCAAGCAGTTATTTTGAGAATTATCTAAATTTTTTTAGATAAACTGCCATTTTATATATTTTTATTAAAAATGCGCATTCGTTTTAATATATTTATTTTAATAAATTATCTAAACTTAGAATTCGTATTACCTTATCTTACAATTATTAATGGCTCAATAAGCGTTTGTTAACTTACCTTGAAAAAAATATCTAAAAAGTTTGAACATTAATTGTTAATTATCTGCTATATTTGCACTCTTAAATAAGAAAAAGCTGTTTAATTAGATATTACATACAAATTGATGGTTTTTTTAAATGAATATTATTCATTCACAAACAATTTTAGATTTATGAGTAAAATTTTTAAGGGGTTGATTGTCTTCCTTCTTGTTTTTACGGTAAGCGCCTCTATGGCGCAGACGAAGGAAGTCTCCGGGAGGGTTGCAGATGTTGACGGCGCTCCTGTTGCCGGAGCTACTGTAAGAGTTGTTGGCGGCAGGGCAGGCACTGCTACCGATGCCAACGGGGAATTTAAATTTAATGTATTAAATCAGATACAGGCTGTAACCGTTAGCGCTTTAGGTTACCAGGAGAAGACTGTTTCATTAACAGGCGGCTTTCTGGATATTAATCTGGAGAGAGGAGAAGCGACTTCAGAAGCCGGAAGTGAGGTAGTTGTTACCGCTTTAGGTGTTTCAAGAGAAAAGAAATCGCTTGGTTATGCAACTCAAACTATCAGTAGCGAAGAACTTAACCAGGCGGCTAATACGAGTGTTGCAGGAGCTTTACAAGGGAAAACAGCCGGCGTAGAAATTAAACCTTCGAGTGGAATGCCGGGAGCTTCTTCCCTCATTACAATAAGGGGAGCACGGTCTTTTACAGGGGACAATAGCCCTTTATATGTGGTGGACGGCATGCCCATCTCTTCTGCTTCTGATTTAAGTACAGGAAATAGTGTAACGGGAACGGATTATGCTAATAGAGCAATTGATTTAGATCCTAATGATATTGCCAGTATAGAAATTTTAAAAGGGCAAGCCGCCTCTGCGTTATATGGAATCAAAGCTTCCAATGGAGTAGTGGTAATAACTACAAAAAGCGGTAAAGGAATAGCAAAGGGGAAGGCTCAAATTACATTTAATTCCAATACCAGTTTTGATCGTATATCTCGTTATCCCGATCTTCAAACTACTTATGCCCAGGGAACTAACGGGGCTTATTCTCCATCAAATTCTTCATCTTGGGGGCCAAAAATTACAGATTTGCCAAATGACCCAGCTTATGGAGGAAATGTAAAAAATAAATACACAGATACGGCTGGTTTAAAGAATGGTATGTATTTTGTACCGCAACGATTGAACGCAGGCCTAAATCCTTGGGTAACGCCCCATGTTTATAACAATATAAAAGATTTCTTTCTTACTGGTAAAACATTCTCTAATACCATTGGGGTAGCGCAGGCGAAGGATGATATGAATTATTCTTTTTCACTTGGCAATACGAACCAGACCGGAATTGTTCCCAATACGGGCTTGAATCGTTTCAATGCAAAGTTAACAGCAGAAGCAAGGCTTTCATCAAAATGGAAAACCTCTTTTAGTGGCAATTTTATCAATTCTAATATAGATAAAATGCCATCTGCTAATGATGGGATCATGGCTACTATTTTCCCGGCGCCTCCAAGCTACGATTTGAAAGGAATTCCAGACCATTATTTAAATAATGAATATAAGCCAAACGGATATAGAGGTGGTGCTTTTGTTAATCCTTATTGGGGCACAAAACATAATTCTTTCAATGAAAAAACGAACCGTTTTTTTGGTAATAGCAATGTAACTTATTCAACTGTATTGGATGATAATATAAGCTTAGATGTAAAATATCAGATCGGAGCAGATGCATATACGACCAATTATCAGGATATTTGGTCTTATGGTATGCCGAGCAAGGGATCAAAAGATAATGGAACTATAGAAGAATATTCTTTTACTAACACAGCATTAAATTCATTGCTAACAGCTAACTTAAGGTGGAAAATTAATCAGGATCTTAATTTTTCTGCCCTTTATGGAAATGAAATTTCAAACACAGAAACAAAATATGTGTATGCATACGGTTCTGATTTTGCATTTGCCGGTTTTAATCATATGAATAATACAGGAACAAAAGATGCCAGTGAAACTTCAAATAGATACAGGGGTTTTGGGAACTTTGCAAACCTTTCATTCGATTATCAGAGAATGCTTTACCTAAATCTTACCGGAAGGGTTGACAGAGTTTCTGAAATGCCTAATGGTAATAGAACATTCTTTTATCCGTCTGCATCATTAGCTTTTGTTTTTAGTGAATTAAGCTCACTGAAAAATAATTCTGTTTTAAATTTTGGTAAATTGCGCGTATCATATGCGCAGGTGGGCCAAGCTGGCAGATATCTAAATAATTATTATGATATACCGGCATATGGAGGAGGATTTTATGGAGGCACACCTATCCTGTATCCCATCAATGGTCTTAAAGCATTTGTACCTTATGACCTTATTTATGATCCAAATCTTAAGCCGCAGAATACAATTTCTTATGAAGCAGGTTTAGATCTAAATTTTTTAAATGATTTAATTCAGTTTACGTATACATTTTCGAGACAAAATGTAAAAGATCAGATATTTGATGTTCCATTGGCTACCTCTACCGGAGCTTCGGCCTTAAGAACAAATGGAGGAGCGATCCACACCAATGCTCATGAAGCAACCTTAAATGTATTCCCAATACGTGAAAAGAATATTAGCTGGAATGTTGGCGTGAACTTTTATAAGATTGACAATTATGTAGACAAGTTAGCTCCTGGCGTGGAAAACATCTTTCTGGGTGGCTTTGTAACACCTCAGGTAAGAGCGGGCATTGGAGATAAATTTCCTGTAATATATGGTAATTCTTTTATGAGAAATGATAATGGGCAGGTAATTGTAGACAGCGATGGTATTCCTATTCCAGGAGAGCCTGCAGTAATAGGCCGTGTTTCTCCAGATTTTATATTAGGGTTTAATACCAGCTTTAGATACAAAATAGCCACCTTGTCTGCTGTTTTTGATTGGAAGAACGGGGGGCAAATGTATAGCGGAAGTACAGGGCTTTTCAACCTCTATGGTGTTAGTAGAGAAACTGCAGAGGCCAGAGATAAAAACTCAGTTATATTCCCTAATTCTGTAAAAGAGGATGGTACTCCTAATACACAACCTATAACTGGCTACAAAAATATTCAGAATTATTTCCAAACAATTAATAATATTGATGAAAGCAGTATAGTGAATAGCTCATTTCTAAAAATGAGAGAAATCGCTTTAAGATTGGATCTTTTGCAAAAGAAAAACTTCAATTTAGGATTGAATTTATTTGCCAGAAATATTTTGTTGTGGACAAATTCACCTTATCTTGATCCGGAATCAAGCCAAGGAAATACGAATATGGGGGGCGCTTTTGAAAGATTTACTCTTCCTCAAACTTCAAGTTATGGATTTGGATTAAATCTTCAGTTTTAACCATATACTAAAACATCTACATCAATATTGAAAAAATAAAATATATGAAAACTAAAAAGCTTATTGTACTCTTTATTCTTTTTACAACAGCTGTTATGAGCAGCTGTTCAGAAAAGGAATTAGATAGAGTAAATTTTGATAAAAACCATCCGCATGAAGTATTAGCTAAATATATACTTACAGACGCAATAACAGCTTCTGCTTTTACGGTAACCGGTGGAGATATTGCATTTTATTCGTCCGTGTATGTTGAGCATGAAACAGGTGTTCACAATCAATTATATAACGCGGAAATCCGAAGTGGCGAACCTACCCAATCAACTACTTATAATAACGTTTGGGGAGGTATATATGCCAACATCCGAAAGTTAAAAACAATTATAGAAAAGACTTCCCAAGGTGGATCTGAAGAAGGAAATGATGTAACTCATGGCATAGCGAATGTTTTACTGGCCTATAATTTAGGTGTACTGACAGATTTTTTTGGTGATGTACCTTTTTCCGAAAGCGGAGTATTTAATGAAAATGGAACTCCGAAGTTTATGCAGCCTAAAATTGATAAACAATCGGAGTTGTATACGCAATTACAAAAAATATTAGACGAAGCCATTACATTATTGGCAGGTTCAGACAAAGCTGCTTCGGGACCAGTAGGGACTAATGATTTAATTTATAATGGTAACAAAACGCTTTGGTTAAAGGCTGCGAACGGTTTAAAAGCCAGATACTTAATGCATACCCTTGCAAAATCTACTGATAAAAACGGGGATCTTGCAAAAATAATTTCCTATGCAGATAAATCTTTTAAAAGTCCAACAGAAGAGTTAAGTTTTAAAATATATGATGGAACAGCCAATCAAAATCCTTTATATGCCTTTTCAAACAGCAGGGATGCTTTAGGGGCTAGCAAAAGTTTGCTCGAAAAGTTTAAATCCTTAAATGATCCAAGAGGAGAAAAGGCTTTCATGGATTATGATTTTGAGCAACTTTCATTAGAAGATGCACTTGACGAAGCCGCTCCTAATGGAACGCCAATTCAACAGCAATATGTTTATCCAATTTCTATGGCTGAATACGCGGCGACTGCGCCTACTTTGTTGCTAAGTTACCACGAAGTAATGTTTCTAAAAGCAGAAGCGCAAGCAAGATTAAATAATAAAGATGGTGCAAGGGAATCATTACAGAAGGCCATTGTTGCAGCATTTGCCAATTTGCAAAGATCATTGAATTCTACAAAGGATTATTTTCAATTATCTGCTGATACAGATCTATCCAGCGAGGTCGCTAACGAATATTTTGACAATAGTGTCTTAGCTAGGTTTGATGCAAACCCATTGAAAGAAGTTATGTTGCAAAAATATCTTGCTTTTTATGGCGCGTCAGGGGAATCAACGGAAGCTTTTAATGATATTCGCAGAGGGATGGCTTTGTCTGAAAACTTTGTGGAATTAGCAAATCCTTTGAATAAACAAAATAAATTCCCTTTGAGATTTCCTTACGGAAACGATGATGTTTCAGCAAACTTAAATATTAAAGAAGCTTACGGAAATGGAAGTTATGTTTACACTGAAAACGTTTGGTGGGCAGGAGGAAGCAGATAAATCACTGCTGCAGTTTTATAACACAGGCTTATTGGTAAAATAACCTTAAAAATACCTAAGAGTGAATTTGAAGAGAATAAATCTTTGAATGAACAGACTGATCAGAATCCTTAATTAATATATTATGCCTGGCAAAAGTGAATGTCAGGCATAATATCTTTTTGACCTCTTCAAATAAAAAATACCTAACAGCATCAAACCTGTTAGGTATTTTTATTATTGCCCAAGCCTCCGATTAACTCAGCTTAGCCAATGCTTCTTTTACTCTGGCCCACGCTCTTTCAATGTTTTCAATGCTGTTGGCAAAAGAGAAGCGTACGCAGTTGGGCTCGCCGAATGCTGCCCCCATCACCGAGGATACGTGCGCCGTGTTTAGAATATACATGCACAGGTCGGCAGAGTCCTTTATCTCATTGCCATCAGGATCTTTTTTGCCGTAGTAAGCACTCAGGTCGGGGAAGATGTAAAAGGCGCCATCAGGCTCAGCACATTTCAGGCCGGGGATATCACTCACCAGTTCAAGCGTCCTTTTCTTTCTTTCTGTAAATTGTTTGCTCATTTCCATGGTAGGCGCTAAGTCTTCTGTAAGTCCGGCAACAGATGCTTTTTGAGCAATAGAGCAGGTGCCGCTGGTAAACTGGCCCTGAAGTTTTTCCATAGCTTTGGCTATTTCAGGTACAGAGGCAGTGTAGCCAATACGCCAGCCGGTCATGGCAAAGCCTTTACTCATGCCGTTTACAATAATCACCTGATCTTTTATTTCGCTAAACTGCGCAATGCTTTCGTGCCTGCCTACATAATTGATGTATTCATATATTTCATCTGAAATAATAGCTATCTGTGGATGTCTTTTAAAAACTTCGGCCAGGCCCGCAAGTTCTTCTTTGCTGTATACAGACCCTGAAGGGTTGCAGGGAGAAGAAAACAAAAATGCTTTTGTTCTGGGAGTAATGGCGGCTTCGAGTTGCTCTGGTGTGATTTTAAATTTAGCTTCGGGCGTAGTTCTTATTTCTACTACTTTCCCGCGCGCTATCTTTACCAGTTCAGAATAGGTAACCCAATACGGTGTGGGAATAATTACTTCTTCGTCATCATCTACCAATGCCAGGATCACGTTGGCCAGGCTTTGTTTGGCGCCCGTAGAAACTACTATGTTTTCCGGTTTATAATCCAGTTGATTGTCGCGCTTCAGTTTGTTGCAGACCGCTTCGCGCAGGTCTAAAAAGCCGGGCACGGGAGTATAATGGCTCCAGTTGTCGTCAATTGCTTTTTTGGCGGCAGACTTTATATGCTCAGGAGTGTCAAAGTCTGGTTCTCCCAGGCTCAGGTCAATTACATCGTGGCCCTGCGTGCGTAGCTCGCGTCCTAATTTTGCCATCTTTAGCGTTTCAGGTTCAGCGAACCTGTCGAGTATGGACGATAGTTTCATTTTTTTTGTTGTTTTTGTTGATATGGATAAATGGTTTAGAATGTATTGTTCACGCTGTCTATATTCACCTTCCAGGCATAGATGCCGGTGCCGTTTTTAAAGCCTACCAGGTATAAAGTGTAATACTTGTTGGCGCTGAAGTATTTTTTAGTTGTTTCATACTGGCGGCTGGAGTCGTTGCCATCAAAAAATCCGAATTTATAATTACCTTCTTCCAGCTTCTCAAAGCTTGCGTATTGTGTACGTACACTGATGTCGTTGAAAGACCTGCGGGTAAAGTTGTTCTGTATGGTGCTGTCAAATAAATTGCTTGTGCCGCGCTCCCTGTATGTTTTTAGAAACAGTTGAGTTGGTGTGGTGGCATCGCTGCTTTGCTTGGGAGAAAAATGCAGGAAGCGTATATAGAATGTATCTTTTATTTGCTGACGTTTGGTGTCGTTGACCAAAGAAAGTTTAAATCCTTTAATGTTCCCGGCTGTGCTTGCACTGTCCGGTATGACGTAAAAAGAATACCTGAGATCGCTCTGGATAAGCTGTTTTGCAAGAATAGATTTATTGCTTTTTGTATCCACTAGCGACATATTATAAAAACCGGGGAAAGCGTATCCATAAGGCGTTACACTATCGAAAGGAATATTTGCAGCCAGTGCTTCATCATTTCCCAACAGCGAATATGTCTGCTCAGGTACAGTATTTATCAATCGTAATCTGGCCGGCGCTGGTATGGAATTGTCTTCCGATACAAGGCAGCCGGTATTAGCCAGAGCAATACCAAACAGCACTATCATCACAATTCCGTATTTCATCGGTTACTATTTTTATTTACAACATTTATTTCCATGTAAATTTTTATGCGCAATATCCATAGTTTTTCTTGCAAATACAAACATTCCGGTTCGTTGGCCGGATATGAAATTGCGGGTAAATTTACAAGAACATCCCATAAAACGCTTTCAGTCAAAGATAAGCATAAACGAAACTTGCACGTATATTTTTAGTGCTAAAATCAAATAAATCCTGCAAAAAGTATGGGCTATTAGTTTTATTTTTGTGCAATCTGCCAAACATCCCGCCTTTGGAAAATTCAGACTGATAAATCTGATGATTGCCCGGGAGTTACTAAATATATAATCTAACTATGAGTATTAAATCCCTTATTGATCATATCAAACAAAAACAATCTTATCTCTGTGTAGGCCTGGATACTGATGATCAGAAAATACCATTGCATCTGCGTTCTCAAAAAGACGCGGTACTCGCATTCAATAAAGCTGTTATAGACGCTACCTTGGATCATTGCGTAAGCTACAAGATCAACACAGCTTTTTATGAGTCTATGGGGATCAGGGGCTGGGAGATCATGCAGGAAACTTTAGAGCACATTCCGGACACACATTTTGTGATTGCAGATGCCAAGCGTGGTGATATAGGAAACACTTCGGCACAATATGCCAAAACTTTCTTTGAAGCTTACGGCTTTGATGCTGTAACCGTGGCGCCTTACATGGGAGAAGACAGCATACGCCCATTTTTAGAGTATACAGATAAAGTGACCATTGTTCTAGGGCTGACTTCAAATAAAGGAGCAGAAGATTTTGAGCTGCAAAGGTTGCAGTCGGGAGAGTTTGTTTATGAGCGGGTTTTAAAAACTGTCTCCGGCTGGGGTACGCCCCAAAACCTGATGTTTGTGGTCGGCGCTACACAGGCTAAAGAACTGGCAAATATCCGGCGTATAGTTCCTGATCATTTCTTGCTGGTACCTGGCATTGGCGCGCAGGGCGGAAGTTTGCAGGAAGTGGCTGCCTATGGCAGCAATAAAGATATTGGTTTATTGGTAAATGCCAGCCGTGCTGTGATTTACGCTTCTCAGGCCGAAGATTTCTCGCAAGCCGCAGCTAAAGCTGCTCGCAGCTATCACGATGAAATGCGCGCACTGATGCGTAGCTAAGGGTGGGTATGGTGTGATGCTATGTTTTTATCATGTAAGGAAGTATCGTCCTTGCGATAGCCGGAACATAGCGGGGTGGTTAGCTGGGGGGCAAGAATATCTGCAGTTTTATCTCCGTTTCTAAAAATTTATAGTGGAGATGATTTCCGGTGAGCTAAATATTTTGGGTACTTCACCCAAAGAATACACAGAGCTCGGGCGCAAAAGTTGAAAGTGCAGGTTGCTTTCATTAAGAACTACAAAATTCCTTTTTGTTTATTTGCGGCTTTGCCAGGCACCTTGTGATAAGATTGACAACAATGCACACAAGGCAGCTTTAGCACAAGCGGACGCTTGCGCCAAGGGTGAGTACTGATACCGTCGCTGCGATACGCAGCGCAGCGAAGTAAAAGCGGTCTTTTAATTTTGGATTTTGTGAATGGTGTTTATGATGTATGTTTTCTGTTGCTTTTTTCCCGTGTAGGTTTTTCTTACAAGGTTGGCGCCCTGTCCGGTGTTTCACCTGACAATGTTCTATTCTTTGCGTTACGACTTTGAGGAACTTACAACTACTCCCGCTCCTCAAGAAGAGAGCAGCGTGAGGCGTTTGACGCAAAAAGACTTTAATAAATTATCTTTGCAGAATGATCCATTATAAGACTAATGAACAGGTTGCCATCATGCAGCAGAATGCTACCGCCATCAGCAGGATACTTGCACATGTAGCTTCTGTACTAAAGCCCGGCATGACCACCCTGCAAATAGATGAGCTGTGCAAAAAAATGATTTTAGATGAAGGCGGTACTCCTACTTTTTATAAGTACAACGGGTATCCGTACAATGTATGCGCCTCCGTAAACGATGTAGTTGTGCACGGCTTCCCAAACAATACAGCGTTAAAAGACGGCGATATACTTTCGCTGGACCTGGGCATTACCAGGAACAATTATGTAGGCGAGCATGCCTACACATTTATCATTGGCGAAGTGTCGCCCGAAGTTTTACAACTGGTAAAAGTTACCAAAGAAAGCCTCTATAAAGGCATAGAAAAAGCCATTGTAGGCAACTACGTGGGCGATATTGCTTTTGCTATACAGGAGCATACCGAGCGCAGCCATGGTTACGGCGTAGTGCGTGAGTTGGTAGGCCACGGCCTTGGTAAAAATATGCATGAAGATCCGCATGTGCCCAATTACGGTAAACGTGGCAGCGGTAAAAAACTAAAAGAAAATCTTACCATTGCTATAGAGCCAATGATTAACCTTGGGAAAAAAGACGTTTTTACCGATAAGGACGGCTGGACTGTAAAAACCAAAGACGGGTTACCGTCAGCTCACTTCGAACACAATGTTTGTGTAAAAAAGGGGAAAGCACTGATACTTTCAGATTTTTCCATCATTGAAGAACAGGAAAAGAAGAACCTCAACCTGAACACAAACTATTTTTAATTATGTTGATTTTCGGGTTTGTTATTAACTCATAAAACACCTAATTGTTGGCTATAAATATCCTTAAACTCAAAAATCATGTAAAATTTGAGTTTTTATGCTGACAAAACTCAAAAAATACACAAAACTTGAGTTTTGAATTGTTGCAAACTCAAAAAAGATCTAAATATCAAACCCATTAATCTCCGCAGCAAAAGCGATGGAAATAACAGGTGTATCGCAAAATACATCTTACCGGCTATTGGAGAGTTGCAAATGTTAGACATCATTAATGAAGTCACAGGCACGAAAAAGAATAAAATGTATATGTACCAGGATTACATCGCTCTATTTAAAAAATAATCTATGCAGCAGCTTGTTATCATCGGCGGAGGGGCAGCGGGCATTTTTTGCGCGGCAAATGCAGCACGCCTTGCGCCGCATTTGAAAGTGGTTGTATTAGAGAAAAGCTCAAAGCTGTTGGCTAAGGTAAAAGTGAGTGGTGGCGGACGCTGCAACGTTACCCACAATGAGTTTGACGTGAATGAACTGATTAAAAAATATCCGCGCGGTAAAAATTTCCTCAAAAAAGAATTGTTTCAATTCACACCCAAAGATACTGTTGAATGGTTTGAAAGCCGTGGCGTAAACATACACGCTGAAGCAGATGGCAGGATGTTTCCTGCAAGCAATTCATCGCAGACAATCATTGATTGTCTTCTAGCCGAAGCCAATAAGCATCAAGTGGAAATACGCATGAATACAGCGGTTTCGGCCATTGAAAAAGAAAGTGGGCGGTTCCTGTTGCATACCCATGCTGGTGTGTTAAAGGCAGATTATGTAGTAATTGCCTGTGGCGGTTTTCCCAAAGCCGAACAGTTTGAGTGGATCAGGAACCTGCAGCATACCATTGAACCGCCGGTGCCAAGTTTATTTACATTCAATGCTGTTGACAATGAAATAAAAAAGTTAATGGGCGTAAGCGCCACAAATGTGGAAGTAAAAATTGCCGGGACAAAGTTAAAAGAAAAAGGCCCGGTGCTGATCACACACTGGGGCTTCAGCGGCCCGGCTGTCTTAAGGTTGTCTGCCTGGGGCGCCAGGGCGCTCGCTGAAAAAGCATATGCTTTTTCCATACAAATCAACTGGAGCGGCAAATACAATGAAAATACATTGCGGGAAGAATGGAATGATTTCAGGAACAGATATGCTGTACAAAAGACAGGCAACAAAAATCCGTTTGAACTGCCGCAGCGCCTGTGGCACTATTTATTGCAAAGAGCTGCCATCAATCCGGCTACAGTGTGGAATGCACACTCTTCTACTCAACAAAACAAGCTGATACAAATGCTCACCAGCGATACGTATGCTATAAAAGGAAAAACTACTTTTAAAGAAGAGTTTGTAACCTGCGGCGGCATTGCTTTGCAGGAGATCAGTCCGAAAACCATGGAAAGCAGGCTGCATAATCATTTATTCTTGGCAGGAGAGATCATGGACGTGGACGGCATTACCGGTGGCTTTAATTTTCAGCATGCCTGGGCAAGCGGGATCATTGCAGCAAGAAATATCGCTGAACGCTGCAACGCATAAACTAACCATAAAGGGTTGTTGCTGGTAAGGCTGTCAAAAGCCCCGGAATGCTTACATTTGCATACATAAAAAATATCTGCGATTCATGTACGAGTATACTTCAAGCAAATCATTATTTGAAAGAGCGCAACAGAGCATTCCCGGTGGTGTAAATTCGCCGGTCCGCGCCTTTAAAAGTGTAGGCGGCACGCCTTTATTTATTGAAAAAGCTGAGGGTGCATACCTTTACGATGCAGACGGCAACCGGTATGTAGATTACATAGCTTCCTGGGGGCCTATGATACTCGGCCATGCTTACAGGCCGTTAATTGAGGCAATCAAAAAACAGGCAGAAAAGTCTACCTCTTTTGGTGCGCCAACAGCTCTGGAAGTAGAAATGGCAGAGCTCATCAGGTCCATGACGCCGAATGTAGACCAGGTGAGGATGGTAAACAGCGGCACGGAGGCCTGTATGTCTGCTATCCGTCTGGCCAGAGGCTATACCGGCAAAAATAAATTCATCAAGTTTGAAGGGTGCTACCACGGCCATGCAGATATGTTCCTGGTAAAGGCAGGCAGCGGCGTGGCAACCTTTGGCATTCAGGAAGTGCCGGGCGTAACCAAAGGCGCATCCCAAGATACGTTGGTAGCGCCCTACAATGACCTGGAAGCGGTGAAGCAGCTGGTAGCAGACCACAAGAATGAAATTGCTGCCATCATCATAGAGCCTGTTGCAGGAAACATGGGCTGTGTATTGCCTGAAAAAGGTTTCCTGGAAGGTTTGCGTAAAATTTGTACGCAGGAAAATATGGTACTGATACTGGATGAAGTAATGACGGGCTTCCGGCTCGCAAAAGGCGGAGCACAGGAAAAACTGAAAATTGATGCCGACCTGGTGACCTACGGAAAGGTTATCGGCGCAGGCTTGCCCGTTGGCGCATTTGCCGGCAGGCATGAGATCATGCAGCATATTTCTCCTGTGGGCAATGTATACCAGGCAGGTACATTGAGCGGCAACCCGCTCGCCATGAGCGCAGGCATGGCCTTGCTGAAAGAACTCAATGCGCATCCGGAACATTACTCAGAACTGGAGGCAAAAACAACCTATTTGCGTACCGGCCTGGAAAAAGTTTTGGCCGGAATGGGCATTGACTATAAGATTAACCATTTAGGGAGTATGATCACGGTGTTTTTCTCAAAAGCGCCTGTAACTGACTTTGCTTCTGCCGCCGCAGCCTGCGGGGAAACCTTTAAGAAGTTTTTCCACGGCTTGTTGAAGCGGGGTGTGTACCTGCCCCCATCGGCATTTGAAAGCTGGTTCCTGAACAATGCGCTCACCTACGATGACCTGGATTTTACAATAAACGCTGCTGCGGAAACCTGCAGGGAAATCTTAAATTAACGATTAAATAAGAAGAATTGATGTGGAAAACAATAAGTTTTTTAATCTTAATACTGAAATATTGAATTTTTATTTATCTTACACCTCTTTAATTTTTTAGGATGGACAATCGTGATCTAAGGGAAAGAAATAGGAAGAGTTATATAAAAATGCGGCAGGTAAAGGATTTTACCATGTCTGTCATTATTTTGCTGATAGGCTTGCTGATGTTTTTTGGTAACAAGATCAATGCATTGAAACCTATTATGGAGAATAAAGACCCATTGCTACTTAATATATTCGGCGGATTGTGCTTATTGTACGGCGGTTTTAGGCTGTACCGCACCATTACTCAAAAAGATTATTAAGAATTATCCATTGTTAAATAAAATTTAATTAGTAGTCAAATTATTGAAAAAGTGTCTAAGAAATCGTTGACAAACATATTAATACTTAATTTTATCACCTTGTTCTTTGTTTTGTCGGGTTGCAACAATGGAAATGATGATCGCGGAGGAGAAGATATATATGATTCACCTAAAAAGGGCACAATTTACATAAGTGTGGACGAATCTTTTAAACCCGTGATTGATGAGCAGATAAAAGTGTACAGGGCTGATTTTCCTGAGGCAAATATTATAGCATCATACAAGTCTGAAGCTGACTGTTTCAGAGACCTTCAGAACGATAGTACCAGGATGATCATTGTAGCAAGGAAGTTGAAGAAGGAAGAGTTTGAAATTTTTAAACATAACCTGGATTTTTATCCCAAAAATTTTAGGCTTGCGTGGGATGCTATCAGTGTGATCGTAAATGCCGCTTCTTCCGATACGGTATTTTCCTTAAAAAGATTAAGTGAGTTGGTGACTGCTCAATCAACCACCGGTAAAACACTTGTTGTAGACGGTTTGAACGCAACGAGTACAGTTCTTTATTTACAGGATTCTATTGCAATGGGCAGGCCGCTCGGGCCGAATGTAAAAGGAGTGCAGGGAAGCAAGGCTGTGATAGAGTATGTGGCTAACAATATTAACGCAATTGGCTTTGTAGGTTCAAGCTGGGTAGGCAACGAATATGATCCGGAACAGGTAGCTTATTTTGGTAAAGTAAAAGCTGCGATGATAGAAGTAAAAAATGATTCACTGCAACGCTATGCGAAACCTTCACAAGCCACCATTTCAAATGACCAGTATGCTTTTGTAAGGCCTATCTGGGGTATTGTGAAAGAACATACCAATACTACACAGCTGGGTATGGGCTTTATGGGTTTTATGCGCGGCGAGCGTGGGCAGTTGATTTTCAGAAGGGCTAACCTGGTGCCTGCTGAAATGTATTTCGGCCTAAGGCATGTAATTGTGGGCGAGCGGGAGGATTCCTCCAAAGTAAAATAAGTGATAGAACATTAAACATAAAAAAAGAAAAAACATCAAATAAAACCATATGACAGCAGTTTGAATAGCAAAGTTGTCAGGTATTTAGATAGGTAAGAAAACAATTTAAAAAAGAATACACATGAAATAACCATAAGCGTATTCCATGTGGCAAACAGAAACAATTAAAAAAAAGAATACACATGAAAAAAATCCTTTTTAGTTTCTTGGCATTGGCTATGAGCTTTTCTATAGCAGTTGCCCAATCAATCGATGAAGGTATCCAGGCTGTATATTATTCTAAATTCAATACAGCTAAAAATATTTTTCAACAGATTGCAAATAAAGAACCGGGAAACACCCAGGCAATCTACTGGTTAGGCCAGACAATGATCCAGAACCTGGCAATGCCCGACGGGCCTCAACAGGCAAGAGCCTTGTATGAGAAAGCATTGGCAGCAAATCCAAGCGATCCTTGGTTGCTGGTAGGTATGGGTAATACAGACTATTTAGTAACAAAAGATAAGAATGCTGCCAAACAAAGATTTGAGCAGGCTATCAAAATTATAAGTGACAAGTCTAAGAAAAGAGACAAAGGCAAAAACCTGGCAGAAATATATACAGCCATAGGCCGCGCAAGCTCTCACGGTGATGGCGACCAGGGTGATCCTGCATATGTAATTCCTTTGCTGGAGCAGGCAATGCAATTGGATGACAGCAACCCCTACCCCGGTATCTATCTCGGTATGAACTACCTGAAACAAGGTGGTGAAAACGGCGGTAAGGCTTACCAGGCTTACAATACAGCATTTACAAGAAATCCTGGCTTCGCATTGGCCCCCTACAGGATCGGTGTAATGTACCAGAGCCAGGCTAACTACCAGGCCATGAATGAGTGGTACCAAAAAGCTATTTCCGCAGATCCTAACTTCGCTGCACCTTACCTCACCTACTTTGAATATTTCAGGGAAAATGATGTAAACAAAGCGAAAGAGTTTTTGGATCAGTTTGTTAGAGTGGCTGAACAAAGCTGTGATACCAAATATTTCCAGGCAGATTTTTCTTACGTATCCGGTAAATACCAGGAAGCAATTAACCAGGCGCAGCAAATGCTAAACTCTGAGTGCCGCTCATACCCCGACGTAAATATGTTGCTGGCTAAGAGCTACCACAGGCTGGGACAAAGCGATAAAGCTGCTGCCGCTGTAGACGCATACTTTAAAGTAGCTCCTGCATCAAGCATCCACGGACAGGATTATGCAAGCGCCGGGTATATTTTAAAGGAAGATTCTACCAAAGCGATGCGTGCTGTTGAATACCTGAAAAAAGCTTATGAGATGGACACGGCAGTTTATCTCAGGGAAAGATATATTGACTCTATCTCTGTAGCTTATGATAAAGCGAACAAGCCTGCTGAAAAATTCCAATGGTTAAAGGGAATCTATGCAGGTAAGAAAATCTCTGATAAAGGCATGGTATCTTACGCAGATGCAGCTTTCAAAGCAGGGCAGTACAAGCTTTCAGACAGCTTATACACTATACTGAAAAGCAAATATCCCGAAGATATGTTCGCTTATTACTATCTTCAGCAAAGCGCACTGGCACAGGATTCTACCAAAGAATTAGCGTTGCCGCATATTAAAAACTTCATTGCTTATCTTGAGCCCAGGATTAATGAAGCATCCAACAAGCAGACGCTGATCTACGAATACTACCTGTTAGGAGATTACTATGCTAATACGAAAAAAGACTATGCAAACGCAAGAGATTACTTTGCAAAGATCGTAGCTTTGGATCCTGAAAATGCAGGCGCCAAGCAGGCTGTGGAGCAGTTAAATAACATGCTTAAAGGCAAAAAATAGTATTTAAGTTTTTATCTTTAATGCCTCGTTCTATACGGGGCATTTTTTTATAGTATGACAGAAGAATTAAAAATTATACAAGACTCTAAGGAGAAACAGTACCAGTCAATCCTGGCGCAAATAGAAGCTTTGATCTCCGGTGAAGAAGACTTGATTGCAAACTTGGCCAACATAGCCGCAGCGCTGAAACAGCAGTTCGACTGGTGGTGGATAGGTTTTTATGTTGTAAGGCATAATGAGCTTGTGCTCGGCCCGTTCCAGGGGCCTGTAGCGTGCACGAGGATTGCAAAAGGCAGAGGCGTATGTGGCGCTGCATGGCAACAAAAAACAACACTCATTGTAGAGGATGTAGAACAGTTCCCGGGACATATAGCCTGCAGCAGTGCATCAACGTCAGAGATAGTAGTGCCGGTATTTGATCGGGAAGGAAAAGTAGCTGCCGTGCTGGATGCAGACAGCGAACACCTTGCTCATTTCAATGAAACCGATCAATTATTCCTGGAAAAATTGTGTAAACTTATCAAGCTTTAAGCGCGTTACTGCACATTAGCCACAACCCTGGCGCCTGATCTCTTGGCAGACTGCATTACTCTGAATACCTCCCCGTAATGCGATACTGTATCTGCATTGATCACCACAGAAGGCGTGTCTACCAAGGTACGCATCTTCTGTATTTCTATACCCAGTAAAGTATCCAGCTGAGCCAGGTCATTTACAGGCATTTGACCCAAGTATATCTTCTGGTCTTTATCTATAGACACTACCACGTTTTGTTTTACTTTGGTATCATTTTCTCCGCGCGGGTTATTTACCTTGATCACATTCGGGTTTGCCAGTGTAGACACGATCAGGAAAAACAACAGCAGTATAAACAGGATGTCGTTCAACGCACCTGTCTGTACTTCGGGCTTCGATTTTAATTTTCTTCTTATATCCATTTTCTGCTTTTCTTTTTAGAAGAAAAATTATTTAGTGGGTTCCTGTAAAATATCAATAAACTCCGTGGCGGCAATCTCCATTTTATTAGCTGTTTTATCTACCTGTGTAGATAAATAGTTATGGAATATAAACGCTATCAGCCCAATGATAAGGCCCGTTGCCGAAGTGATCATTTTCACATAAATACCTCCTGCAATGGTGCTTAGCTCAAAGTTGCCGGTACTGTTGATCTCGTAGAACAGCTGCACCATGCCAATAATCGTTCCGAGGAATCCAAACATCGGCGCTATGCCTGCTATCAGTGAAAGAATGTTCAGGTTGCGCTCCATGTTGTACATCTCCTGCCTGCCCACGCTTTCCATGCTCTTTTCAATTACATCAATGGGCTTGCCTATTCTTTTCAATCCTTTAGAGATCATTCTCGAAACAGGATTGTTGGTGTTGCGCGCCAGTGTTTCTGCGCCTTTGATATTGCCTGAAAGAATATTATCCCTGATAATGGGCATGAACGAGGAATCTATTTTAGATGCTTTGCGTATGGCTATTAATCTTTCAAAGAAAATAAATAAAGCTACGATCAGCAACAGGTAAAGTGGGTACATGAGCCAGCCGCCTTTGGCCAGCAACTCCCACAAAGATATTTTTTCAATGGCAGGCGCTGCCGTAGCTGCTAATTGCGTTGCAGTATCTGCTGCCTGTAATAAGATTCCCATGCGTATTGTTGTACTTTAGTTGAATAAATTTTTCGGATGGTGGCTAAATTAATTATAAAGCTACTACCAACGGGATATTGTGCATAAGTTTATACATCTGCTGAAGTAATAAACATTTTATATTTTTGTTGGCAGATAAAAAAATCAGAATCTTGAAGAAAATAGCGGTGATCGTTGCAGGTGGCACAGGCAGCCGGATGGGTAAAGATATTCCCAAGCAATTTCTATTGCTGAATCAAAAACCAATACTTTGGTACAGCATCCAGGCATTCCTGCATGCGTTTGAGGATATGGAAATTATTGTGGTTGCCCATCGAGACCACCTCGAAAGAACACAGCAGATCATAGATCTTTTCGAGGAAAGAAATAAAATATTATTGGTTACAGGAGGCGATACACGCTTTGCATCCGTGAAAAACGGTCTCGAACAAATACACGCACAGGCCGTTGTTTTTGTGCATGATGCAGTAAGATGCCTGGTTTCGCAAAAGCTTATCCGCAGTTGTTTTGAGCAAGCGGTTGAAAAAGGCAGCGCCGTGCCGGCTGTGGTTTCTACCGACAGCATACGTGTGGAGGAAGGAGCTGAAAATAAGCTGGTAGACAGGGAAAGCGTCCGTATTGTACAGACGCCGCAAACGTTCCGTTCAGAAATTTTGCTGCCCGCATTTGCCCAGCCTTACAGCGCATTCTTTACCGATGAAGCCAATGTGGTGGAGCATTCCGGGCAGCAGGTGCATTTAATTGAAGGCGACTATGCCAACATTAAGATTACCAGGCCGGTAGATATGGCTATAGCAGAGTTTTATTTGAGCCAAGGCCGGTAGCGGAAGGTCTCTTTAAATTGTTAATTTGCTGCGTTGTTCCTGCGATAAATCACGTTGAGATTGCTTCGTTCATACCTCGTGCAAAGACAGGGTTCGGAGTAATACAGGTTTGGCACAGTTGCTTTTACTCCTCTCTTGAGGAGAGGGCAGGGGTGAGGCGCTATTTCCAGAATTCATCCTCCATATTTTCTACAAACCGTTCATCCTGGTGCGCATCTGCAAATGCCTGCAACTGCTGCTCTGTGGCTATGTTTTGAATTTCATTAAACAGCACACGTTCTTCAAAACGTATATGGTTGTGCAGTACCTCCACAATCTCTGCAAAAGTGCTTTTATCCGCAGGATGTTCAAAAAGCGTAATGATCCTTTGGTGCTCCTGCTTCATCTGTTGCATCAGCGGGAGAGTGTTGTCTACAATCTTTTCCAGTTCCTTTTCCTCTACATTAAAATGTGGCCGCAGGTAGTCTTCGTAGTACCAGTCACAATATTTTTTTATGCGGTTTACATCCACACCTTTTGCCAGGCCGGTTTTTATTTTCCAGCTCAGCAAAAGAGTATGGTGATGTTCGCGGCTTAAAGACTGCAATGCAGGATGTCTTTTAATTGGCGGCATGGTTTATTATTTTTTCTAAAGCTATTGCTTTTGGAAATAAAATATTGTTTTCAAGATGTATATGCCTGTGCAGGTCCCCCTCAAACTCTTTCAGCATGGCAAATGCTACACGGTAAGTGTTGCATGCATCTGCAGGCGGGTTGAACTCATTTGTAAGCTCTGCAATCTTCCTGAAACGTTCGCCTTCTACATTGTGTTCATCCATCATCATGCTTACAGGATTTTCTACTGTGCCAAAAGGTATGTTTACACTATGGTTCTGCGATCTGGCAGCCACCATTTCTTCAATGAAAGGAAACAATACATGCTCTTCTTTTTGCAGGTGCATTTCCAGGTCTTCAGCAGACGCTCTGAAAAGATTGTTGATTTCAAACAGCTCAGGATGCCTTTCTCCGTGTACACGGCAAAGCTTATCTAAAAATTGCAGTAAAACGGGTACTTTCTCGCGGATATACCGGTGGTGTTTCTTGGTTACATAGTCTGCCAGCAGATCCAGCGGCCACCCGTTGACATCTACTTCTGCAGATGTATTGGCAGATAAAACTTCCTGTAGCTCGTGTGCCAGCTTTTGCTTATCTAATTTTTTAGCATCAGCAGCCTCGTTGATGGTCCTGTTGCCGTTGCAGCAGAAATCTATTTTGTTTTTCTTGAATACGGCAGCAGCGCGGTAGTCTTTTGCCACAAGCTGGCCGATATTTTGTTCCAGTATGTTTTCCATATCTATTGTTTTAATTCGGACAACTTTGTCCGTGTTTTATATAAAAAATTATCATTTTAAAAATCCGTTTCCATTTTCAAATTTCTTGCTTAGGTCGTACACTGTAGTGTTTTCCAGCATTTCGCGTAATTCTTCTCTTATTTTCTTAAAGTGGTCGTGCATAGGGCAGGGTTTCACTTCAGAGCAATGTTTTAAACCCAATCCACAACCTTTGTAAATGCCGTTGCCGTCAAACAATTCCACAATCGTGCTGAGCTTATTGGCTTTTGCTCTTCTTGCATTCATTTCAAAACCGCCATGTGAGCCTATTGTGGAAACGATAAGGTTGTTCCTGGATAATTGCTGCAGGATTTTCGCCGTGAAAGCTTCAGGAGAATCAATTTCCGCTGCAATGGTTTTAAGGCTGCACCTGTTGCCCTTCTGCGTTTCCGTGGTAATGAACACCCCGGCCTTGATTGCATATTCGCAGGCTTTTGAAAACATAGTATGCAAAGATAGTATTTATTACAAATCGGACAAATTTATCCTAATTGTGCGGGCGAATATTTTTCAGCGGTAAAATTTTAGAATTTTGAAAAACATATTTATTAAAATGAATTAAAATTTGTAAAATTGCACTACTAACGGCCAAAGGTATTTTTATGCGTATTAAAGGGCCGGTAGGATTTAAAATAAAAATGATACCAATGAAATAACCATAAAGATTAAGTATTTATACCAACCGGGAATGAGTATAGAATCTAAAAAATGGTTATTCCGTGTGGCAAACAGAAAAATTAAATATATACACATGAAATAGTCATAAGCCAAAGTTGCATACCAACCGTGGTATGAATAAAGGCTATTTCCATGTGGCCATAAAGAAAAAATAAAATAAATACACATGAAATAACCATAAAGATTAAGTATTTATACCAACCGGGAATGAGTATTGAATCTAAAAACCAGAGTTATTCCATGTGACAACTGAAAAACAATTAAATATACACACATGAAATTTATTGTTTCGTCTTCTGTTTTGTTAAAGCATTTGCAGCAGATTAGCGGCGTTATCAGCACCAATACCGTATTGCCGATTTTGGAAGATTTTCTTTTCGAGATCAATAATAAAAACCTTAGTGTGGTAGCAACAGACCTGGAAACTGTAATGCGCATCAATGTGGAGATAGAAAGCTCAGAGACCGGCAGGGTGTGCATACCGTCCAAGATATTACTGGACATGCTTAAAACATTCCCTGACCAGCCCATAGCTTTTATGGTAGACGATCACAACAGCATTGAGATCACCAGTGAAAAAGGGAAGTTTAAGATCATGGGTGAAAATGCTGACAATTTTCCCAAAGAGCCCTCTAAAGAAGATGCCACGCACTTCTCCATCACAGGCAATGCCCTGCTTACAGGTATTAATAAAACACTGTTTGCCGCCAGCACAGACGACCTGCGACCGGCGATGACAGGGGTTTTCATTGAGCTCACACCTGAGTACGCACACTTTGTATCTACCGATGCACATCGCCTGGTGAAGTACAAAAGAAGCGATGTAAAAGTAGAGGAGAACGCCAGCTTTATCGTGCCGCGTAAGCCATTGAACATCCTTAAAAATGTATTGGCAGACAATGACGAGGAATTGCAGGCCAGCTTTAATGATAAGCACTTTTTTGTAGCCAGTAAGAACCTGCAGCTTTCCTGCCGCCTCATAGACGCGCGTTTTCCGGATTACAGGGTGGTGATACCTGCAGATAACCCATATATACTTACGGTAAATAAACAGGATTTTCAGAATGCTTTGAGGCGCGTAAATGTGTTTGCCAACAAAAGCACTAACCAGGTAGCTTTTACCATCAGCGGCAATGAACTGCAGCTTGCAGCGCAGGACATTGATTTTAGTTTTGAAGGAAACGAAAGAATGGCCTGCCAATACACAGGCGAAAACCTGCAGATAGCATTTAACGCTAAGTTCCTGGCAGATATGCTCAACGTGGTTGAAACTGAAGATATAAAAATGGAACTATCTACACCAACCAAGGCCGGCCTGCTGAAACCCACTGAAAACGGCGAAAACGAAGACCTGCTGATGCTGATAATGCCTTTGATGCTCAATAATAATTATTAGGCACGGATAAATCTATTCCGTAGTGTTCATAATCTTAATACGGCCCTCTGATCAACAGTCAGAAGGTCTGTTTGGTTTAACCGGCCAGAAGGTTGAATTTCAACTTTTTCTTTCTAATTTCCGCGTAATACACTATCTTTGCAGAGTCAAAGAGATGCTGCAAGGGAACGGGTGCCGTTCCCTTGTCTTTTACCTAAACCCTTCTGAGATGGAAAAAGAAATACTATTGGAAAAAGTTCAGGGCTGGACAGAGGAAATCATCGGTCCGGAACCAGAATATTTTCTGGTTTCCGCCAAAATAAAACCCACCAATAATATCAAGCTTTACCTCGATGGAGACAATGGTATCAACATAGACAAGTGTATTCAGATAAACCGTGCACTGCGCTCAATGATTGATGAATCCGGCATTTTCCCGGAAGGAGATTTTTCGCTGGAAGTATCTTCTCCGGGCATTGATGAACCGTTGAAAAGCGTGCGCCAGTACAGGAAGAATATAGGAAGGCTGGTGGAAGTGACTTTCTTAAATGAAGATGAAAAACCAAGGACTGGAAAGCTGGTGGCTGTTGAAGATAGCGGCATAACCATTGAAGAAACAACAGGCAAAGGCAAGAAGGCAATAGTGCATAACGTGGACATTGCTTTCGACCAGATAAAGAAAACAATCGTACAGATACAATTTTAAATATTTTAAAATACAATTTTAATATAAAGATATGGCAAGTATTAACCTTATCGAGGCTTTTCAGGACTTTAAAGATGCCGAAAACATTGATCGTCCTACGATGATGAAAGTGGTAGAAGATGTGTTTAAAACCCTCCTGAGAAAGAAATACGGCAGCGATGAAAATTTTGATGTGATTGTAAACGCCGAAAAAGGCGACCTTGAAATTTTTCGCAGAAGGATGATTGTGGAAGACGGTGAGCTTGAAGATCCGCTGACGGAGGTAGAATATAGTGAAGCCATTAAAATTGAGCCCGACTTTGAAGTGGGCGAAGAATTGTACCAGGAAGTAGACCTTATTGATTTCGGCAGAAGAGCCATACTCGCTGCCAAGCAAACCCTGGCAAGCCGCATAGGTGATCTGAAGAAAAGCGCGCTGGTGAAAAAATACGAAGACCGCATCGGCGAACTGATCTCTGCCGAAGTGTACCAGGTGTGGAATAAAGAAGTTTTATTGCTTGATGAAGATGGAAATGAATTAATACTGCCCAAGTCTGAGCAGATACCACAGGATTATTTCAAAAAAGGAGAAAACATCCGCGCCATCATCAGAAGGGTAGATGTAAAAAATAACAATCCTGTAATTATCCTCAGCCGCACTGCTCCCGAATTTCTGGCTAAATTGCTGGAACTGGAAGTGCCTGAAATTTTCGATGGCCTCATTACCATTAAAAAAATTGTACGCGAGCCCGGCGACAGGGCAAAGGTGGCTGTAGAAAGCTACGACGACAGGATAGACCCGGTGGGCGCCTGCGTGGGCATGAAGGGAAGCCGCATCCACGGAATTGTACGTGAGCTGAAAAATGAAAATATTGATGTGATCAATTATACCAACAATATACAATTGCTGATACAGCGTTCACTTACGCCTGCTAAAATATCATCCTTTGATATTGATACGGAAAATAAGCATGCAGAAGTGTATTTGAAAGCAGACCAGGTATCGCTGGCCATCGGCCGCAGGGGTGTAAACATTAAGCTTGCCTGCGAGCTTACCGGCTACGATATTGATGTGTTCAGGGAAAATGAAGGCGGTGAAGAGGATTACGATATAGACCTGTATGAATTCTCTGATGAGATTGATGAATGGGTAATAGATGAATTGAAAAGAGTTGGTTGCGATACGGCAAAAAGCGTATTGGAATTATCTTCGGATGAGCTGGAAAGAAGGACAGACCTGGAGAAAGAAACCATTGCGGATGTAGTGCGCATCCTGAAAGAAGAATTTGAAAAAGAGTAAGTTTTAGCAAATCTGTTTTAGATTTGTCATTGGTAAAGACTTACGATAAAATATTATATGTCAGAAATTAAATTACCAAGATTGTTGGCTGCAGCTAAAGAGTTCAATATCGGTGCCGAAACGCTGATAGACTTTTTAGACAGCAAAGGATTTAACCGCGATGAACTGAAGCCTTCGG
This sequence comes from Bacteroidota bacterium, assembly GCA_023422835.1. GTDB lineage: Bacteria > Bacteroidota > Bacteroidia > Chitinophagales > Chitinophagaceae > Haoranjiania > Haoranjiania flava. The sequence continues at coordinate 173,955 of JAFAGI010000025.1, read as the reverse complement.
CAAAACTGTCCGAAGACATGTACCGTGCGTTGCAGTCGGAGTTTCAAAGCGATAAGTTGGCTAAGAACAAAGCCGACCAGATAGAAATCCCTAAAAGTGCAGGCGCCGTTGTAGAAAAAGATAAAGAGCGGAAGAAAAAAGATGTGATTGCTCCCAAACCGGTAGTGGAAGAAAAAGCAGAAGAAAAAGAAGAAGAAAAACCTGAGGTAGCGCCATTATTGGAAGAAAAGAAACAAGAACCGGTACAGCCGGAACCGGAGCCAGTTGCAGCGCCTGAACCTGTGGAGATAACACCCGCAGAGCCGGCTGAGGCTGAAATACCGCCTGTTGCAAAGCAGGAAGAAGCGCCTGTGGTAAAGCAGGAAGCGCCTGCCCCTGTAGAAGAAAAACAGGAAGCTATACCCGATGAGGCGGAAGTGATCCAGCCGAAAGCGCCTGAACTGGAAGCCCCTAAAGTGATCAATAAAATTGACCTTTCAGAAATTGACTCTTCTACCAGGCCTAAAAAAGCTGCTCCCAAAAAAACTGAAGCGCCTAAAGAGCCTAAGAAGGATAAGCCGCTGGCCACTGAAGCGCCCAAGGTAGAAATGCCGGAAGTAAAGCCTGCACCGGAAGCTGCAGCTCCGCCACAGGAAGCACCGCCCGCACAAAAAGAAGAAAATGTTGTAGAGCATATTCACCTGAAAGTAGATAAGCTGGAAGGCCCGAAAATACTGGGCAAGATACAATTACCTGTAGACAATGATACCCGCCCCAAAGCAGGCAGGAACGAAAAACGGAAGAGAAAGAGAATACCGATTGATAAGGCAGGACAGGATACAAAAGGTACTGATACTACGCCAACAGAAAATAAACCGGGTTTCAACAAAGACCAGAGAACAGGCCAGCAACAAGGTGGCAGACAGGGCGGACAGCATGGTAGGCCCCCACATGGTCAGAGAGATAACAGGTTCGGCGCTAACCGCAACCGCCCGGGAAGCAAAGGAAAAGTACAGACTCCTGAAGAAAAAGAAATAGACCAGAAAAGAATACAGGAAAAGATCAGGGAAACGCAGGCTAAGCTTGCAGGTACAGGCAGCAAGGCTAAAACAAGAGCTCAATACCGTAAAGAAAGACGCCAGGAAATGGCCGATGCTGCCATGAGCGAAAAAGAAAATGCCGACAATAAGCTGCAGGTAACGGAATTTATTACCGTAAGCGAACTCGCAAACCTCATGGACGTAAACTTTACAGACGTTATTGCCAAGTGTATGGGCCTGGGCATTATGGTATCCATCAACCAGCGCCTGGATGCAGAGGTGATTGAACTTGTTGCCGGTGAATTTGATTATGAAGTAGAATTCTTAGGCCTCGATGATATGAACGAAGAGGAATACGAGGAAGAAGATGATGATCCTGAAGCGTTGAAGCCCCGTTACCCCATCGTTACCATTATGGGACACGTGGATCATGGTAAAACCTCCTTGCTTGACCATATCCGCAGTGCAAATGTGGTGGCAGGCGAAGCCGGAGGCATTACCCAGCACATTGGTGCCTACGTGGTAGAAGTGCCGGGCGGAAAAAAGATCACCTTCCTGGATACACCGGGCCACGAAGCCTTTACAGCCATGCGTGCCAGAGGCGCCAAGATCACCGACGTAACCGTTATTGTCATTGCCGCAGATGACGCCGTGATGCCGCAGACCAAAGAGGCTATCAGCCACGCACAAGCTGCAGGCGTACCGATTATTTTTGCCATCAATAAGATTGATAAAGAAGGCGCTAACCCGCAAAAGATATATGAGCAGCTATCGCAGATGAATTTGCTGGTAGAAGAATGGGGCGGTAAGTTCCAGAGCCAGGAAATATCTGCCAAGCAGGGCCTGAATGTAGACCTGCTGAAAGAAAAAATATTGCTCGAAGCAGAGCTGCTTGATCTGAAAGCCAACCCGGAAAGGGAAGCCACAGGCTCCATTATTGAAGCCTCTCTTGATAAAGGACGCGGCTTCGTGGCTACGCTGCTGGTACAGAATGGGACGCTGCGCCAGGGCGACTTGGTTGTGTCAGGGCAGTATTTTGGCCGCGTAAAAGCCATGTTCAACGAAAGAAACCAGCGCATAGATGCCGCCGGGCCTTCCACCCCCGTGCAGATTCTCGGCCTCAACGGCGCTCCGCAGGCCGGAGAGCGTTTCAAGGTGTATGCCGATGAAGCTGAAGCGAAAGATGTTGCCAACAAGCGTGCACAGATCCTGCGCGAGCAGGGATTGCGCACACGTAAGCACATTACGCTCGATGAGATCGGGCGCAGGCTTGCATTGGGCAACTTTAAAGAGCTGAATGTAATTATCAAGGGTGATGTGGATGGTTCTGTGGAAGCACTGAGCGACTCACTGCAAAAACTTTCCACGGAAGAGATCATGGTGAGCGTGGTGCATAAAGCAGTAGGACAAATATCTGAAAGTGATGTATTGCTTGCGACCGCTTCAGATGCCATCATTATTGGGTTTAACGTGCGCCCGTCGCTGCAGGCAGCCCGCCTGGCTGAAGGCGAAGGCGTGCAGATAAAATCCTACTCTATTATTTACGATGCCATCAACGAACTGAAGAGCGCTATGGAAGGCATGCTTGAACCTAAGGTTGAGCAGAAAGAGGTGGCTACCGTTGAAATACGCGAAGTATATAAATTCGATAAAGCTACCGTTGCCGGGTGTTACGTGCTGGAAGGTAAAGTTAAGCGCGATCATAAGATTAAAGTATTCAGAGATGGTATTCTTGTATTCCCCAGACAGGAGGGCGGCTTTGGCGAACTGGCCAGCCTGAAACGCTTCAAAGACGATGTGAAAGAAGTGGCACAGGGTTACGAGTGCGGCCTTACCGTGAAAAACTATGCAGACATACAGGTGGGAGATCACGTGGTAGCATACGAGGAAGAAGAAATTAAGAGAACTTTATAAAGGAATATATCTAATTTAGCTGTTTAATATTTTTGAATGAAGAAAAGTATATTGCTTTCAATACTGCTGGGCGCTTATTTCTGTTCCTATGCACAAAACAATCTCAAATCTCAGCCGCGGATGCTGATAGATGGTATCGCTGCCATTGTGGGCGATGGCATTGTGCTGAAATCCGAGGTGGATATGTATATGGAGCAGCACAAGTATGAAACAGGGCAGACCTTCTTGCCGCCTAACACAAAATGTTTGATACTGGCCTCATTTATACAAAACAAAGTATTAGCTATACAGGCACAAAAAGATTCTTTGCCCGTAACCGATGAGCAGATAGAGCAGGAGCTGGATGGCAGGATAAACATGTTCATCAGGCAATATGGTTCCAGAGAGGAAGTGGAAAAAATTGTAAACAAGCCGCTTTACCAGTATAAGGAAGATTTGCGTGCACAGGTGAAAGAGCAGGCGCTTGCGCAGGCTGCGCAGCAAAACATCATCAAACATGTACGCATTACGCCCACAGAGGTGGAAGCGTATTACAATTCCATCCCGGTTGACAGCCTGCGCTACAAGGAAAGCCAGTACGAAGTAAGCCAGTTGGTGATGGATCCGCAGCCTTCAAAGGCAGCCGAGGACGCGCTGATTGAGCAAATGACCAAATGGAAAAACGATATTGAAAACGGAAAGGCTAATTTTACAGACCTGGCCAGGCAACATTCTGATGAGCCATCAGCAAAACAAACAGGAGGGCAGTTGAGTGTGAATAAAGATGCAGGCGGTTTCGATCCTGTTTTTATGACGGCTGCTTTCAAATTGAAAGAGGGCCAAATATCGCCGGTAGTAAAAACGGCTTTCGGTTATCACATCATACAGATGGTGTCTAAGGTTGGTAGCGATGCAGTAGTGAGGCACATCATCAAACTTCCCCCGCTTGGAGATACAGAGGTGAGAGAGGCAATTGAAAGAGCAGATAGCCTGCGAACAATTATTATCAACAATAACATTCCTTTTAATACAGCGGTAAACCGTTTCAGCGATGATGAAAACTTAAAATATACCGGTGGCGCTGTCATTTCCCAAAATCCGAATGGTGGTTATGAATCGGTGCTTACTTTAGACCAGTTTACAGATAAACAGATTGCAGATGCAGTGGCAAAAATGAAAGTAGGTGAAATATCTGAAGCACAGATCTTTCAAAATCCTATGAACGGGAAATTGCAGGTGCGCTTGCTCTACCTGCGTTCTAAAACCGAGCCGCACAGGGAAAATCTCAAAGATGATTTCAATGAAATATCTCACCGTGCTTTGAGCATAAAACAACAGAATGTTTTAGGCAACTGGTTAACTAAAAATGTAGGCAACTATTACATTAAAGTTTCAGAGGAGTACAATGATTGCCCGAACGTGCTGGAGTGGACAAAGCTATCAGAACAAAATCTGAATCATTTTTCTACAAGATAATATTTCTATTTTATTCTAAAACCACTCTGCAAGGGTGGTTTTTTTATGAACTGCTCACAAGTAACTGCGATTTCAAATTGCAACTTGAGTTGCATGTTTAAAAGGATTCTGGATTTTTATTTAAATTTTGTTTAAGCATTAAGCGGGTGCCCATTCTTATAACTCCCGGAAGTGCCATTCATTATATACTTTCCCTGTTTTGGTAAATAGCGTTAATCAAAAAAAGATAGCATATGACAGTCATATGTATGATGCCTCAATTTCCGTGCATGCAGCTACTATCTGAAAGACTCCGCCACTGCGATGCGTATGCTCAGCTGGTACTCGGCTTGGCACATTGTAGTATAATCATTTCCCCTTCTTAGACCAATGTACTATTGTTGCTGTATGTAGAGGCATAAATAGTGCAATCAGGGTAGAACTTGTCATTGGGTTAAAGGGTTTTTCTTCATAAACAATTATATCGCCACCGGCACTAATGTAAGCGGCTTATTGGTCTTGCTGCCAAGGACGAATATTTATATGCTGCTTGTTTTCTTATCTCACTCCCTGCATTAATTTTCTTACCAATGGTGAAATTGCTATCAGTATCACCCCGGCTATGATCGCATAAATGCCCAATTGTTTGTAGCCTTCTGTATAAGCGATCAGCTTTTCTAACAGCGTGCCGTTCTCATTGGCTTTTGCCATGCCTGCGCCTAAAAGCCCGGCAACATACTGCCCGTAAGCGCTTGCCAGGAACCACATGCCCATCATCATGCCCTGCAGTCTGGGGGGAGAAAGTTTGGTCATGGTAGACAAGCCAATAGGGGATAAGCACAGCTCGCCGAAGGTCATTACCAGGTAAGCAAGTGTAAACATGTCAAGCCCTGCAATGCCCGGCGATACCTGGAAAAACCTTGTACCGAACAGCATCAGGAAAGAGAGCCCTAAGAACAGGAAGCCCATGCCAAACTTTACCACTGTATTGGGTTCTCTTCTCTTTTTGGCAAGTGCGAGCCAGACGAGCCCGAACATCCACGCAAAAATAATTACGAATAAAGCGTTGGCAGAGTTGTTAACGCCGTTAGGGTCCAGCGGGATAAAGCCCAGCAACTTATCGTCGAGATTGTTGGCTGCAAAAAGGCTTAGGGATCCACCGCTTTGTTCGAAGAATGCCCAGAAGACAATAGAAAAAGCTATGAAGATCAGCGCTGCAAACAATCTTTTTATTTCAGGTTTGGTACACTTGGTCATTTCGTAGAAAAGAAAGATCAGCGTGGCCGGTCCGATGATGTACATAAACCAATCTGTATACTGCGGCGTAGCTACCATTTTCATAATAACGGGTATTGCCAGCAGGGAACCTGCATATACCAGCATGGCAGGCACGTTAAATTTCTTTCTTCCGGGTTCAAGGGAAATGGCTACTGGATCCTGTTCAGGGTTATTGCCAATAGCGCCATAATCAACCACTTTTTTCTTTCTTTCAGGAGCAAGGCCTATAGAGCCTAAATGCCTCTTAGTAAATATAAAAGTGATCAGGCTGATGGTCATCACCACTGCTGCAAAGCCAAAAGCTATATTCCAGCGGATATTTTCAGGGATTACGCCTCCGAGCAATGTGCCTTTTCCCACTGCCACACAAACGTATCCGCCGAGCAAAGCGCCCAGGTTAATGCCTGTGTAAAAAAGGGAGAAACCGGCATCTCTTCTTGGATCGCCGTCTTTGTACAACTGACCCACCATAGTAGAAATATTAGGCTTAAAGAAACCGGTGCCTATTACCGTAACGCTGATGCCGAGAAAGAAAAATTTATGCGGGTCGGTTGCCAGTATCAGGCTGCCTGCTATCATTAGTATGCCTCCCCAGAAAAGAGATTTGCGGAAGCCTAATATTTTATCCGCGAACAGGCCGCCGATGAAAGTAAAAGCGTACACGAAAGCCTGCGTAGCGCCGTATTGCAGGTTAGCCTGGTCTTCTTTCATAAAAAGTTCGTGCACCATAAAGAAGGTGAGCATGCCGCGCATACCGTAAAAACAAAAGCGCTCCCACATTTCTGAAAAGAACAGGTGCCAAAGTTGTTTGGGATATTTCCCTTCAAAAGATTGAATTTCTTCCAGAGTTTCTCTGTGCATGGTTTTGTTATTTTGGGTAATAAAAAACCTCCTAAAATAAAGGAGGTTTAAAATTCAAGAGTAAATTAATCAATTATTTCACACCGTGCATCATATTAACTATTTTTTTGTTCAGCGCTATCATTGCCGCACCACACACGATCACAAAAATAGAAATGTAGAGGAATATTTTACCTGCGCCCAATGCCTCTACATAAGAAGCCAGAAAGCCGCCAAGTATATTAGCAAAGAACGATGATAGCAGCCACACGCCCATTAATAAAGAAGCGAGTCTGGGTGGGGATAATTTGGTAACTACAGAAAGGCCTACAGGTGATAAACAAAGCTCACCTATGGTATGTGTAAGATATGTAAGCACCAGCCACCAGATACTTGCTTTAATGGAAGGGTCATCAATATCTCCCCCTCTCTCGGCTACAGCGCCGAGCATAAAGAAGAAGCCTATGCCCAGGATTATCATCCCTGAACCCATTTTAATAGGGGTTGATAAACGCCCGCCAAGATCGCTTTGCCACAGGATGGCAAACAAAGGGGCCAGCAGCACGATGAATAGTGGATTCACGCTCTGGAACCAGGCGGTAGGTATTGTGAAGTCGCCAAAAACCGTTCTGTCTATAAATTTATCTGTATACAAAGTAAGTGATGAGCCTGCCTGCTCAAATCCTGCAAAGAAGAAAATGGCAAAAAAGAAAAAAATGAAAATCACACCGATCCTGTCTTTCTCTACTTTATTCAGCGGCTGGGTTAAACTTTCGCCCAAATTGTTTACAGCCTGATTCTTCTTAGAGCCTAACGGTTTCACGCCTAATTCACCTAAATATTTCTTAGCCATGGTATTGAACATTAACTGGCCAAGCAGCATGCCGATGGCAGAAGCGAGGAACCCGTACCTGTACCCGTAGCTGATGATCTCTCCACCTGCGTTCCTGGTAGAAAAAAGTTCGTCAGTCAGATAGCCTATTATAAGTGGTGCCATGAAGGCTCCGAGGTTAATGCCCATATAGAATATAGAAAATGCAGAATCGCGTCTTTTATCGCCTTCAGCATACAGACCGCCAACCATGGTAGAAATGTTGGGTTTAAAGAAGCCATTTCCTATAATTAGCAGAACAAGCCCGAAGTAAAGCCCTGCATGGGTGTTGATAGCAAATAGCACCAACTGCCCAAGCATCATTACGATACCGCCAATGGATATTGCTTTTCTTTGGCCAAGGTATTTATCTGCAAGCCAGCCGCCAATGAGGGGTGTAAAATAAACAAAACCGGTAAAGAAGCCGTAAATGAGACTCGCGTGCTGAGGGTCAATACTTAAGCCGCCTTCAAGCCAGGTTTTGGTAAGATAAAGCATCAAAATACCGCGCATGCCATAGTAAGAAAATCTTTCCCACATTTCTGTAAAAAACAAAAGGTACAATCCTTTCGGATGACCTTTCTTTGTTTTTGCTTCTGCGTCCACATTATCCATTACTTCCAATTCCTGTGTCATAAATATTTATATTAAAAACAGTTAAAATTTAAAATATCTCGCAAGATAGTATTAAATGCTTAAAAATAATTAATACATTCTCAAAATTATTTTATACCATGCATCAGCTTTCTGATCACCGGTGTCAGCGAAATGGCAATAAAACCGATGATGACAGCAGCCACGGTAATGATCAGGAAGAAATAACTGATGCCGTCTTTAGCAGCTATCTCTACGGCGTTTTCTCCCAGTATGCCTGCAACCTTATTGGCAATAGCTACAGCGAGGTACCACACACCGAACATAAACGCAATCATTCTTGCCGGTACAAGCTTGCTTACATACGACAATCCCACCGGAGAAATGCACAATTCCGCCATGGTATGAAACAAGTACACCAGTACCAGCCAGATCATGCTCACGGCAGCCGTATTGGCCCCCGCAGGGATATGCCTTGCCCCCACTACCAGTGCAGCCATGCCCACACCTAACAAAATAAGGCCAACGCCAAACTTCACATTGGCCGGCGGGTTGAAACGGCTTTCCCATATTTTTGAAAATAACGGCGCCAGGGTAATGATGAACAGGGAGTTTAATATACTGAACCACGAGGCAGGCACCTCGGTTTTTTCTACGCTGAATTCACGCACTACCATCCATAACGTAATACCCCAGATAATGATAAAGCTACAACTGAGTATAATATTGCCCAGCGCATAATTTTTAAACGTTTGCCTGAACAGCAACATCAGCACCCAGGTGATGATACCCAGCGGCACCACCGCGATCAGCGAGTTGACTATTTTAAAAATAAGCCCTGCATTGCCTTCAAGCACGCGGTTGGTATAGTCTTTGGCAAAAATTGTAAGCGTGCCCGGCGCCTGTTCAAAAATGGCGAAGAACACAAATACAAAGCTTGCAAAAATGGTGACTGCATACAACCGCTGCCTTGTTATAAACGAGTATTTGCCCAGCCTGTAAAAGAGCAGAAAGAAGAACAATGCAAGCCCGGTGAGAATGGTGAAGTCTGCGCCGTCAAGCCCGAATATATTAAATCTCAGGAAGTTTATCCTGCCATCAGAGATCTTTGATACGGGATCGTTGATGATCCACACCAAACCGATAACACAACAAAGGCCAATGATCGCCAGCTGCCAGCCAGGGAACGGCACGCGCTTATCGGGGTCATGCTCGGCAGCTTCCTGAGTATCATCTGCGCCCTTCTCTATTTTGCCGGGTTTTAAACCGATGTTTCCAAATATATTTTGTGTAAAATAAAATTGCAACAGTCCAAACAGCATAAATATACCCGCAAGACCGAAGCCCAGGCTCCAGCCGACTTTTTCGCCCAAGTAACCACAAAGCAGTATGCCGAAAAAAGCGCCAGCGTTTACACCCATATAAAATATGGTGTAGGCCCCGTCTTTCTTTTCCGGGTGGTCTTTGTACATCAGCGCGATCATCGAGGTCATATTAGGCTTAAAAAAACCTGTGCCGAACACCAGTAAGGTAAGCCCTGTGTAGATAGACCACGGGGTTTCAACGGCCATGGAAGCGTGTCCCAGCGTCATCAGGAATGCGCCGAGAATAACCGATTTGCGGTAGCCGATCTTATTATCTGCTACGTACCCTCCCAGCATGGTAGACAGGTACACCAGCGCTGTGTACGAACCGAACAAGGCCAATGCATTGCCTCTGGACCAGCCCCATCCGGGATGCTCTCCCAGAACGGAAGCAGTAAAAAATAATATCAGTAACGCGCGCATACCATAGTAAGAAAAACGCTCCCACATTTCAGTAAAAAACAATACAAATAATCCGGCAGGGTGTCCCAGCACTTTGGTCTTGAAAAGATCATTGCTTTGGTGTAGCATAAAGGTCGTCAGGTTATTATTTTATAAAAAATACAATAAGCCGGTAAAATACATATTTTATCTAAAAAAATTCTATTTATTCTCAAAATGATTAAATTGTATAGAAAACAAAACATTGCTAATTTCGCATGATACAATCTGATTATGAATATTCTGATCTTAGGCTCCGGCGGCAGGGAACACGCACTGGCATGGAAAATAAAGCAAAGCGCTTATTGTGATAAATTGTTTGTTGCACCCGGCAATGCAGGCACAGCACACATAGCTGAGAATGTGCCTATGGATGTAAATGATTTTGAAAAACAACAGCAGTTTTGCAAGGAAAACAACATTGAGCTGGTTGTAGTGGGCCCGGAAGATCCGCTGGTAAAGGGTGTGTATGATTTCTTTAAAGAGGATGAAAACATCCTGGTGATTGGGCCTTCTAAAGAAGGGGCACAGCTGGAAGGCAGCAAATCATTTTCCAAGAAGTTCATGCAAAGACACAATATTCCTACAGCGGCTTATGCAGAATTTGACGCCGCAAGTTTTGAACAAGGTAAGCAATACATTTTGCAGCAAACACCACCTGTGGTGCTAAAGGCCGACGGGTTGGCAGCTGGAAAAGGCGTGGTGATAGCTGCAACACATGAACAGGCTTTGCAGGCTTTCGAGGGAATGATCATTCACAAGCAGTTCGGAGATGCATCTGCCAAAGTGGTGATAGAGCAATTTCTGGATGGTATCGAAGTCAGTGTATTTGTGCTTACAGACGGCAATGACTATAAAATTATCGGTCACGCCAAAGATTACAAACGGATCGGTGAAGGAGACACCGGCCTCAATACCGGCGGCATGGGTTGCGTTACGCCCGTTCCTTTTATAGAAGGTGAGTTTATGCAGAAGGTAGAAGAGCGCATTATAAAGCCTACGGTCAACGGGCTTTACAGCGAGCAGATCGTGTACAAAGGATTTATTTTCTTTGGACTGATCAATATACAAGGCGAGCCTTTTGTAATTGAATACAACGCCCGCATGGGCGATCCTGAAACAGAAGTAGTGCTCCCTGGTCTTAAAAACGACCTAGTGGAGTTATTCCTGGCAGTTGGCAACGGAACGCTGAAAGACTGTAATGTAAGTATTGACAAGCGGGCAATCGCTACCATAGTAGCTGTCAGCGGAGGGTACCCCGGCGATTATGAGAAAGGCAAAACCGTCAGGCTACCCCAACACACCGGCGAAAGCATAATTTTTCATGCAGGTACAAGAGTGGAAGGAGATCATGTGGTTACCAATGGCGGCAGAGTACTGGCTGTGACCTCTTCCGGAAATTCTATACAGCAAGCAGTGGCGCAGTCCAAAGAAATACTGGAGCAGGTATCTTTTGAAGGAATGTATTACAGGCAAGACATTGGTTACGAATTTGAATAACAGGCATTTCATGTGTATTTATTTTATTTTTTCTTTATGGCCACATAGAATAGCCATTACTCATTCACGGTTGGTATGCAACTTTGCTTATGGCTATTTCATATCATCATTTTTAAAAAAAGTAACAGTTCTGCTGTTGCTGGCTTGTTTTGTCAATGGCTCTTTTGCGCAGCAGGAAGAGTCGCGCCGAGACTTTGATCGTGCTAAAGAAAAGATGCGCAGAAAAATCAATGCTCGGGAAGAGGTTGATTTTACGGATGTGGGCGCTGCACTGGAAAAGTATGCCATTGCTAATCCAGGCAACCCGGAAGCGTGGTATTTCCTGGGCTATGCCATAGATAAATTTAACGCTTTGGATGGAGAAAATATTATTCACTCAAATTTATTGCTGGCACAAAAAGCAAGCGAATGTTTTCAGAATGCTTTGGAATTAAGCAACGGCAGGTATTCCGGCGAAAGGCTGCTGCTTGACCCGCATTCTAAAATATTGTCTGTCTGGGGCGGCCAGGCTATGCGCTACCTGTACCAGCATAAAACAGACTCTACAGCCTGGTGCTTACAGGAAGCCAGGAAAAGGGGCGGCATAAACCCGGTGATGCTGAAATATTTTTCTCAAATGCTGGATGAATGCTCCGACAGCGCTTATTTATTTACCACCGGCGATCTGCAGGTTTATTACATTGCCTACCTGCAACATGTGCTGAAAGCAAGGCAGGATATACGTTCCATCAATCTCGACTATCTCAATACGAGCTGGTATGCGCCTTTGATGGTGAGCAGCGGTAAGATGGAATTGTCTATGTCACCGGAAGTGCTGAATGCCATCAGCTCGCGCACATGGACCACGAAAGATGTGTCTATGATTAATTCACGCTACCCGGCTTACGGCGACAGTATTTTGACCTGGCAGATCAAGCCTTCTTTCGACGGCACATTGCTGCGGTCTGATTTCATAACTTTACAACTCTTACAGCAAAACCAGATGCGCGATGATGTGTTCTTTCCCTCGGGCCTGCCTGTAAACCAGCGGCTTTATTTGAATACAGAAAATTATCTGCAGTTGCGTGGCCTTACGGTGAAGCTGAACCCTTACAAAAATTCCAACGATGTAAATTATCTGCGGTCGCGGCTTCCTGCACTTGAAGCAATAAGGAAGCAGGATACGGTTCACCTCAATAATCCGGATAATCTCCAGATGCTGAATGTAGTGCGCTTTGTACATGCATGGACCGCAGAGTATGCCTTGCAAGCCGGTGATACTGCCTTTGCTAAAAATTGCTTTATAGTAGCCGAACAAAAGTACCCTGAAAAGCTGCTGCCTTTCTTCGACGACAATGATAAAAAATGGTACTTGGACCTGAAAGAGCGGGTTGAGAAAATGTAAGGAAGAGGAGAAGACAGGAAACCGTATATTCCTTTGCGAAAAAAATCTGGAGACGGACTCATCACTGCGATAAACCGTAATGCAGGGAAGGTTTAGAAGCAATCTTTTACCCACAACTTTATAACTCCATCACTTGATCACATTTAGATTGTTCCAGCTTAAGGTTTTTCCTGCCCGAGAAAAAGCTGACTTGTTTCTGACTTGCCAAGCTCGGAAGGATGAATGCAACTAACTGGATGAGATAACTTAAATCCTGAAACCTAATTCAATTCAGTAGAAGCTTTCAAATCAACTTCCAGGTTTCCAACTTTGTTAAATAAAAAACAATCCCTTCAATGATTTGAAATAATGATGTAAAATTGCGTAGGGAACAAGATATGCAAAAAAATACATATTTCAAAAACTCATTTTGGAAATTTCAGGAATATTGGTTCATTTTGCATACTCAAAACAATACAAAAAGACGTAACTACAATAATGGGACTATTTAATTTTTTTACCCAAGAGATAGCAATGGACTTAGGTACTGCCAATACGCTGATCATACACAATGATGAGATAGTGGTAAACGAGCCTTCCATTGTAGCGCTGAACAGGAACAATCCTAAAGACGTAATGGCAGTGGGTAAAAGAGCTTTGCTGATGCACGAAAAAACGCACGAAAGCATCAAAACCATCCGCCCGCTGAAAGATGGCGTAATAGCAGACTTTAACGCAGCCGAGCTTATGATCAGGGAACTCATCAGGATGCTGCACCCTAAAAAGCCGCTGATACCGCCAAGCTGGAGAATGCTTATCTGTATTCCTTCAAGCATTACTGAAGTAGAGAAACGTGCTGTAAGAGACAGTGCCGCACAGGCCGGCGCTAAAGAAGTATATCTCATAGATGAGCCGATGGCTGCTGCTATCGGTATCGGCATAGACGTGGAAGAGCCCGTGGGCAACATGATCATTGACATAGGCGGCGGCACTACCGGTATTACGGTGATTGCGCTGGCCGGCATTGTGTGCGATCAGAGCATCCGCATTGCGGGCGATGAATTTACGGCAGATATTATGGAAGCATTGAGGCGCTACCACAGCCTGCTAATAGGCGAGCGTACGGCCGAACAGATCAAAATAGAATTAGGCGCAGCACTCAAAGACCTTGACAACCCGCCGGACGACCTGCCGGTAAGCGGCCGCGACCTGGTAACAGGCGTGCCTAAGCAGATCATGGTAAGCTACCAGGAAGTTGCAGAAGCATTGGATAAATCTATTTTTAAAATTGAGGAAGCTATTTTGCGCGCGCTGGAAACCACGCCGCCTGAGCTTTCCGCGGATATCTATCGCAGAGGCCTGTACCTTACCGGCGGTGGGGCATTGCTGAGAGGGCTGGATAAAAGGTTAAGCCAGAAGATAAAACTTCCGGTACATGTAGCCGACGATCCGCTTAAAAGCGTGGTACGCGGTACCGGCATCGCTTTAAAAAATTACCAGAGATATCCATTCATTATGCGATAATAAAATTTAAAATTTATAATCAAAGTCAAAAGTGAAATGCCATTAAAAAATTTCTGCTTTTGACTTTTTAATTTACCTTTCCGCTACCTGGCATGCGCAACATTATCTTATTTATAAAAAAATATTTTACCTTCTTCCTGTTTGTTTTGCTGGAAGTTTTAAGTATTTCTTTTTTGATAAGGTACAATGATTCCTATGCTGCTGTTTATTCAAATGTTTTCAACGAATATGTAGGCAAAATACAGCGTAATTACAACGACCTGCAGTATTTTTTTGATCTTAAAAAAACGAACAAAATACTGGTTGAAGAAAACGCCAGGCTGAAAGATATTTTGCATAAAACCTTGTATCTGACAGACACGTTAAACACTGACAGCACAAGGGTTCTGACCGACTCGCTTGTACGCGATACATCCGGCAGGAGATTTTATCAGCAGTTTGCATACATACCCGCAAAAGTGGTAAACAATTCTGTGACCAACGAAAATAATTACATCACTGTGCAAAGAGGCAGCGACGATAGCATCGCGCCGGATATGGCGGTGGTATGCCCCACAGGTATTGTGGGAAAAGTAGTTTCTGTCAGCAAGAACTTTGCTATCGTAATGGGCCTGCTCAATCACAACAGTAAGGTGAGCGCCATGTTCCTGAAAAATAACTATACCGGTTATGTGGAGTGGAACGGCAAGTCGCCGGACTTTGTACAATTCAGAAATATTCCCAAAACCCTGGATGTAAAACCGGGCGATACAGTGGTCACCAGCAACGCATCAGGAAGCTTCCCTGCAGGCGTGGTGATTGGCCGCATACATTCAGTAAAGCGCGATCCTTCTACCAGCTTTCATCAGCTGGAAGTAAGAACGGGGGCCAATTTCAGGACTTTGCAATATGTTTATATTATCAAAAACCAGCTATTTAAAGAACAGCGCATGCTGGAGGATGCCCAGCGTCTGAAAGACCTGCATGCTGCAGGCGCACAACAGAAAAGATAATGAGTGTATTATTAAAAAATATTATCCGGTTCATTCTTTTTATTCTTGTACAGGCATTTGTGCTGGACAAAGTACCGCTGTTGCATCAATACATCAAGCCATGGCTATACCTGCTTTTTATCTTATGGCTCCCCTTTGATATATCGCGCAACTGGCTGCTGATCATCAGCTTTGTTTTCGGGCTGGTCATGGATATGTTCTCAGGCACGCCCGGTTTGCATGCCGCATCCTGTGTGGTGATCGGCTTTGTGCGCCCCTTTGTTTTAAACGCGCTGCTGCCGCACGAAAAAGTAGAGATCACTTATTTTGAGCCGAGCGTACGAAGCATGGGCCTGCCGCAGTATACCATCTACCTGCTGATACTTACGTTTATTCATCATGTGGTGATTGTATTGATAGAGTGGATGCAGTTTGGTAATTTCTTTTACTTCATAGGAAAGGTTACGCTATCCACTATAGTGAGCATAGGCCTTATGCTGATTGCCGAGATGATCACTTTTCGCAAGGCCAGGTTCAGGACAAATGCCGAGTAGAAACTATAACAAACAATTGCGTTTGCTTTCCCCGTCTTTTCTTCTATTTTTGTAAAAACGATATATCAAGATTTTTTTGAATGATCAATCCGCAACGTTTACAGGTACGCAGCAAAATAATCACAGCTATTATGGTGGCGCTGTTCGTCATTATTTTTTTTCAGTTGATGAACCTGCAGCTGTTTTCCAAAAACCTGCGCCTGCAGGCTGAAGGAAATGCTATTTACCGCAAAGTGATTTACCCGGACAGGGGCATCATTTATGACCGAAAAATGAAGCCTATACTTACCAACCAGGTTTCCTACGACCTGATGGTAGTGCCTACCGAAGCTCGCAGGGGAGTAGATACTTTCGCACTCTGCAATATCCTGGGTATTGATACTGCGCAGTACAGTGAGCGCATGCTTACTGCCATCATCAAAAACGGCAACTACCGGCAGGGTTCTTTCGAGCCGCTGCTCACGCCGCAGATGTATGCAGTGCTCAATGAGAATCTGTACAAGTTTCCTGGTTTTTATTTGCAGGACAGGCCTATGCGTTCCTATCCATACAAAGTGGGCGCTAACATTGTAGGCCGGTTGGGAGAGGTAGATGCGAAGTACCTGGAAGAGCACCCTGAAGAAGGTTACCAGTCGGGCGATTATAAAGGTGTTGCCGGGCTTGAATTCACGTATGAAAAAGTATTGATGGGCCAGCGTGGCGTGCAACAATTGCTGCGCGACAACAGGTCAAGAATAATAGGATCATTCGACAACGGCGCTTATGATACAGTGGCCATAGCGGGAAGGAATCTTTATACCAGCCTGGACATAGAATTACAGGAATTGGGTGAAAAACTTTTTAAGCACAAACTCGGCTCAGCAGTGGCCATCAACCCAAAGACCGGCGGCATACTTGCTATGGTCACTGCGCCAAACTTTGACCCCAATCTTCTCTCTCCCAGCCAGAGAAGAAAAAATTATGGCCGGTTGATATTAGATACGGCCAGGCCCATGTACAACAGGGCGATGCAGGGTACATATCCTCCGGGATCTACATTCAAGCCTCTGGGCGCGCTGGTAGCACTGGAAGAACGGGTAATAACGCCCGGCTACGGCTACGGTTGCGGGGGAGCATACTTTGGCTGCCGGGGCATTCGTGTAGGTTGCACACACAGAAATCCGGGGCATGCCTCTAATCTGCGCGTAGCACTGGCAAACTCGTGCAACTCTTACTTCAGCCAGCTGTTTAAAATTGTGGTGGAAAATCCCAAATACAAATCAGATAAACTGGGATATGTAAAATGGCAGCAATATATGAACTCTTTCAGCCTTGGCGTGAGAACCGGCATTGACCTGCCCGGTGAATACAAAGGCAACATCCCCGATACATCGGTGTACAACAAAGATTACGGCAACCGCTGGGTGGCATGTAATATGATCACGCTGGGCATCGGGCAGGATAAGATGACTGCTACGCCTTTGCAGATGGCCAACAGTATGTGCATCATTGCCAACAAAGGCTATTACTACGTGCCGCATATTGTAGACAGCATACA
Organism: Bacteroidota bacterium; assembly: GCA_023422835.1. Classification (GTDB taxonomy): domain Bacteria; phylum Bacteroidota; class Bacteroidia; order Chitinophagales; family Chitinophagaceae; genus Haoranjiania; species Haoranjiania flava. Next base: position 156,751 of record JAFAGI010000025.1, on the reverse strand, counting down.
GGAAGAAACCATTGCCGATACAGTATATATGGCTAAATACCGTAAAAAACATGCTGACCTGCACATTGCCGATACTGCCTACGAAGTGGTAAAACGAGGCATGGCAGACGTGGCTACATTCGGTACTGCTGCAAGGATAAAGGTGCCCGGCCACCAGATAGCAGCTAAAACAGGTACGGCACAAAACCCTCACGGCCAGGACCACGCTTTGTTTGTGGCATTTGCACCCGTTGACAACCCCAGAATAGCTATTGCCGTGGTAGTGGAAAATGCCGGCTACGGCGGTACATGGGCTGGTCCCATTGCTGCGTTTATGATGGAGAAGTACCTGAACGATACTTTATCGGCAGAAAGCGCTAAGAAGGCAGAAGAATTTTCGAAGATAGATAAAATACCCGCAGAAATTAAACGCTGGTACAAAACCAGGGACTCTGCATCTTTTTCAAGGCAACAAAAGAGCATGGCAGACAATGTAGATAAAGATCCGCTCACGGGCAGGGAACTTTCTTATACAGAAAACCAGGTGGCAGTGATCAAGAGAACTTTTGATCCGGAAGCAGAGCGGGGAAATAAAAATACGGGTGAGCAGAGCAATACCATTTACAGGCAGCCGCCTGCTGCAATCATAGAGCATAAAGATACATCAGGAAAAAGACGATAGCACATGTACCGCGAAGAAAGTAAATTATCAAAAGGAATAGACTGGGTAATGGTATGGCTTTACGGTATGCTGGTTGCCATTGGTATTCTTTGCATTTTCATGGTAGAGTACGATCCTGACAGCAACTGGGCATCTTCTTTTTTCTCGGGCAATACCAATTACAGCAAGCAGCTGATATTTGCTATTGTAAGCGCCTTTTTTGCCACGCTGATCTTATTGAGCGATAGTAAGCTGTATACATCTTTTGCCAATCTTTCTTATCTGCTGGGTTTGTTTTTAATGATCCTCACTTTTATGATCGGTAAAAACATCAGCGGCTCCAGGAGCTGGATACCTCTGGGCGGGGGGTTTAATCTTCAGCCGGCAGAAGTGTGCAAAATTTTTACATCGCTTGCTCTGGCGAAGTATCTTTCCATGCAGGACCTGGATTTCTCAAAGATGAAATCGCAATTGATAGCAGTAGGTATAGCCATGCTTCCGGCATTGCTTTCGATCTTGCAGAATGAGACCGGGCTTGCCCTGGTGTACTGCGGTTTTTTTATAGTCATGTTCCGCGAGGGCCTGCCGCCGTGGATACTGATCGTAGGTTTTTCTTTTGCCGTATTGGTAATAGCTACCTTACTGGTAGACCCTAACACGCTGGCTGTAATACTCTCGCTGATTGCTCTCGGGGTGATCTGGTTTATGAGAAGAAAAATAAAGCGCAACCGCAGCCTGCTGCTGGCAATCTTATTGATATGGGCTGCATGTGTGGGCACACAACGCTTTGCCGTGCCATATATTTTTAACAACGTACTGCAATGCTACCAGACTACCAGGGTGTATGCTATGGTGGGCAAACCTTACGATTGCAGCCTCAATGCCCATGCCCAAAAACGCGAGGCTCAGGATAAAAAAGTAGTTCAGCCGGACGATTACAACGTACGCCAGAGCAAGATTGCCATCGGTTCGGGCGGGCTTATGGGCCGTGGGTTTTTAAAAGGCACGCAAACGCGCGGTAAGTATGTGCCTGAGCAGCATACAGATTTTATTTTTACTTCCGTAGGCGAGGCGTTTGGTTTTCTGGGGTCAGTCGCTTTCTTAGGTGTTTTCCTGATGCTGTTGTTGCGCATTCTCAGGGCAGCAGAGCGGCAACGCAGTGCTTTCAGCCGTATTTACGCCTATTGTGTGGCAAGCATTTTATTTATGCATATTGCCATTAATGTATGTATGACCATCGGGCTTTTTCCTGTGGTGGGCATACCGCTGCCGCTGATCAGCTACGGCGGCTCTTCCCTGCTTTCATTTACCATACTTATTTTTATTCTGATAAGGCTTGATGCAGACAGGAACATGGTTTTAAGATAAACCGTTAAAACACAATATTCATGGGCATTACAGATACTATTTCAAACACCTTGTCTTTTCTGAAGCTTGGGGAATCCCGAAAAATATTTTATAATAATCCCATCAACAACCAGCTCCGGCAGGATGTAGAGCACACCTACATTAAGGCATATGAATATAATGAGCAGGAGCTCATAGAGCATGAGTTTGCCTCTGTGCAGGAATGTGCACGATTAAAAGATTCCAGGTACAATGTATGGCTGAATATTGAAGGATTAAAGCGTGATGAAATAAAATTCATCGCGCAAACTTTCGGCATCAACGACCTGGTGGAAGAAGATATTTCCAGCATCGGCCACAATGCCAAAATGGATACCTTTGAAAATTATATTTACTGCCTTGTTTACATGCTTTCCTACAACAATAATCGTTTCTTTATAGAGCAGGAACAGATCTCCATTATCTGCGGCAGAAAATTTGTGATCACTTTCCAGGAGGAGCACGGTAAAGATGCTTTCGGGAAATTAAGGTTAAGGCTGCAGAACAAAGACAGCAAAGTGCGGCTCAACAGTATTGATTTTCTTTTTTATGAATTGCTGGATGCAATTGTAGATGATTATTTTTATTTAATGGATAAGCTATCCATGCGCATTGAAACGGTGGAAGATGAAATCCTCAACAATCTAAACAGGCGGTCTTTTGCCAAGATCATTTTTTACCGCCGTGAGATGATGATCCTGCGCAGGAACATTTATCCCTTTCGCGATATCATCACTGTCCTTATGCGCAATGAAGACGGCTTTTTTAATAAAAGAACCCTGCGCTACCTGAAAGATGTAAGCGACCATATAAACCAGGCCAGGGAAATGGTGGAAAACTACCGGGAATCTATCTCCAACATCCAGGACCTGTACCTTAACCAGGAAAATAACAAACTAAGCCGCTCTATGAAAGTGACAGCGATTGTTACCTGCCTGCTGGCGCCGGCAACCGTTATCGGCGGCATTTTCGGCATGAATTTCAAATACATCCCCTTCCTCAACAATCCTTATGCATTTTACATAGCCATTGCCTTTATGCTGTTGATACCTGTGTATATGATCTATGTGTTTAAAAAGAATGGCTGGTTTTAATGAGGTTGTTGGATATATTGCGGGAATGATATTTGTGGGAACACGTGTACGGTATTTGTATTCTGGAAAACGGTGATTGTATTGTAGGAACGCGCCTCGAGGCGCGTCCCCATATTAAAATTATATGATGAAGCCCTCGAGGCGCAATCCTGCACACTACAAATCCCCCAATTGCGGTCGTAACACAATGTCTTCTATCACCGCCTGTGGTGATAACTGCGTAGCCGCATAGATCATTTTCGCTACATCATCAGCCTGCATAATGCGGACGGGGTCAACGCCGGAACCTGCCCAGCTATCCGTCATGACAGCGCCGGGGTATACGCCGCAAACCTTGATGCCAAAGGGCTTCAGCTCTTCGCGTAAATTTTTGGTAAAGCCAGCCAGCGCATATTTGCTGATACTGTAGCTGCCGCCGTTTGCATACGCAGTAAGCGACGCAATGGAACAAATATTAAAAATAGCGCCGCTTTGCTGCCGGATAAATTGTGGTGCTAGCATACGCGTGAGGTGATACGCGCTCATTAAATTGATGTTGAGCATTTTTTCCAGTGTGCCTTCCGGCTCATTGTATACACTGCCGGGAAGGAAAGTGCCGGCATTATTTACCAGCACATCTACCGGCTTACCATAGCTTAAAATAAAATCTGCAAATTGTTGTAGCTGCTGCTTATCGCCTACATCGCAGGAGCGGCAGTGCACCTGCGTTTCAGGATATTGAGCAGAAATTTCCGTTGCCGTTTCCTGTAGCGCTGAAATGTTTCTTGCACAAAGAAAAAGCGTATGCTTATTGTCCCTGGCAAAGGCAGATGCAATGGCTTTCCCAATTCCTTTGCTTGCGCCGGTAATGATGATCTGCATAGGTAAAATTTATGGAACAAAAGCTTTGTACACAACGCTGTTCCCGGTTTTGGATGTAATTCTAAAATCGCTTGCCGGCAGCACGGCTATTGCTTCTCCGCGTTTTGCATCGATCTTTTTGCTACCTGATTCTACCCTAATATCACCTTCTAATACAAACAATATTTCCAGTGAACCGGTTTGCAGTTGTATCATTTCGTTTTCACCTAACGTGATCTCGGAAATGCCAAAATCCGGCACCGGGCAGTTGAAGATTTTTTCATTCTTATTAAGCTCCGGCTGCAGCGCTTTAGGCACTATGCCTTCAAACGAAGTATGCTTCAATAGTTCAGGCACGTCTACATATTTAGAAGTAAGGCCGCCGCGCAACACATTGTCGCTGTTGGCCATCAGCTCTACGTTCTGGCCTTCAAGATATGCGTGAGGCACACCCGCACCCTGGAATATGGCTTCTCCCTTTTCTGCTTTTACAATGTTGAAGAAATAGATTGAAAAAATCCCTTTGTCCAAATCGCCCGGTTCTTCGGATTTATTTTCTGCAAATAATTTTTGTATCCAGTATTCCGGTTTGGATTTATCGCTGCTTTTGTTGGACAATATATTTTTCACAAGCGGTAAAAGCATTGTGTTTACTTCGTTCTGCGGCATCTCCATTACATGCTGGTACAAACCTTTTGTACCTTTTTCTTTAAAAATATTTTGCAGCGGATGAAACGCCTCAACTTCATTTAATACCTGTGCAATCTTTTCCTCAGTCTTAAATCCGTGCAACAGCCAGAACTCGCTTAGCGCAATCATCACTTCCGGTTTATGGTTCCGGTCTTTATAGTTTCTATTGGCGGCATTAACAGGTGTGCCTTTTTTTTCTTCCGCATCAAACCCTTTCTCCGCCTCTCTTTTGGTAGGATGCACCTGTATGGAAAGCATTTTCTTTACGTCGAGTATTTTCAGCAGGTAAGGCAATTCGCCGAACCGCTCCTGTACTTTTTTACCTATGAACTTTTCGGGATCATTTTTTATAAGTTCATTCAACGGCCGCTCTTCACTATTGCAAATAAGTATTGACGGGGCTGATGCATGAGCGCCCATCCAGTATTCAGCGCAGGGCTGTTTCCCGTTATTCTCAAATTGTAAAAGTTCAGGAAGGTAATCAGTTCCGCCCCAGTCGTAATGTTGTACTTTTCCTTTTAAAAGAAAAATATTTTCTTGCTGTTCCATAAATAAAATTTGCTGCAATTTACAACACAAAAATTAATTCTAAATTTGACTGATGAGCAACAGGATCACTGGCAATAGCGGCGAAGGCCTGGCTGTAGATTTTTTACAGCAGAAAGGATTTGTGATCCTGGAAAGAAACTGGCGCCATAAATTTGTGGAGATTGATATTATTGCTTCGCAAAACGGTGTACTGCATTTTATAGAAGTTAAAACCCGCACCAGTACAACGTTTGGCTACCCGGAAGAAAGTGTTTCGAAGAAGAAAATGGAACAGATGAAAAAGGGCGCTGAAGAATACCAGTATCGTAATCCACAATGGAAATTGGTATGTTTCGATGTGCTGGCGATTAATATGTATAATGATAAGATTGATTATTGGTTCAATGAAGATGTGTACTTTTGATGCGCACATCATTAATTTCTTTCATGTGGCAATCTGAGATAAACGGATATAAGTCTTTCCTGCAGTTGGAAAAATCATTGAGTGCAAACTCTGTGGAATCTTACCTGCGCGATGTGCGCAAGCTTACAGCTTATTTGCAGGAGAAAAGCGGCGCTGCATCGCTTGATAAAGTTGATCACACTTTGCTTCAGGGATTTATACATCATATGGCTTCTTCCGGCATGAATGCCAAAAGCCAGGCACGCACCATTTCGGGCATCAGAAGTTTTTTTAAATATTGTGTGCTGGAAAAGATCATAGACACCGATCCGGCTGTATTGCTTGAATTGCCTAAGATACAGCGCACATTGCCCGATGTGCTTAGTTTTGAGGAGATTGAATCCATGATCAGCCAGGTAGACAGGAGCCGGCCTGACGGCGAAAGAAACAAGGCCATCCTGGAAGTAATGTATAGCTCAGGATTGCGTGTAAGCGAAGTAGTAAACCTGCAATTCAGTTGGCTGTACCTGGACATAGATTTTATCAAGGTCACCGGCAAAGGGGATAAGCAGCGGCTTGTACCGATCGGCGCTGCAGCTAGCAGGCAAATTCAGCTTTACATGGAAACCACTCGAAAGCAGGCGAAGGTGGCTAAGGGTTATGAAGATTATGTATTCCTGAATAAGAACGGCAAGAACCTTTCGCGCGTGTATGTATTCACGCTGATCAAAGACCTGGCATTGGCAGCAGGAATTAAGAAAAATGTTTCGCCGCATACTTTCCGCCATTCATTTGCCACACACCTGATAGAGGGCGGTGCAGACCTGCGTGCGGTACAGGAAATGCTGGGGCATGAAAGCATTACCACCACAGAGATCTACACCCATATAGATAAGCACTTTCTTAAAAGAACTTTGGAAAATTATCATCCCGCGTTTAAACGCTGATTAAAAAAAAGGACAGTTTGTGCTGTCCTTGTATAAATTGTTTTAAAGAATTTTTTTATTGCTTTTCCATTTGCTGAATCACAGTCTGGGTAACACCCGTGCTGCTGTAGCCGCCATCATGGAAAAGGTTTTGCATGGTGACATATCTGGTAAGGTCGCTGAAGAGAGTTACAACGTAATCTGCGCATGCATCTGCATCTGCATTACCCAGCGGGCTCATCTTTTCGGCAAAGTCCATAAAGCCGTCAAAGCCTTTAACGCCGCCGCCTGCAGTAGTCCTGGTGGGTGATTGGGAAATAGTGTTTACGCGCACTTTGTTTTTAATGCCGAAGTGGTATCCCCAGCTTCTTGCAATGCTTTCGAGCAGCGCTTTGGCATCAGCCATTTCGCTGTAGTCAGGAAATACGCGTTGTGCAGCAATGTAAGTAAGCGCCGCAATGCTGCCCCAGTCGTTCATGGCATCTTTCTGGTAGGCAGCCTGCATTACTTTATGAAAGCTGATAGAAGAAATGTCCATTGTTTTTAAAGTAAAATCATAATTCAAGTCTGTGTATGGGTTGCCTTTGCGCATGTTCATACTCATGCCTACGCTGTGCAGTATAAAATCTATTTTACCGCCAAAGTGCTCTACAGACTTTTCAATCAGATTGTTGATGTCGGAGAGGTTGGTGACATCAGCACCGATAACGGGAGCGTTGATGGCTTCGGCCAGTTTGTTTATTTCCCCCATTCTCAGAGCGATGGGCGCATTGGTAAGCACTATCCGGGCGCCTTGCTCGTGGCATTTCAATGCTACTTTCCAGGCAATAGACTGGTCATTGAGCGCGCCGAAAATAATACCTTTCTTACCTTGTAATAAATTATGTGACATAGTGTTTGTTACAGCTTGTTTTAAATGTTTATGGCAAACAAAAATAGTGTTTTTTGTGTAAATACTTATATTCGCTGCTCAATTGAAATCACAAACCACAAGCATGGCGTTGCAGGAAGTATTTAGTTTTTTATGGAAGAATTGGTTAGAGTTCGCCGGCGTTATTTGCGGAGTACTTTACCTGGTGCTGATCATTAAAGAAAATATCTGGTGCTGGATCTTTGGTATTCTAAGCTCACTGATTACAGTGTTTATTTATTTTGAAACCAAATTATACCTGGAGGCTGTGCTGAATGTGTATTACATACTCGCAGGTTTGTACGGTTGGTATTACTGGAACAGGAATAAATTACAAAATACGGAGTCGCCGCCTGTGGTTGAATATGGCATTAAGGCGCACTTGGTTAGTATTTTACTTTGTACGATAATCACTATCGGTGTGGGGCATTTAATGGATATATATACAGATTCTCCGCGGCCTTACATAGATACTGCTATGACGATATTTGGCGTAAGCGCTACGGTGCTCGAGGCGCGTAAAGTCTTATCTGCGTGGATATACTGGTTTGTGTTGAATGGTTGCAGTATCTGGTTGCAGGTAGACAGGCAACTTTATTTTTACGCAGCGCTTTCCGTATTCTTTACGGGCATGTGCATAAAAGGTTACATCGAATGGCGAAAGAGCTACATCGCTGTACGTCTGCCTGATCAGGGCAATAGACCTTCATAAAAAAGTTGCAAAGCATGCAGTAGTTTTTGCATACTTTGCAACCGGAATTTAAAAGTTTATTCTATTCTATACCGTGTACCCCTTTGGGCATTTCCTTGCTGTTTAATTTCTCAGCTTTTTGTATGAGCTGTGTAAACTCGTATCTGTAGCCTTCCTCATCTTTGCCGAGAGCATTTTTAGCCTGCTCAAATGCTTTGATAAATGTGTAATCGCCTTTGAACTTTGAGTTGGAAAGTATCTGCCCGAAACCCGCAACTGCGCTGGCAAAGCGAAAATTTTCAGATGCATTCCCCAGAGCTTTTTTTACAGAGGAAATACTTTCCGTGATCAGTTGGCTTTTATTGCCATCGGGTTCCTTGTAGCGTAGCTTTACAGTAGCCAGCTCTGCAGAATTATTTTTTGGTGTGTTTTTGTTTTGATATTTTAAAGCATCAACATCTTTCAGCAAACCGGTTTTCACCCCTGCGGGAATTATTTCGTAGAATGCAGTTACCGTGTGGCCGATGCCGATTTCACCCGCATCTTTGGCATCATCGTTAAAGTCTTCATTGTTCAATAACCTTGTTTCATAGCCCACCAGCCTGTAGCCCTGCACCTGTGCCGGATTAAACTCCAGTTGAAATTTTACATCTTTGGCAACGGTAAACAATGTACCGCCGAATTCGTTGATAAGTACCTTGCGTGCTTCGGTAATACCGTCTATGTATGCATGGTTGCCATTGCCTTTCTGAGCGAGGATCTGCATTTTATCGTCTTTATAGTTGCCCATGCCATAGCCCAGGATCGTCAGGAACACACCGCTTTTTCTTTTTTCTTCGATCAGTTTTTCCAATGCTGCATCGCTTGTCTGTCCTACATTAAAGTCTCCGTCTGTACAAAGTATGATCCTGTTGTTGCCGCCTTTGATAAAATTTTCCTGTGCAGATTTATATGCCAGCTCTATAGCTGCGGAACCATGCGTAGAGCCACCTGCAGTCAGTCGATCGATGGCGTCTTTAATCTTTATTTTTTCTTCTCCTGATGTTGCCGGCAGGAGCACCGATGTATTGCCTGCGTAGGTTACAATGGTTACCTTATCTATTGTGCGCAACTGGTCTGTCAGTAGTTTCATGGATGCCTGCACCAGCGGAAGTTTATTGGCCGGGTACATGCTTCCACTCACGTCAATTAAAAACACCAGATTAGATGCAGGCAGCTTTTCAACAGGTATCTTTTTTGCTTGTAAGCTTACCATCATCAGCCCATGATCGAGATTCCAGGGTGCGGTGGCATATTCTGTATAAACGCTGAAAGGCTTCTTGCCAGTAGGCTTCGGATAATTGTAACTAAAGTAGTTGATCATCTCTTCCACTCTTACGGAGCCAGTAGGAGGCATCATGCCCTGGTTGATAAACCTGCGCACATTGCCATAAGAAGCTGCATCTACATCTAAGGAGAAGGTAGAAAGTGGGTTGTTTTTCACGCTTTTAAATTCGTTCTCATCAGTAGCCGCATAGCCTTCTGTATTGTAGTTATAAGGTTTAGAAGGCATTACGCCATAGTAGCCAATATTATTTGTGCCCCTGATTGAAATATGCGGGCTTGCACCTGTGATATCGGCTTTTTTTTCTATGTCATAGCCAACAACAACATCGTTAAGCCGTTCTTCTTCAACAGTCGATAGTATAACAGGGTTGTGCAAGCCGGACACTTTTACCTCCCTGGTTTGGTAGCCTACAGAGGAGATCACTAATACATCAGTTGATTTGGCAAGTATGGAAAAGTTTCCAAGGCGGTCTGTAGTAGTTCCTTTTTTACTGTTTTTTATAATTATGCTGGCGCTTACTATAGGATTTTGTGGGCTGTCAATTACTTTTCCATGATATTCCTTTAGTTTCTGGGCAAATAAAGGACAGGTGAATAATAAGAATGCGCTAAAGATGATGATATTTTTCATGTTGAAAATATTTATTGATTTTATAAGTAGATGCATGAAAACCCATGATTACATAATCCTTAAAAAGTTTTTTAGAAAAAATATTGCACTTAATTTTGAACCAGGTTGGCTGTACTCAGAAACATATCAGAATCTTCCTCGTTATCGGATGAAGAATTGCTGCAAACATTCAAACAAAATCATGATCAGAATGTTTTGGCAGAATTGTATTTGCGCTATTACGAGCTGGTGTATGGTGTGGCTCTTAAATATTTATCAGAGGCGGAAGCGGCTAAAGATGCGGTGATGAATATATACACAGAATTATTGCGGAAGTTGCCCGGGCAACAAATTCGCAGCTTTAAAAGCTGGCTATATGTTTTTGTTAGAAACCATTGCTTAATGCAATTAAGAACAGATAAAAAAATGCCCGTAGATCATATGGAACCGGAAGTTTTTATGCAATCGGGTAATTTTTTGCATCATGATGATGAGAACGATAAGGAAGTAATTTTTAAACTGCTGGAAGATTGTATAAAAAAACTACCGGTAGAGCAAAAGCAGAGCATAGAACTGTTTTACCTGCAAAGCAAAAGCTATCAAGAAGTAGCGGACAAAACCGGGCATGACTGGAATAAAGTAAGAAGCCTGATACAGAACGGAAGAAGAAATTTAAAAATATGCATGGAGAAAAATAATGAGTAAAAAGCCTCATATGAACTATTCGCAAGAAGATATTGAAAGATATTTCAGCGGCCAAATGTCGGCAAAAGAAATGCACGATATAGAGGCGTACGCGCTGGAAGATCCGTTTTTGTCTGACGCGATGGAAGGCTATGAAAACAATTTAAATCCTGTAACCGAAGCTCATTTAAAAGAAATAAAAGAAAGAATTTTATTGTCTGCTGCAGCAGGAATTGTTCCTGTAAATAAATCAACAAAATGGTGGAAGTACACATTAGCTGCCAGCGTGCTGCTATGTGTTATTGGCGCAGTATATCTTGTATTTAATCACGGCCGGAAAGAAAATATGGCAATATCTGACCAGGCGCCAGCCCTTGCCGAACAACATATTGACACAACGGAAGCTATAGATAACCTCTTAATATCAGAAAATGCAGATACTGCAATTCCACATCAAAAAGATGCTATAGCAATAAAAGGCGCACGGCAAAAAAAAACGGCTACAGATGGAGTATTATCGACAGCGCTGGAAGAAACATTCATTGAAAAATCATTACAGGGTAAGGCTCCCGGGATTTCATCAGAAAGAAGGCAACTGAAAGTTCAGGTAAAAGATGATAATAATAATCCACTGCCTAACGTTTCAGTATCGGTTAAAAATTCAGGCGGGGGTGTGCTTACAAATACTAACGGAGAATTTTCTATTCATATAAATAATAACGATACACTTTTGCTCAGCAGCCTTGGACATGAGCGAAAGGAAATTCCGGTTGCTGCCATTGGGAAAGATATTGTGCTTCAGCCAGGCAGATATGCAGCGGATGAAGTAGTTGTAGTGGGTTATGGCACTCAAAAAAAATCGCGTATTACAGGCGCTTTACCGCAAAAAGATGTATATCAAAAAAGAGAATCTTCAGATGAAGCTTTAGCGGTAAATGTGAGCGGCGTCCGGAACCAATCAGATAAAAGAGAGGAAGAGTCTGTGAGAATGAGAGGATATGCTCCAGTAAAAACCACCGAGCCAATGGTGCTCATTAACGGAACAGTAGCGTCAATCACGAAAATGAAAGCTTTAAATAAAAAAGAGATTACTTCAATAAAATATTTAAAAGCTGCGGAAGCTATGGCTATTTATGGCTCCAAAGGTATGAACGGGGTGATAATTATTACTACTTCTTCTGCAGTACGAAAAGATACTTCCGTGAACCGTGCAAATATGAAAAAAGATAGTTTGCCCAGCCTTCTCAACTCTTCAAAGTAATTTTTCCCGATTTCGAAACAGATTGTTTTTTAATCTCTACAAATTTGCGCTCAGAAAAAAGAAATATAGAAATGAAGAGATATTTATTAGCAGTACTGAGCCTGCTGTTGTGTATAAATTTATCAGCTCAGAAAAATGGCAGAAGCATCACAGGAGAAGTTATGAACGCTGAGGGCGAACCTATGGGAGCTGTAAAGGTATCTGTCAGGGAATTAAATAAACAAACACTTACAGACAATAATGGTAATTTTTCTTTTACCGGATTGTATTCAGGAAGGTACCACGTAGAAGTAGAAATGCGCGGCTATGTGAAAGAGGTTGTGCATGCTGATCTGCGTGTACAGAAAAGTATTGCATTGACAATCATGCTGGCAGGAGAAAATGAGCATCTCGACGATGTGGAAGTTTTCGGGGAGCGCAACAGGCGTCCAAAAGGCCTGGAGACCATTACGCGCATGCCTTTAAAACCATCTGACCAGATACAAACCATTTCCATTATTTCCCATAAGCTCATCAAAGACCAGGGTGCATTGACGCTTACAGATGCCGTGCGCAATATCCCCGGCGTTACATTGTTTGGCAGTTACGGAGGTGTAAAGGAATCTATGTCTACACGTGGTTTCCGTGGCGTACCTGTATTGAAGAATGGCGTACGCATTGACGGTCAGTTCCAAACGGCTTCCGGCGTAGTAGATATGCAGGGCGTGGAGTCTATACAAATGATCAAAGGCGCTGCCGCCATTACGCAGGGTGTGATCACCGACCTGGGTAATGCCGGTGGTGTGCTAAATGTAGTAACCAAAACCCCCAACTTTGTCAATGCAGGAGAGATAGGCATACGCGCAGGAAGCTGGGGACAGTTCCGCCCGACCTTTGATATAGAAACGGTTTTAGACAGGAAAAAAACCGTTTCCTTCCGCATCAACGGCGCTTATGAAAGGGCAGACAGCTATCGTAGCTATGTAAAATCAAACAGGGTGTATATTAATCCTTCTTTTGCCTGGAAACCGGGAGAAGACACTAAAATTATCCTGGAAGGAGATTTTTTAAACGACAATCGTACGCCGCAGACATCTGCTGTGAACCTTCACCCGCTGCAAAGCGAAAATGCATTGTATATACTTCCCTACAATAAGTTTTTAGGGATGAGCACAGACAACAACAATACCAAGACGGGTAGTATTACTGCCCGCCTTGAGCACCGGCTGTCTGACCAGTTAAGTGTACGCGCCTTGTATGCAAGTTCGCTCTACGAAGTAGATGACCAGTCTACCTCTGCTACGCTGATAAAAGATGCAGATAATAAATACAATACTTTTGCCCGCCGGATGTCCCGTAGTTTACGCAATGATAAAAATAAAGTTTTCCAGGTAGACTTTATAGGTCAGGAGCTGTATACAGGCAGGGTAAAGCATACAGCTCAGGCAGGTTTCGACTATAGAATATCTGACGTGTTTACAACCACTTATGCCGGCAAACTTTCCCCGTTAGGAAAAAATATTCCTTTCGGTGCAGCCAATGCAGCCAACATTGACACAATCAATATTTTCAATGATTATGCAAATGACCTGGAACGCGTAGTGTACAAAGATGATAATGGGCAATTGCAAACAGGGAAGTCAATAGTTTTTACCGAAGGAAATAAAGTGCCGGCTTATTACAGTACTTTCGGGATACTGGTGCAGGACGTTATAGAGTTTAACAAATACGTGAAGCTGGCATTAGGCTTGCGTTACAGCGAGATCATCACAAAGAGCTTTACTTCAAATAAGCATACATGGGGCTCTGCATGGAACCCGAGCGCAGGCATTATTGTTTCGCCATTAGAAAACGTAAACCTGTTTGCCTCTTATACCAATTCTACCAGCCTGAGAAGTGAAGCAAACTTAATGAGCAATGGCGAAAAGATCGGGCCGTCAACAACAGAGCAAATTGAAGGGGGCATTAAGTCAGACTGGCTGGACAACAGGCTGCGTTTTAACCTTACTTATTTCCACATTTTCACAACTAATCTTTCGAATACAGAATATGTTCCGGGCACAAACCAGGCAACCGGCTATTACTACAAAGCCGGAGACCTGTTGCGCGATGGTATTGAGACTGAACTGAATGGTCGTGTAATGCCAAACCTTACCGTGGTGCTTGGCTATGCTTACCTGAATGCACGCTATAAGAATTCTCCCTCTTATGTAAACGGCTCAGCGCCTATGAATGCGCCTAAGCATACAGCTAACGGGTGGGTGCAATACCTTGTGGATAAAGGAGCGCTCAACGGGTTGTCTATGAGTGTTGGTGCGTATTACGTAGGAGAACGCCCGATAAATGAGTACAGCCTGCAACCTGATGCGCATGGCAACAATGCAGGCGTGGAGCCTTTCAATATGCCGGCTTATTATACACTCAATGTACAGTTGGGCTACAGGATCAGGAACTGGGATCTGAAAGTGTATATGAACAACCTTACAGACCAGGTAGGTTTAAATTCTTATTTCCGCGGTGGCTATATTAACCAGATTGACCCCAAGAACTTTGCAGCAGCAATTTCATACAGGTTCTGATCCGGGATATCATAAGTGATTGTAAAGTAAAAATTGGAAGAGGTTTTAAAAAATCTCTTCCAATTCTTTTAAATGGGTAATGGTATAGGTAGGCTGTATATCGCCAGGCGCGGCATTGATATGGTTTACAAATACAGCATCCATGCCGCAGCCGAGGGCGCCGGAGATATCGGCATCCAGGTTATCGCCTATCATAATGCTGTCGCACATAGTGCAACAGGTGGTAGTAATGGCGTATTCAAATATTTCTTTCTTAGGCTTGAGGCTGTTGCTGCGTTCGGAAGTAATCACATGATCAAAATATTTTTCAAGCCCTGAGCTTTTCAGCTTCTTTGCCTGGACGGCATTAAAACCATTGGTGATCAGTGATAGCGGATAGTTTTTTTCTTTGAGATACTCAAGTATTTCAAAGGTATAGGGGAATACATTTTTCTGGTTTGGAAGTTCTTCCAGGAAGTCTTCGCTCATTTTCCTGGCCAGTTTCTCATCACCGATTTTATACTCCACCATAGCGCGCCACATTCTTTTCCATCTTAGCTCTTCCTGTTTAATGAGGCCTTTGGTATACCTGTCCCATAAAATAGCATTGTGATGGCTGTATCGTGCAAAGAAGCCATCAAAATCATCAATGCCTTTTTCATGCAATTGATTGATGCCGAATGCCAATCGCATTGCCTCTTTGGCGTTTGTTTCAAAATCCCAGAGAGTATGGTCAAGATCAAAAAAAAGATATTTGTATGTTTTCCTGTTCATGCAGCGTGAAGGTAATGGTATTTGGTTTTATTGTAAACAATTAACCCTGCAACCCGCTGTGTCAGTGTTGCAGGGTTTGATATGGTAAATATATCAGGTGACCATTCGGAGTTGCTTACCACAAAAAGTCTTTGTCCCTGCGGGCCATATTCCAGCGGAGCCCGGCAGAGATCCATTTGGTCCTGTTGTCAGGCAGGCCGGCAACTTTATAGTTGCGGATGGTGGCATTTACATCAAAAAATAAATTTTGTATCAGTTCATACGAAGCGGTGAAAGAGCCTATAAGCGCGGTGTTAAGAATGCCATGGCCCACTTTATATCCTTCGTCTGCTTCTCTGAAATCGTTGTAATTCCTGAACAGGTCACCGCCATTGTTGGGCGAATAATACGCAGTTTTGTAAGAAGCGCTATCCAGCCCTTTCTTGTAGGCGATCAGCGTGGCGTTGAGATGCAGTTTTGGTATGGGCTGGTAATTGATTATGCCTATCGCCTCCTTAAAATTTGCACTGAGGGGATGCGCCAATGGCTGGTTGTAATGCAGGTAATTGTTCTGCGCCCATTTATCCATGTAGGTAAAAGGCCTTATCAGGTTGCCTTCCAATTGCAGGTCTAAATTTTTTATGGTGAATGCATCTGTGTACTTACCGCCTAACTGCCAGCCGAACTTATTCACCCATGGGCCGTTGGTTTTAAGTACTTTATTAAAATGAAATTCATTGATCAGCCACTGACCGTACACCTGGTAATGCCTGGCAAAGTTTGCCTTGAAATCCAAGCCAATGCTTGATTTGGCGCTATTGCCCATGTGCGAGGAATAAGCGCGGTTAAACATCACCGGGTTAAAGAAACCCACCTGCATGCCGCCATTGATCTTGCTGTTAAACATAGTATTTTCATAGAAACCTATATTCAGCCAGTCCGTAGGTTGCCAGCTCAGGTAATGAAACATCATATAGTTTCTTGGCAGCGTGGAGTCTTTATCCCGTGCACTGTTCGGGTAGGGAGCAATAGTTTGCGCCGCTGCAGCAGTATACCTGAACTTGCCTGCCTGTACATTCATTTTCAGGAAAGGGTATGGCGCGCTGAAATCGCTCAGGAAGGTAGTCCGGTAGCCGTTGCCAATAAAAAACCTGTCGTGGCCTATATGAAAATCCACGTAATTGCCGGCATGAAATGTAAGCCCGCCCCGGATGTCCCAGAAGTCATAGCCATCACTGTTTTTGCCGAAATATTTATAGTAGCCTTTATTAGGCAGCGCTCTGTGTGCAGCCGTATAATTCCTTACATACAGCGGATCTCTTTCCTGGTTGTCATTCAGGTGAATGTAGAAGCCGAACCTTCTGTCTACCTGTCCCCTGATCCTGATGCCCCTGGTGTTTACAAATGTTGTTGTACCGGTAGCGCGGCCGTACTGAAGGTTCAGCAGCGGATCTATTACGAGGCTGTATTTTTCACGCTTATCAACGGCGTAAAGATGGGCAGGCGTCCGAAACAGTTTTTTCAGGAATGGTTTATCCACCTTAAAGGAGTCGTAGTAATTTTGCGTCCATTCGGAGTTATTCATCAGCATGCTGCGGATATTATACCTGTCCACATTGGTAAGCGCATCATCCAGCAGGCCCAGTTTATCCAGCGAATCTATCAGCTCTATTCTTTCAGTCATTCTTTTTCGGTCAAAAGGTTTAACTGTTGTAAATTGCATAACAGAATCGCCGCGGAGTTTAATGTCTAAACGATTGATCAATCGTGTTTGTTTATCGTGTAATTCTATGTTGTCGGTTTGCGCGTGGGATGCAAGGCAGAAGCCTGACAATAAAACAACGCCAAGCAGTTGCTTAAAGAAATAATTTTTACGCATATGAATGATTATATTATAAAAAATATACAAATCGTAAACGAAGGTAAATCAATAAATGCTGATTTGCTGATCAGGAATCAGAGAATTGAAAGAATCTCGCAGAATATTAACGTTAACTTTAAGGTCAAAGAAGTTGATGGCGAAGGGCTTCATCTGCTGCCGGGCGTGATCGACGACCAGGTGCATTTTCGCGAGCCGGGCCTTACTCATAAAGCCAGTATTTATACAGAATCAAAAGCAGCAGTAAGAGGCGGTGTTACGTCTTTTATGGAAATGCCCAACACAATGCCGCCGGCGTTTACCCATGTTTTGCTGGATGATAAATACCTTACTGCACAAAAAACATCACTGGCAAATTATTCTTTTTACCTGGGCACTTCTAATGATAATATTGAAGAAATATTAAAAGCCAATGACAGGAAAAACGAGATTTGCGGTGTGAAAATTTTTATGGGGTCTTCTACAGGCAACCTGCTCGTAAATAACCCGCTTGCGCTGGAAAAGATTTTTTCAGGAAGCGAGTTGCTAATAGCCACGCATTGCGAAGAAGAATCGGTCATCAAGGCCAATTACGAAAAACTAAAAGCCCGGAAGGGCAAGCTGGAGCCGGCTGACCATCCGGTGATCCGCGATGAGGAAGCATGTTTTGAATCATCTTTCAAGGCGGTGCAATACGCTAAAAAATTCGGCAGTCGCCTGCATGTATTGCATATTTCCACAGCAAAAGAGTTACAGTTGTTTACCAATATGCTGCCGCTGGAAGATAAAAGAATAACTGCCGAAGCCTGTGTACATCACCTGCATTTTTCAGCAGATGATTATGAAGATTTTCATTACCAGATCAAATGCAATCCCGCCATTAAAGAAGCATCCAATAAGGACGCTATATGGAATGCCCTGCTCGACGGCAGAATTGATGTAATTGCTACCGACCATGCACCGCACCTGCTTAGCGAGAAAAATTTAAAGCGCGATCCGCGCGGCACCATATGCATGCAGAGCGACGCTTCATATGAACAGGCAAGCGCCGGCCTGCCGCTGGTGCAGCATTCATTGCAGTTGATGCTTCATTATGTACAAAAAGGAAAGATATCTCTTGAAAAAGTAGTGGAAAAAATGTCGCACAATGTAGCTGCCTGCTTCCAGGTAAAAGATCGCGGCTTTATCCGGGAGGGATATTTTGCAGACCTGGTGTTGGTGAACATGAATAAGAAAGAAGAAGTATTGCCCGAGAATATTTTGTATAAATGTCAATGGAGCCCGCTGGAACATTTCACTTTTTCTTCAACCATTGATAAAACTTTTGTAAACGGCCATCTCGTTTATGGAAATGGTGTGTTTGATGAATCTTATAAAGGAGAACGATTATTATTCAACAGAAAATAAAATCGATATGGAAATAGTCATTTCGCTTTAGGCGCTACCAACCACGAATGAGTATTGAATCTAAAAAAATGGTTATTCCGTGTGGCGAACAGAAAAAAATTAAATATTAACATGAAACAAATTGTTTTAGTGACAGCAGCAGTAGTCATCTGCAGTATTTTCTGTAACGCTTGCAGCAAGCAGGCAGGATCTTCTCAACCACTGCAATCAAAATGGATGGTGACAGAAATGCCTGGCTTTACTAAAGAAGAATTGATGAAAGTAAATGCCCATATTGATCTTAGCAACCCTGAAAATTCAACAGGGAGCCTGGATTGCAATCATTTATTTTGGAAAACCACGATAAAAAACAACGGCACAATTTCCTTTTCCCAGGTAAACTATACCTATAAGTACTGCGAAGGGCAGATGGCCATGGAAAGTAAGTTTGTGGAGATTTCACCGTCCATTACAAGTTACAAGCTTGAAGGCCATTTTCTTTATTTGTATGATAAGCAGGGTAAGCAACTGATCAAAGCCATTAACCCGGCCTGGGATTAAAACTACAGTTATGCAAATAGACAGAACCACACTGACCGACCTGGGTATTTTTTCTAAAATTGAAGAAGAAAGTGTTTTGCATTTGCTGGACTACACACGCACCACCGGCGGGCGAGACTGGCTGAAGTTCTTTGTTAGCAACCCTTTTGACGATATTGGTAAAATACACACCACACAGCAGATACTGAAAAAGTTCATGGAAAAACTCCCTGAATTTCCCGCGACGATTACCAATGGTACCATGATGGTGCTGGATAAATATTATGAAAGCCCTATAGCATCTATTCCTCACAGCGCCGGCGCTATGGAAACTTTTTTCTATACATTGTTCAACAGGGGAGATTATGTGGTAGCCCGCTACTCAGTAAAGCATATGCTTTCCTTTATCAAGGGAATGTATGAGCTTATAGAATTGCTTGATGATGACGATAACCCGCTAATTTTAAAAGTGACTGTAGACAGGGCTAAGATGCTGCTGGCAAAGCCGCTGTTTCAAAAAGTAAAAAACTACCACAACGATAGGAAAATTCCTGCTTCGGTGATTATTGAAGCAGGCTTTTACTTCTACAGGTCAAAGAACGACGTGCGCGAACTGGAAACCATATTTTATAAAATGGACGCATGGTACAGCATGGCACAAGCCTGTATTCGCCACGGTTTTAGCTTCCCGGAGGTGGTAGAAAGCAACCGCCCTTATATCACCGCACAAAATCTCTGGCATCCTTTGCTGGTAAATCCGGTAGGCTATGATTTTTCTATTTCAGAAAAAAATAATTTCATGTTCCTTACTGGTGCAAATATGGCAGGCAAGAGCACCTTTATACGTGCTGTGGGGATCACGGTTTACCTGGCCAGCATTGGCATGGCTGTGCCTGCGGATAGCGCCAGGATAAGCAGGTTTGACGGCTTGCTTAGTAATATTGATATATCCGACAACACGCTGAAAGGTGAAAGCTATTTCTACAACGAAGTACAGCGCATCAACAAAACCATTGATAAAATTACAGACGGCAAGAACTGGCTCATTCTTATAGATGAATTGTTTAAAGGCACGAACATACAGGATGCTATGAAATGCAGTACAGCGGTGATAGAAGGTTTCCGCAGAATTGAAAATGCGTTGTTCATTTTATCTACCCACTTATACGAGATCGGGGATAACCTGAAGCAGTATCCGAATATCCAGTTTAAATACTTTGAAACGGAAGTGGGTGAGGACGATTATCTTAAATTCAGCTACAAACTTAAAGACGGCATCAGCAACGACCGGCTGGGATATCTGATCCTCAGGCGTGAAGGTGTGGTGCAAAAGCTGAATACGTTAAATAATATGACATTGGAGTGACAGTTTGCCCATGCCAACAAAAAGTTAATGGTTAACTTTGTCGTCGATTTACAATGACAGAGAAACTGAAACGTGCTTAATGGATATTCAACACTTATTTGTAGCGGGCATTAATTATAAGAAAAACGACATTGGCGTACGCGGTAGTTTTGCTTTATCTCCTGAGCAATACCTCATGTTGCTGGGCAAAGCCAAATCGCTCAATTATACAGACCTTTTTGTTTTATCTACCTGTAACCGGACCGAAGTTTACGGCGTAGTAGACCAGGCTTCAGATCTTGTGGACCTGCTGTGTGAATTTACAAAAGGCTCCAAAGAGGTTTTGCTTGAAAAAGGCTATATCAAGAATGGCTGCTTTGCTGCCGAGCATTTGTTTAATGTTTCTGCAGGTCTTGACTCGCAGATACTGGGCGATTATGAAATCGTAGGTCAGCTCAAAAGCGTGGTAAAGACTGCAAAAGCGTGCGGTACTATTTCTTCTTTTTTGGAGAGGCTTACCAACACTGCGTTTCAGGCGTCTAAGATTATTAAGAATACAACAAAGCTCAGCGGTGGCACCATCTCTGTAGCTTTCTCTGCAATACAATATTTAAAGAAAACCGAACAATCTTTCAGGAACAAAAAAGTGATCATAATGGGAGCTGGCAAGATCGGGAAGAATACCTGTAAGAACCTGAAAGATTATTTGAAAGTAAAAGATATTACCATTGTAAATCGTACCAACGAAAAAGCACAGGCATTGGCAGTAGACCTTGACATTGATTATGCACCGTTCGAAAATTATAGCGAGCAGTTGCGAAAAGCTGACGTGGTAATCGTGGCAACGAACGCAGAAACACCCGTGTTGAACAAAGAAGATTTTAAAGATTGCGGTAACAAAATATTAATAGACCTTTCTGTACCCAACAATATTGATGTGAACGTAAAGGAGCTGGAACATATTTCCCTTGCAAACGTTGATGATCTTTCAAAGATCAATGATGAAACCCTGGAAATGCGCGAGGCCGAAGTGCCGAAAGCTAAGAAGATCATCATGGAGCATGCAGACGAATTTTACAATTGGTACAAACAGCGTAAAAACGCACCGCTGATTCGCACTGCAAAACAAAAAATGCTTGATCTGAACAATAAAGTTTTTGTAATGGATTACAATCAGCAGGAAAAAGACATGACCGTTC
Source organism: Bacteroidota bacterium (assembly GCA_023422835.1). Lineage (GTDB taxonomy): Bacteria > Bacteroidota > Bacteroidia > Chitinophagales > Chitinophagaceae > Haoranjiania > Haoranjiania flava. The sequence continues at coordinate 135,144 of JAFAGI010000025.1, read as the reverse complement.
ATCGTGTAATAAAAACAATGGCTGTAAAAATGCGCGCCGACCACAGGCCAGGTTGTATTTACCTGGAGGCTTTGAACGATTTTATTGCGCAGAAAAAATCATCCTGAGAATTTAATGGAAAAAATCATCCGCATCGGAACACGCGATAGCAGGTTAGCCGTATGGCAGGCATCGCAGGTAAAAGCAATGCTTGAAATCAAAGGCTGTGTGTGTGAATTGGTAAAAGTAAAAAGTGAAGGCGATCTTGACCTGGTAACGCCATTGTATGCAATTGGCGTGCAGGGCGTGTTTACCAAAACGCTCGATGCTTACCTGCTGAGTAATAAAATTGATATAGCCGTACATTCTATGAAAGATGTGCCTACGCAACTGGCCCAGGGTATTGCAACGGCTGCAGTTTTAAAAAGAGCTAATTACAAAGATCTATTTGTATATAAGAATGAGCACGTGCTGGAAAAATATTTTTATTCAGATGTAGATGAGCAAAGGATTGCAGAGGGTGTGATCGCTACGGGTTCAGTAAGAAGAAAAGCAGCTTTGCTGAATAAATTTCCTAAGATCAGGGTTGAGAACCTGCGTGGTAACGTGCAGACTCGTATGCAGAAACTTATGAATAATGATTGGGATGCCGCAATATTCGCTGCTGCCGGTTTAGAACGGCTGGACGAACGCCCGGCTTATGCAATAGAGATCGACTGGATGCTACCGGCTCCAGCGCAGGGCGCTATAGCGGTTGTTTGCCGGGAAGAGGACGTGGAAGTGAAAGAAATATGCGCACCTCTCAACGATCAGGATACAATGCTGTGTGTGAACAATGAGCGCGACTTCCTGAAAACATTAATGGGCGGCTGTTCCACACCTGTTTCAGCTTTGGCGCAGGTAGAAAACAATAAATTGAAGTTTAGCGGCAATATCATTGCCTTAGACGGAAGCGAAATACTGGAAATTGAAAAAGAAGTGGATTTGCACGATGCAACCGAGGTTGGCATTGGCTGTGCTCAGGAGCTCCTGGCAAATGGTGCAGATAAAATTGTTGAACAGATACGCTCAATAAATAAATAATATTTTGCAGAGCCACATCAAGATATTGTCTACCAAAGTACTTTCGCAGGCAAGTGCAGCTATGCTTGAAAACAAAGGCGCATCAGTATTCCAGCACAATTTCATTAAAACTGAAAGTATATTAACCGATGCTGATGCCAGACTGGTAAACAGCCTTGCCCAGCAAGGGCTGCATGTGATTTTTACCAGTGCGAATGCTGTTTATGCGGTTGCAGAAAAACTACAGTTCCAGCCAAAGTGGAAGGTGTTTTGCATCAATGGAAAAACCCGCAAAACGATAGAGAAATTATTTACCAAAGTTCAAATTTTAGACAGCTCACCAACCGGTGAATTATTGGCCGAAAAGATCTTGACGCATAGTGATGTACGGCATATTGTGTTTTTTTCAGGTAGCAGGCGGCTGGATACTATACCCGGTGCATTGATGCATGCAGGTTTTAATTTACAGGAAATAGTCGTGTATAGAACTTCTCTAACGCCGGTACGGCTGGATGAGAATTTTAATGGCATACTGTTCTTCAGCCCCAGCGGTGTAGAAAGTTATTTTTCAGTAAACCGTATATCTAAAGAAACAACGTTATTTTCAATAGGACCATCCACTACCAAGGCATTGAAGAATTATTCAGGCAATATTTCAGAGTGCAGCTTTCCTTCAGAAGAGGAATTGGTTGACATAGCATATGGTTATTTTTTCCGGGATAAAGAATAAGAAGGTTCACGAAAAGTGCACCAAGTATTTTTATGCAGAGAGCGCCAAGTCAAAGTAATACTTATGGAAATTGAAAATAAACAACATCTTAGCGAGCTTAGCGCAATTCCTTTGCGGGCTTTGCGTGAAATAATAAAATACTATCTATATTTTGCAAGGATGAAATAATACACACATGAAATAGCCATAAGCAAAGCTGCATACCACCCGGGAATGATAATAAAGAATTAAGGTTTTGGTTATTTCGTGTGGAAACAGAAAAATTAAATATTAACACATGAAATAACCATAAAGATTAGGAATCTACACCAACCAGGAATGAGTGTTTAATCTAAAAACCAGAGTTATTCCATGTGACCATTAAAAACAGCCGCAAAGCGGCGAACTAAATAAATACACATGAAAAAAGATACTACTTTAAAGAACAATTTATTGATAAAAACACTTTTAGGCGAACCGGCAGAGCGGACGCCTGTGTGGATGATGCGTCAGGCGGGCAGGTACCTGCCCGAGTATATTAAGCTTCGTGAAAAGTATTCTTTCTTTGAGCGTTGCCAGAATCCTGAGCTGGCGTGTGAAATCACTTTACAACCTGTCGATATTGTAGGAGTAGATGCTGCTATCTTATTTTCAGATATTCTTGTAGTGCCGCAGGCAATGGGACTGGAGGTACAATTGGTTGAAAAAATGGGCCCCTGGCTGCCCGCGCCTGTAAAAACAAGCGATGATCTCAACCGCGTTTTTGTGCCCGATGTGCATGAAAGATTAAGTTATGTTTTTGAGGCTATTAAATTAATCAAACAAGAACTCAACGGGCGCGTGCCGCTCATAGGCTTTGCCGGCGCTCCGTGGACTTTGCTGTGCTACATGGTACAAGGCAAAGGCAGTAAAACATTTGACGAGGCCAAAGGCTTTTGTTACCAACAGCCTGCTTTGGCACATACCCTGCTCCAGATGATCACAGACACAACCATCGCTTATTTAAAAGGCCAGGTTGCTGCCGGCGCAGATGCTGTACAGATCTTTGATAGTTGGGGCGGGCTGCTCAGCAAACAGGATTTTGAAATTTTCTCATTGCAGTATATCCGGCAGATTGTACAGGCATTGAAAGAAGAAGTGCCAACCATTGTATTTGCCAAAGGAGCCTGGAGTTCCCTTGGCGAAATGGCTGCCACAGGTGCGCACGGACTGGGAATAGACTGGTGCATTGAACCGCAGGCTGCGCGTGCATTGGCAGGAGATAGCGTGACGTTGCAGGGAAATTTCGATCCGGCTAAACTGCTGTCGCCAATACCTGTGATACAGAAAGAAACCAGGGAAATGCTGCAGAAATTTGGCTGGGGCAGGCATATAGCCAACCTTGGCCATGGGATATTGCCTAATATCCCGGTAGACCATGCGAAGGCATTTGTTGATACTGTGAAAGAATATAGCTGGTGATAAATATACACTGGTAAGCAGCATATCTCTTCTACATGTTTTAATATGATAATTGGCTTGCGCTGCACATGGCTTCAGCAAGCCTAAACCTTAATTTTTATCTAAGTTCTGTATTTGCTAAATTTGCGTGATGACTGCTGATGAGTTCCGACAGATTGTGCACACTATCCCGAATAACGCAGGTATTTACAAATATTACGATGCGGCAGATAATCTTATCTATGTAGGTAAAGCCAAAAACATCCGCAAGCGTGTAACCTCTTATTTCAATAAAAATAATGCCGGCTATAAAACACACGAACTCGTATTGCGGATTGTCAGGATAGAATTCACCATTGTTGATACAGAGCAGGATGCCTTTCTGCTGGAAAATTCACTTATTAAACAATTCCAGCCGAAGTTTAATATCATGCTCAAGGATGATAAAACGTATCCTTACATCGTGGTAAAAAGAGAACCCTTTCCAAGAGTATATCTTACGCGGAATAAGATCCGCGACGGCTCTGAATACATAGGCCCCATAACCAGTGTACATCGCGTTCGGGAGATACTTGCCTTTATAAAAGAAACCATCCCATTGCGTACTTGTAAACTAAACCTCACACAAAACCATATAGCTAAAGGGAAGTTCAAAGTATGTCTTGAGTACCATTTAGGAAACTGTAAAGGCCCTTGCGAAGGCCTGCAGACCGAAGAGGACTACGCAGCGTCTATACAACAGATCAGGCAAATTGTAAAAGGCAATCTTACGCCTTTGCTGCACCAGTTAAAAGCAGAAATGCAGCAACATGCAGAGAATCTGGAATTTGAAAAAGCAGAACTGGTTAAGAAAAAAATAAGCCATCTGGAGGCATACCAGGCACGCTCTGTAATTGTGAGCGCAAGGCTGGGTACACTGGATGTATTTTCAGTTTTGAAAGATGGTGATATCGCTTATGTAAATTACCTGATGGTGGAAAATGGTACTATCATTAACACTCACACCGTAGAACTGGAAACGAAGCTGGATGAGGGTGAAGATGAAGTGCTTGCATTTGCTGCTATAAACCTGCGCGAAGAATTTAACAGCCCCGCAACGGAAATTGTTGTGCCCTTCCCGATAGATTACCCGGGTGATCATATAAAAATTACGGTACCTAAAAGTGGAGAAAAGAAGCAACTGCTAGACCTTTCCGATAAAAACGTAAACTATTTCAAAGAAGAATTAAGAAAGAAAAAGATACTGAACCTTGAAGGCCATGAGGATATGGACCGCAAAAAAGTATTGTACAAATTGCAGGAAGACCTGCAGATTCCTGAATTTCCGGCGCACATTGAGTGTTTTGATAACTCTAACTTCCAGGGCTCTTATCCTGTGTCTGCGATGGTATGCTTCAAGGATGGCATTCCTTCTAAAAAAGACTATAGGCATTTCAACGTAAAAACAGTGGAAGGCATCAATGATTTTGCCACGATGAAAGAAGCTGTGCACAGGCGTTACAGCCGCCTGTTAAGAGAAGATCAGCCCCTGCCTCAGTTAGTAGTTATTGATGGTGGAAAGGGGCAGTTAAGCTCTGCAATGGAGGCAGTGACAGCGCTTGGCCTGCAGCATAAAATGCTGGTGATAGGCCTGGCAAAAAATGAGGAAGAAATTTTTTACCCCAATGATACAGAATCCCTGAAGCTCGACTGGAATTCCGATTCTCTGAAATTAATCAGGCGAATAAGGGATGAGGTTCACCGCTTTGGTATTACCTTTCACAGGAATAAACGTTCGAAAGGCACTTTCAAAAATGAGTTGGAAGAAATTCCCGGTATTGGCGAAAATACTGCGCAGCAACTGTTGAAGCGTTTCCGGTCTGTAGCGCAGATTAAACAGCTTACTGAACGGGAGCTTACTGCAGAGATTGGAGCATCGCGTGCAGCAAAAGTCTGGCGTTATTTTCATGACAGCGATGAAGAAAGAGTGTTATAGTCTTGAAATATAAGCTTCTCACAATTATATTTGTATGTATTCAAAAAAGTATATTCATGTTAAGAATTAAAAAGTTCATTTTTATATCTGTTTTATTATTTCCTCTGTTTTCAACGGCACAAAAGAAACCCCTGGATCATGGTGTGTACGATGGGTGGCAATCTGCGCGGTTTTTACAGTTGAGTGATAACGGTAAATACCTCGCTTACATGATTTGCCCACAGGAAGGCGATTCGCTCATGGTACTGAAGCATAAGAATGGTAATGGTTTGGCAGAAATACCAAGAGGCTATGCAGGCAAATTTACAAAAGAAGGAAATTATTTTGTTTGCAAAATAAAGCCTTTTTATAAAGCTATTCGGCAGGCGAAGATCGATAAGAAAAAATCGGATGAAATGCCTAAGGACAGTCTTGCTATTGTGAATTTGCTTACTGGAAAAATAGAAAAAATAGCAGATGTAAAAAGTTTCAGACTACCGGAAAAAGCCGGGCCCTGGCTGGCATATACCGTTGATATTTCTGAAAAGAAAAAAGAAAAAATACCTAAAAAAGATTCGGTAGTAGCTATTACAACACTGCAAAGAAATATTGATAGTTTGCAGCAGATTGTAAAACTGGCACAAGCAAAGGGATTGAATACTGTTCCTGTAAAAAAAGACACCCCTCAAAGCAAAGCTGATACGCTTAATAAAAATCAGCTTATTGTAAAGAATCTTTTAAAAAATATAGTTTTAAAATACAACAATGCAGAGGATTGCCAATTTAGCGCAAAGGGTAATTATGTTGCTATAAGCTTGAAAGATGCAATAGATACCACTAAGAAGAAGGCGGTTGCCGTTGTAAACCTCCATACACTGAAGACCGATACTATTCTGCGATCGTTGAATGATGTGCGCTCCATGATATTTGATGAAAAAGAAAATCAGCTTGCTTTTTTAGCTGAAAAATACAGTAGTGAAAAATCATTGCGGAAGTTTTACGACCTTTATTATTATACGCCTAGAAAGAATGTTGCACAAAAAATAGCTACCCGCCATTCAAAAGGAATGAAGCAGGGTTGGGGGATAAGTGAGAATAGCAGGCTTAAATTCAGTAAAAAGGGAGATTTGCTCTTTTTTGGTACAAACTATATTTTGCCGCTAAAAGATACAGCTTTGCCTGAGTTCGAAAGGGTGAATGTAGACATCTGGAGCCACAAAGATTATGCACTGCAAACCATGCAGTTATCAAATTTGAAAGACGACCTGAAAAGAAGTTTCCAGGCAGTATGGAATGTTATGAATGATAATCTGTATCAGCTCGAGGACAGTACCTATTCAAAAGCTGATATTACTGAAGAGGGTGATGGTAAATATTTTTATCTGATTTCTACCAATGCCTATACACCTGCTTTGCAATGGGCAGGTTATCTTGCTAAAGATATTTATGTAGTTAATTCGCTGATCGGTGATAAAAAGCTTATCATAAAAAATTTCGAAGGCAATACATATGACTCTTACACCGGAAAATATCTTTTGCTATATGATGCCAATGCAAAAAAATATAGCATTTATAATGCAGAAAAAAATGATTTAAAAACTGTCGATATTCCTTACCCGGTATATGATGAGGATAATGATATGCCTATGAACCCGGACAATCACGGTATTGCCGGATGGACCAGGGATGATGCATTTGTACTAATTTATGACAGGTATGATACCTGGAAAGTAGAGGTTGCTACCGGCAAATCTTCATTGTTATTCCCTTCCGGAAGAGCCGGGAAAATATCTTCCAGGTATATAAAAGTAGATGATGATGAAAAATTCATTGATCTGAAATCGCCTCTGTACTTTAGCAGGTTTAGCGAAGAGACCAAACAAAACCTTTATGCAGAGCTGGCTATTTCCGGCAAGCGTACTGTATGGCGCAATATTACTGAATTTCAGCCGGTGAAGTATCGCTCACTTACCAAGGCAAAAGATGCACGCGTGTTTCTTTATACAAAAGAAAATTACATACAATCTCCGGATGTATATGTGCATGCAGGTAAAGAAATAAAACTTTCTTCTATAAATCCCCAGCAGGTGAATTATAATTGGGGTACGGCCGAATTGTTTAAATGGACTGCTTACACGGGAAAAGTTACCGAAGGCATTGTTTATAAACCGGAAGATTTTGATGCATCCAAGAAATACCCGATGATTGTATATTTCTATGAAAGAAATAATGAAACGTTGTATGACTATATTGCGCCGGCGCCTACACCTTCCAGATTAAACATCAGCTTCTTCGTAAGCCGAGGCTATATTGTTTTTGTGCCGGATATCTGGTACAAAACCGGTTATCCGGGTCAGTCAGCTTATGATTATATTGTCAGCGGCACAAGAGCCCTGACCGCGCTTGGGTATGTAGACAGTACCAGGCTTGGCTTGCAGGGACAGAGCTGGGGAGGTTACCAGACTGCACATTTAATTACACGGACAAATCTGTACAAAGCTGCCTGGGCGGGCGCACCCGTTGTAAATATGTTCAGTGCTTACGGTGGCATCAGGTGGCAAACCGGTATGAACAGGCAGTTTCAGTATGAGAAGACGCAAAGCCGTATTGGCGCTACTATTTGGGAAAAACCGGAATTGTATAAAGAAAATTCACCGCTGTTTTATGTTCCGGCTATAAATACACCTCTGGTTATTATGCACAATGATAATGACGGCGCGGTGCCCTGGTACCAGGGAATAGAGATGTTTACTGCCATGCGCAGGCTTGATAAGCCTGTATGGTTATTGAATTACAATGATGAGGAACACAATCTTATGCAGCGAAAGAATAGGAAAGATATTTCCGTACGTGAACAACAATTTTTTGACTGGCTTTTAAAAGATGCTCCGACTGCTCCGTGGCTGAGCGATGGCGTTCCGGCAATTATGAAAGGAAGGACCTGGGGATTGTAAAAGAGTGCTGGTATTATTATGTTGTGATATTGATTGTTTAATTGTTTAATTGTTGGTTGTGTAGTTCTTGTTATGTTCACTTGATAGCTTGTTTGTCTATTAACAGCATTATTTCTTTGCGTCGTCCTATGTTCGCAACCATGCCAGGTGTTTTACCTGACATAGCTTCCTATGTGGTTCTTTAAACACAGTGGGTGCGAGGGATACACAAAGTTTTCTTTAGATAAAAAATATATATTTCAAGAGAATTGGCTAAAGGCGCAAGCGTCCGCTAGTGCCTGAAGCCGAGCGTCTTTATAAATCCGTAATTCTGCGGTTGCTTCTAAACGGCTGTATGGCATTGGTGATATGTTCTTCAAAGCGAAGACGGTGTGAAGAGCTATTCTGTCGCCTCCTGCGATAACGGCTGGGGATATTGTATGGGATATTATGAAGGCAGGAGATAGGATTGTAGCTCCGCAGATGAATAAGCTGTTCGTTATTTGCAATGTCCAAACCGTATCTGGAGATTTAAATCTCCAAAAAATATATGTATGGCTAACATTCTTTCATGCCTAAAGGTACGTTGATGGCCAGGCCGCCGTCAGCAGTTTCCTTGTATTTGCTGTTCATATCCAATGCTGTGTCCCACATAGTTTTCACTACTTTGTCCAGCGATACTTTTGCATAGTCTGGAGAACTTTGCAGCGCAAGCTGGGAAGCCATAATGGCTTTGATAGCGCCCATTGTATTTCTTTCAATACAAGGCACCTGCACCAGTCCTCCAATCGGGTCGCAGGTGAGGCCAAGATGATGTTCCATTGCTATTTCCGCCGCCATTAATGCCTGCTTTTGCGTGCCTCCCAGGCTCTCGGTAAGCGCAGCCGCTGCCATGGCTGAAGACACACCTATCTCTGCCTGGCAACCGCCCATAGCAGCCGAAATAGTAGCGCCTTTTTTGAAAATGCTGCCGATCTCCGATGCGGTCAGTAAAAAGTGAATGATTTTCTCATCGTCATTTCCGTTTGCAAAAATAATGTAGTAGAGCAGCACCGCAGGAATCACGCCTGCTGCGCCGTTCGTAGGGGCTGTAACCACGCGACCGAAAGAAGCGTTTTCCTCGTTCACCGCTAAAGCGAAGCAACTGATCCAGTCCAGTATGGACTGGAAATTCGTGGAAGAATTTTTAATGATTGTAATCCATTCTTCAAAAGAGGTGTATACTCTTTTATCTACCAGTTTTTCATTGAGGTCATAAGCACGTCTTTTTACATGCAGCCCGCCAGGCAATTCTCCTTTCTGGTGCACGCCCCTGTAAATACATGACTTCATGGTTTCCCAAATGTGCAGCATGCCTTTTTTTGTTTCCTCTTCATTGCGCCAGCTTTGTTCGTTTTCCAATACAATATTGTAGATTGGCATACCTGTTTTGATGCACCAGAATAAAAGATCTTTGGCGTCATCTATAGGGAAAGCCAGCTCCGAGAAATTTTTATTCAGATCGTTGGTGTCGCCTTCCTTTACCACGAAACCGCCACCGGTTGAGTACCAGGTTTCGCTGAACGAGTCCCCGTTTTGCAGCGTTACCAGAAAGCTTAAGGCGTTGGGGTGAAAAGGCAAGCTTTCTTCATACAGAAAAATAATATCTTCATTCGGATGGAAGTCTATTGCTGCCACGCCACCCAGCTTTAGTTTGCGACTTTTTTCAATCTGCTCCATTTTGGTATAGATATCATCTACAGGAGTAGTTTCTGGGCATTCATACAGCAAGCCCATTTTTACAGCCAGGTCAGTGCCATGGCCTTTACCCGTTTTAGCCAGCGAGCCATACAGCAATACCTGCAATTTATTTACGGCAGATAAAGTATATTTTTCTTTCACACCATCTATAAACTTCATAGCCGCTTTCCAGGGCCCCAGCGTGTGGGAACTGGACGGGCCTATTCCTATTTTAAAGATATCAAACGCCGAAATAGCTTCGTGGGGCATAAAACTTTTTTATACAGCTAATATAGCAATAAATCTTTAAAAGCATTAAGGCGTGTTTTAAGTATAAGAACAGTCGTTCTTACTGATTCTCAATGAATTTCCATTATTTATTGTGTAAAATAATATTCGATGTATAGTTAAAAAAATTTTTTTTATAGTTTATTAGTTAACTAATTTTATCTAAATAATTATATTATTATAAAAACATTTTGTTTTTTTGATAAAAGTTATTTTACTTTGTCTTTGAATAATACTAACATCAGTTTAAATGATGTGTCCATGAAAGAAGTTTCTTATAAAAGTTCAATAATACGCGAAGTATATTTTGCTGGTAACATATCCTGTATGGAACTGAGCAAAAAGATGAATAAAAGCTTGTCATTGACCAGCAAGTTTCTCAATGAGATGATTGATGATCAGATCGTTGAAGAGAATGGTTACGCACTTTCCAGTGGTGGCAGGCGCCCGCTGATGTATAGATTGCGCAAAGATTTAATGTATATAGTTTCGGTAGCCATGGACCAGCTGATCACGCGCATAGTGATTATGGATATGCACAATAATTTTGTAACGCCTGTAACCAAAGTAGAGCTGCCCCTTACCAACAATTATGTAGCGCTGCAGACGCTTACTGAAGCAATCGTAAAAGTTATTAAAGATTCTGAGATAGACAAAGACCGCATAGCAGGCATAGGCATAGGCATGCCGGGTTTTGTTGATCCGAAGGCGGGGCATAACTATACATTTTTAGGAGCTAATATTTCCAAGCAGATTAAGATCAGTACCGGTATTCCTGTTTTTATAGAGAACGACTCCAGTTCTATAGCTCTGGCAGAGTATTATTTCGGCTCGGCCACTGATAACTCCATGATCATCAACTTCAACTGGGGTGTAGGTTTAGGCATTATTATTAACGGAGAGCTGTACAGGGGCGCAAATGGTTTCGCCGGAGAGTTCAGCCATATACCCATGTTTAAAAATGGTAAGCTCTGCAGTTGCGGCAAGATCGGTTGCCTTGAAACAGAGTCTTCTTTTATCTACATGATCAATGCTGCGGAAGAGAGGATAAAAGAAGGTAAGCAGAGTTCTATGGCAGGTAGGCTTACGGCAGATAAAAATTACGAAGAGAAGAGCAAGTTGTTTGCAGATGCGGTTACCAATGGAGACAGCCTTGCCATAGAGCTGATTTCAGAAGTAGGCTACAACATTGGCAGCGGCATAGCTATACTGATTCACTTGTTTAATCCCGGCAAGATAATCCTCAGCGGAAGAGGTGCTTTGATGGGCAACATTTGGCTCACGCCGATGCAGCAAGCTTTGAATGAAATGTGCATACCCAAGCTTGCGCGTTTTACAGAAATCAGTGTTTCTAAGATGGGCTACGAATCTGAACTGATAGGTGCAGCTATATTGGTAATGTCTAATGTTGAAGAAATATACCAGGAAGCCCGGCAGAAAGAGAAGCTGCGCAAAATGATCGGCAGGGAGACTAAAATAACAGATTAAAAATATAAAGACTTTAATTCAATAACAATAAAAGAAAAAAAAATGAGAAAAACACGAACACTCATTTTAAAAGGGTTGTTAAGCATATTTACCCTTTTATTATTGCAAACAGGGTTTGCACAAACCCAGCGGACGGTTACGGGGAAAGTAACTGATACAAGTGGCACGGGATTACCTAATGTGTCAGTAAAAGTACAAGGAAGAACAACTGGGGTTGTTTCAGATATGAATGGAATATACTCTATTAAAGCACAAAATGGAGATGTTCTAGAGTTTTCTTATGTGGGTTATATTACTGAATATGGTGAAGTTAAGGGTAATATAGTTGATATAACTATGCAGCCTGAGGTCACAATAGCAGGTAATGAAATCGTAGTTACAGCACTCGGCATCAGAAGAGAAAACAGAAAAATTGGTTATGGAATGACAACTATTCAGGGAGATGATTTAGCTAAAACCAATACTGTAAATCCTGTTCAAAGCTTGCAAGGTCAGGCTCCTGGTGTTAGTATTACAACCTCGGATGGAGGACTTTTTGGGAATTCAAAAATACAGTTGAGAGGTGTTTCATCTTTAAACTCTAATAATAATCAGCCCATTTTTGTAGTGGATGGTGTAATTTTAGAAAATAGCATTTCAAATGCCTCTGCAGACTGGAATACAAGTTCTGATGATTTTGGTAATATGCTCAAAAATTTAAATCCAGATGATTATAAGAGCGTAACCGTTTTACGCGGTGCAGCAGCTACGGCTTTATATGGTTCTCGTGGTATGAATGGTGCCATTATCATAGTTACTAAAGATGGTGCTGGTGCGAAAGGAATAGGAGTATCTATTAAACAAACCTTAGGCATTGATCATGCATATAAAATTCCTGATCTGCAATATGAATATGGAGAAGGAGATATAGCAGGATATATTAGTTATGGTGAAAATGATCCAAATGGAGGTTATTACCGCTTTGACCAGAATCAATTTTATTTGAATGATAAAGGTATTCCTACTAAAATAGGACATCCTGCAGGTGTAGGCTATGGGCCTAAATTTGACGGAAGAAAAATTATAGATTATGATGGTACTGAAACTACTTATTCTCCAAATAGGAATAATCTGCTCAATGCTTATAAAAAAGGAATTTTAAGTACTACTTCTGTTGCTTTGAGTGGAGGAAATGAAAAAGGAAATTTCTATTTATCAGATGCTTACACTTACCGCACTGGAATGTTGCCTAATAATAAATTTGAGAGAAATTCATTATTATTCAGTGGAGCATACAATCTGGCAACGTGGCTAAAAGCGGAAGCGTCGGTATCGTTTACTACCTCCACTTCTTCTAATCCAAGGAATGATATGGCCGAATATTTTATTGATGGAACTTTTAATAATTACTACAACACAGATAAATTTAAAAATAAAGAATACTGGCAAGCTGCGCATGGGGGTATTCCAAACGGAAGTTATGGCGATAAATATGCAGATGTTCCAGGAAAGAGCCTTTGGTTTGGTTATAATTTAAACAACAGTGTCCAAAAAGATCTTGTTACGCGACCTGTTGTAAAGCTTTCGGCAAAAGTAACTGACTGGTTGTCACTTATGTTAGAAGGTAATATGAATTACTATACCACAAAGGCTGAAAATAAAGAATTAGGTTCCGGATATGCAAATGATGGAGGTAAGTATTTATTAGGCCACACGGAGGATTTGAGTAAAACAGGAAAATTTACAGCCAATATTAATAAAGATATAAATGAAAATTGGTCTTTCAACTTAGTAGCAGGTGGTGAAATGTGGAAACAGGACAAGTCATATACCAGATCCTGGACAGACGGAGGCTTGATTGTTCCCGGCCAATATTTCTTAGAGAATTCTAAAAAGAATATATTAACGGAAGGAAAAGTACAAGGTAATAAACAAATTAACTCACTTTATTTTTTAACTAACTTTGGCTACAAAGATCAATTATTCTTAGATATTACAGGAAGAAATGACTGGTCCTCTGCATTAGTTTATTCTGATGGAACAGGGAATAATTCTTACTTCTATCCTTCTGTATCTGTTTCCTGGTTAGCACATGAAACATTTAAACTGCCCCAATCAATTTCTTTTGCAAAGTTGAGAACATCGTGGGCACAGGTTGGTAGTGATACAGACCCTTTCTTTATAAATAAAGGTTATACAATAGGAAAATATGAAATGAATGGAGGAAATTTTGTATATACCAATGGTATTTCTTCGATCTTAGTTGATAAAGATATTATGCCTGAAAAAAAGAACTCTTTCGAAGTTGGTGCAGATATTCGCTTCTTTCAAAACAGACTTGGTTTCGATTTCTCATTCTATAATGATATAATCAATAATCAAATAGGCATGGTACCTGTAGAGTCTGTAGTTGGGTATGATAATTTATTGACAAATATTGGTTCATTAAGAAACAGGGGTATTGAACTAACTGTAAATGCTGTTCCGGTAAAAAGTACTAACGGATTTAGATGGAATACTACGTTTAATTACTGGAAGAACAGAACAATGGTTTTAAATTTGCATAAAGATTACGGAGCATATATGGTGTTAGGTGGTGATCCGTCTTATGGAAACTTTAGAGTAGCTTCAGTAGCTTATGACGGTGGCGACTATGGTGTGCTAATGAGTGATAGCAAGCCTTTGGTTTGGCAGTCTAAAGATGATAAAGGTAATAATATTAGTGATCCTCGTAACGGAATGAAAGTTTTAACCTGGAATGATGGCAATAGAGGTGCATTTTATACAAGAAGCGGAAAAGTTGAAGAAGTTGGTAAAATGCAACCAGATTTCGAAGGTTCATGGATCAACGATTTATCTTACAAAGGATTTAATTTATCGATTCAGTTAGATGCAAGATTTGGAGGTCATATGGCTTCTTTCTCTAATAGGTATGGCACTGCTAATGGCTGGCTGTCAACGTCCTTATACGGAAGAGATGCTGCTCATGGCGGCATAACCTGGACGTCTCAATATGCAGATACTAAAGGCCAGACGTTCACAGATGGAATTATTCCAGAGGGTATTTTTAATAAAGGCCAAATGGTTACAACGCCAGCAGGTACCAAACAGGATGTAGGCGGAATGACTTATAAAGAAGCTTATGAAAAAGGATACGTTGAGCCTGTGCACGCAAGCTATTATACTTATTTCAATAATTCATGGTCTAGAGGTGTTGTTAACGACGACTGGTTTAGTAAAGTAAGCTACATAGCATTGCGTAATATTTATTTCGGATACAATTTACCTAAAAAATGGATAAGCAGTACACCAATTAAAAATCTTACTTTAGGATTAAATATTCGTAACGTAGCATATCTGCATAATAGCTTACCCAATCATATAAATCCCGAAAGTTTTAGAGGTACAAGCAGTAAAGAATCTTTCTTTGAACGTAATTTTATACCCTACACCAGAAGCTATACATTCACCCTAGGTATTGATTTATAAAATAAAAACAATGAAAAATATATTAAGAATAACACTGATCGTCTTCATTTTATCTTCTGTTTCATGCAGCAAAGAAAAATGGGCATCCCTTAACACTGATCCATCAATTGTTGGAAACCCTGACTTGAGATATTCCGTAGCCCGCACTATAGAAAGTATGTATAATGATGATTATATAGTGTGGTTTTACAATAATTTTGACTATGTTTTTCCCTGGTCACAGCTGACTACAACAGGGGTTGGTAATAGTGAAAATTTTGTGGAAATGACTAATTACGAGAATCAGAATTTATACAGAAATCTTATACCTAATGCCATTGACGTAAGATTAAGAGTAGATAAAATGCCGGCAGAAGAAAAAGCTAGAATGGCTGCAATGAGAGCTATAACCTTTCCTGCTGTTATTCAGCCCGCAATAACAGTTACAGACAATATAGGATCAATCGTATATACAGAGGCCGGTATTGCCTTAAGTACAAATCCTCCTGTTTTAACTGCGGTTTTTGATAACCAACAAAAATTATTTGATACCTGGTTAAGTCAATTGGACACAGCTATTCATGACCTAACAGCTAATGTGCCCAACAGATTCGAAATTGGCGTAGAGGACTTTATTTATAAAGGGGATTATAAAAAATGGGCTAAGTTCTGTAACTTGTTGAAATTAAGAATTGCAGCCCGTCTAATTAACGCCGACAGGGCAAAGGCATTGAAAATTGCAGAAGAAGTAGCTAATTCTTCAGCTGGTTATATGGATGCTCTCGAAGATGATTTCATTTACAACAGGGGCATTAAATATTATGGTACTAATAATGTAACTCAACCAGGTTCTGCCGCAAAAAACGTTGTTGATTTTTTAGTGCAAAATAAAGATCCTCGTGTAAGATTTATTTTCACTAAAAACGGTTTTAATGCGGAGGTTGTTCAACAATTTATTGATGTTAAAAAACCTTTGCCATCTTATATCTTGAACAATATTAACTTTGATGCTAATGGCAATTTCGCAAGCTGGAAAGGAGCGGGAGAGCCTTGGGTAAGATATTATGGAGTGCCTGTCTCGCCAAAGAAAACGTTTGAGACACAATATGATGAATATTTTAAGCAAAGCGAAAGAAATAAAATTACGATAGGAGATGTTAACAAAACTTATTCTTCTACTTCAAGTTACTCCGAATTTCTTACTCGTACAGGTCTTAACTTCACCTACCCTACTAAAGTCAATGGTAGGGTAATAGAACAAAAGGATAACTATCCTGGATACAATCTTATTTTAGGCTCATCTGCAGAAACTAATTTGTACTTTGCTGAATTTAAATTACTTGGTGCTAATCTACCTAAATCTGCACAGGAATATCTTAATAAAGGTGTAAGAATGTCTGTTGAAAGAATGAATTCAATAGCCCAGAGTAATAAGTTTCCATATTATGATACAGATCCTGTTTATTCTGGTGATATGGCATCTCAAGCTTCTATTAAATTAAAGCCTGGAGAAATTGATAATTTATTAGCTCAAGCTTCTTATAATTTATCTTCTAATGCTCTTGAGAAAGTATACATTCAACAGTTTATTAATTTCGCAAATACCCCTTATGATTTGTGGACTTTAGTAAGAAGAGCGGGAGTATTTCTTTTAAATAGTACTATATTACCACGGGAAAAATTCTTAGGAAGTGGTGGTAATGACTTAATTATTCCACGTAGATTTATGATTAATGCGCCTCTGGAGTCAAGTAAAAATTTCCAAAATGCTATGAAAGCCGTTCAAGAGCAAGGATTTACTACTGGAGTTAATACGCCAACCATACTTAATCGGGAACGCTTATGGTTTGATAAGCAAAATCCTGATTATGGTGTAGGACCTAAATAATATATAAAGTTATTAAAAGTAAAGCGGAGCCGTCTCAAATTGATTTGAGGCGGTTTTTTATTCTTAAGAATATGAGCGCTGCTTTTTTGCAGATGTTAGCCACCATTTTTAGGCTTCTAAGAAGCCCCTTTCTCTCGCACACATTTTTTTGGATGATTAGACTTAAGAACTTATGCGCTCTTATTGCAATATCATTCTTTTATTTAAAAGTTTTATCACAATTTACCTCTAGAAATAACTACCAGTATTAGTATTATAACAATGATTTGGCTATTTAAGATATATTAATAAAAATTCTATGTAAACGTTTATTTTTATAAATTTATAATATCATAATGTATATAGTATTGTTAAATATTAGTTTTATACATATAAATTTAATAAAAAGAAAGGAGCATTATATTTCATTTATGCTAATATCTTAATTTTTTTTGCAAAATATTATATCTTTATGTATGATATATTCAGGAATAGAAAGCAGATACAATAACGCAGTAAAATTATTTAAAAACCAATAAAAAATAAGAAATGAGAAAAAAAAGAAGATTCATTTTAAATGGGCTGTTAACTATTATAGTCCTTTTAATAATGCAATCAGGGTATGCACAAACACTAAAAACTATTACGGGTAAAGTAACTGATACTACAGGACTACCTATTGCAAATGCATCAGTTAAAGTAAAGGGTAGAACTACTGGAGTAATATCGGATGCACAGGGTAATTATTCTATCAGAGCAGCGGAAGGAGATGTAATTGAGTTTTCCTCTGTGGGATACATAACCGAATTCGGTGATGTAAGGGGTGATCAGGTCGATATTTCTCTTTCTCCTGCAGTACAAGTTGCGGGTGACGAGATTGTTGTAGTAGGTTATGCAACTCAAAGACGTGAAAATCTTACAGGCTCTGTAAGTACAGTTGATACAAAAGCACTACAGCAGAGACCTGTAGCGAACATAAGTCAGGCTTTACAAGGTGTTGTTCCAGGTTTAAACTTTACCGTAAATAGTAATGGAGGTGAACTTAATAATACAATGAGTATGAATATTCGCGGGGTAGGTACTATAGGTACAGGTTCTAATTCTGGCCCTTTAGTATTGATTGATGGAGTTGTTGGTGATATAAATACTTTGAATCCACAGGATGTTGCAAATATATCTGTTCTAAAAGATGCGGCTGCTTCTGCTATTTATGGTGCAAGAGCTCCATTTGGCGTGATTCTAATTACAACAAAGTCCGGTAAATCAGGAAGAATAACCATAAATTATAATAATAATTTCAGATACTCCGATCCATTGAATCAACCTAAAATGATGGATTCTTATACCTTCGCAAGGTTTTTTAATCGCGCTGCTGAGAATGGTGGTCAGGCCGGACCATTTTCTGAGGCCACATTGCAGAAAATTTTAGATTTTCAGGCTGGCAAGATTCCATATGGAACTGAAGAGGTTAAAAATGCCGATGGGACAGGAGCGAATAGGTGGGCCGAATACAGTGGAGCTTTTGGAAATACAGACTGGTTTAATACATTATATAGAAGATGGGTGCCCTCACAAGATCATAATTTAAGTGTGAGCGGAGGAGGCGAAAAAATGAATTATTACGTTTCAGGAAATTATATGCGACAGAATGGATTAAACAAGTTTGGTCAGGATAAATACTATCGTTACAACTTAACCGGAAAAATCAATGCAGATATTACTGAAAAGGTAAAAATGATGTATAATACACGATGGATACGAGCAAACTACGATAGACCGGCATATATGACTGGCCTTTTCTATCATAATATTGCACGCAGATGGCCTACAAATCCGGCATATGATCCTAATGGATATCCTACAATAGGTTCTGAAATCATTCAAATTCGTGATGGAGGTCGTGATGAAGAAGAAAAAAATGATTACATAAACCAGTTAAGATTTACCGTTACGCCAATTAGAAACTGGAACATTGTAGCAGATGGTAGTATAAAAACATTTACCCGCTTCGGTCAATGGGAGGTGTTGCCCGTTTATGCCCATGACGTAGCTGGTCAGCCGTATTTAATGTCATGGGATGGCAGGGCAGCAGGCGCTACGCAGGTAAATGCCGCTGCTTGGAAAGATAATTATTACAGTACAAACATTTATACCGATTATAGCTTTGCTTTAAATAATGTGCATAATTTTAAAATGTTGGTAGGATCAAATACTGAAAAAAACAACAGGAGAGATCTTTCTGCACAAAGAGAAGGACTTATTACACCTAATCTGGTTTCTGTAAATACAGCAACTACTAATGACAGAGCAACTGGTGGTTATGCAGATTGGGCTGTTGCTTCTTTCTTCGGACGCTTAAACTATGATTTCAACAATAAATATCTTTTTGAACTTAACGCCAACTATCAGGGTTCTTCAAGGTTTGTTGGCGATAAAAGATGGGGCTTTTTTAAATCAGCTTCTTTTGGCTGGAATATAGCTAACGAAGAATTCTGGGCTGCAATCAAAGATAAGATTAGCATGCTGAAATTAAGAGCTTCATATGGTGAACTAGGAAACCAAAATACAGAAGCTCTTTATCCATTCTATCTTACATTGCCTTATACTGTAAAAGGAAGTAGTTGGCTGCCTGATCCCAACGGCATTAGACCAAATATAGCTTCCCAGGCAGGATTAGTAAGTCAGGATATGACGTGGGAGACAGTACAAGACTGGAATATTGGTGTAGACTGGGCAATGCTTAACAGAAGATTCACAGGAACTTTGGACGTTTATAACCGTAAAACATTGAATATGATAGGACCTGCTCCTACACTGCCTGCAACACTTGGGACTTCTGTGCCACGTGTAAACAATGCAGACATGGAGTCTTACGGCTTTGACCTGGAATTAAGCTGGAGAGACAATATTGGAGCGTTCGATTATGGTATTAAAGCTGTATTGTCAGATGGCCAACAAAAAGTAACAAGATATCCCAATGAGAATTATAATCTCGGAGATTGGTATATCGGCCGTCTGAACGGAGAGATCTGGGGATACGAAACAATCGGTATAGCAAAAACACAGGAGGAGATGGATGCACATTTGGCAAAAGTTGATCAAAGCGCTATAGGAAACAACTGGGGAGCAGGAGATATTATGTATAAAGATCTGAATGGAGACGGAAAAATTAATAGTGGAGCAAATACCTTGGATAACCCTGGCGATAGAAAAATAATAGGGAACTCAAATCCTCGCTACAGATACGGTATAACTTTAGATGGTACGTGGAAAGGAATTAATTTAGCCGTTTTCTTACAAGGGGTAGGTAAGAGAGATATATTTATAGGGGGCCCATATTTCTGGGGAGCTAATGGAGGCATGTGGCAGTCTGCAGGTTTTAAAGAGCATTGGGACTTTTTCCGGCCTGAGGGAGATCCGTATGGAGCTAATGTCAATAGCTATTATCCAAGACCAGATTTTAATAGAGGAGATAAAAACCAATATGCGCAGACACGGTACCTGCAAAATGCCGCTTATATGCGTATAAAAAACATTCAACTATCTTACTCTTTGCCACAAAATATAATCAACCAGATAAAGCTAACGAATGCAAAAGTATATATATCAGCGGAAAATATGGTCACATTTACGAAGCTCTCCACCATATTTGATCCTGAAGCTATTGACGGGCCATGGGGTCAAGGAAAGGTGTACCCCCTATCAAAAGTTATTTCATTTGGCATCAATCTAACTTTTTAAAACTCATTACACTCGAATAGCAATAAAATACTGATACAAATTTTATGTATTAGCGAATTCGTGTAACAAAATAAAATATATATATGAAAAATAATAAATTAATACTACTTTTTACTTATGCTGTAATCACAGCTATAAGCCTGGGATCCTGCCAGAAGTTTCTTGACTTGCAACCAAAATCTTCCATTACACCTGAAGCATATTTTAGCACACAGAGCGATCTTGCTGCATATTCTTTAAATCTTTATAGCAATTTCGCAGTGCCAGGTGGCTGGAATGCTTCGCCTGTAAATGCAGATGTGCATACAGATGTAATGGTAAACGGAAATCCGAGCTATCAACGCTTCGCAAAAGATCAATGGCGTGTTCCTACATCCGGTGGGGGTTGGGATTTTGCCGGTATAAGAAATACAAATTTCTTTTTTGCTAATGTATTGCCAAAATGGCAAGCAAATCAGATTCAAGGAAATGCTGAAATGATTAAATTTCATATAGGTGAGATGTATTTTTGGAGAGCTTGGACATATTTCGAAAAATTAAAGTCTTTTGGTGATTTCCCAATTATCACAAAAGTTTATCCAAATGTAGAGTCTGAATTAATAGAAGCAAGTAAAAGACAGCCTAGAAATCTTGTGGCAAGATTTATTTTATCAGATCTTGATTCCGCTGCTTTGTTGATGGGAAATACAACTTTTAATTCGGCAAAAACAATGCTCAACCGGGATATTGTCCTGATGTTCAAATCAAGAGTAGCATTGTATGAAGGCTCATTTGAAAAGTATCATTCCAAGACTCCCCGTGTACCGGATGGGGCCAACTGGCCTGGTAAAGGAAAAGAATGGAATCAGGCATATTCTTATAATAATACAACAGAAGTGAATTTTTTCTTAGATCAAGCGATGTCAGCGGCAAAAGAAGTGGCAGATAAATACTCCTTAACTCCAAACTCCGGAATAATTGAACCGCAAGGTAACCAGTGGGAAGGCTGGAATGACTATTATGATCAATTCTCTGCAGAAAATCTCAGCAAGTATCCCGAGGTAATGTTGTGGAAAGCTTTTAACAAGGACCAGAATATGATGCAGAATCTTGTTGAGTACTTGGGTAGTTACGGGCCAAATTTTTTTGGACTTACTAAAAATTATGTAGATGGATTTGTAATGAAAAACGGTCTGCCTATTTACGCTGCTGGTTCAGGATATAGCAATATAATGGATACAACCATCACTACACAAAAGGAGGGCAGGGACGATCGTTTGAGGATGTTTACAAAAGGAGAAAGACAAAGAAGAGAAAATGGGTATTATTGGGGTGTACCTCAATTGCTGGAAATCCAAGAGCATCGGTCAGTTACAGGATATGATGTCATCAAAGGTCTTTCATTCAATCCTTTATTTTATACAACCTCCTATCAGGGAATTAGTAAAACCAACGGATTTCTGGTATTGAGAGCAGCTGAAGCATACATGAACTATATAGAAGCATCATATTTAAGAAGTGGAAATATTGATGGTACAGCCGATAAATATTGGAGAGCCATTCGTACAAGGGCAGGGATTAATGCCGATTATAATACAACTATTAATGCAATTGATTTAGCCAAAGAACAGGATTGGGGCAGATATTCGGGGAAAACATTTGTAGATAAAACAATGTTTGCTATTAGAAAAGAACGTAGCAATGAATTTTTAGCAGAGGGATTCCGCTGGAGTGATCTGGTTCGCTGGAGGTCCTTGGACATGGTAAATGGCTATATTCCAAAAGGCTTTAACCTGTGGTCGGTTGATTACAAAGATCCATACTACTACGATAGCAAAACAGGAAAATTAAGGCTGGTTGAAGCAGGCAATCCTGGAGCTAACATATCATCCAGAACAGATCCGTATGCGGAAGGAAAATATATTTTGCCATATAGAATAAATGTAAGTGATAACAATCTGGTGAGAGACGGTTATTATTTTTCGGAGGCTAATTATCTAAATCCTTTACCATTCCAGCAATTCCAATTAACCCAAACAGGAAAAGATATAGGATCTTCAGTACTATATCAAAATCCGTATTGGCCTATTGAAGCCAATGGTACAGCTTTGCAATAATCTTACAGCACAGTTAAAACATGAGGCTGCCCGAAAAGGGCAGCCTTGTTTTTTATTTATCCACTGGCCCAAATGTGGGAACGCGCCTCGAGGCGCGTTCCCACCAATCATTCCCATCATGATCCTTGCAAACCCGGGAAACCTACACCAGGCTTAGTTTATAGCTCGTAGTAAAAATATGCTTCTCTTCAGGCTTTGCATCTATCAGCCCGATTTTATTGTTAAAGGAATCCGGTACGGAGCTCAGGTTTTCAATGGCAATGCTCTTCCTGTGCGGCGGCGTATAGATCTGCAGGATGGGATAAGATTTGTCCGGAATGATTTCCAGTTGCACGCCTGCTTCCCGATCTCTCATCACCAGTGCCGGACCGTCGTGGTCGTTCAGTGTAAAACTGTTGTCAAGTTCAGTTGCCCCCAAAGTCTTGAATTCATTAAAGGTGTTGTAGGAGAAAAAATTGCCTGTAGGCAATAGCTCACTGCTGAATTCTGCAACTTCCTTGGCATTGAATTTCACTTCGGCCGTATTTATGGTTTCACCCAGTTTAAAATATGGATGCCAGCCGTCGCTCAACGGCATAGGCTCTTTGGAATGGTTGGTGATGGTGGTTCTTACGGTAAGCTTATTTTCAGGTTCTAATTTATAAGCCACATTTACTGAAAAAGCAAACGGAAAACCGTGCTCTGCTGTTTTATAATCGTAGTGCAGCGATACGGTAGCTTTATGATCATCTATATGCGTAGCGCTTACGGTAAAGTCTGCATCGAATACAAGGCCGTGTATAGCCGACGGGCCAATGTTGAATTTTTTTATTGAAAAATCTTTACCTCCGTAAGAAAACCTGCCGGCGTTAAGGCGGCACACAAAAGGTGTAAGCTTGGCGCTTTTGTGCAATTCCGTTACCGATTCCCGGGCATGGTCAACTGAATGGTAACCGTCAATGACATTGACAGGCTTACCATCTTTCTCAATCTCAAACCTGTTTAGCAGCGCGCCGAATGTATATATTTGGGCCTGTGTGTTTGTATGTGTGTCTTTCAAAATCAAGTTGTCGTTGTTGTCGATAATTTCAAAACGCATAGTTTTTTATTTAGATTGTTCGTTAATGGTAGAAATTATTTTACGCTGTATTTCTTGCATTTCTTCGGGTGAAAATTGTAATTTTTTTCTTGTGAAATTAGTATCGTCCATTTCATTGATGGGTAACAGGTGGAGATGCGCGTGTGGTACTTCCAGGCCTATTACGGAAAGCCCTACTCTTACGCAGTTCATTGCTCTTTCCAGGGCATGGCACAAAGGTTTCGCAAACACCAGCATCTCTGAAAGGTACGTATCATCAAGATCGTAGAGCTTATCTACTTCTGTTTTGGGTATCACCAGTACATGGCCTTCTACCAGTGGATTTATATCCAGGAAGGCAAAGAATTTGTCGTTTTCTAAGATTTTGTAAGATGGAATTTCCCCGGATATGATCTTTGAAAAAATGGTCATGGCAACAGATTTTATTACCAATCAAATATAAAATAAAAAACATAAATGTGTAGATGTATTTTGGTTTTACTACATCGTTTGCGCATTTTTGCTACATGGAGCAATGCGTGATAAATTGCAGTTGCTGTGGCATTTTTTTGTAAATTGTGGTGCGTTTATAATGAAATAAAATTCTTCATTATGAAACATTTACTGCCTGCATTTATAGTCGCGTTTTTCTCATTGCCTGGGGCAGCATAAAACGGTAAATTCTATATGTACACATCTATAGGCAGCGGGCGCGCGGAGGCGCAAAAGGAGCATTTTGAAGTAATTGTGGTGTAGGTGCAAATAACATGTATAACTACCTGACTACACTTACACTCACTTTATTTTCAACCATGCTTTTGATATTTTCCAGGATAGCTTCTGCATCGTAGCCGCAGGCCCTGTGCAGTTCTTTCAGTGTGCCATGCTCCACAACAGTGTCGGGGATGCCCATAATTTTTACATGCGCGTGGTATGAATGCTTAGCCATAAATTCCAGCACCGCGCTGCCGAAACCTCCGGCTACAGTACCGTCTTCCACGGTGATCACTTTTGTATGTTTTTGGAAAACCTCGTGCAGCAATGCCTCATCCAGCGGCTTTACAAAACGCATGTCGTAGTGAGCCACGTCTATGCCGGCATTCTTTGCTTCGCGTATGGCGGCAGTTACAAAATTGCCGGGGTGGCCGATAGATAGCACTGCCACATCATTGCCATCTTTCAGTTTGCGGCCCTTACCGATCTCTATTGCTTCAAAAGGTTTGCGCCAGTCTGCCATAACGCCGTTGCCGCGTGGATAGCGGATTACAAAAGGATGCGTGTTGCTGTCCAGCTGGGCAGTATACATCAGGTTGCGCAGTTCCGCTTCATTCATGGGTGCGGAAATGATCATATTGGGTATGCAACGGAAATAAGCAATATCGTAAGCGCCGTGATGTGTAGGCCCGTCTTCGCCAACGAGTCCTGCCCTGTCAAGGCAAAGTATCACCGGTAGTTTTTGCAGGGCAATATCATGTACTACCTGGTCAAAAGCGCGTTGCATAAAAGATGAATATATATTGCAATACACACGCATGCCTTGTGTGGCAAGTCCTGCGGAGAAAGTAGCTGCATGTTGTTCGCATATGCCCACATCAAAAGCGCGTGCAGGCATTTGCTCCATCATAGGCTTTAGTGAGCATCCTGTGGGCATAGCTGGCGTAACGCCCATGATGCGGTCGTTTTGCTGCGCAAGTTCTATAATAGTTTCTCCGAAAACATCCTGGTATTTTGGAGGTTGTGGCAGATCAAATTTCTTTTTATAAATCTCGCCGGAAATTTTATCGAACAGGCCGGGTGCATGCCATTTGGTCTGATCTTTTTCTGCCAGTGCATATCCTTTTCCTTTGGTGGTAACGATATGCAATATTTTGGGGCCGGCAATTTTCTTCAGCTCTTTCAAAGTATCTACCAGGTTGGTAATATTATGGCCGTCAATCGGCCCGAAGTAGCGTATTTTAAGCGATTCAAAAAAGTTAGAGCTGCTGCTGATCATACCTTTCAGGCTGTCTGCCAGCTTATGCGCCATAGCGCGTGTAATGGATTTGCCTACAGGCAATTTGCCCAAAGCATTCCAAACATCGTCTTTGAATTTATTGTAGGTAGGTGATATCGTAATGTCTGTAAGATATTCCTTCAACGCTCCCACGTTCTGGTCAATGCTCATGCAATTATCGTTCAGGATAATGAGCATATCACTGTCGCTGACACCCGCATGGTTCATAGCTTCGAAGGCCATGCCCGCAGTCATGGAGCCATCGCCGATAATGGCAACTGCCTTCCTGTCTTCTCCTTTGTATTTGGCAGCAATGGACATGCCAAGGGCCGCTGAAATGGAAGTAGAGGAATGGCCTACTCCAAAAGTATCGTATTCACTTTCGCTTCTTTTAGGGAAGCCGCTGATGCCCTGATACTTCCTGTTGGTAGGGAAAATATCTCTTCTGCCGGTAAGTATTTTGTGGCCGTAAGCCTGGTGGCCTACATCCCACACGAGCTGGTCATAAGGTGTATTGTAGACATAATGCAATGCCACGCTCAGCTCCACAACACCAAGGCTTGCCGCAAAGTGGCCGCCATGCACACTTACAACATCAATAATGTATTGTCTCAACTCGTCGCAGACCTGGTGCAGTTCCGCCTTGTCCAGCTGCTTGAGGTCGTCTGGTGAGTTGATTGATTGCAATAATTTTCCGGCAGTGATTTCCATTCGCGTAAATTAATCAACAAATGTATGAAAAAAATGTTTGAAGGACTCGTATAAATAACTGTAAACATTACAACGCCCTGAAGGTAAAACCAAGTTCGGCAAAATGATCCAAGGTGCGCGGAAGTGCGTAGCGCAGTCTTTCAAATGCCTTCTCACTATCGTGAAAAACTATTATTGAGCCGGCTGTAGCTTTAGATGTTACATTTTTCAGGCATTTTTCCCATGAAATATCGGTATCAAAATCGCCGCTGAGCACATCCCACATAATGATTTGCTTTTCGGGGTATTTTTGTTTGAATAATTTCTCCTGGGCAAAAGACATTCGTCCATAGGGTGGCCTGAAAAGATTCGAAGAAATAATTTGATAAGCCTCGTCTATATCCTCCAGATAGTGGTCGGCATTGGTTTTCCAGCCATTGCGGTGAGAAAATGTGTGGTTGCCAACGGTGTGTGCTTCTGCCAGTATGCGGTCGTAGATATCGGGATATTTCTGCACATTATTGCCTATACAAAAAAAAGTGGCTTTGGCATTGTATCTTCTTAATTCTTTTAAAACAAATGGCGTGATGTCCGGGTGGGGGCCATCATCAAAAGTGAGGTAAAGTATCTTTTTGCCGCTGGTATTTATTTTCCAATACCTACCGGGATACAGTATGCGCAATGGAATATTTGATTTTACTAAATACACTTTTATTATTTTTCTATTACTACAACAATATCGGGCCTGCCTTGCAAGGGCTGCTCAGGAAGCTGTATGGAAAGGCTGCCGTTTTTCAATATAGCAGGCACGCTGGTTTTCGAATCAAACATATAAACTTTTTTCATTTTCTTCAGCGGGAAAGATGGCAGGGTGATCTCTTCGCCTGCTTGCAGCACATGTAAGTACATTTTATCTTTTGTTTCGGTAATGCAACCCCATGGCTGCGGTTTTAGGTATCCGCCCGTGGTGTTGTAAATGGTTTCACCGTATTTTGCCAGCCATTTGCCGGTTTCATGCAGCGTTTTTACAAATTCAGGCTGTATGTCACCGTTAGGCATCGGCCCGATATTCAGCAATAAATTTCCACCGTGTCCGGCCGATCTTACCAGCAGGTTAATGACTTCGCTTAAAGATTTATAAGCCGTGTCTTTAATGTCAAAACCCCATGAATTGTTAATGGTGGCGCAGGTCTCAAGCGGCAGCTTGCTGATCTGCTGAAAGCTGAGTCCATGTGCATTTTCACCGGGAACATCACGCTCAAACATCTGGAAATCTTCAC
The DNA here is from genome assembly GCA_023422835.1 of Bacteroidota bacterium. GTDB lineage: Bacteria > Bacteroidota > Bacteroidia > Chitinophagales > Chitinophagaceae > Haoranjiania > Haoranjiania flava. Next base: position 107,401 of record JAFAGI010000025.1, on the reverse strand, counting down.
CGGGAAGGGGAGTAAGGTGATGGTTATTGCCTATGAGGCACTGCGGCTGCAGTTGATGGATGTGGTCGTAAATTTCCCGCATATGCCAGTCAATGAATACATCATCATCCTTACGCGTGGCGCTCTCTTCCGGCATTTGATCCCAATAGCCATCCAGCCAGATGCCGCCGATCTCACCATAATTCGTCAGCAATTCTGTGAGCTGGTTTTTCATGAACTGAATATAATCTTTCCATTCCCCCCTCGTAGTTCTGCCTGTGCCTTTGCCGGTTCTGCCGGTCCAGTAGGAATAGTCATCGCGTCGCCAGTCGAGTATGGAATAATACAGAAACAGCCTGATCCCCTGCTTATGACATTCGTCTGCCAATGCCTTTACAATGTCTTTTTTGTAAGGCGTGTGCATAATGCTAAAATCAGACTCTTTAGTATCCCACATGCTAAACCCATCGTGATGGCGGGTAACCAGCGTTATGTATTTCATGCCTGCATTCCTGGCCATATCTACCCATTGCCGCGCATTGAAATTTACAGGGTTAAAAAAATGCTGCAAGCGCTCATAGTTTTTAACCGTTATGTTTTTATTATTCATTACCCATTCGCCATCTCCCAGGATGCTGTACAAACCCCAGTGAATGAACAGGCCGAATTTGTTACCGGTAAACCATTTTCTTGCTTCCAGGTTTTCTGCGGAAGGGAGGTAAGGTTTTGTATCTTTTACATATTGTGCTTTTGAAACCGACATGGTAACAAAGCATGCAATAGCAATAAAGATTTTCTTGATGATCATATAAGGAAGATTTTGGTTTTAAAAATAAACATTTATTATAAAAACTGCACTAAGAAGCTTAGCTTATTTTTATACCTTTGCGTTTTGTTGAATATGCTTATAGATACGCACACACATTTATACTCCGAAGAGTTTGCCGGCGACCTCGAAAGCGTTATGCAGCGCGCTTTTGAAGCCGGCGTCAGCAGGTTTTACCTGCCTGCGATTGACAGCGCTACCCATGATGCTATGTTCCGGTTAGAAGAAAAGTATCCGGAAAAATGTTTTGCTATGATGGGGCTCCATCCATGCCATGTAAAAGACAATTTTAGGGAAGAGCTGGCGCTGGCGGAAGAATACTTGCAACAAAGAAAATTTGCTGCTGTCGGTGAGATTGGCCTTGACTTTTATTGGGATAAAACTTTTATAAACGAGCAATACAAGGCTTTTGAAATACAAATGCGGTGGGCATTGGAAAACAAACTGCCCATAGTGATACATTCAAGGAATTCCATGCAGGAAACCTTAGATTTTGTAAAACCGTTTGCTGATAAAGGGTTGCGCGGTATTTTCCATTGTTTTGGCGGGGATAAAAATGCGGCAGAGCAAATCGTTTCCATGAATTTTTTATTAGGTATTGGCGGCGTGCTTACTTACAGGAAAGCAAACCTCGCTGAAGTATTGAAAGATATACCCCTGGAATATATTGTGCTGGAGACCGACTCGCCTTATCTGGCGCCTGTACCTTACAGGGGCAAGCGCAATGAGAGCGCATACCTGGAATATATTGCACAAGCATTGGCAAGCGCAAAAAATATACCTTTTGAAGAAGTGGCTTCAATAACTTCAGCAAACGCAAGGAAATTATTGGCTATTTGAATTAGCGTCACGCGTCATTAGAAAAACTTTCAATAAAGAAAAAACAGCAAAACTCAAAAGCAGCGGAGACGGCGGGATTCTAATTCGTGATACAGTTTTGCGTATATGCCGAAAGCATTAAGGGAACTTCTTTAGCCATCGGCACGTGTCATTTGAAAAACTTTCAACCAAACAAAATCAGCAAAAATCAAAAAACAGCGGAGACGGCGAGATTCGAACTCGCGATACAGTTTCCCGTATACACACTTTCCAGGCGTGCTCCTTCAACCACTCGGACACGTCTCCATTTTTTTAGGAAATGCAAAGATAATACATATGGTTGAAATTTAATTAAACGAAGCAGACATAAAATTTAAATCGTCAATACAATATAATCACAGTATTATATCGCTATGCAGCCGGATATAAAAACGCTGTTAAATTTTATTTTAAAATTTTTTAAAAATAGCATTTTAAAAGTAATTTTTTTGTGGATTATCCAAATATAAACGTAATTTCAATTACCTAAAAACATATTCATGGATACCAACCAACGCAAAGTACAGCATTTGCTATGGCGTTCCGGCTTTGGCCCTGCATCCGCTGATATACCACGCATAATTAACAGCTACCCGGAGGAGTACTATAAATTCATTAAGCAACCTTCGATGCAGAAGCCGCAGTACATTAGTGCTGCTGACGAGGAATTAATCAGCCTTTACGATTCACCCGGCGAAAATAAAAGAGCACAGCTGGGTGAGGCAGAAAGAAAAAAGCTTACCAGGTTGCAGCGTGAGGCCGTTAAAAGGCTCAATCTTGCATGGATGCGGGAAATGATAAACGGCGAGGATCAGTTACGTGAAAAGATGGCTTTCTTCTGGCACGGCCATTTTGCAAGCAGGAACCAGAATATTTTTTTTAACCAGTTGCTGTTGCATACTTTTCGCGAATATGCGCTTTCGGATTTTGGCACCTTGTTAAAAGAGGTTTCAAAGTCGGCTGCCATGCTGAACTTTTTGAATAACCAGCAAAATAAAAAAGGCCATCCCAATGAAAATTTTGCGCGTGAATTAATGGAGCTCTTTACGCTTGGGCGCGGCAATTATACTGAACACGATATTAAAGAAGTCGCGCGAGCTTTCACCGGCTGGACAGCTGATAAAAAAGGAAATTTTATTTTCAGAAAAAATCAGCATGACAATGGTGTAAAAAATATTTTTGGTAAAACAGGCAACTTCACCGGCGACGATGTTTTGAATATTATCTTAGAAAAAAAGCAAACTGCCAGGTTTATTGTAACTAAGATTTACAAAAGCTTTGTACACGAAACTGTCAATGAATCTATAGTCGCTGAACTTGCTGCAGATTTTTACAACAGCAATTATAATATAACAAAGTTGTTGGATAAAATATTTACTGCCGGTTGGTTTTATGAAGAAAAAATTATCGGCAATAAAATCAAATCACCGGTAGAGTTGTTAGTAGGCATGCAGCGGTTAATACCACTGGATTTTAAAAAAGAGCAGGTGTTGATCAGCTTGCAGAAAATTTTAGGCCAGGAATTGTTGTATCCGCCGAATGTTGCAGGATGGCCGGGCGGAAAAACCTGGATAGACAGCAGCACACTACTGATGCGCTTACGCATTCCTCAAATGCTGTATGGCTCCGATATTATGAACGTAAAGCCAAAAGATAATGATGATGTAGACATGGGCAGGGGTGAAGAGAATATTGTTAACTTGAAAAATAAAACAAATATTGCCAGGATAAACGCAAGTGCTGACTGGGGAGCTTATGTAAAGAACTTCAAAAACATCCCTCAAAACCAAGTCATACCTTCTTTGCATTCTCTTTTGCTGCAAACCACAAATGCTGAAACAGCCCATACATCTAATGACCATCCACCTTTTGCTTCTATAGATTCTCTTATAAAAACAACAACGCTGCAGCTGATGAGTACACCGGAATACCAGCTTTGCTAAACATTACTCCTAAAAAATTACAGCTATGCTCCTGAAAAGAAAAGAATTTTTAAGATTAGGTTCGCTTGCTTCGGGATCGCTTTTTATACCAAAATTCCTCAAAGCATTTGAAACACAAACCCGTATTGCAACCGGCAACAAGGTTGTAGTGATTATACAGCTCAGCGGTGGAAATGATGGTTTGAATACGGTAATCCCCGTGCGCAATGATCTGTATTATAAAAACAGACCTTCCTTATCCATCACCAAAGATGCTGCTGCAAAGCTCACCGATGAGGTGAGTTTACACCCTGCACTTACTGCTTTTCAACAGCTTTACGATTCTGGCAATCTGGCTATTTTAAACAACGTAGGCTATCCGAATCCAGACCGTTCACATTTCCGCAGTATGGATATCTGGCATAGCGCCAGCGACAGCAATGAGTACTGGAGCACTGGCTGGATTGGGCGCTATCTCGACGCACAATGTAAAGGTTGCGACAAGCCTACACAGGCTTTAGAAGTAGATGATGTGCTCAGCCTGGCTATGAAAGGAAAAGTTACCAACGCTATCGCGGTTAATGATCCCAGGAGATTATTTGGCAACACCAGTGAAAAATACTTTAAAAAATTATCTGCTGCACATAAGCACAGCTATGAGGAAGAAAAGCCGGTAGATTATTTATACAAAACCTTGGCACAAACTATTTCTTCTGCCGATTATATTTTCAATCAGAGCAGGTTGCATGCATCCCAGACAACTTACCCGGACACGCAACTTGGCAAAGGTTTAAAAACCATAGCATCGCTGATTTTTTCTGAGATCAATACAAAAGTTTATTACATATCACTTGGCAGTTTTGACACACATGTAAACCAACAAGCCCAGCAGGCAAGGCTGTTCACACAATTGAACGATGCCGTAAAATCCTTTACTGACGATTTGAAAAAAAATGGCCGCCTCGAAGATGTACTGTTATTTACATTCTCTGAATTTGGCAGACGCGTAGCTCAAAATGCCAGCAACGGTACGGATCATGGCACGGCAAACAGTATGTTTCTCATCAGCGGGGCGCTAAAAAAGAAGGGTATATTAAACGAAATGCCTGATCTTGCTGATCTGAACGAGGGCGATCTTAAATTTAAGATAGACTTTAAAAATGTTTATTCCACCGTGTTGAATAATTGGCTGAAAGCCAATGCAGACGATATCCTTGGCAAACATTATAGTGCCCTTGATTTTATTTAATGTAGTACCAGTATACGGAAAAACATCATCGTGGTAAAGCTATATTGCCCTATGTTATATAAACCATGTGCTGCCTGCCAGCTGCCCGCAGGCCACTATTTGGCTATCGATTTGAAAGAGGTTAATAATACAACAGATACGGGTGATGCATTGAATGCTAACACCAGTATATTTGATACGTTAGCTGTCATGTCATGTAAGGCATGATCAGGCCTTCTCTGACAAATTGCTCGCTTTTCCTGCCGCCATTACTGCCATACTTACTGTTATAAGAATTTTTTAATCAGGCGCAGATAGAATTGGCATTATGTTTGATAAATGAATGACCATTCACTCAATTAAGAATTATGGCAAGACTCATTGACGCATCAAAAATGGACAGCATTAAAGAAGTAACCCTGCAAATGGTAGTGGAAAAAGGATATGGCGGTGCTTCCATTGCAGAGATTGCTAAAAAAGCCGGCGTGGCAGACGGCTATCTCTACCGTTTTTACAACAGCAAGGAAGAGCTGGTTAATGACTTGCTTTTCAATGCCGTGGGCGACATCATGGACAACCTGGAAAAGCTGATGAAAGATGAAACACTTACAGTGAGCTTAATAGTTGAAAAGCTGATCCAGTATTTATTTGATGTGGCCAACAGGCAACCGGAAAAGATCAAATTCCTGTTTGTGCTGATGCATGAATACAAATTCAACCTTGAGAAAGAGCAGCAGAAAAAAATTATGCAATTATGTCACCGGTTGAAAGTAAAGGGTGAAGATACGGGTGAAATTTCACCTGATACAGATGAGGAGATTATATACCTGATGTGCGTAAGTCTTCCTATACAATACATTAACCTGAGGTTCAAGAGGTTTTTTAACCGTTCAGAGCTGACTAAAAAACAACTGAAATCCTTATTGTCAGTTTGCTTAAAATCATTGAAATAAATGAAATGTCCATTCCGGGTAGCGATCGGGAGGGTGCATTTCATGTGACAAACAGAAAAACAAATAAATAAACACACATGCATAAAAAATATTTATCCTTTTTTATTGCCGTCTTACCATTGTTCAGCATTGCACAGTCCGGCGCACAAATGCAAGCGCTGACCTTTGGTGAGGCAATGCAGATCATGGAAAAAAATCATCATGCTTTAAAGCAGGCAGATTATCATGTTAAGGAGAAGCAGGCCGAAAGGCTGGCTCGCAAAGGGTTGTACTATCCCAAAGTAGGCATTAGCGGCAATTATGTGGCCATGCAAAAAGATGTTGCCATGAACCTTTCGCCTGTACGCGATGCCATTATGCCTTTGTACAATACACTGGGCAATTATGGAAGCTTTTCCGGCGTGCCCAACCCAGATCCTGCAACCAATAAGCAAATACCGGTATTGCCGGATAATTTATCTACCAAAGCTGTCAGGGAAAAGTTGCTGGAAGGCGCTCAGGCAGTGCAGAATGCAGACTGGGAGCCGACACTGGTAAACAAGTTTTTTGGTTCGGTCATGGCTACAGCGCAGCTTCCCATATATACCGGTAGAAAAATTCACGCGGCCAACCAGGCAGCTATGATAGAAGAGCAGGAGGCTGCCGAAGAAGTGGCTGTAAAAAAGGCTGAATTGACAAGCGAGCTTGCAGAAAGATATTTCGGGCTGAAGCTGGCTGAGCAGGCTATACTCGTGAGGAAGCAGGTGCTTGATGGCATGAACAAGCACTTGGAAGATGCCCGTAAAATGGAGGCACGCGGTATGCTGGCTCGAGCAGAGGTTTTAAATGCACAGGTACACCAGGCGCAGGCAGAAAGGGAATATAAGAAAGCTGTACAGACCGCTGCTATACTTACAAAAGCAATGGCTAATTCTTTATCTGTGCCGGATCTGCAGATTGTACCCGTAACAGACCTGTTTTATGTTGTAGACCTTGAGCCGGTGGATTATTTTAAGGTATCTGCATTGCAGAATAACCCTCAGCTAAAACAGGTAAAAACCAAAATGGAGCTTGCCAGGCAAGGCAGCAAGGCCGAGCGCGGAGCCCTCTACCCCACAGTAGCATTGATTGGCAGCTACAATATAGTGAATGCTTCAAAGCTGGCGCCGGATTGGTTTGCAGGTATTGGCGCCAAATGGACACTGTTTGACGGCTACAGCCGCAGCAATAAAATAAAAGCAGCCGCATACAAAGTAGAGCAGGTGCGTGAAGCAGAGCTGAAAGCCATTAACGACATCAATACTGTGATTGATAAGCTCTATACTACACTTGGCATGTACAAAGATCAGTTGGAGGCTTTGGAAGCAAGCCAGAAGCTTGCCGATGAATACCTCTATGTACGGCAGAAAGGTTTTGAGGCGGAGATGAATACCACTACAGATATTATGGATGCACACCTGGGAGTATCTAAAATAAAAATTGAAAAGCTTGAAGCCATGTATGGCTTTGATAAAACACTGGCAGAACTATTGAAATACGCCGGCATGGCAGAACAGTTTGAAGAATACCGCAATTCGCACCAGCTCGTTATCGATAAATTTTAATAAAGAAAATTATTTGAATAAGATAAATACAGCACAAGCCCCATCTCGTAAATATTGAACGATAAAACCAGTTGCGGAGCAGCTAACTAAAAAAATACACACATGAAATAACCATAAAGATTAAGAATCTATACCAACAGGGAATGATACTAGAGAATTAAGGTTTTGGTCGTTCCATGTGACAAACAGAAAATAAAATATTAACACATGAAATAACCATAAAGATTAAGAATCTATACCAACCGGGAATGAGTATTGAATCTAAAAACCAGAGTTATTCCATGTGACAACTGAAAAACAATTAAATATACACACATGAAACAAAAAGGATTTTTTTTACTAATGATTGGCCTGGCGGTCTTCATAGGGTTTATCATTTTTTCTTTTGTGGTGATCAACAAACCACAACCACTGGAAGTGCAGGGCGAGGTAGATGCCAAAACCATTAAGGTGGCATCAAAGCTGGTGGGGCGCATCTCAAACCTCACCGTACATAAAGGCGACACCGTGCGGCAGGGGCAACTGCTGTATACTTTCAGTAGCCCGGAGCTCGACGCAAAAATGACGCAGGCTAGCGCTGCACTCTTAGGTGCAGAAGCACAAAACAGTAAGGCAATGAATGGCGCACAAAGTGAAGATATACAAGCCGCTTACGACATGTATCAGAAAGCTTTGACCGGTGCCGAACTTGCCCGGAAAACATTCGAACGCGTAAACAGCCTGTACAAAGACGGTGTAGTGCCTGCGCAGAAGAAAGATGAAGCAGAAGCACAATACCAGGCAGCCATGCAAACAGCCAACGCTGCCAAAGCTACCTGGCAAAAAGCACGCAATGGTGCACGTACGGAAGATAAAATGGCATCCGGCGCCATGGTAAAAAATGTCAGAGGCATGATACAGGAAGTTAATTCTTATAAAAAAGAGACTTCCATTTATGCGCCGCTCAATGCAGAGGTGGCAGATATCATTGCAGAAGAAGGCGAGCTGGTTTCAGCGGGCTATCCCGTGGTAACACTGGTAGACCTGGAAGATACCTGGGTGGTGTTTAACCTGCGTGAAGACCTGTTGGCAGATATATCCGCAGGCTCAGTCATCAACGCGCGATTTCCGGCATTGAAAAACAGGCTGGTGCCGCTGAAAGTTACGTACATCAAGGTGTTGGGCCAGTTCGCTACCTGGAATGCTACCAAAACTTCAGGAGATTTTGATATGAAAACATTTGAAGTGCATGCAGTTCCGGTCAATGCTGTCAGAGGTTTGCGCCCCGGTATGTCAGCAGTTGTCAACTGGAATGATGTAAGAAATAAAAAGAGCTGAGGATGCAGGAGATTATTAAAGTAATGATCCGTGAGTTTCGCAGGATTGCCGCATCTCCGGTAGTATTCGCCATGGTACTGGCGGGTCCGGTAATAGCTTTCGTGCTTATCACAGTGATCTTCAAGGAAGGCGTGCCCCGCGATCTGCCGGTGGCGATTGTGGATCATGACCATTCCGCGCTCTCAAGGAAAGCAGCGCTGATGATAGATGCTTCTGCAGCAGCAGCCATCAACAAAGACTTTACCAGCCTGGCTGAAGCACGTAAAGCAATGGAAGCCGGAAAGGTAGACGCTGTTGTGTTCTTGCAGCAGGGTATGCAGAAAAATATATTATCAGGAAGCAATAGTGAGGTTGCGGTGTACATCAACAATGCCAACGTGATCAAGGGAAGCCTTTTAAACAGCGGCATCCAAAAGAGCCTGCAGACTTTGGGCGCAGGCATTAAGTTGCAGACGCGCCTTAAGAGCGGAGAGTCGGGTTATGATGCTATGGCTAAAATTTTACCGGTGAATATTCACTCCCAGGTATTATCCAATCCTTATCTTAACTACTCCTATTTTATCACTTTCATCCTCATGCCTGTAATGCTGGTATTGTTCACGCTCATCGGAACGGTGTATGCTATAGGGAATGACCTGTATGAAGGCACCGCGCCATCCTGGATCCGCGCTGCAGGCGGCAATATATATGTGGCGCTTTTTGGTAAAATATTGCCCTATACTTTCATGTACTTGATGGTTGCAGCTATTATGAATATTACGCTGTTCTATGTAATTGGCGCTCCCTTGCACGGCAGCTTCCTGTTCCTGCTGCTGTCGGAGTTATTGCTGATTATCAGTTACCAGTCTATGGCAATCGTACTCATCAGTATTACGGCTAACCTGAGGCTGTCATTATCTCTTGCAAGCGCTTATTCTATGCTGGCGCTTACATACGCCGGCCTGTCTTATCCTATTTATAATATGCCTGTTGTCGGGCAGGTATTCAGCAGGATATTCCCGTTGACTTATTGGCTTGATGCTTTTATGGGCCAGTCATTAAGAGCTGCGCCGATTGCAGACAGTTATCCTTATCTTTTATACCTGGTGTTTTTTATACTTCTTGGATTTTTCTTTATTCCCCATCTCAAGTATATATGCTACAACAGTAAATACTGGGGCAGGCTGTAAGGGTTTTAAAAATATTTCATTGAAAATTATATCATGCGAATGATCCGATCAATAATAAATGGTTTCAGGCAAATACAGGTTTACTTCATTGGCGAGGTAAAAGAAATATTTCGCGACAGCGGTACAGTTGTGTTATTTATAATAGCCATGCTGGCTTATCCCGTAATCTATGCGATAGGCTATATGGAAGAAACTGCTACTGAAATCCCTGTGGCATTTGTAAACCTCAACGATGGTGCACTCAGCCACAAGCTGGGAAGAATGATAGATGCCACAGAACAGGTGCGTATTGTATCGCGGGTGAGCAGTTTGCAGGAGGCGGAAGAGCTGTATTACAGAAATGAAGTTGCCGGGGTAATTGTGGTAGACAGGGATTTTGAAAAAGATATTCTTTCCGGCAGGCAGGGCAATGTAAGTGTGTATAGCGATGCCAGCCACTTTTTATTGTACAAACAGGTTTACTCTGCTACCGTATATGCATCTCAGACACTTGGAGCCGCTGTAGAGGTGAATAGTCTTTTAAATAAAGGCAAAACCATGGAGCAGGCGTTGGTAATGAGAGAGCCGTTGAGCATAAAAACATACAATCTGTACAATCCTGCGGGCGGCTACGCGAGCTTTATTGTTCCGGCCATACTGATCATCCTGATACAGCAAACCCTGCTCATCGGCATCGGGCTTTTGTATGGCAAGCACAATGAGCGCCGCAGTTACCATTACCTAAAAGATGGCATGCGAAGGCCTTTTGAGGAGATAAAAATAATTATAGGGCAAACTATGGCGTTCATGCTTATCTACCTAGTTACAACTTTTTTGATCATGGGACTATTTTACAGGTGGATTGCTTTGCCTGATAAAAGCGGCCTGCTGAACACATACTTGTTGATGATACCTTACCTTGCAGCGGTTTCTTTCATGGGCATCAGTATTGGCCTTTTATTTTCCAAGCGCGTTTATGCGCTGCTTTTCCTGGTATTTCTTTCTCCCATACTCTTTTTTATCAGCGGGGTGGCATGGCCTGTAGAAGCATTGCCGCCGCTGCTTTACAAGGCCTCATATATTTTGCCAAGCACACCTATGGTAAATGCTTTTATCAGGTTAAGGGTAATGGGAGCAAGCCTGGAGTCTGTAAGCTCCGAATTCAACATATTGCTGGTTCAAATGCTGGCTTACTTCCTGCTTGCTGCCATTGTATATCGTATAAAATTAAAAAGATTGCGGCAGGAAATGGCGTCTCTATAATTTATAAATATTGTGTACACATTTTTTAGAGAGAAGGATTTTAAAAATTTATTTAAAAAAATAATTTTTTAATTGTTTGGTAATTAGGAAAAATATTTTGTGCATTTACAAATGCAGTGTCTGTTTACTAATTTCTTACAAAAATCCGGTGGTGCTGTAGAATCACTGCCGGATTTGATTTTACAGAATAATAATTTACAGGTTTACAAGGAAAAAGAGGAAGGTGCCTTCTAAAACTAAACCATACTTTGCAGCAGCCTGTAGCAATACCATTCCTGTCTGGGCAGATGAAAGGGCCCTTTGAACAAGTTGCCTTTGGCGGTTTGTGCTATACTTCCGTCGCGGTGCAGGTAGCCAAACCATTCGCCATTTTCTTTATCATGAAAATGCTTGTATGCGTAATTGTGGATTTGCTCATGCATGAATTTATATTTCTCGTTTCCCGTAAGGGTATATGCCAGTAAGGTCGCAATGATTGCTTCGTTTTGCGGCCACCAGAATTTCATATCCTGCCAGTATTCTTGTACAGGTTTGTCATATACATCTCTGTAATATATAATACCTCCGTACTCTTGATCCCATCCGCGTTCCCACATATAATCCAGCATCCTTAAGCCTAAAGATATTAGCTGCTCATCATGGTTCCTGCATTTTGCCTCGTGCAGGATAAACCATGCTCCCTCAATGGCATGTCCCGGGTTAAGGGTGCGCTGTTCAATGTGGTCTATAATGGCCCCGTCGGGAGCTACCTGCTCCATTACACAACATATATCGTCTTTTACGAAATAAGTTTCTATTTCCTTTATCCATTTGCCTATCCATTCATCGCACCGCGGATCGCCGATCGTATCTCTTAACTGTTGTGCAGTGTTGAGCATGATCATAGGCGCCCCGATGCCTCTTACGGGCCTGGTATCTGTAAATTTTGGCGGCAGCTTTTTTTCTCCATTGATATAAGCCAGGCAATTCCCGAAAACTTCTCTGGCCTTTGCAGCATATTTTTCATCGCCGGAAGCCTGGGCATACGCCGCAAGTGCAATCACTGCAAAGGTTTCTGAAAAATAGTATCTTCGCTTTCTTATAGGTTTTCCATCGCGCGTTACGTGAAAAAACATTTGCCCGTCGGCATCAAAACAATGATTGAGCAAGAAGTCCACGCCGCTCTTTGCGCCTGTAAGCCATTCTTGTTTTTTTTCAACAGTATTGTACAGCGTAGCTAACAACCAGCTAGCCCGCCCCTGGATCCATACAGCTTTATCGTCATCTATTAAGGTGCCGTCAGCATCGCGCATTAGCAAAAAACCACCATACTCTTCATCAATGCTGCGCGGGAACCAGAACGGCACGGTATCGTTGAGTAGCTGATCCCTGTAAAATTCTTTCAGTTTTTTTAAATATTCTATATCCATAGTCTGTAAGTATAAATTTTTGTTTGATTGTTATTACATGCATCTAGTTTTTCTATGAATTTCTCAATTGAATATCCCCCTATTTGCAATCAATCATTTTCGGTCGTAAGCATAACAACTGGATGATCAGCGCTATGGCTACAATTGCAGCTAAAACAGCAAAGCCGGAGCCTAAATCCCCGTCATCAGTGAATTTTCCTAATACCTGTGTAACTGCCGCGCCTGCCAATACACCTACCATATTCATAAAACCATAAGCAGTAGCCCTTAGATTTGGCGGTACAAACTGGCAGAGTATGGGCATGTTGTTTGCATCGAACATGCCAAAACCAATACCGAACAACACTGCTGCGCCCACAACCGATACAAACGTATCTCCATAGCCTAAGAGTATTAAAGAGGGAATGGTCAGCCCCAAGCCAATGGCGCCGGTGTATACCCGGCCTCGTAAATTTTTCATAACCCATTTGTCTGATAAAATACCTCCTGCTATAACGCCGGCAAAGGAAGAAACTGCAATAGTTATTGTAGACATCGGCCCTGCTTCAGACATAGGTATGCTGAGGCTTTCTGCAAATAATGTAGGCAGCCAGTTTTTAGTAGCCCATCCCGGAAGGCTTGGCGCGGCAAAGTAAAAAAGTATTACCCAGAAAGCAATCATAGAGAAAAGCATGCTCAGGCCTTTTATGAAGGGTATTTTGTCCGGCGCAGTTCCTGCTGGCGTAGATGCCGGCTGCGTTGCAGTTTTCTTTTCCCGCAGGAAAAATATTAATACGGCAGCGTATACAATGCCGGCAATGCCAAACCAGTGAAAGGCTGTATGCCATGTGTAGTTAGCTGCCACAGTTGCGCCAAACCCGCCTAATGCTTGGCCGGTATACAAACCTGTCATGTGTATACCTACTGCAAGCGAGCGCGTTTTACCGGTGTGATAGTCTGCGATCATTGCCAGGCCGGCAGGAATATACAAAGCTTCACTTACACCCATTAATGCCCGCAGCCACAGCAATTGATTGTAGCTGGTGGCCATGCCCATACCATAAGTAACGATGCTCCACACACACAAGCTGGCTACGATCAGCCATTTCCTGTTTACTCTATCGGCAATACTGCCTGCAATAGGACTCATAAAACCATATATGTACAGGAATATAGCCATTAAGAAGCCGAAGGCTTCGGCAGACTGCAGTTCTGCAATGTCTGTCTGCATAGCATCTTTCATAGTACTGAGCATTTGCCTGTCCATATAATTGAGCAATGCTACCATCCACAATAGACCTACCACTACCCAGGGGTAATATTTTTTATTTTGCATTGTGCTGCTGTTTTTCTAATTGTATTCTTATTATTTTAGGGCTTCTTACACCCGGGCGTATTTCGCCGCTGCAAATAAACAGGTCTTTTCCCCATGGCACAGCGCTGGTGGTAACCTGCGCTGCATAAGGCATTCCGGCGATTTTGCTCCATGCGTTATTTTGTATGTTGTATAACAAAACATCGGTGCTAAATCCCTGGTGATGCAGTATCAATTGATTTTTCTCTGCAAGCAGCTGAGCCTTCTGCTTATCCGAGGCCGTATGCGCCATTTGGTACAAGTATTTTTCTATGCGGTGAAATACATCGCCTTTATCTCCTCCAGCGAGCATAATGTATTCATCACCGATATTGAAAGCCGCTGTTGCCGTAAACGGAGTATTGTAGTTGCCGTCGGAAATATTTGTCGCGTTATACCATTTGTTTTTATCTAAATCAAAATAATAAACACTGCTGTGCAGCCGGCTTATTCCTGCCGGGGTTTTGGTGCGTCCGCCGATCAGGAATAACTTTTTTTTCACAGCCACTAGTGCAGCATTTGCCAGGGGTACAGGTATATCCGGCAATCTCTGCCACTCAGGTTTTTTGGCAGTAATATTTATATAAAAAAATTTACCGGAAGAATTTACCGCTTCATCGCCGCCGGCTATATACACAATGTTCCCGACAGACGCAACACCGGCAGCCGTTACCGCGACCGGCAAATCCGGTAGTGAGGCTTTTTCTACCTGCTGTGTACGTTTATTCCAGCTAAGAACATAAGCTTTGGAAGAAATGCCTTTTTCATTTTCGCCGCCTATATATACAATGCCACCGGGCGTAGCGGTATGGCCTGCATAGGCTATAGGTTCGGCAAGCTTGGTTTTATTTTTTTTATTCCAATAAAAAGAATCATTTATTCTTTCAAGGATAAATACGCTGTCTGAAAAATGTTTTTTGCCCCCTTGGAACGGAAGCTTGTCAGGAAAGTTTGCTCCTCCGGCTATGATCAGGGCATCGTTAGACACGCCGCCTACCATACCTGCAAAACCAAGAGCGGCGCTGCTTCCATTCATCAATTCGGCTGCTACAGACCAGTGTAGGACTACATCACCCGGAGCTTGTGCTTTTAAATTTTTACCTATCATAATTACCTGGAGAAGTATAAAAATGTATTTAAAATTCATAACATGTATCTTTATAATTTGATACAATTTCAAAATTTATTGACTCGTACGTGGTAGATGGTAATGCATAAGTTGTTGAGTTTATTGCGCTATACAGCGCTTATAAACTACCGTACTGGCATTTGCTTCATTTCAATAAAAATATTTACCTAGAACAGAAAGACTCAAAATTCAAAGCTTGCACGTCTTTCCTGAATGCTTCAAATTGTTCATCGCTCATGTTTTTAACAGGCAATCTGAATCCGCCGCAATCAATGCCAACCAGCTTCATATAAGCTTTTCCTGTAGCAATACCTCCATATTTGCCCAAAAGCCTTATCATATCTATAGATAGTTGTTGCAGGTCGCGTGCTTTTAGTAGGTCGCCGTTTTTAAACGCCCGCTGCATATCGTTGTACAAAGGAGCGGCATAATTGTATGTACTGCCTACTGCTCCAAAGGCGCCTAAGGCAAGTGCAGACAACATGTTCTCATCTCTGCCCCAAAGCATATCATACCTTCCATTATCCACATACATGCAGGAGAGGAAGTCCATAAAATCTTCATGTGTATATTTAATGCCCGCAAAGTTAGGAATAGTGCCGTTTACAGCTTTTAGCAAATCATACATAGCTATATGGCAGCCTGTAAGTACAGGAATATGGTAATAATAAAAGGCTGTATCAGGCGCGGCAGCAGCTACTTCGGCGCAACATTCGGCCAGCGCCTGTGCCGAGCCAGGTTTAAAATAAAAAGGCGCCGTAAACGAAACTGCATACAAGCCTGTTTCCTGTGTATGCCTAGCCATTTCCTTACAATCGGCCAACGAAGTGCCGCCTACAAGATTGATCACTTTAAAATCTTTATCGTTCCTGGTAACTGCCGCCCAGGCTTCTGCCACTTTCTTTTTTTCCTCTTTTGTTTGCGAAACCCCCTCTCCGGTTGAGCCGTTGATAAAAGCGCCTATTACTTTGTTCCTTTTTAAAAGCGCATAATACTGTGGTATCACAGATAGATTCAGCTCACCGTCCTTATTCATTGGTGTGAAAGGCGCTGCAATTAAGCCTTCCAGTTTTTCATTTTGCATGTGTTAATATTTAATTTTTCATGTTTGCCACATGAATAACCAAAAACCTTAATTCTTTATTATCATTCACGTTGGTATAGATTCCTAATCTTTATGGTTGTTTCATTTATTCATAATTAGCCTGCTCAATTCTCTAACAGAAATAAGAAAGCAGTAAAAAAACTTATTATTTCAAAATATCATCCACAGGAATGCGCATGAAGTATATATATCTTGAGCCTTCGTATAAGATGCCAATTGTTTTATCGTCGATCGGTGTCATACACGAATATCCGAACTGTTCTCTTTCGTCCAACAATAGCTGATCGGCGGGATTCCAGCTTTCTGCCAGATCGCGGCTGGCTTTAATAGTCATATCTACACGCTTATAAGAATGAGCAGGGTTGCTGAAAAAGACAATGTCTTTTTTTGTGCCGTTTATGTTCACATTCGCTTTGATAATACTTGCCATACAAACCGGATCTTTTAAAACCGAGTAGGATGTTGCATGTTCTTTCCAGGTTTTGCCCATGTCGGCAGTAGTGGCTACGCTGCGGAATTTACCCCTGTTGTCGCGCATGGAAATCATAATAGTTCCCGGTGTAGTTTCTATCACTTGTGCTTCGGTAGTATTTGACTTGGCCCCAACACCTGCCTGCCATGTTTTGCCATGATCTTTTGAATAAACAATGGTAGACCAGGGCAGTTTATTTTCATCCCAGTACTGCGCAGCAAATACAATAGTCCCGTCCTGCATAGCGATTCCGTTTCCGGGGCCGTTGAAAAATATTTTCCATTTAGGATCTTTGATGTGGGGTGTAATGCTATAGGGCTTGCTCCAGGTGTTGCCATCGTCTTTACTGGATACCAATACAAACTGGCCTGTAGAATCAGGAGATATGCCGCCTAAAGAACCATGGATAGAGCGATTGCCTTTGCTCCACAAGGCGGATGTCCATAAGGTTTTGGTTGCGGGATCGAATAATACAGCAGGATCACCCACCCCGTTGTTTTTATGCGGCTCACCCATATCCATGATCTTTTGCATGGGCAGCCATGTGCGTCCTCCATCAGTACTTTTATTCATGCCCACATCAATATTGGCGGGCAGGTCACCGGAATGTTCGTATCGAATATCATACACGGCTATTAAAGCGCCGGTATTAGTATGTATTAAACCAGGTATACGGTAGGAGTGCGAGTTATCATCCATAGGTTTTCTAAGTGCAATACCTAATCTTCTCACCACATCTCCCTGCTCTGAAAAATTGATGTGCCGATTGCCGGAAGTTTTTATTTTATGTACTTTTAGCATCACTTTATCGTCTATGCCGGCATCATCTTTCAGCACAACGCTTATCCAGTAATTGCTTTTACCTGTTATGGGCATACCGTCTAATTTTAAGGAAGCATTTTTGCCGGTCGGCACAAGGGAGGTTACCAAGGCATTGGCTGAGAATTTAGCTGATGTATCAGTACTATATAAGTCTATCCGTGCAAAATTCTTTACTGCCGCATCGTTTAGCAGCAATTCAATCTGGGTTAACTGAATGCGTTCCGCGGCGGCCATATGAATATGCGCCACGAGATTATGGGTTTCCCTTGTAAATATGGGCGCTTTGATATTTTTTACTGAAGCTTGTGCCAATGACGCATCTATTGGTTTGTGCGAAATGCATGCTGAAAAAATTAAGCACAATGTAAGGATTACTAAATAGAAATTTTGTCTATTATACATAGCAATTTTTTAAATAAGAACAACATTGATTTTACAGAAAGTGATTATGAAAGTACAAATATATTAAAAAAGCTCAATTTTGTAATACATATTTATTTCCTATATGATCCCTGTTTTAAAGTTTTTTTGACCTGATATATAATAAAATAATGTCATTTATTTTCATAAGCAAATGTCCTCCATAAAGGTGCTTGCCGGCAGCATTGCATTATTTATTAAATTGGCTTGTGTGAAAGGTTTCCACGCATACACTACTTTTTTTACAACTATGTTATCTGGTAAGCTAATGTATACTTTGTCCTTTCGTATCCATGCAGGTACTGGTATAAAGTCTCCTTTATCAGTTACTAACTCAAATCCACGAACAGACTTTCGATCTGAAGTTTGTAAGCCCGTAGCATTAGTAAAACTGACTACAATTTTACCTCTTTCAATATATATTTTTTGGAGTAACGGCCCAGAGGATATTATATTTTTCTTATATGTGCCATGTAGTGCTAAATGAGCCAATCTTATACCTACTGGTATTTTATTTTTATAGTGAACATCTGATTTGTCTCCCAAATCACTGGTAACCGCCATACCTGAATTAGGAATCTCATTTAATAATTGCCTCTGTATATCCCTGAAATAATTCCAGGACGGCCTTTCAATACTAGAAAGCTGTACATAATAGAAGGAGAGATTTTCTTTCCACTGTGTACGCCAGTCTTTTACAAAGAATGGGAACAATTTTTTGTATAACTCGCCGTTTTCTGCATCGCTCTCACCCTGGTACCAGATAATGCCTTTAATAGCATATGGAATAATTTTTTCTATCCCTGCTTCAAAATTATAAGATGGCTCATAGGTGTGGCGCTGAAAAGGTGAGGAAGCATTTTTTAGGTTTGTATCAGCCCTATCACGGCACCATTTCATAATGTAATCAGAGTGGCGCCAGTTTTGAAATGCTGGTGTAAACAATGGTTCGCTCTCCAAAGCTAGCCTGCTTGCCCAGGATATTTGTGGAGATCCGCCCACAGCGATTTCTATAATTCCGACGGGCACATTGATCTCTGTTTGAATTTTTGAAGCAAAAGCGTAGGCTACACCTGAAAATTCTTTTGCTGCAATTGTATCATTTATCTTCCAAGTACCTGAAAAAAAATCAAGCTCATTTGCTTTTTTCAGTGCCGTGCTGTCCCAGGCAATGTTATCCGTTTCGGCGTAAGGCTTATACTTCAATAACCTAATATTTTTTTGTACTGATGCTTTAGCCAGACTATCGCCACCTTTTGTTTGTGCCAAGGAAAAGTACATGTTTGATTGGCCCGAAGCCAGCCAGACATCACCCACCAGAATGTTTTTTAGTACAACATGTTGGCCGTCATTAGTAAAACTGATTGTTTGAGGTGCACTAATTGCTTCCATAGCCGGGAAAGTAACCTGCCATGTTCCATCATCTCCGATCCTAACGCTTTTTTTTATTGTACCAAAAGAAATTGTAACAGTTGTATTAGTATTTCCTTTTCCCCAAAAAACCAAAGGCTTACCGCGCTGTAAAACCATATTATCTGCAAATATGGTAGGTAATCTGAGAGCGCCAAAATTACCTGTGATGTGCTTGTAAACAATCTCTGAAATTTTTTCTGTACCTATAGCATTCGGATGCAGCGTTGGAGCATCTGTAAACAAATCAGGACGATTGTGCAAGGCTTTATAAAAATCAATTACAACTGCTTTGTTAATCACTGCAACCTGGTCAATTCTTTTTTGCACTTCGTGATACCAATCAAAAGTACTAGAAACAAAACGAGGATGTCCAGAGAAAATGGGTGTTAATTTGCAAACAAATACTTTAACGTGTGGATTTGCTTTTTTTAAGATATTAATCAGCCAGTTGTAGTCCGGAATCAAATCATCGCGATAGTTGGGGAAATTACGCGGATCCGTATCATTTAAGCCAAGATGAATCACTGCAATATCAGCTTTAAAATCTATCGCATCACTAAAGGCTTTTGTTTTATAATAAGGGTTATGTCCCTTACGGAGTAATGTTGAACCACTGTGACCGAAATTGCCAACAATATAATTCTTTCCCAATTTCTGCTGTAGCAAAGCAGGGTAAGATTGTGTTTCAGGATTTGGGAGCCCATAACCGTACGTTACAGAGTTGCCGATACACGCTACCTTTACAGGCTTTTGCGCAAATGCGATAAAGCCATTTATCATCCATATTAATAGTATAAAAAAATGCTTTAGTTTCATCTGCATATCTTTTAGTTTGCTGCTTCGCAGGTATGAATATGCGCCAGGAGATTATGGGTTTTCCTTGTAAATATGGGCGCTTTAATATTTTTTACTGAAGATTTGTGCAGTGGAGCTGTCCACAGGTTTGTAAGTAGCATTACAAGCTATAAGCAACATGTTTAAGATGATGGCAAGCTGAATTTTTTTTGTTTATCATGATAAAAAGCTGATGGTTAAAAAAGCACAAAGGTTGCCCATAAAAAAGCAACCTTTGTTTTTTATTTAAAAATTATGTGCCTGGATAGCCCGGGTTTTGTTCGAGAGTTTCATCCTGGTTAAGTGTACTCCTGTCTATCGGTAATAAGAGTTTGTGTTTTTCAGTAGCTTCGTTTAGCACACCCACCAAAGGTAAGTCTGTTCTAAATGCTAAAGGCTTTCCATTTGCATCCTGCATCCTTCTAAGATCATACCAGCGTTTCCCTTCTCCTACCAGCTCTTTTGTTCTTTCCCAGAAAATGGCAAGTTCATTTTGCTCAAACGTGCCGTTTACAAATTCCTGTCCGGCAGGAATGGATCCTCCGAAAGCTCTTTTTCTTACAATATTCACTTCATTGCCTGGATCTTGTCCTTGTTTGTTTTTGATTTCTGCTAAAAGAAGATATGCTTCTGCCAGCCTGTAAACAGGCACATCGTCGGAAAAACTTCTGTTGTTGTTTACAACAGTTCCAATAAATTTTTTCATGAGAATGTATCCATTGGCGTCACTAACAGGTTTTTTGTACATGGGGAAGAAGGTAAGGTCGGCTCTTTGATCTCCGGAAGCGTATTGTTTGTACAAATTGTAGGTGTATTCGTAACGCAGTATAGATCCTCCGCCAGCGATATTCAGCGGGTCGCCTGAAAAAGCAACGCCGCTTTTATCTACAAAACTTCCCATTGCATCAGCTTGCGCGTAAAGAAATTGACCAAAATTGTTTGTTGCCTCACCTTGTAGGTATCTAAGGGCAAAGATGATTTCACTATTGCCTTTTTTGTTATAGTTAAACACATCTGCAAAAGAGGGTTGCAGGCTATATCTTGGTATGACGTCTTCCACCGCGGACCTTGCTGTGGCTAGATCCGCTACTGTATTTGTGGGCGCTGCATTATCCATATTTACCTTTGCCGTCCACAGATACACTTCTGTCTTGAGCATTTGCGTCGCGGCCAGGCTCCATTGGCCTTTATTTGCCTTGGTGGTATAATCCCCATTGAAGTTAGTGATTGATTTATCAATGTCCGATTTAATTAAATCAAAAGTCTCTTTTTCGGTTTTGCTTCTTGGTACGAAAGCTTCTGTTTGTGATTTCGGCGTATTGACAACCACCGTTGGCTGTAAAACCAAAGGAACTCTTCCATATGCGCGCGCTAAATGAAAATAATAGAACGCTCGTAAACCATAGGCTTGTCCGAGATAATAGCTTTTTTGGGCATCCAGTAAAAAGCTCGCATTATTTTCAACCTGATAAATGAAATTGTTTACCTGCACTAAGGCTCCGTAAAGTTGCCCCCATGATGATACGCCGGGATTTGATTCCCTTAGATCCTGTGTGATATAAGAGCCGGAGTTTAAAGAAGAAGTGCCTGTTGCGCCGGTGCCTGTCTTCAGCAGGCCGCCTCTCATTTCGCCAAAAATATAAAAGGTAAACTGGTAGCCTCTTAGTTGGGCATGCAGACCGGTCATAGCTCCGTCTACTTGCGCAGCATTTTTCCAAAAGTTGCCGCTTGCATAATAATCTTCCGGCGCCAAATCAAGTTTATCGCAACTGCTAACAGCAAATAAATTCATCATGATAAGGCAATATATGAGTATTTTTTTCATAAAGTTTATTTTTTAAGTACTAAAATTTGAATTGGAAGGATAAAACAAATATTCTGGGCAATGGATATCCTGCTTCTCCTGCACCTCCAGTGCCGATGCTTCCCGACTCAGGAGAAAATAGCGTTGATTTGCTTAAGTACCCCATATTTTGACCGGTAAGGCTTATCTGCACACCCTGGCTTTTAATTCTTTCAGCATATTTTAAGGGTAAATTGTACATTAAGCTAATTTCTCTGAATGAAAGATAGTCTCCTCTGCTGTAAAACATGCTGCTCGGCCTATCAACATTTCTTTTATACAACTGATCTGCCCAATAATAGGTAGGATATTTTGCATTGACATTTTCAGGAGTATAGGTGTCGAACACTTCAGAAATGGTATTGAAGGTGCCCTGCATATTGCCCATAAACCATGTCCGCGGACCGTCATATGCCCAGAAGCCCAGTGCATAGTCCATGCGTGCCGATAAAGAAAATGCTTTGTAAGACGCGAATACAGAAAAGCCACCTGTCCAGCGCGGGATTGTACTTCCAATATACTGCCGGTCTCTAAAGTCAATCGTATCGTTGTTGTCCAAATCTTTCCACATTACATCTCCTAAAGCGATTGGAAAATAGGTTTTGTCCTTTTCAGACTGAGTCAATGTATTGTAAATGGCAGGTGAAACCAGCTTTCTGTACCCTTCCAGGTCTACACGTTTAGCATGTTTATCTAAGTCGGCTTGCGTTCTGTAGAGTCCTTCTGCAATAAACGCGTACGCTACGCTTGGATTCTGCCCTTCCTGGTATCCTCCCACCCATATTACTTTTCCTGAAGCGGGATCGTACACTTGGAAGCCTCCCTGCCTGTTGTTGGGCAAGCCGTTGTATGGAAGTTTTAAAATCTTATTGTAGTTGTATGCACCGTTCAGGTTGATTGTAATTCTCCAGTCCTGATTTTGCAAGGCTCGGTAATTGATATTCCATTCAACGCCCTGATTTTGCAGGCTTCCGTTATTGGTAGTAAGGCTTGTAAACCCCGAGGTTTGAGGCAATGTGAGGGAAGAAATTTTGTCGGTAGTAATTCGGTTATAATAAACTGCTGACAAATCTAATTTACGCACAAAGGTAGCATCAAAGCCGAACTCAAATGTTGATGATCTTTCCCAAAGCAAATTTGGAAAAGGCAATCCGGTAAGCTGATATCCAATATTAGAATTGTATTTATTGGTGCCATAAGAGCCCTGAAGACTATACCGACCGATACCTGAAACATTACCATTTTGTCCATAACTACCTTTTAGCTTCAATTGATTGATAGTGCCTGTGAGATTTTCAAAAAATTTCTCACGATGTACGTTCCAGCCTAATGAAATGCCCGGGAAGGTACCCCAGCGGTTATTGAGCAATTTGGAATATCCGTCTCTTCTTAAGGTAAACGTCATTAAATACCTGTTATCATAATCATAGTTTAAGCGCCCGAAGAACGACAATATTCTTTCTCTTGAATGATAAGAGTCTATGTCTCTGAACGGCGCCGCATCTTTTATTGTCAATACTAAATCCATGAAGTCGTCCGTTGGCGCTCCTTCGCCTGCAGCAGAGAAGCCTTGGGAATAAATATTGTAGTATTCGGTTCCTGCCATAGCATTTACATTGTGTTTAGAACCCAAAGTGGATGTGTAATTCAGATACGCGTTGTACAACTGGCTTACTGCTTTATCTGTGCTTGCCGACGACCTCCTGCTCCTGTAATAGCTGCCGGGGCTTCTTAAATAATCTCTGTCAAACGATTCATAATATCCTAAGTCATAATAATAAGTAGCATTGGCTTTTAAATAAAGCTCTTTCAAAAAATCAACTCTTATGCCCTGCACCATTGTAAATTTATCGGTATTATTCCTTCGGATAAAAGCTGAATCTGTTACCTGCGGATTGCCATCCTGATAGTCTCTTCCTACAAGCAGCTCGCCCTTTTCATTTAGGCCGCGCATAGTCGGAGGAGCTCCTAATGACCTTGCCATGTATCTTCCTTCAGTGTTTGTTACCGGGTCTCTCCAGTTAGCGGTTACAAAATTCAAATTCGAATTGGTTGTTAGCCATGGCTTTATTTTGTATTCGCCATTAAGCACAAAAGATAGTCTTTTATAATAAGTATTTATCGGCAAGCCCAGTTCGTGATAGTAGCCTACGCCAGCATAATACTTTCCTTTATCATTGCCACCCATAGCGGAAACATTTATGTCATTTGTATTGGCATGATCTCTAAGGGCGGCTTTCTTATAATCAAAAAAATTATAAATGAGAGTGTCCCCATATACAGGATCTATCATTGTATTCCAGCCATCAGCAAGTTTTTTGCGATTATATTGGTCGAGTTTCATTGTACTCCAAACGGCTGAGGCGGTTTGATTGCCATCATAATATGTATTGTTAGTTGGGTTGTAAAACAAATTTCCTGTACCGAAAGGACTTGCTGCTGTTAGCTGCGACAATCTGCCTGGCTCGTATATACCCGAAACCTGAATAGCTTTTCTTGACCAATAGATATAATCTTCTGCATTGAGAAAATCATAGGGGTTGTTGATAGTATTGATGCCTCTCTGATATTTTATCTCTATTTCAGAACGGCCTGTTCTACCTTGTTTCGTAGTGATTAAAATCACCCCATTATTAGCGCGCGCTCCGTAAATAGCAGTTGCAGATGCATCTTTTAGAACTTCAATACTTTCAATATCGTTTTGATTAATGTCGCTCATGCTTCCTCTGATAATACCGTCTACTACTACAAGGGGCGAACCGCTCCCATCGTAATTTGTGCCCCCTCTGAGCACAACCGAAGGAGTTGCGCCCGGCCGACCGGATGTTTGCTGAACTCGTAAGCCGGGTATCGTGCCGGCTAAAGCTGAGGCCGGATTGGCGCGAACGCCTGTTTCCAAAACTCTTTCATCTAATTTTGAAACTGAACCGGTAATTTGAGATCTTCTCATTGTACCATAGCCAACCACAACTATTTCATTCATTGCATTATCGCTTAATACAAGAGAAATATTAATTGTTGTATTTTCTCCTACAGTTACCCGTTGCGATTCGTAACCTGTAAAAGATACATCTAATACATCTCCTTTTTCAGCATTGATAGCGTACTTGCCAAAATCATCGGTAAGTGTACCGATAGTTGGTTTACCAACTATCTGCACCGCCGCACCTTCCAAAGGTTTCTGCTCCTCTCCTGTAACAGTACCTACAACTCTCTGGATTTGCGCATCCGTAATATATCCCAAACAAAGCATTGCCAATAGCAGCAATAGTTTGAGCTTGAAGAATTGTTTCATAATTAATTTTTTTATTTTTATAAATATGTATGACATACAAATATATCATACATATTTTTATTAACAAAAAATTTTTATAATTTTTTTTAGTTTTAAAAACTAATATTTTATGTTTAATTTGCACTGTGAATTTGCTATGAAACAAAATCATGAGTTCCTGGTAGACCAGGTTGAAAAAAGACTGATAAGTTATCTCAATAAAAACGACATTAAAATAGGGCAGTCTATACCTAAAGAAATGGAACTCGTTGATATTTTGGGTGTGAGCCGCACTGTGGTAAGGGAAGCTTTGAGCAGGCTGCGAACACAAGGTCTCCTGGAAAGTAAAAGAAGACGGGGAACTATATTGACAAGCCCCGACATTTCTGTTGTATTGGGAAATAGCCTTAATCCAAATGTACTGGACAATAATACGCTGATGGATTATTTTGAGATGCGCCTTTCTTTGGAAATAGGTATGGCAGACCTCATTATGGTAAGAAAAACCAAAAAAGATATCCAGGAGCTGAAGGAAATTATTGGTGAAGAACCAGTCATTACTAATAATATTATTTTTAAAACAGATCACGAGATTAAGTTTCACGGGAAGCTATACAGTATTACACGTAACCAATCTATGATGAAGTTTCAAAAATTATTGTTGCCCATATTTGATTATGTACACAGAAGCGGGTTAATGAAAAAGCCGGTACGGCCGGAAAATTTTGTTTCACATGCAGATATTGTCAACATTATTGAAAACGGAAATGGTGATGATTTGCGCAATGCAATGCGTAAGCACCTCGATACGCATTTTCAGCGAATTTTAGGATAATGGATTGTTCAAAATCCTGGTGACAAATATTTCATAAGTCATGCAATAACCATTAAGATTGAACATCTGCAACAACGGAATGAGTATAAAATCTAAAAGATGGTTATTCCATGTTGAAAATGAAACAAATAAATATACACACTACAATAAAGCGATAAGATTACTGCGTATAAAACCGTGTGATTATTTATAAAAAAAATTTAATGAAGCAAATTCTACTGCCTCTCTTCCTGTTTGCATCAATCTGTCTTTCAGCACAGACAAAATATTACGATGCTGCGCAGTTCCCGCTGCTGGGAAAAGTATCACAGGAGACGGAAACGCGCTTTGAACGATTGCCCGCAACTTTAAAAGGGAATGCGCGTGCGCCGGTCTGGGCATTGGGGAAAAACACTTCGGGCCTGGCAGTGCGTTTTCGCAGTAATACTACTTCGGTAAGCGCCAAGTGGGAGCTGCTGCAAAACAATCATATGGATCATATGACGGATGTGGGAATCAAAGGCCTCGACCTGTATGCCTGGGAGTCCGGCCGCTGGCAGTTTGTAAATTCAGCACGACCCACCGGTAAGAGCAATGAAAAAGCGATTATCTCCAACATGCCCATGAAAGAAAGGGAATACCTTTTGTTTCTACCACTTTACGATGGCGTTACGAAATTAGAGATCGGTATAGATTCAGCTGCTGTGATCGCGCAGCCGGCGTTGGAACTGCCGCAGTCAAAAAAGCCCGTTGTAGTTTACGGAACAAGCATTACCCAGGGAGGCTGCGCTAACCGGCCGGGGATGTCGTTTACAAATATATTGATGAGAAAACTTAACCGTGAATTTATCAACCTGGGTTTTAGCGGTAATGGAAAGCTTGATTATGAGATTGCAGAGGTAATGGCTAACAAACACGATGCAGGCCTTTTTATACTTGATTTTATACCCAACGTAGACGCATCACAGATTAAGGAAAAAACCGGCAGGTTTGTAAACATCATCCGCAGTAAAAATAAAACCACGCCGCTTTTATTTGTGGAAAGCATCATGTTTCCTCATGCCGTTTTTGATAAAGCTACTCACGAAGTTCTTACCATAAAAAATAAAGCGCTTTACGAAGAATACTTAAAAGTAAAAAACAGCGGCGACAAAAATGTATACTACCTCTCTGCTAAAAACCTGATAGGCGCTGACGGCGAAGCTACCGTTGATGGCATACACTTAACCGACCTGGGTTATATGCGCATGGCAGATGCACTTTATCCTGTCATAAAAAATATCCTGGAGAAGCGGGCAGTACGGTAAGAAGGCTTTTGTAATAGTGCCAGTTGAGGTTTACCACATCTTCATTCCCGCTGCCTAAAGCTTTGCTGTATGGTGGGAATGCTTACAGGTAAAACAATTATTGTTGACCCGAACGCTGGTCTTGGGGAGCGAGGTAGGAGCGAAGCACTTGCTCATCCCTGCCTTCTCCTCGAGGAGAAGGGGCAGAACCCTGATGTTCTACTTTTCTGCGATCTTAGCCTGAAAACTTGGTGTCATCATTCAAACAGCCTGGCTATAAGACAACTGCTCATTCTCTAAGCTTTTATCTTACAAGATAGCAACAAAATCTTACAACGGCTGCACCAGATCCAGGAACCATTCTTTCACCTCACCCTCTAAAGCGGGCGATAGTTTTTCTTCGCACCTTTTATGATAATCGTTAAGCCAGTTGATCTCTTCTTGTGAAAGTAATTCTTTTACAATAATATTTTTGAAGAAGGGGCAGATGGTCAGCGTTTCAAATTCGTAAAACTGTCCGGATATAGTTTTCTCTGCTTCTTTTACGGCTACCAGGTTTTCGTGCCTGATGCCGTATTCATTTTCTTTATAAAATCCCGGCTCGTTAGAGCATACCATGCCCGGAATAAGCTCCTGTGGGTTCATGTCTTTGCGTATGTTCTGCGGGCCCTCATGTACATTCATAAAACTCCCTACGCCATGGCCTGTGCCGTGCGCGTAATCTTTGCCATGCATCCATAAAGGCAGCCTGGCAATAGCATCCAGGTGTACGCCCTTGGTGCCTTTTGGAAATTTGACCATAGATAAACGTATCATGCCTTGCAGCACAAGGGTGGCATCTGTTTTAAATTCTTCCGATACATTTCCCAGCGCCCATGTACGTGTAATGTCGGTAGTACCTTCCAAGTATTGCCCGCCGGAATCAATTAAAATGCTGCCTTCGGCATGAACCTTTTTGCAGCCTTCTTTTTTGGGAGCATAATGTACAATAGCGCCATTGCCGCGGTAGCCGATAATGCTGCCAAAGCTTTCGCCCACAAAGTTTTCGCCCTCTGCGCGGAAGCTACGCAGTTGCTCAGCAATTGAAAATTCGTCCATCTCCTCCCGGCCCGCAGCGTGGGTAAGCCAATACAGGAATTTTACCATGGCCACTCCATCGCGCTGCATCACTGTTCTGAAGCCTTCCAGCTCGGTTTCGTTTTTAATGGCTTTCATGAGGTTGCCTGGCACCGCAGCTTTAACAAAACTATTCCTGTTTTTTAAAGCATCAAAAATAGCCTGGTTGCTGTTGGGCGATATCAATAATTTTTCATTATGAACGTTTTGCAGGTAAGGGAAAAAATTTGTGTACTCCATGATTTTCACCCCAGCATCGACCATAGAGGCTTTAGCCTCTTCATGCAATTTTTCAGGATCGACAAACAATACTGCATCGTTTTTTGTAAGCACGATGTAGCTTAAAAATACTGGGTTGCATTCCACATCACTTCCCCGGAGATTGAGTGTCCAGGCCACATCGTCCAGGCTGGAAATGATGTGTGCAGTAGCTTCCAGCGCATCCATTTTGATGCGGATTTCTGAGAGTTTTTCTTTTACAGATCTGCCGGCACGCTCAACGGGATGCACATAAACCGGCTGTTTTTCTGCTGCTGCCTGCCTGTTAGTCCAGATGTTTTTGAGTAAAGGTTTGTCTACTACCTGTATATTTCTGGCAGACAATTTCTGTTGCAGGTTTTCCCAGTTGGTGTTAGAGGTTGCAAGTGCGTTTACCGCCACGGTTCCCGATTCAGGAACTTCATTTTTAATCCACTCAATATAATCTGGGGTGCCTTCAACGCCGTCTTTCATCAATTCTATGCCGGAGCCTTCCAGCTCAATGGGCGCCTGTACAAAATACCTGCCGTCTGTCCACAAGGCCGCTTTGTTTGCGGTGACTACTATAAAGCCTGCAGAGCCCGTAAAGCCTGACAGCCAGCGTCTTTCCTGCCATTCTTCTGGCAAGTACTCACTCATATGCGGGTCGGCTGAATAAACAACAAATGCATCAATATTTTCCTGCTGCATAGCCTGCTGCAACAGGGTTATTTTTTCTTTAGTAGTCATTTTTAAACAATTAAAATCTGTAAGAAGAACTATTGTAAAACCGGTCAGACATGCGCCATTAAGAAATCTTTTACCTCGTTGAAGTCAGGATTTATAACAACGCTGTGCTTTTCTTTTTTAAATAGATGTTCTGCGCGGTGCGGCACCGGTACACCGATTTTAAGCTCATGCTGAATCACATCGGGAAACTTTACGGGGTGGGCGGTCTCAAGTATCAGGCCTTTGTCCTGCGGATGCGTTTCCAGGTATTTCCTCAGGGCAATGAATGCAACAGCTCCATGCGGGTCGAGCAGGTAGTGCTCCCTGTAATAAATATCCCGGATGGTATCTTTGGTAGTTTCATCATCCACGCTGATGCTGCTAAGCACTTCTTTAAGCGATGAAATATTTTCGTTGAATATTTCAAGTATCCTTACAAAGTTGCTTGGCTCGGCAATGTCCATAGCATTGGAAACCGTTGCTACTGCGGGTTTCGGGTCATAGCTGCCGTTTTGCAGGAAGCGCGGTATGGTATCATTTACGTTGCACGCAGCAATAAAGTGTTTTACAGGCAGGCCTGAAATGTGTGCCAGTATGCCTGCGCAGATGTTGCCGAAGTTGCCGCTGGGTACGCTGATTACAGGCGGCTCAGTATTCTGGTTGATCCATTGGGTATAACCGGTAAAGTAATACAGCTGCTGTGGCAGCCATCTTGCTACGTTGATAGAGTTTGCCGAAGTAAGTTTTAATTTTTTGTTTAAATCGTCGTCTGCAAAAGCCTTTTTTACCAGGTCCTGGCAGTCATCAAAAGTGCCTTTTACTTCCAGCGCCGTAATGTTATTGCCGCCGGTAGTAAGCTGCAATTCCTGCACGTGGCTTACTTTTCCCGAAGGGTAGAGGATTACCACGTTTACATTGTCAATACCTTCAAACCCATTGGCTACGGCGCCGCCGGTATCTCCGGAAGTAGCAACCAGCACCGTAGTTTTGGTGTCACTGTTCCTGTTGAAGTAGGCGAGGCAGCGGCTCATAAAACGGGCCCCTACATCTTTAAAAGCAAAAGTAGGGCCGTGAAACAATTCCAATGAATAGATGTTTTCATTGATCTTCATTAGCGGAAAAGGAAAGTTGATGGTGTCGTGCACTATATCTTCCAGCACATTGTCCGGCAGCGAGCCTGCAACATAGGGCTTCATCACCTCTACGCCGACCTCTTCTTTTGAATACCTGCCGATATATTTCATAAAATCTGTGGAAAGACGTGGTATCTCCTGCGGGAAATATAGCCCTTTGCCGGAGCCTAAACCTTTTAGCGTAGCTTCTTCGAAGCTCACAACTTCAGCTTGATTCTTCAGGTTGTAATATTGCATGTATGGGTTGTACGGTTTTTTTTATAATTTAAATCATAGAAGGATAGGAGGCAGCAATTTACTAATTACTCACCACTTTAACGCCTTCTTTGTTGATCTGCGACATATACGTATAGAAATCTATGCCCAGGTTGTGGTAAATGTTTTGCATTACGGCAGCTACGTCTGTGGCTGTCTGTTCATTTTTACTCAGCATGAAAATTGATGGCCCCGAACCCGATATGCCGCCGCCCAACGCGCCTGCCTGCCTGCATTTTTCTTTCACCTCTGCAAAGCCCGGTATCAGTTGGCTGCGTATTGGTTCAATAATCACATCTTCGAGGGAGCGGCCGATAAGATCGGGATCCTTATTGCAAATGCCGGCTACCAGCCCGGCTATATTTCCCCATTGCCTGATAGCACTTTTCAGTTGTACATTCTGCCTGAGCACCGCTCTTGCATCGGCCGTACGTACTTCTATCTGCGGATGTACGATAGTGACGAAAAGATCGGGCGCATCCAACGGGATCACATCCAGCGGGCTGATAGAACGGATAAGTGTAATGCCGCCGTAAATACAGGGCGCCACATTGTCTGCATGCTTTACGCCGCTGGCAACTTTTTCGCCGAACATAGCGAAGCGCAATAAATCGGATTTGGGAAAACGGTTTCCCAATAAATGGTTTGCTGCAACTACGGCCCCTGCTGCACTCGCCGCACTGGAACCTATGCCGCTTCCGGGCTTGATGTGCTTGTGAATGAGTATTTCAAAACCCACCTCCTCATTAATTTCCCTGAGCATCTCAATGATGGGAGCGCCCGCAGTATTTTCTTCAGGATTCTCAGGCAAAGGATAGCCATCAGCGCTTTTGATAATAATTTTTTTTTCGTGCAGCAAACGCACTTCCATTTTATCTGCCGGATCGCTGAGGCATAAACCCAGGATGTCAAAACCACAAACCAGGTTGGCTACTGTACCCGGCGCATATACAACACAACTTTTACTCATTACAAAATTTTTCTAATCATTCAGGAAATCGTCAATATCACGGCGGTCACGTTTAGTAGGCCTGCCTATCTTACTCAGCCGCTTACCGGTATGGAAACTGGAAGTGAGCAATTTCATTTTTTCCAGTTCTTCAGCAGGCGTAAGGTCTATATAATTTTTTATTGCTTCGGAATAAGCTACACGTTTATCGATTATGCCCGACACCTTTATTATCCATTTACGGCTATCGGTTTTTACTTCGTACTCGTCGTTGAGGTTCACGGCTCTGGAAGCCTTTACTGCATCTCCATGCAATCTTACCCTGCCTTTTTCACATGCCTCCGAGGCCTGGCTTCTTGTTTTAAAAATACGTATAGACCACAGGTATTTATCAATTCTTACTTTATTCTCCACACTCATATATCTCCCTATTTATTTTTTACCCATACGGATAATTTTACCCGAGTCTGTGACAGAGTAAATTGCGCCATCGGGTCCTTCTGTCAGGTCTCTGAATCTTTCATTCATATCCTGCAACAGCCTTTCTTCTCCGGTAACTTTGTTATTTTCTATTACAAGCCGTACGATGTGCTGGCCGCCCAACATGCCAATGAAAAAATTATTTTTCCATTCAGGTACCGTATTGCCGGCATAAAACGCAGAACCACTTGGCGACGGGCTGGGATCCCAGTAGTAAACCGGCTGTTCCATTCCTTCTTTTTGGGTAATGCCTTGGCCAATGGTTTTACCGCTGTATTCCACGCCATAGGTGATGGTTGGCCAGCCATAGTCTTTGCCGGGCTTAATCAGGTTTACTTCGTCTCCGCCCTTGGGCCCCATCTCAGTTTCCCAAAGTTCGCCGGTTACGGGATGAAAGTCTAATCCCTGCGGGCTTCTGTGGCCGTATGAATATATTTCTGGCTTTGCATTGGGCGTATTCAGGAAAGGATTTCCCGGGGCAGGTTTGCCTTCTTTAGTGATCTTAAATATTTTGCCCAATCCGGAGCTGAGGTCCTGTGCCTGCATTCTGCCTTCCATTACTGAGCGCTCACCAACTGTAGCATAAAGATAGCCCGATTTGTCAAAAGCCAGGCGGCAGCCATAGTGTAAAGTGCTTTTAAAATACGGTTCTGCCCTGAAAATCACTAAGGGGTTTTCAATGGTTTTTTCATCGCTGGATATCCTGCCTCTGGCTATTGCGGTAAGGTTAAGGTCGTCGTCTCTTTTTTCAGAATAGGCCCAATAAATCACTTTGTTGTTGGCAAAGTCCGGGTCAAGGGCTACATCCAGCAGGCCGCCTTGCCCGCGTGCATCCACATCGGGAAAGCCGGCAATATTTGACAACAATTTTCCCTCAGCAGAAAATATCTGCATGAAGCCGGTTTTATCAGTTACCAGAAACCTATTGCCCGGCAGGTTGATGATTGCCCAGGGCTTGCCGATGCTTTCGGCCAGCACTTTTGTTTCTATAGGAGTGGTGGTCTTTACGCCATTGATCCTGGTTTGTCCTGCGAAGGCTGGTTTATAGGCAGGCGTGTTTGGCGGATTTGTTTCTACGGGTGGCAGGTTTTTACCGGTAGTATCGTTTAAGGTTGTGTTTTCAGCCTGTTTATTTTCCCTGCAATTGGAGGAAGACATTGTGATGAATGCCCCAAGAGCCAGTGTAGTGATAAAAAGAGTTTTCATGTGTGTATATTTTAGTTCGCCGCTTTGCGGCTGTTTTTAATGGTCACATGGAATAGCCTTTATTCATCAACGGTTGGTATGCAACTTTGCTTATGGCTATTTCATGTGTATTTTTTTAAAGGTACAATTTCAGCATTCAGTACTCAGCTCTCAATGGCCTGCGCATGTGCAGCATTGCACGAGTGAATGCCAGCGCCGATGTCTTTAATGAGCGATGCTTCTTTTTCTATGGCATTGCCCACTACTACAATATCTGCGCCTGCATGGCAATTCTCTACTGCCTTCTGAGCATTTTTAATGCCGCCACCGACTATCAGCGGCGCCTGGATGCTTGCAGACACTTTCTCTATCATTTCTTTTGAAACAGGGCGTTTGGCTCCGCTTCCTGCGTCCATGTAGATGAGTTTTAATCCCAGCATTTCACCCGCCATGGCGGTACACATAGCAATATCGTTTTTATCGGAAGGTATAGGCGCTGTATTTGAAATGTAAGACACCGATGTAGGCGCTCCGCCGTCTACCACTATGTAGCCGGTCGGTATTACTTCAATGCCATAGCTTTTGATAGCCGGTGCACTGATCACGTGCTGGCCTATAAGCAATTCGGGGTTTCTTCCTGAAATTAAAGATAAAAACAACAAGGCATCTGCATGCCTGGAGACCTGTGAGGGCGCGCCGGGAAATAAAACCACGGGAATTTCGCACCTTTGTTTGATCTGCCTGATGCATTCATCAATAGCATTGATAACGACCAAACTTCCGCCCACGAAAAAATAATCTACCCCGGCATCAAGTGACAGCGATACAATTTTATCTATGCTTTTTTCGTCAACCTTATCGGGGTCTATCAGTACGGAAAAACTTTTTCTCTTAATTTTCTTTTTCTCAATTATCTGTAGATATACATCTTGCATAGCCGGCATTGTTGCGTTGTATACAAAGTTGCATAAAAAATATGGAATTGAGGGAGAAAAGTTGTGTAGTTGTGGAGTTGTGTAATGATGAAGTTGGAAGGTTACAGGTTGGAAGCTGTATCTTTGGCATCAAATTCATTGTCCCACTCATCTTTGAGTGAATTAATTTTTTCCTCTACGGCTTCGCGCATCTCTTGTTTAAAGAGTTCGAATTTTGCAGCCAGTTCATCATCGGTGGCGCCAAGTATCTGTGCGGCGAGCAAGCCTGCATTTTTAGACCCGTTCAGCGCTACGGTTGCTACCGGCACGCCGTTAGGCATTTGCAGAATTGACAATACAGAATCCCAGCCATCGATAGAATTAGAAGATTTTATGGGTACGCCGATCACAGGCAATGTGGTCATGGAGGCAGTCATGCCGGGCAAATGTGCGGCGCCCCCGGCTCCTGCAATGATCACGCGCAAGCCGCGTTCGCGTGCTGTCTGGGCATATTGCACCAGGCGTGTAGGTGTGCGGTGTGCAGATACCACCGTTAATTCAAAGGGCACAGAAAATTGTTTCAATACATCTGCAGCTCCGCGCATAATATCCAGGTCGCTGTCGCTGCCCATAATGATGCCTACCAGTGGTTTCATAATTAATAAGATTTAAAATTGGCTGTTATTTTCACCGGCTTCTCCTGCCTTTACATGCTCTTCGTTTACAATATCCTCATTCACCACTTCAAAAGGTATTTCCTGTTCTTCGTTTACCGAAGTTGCTTCCACCATTTCTTCAGACAATACTTCTTTGATCTTGGGCAAATCATCGGGAGAATTTAAACCAAAATAATCCATAAATCCTTTAGAGGTCTGGTAGATCAATGGTTTGCCCGGTGCATTTTCATCTCTGCCTGTAATCACGATCAGTTCCTTCTCCAGCAATTTCTGCACCGAATAGTCGCTGTTCACACCCCGGATGCTTTCAATTTCTCCTTTGGTTATCGGTTGCTTGTAAGCTATGATGGAAAGTGTTTCCAAAGCAGCGTTTGACAGCCGTTTAATAAATTTATCGCCATTGAGCTGCGATATGGTTGTATGAAATTCAGGTTTGGTAAGAAATTGCCATCCGCCGCCGCTCTGGCGCATTTCAAAAGCATAAAAATCTGTGCTGTATTTTTCCTGTATGCCTTCTAGGCTGGCTTCTACCTGGTCTTGCGAAATGCGGTTCTCCATGAATCCGAATGCATTATTGATCAGCTCCGTGATGTCGGTTGATGTTAAAGGTTTTTCACTGGCAAATACCAGCGCTTCTATGTGTGGGATGATCTCTCTTAATTCCATGTTGTATGGTCAATACGAGCCTGAATTATTCCTGCAACGCAGCCGCCCCGCTTACAATCTCTGTAAGCTCAGTGGTGATGGCTGCCTGGCGGGCACGGTTGTAAGCAATTTTCAGCGAGCGCAATATTTCATTGGCGTTATCACTTGCTTTATCCATAGCAGTCATTCGTGCGCCTTGTTCGCTGGCATTGGCGTCTAGTACAGCTTTGAACAATTGTGTGTTCAGGATTTTAGGCATCAGCTCTGTAATAAGCTGTTCTTTTTGCGGCTCGAAAATGAAATCAATATTTTTATTTTTGCCTTCCTGAGGCTGCACTTTGGGTATAGGCAGAAACTGCTCTGTAGTAAATATCTGTGTGGCGGCATTTTTAAAACGGCTGTACACAATCTCCACCATATCAAACTCGCCTTTCTCAAATGCTATTACTGCTTCTTTTGCCATTTCCTGCACATGGTTAAATGAAATATCATGCAAAAGGTCTTTGTAGCGGTCGGAAGTTTTGTAGCGGTTTTTGGTAAGGCTTTCCCAGCCTTTTTTACCTACATTCCAGATGCTAACTTTACCTGCTGCATGCTGAGCGGCATATTTTTCCGCTATCACACTTTGTGCAAGCTTGGTAATATTGGCATTGTAGGCTCCTGCCAATCCTCTGTCGCTGGTGATTACGATCAGCAGCACATTGTTTACAGGGCGCTCTTCTGCCAGTTTTATGGACAGTTCGTTTTCTGCGCTTACAATATTGCTCAGCATTTCCTGCAGCTTTTGGGCGTAAGGGCGCATTTGCATAATGGCGTCCTGTGCACGGCGCAGCTTGGCAGCGCTTACCATTTTCATCGCTTTAGTTATCTGCTGCGTTGATTTTACGGATTCTATACGATTGCGAACTTCTTTTAACTGACCTGACATGTATACTAATTTGAAAAAAACAGAATAAAGGCAAAAATAACAGATTGGAATTAATTTTCCTCATTTACTTAAAAATAAACGCAGTACTTTAAGCTGTTATATTATTGTAAGTTCCAGTATTTCCCCTCGCAGTCTGTCAAAATCTCGAAATTCTTTGGATACAAAACCATTGTTTACCAGTATTTTTCTTGAATGAATATTTTTGGGTCAATTATAGTAACAGTTTTTGAAATTGAGTATCCTTTTTGGCTTTTGCTCGAAATTCCTTTTACCCAATGTGGTGGTTATTCATATATCCCAGCTCAACTTCTTTGTCGTATTCATTTTGGATTTGTACTCATTTCCATTACTTTTTCATCATTTACTAATTCAAAATAAAGGCTGAAGTCGTTTATTGTAAATTTTTCAAACTTAATGTTGGTTTCCATCGCTTAGAGTTTCATTCTGTGCAAGATTCTATTGTTTTAATCCTGGTGAATCTGTATGGTAATGTTCGTTGCCGCAAATTTTTCGCTGTTGTTGAGCCGCTGTGCAATAGCATTGTTCCACAATGCCTGTGCCGCTTTATTCATGCCGTGCTCTGTTTCCCTGTCGTAAAGAAGCTGCTCTTTGTTGAATGCCTGCTGGCGCTTTGCAACGATGGCTTTGATCTCTTCTTTGTAGTTGCGTGTAAAGTTTTTACTGCTCATATCCTGCATCATTGCACGCCGGAAAACTTCTGCAAGGTCAAAATGTTTTTGCTCATGGTTTAATAGGTAGTCCTGCCTCTCTTCGGGCAAAGCAAATATAGCGTGTTTCACTGCTGAGTTCCTGCTGAAACCTGTGTATAAATGTATGTTTGCCGTTTTATGATGCCGGTTATTTTTTACCAAAATGGTATGTGCATAGTAAGTGTGTGTAACCGCATCATTATTGCCGGGTAAGGCAGAATCCGATAATCGTGAGAAGTCGTTCCACGTAAGTTTGCGGCCTGCGCTCCATTTGATTACAGGTGTTTGAGCGCAGGCCGCGAAACAATTAGCTGCCAGTATGCATATCAGTAATAGCCTCAATATTATTTCGCTCTTTTGGTAAGGTCATCCAGTGTTAGTATCAACAGTCTTCCCGCAGGTTTATCTTCACCTTTTTTATAAGTAATTACATGTAGTTTTTCAGCACCTGTCGGGAAAGTAAGCGGTTGCGTGTACTTAGGATAGTAGTTGTCCGGGGTGGAATTGTCAAATGTATAGTGAATATCCAGCCCTTCGATTTCCGGCACGAGCTCTACTGCTATCTTACCTTTTCCTGCTTTTCTTACTTTTACTACCGGATCATAAATTGCAGGAGAATATTTTACTTTAGCAAAATCAAGCCTGTTGAAATGATCCTCTGTACGCCTTACAAAATCTTTCCAGTTTTTGCTTTGCTGGGGAGACCATACAGATTCCGCCAATGCGAATCCTCTGGGCCAGGTCATATATTGTACCTGTCGAATGTTGTAAATCTGCTCTGTCCACAGGTTTGCCTGCCCGCCCAGAATGTTGGCGGCATTTGCTCCTGCAGGTGTAGGGTTAAATTTATACACTTCATTTAAGCGTAAAGAAGCATATACCAAAGGTTCGGTTACTTTATCTCCCTGCATATAATCAATATAGGTGTATTTAGCGGGAGACATGATTACTTTATGCCCCAGGTTGGACGCCTTAATGCCATGATCGCCATTGCCGCGCCAAGCCATGATAGCTGTGGACTTGTTTACACCTGTTTCCAGTACTTCATCCCATCCGATTGCTTTTTTGCCATAACTATTTACAATTTTTTCTACACGTCTTCCAAAATATCCCTGAACTTCTTTGTAGGTTTTCAGGTTTTCTCTTTTCATTAATTGTTTTACAGCATCACTTTTTTCCCAGAAAGTATAAAAGGCTTCATCTCCGCCGATGTGTAAATATTCGTACGGGAAAAGTTGTGCAAGTTCTCTTACCACATCATTGATAAAAGAATAAACTTTTTCGTTGGCAGGGCAAAGCGTATTATCTACATGCAGTGTATGTGTGTTCCAGTCAATGAAACTTTCCCCGGCACGCACCTGGTAATTTTGCGGCAGAGGAGATGTACAGCTAAGTTCGGGGTAAGCAGCAATGATAGCCATGCTATGGCCCGGCATATCTACTTCGGGCACGATATCTATAAATCTTTCGTGCGCATATTTTACAAGGTCTTTGACCTGCTCCTGGGTGTAGAATCCGCCATAAGTTTTAGGCTCATTTCCTGGTGCAGGAAACTGCCCGAAATTGCCTTCCATAGGTACCCTCCAGGCTCCCACGCTGGTGAGCTTCGGATAGGATTTTATTTCTACTCTCCAGCCTTCATCGTCTGTCAGATGCCAGTGCAGGATATTCAATTTGTATTTAGCCATTTGGTCTATATAACCTTTAATCTCGTCTACCGTGAAGAAGTGCCTGGAAACGTCGAGCATTAACCCGCGCCATTTCATTTGCGGGTAATCAGTGATCTCCACATGTGGGATGCTCCAGCTGATGTTTTTTACCTGTTTGCCGCTTTCTATTTCTGCGGGCAACAATTGCAGCAGTGTTTGTACGCCGTTAAAGATGCCGGCCGGTTTATTGGCAACGATTTTTACGCCTGCGTTGTTTACAGATAATTTATAGCCTTCATCGCCCAGCGTTTTGTCAGCTGCTTTGTTTAAAATAAGATTTACGGTAGCATTGCCTGTTGTGGAGCTTACGGTTTGGTAGCCTGTGGCAACAGAGAGTTTTTTTCTTAAGATGTCTACAGTACTGCGCAATACTGCGCTTACGGGAGCGCTTACGGAAATACTTTTAGGTAAAACGTATTCGCCGGGATTTTCCACCACGCTTACCGGCTTGGGGATCACGGATATTTTGCTTTGGGAAAAAACTGAAAAACAAATAAAAAATAAAAGCGCAAAAGAGAATAGTTTTTGCATACCTGATAATTAAATTGAGTTAAAAAAAATGATGTTCAAAGATATAAATTTATTGGTTCAGTCCGGATGAATACCTCAACAGAATGAAGGTATAACGCTTGCAATCCTTATAAAGTAAATAAAATTGAAATTTTATTAAATATTACATACCTTTGCAAGCCTAATTTTCGACCTATGAGTAACCGTCATGTATATGAGATACCCTTCGTTGGGCTGAAACCCGGTACTCATGCGTTTAAATATGAGATCACAGACAAGTTCTTTGCAGATTATAAGCCGCAGGATTTTTCTAATTGCCATGCTGTAGTAGACGTGGAGCTGGAAAAAAATCCAAGCCTGATGCGCCTGAAGTTTGATATTTCCGGAACGGTAGATGTTATGTGCGACATATGCGGCAATACCCTTAAGATCAATCTTTGGGACGAATTTAATATCATGGTGAAAATGGTGGAGACACCAGATGAGATGAATGAAACTGAGGATGACCCTGATATTTATTACATAGGACACCAGGAGAGCCATCTGCATCTCAGCAACTGGATCTATGAGTTTATAAACCTGAGTATACCCAATCAGCGGGAGTGCGATGAGAGCGAACGAGGCGGGCCGCAATGCAATAATGAAGTGCTGGAAAAACTCAGGAAGATGGAAGAAGAAGCGGCAAAGGGTAATAAATCTATCTGGAAAGACCTGGATAAATTAAAAGGTTTAGATAATTAAAACTATAGTTCAATACACAAATAATCACGCAGGTTATTTTCTATAATTCACAAAAAATAAAATTTAAGATATGCCAAATCCTAAACGCAGACATTCTCACCAGAGAGGTGCTAAAAGAAGAACGCATTACAACGCTGAAACCGTAACGCTTAGCAAAGACAGTACCACAGGCGAATTGCACACACGCCACCGTGCGCATGTGAGCGAAGGAAAATTATACTACAAAGGGAAAGTTGTAGCCGAACAGGCTCCGAAAAAAGCGTAATTTACGCTGATGTGCTTTCAGCAATTTTGTAATAAAAATTTTCAAAGTACCGGATATGAATATTGGATTGGACATGATGGGCGGCGACTTTGCGCCCATTGAAGCAGTAAAAGGCCTGGCGCTTTACCTGAAAGAATTCCCCAATAATTGTTCGGTTTTTTGCGTGGGGCAAAAGGAGGTTTTACTGCCTTTGCTAGAACAATACGGCCTGAAAGATCACCCTGCCGTGCAACCCGTTGATGCTTCACAGGTAATAGGCTACAACGAGCACCCTACAAAAGCTCTGAAAGAAAAGCCTCACTCATCTATCAGTATTGGATTCCATTTACTTACTACCGGTGAAATAGATGCTTTCATCAGCGCGGGCAATACCGGCGCTATGCTTGTTGGCAGTATGTATTCGGTGAAAGCGGTAGAAGGCGTACAACGCCCTGCCATTGCTACCTTTGTGCCTCAGCTCAACGGCAGTACAAGCCTGTTGCTGGACGTAGGTTTAAACTCTGATTGTAAACCTGAACAGCTCAACCAGTTTGCCATTCTTGGTTCTTTATATTCAAAGCACGTTTTAAATATCGAGCGTCCTTCCGTAGGCCTGATGAATGTAGGTGAAGAGAAGGAAAAAGGAAACAACCTGGCCCTGGGTACTTTTCCATTATTGGAAAATAACCAGCTCATACGTTTCGCGGGCAATATTGAAGGCAGGGATGTTTTTGCCGGAAAAGTAGATGTGATGGTTTGTGATGGCTTTACCGGAAATATCATTCTGAAAATGGCTGAATCCTTTTACGAGATTGCCTGCAAGCGCGGCTTCAGCAACGATGCTTACATCCAGAACTTTCATTATGAAACTTATGGAGGCACTCCGGTGCTTGGTGTAAATAAGCCGGTGATTATTGCTCACGGCATCAGCAACGATGTAGCTTTTAAAAATATGATACACCAAGCTGAGAAAATGATTGTATCTAACTTCTGCGATAAGATCAAGGATGTTTTTGTAAAATAATTTCGGGTAAAACTACTTTACGGAATGCACACTAACAGGGTGTGCTTTTTTTATTGTTGACAGTGTTGTTGAAAATTTCTTTTTTAATGCGGCTCAGGCTTTCGGGCTGCACACGCAGAAAAGAAGCTATATGCTTTTGAGAGACCTGTAACAACAGTTCATTGTTGTGCTGCAATAGTTCCATGTACCTTCGTTTAAGAGGTTTTTTCTCATCTTCACGCAGTTCAAGTATTTGGAAGAGGAACTTTTCTGTCATAAGCCTACCAAACCTTTCCAGCCGCGGAATCTGTTCATAAAATTTCAGCCAGTCTTCGTAAAGACACTCAATGCATTCGAGGGCTGAAAGCGCCTGGCAGTTAAGCGTTGCAGGCGTATTGTTAGATGCGCTGTAGAGATCTATCAGTATATCTGTGGAGGATTCAAAAACAGTAGTGATCTCTTCGCCGTCTTCTATGCTGAATGTGCGTGAAATACCAGAGTTAATGAAGCGCACTTTATCACATACTTCGCCTTTCTTAAAAAGAAATGTGCCTTTTTTATATTTGCGTATCTGCAATTTTGAACGAATAAGACTCACTTCTTCATCAGTAAGAGAAACAGATTCCCTGATGAATTTAATAAACATATCCATAAATATGAAATTAGAAGTAGAAAATATAAGATAATTTTATAATTAAATTATAATGCTCCGGTAAACTGTTTTAAAAAGCGTACATCATTTTGAGAGTAGAGACGCAGATCATTCACCCTGTATTTTAACTGGGCTATACGCTCTATGCCCATGCCGAATGCGTAGCCTGTGTATTTGTTGCTGTCAATGCCAAAGTTTTCAAGCACATTGGGGTGTACCATGCCGCTGCCCAGTATTTCTACCCAACCTGTGTGTTTACATACATTACAGCCTTCGCCTTCACATATGCGGCAGCTGATGTCCATCTCTGCGCTGGGTTCGGTAAAGGGAAAATAGCTTGGACGGAAACGTACTTTAACATCGTTGCCGAACATCTCTTTTACGAAGAAGTAAAGGGTTTGCTTCAGGTCTGCAAAGCTTACATTTTCATCGATATACAGTCCTTCTACCTGGTGAAAAAAGCAGTGCGCGCGGGCGCTGATAGTTTCGTTGCGGTATACACGCCCCGGGCATATTACACGAATGGGTGGCTTCTGCGTTTCCATCACGCGCGCCTGTACGCTGCTTGTATGTGTGCGCAACAGCCAGGAAGGGTTCTGGTTGATGTAGAAAGTGTCCTGCATGTCACGCGCAGGGTGGTCTTCAGGAAGATTCATTGCGCCGAAGTTGTGCCAGTCGTCTTCAATGTCTGGCCCTTCGGCAAGTGCAAAGCCCAGTCTTTTAAAAATAGAAACGATGCGGTTTCTGGTAATAGTCAGCGGGTGGCGTGTGCCTACCGGTACCGGATCGCCGGGCAGGGAAAGATCAATGCCGGAGGATGCTGTTTCGCGGCTTTCAAATGCAGCTTTAAGTTCTGCATGTTTGCGCTCCAGGAAAGACTTCAATTCATTTACAATCTGGCCGAATTGTTTTTTATTTTCATTGGGCACATTTTTCATTTCACCCATCACGGATTTAAGAATGCCTTTTGTGCCTAAATATTTTATACGAAAGTTTTCGGCAGCTTCTGCGTTGGCGGCGGTAAAGGCAGACGCTTCCTGTTTGTATTGTGCTATCTGAGTTAGAATGTTGTCCATAATGAGGGGCAAAAATACTTAATAAAAATCATATTTTTTTAATGGATGCTGCTCCGGATACTTCCTGAGTAACAGAAGGGTTGCCTTTGTAAACAATATTTGCAGTCCCGGACACTTCTGCCTGCATGCGCTCAGCAACATTGAGTTGAGCCGAGGTAGCTCCGGACATTTCAATACCGGCATGGTTTACGGCGAGTTGAATGAGGCTGGCCGTTCCCGTACCTGACGTCTCAAGCTTTAGCTGCGAGGCCTTTCCGGACATGTTTAGCTCTGTTGCTCCCGAGCCATTTATATCTAGCTTTTGTACATCAATATTCATGTTAATAGCGCTGGAACCTGACAGATCAAGAGATAATTTGTTTCCGCTAAAAGTGTTTGTACCTGTTACTTCCACAACTCCGGAGGTTTCAAGTTCTTCTATATTGGGCATGGTAATTACAAGCTCAATAACCGCATGATCAGTAGCGCTGCCGTTTTGCATGCCTATTTTAAGTGTGCTTCCGTCTTTTCTGATATTGACTTTTTCCAGGTCTTCTGTATTGCCGTTTGCAACTACGCTGAACTCAGGAGCTTGTGTGAGGGTTATTTTAAATGCTGCGCCAATTTCAAGCTGCGTAAAGTTAGTGAAGGGAAAATTTTTTGAACTGGCGTTGTGCGTACTCGTGGTAGTATTTGATGGTTGCGTTATTGCAGGAGAGCCTGCAGTACCTGCAGTGCTTTTGTTTTCATCGTATTGGCATGCATTCATCATCATGAGTGCAATTGCGGAGAGAAATAGTGCGCGTTTCATTTTATAGAAGAAATTTGAGGAGTGCTAATTAAATATATAAGCTATCGACACAAAAATACCAATAAGTTAATAAACCATATAGATAAAGCCATTCGGTTATTATTTTTTATTTTTGTTTGAAATTAAAAAAATAGAATGGAAGATAAAGAGAAAAAAAATGTGCAGTTAAGAAATGCTGCCTTAGATTATCACAGTGATTATCCTGCAGGGAAAATAGAAGTTGTACCTTCAAAGCCACATGGTACGCAAAGAGACCTTTCCCTGGCATATTCCCCCGGCGTGGCAGAGCCTTGTATGGAGATTTATAAAGATGCTGGCAAGGCATATGATTATACCAGCAAAGGAAACCTGGTAGCTGTGATCTCGAATGGTACGGCAGTACTGGGTTTGGGAGATATTGGCGCAGATGCATCCAAACCGGTGATGGAAGGCAAAGGGTTACTTTTTAAAATATTTGCAGACATCAACGTTTTTGATATTGAGATCAATGAAAAAGATCCGGATAAATTTATTGATGTTGTAAAAAGCATAGCGCCTACATTTGGCGGCATCAACCTGGAAGATATTAAAGCTCCCGAAGCATTTTATATTGAAAAGCGATTAAAAGAAGAATTGCCTATCCCGCTGATGCATGACGATCAGCATGGTACAGCTATTATTTCTGCAGCAGCTTTGCTCAACGCGCTGGAAATAGCAGGTAAGAAAATTGAAGAGGTAAAAGTTGTAGTCAACGGTGCAGGCGCCGCGGCAGTTTCATGCTCTAAACTTTATCTTTCTTTAGGCTTAAAAAAAGAAAACCTGATCATGTGCGACTCTAAGGGGGTCATTAATACAAAGCGTACGGGGCTTACAGAAGAGAAAGTATTTTTTATTT
This sequence comes from Bacteroidota bacterium, assembly GCA_023422835.1. Lineage (GTDB taxonomy): Bacteria > Bacteroidota > Bacteroidia > Chitinophagales > Chitinophagaceae > Haoranjiania > Haoranjiania flava. Next base: position 62,613 of record JAFAGI010000025.1, on the reverse strand, counting down.
CCAATACAGAAGCAGATACACTGGAAGAAGTGATCAGCGATGCGGATGTTTTCGTTGGCTTGTCAAAAGCAAATGTGCTTACGCCGGATATGTTGAAAAGCATGAGCAAAAATCCTATTGTTTTTGCACTGGCCAATCCCAATCCGGAAATTGATTACAACCTTGCTATAAAAACCCGTAAGGACGTGATTATGGCAACAGGACGTAGCGATTTTCCCAACCAGGTAAATAATGTTTTGGGTTTTCCTTACATTTTCCGCGGCGCGCTGGACGTGCGTGCTACAGGTATTAATGAAGAGATGAAACTCGCAGCAGTACACGCATTGGCAGACCTTTCTAAAGAACCGGTACCGGAAATGGTATTGATGGCCTACAATCTGAAAAGCTTAAATTTCGGTAAAGATTATTTTATACCAAAACCCTTTGATAACAGGCTGATCACCAGGGTTTCCATGGCTGTTGCAAAAGCCGCAATGGACAGTGGCGTGGCACGAAAGCACATAGAAGACTGGGAAGAATATGAACTGCTGCTGCTCAACAGGATGGGCAGGGACGAAAAATTATTAAGGGCCTTCCAGAACAGGGCACGCCTGGATCCTAAGCGTGTGGTGCTGAGCAATGCAGAGGAATTTGCTGTACTGAAAGCCGCTCAGATACTGGAAGAAGAGGGTATAGCCAAACCGATTTTACTCGGCTGGAAAGAAGAAATCAAGGCGGCTATGAAAAAATACGGTATAGAGCTTGACGCACCAATCGTAGACCCGAGCGATAAAAGCCAGGAAATAAACAGGCAAAAATACGAAGACTATCTTTGGAAGAAAGGCTCCAGGCAGGGCATCACAAAATACAAGGCTAAAAGATTTGTAAGCCAGAGAGATTATTTTGGCCCGCTGATGGTGGAAATGGGCGATGCAGATGCTTTGCTGATCGGCTATGCTAAAAGTTATAAATCTACCCTGAAGCCTATTGAGACGGTTGTTGACAAAAATAAAGACGACCAGGTGCTTGCAGGCATGGTAATGCTGCTGGCAGAAGGCAAAACACCTATATTCCTCTGCGATACATCTGTTAATGAGGAAACTACAGCACAGAACCTGGTGGATATTACAAGAATGGCAGACAAAGCCGTGCGCTCCCTATCTGTAGAGCCAAGGATAGCTATGCTGTCTATTGAAAATTTCTATAACCGTGCTGAAGTGTCTAAGAAAGTAGCAGAAGCAGTTGCTATCCTGCACAGGGATCATCCCGAAATAATTGTAGACGGAGAGATGCAGGCAGATACTGCTCTGGATCCTGAGAGGTTAAAGAATTATTCATTCTCAAAATTGACTGACCAACCGGCAAACGTATTGATATTCCCTGACCAGGTGTCTGCGAAAATTACTTACAAAACTTTACGGGGCCTGAAAATGGCGCAAATGGTCGGCCCTCTTTTGTTAGGACTTGATAAGCCTGTTCATGTAATGCAGATGAACTCAAGCGTGCGCGAGATTGTAAACCTTGCAACACTTGCCGTTATTGATGCACAGAGCAAGCAATAAAATTTATGAAAATACGCAAGATAATCAACGATCCGGTGTATGGTTTCATTACCGTTGACCATCCGTTGATATTTCAGATAGTCAATCATCCGTACTACCAGCGTTTGCGCCGGATTAAGCAAATGGCATTGGCCAGTTATGTCTATCCCGGCGCAGTACACACACGCCTGCATCATTCCCTGGGCGCTTACCATCTTATGTGCATGGCTGTGCAGGAGCTGAAACTAAAAGATGTTGCTATTTCGCAGGATGAAGAGTTGGCTGTAAAGGCAGCCATCCTATTGCATGATATTGGCCACGGCCCTTACTCGCATGCACTTGAAAGCAACGTGGTAAAGAAAGTGCATCATGAAGAATTGAGTACAATGATCATGGAATTGATGGATAGCAAGATGCAGGGAGATTTATCACTGGCCATTGATATATTCAAAGGCCAATACCACAAACATTTCCTGCATCAGCTCATTAGTGGTCAACTGGACATGGACAGGCTTGACTATCTCTCGCGCGACAGTTTTTTCACGGGTGTATATGAAGGCGTTGTCGGCTACGACAGGATCATTAAAATGCTTACGGTGCATAAAGGAGAGCTGATGATTGAAGAAAAGGGTGTGCATAGTGTAGAGAAATTTTTAATTGCACGCAGGCAAATGTTCTGGCAGGTGTATCTTCACAAAACAGTTTTAGGCATTGAAAAAATGCTGGTAAAAATCCTGGAACGCGCCAGGGAAATATATTCCATGGACGATGAGCAAATACGTGTGCATGGCCCGCTAGATTATTTCCTGGGAGAATTTGATGGCATCATGACAAAAGAAACACTCGAGCTGTTCTGTTGCCTGGATGATACGGATATTGATTATGCCATTAAGAAATGGTCATGCCATGATGATAAGGTATTATCTACCTTGAGTAACAATCTTCTTGAGAGAAAATTATTTAAATGTGTGGTACGTGCAAAAGCATTCGATGAAGAGAAAATTGCTGCAGAAAAACAGCGTATCATCCGCGAGACGGGTATTTCGTCGGAGGATGCACATTACTTTATTTTCACAGGGGAAACCTCTAACACCCTTTACCAGCCATCAGATGATCGAATAAATATATATTCAAAAACGGGGGGAGTAAAAGATATTTCAGAAGTGGAAAGCCCGTTGATAGACCGCACACTTTCTTATGAAGTAACGAAAAATTATTTGTGTTTGTTAAGAGTTTAGAGAGCCGAAGCTCTTCCGGATTTGCAATCCTGGTTTGCTTTACGTGAGAATTATAAATCCGCCGATAGAGAATCTACAATCTGTTTTGCTTGTTGTGCATTAAAATCTTTCACAGCAGATAACGGTTTGGGGCTTTGCGTTGTGGGGGATTTTTAGCACTAACCTTAATACGAAGAACCACACTTCAAATTTAGCACAAATGTTCATACGAAGCACGTCAGCCCCCATAACGCAAAACCCTTGTTAGCGGCTGTGGTTTTGTCGCCCGTTGTCTGTTTGTGTCGGCTTGCGTGTCGGCTGAAAAAATTAAAGAAAGAAGGGAAGGAAAAATTTTTGTTGGGTCGGGAAAGGGCAAGCTCTTTTGCAAACTTGGGTCGTGTGTTGGCTTGTAGCGGTTTGCAAATGTGCTTGTCCTTGTGTGTCGGCTGTTTGTTTTCTTACTTGTTGTTATATTCTTCGTCTGTTACTTCTTCCAACCAAACCGTTTCGCCTTTTTCACGTCCTGTAATGGCTACCTGTACAAAATGGGTATCGGCACTTGCTCCGTGCCAATGCGGAATATCGGGCGGACATTTTACGGCATCGCCTTTACGAAGTATCTGTTTGGGCTTTCCTTTTTCCTGATAGTAACCAACTCCGTCAATGGCTAACAATATTTGTCCTGCCGGGTGTGTATGCCATTTGCTTCTTGCTCCTGCTTCAAAGGTTACGTTACCTACGGATATAGCATTTAAACTATCTGCATCTATAAGCATTTGCAGGTAGGCTGTGCCTGTAAAATTTGCATTGGTTATTTTATTGCCTTGCGGAAATACAAGCTCGTTTTGCTGTTTTGTTTCTTCCATTTTCTGATTGTTGTTACACGCTGTAAAAATCATTATTGCAAATGGTAGGATATACTTAAAATTACTTTTCATCTATAAGTTTGTTTGATAGAAGTTTACTAATTTATCTACTGCCTGTTTTACATATTCGGGTTTCCAATAGGTTTCTATATGGGTTGCTCCGTTAATCAAAAACAGTTCTTTATTTTTTGCGTTGGTGGCTTTGTTAAATGCTTCATCGGTCATATAATAACTATCGGCTTTACTTCCTGCTATCATCAATAAAGGCTGATTGATTAAATCCATATTCGTACTTGCGTCCCACGTCATTAAATCCATTAAACTACTTGTTGTATAGCGGAATGTTGAATTTGGGTGTGCGTGGGTTCTGTTGTAATAATAATGTCCCTCTCTGTACATATCAAAGGGCATTTTGTCTGCCATTTCATCGATTATTTCTGTGTCGGCTGTGTAAAGCACTTTGCCTGTGGTTGCTTCCAAAGCTCTTGCATCGGAAGCCTGTTTTAACCGCTCTTGTATAGTCGCAAATTGTGAGTTCATAAAGCCGTTTCGCCTTACTACTCCCGAATTGAACATACTCAACGTAGCTACTGCTTTAAACCGTTTGTCTGATTGTCCTGCTTTCAGCGAATAACCGCCACCGCCACAAATACCAAGCAATCCGATTTTTGAAGTATCAACGCCCTTGTATTGGGAAATGAAATCAGCCATTGCGTGTATGTCTTCTATTCGGTTTGCAGGTTTATCTACGTTTCGAGGTGTTCCACCGCTACCGCCCTGATAACTTGCATCTGCTGTAATGGTAATAAATCCGTGTTCCGCTAATCTTTGTGCATATAATCCCGCAACCTGTTCTTTTATTCCTCCGTTCGGGTGTGCTATAACAATGGCAGGATATTTTTTTGAAATATCGTAATTGGCAGGTGTGTACACATTTGCTACTATATCAATATCCTTTATTTTGTAGGTAACAGGGTGTATGTTTACTTTGCCTTTTACGTTCTCTGTAATTGCTCCCTCGTACACTAATGTAAAAGGATTTTGTTCTGCTTTTTTATGATACTGTGATTGCTGTGCATTTACTGTATCTGTTGCTATTGTTGTCATAGCTATTGCGATTATTGATGTTAATTTTTTCATTTTTATTTACGATTTTTAAGCACTTCATCTAAAATTTTATGTGCTGATTTTGCTTCCTTTTTTCCTATGGTTGATTTGATGATTTTTACAAACTGCTGTAATTGTTCAGGTGTCAAACCTACGTTCAGGCAAATGTTTAAATGTGAACGTAGCATAGGTTCTGCGTTGCCAATGGTAGTAATAACTGAAATGGTTACTAATTCTCTTTGAACATAGTTTAAAATATCACGTTCAAAAATATCTGCAAACAAATGTTCTTTTAAAAAAGTGTCTATTGTCGGGGCAAATGCTGAATAGCCTGTAAGTGTGTCGGGTTGTGGTGTTTTAGTCAATACTTCTAAAATATTTTTTCCACGTTCATACTTACCGTTTGTTTCATCAATAGGCGAAATATCGTTACCGATTTTATCGTTAATACCTTTTGCTTTGCGTTCATCAAGCACTTGCATAAAAGTTTGTAAGCCTCTTATACTTCGGGGAAATCCACAATAAGCGTATAAGTGTATCAATATTTCTTTTGTTTCATTAACGGTCAATCCATTTTCAAGTCCTGTCTTTAAAGTGGTTTTGAGTTTATCCAAATCACCTTTTGCCGTCAATGCAGAAATGGAAATAATGCTTTGTTCTTTCAGGCTTAATGTGTTTTCTGTTGTCATTTTTTGCTGTGCATTTACATTAGCTATTATACCAACTATTGCTATAATTAACAGTATTATTGATTTCCGATTTATTATTTTCATAGAATGATATTTTAGTTTGCTATTCCGATTTTCCGTAACCATTTCTGAACTTCTTTTTGTACTTCTACTTCTTTATTTCCCTCCATTACAAATAAAATTCCGTCCCTTTCTGAACCGCCTTTGACAGTAAAGCCGTCTAATACTTCACTGTTGGGAAATAATTCTTTTACTGTTTGAAAACTGCTACCTATACCATAACCGCCATTTGTATTGAATGGAATTACTTTTTTACCGCTTAAATCGTATTCGTTTAAAAAACTTTTCATTGGTGGCGGTAACTGCATACCCCAAGTTGGAAAACCAATAAAAACCACATCGTATTTTTGTATGCTGTCAATCTTTGTTTTGAGTGGTGGTAAATATCCTGTTGCATTTTCATTGGCTACCTGATTTACTGTTGTCTGATAGTGTTCGGGATAGGGTGTTTCCAATTCCAAAGCAACCAATGTACCGCCTACATTTTTTTGAATGATTTGGGCTACCGCTTTTGTATTATTGGTTCGGGATAAATAAACGATTAGTGTCCGTTCAGGATTTATATTTGATTGTATGCTTGTATGTATTTCGTCCTGCTGTACAGGTGTGCAGGACACTGACAACATCAATATTAAAAGTGCTATTTGCATTATCCAATTCCTTTTGTTTATCATACTGTATATAAATTGCAACGTGATATAATTATCTCAATTTATTTGATACTGCAAAGTTGTTGGTAATTATCGGCTTGTTACTTATACGGATTACTGTTTTACCTACCAAAATCACTTATTCGGGTGCAATCGGGGGAAATATGACAGGCAGTTTTGTAAATTTGTAGTATCAGATTTAAACAGTTAAGGAATGGACGATATTATTAGCTTCAATAGCATAAAGGAATATAACGCTTTTAATAACAATGAAACACTGCACCCATTGGTTAGCGTGGTTCATCTGGACAAAGCCAACCCAAGAAAGCTAAAACGCTTGCGTTATGGGTTTTATACTGTTTTTCTGAAACAAATTTTTTGTGGCGACCTGCGTTATGGCTTGAGTAATTACGACTATGAGGAAGGTACATTGATTTTTCTTGCTCCTAATCAGGTTATCGGGGAAAACGGCAATAATTATTATCAGCCACAAGGCATAGCGTTAGTGTTCCACCCTGATTTGATTGCAGGTACATCACTCGGAAAAAGTATAGGCGATTATCATTTTTTCTCTTATGCTGTTAATGAAGCTCTGCATTTGTCGGAACAGGAAAGAAAGATTATTCAGGATTGTTTTTCCAAAATTGAATATGAGTTACAACACGCCATTGATAAGCATAGCAAACAACTGATTGTATCAAACATTGAATTGTTTTTGAATTACTGCACCCGATTTTATGACCGTCAGTTTATCACAAGGGATAATGTCAATAAAGGAATTTTAGAACGATTTGAAGAATTTCTGAATGGTTATTTTTCGTCTGAAAAGCCCGTGAATATTGGTTTGCCGTCTGTTGCTTATTGTGCTGATGAATTTAATTTGTCTGCTAACTATTTTGGTGATTTGATTAAGAAAGAAACAGGAAAAACAGCACAGGAATACATACAGTCCAAAGTCATTGAAGTTGCCAAAGAACGGATTTTTGACAATAATAAGTCCATTAGCGAAGTTGCCTATAATTTAGGTTTTAAATATCCGCAACATTTTACAAGGTTGTTTAAACAGAAAACAGGTGTTACACCTGTTGAGTATCGGAATTTGAATTGACAAAAAATGCCCTGATAAAAATCGGGGTGGTGGGTGGGCTTGGTGTGGCTTGGCTCTTTTGGTTTGCGAAGCGTTGGCTTGTGTGTCGGGCAAACCAAATGTGCCAAATGCGTTGGCTCAAAAAATTTTTCCTGTGTGGTGGGCTTTTTTTAATTTTTTTCGTGTCGGTGGTTCTCTGTCAGAGGTCGGACTGTTGGGGTTGTGCGGTCGTCCTACCATTGCCGCTAACATAGGTTTTTGCGTCATTACTGGTTAAAATATTGTTTTCAAATTCAATATTTTAAAGTTTATTAATTGCGTTGTCTTTATAGCTTTTTACAATTTGCTGAGGCGTAAAAGGTGCATAATCTGAGTATTTATAAGCATAGCACTCAACTGCTTCGAGCGGTGACGAAAACTTATGCCCATATGTAGTTTCAAACTCCCACCAATACGCTCTCGGGTTTGACTCTAAAAGCTCCCAAGTCCTTACGGCACTCTCATTCTTTTTTAAAAATGGGTTTTTAACTTCACCATTATAATAACGTAATTCCATAATTCCATAATTTTGTGTTTTTTTTATTTTTTATTTAATTTATTTGCCCAATAACTCTGTGAGCGGTCATGAATTTTAACCGTAACCTCGAATTTATCACCCTTACGGGCTATGTCTAATAGTTCATAGGTATACCCGCTATTTATTAAAAATTCAAATTCATCTCCTAATCCGTTTTGTTTAGATACGCCATCCCATTTACCACCTGTATTTTTACCACCGCCGAAACGACTTATCGGCTCAAGATATGCGCCTTCTGCACCTTTAGGGGCTAATACTAAATTGTATAGGCTCCAACGCAAAACCTTTACCGGAAATAGGCGTTGCGATACAAACGCCTCATCTACACTTTTTATGCCGATATATTTGTCTTGGCTTTTAAAGCATCTGCCGGCGATACGCCAAATAGTCCTTTAAAATATACGGCCTTTGAGCCTCTGAATAACTATGTATCTTTTTCTAATTTATTTTTTGAAATCGCTTCTGTTAACGCTTCCATGTGGCTTCCAGCTTTTTCAATATTAAGGTCCACCTTACCCACGCCTACAAAATTACCACATTCGTGTTTATGGCCCCTCAAAGGACGGTTAAAAGGCCCGGAGCCGGCAGTATATTGAGTTTAATGAGCGCGTCAATCTGCGTACAACAAATACTTAGCTCTTATTTTTTTAAATGCTTCCAGGTCTTTTTTCCACGAGGCCCTGATTTCTTTTTCAGATTTTCCGGCTATCATCTGCTTCATCAGCTGATCATTACCCGCAAGCTTGTTAAAGAATTGTGCTTCAGGTGCAGTTGATTTTGATTGCAGGAAGAATTTAGTTTTATCGGGAAACAGTCGGTAAGCTTCCAGCAGATATCTCAATTCAATTCTGGTGGGAGTTGCCTGGCCGTGTATGTTCCAGCCATAACAAAGCTGATCTTTCAGCTTAGGGTTTTTAGCGCCATCTGTTGAGCGCGGTGTAAAAGAAAACAGGTGTTTTGGAAGGCTCGGATGACCAAATATTTCAAAAGGATGATCAGTGCCGCGTCCTTCACTCAGGGTGGTTCCCTCAAAAAAACAAGTTGAGGGATAGTGATAAATCGAAGACATATCCGGCAGGTTCGGCGAAGGTTTTACCGGTAGTACATAGCGGCCCTGGTGTGTATAATTTTTACAAGGAATGATTTGTATGTCAATGTTGTTGTCGTAAGCCTTGGTTGTCCTCAGCCATTTTTCACCGATCAGCATGCGTGCATATTCTCCCATGGTCATGCCGTACGCTACTGGCACAGGTTGCATGCCTACGCCGCTGGTATATTTGCGGTCGAGCACCGGGCCGTCGATTATAAAGCCAATCGGATTGGGGCGGTCAAGAATAATCAGCGGCTTGCTGTTGTCGATAGCGCTTTCCATAAAACGCTGCATTGAGTTGATGTAGGTATAAAAACGCACGCCTACATCCTGCAGGTCAAACAGCATGATGTCTACATCTTTGAGGTCATCAGCAGATGGTTTGCTTTTGCCGCCATACAATGAAATTACCTGTATACCCGATTCTTTGTCTATATAGCTGGCCACATGTTCTCCAGCGTCAGCAGTACCGCGAAACCCATGTTCAGGCCCAAATATCTTTATGATGTTCACACTGAGTTTTTGTAACGAATCTACCAGGTGATTTTTATCAATGGTTGAAGTGTGGTTGGCAAAAATAGCTACACGTTTTCCTTTCAGTAAGGGTAAGTACATTTCGGTTTGGTAAGCTCCGGGATAAATTTCACCCGTTGTTTTTTGCGGGAGAAAAGCTTGCTGAGAGATGCATCCGTTTATAATAAACATTGCTGCAAAGAGAACCAGTAAATTTTTCATGTGTATATTTTTTATTTTTTCTTTATGGTCACATGGAATAGCCTTTATTCATTCGCGGTTGTTATATATTCCTAATCTTTATGGTTATTTCATGTTAAAAATTATGTAGTTGAAGGATTGGCAATTAAATAGGTTGATATTAACAGTGCGATATAAAAATAATAAAAATTAATGATTACCTTTCCATAAAAATACGACTATTTTATGCAAACAGCAAAGAAAGGTGATAAGGTAAAAGTTCATTATCACGGTAAATTAACGGACGGCACTACGTTCGACAGCAGTGAAGGACGCGAGCCGCTTGAGTTTGAAGTGGGTAGCGGACAGGTGATACCGGGATTTGATGAAGGTGTTACAGGGCTTGCAATTGGTGAAAAAAGAACAGTAAATATACCGGCAGACCAGGCTTATGGCCAGTCTTCTGAAGACCAGGTGGTGGAGTTTCCTAAAGAACAATTCCCTGCCGACATGATATCTCAACTGCAGGTAGGCATGCCACTACAAATGAGCAACGACCAGGGACAAACATTCCAGGTAGTAATAAAAGAAATTAAGGAAAATACTGTGCTGTTGGATGCCAACCATCCGCTGGCAGGCAAAGACCTTACTTTCGATATTGAGCTGGTAGATATAGCCCCGGGAAAATCTTCTATCATTATGCCATAGAACGTAATGATTTATCAGAGACTGTTGCAGATCATATTGGTCAGCAACAGTTTTTATTTACGGTAAAAAACTTTTATATGTTCGGCGTCACCATATTAGGAAATAATTCTGCTATACCTACGCCTACAAGGCATCCTACTTCACAGGCTGTTTATATCGACGACCAGGTATTGCTGCTGGATTGTGGCGAAGGCACGCAAATGCAGATGCACAGGTATAAGATTAAAAGAAGCAAAATAAATTATATTTTTATTTCCCACCTGCATGGCGATCATTATTTCGGTCTGATCGGCCTGCTGAATTCTTTTGCACTAATAGGAAGAAAAGATGATCTGCACTTATTTGCACCCGAGCCATTGTTTGGATTAATTGACCTGCAGATGCAGCTGGCAGACAGCGAATTCCCTTATACCATTCATCGCTACCCTTTGAAAGAAGAGGGGGAAATTGCTCACAGCAATACATTTACCGTAAAATGTTTCAGGGTAAAACACCGTATAGAATGCTGGGGATTCGCGATCATGCAAAAACAAAAGCTAAGGAAACTGAATATTGAAGCGGTGAAAAAATATCTTATCCCTACTGCTGCTTATTATTCCATAAAAAAGGGTGAGGATTATATGACCTCAGAGGGAAATATTATTCCGAATAAACTACTCACCATTGATCCGCCTAAAGGAAAAGTATATGCCTATTGTGCCGATACTTTATTCACCGATAGTTTCCTGCACCATATTGCTGATGCAGATATGATCTATCATGAATCTACTTACCTGAAAGATATGGAAGAGAAAGCTTTTAAACGTTTTCACTCCACGGCGGAGCAGGCAGCTACTATAGCTAGAAGAGCAAATGTCAAACGCTTGATGATAGGCCATTTCAGCAGTAAATATGAATTCCTTGAACCTTTTGAATCTGAGGCCAGACAGGTGTTTGAAAATACAGAAATAGCCCGTGAAGGTGTTACCTATCTGCTTAAGTAAATTTTCCCTGCTAATCGCAGGCGATGTTTGAAGTACAAGGAGCGCTTGGAAATTAATATTTGAAATCTATGCTTACAGGTATGAGTAAATGTAGAAAATACGAGAGGCTGACCTTTGACGGACAGCCTCTTTGAAATAGTATTATAGTATTCAAAAATGTGTCAGGAGCGCGCTTTCTTAATGGCTTCGGTTAGTTGCGGCACAATTTCAAAAAGGTCACCTGTCATTCCGTAATCCGCTACTTTAAAAATCGGCGCATCAGCATCTTTATTAATAGCTGCTATTATTTTACTGCGGTTTACACCACCGATGTGTTGAATGGCGCCTGATATGCCCACAGCAATGTACAAATTAGGCGCTATCTGCGTACCTGTCTGTCCTACATGTTCGTGGTGCGGCCTCCAGCCATTGTCAGACACAGGGCGGCTACAGGCGGCGGCGGCATCTAGCGCGTTGGCAAGATCAGTGATCAGGTGCCAGTTTTCAGGACCTTTCAGCCCCATGCCGCCTGCAACAACAATTTCTGCATCAGTAAGTGAAACTTGTTCTGTATTTTTCTTCTTCTCAACTAGCTGTATGTGATTGTCCGTGGCTGTTAAAGGTATATCTGTTACCTCAGCATTACCTGTAGTTTCTGTAATATCAAAAATATTCTGGTTGATGCATACGATCTTTACTGCTGAATTGATGCGTATTTTGGCGAATGCTTTTCCGGAGTAAATAGCTTTTTTCACCACAAAACCAGCTGCTGTTTCCGGTAGTGCAACCGCACCTGTTACCAATCCTGCTCCTAGCCTTGCAGCCAGTAGTGGTGCCAGTGTTTTTGCTGTTTGATTAAAGGAGAATACCAATGTATCAGCATTTGAAGAACTTACAACCTGTTCAATGGCTTTTACCAAAGCTGCATCACTTATCGCCTCATCTGGTTTAGCATGATACACTTTTGTGATGCCGTATTTGCCTAATAAAGCAAGCTCTTCAGGAAAACTTCCTGCAAGAAAACCATGTGCTTCTGTTTGAGTTTGCCTGGCAAGCGCTGCGCCGTAAGCAAGCGCTTCCAGAGAACCTTTTTTTATTTTTCCTTCTGAATGATCTATATATATCAGTACTGGCATTATAATAGTTTTTATAGATTAAATCATTTTTTTTTCTTTCAGAACAGCAACCAATTCATCAACGCTGTTCAGCATCTGTACGCCGGATTTAGGCTGCGGTAATTCATAGGATACTACTTCGGTTAATGTATCAGCCTCAACTGCAGCAACGGTATTAAGCGGTTTGGTACGTGCAGCCATTATGCCGCGCATATTGGGAATACGTTGAGCTGCCATACCTTTGGTACAGCTGATTACTGCCGGCAATGTGATCTGTTCTTTTTGTTCGCCGCCTTCGGTTTGCCTGGTCACCACAACCTTATCGCCGTTCACTTCCAGGCTTGTGGCCATAGCTGCATATGGCACATCCAGCAATGCTGCTGCAATACCGCCAACTATTCCCTGGCTGTAATCAATAGATTCTTTTCCGGTGAGCACCAGGTCAAATTCTTTAGCCACTTCTGCAATTTGTGCTGCAACGAAATAACTGTCTTTGGCTTCAGCATCTACCCGTATAGCTTCATCTGCACCATAAGCCAAAGCCTTGCGCAATATGGCATCAGAGGCGCTACCTCCTACATTTAAGACACTTACATGCGTAGCAGCATCTTTTTCTTTTATTTCAATAGCTTTCACCAGCGCGTACCACTCATCATAAGGATTGATCACCCATTGTACGCCATCTTCATTTATCTTATCGTCTTTTAAGCTGATCTTTGTAGTAGTATCAGGCACTTTACTTATTGCAACTAAAATTTTCATCTGTTAATATTTAATTTTTTCTGTTTGCCACGTGGAATAACCATCTTTTTAGATTCAATACTCATTGCCGGTTGATGCAGATGCTCAATCTTTATGGTTATTTTATGCATTATTATCAGTAACGCTGTTTCCACAATAGCCGAACCGTTCAAAAGTAAATAAAGGTTTGCAAAATATCTAAAGAATAATAATAGTTTTACGAACTTGTTATAGATGTGATGGTTTTACTGATAAAAACAAAAGCTATAGCCGATAATTCTGAATAATTATGCCTGGATTTTAATACGCATAATATGGCTTAATACATGTACAAATGGATTGCATAGGTCTTCATAATTCCTCAAATACATCAATATCCGCGAAGCAACAGGGGCCTTACAGTTATATACAAAAAGGGAACCCAGTTTTATAAGGTAATAAAGAGTAAGATGTTTTTAAATCTGCCATTGGTCTTTTACCAAAAAATTTAAATTAAAATACCTTATACTTAACTAACTTAGCTATATGCAAATACAAATCAGCAGGTTGGTGCCTGTGCCGCTAAAAGATGTGTTGTTAAAACGCAATTCCGATGTATGGAATAAGGATTTGATTTTTGATCAGCAGCAATGGATAAAGATTAAAGCGCCGAGCGGCACCGGAAAAACCACGCTCATACACCTGATCTATAAATTGCGCCAGGATTACATGGGACAGATTTCCATAGAAAACAAAGACCTCAGGTCTATTAGCGGGGATGAACTTGCCACATTACGGCAAAGCCGTATCAGCATTATATTCCAGGATTTACGGTTGTTTGAAAACCTTACAGCCAGAGAGAATATAGAGCTGAACAGGGTATTGCAAACGCCATATTATCCACCTGAAAAAATTGATGCGATGTCGGCAAGGTTAAGGATTGCGCACATTCTTGATCAGCGTGCCGGATTGTGCAGTTATGGTGAGCAGCAGAGAATAGCCATCATCCGTGCGCTGATGCAGCCTTTTGAAATTTTGCTGATGGATGAGCCTTTCAGTCACCTGGATAACGAGAATACAGCCCTTGCAGCCGCCCTGATTGCCGAAGAATGCACAACCAGGGACGCAGGCTTTGTACTTACAGACCTGGATGAAGACAACAACTTTAACTACACACATTACCTGACTTTATAATGCTGGAGAAACTTTTAAAAAAACTGATCAAGACGGGCTCCGGCCGATGGCGCAAATTAATGGCAGTGACAGGCTTAGGCATTGCCATGCTGTTGATACTGGCTGCGGTGCAGTTGCAGGCAGATTATAATGAGCTGCTGCATGGCAGATCAAACCAGGACAGCATAGCCAATTTCCTGGTGATCAACAAAGCAGTTACCAGCGCCAACATAGGCAATACACAACTCTCGCAGCAGGAGATCGAGGATCTGCGAAGCAGGCCTTTTATTAAGTCTGTAGGATTGATCACAGCCAGCCGTTTCAGGGTGGCTATCAGCGGCAGCCTGCTGCCATTTTCTACAGACCTGTTTTTCGAAAGTGTGCCAGACGAATTTCTTGACATCAGTGGCCCGGAGTGGCGCTGGGATGAGAACGCACAATTCATCCCGGTTGTAGTTCCTAATTCATTTCTTGATCTTTATAATTTCGGATACGCAGCTTCTGCCGGTTCACCGCAACTCACACAGGAGGTGGTTACACAGATTCCTCTACAGATCACTATTTTTGCGCCTTCAGGGCAAACGCAATACCCCGCAAAGGTAGTAGGCTTCAGCGACAGGATATCTTCTATACTGGTGCCGCAACCATTTATGGAATGGGCCAATGAAAAGTTTGGCAGTGCACAGGCAGCTAATCCCTCGCGTGTGGTGATACGCACAGAAGATCCCGGTAACCCGCAACTGACACAATACCTGGAAAGCAAAGGCTTAAAAACAGACACCGAAAAAACCCGTTTCAGCAAATACCGGCAGGTAGTAAATTTTGTAGTAGGCATTTCCTGGGGTACCGGCCTGGCAATGCTTTTATTTGCTTTACTGATTTTTACCCTATTCATCGAGCTTACCATTATGGCCAGCAGGGAAGAGATAAAATTATTGATCACGCTGGGTTCATCGCCTACGCAACTGAAGAAATTTCTGATGAAAGAGTTTTTCCCTCAGAATATATTTATCACATTGGTGATGCTGATTGTGGTGGCTGTGTTCCAATATATCTTATTTGTTTATTTAAAGACACAGCACATGTTTGTGAGCCCGTTGCTTTCTGTCTACACTATCATGGTAGCGCTGCTTGTGCTGCTGGTGTTGTGGGTTGTAAACCTCCGCACTATACACAAAGTAGCTTCTGCTGCCAGCCTCTGAGCCAAGCGGGCAATTAACCATAAAAACCCAACAGCTACATTTTTCCAAGAAGATTTTCCAGGCCATGCCTGCTTTTTCTAAAAGTTTTAATTGAAAATGTTCTTGCTTCAATCTTTGCTGTACGCTAAATTAATATCAATCATATGTGTGCATCCAACAAAAAAGAGGATGTATAAAAAGTAAATGCAGCGTTGAGCATTGCTTAATAAAAACTTTCTCCATCCTCTGCCAAATAAAAGAGGCTGCCCCGGATTTGGAAACAGCCTCTTTTCAGTGTGTTAATTATATTAATAAAACTTAAACCTGTTGTCTTTAATATCAGCGCTTTCAACCAAAGCATTCATGGAACGCTGGAATATTTGCTGTAACCAGGATTGGAACAAGGTCTGCCTGATATTTTCAGCATTTGTACCGGGCAGAGCAGATATGCCTTCGCCTTTGATTGCAAAAACACCAATGTTTCCGGCAATAGGCTTGCTGACTTTTCCCTGTATGGTTTTATTGAATGCCGCGCCGGCAACTTTTGGCTCCATACCTATGCCTGGCACCATTTGCCCGTAGAAAGAAATGCTGTCGGCCCTGGATACCTGCACGCCCGCTGCCTGTGCAATAGCCTGCAGAGTATTGCCTTTAAACTTCGTATCAATGATCATCTTAGCTTTCTTTTCATTTCTAAGGAATGACTCTACATACGGCCTTACGGTAGCTGCAGATGGCAAGCCTTTCTTTGAAACAGCGTTTATGCGAGCCACAACGAACTGGTCGCCGATTTGTACAGGTTCGGAAACGTCGCCAACTTTGCCTTCATATAACCATCTAACCAGCTGGCGGTCACTGCCCAGGTTGCCTATGCGATAGTCATTTTGCCTGATACCCTGTACAGGCATTACCGAGAGGTTTTGTTTTCTTGCATTCTCCTCAAATGATTTGGCATCGCGGCTGTTGGCTGCAAAATGATTGGCTGCTGTACTGGCTTGTGAAATGGTTTCTGAGCTTGGAGACAGCGGCTTTACAATTCTTGCAATTTTATATCCCATAGACGATCCTGATTTGCCGGTGATCTGTGCAAGCAGGAAGCCGTTCTGTATTTTTACAACTTTTGATTCGTTTACATTGCCGGTAAGCAAGAAGTTGCTGAGTTCCGGAGAGCCCATCTGTACCAATTGCGATGAGGTAATATTTTCCAACCTTGAATTTTCACGGTTATCTGAGTAGCGCGCTACAGCGCTGTCGAAGCTGGTACCTGTTCTCACTAAAGCAAGAGCGGTATCTATGCGCTGCCTGGCAGCAGTATCTGTTCTTAATTGTACGGTCTGTCCCTGTGCGTCAGGGCCGTGTGTGGCTACTATCAGGAACCTTGCATGTACGCTATCTGCTATAGGCGCTGCGCCTACAAGCTTGGCCAAAACAATATTTCCGTTTTCTACAATCGGTCCTACAATGGTGCCAACAGGCTGGGAGATAATTGTGTCTTTCAGGGGATCCTGCAATTCTTTGCTGCTGATATAGCCATCATAGTAAGCCATGTTAGAATTGTTTTGTAGGTCTACAAAAGATTTCAGGTCGGTAGCGGATGCAAACTGTTGTTTAAGTTTTTGAGCAGCAGCCAGCTGAGTGGCTGAGTCTGCTGAGCTGGGCCCTGCGTTGAAAGTGACCACAGACATGTCGCGGAAATCTTCTTTTTGCTCAAACTGTTTTTTGTGTTTGTTTACAAAAGCAGTAATGTCTGCATCAGTTACCTGCACGGCGCTGTCGCTGATAGAAGTATAAGGTACGTTTACATAAGAAATGGAAGCAACAGCATTGGCATCTGCAACTGATTTTTCAACCAGCCATTTGGGTATGTGGGTAGCTCCAACGATCATGGACTGGTATTTCTGGTTAACGATCTGTTCGCTCAATTGTTGCATGCCCATTTCTATCATCTGCAGTGTTTGCGTTACCTGCGGGTTGTTTTTCTCTTTTCTTACCTGTGCAATAAAATTTCTTGCAGCGTTAGCATCGTATACGCCTGTCTGCGGATCGGTAAATTGCTGGGCCAGGAAGCTTGGCGGCCTCTCGCCAAACATAGCATTGTCCAGGTCTTTACCGGCAAGTGCAATGCCCAGTTTTTCAAACTCCTGGTTCATTACTACATTTCTTACTTCATAATTAAAAACCTCTGCTGACAGGTCTTCCCTTGAAGCCTGCTCTCCCTGCATTTGCTGTATCTGGTTTAGCCGGTTTTCGAATTTCTGCCTGTCGATTGTTTCCCCGTTTACTTTGGCAAGTGTGGAATTATCTGAAAATAATCCGCCTCCTCTGCCACTGCTGAAAGAGTCCATTAAAATAAAAGCAAGCAGCGCTAAGGCAATGGCTATAAAAATAATCCATGCGCCTTTCTCCTGAATTTTCTGAATTAAAGACATATTATATCTGTTATATATTTTTAAGATGGCAAAAATAACGTTTTATATCAACAATTAAATTGATAAAGCTCATAATTATTCAGAGGCGCTTTAGAGAGTTTCACGGATTAATTTTTGGCTGATGTAAGTGGCCAATATTATGCCTGGAAACGATTATTGTTTGTATAAATAACGTAAATTAGTGGCAGTAAAAACTTTCTTTCATTTTTAAATCTAAAAATTATGGTGCAAGAAGAAATCTCAGAATTGTTATCTGAAAGTCACGCCTGGAAAGATTCCCTGAAAAACTACCGGGAATCCTTTATCCAATCACAAAAGCGCCTGTTAGAAATAGCTGCTGATGTTCCTAAGGAAGCATTAAGCGAGTTAGAACGATTTCAAAATCAGTTCTACATACAACTTTTAAATATCCACGATGCAAGGCGCAACCTTAAGAAACATATTCACAATTTGAATGTCTCCGAAGACGCTGATTTTACAGAAGCACATCAAGAACTTAAACAAGCCTATCAAGCACTTGAAGGAACTATAAAAGAACTCAGCACTGAGTTTGAAGAATTTTCTAAACATGTAAAAAGCTGATCAAGCTAAGACAACAAAACGCAAGAGGGAATGTTTTCATTCCCTCTTGTAGTTTCGGGCATCAGCCTGCCCATCCTTCGCGGTCAAGGCTGCGGTACTGGATGGCTTCTGCCAGGTGTTCGACTTTAATATTTTCAGAGCCTTCGAGATCGGCAATGGTACGGCTTACTTTCAATATCCTGTCGTAGGCACGTGCACTGAGATTTAACCGCTCCATCGATTTTTTCAGCAAAGCTTCACCAATCTTGTCGATGGTGCAATACTGGTGCAGCATTTTAGAGGTCATTTGTGCATTGGCATACATGCCTGCAATATCTTTGAAACGTGCTGTCTGTATGCCTCTCGCCGTGATCACCCGGTTGCGAATATGTTCAGAATGCTCACCTTCATTTTTCTGGTTAAGTTCTCCGAAAGGCACAGGCGTTACTTCCACATGCAGGTCTATACGGTCCAGCAGGGGGCCTGATATCTTGTTGAGGTATTTTTGAACGGCCCCGGGCGGGCAGGTGCATTCCTTGTCGGGGTGGTTGTAGAAGCCGCATGGGCAGGGGTTCATAGAAGCCAGCAGCATAAAGTTGGCTGGAAAATCCATGGTGACCTTTGCACGCGATATGGAAACTTTTCTTTCTTCCATAGGCTGGCGCATTACTTCCAGCACCGTTCTTTTAAACTCAGGCAATTCATCTAAAAACAATACACCATTGTGGGCTAAGGATATTTCACCCGGCTGCGGGATACCGCCGCCGCCAACAAGCGCTACATCTGATATGGTGTGGTGTGGCGAACGGAACGGACGCCTGCTGACAAGTGTACTGTTTTCCGGCAGCTTGCCCGATACGCTGTGTATCTTGGTTGTCTCCAGTGCTTCCTGCAGGCTAAGCGGCGGCAGTATAGTGGGCAATCTTTTAGCCAGCATGGTTTTGCCGGCGCCGGGCGGGCCTATGAGAATAGCGTTGTGCCCGCCGGCAGCCGCTATCTCCAGCGCGCGTTTAATATTTTCCTGTCCCTTAACGTCGGAGAAATCTATGTCGAAGCTGTATTGTGCATCAAAAAATTCCTGCCGTGTGTTTACTTCTACCGGCTGCAGCGCATTTTCATCCTGGAAGAAATCTACTACTTCATTGATGTGCGAAACGCCGTAAACACTGAGGTTGTTTACCATACCTGCTTCACGCGCATTTTGCTTAGGCACTAATAAGCCTTTGAAACCTTCTTTTCTTGCCTGTATAGCTATGGGCAATGCACCCTTGATGGGCTGAATGGTACCGTCAAGGCTTAACTCTCCCATCAAAACATATTCGCTGAATCTTTCGGGATTGACAAGCTGCTCTGTTGCACCCAACACACCAACGGCTATGGGCAGGTCAAAAGCAGAGCCTGTTTTTTTGATGTCTGCCGGCGCCAGGTTTACTACCAGCTTGGTGCGAGGCATGCGGTAACCATTGGTTTTAATGGCGCTTTCAATTCTTTGCAGGCTTTCCTTAACTGCGTTATCCGGCAAACCCACCATAAAATAATTCTGGCCTTCACTAACGTTTACCTCAATGGTGATGGTGATAGCTTCCACCCCGTAGACTGCACTGCCAAAGGTTTTTACAAGCATTTGGTAAAAGAGATTTTAATAAATATAAAAATAAGCAATATTTATTAAAATCAGGAGACATAACCTCTTATATTCAAATATTCGCGGATTGGCTTGATATTATTCAGTGAGATTATTATGTAAAACAAGGGGCTACAATAGATCAGGAAGAAGTTTGCCAGCTGTACTCCAGTTCCTGTTGCATTCCTTCAATCCATATTTTTTACGGATCCCTGGTTGGCAAATTTTTTTAGATCAAAGTAAAATCCTTTAGATATAGCAGCGTGGCAACTTTCTTTATTCTCAATAAAAATGCGCATCCTGACTGTTGAACCTGTAATAGCCGAACCAGAAGTTATTACTTTCAGTTTCCATGTTTTCCCGTCGCAGGCCGATGATTCAAGAATCATCATTTGCAGGCAGTCGCCTTTTATTATAGCTTCTGAGAGGCGCGCTGGTTTATAGGTGTCTGCCAGGGGTAATGTTGCCAACTCCATTTCCGGGCCTGTGCATGTTGGTGATTCTACATGATTTTTTTTGCTGCAAGCAGCTATAACCAGCACTTGACCAATTTTTAGATTCAATACTCATTCCCGGTTGGTATAGATTCCTAGTCTTTATGGTTATTTCATAAAGTAATACGGATTTTAAATGATCTATTAACACATATGCGAAATGTATATAGTTTGTTACACTTGCATCAATATATATATTTTATTCTTCTAATCATATAATTCTCTAAATCTTTATCTTTGCGCCACATGAAAAATATCAGGAACTTTTGCATTATTGCACATATAGATCACGGCAAGAGCACGCTGGCAGACAGGTTGTTGGAGCATACAAAGACCATCGGAGAAAGAGATATGATGAACCAGGTGTTGGACGATATGGACCTGGAACGTGAGAAAGGCATTACCATAAAAAGTAAAGCCATCAAAATGGAATATGAACTCAACGGTGAAAAATATATCTTTAACCTGATTGATACGCCCGGCCACGTAGACTTCAGCTATGAAGTAAGCCGTGCACTTGCGGCCTGCGAAGGCGCCCTGCTGTTGGTAGATGCTACCCAAGGCATACAGGCACAGACAATTTCCAATCTTTACCTGGCATTGGATAATGATCTTGAGATCATACCCGTGATCAATAAAATAGATATGGACGGTGCCATGATTCCGGAAGTAAAAGACCAGATCGTAGACCTGATAGGCGTTAAAGAAGAAGATATTCTCCTGGCAAGTGGCAAGTCGGGCATTGGTATTGAAGAGATTTTAGAGGCAGTGGTAAAAAGAGTGCCTGCACCCACAGGAGACAGCGAAGCGCCACTGCAGGCATTGATATTTGATAGTGTTTTCAATAGCTTCCGAGGAATAATTGCTTACTTCCGCATATACAACGGTACTATAAAAACCGGCGATAAGATCCGTTTTATCAATACCGGTGAAGAATATGATGCAGACGAAGTAGGCGTGCTGAAGCTGGGCATGCAACCTGCCAAAGAAGTACAGGCGGGCGATGTGGGCTATGTGATCACAGGGATCAAAAATGCAAAAGAGGTGAAAGTAGGCGATACTATTACACTTGCGCAGAAACCAGGTGTTTCCATCAAAGGTTTTGAAGAAGTAAAGCCGATGGTTTTTGCGGGCATATTTCCCGTAGTGACCGAGGATTTTGAGGAGCTGCGCGATTGCATGGATAAGCTGCAACTGAATGATGCATCACTTACATTTGAGCTGGAAACCTCACAGGCATTGGGCTTTGGCTTCCGCTGCGGCTTCCTGGGATTGCTGCACATGGAGATCATCCAGGAGCGTCTGGAGCGTGAGTTTAACCAAACGGTGATCACTACTGTACCCAACGTAAGCTTTCACGCGTTTACCACGCGCGATGAAGCTATCATTGTAAACAACCCAGGGCAGATGCCTGACACAACTAAGCTCAGCCGTATAGAAGAGCCTTTTATCCGTGCGCAGATCATTACCCACACAGATTATGTAGGAAATATTATGACGCTTTGCCTGGGCAAAAGAGGTTTTTTGATGAACCAGCATTACCTTACCCCAACCCGTGTGGAGCTTACGTTTGAGATGCCTTTGACGGAAATAGTTTTTGATTTTTACGACAAGCTTAAGAGCCAGACCCGCGGCTACGCTTCATTTGATTATACACCCATAGATTACCGTGAAAGCGATATTGTGAAAATGGATATTTTGCTGAATGGCGAAAAAGTAGATGCGCTGAGCTCACTGATACACCGCAGCCGCTCTCACGACTTTGGTAAAAAATTGTGTGAAAAGCTGAAAGAGCTTTTGCCGCGCCAGCAATTCCAGATAGCCATACAGGCTGCTATCGGCGCTAAGATTGTGGCCCGTGAAAATATCAGCGCCATGCGCAAAGACGTGACTGCCAAATGTTACGGCGGCGATATTTCGCGTAAACGTAAATTGCTGGAAAAGCAAAAAGAAGGTAAAAAGCGCATGCGCCAGATCGGCAATGTAGAAGTGCCGCAGGAGGCATTCTTAGCCGTACTGAAACTGGATGATTAAGCGGAAGATTTTAGCTGCTGCGTCGTGTTTTTTCGCTTATTGTATAAGAAAATTTTTTTAAACCACCAGGTAGGTGCGCAAGGATTGTCAATACTCTCTGTGGCCTTGGTTATTTGTTAGTAATAACTAAGGCATTTCATTATTTATGTGTTTGTTGTCTGAACGGAATTTTTAAACCACAAGGCCTAACCTCACTTTACTCCACTCTCCACCCTCCAATCTCCATTTTCCATTTTCCACTATCTATTATCAATTACTCTCGATTTTCACACTTTCCACTTTCCACTTTCCATTGTCCATTACTTACTAATCTCCTTCTTCATTAAACAATATATTTTCAATACTGTCTTCCAGGCTGCTTTCATTGAGCTCGGTTTCTATCTGTTGTTGCTTTTCGGGTGCGGGCAACTGCTGCACTTTTCGCAACTGCCTTTCTATAGCGCGACTACGCACACCGGCCTGGTCTATAGTGTTGGTAGCTTCCTGCAGTTTTCGTTTTGTTTTTTCCAGCACAGTGCCAAACTTGCCGAATTCCGTTTTCACCACGCCTAAAATATCCCACACTTCACTGCTCCTTTTTTCTATGGCCAGCGTTCTGAAGCCCATCTGTAAACTGCTTAGCAGCGCGCTCAATGTGGTTGGCCCGGTGATGGTGATCTTATAGTCTTTCTGTACCTGTTCAAAGAGACCCGGTGTCCGCAACACCTCAGCGAATAAGCTTTCAAAGGGCAGGAACATAATGCCGTATTCGGTGGTGTTCGGCGGGTCTATATATTTTTCTTTGATGTCGCGTGCATTTTTTAGGATAGACAGTTTAAATGATCTCTTCAGATCATTGATCCTGTTTACATCTGCATCGTCGTAAGCATCTACCAGCGCTTCATAGTCTTCCTTCGGGAATTTAGAGTCTATAGGCAGCCATAAAGTTTTCTCTTCATAGTTGTTGTTGGGAAGCTTTATTGCAAACTCAACAATGGCCCCACTTGCGGCTTTTGTCTTTACATTTCTTTCGTATTGTTCATTGGTGAGTAGGTCTTCCAGGATATTGGCAAGCTGGTACTCGCCAAGGATGCCACGGGATTTTACATTGCTCATTACTTTTTTTATGTCGCCCACACTGCTGGCCAGGGTCTGCATTTCTCCCAGTCCTTTGTGCACCAGTTCCAATCTTTCACTGATGATCTTAAAAGAATCTGTGAACCGTTTTTCCAGTGTGGTTTGCAGTTTTTCATCAACCGTATTGCGCATCTCATCGAGCTTTTTGGCATTATCTTCCTGCAATATGCGCAGTTTATTTTCTACGGTCTCACGGATTTTTTCCAGCTTGGCTTCCGTTTCATTTTTTATTTGTTCCTGTTTAATGAGCAGGTCATTGAATTTTACACGCTGCAGTTCATTAAAATCTTTTACGTTGGCTGTGAACTGCGCTTCAAAAGATTTTAAGCCTGCCACCATTTCCGTCCTGTTAGCTTTTGTGTCGCCGGTAAGTTTTTCTGAAAAGTCTCTGAGCGATGCATTAAGTTCCTGTCTTGCCTCCCGAGTGCTTTTCAGTATCTCCTGCCTGTTGCCGGAGAATTCTGATCTGATTAGCGGATCTATTTTTGATACGTCCGCATAGGTTCGGATCATTTCTGCTTTCAGCGCATCTGTATTGCTGCCCGGCTGCCGCAGCAATGTAAGCAGTATGTTTGCTGCCAGCATCAGCAGCGCTATAATCAATAGTATTTCGGTTAATGTCATAATGAGTGGATGATGTACGAAATTATGGATTTTGACAACATTGCTCCTGCTTCAGGGTCATAAATGTTGCTTTATTAATTTATATAGTTTATCATTATCGGAAGGGAAAGGAGCGCTGTCGTCAATAATAGCGCCCTTATCATCGTAGAGGATAAACCTTGGTATGGTTTTTATATCAAGCTGTTTTTTAAACCTGGCGTGGTTTGATAGCCTGAAATGAACAGCCTGATATCCATAGTTTACTACAGATTTTTTCCAAGAGGAGGCTGTCTTATCAGTAGATAAATGCAGGAATTTTATTTTTTCATTTTTGAGTGTCTCCTTGAGTGTGTCAAGATATTTATTCTCCTGAAGGCAAGGGGCGCACCAGCTTGCCCACACATCTACCAGCAAAAGGGTTCCCTGGTAGCCTTTCAAAACATTATTGAAGTTGTGTTCATTTTCATTAATGTCATACAAGATATCATTAGCTAATGCACCTGTCTTATACGCATAATATTTTCTTTGGAGATTTTTCCTGATAAATTTATTTTTAATTTTAGATAAATACATGTGACGGTTCTGTTCAAGATATTTTGAATCTCTTTCAATCAATCTATTTATTGAGAAGCCGATAAGATAATCTTTTGCTGCACCGGTAAAATAATTTGCAACCATATCAAGTTGCTCTATTATCACTTCTTCTGTTTGCAGGTTACTAAAATCGGGGTCGTTATTCCTATTATAAAAAAGTCCATGTGTGAGAATATCTTCTAACGTAGACCTGTTGTAGAAAACTTCTTCATCAGTCATGGTGTTGATTCTTTTATTTATGAAATTTCGGATCATTTGTTCATAGATATTCTTTTTTACCAGTACTTCCCTGTTAGAAAGCAACCAATAATATTCACCAGAGAAATCAGATAAAAATTTATTCTTAGCTGTTTGCAAAAATGCCGTAGAGGGCTTTATAACATTACTCAGGCTGTCAAATACGCTTTGCTTATAGCTATTTAATTCTTGAGCGGATTGTAGCACTTTTGTATACATCTGGCGTATTTGTTCAGCAGACATTGAGGTGTCAATGTACGTCCTTGATACAGCCATTCTCTTATTGGTTTTTTCCCTGGTAATGAATAAAAAATTATCCTGAAAGTTTGTTTCTGTAAAGGCTGCCTTATTCTTTCCGGTAATATATATGTCTCCGGTTTCGCTATTCATTTTTATAAGATATGAATTGCTCGGTGAAAGCATATATGCATAAGGGTCAAGATGAAGAAATACCGGGTTTTCAATATAGATCTTGGTTTGCTTTGTTTTGCTTACAGGAATTGTGGCATAGTTGTACGTTCTGCTATCATAGTACTGAAAATCAAGCAATGGCGCTTTACCTCCCCAGAATGCACTCCGTGCAAAAACAGAAGAATCGAAAGCTATGTATACGGCATGCTTTTCATTTTGTATATTTTTTGACTGGTAGTAAATATTCTTCGGTTTGCACCCTGTTACAACTATGGTGATTACTGTGAGCAGGCATATGATCTTGTACATAGGAGCATATTTATCCAAATATAATCAAATAATACGCGCAGGCAATACAACTGCCAATTTTACCAACTAATAAAATTTCAGTAGGTTTGCGCAAACTAAAAACTATACTTATGGAAACAGGCTTATTACATTTACACAACATTCTTCGCTGGGTAATTTTTATTTTATTGCTGATAGGCATTTTTAAAAACTACGCCGACGCCAATAAACCATTTACCAAAGCACATAAAAATATTGGTTTATTTACCATGATCGCAGCACACCTTACCTTGCTGATAGGCCTGTACCAGGTGATACTGGGCAACCGTTTTTCCTGGACCAATGTACCAGCAGGTGAAAGCGTAATGAAAAATTCCACGCTGCGCTTCTTCCTTGTGGAGCATCCGCTTGCCATGATCATTGCCATTGTGCTTATTACCATCGGCTATGGTGTGTATAAAAAAAATATTTCCGATACCCAAAAGCATAAAAAAGCAGCGCTGATGTTTTTGCTGGCGCTGGTATTGATACTGGCTGTTGTTCCCTGGCCCTTCAGAGCCGACGGGATCGCGCGGCCTTTATTCCCGGGCATGTAGGAAAAATTTGAAAAAAGGTTTCAAGATGGTTTTGGAACCTTTTTTGTTTAATTAAATGAAAGAATGTTATGGATTTTAAAGATCTCAGGATAGTATTTTTAGGAACTCCCGAATTTGCGGTGGCCTCACTGAAAGCATTGGTAAATGCAGGAGCCAATATTGTGGGTGTAGTTACTGCGCCCGATAAGCCTGCCGGCAGAGGCATGAAGCTTACAACCAGCGCTGTGAAAAAGTATGCATCAGAAAAAAACATACCGCTATTGCAGCCCGAAAAGCTCCGCGACCCGGGTTTTCTTGAAATGTTGCAAGACCTGAATGCCGACCTGCAGATCGTGGTTGCTTTCCGCATGCTGCCGAAAGCTGTGTGGAACATGCCATGCCTGGGCACAGTGAATTTACATGCTTCTTTACTGCCGCAATACCGGGGTGCAGCGCCCATCAACTGGGCCATAATCAACGGTGAAACAGAGACAGGACTCACCACATTTAAACTCAGGCATGAGATTGATACGGGCAATATTTTATTACAGGAAAAAGTAGCTGTTTTGCCGGAAGACAATGCAGGCACATTGCACGATAAAATGAAAGATATCGGCGGCAGGCTGGTTGTAAAAACCGTAGAAGCAATAGCTGCAGGCAATATCGTGGAATCTGTGCAAACTATGGAAGGCAGGCAGTTAAAAACCGCACCTAAACTTTACAAAGAGACCTGTAAAATAAACTTTGAAGATACCGCGGCATCTATACATAACCTGGTTCGTGGTTTATCACCCTTTCCGGCAGCGTTTACCTTTTTACAGGAAAAATTAGTAAAAATATATGTATCAGTACCGGAAACAGAAGCACACAACCACACGCCCGGCGAATTTTTTACAGACGGGAAAACTTACCTGAAATTTGCCTGCAGGGATGGTTTCCTGAATGTAAAGGAATTGCAGCTCGAAGGGAAGAAACGCATGCAGGTAGCTGACTTCCTGAGAGGGCACAGGTTCGACAGTTTGTACGATTAATTTTTTAGCAATGATGAACTTTATACCCATATTCCCGCTGTCCGTAGCTCCGTATCCCGGAAAGGTTATGGCTTTAAATATTTTTGAAGACCGTTACAAGCAATTGATCAATGATTGTATTTCTACTAAAAAGCCATTCGGCATCCCTATGATCGCCAAAGGCAACCTGGAAAACATCGGTATGCTTGTGTCCATCAGTCAGATAAGAAATGTATTTGAAGACGGCAGGATGCAGATAAGTGTGCGTGGCGAAAAGATTTTTCATACTTTGGAAATAATAGAAGCCATGCCCGATAAGCTGTACCAGGGCGCAATTGTAAAATATCCGCACAACGACCGCCGGCCGCAGCCTGCATTGTTTAACAGCACTAATATTTTATTACAGCGGTTATTTGACCTGTCCAATATGGCTTATCCCGTAGAGGGAAATTCTGATTCTTCGCTCAGCTACGATATTGCTGATTTTGCAGGCTTTACCTTAGACCAGAAGATAGCGTTCATGTCGCTTTTGAAAGAAGATCAGCGCCTGGAGTATATTCGCCAGCACCTGATGAAGGTAGTGCCACTTATAGAAAACTCTGTAATCATCAGTGATGTTATGAAACAAAAAGGTTTCAGCCTCGATAATTTTTCACTCAATTAATTTACAAACATCGTTTTTTTATATAGCCATTTTAGTTATATTTTTGCGGGTAAATTTTACTAACTATGGCAGATATTTTTGAACGGCTCGTAAAGAATTATGGGCCTATAGGAGAACACAGAGACAGATCGCACGGTTATTTTTCATTTCCAAGATTAGAAGGAGAGATTTCAAGCAATATGAAATTCAATGGTAAGGAAATGATCGTATGGAGCCTGAACAACTACTTAGGCCTGGCAAACCACCCGGAAGTAAGAGCAACAGACACACAGGCCACTGCAGACTGGGGACTGGCCTACCCGATGGGCGCAAGAATGATGAGTGGCAATACAACCATCCACGAAGAACTCGAAAGAAGACTTGCTGCATTTGAAAATAAAGAAGACGCAATTTTACTTAACTACGGATACCAGGGCATGACCAGCCTGATTGATGCTGTGTGCGGCAGGCACGATATTATTGTGTATGATGCTGAATGCCATGCCTGCATCATAGACGGTATGCGCATGCAGTTGGGGCATAAATTTGTATTCAAGCACAATGATATGGATGATTTTGAAAAGCAGATGGTACGTGCTAGTGCTTTGATGGAAAAGCAGGGGCAGGGAGGCATACTGGTAATATCAGAAGGGATTTTCGGTATGGCAGGCGACCAGGGAAGGCTTAAAGAAATCGTTGCGTTAAAAGAAAAATATGAATTCCGTTTGCTGGTAGACGACGCGCATGGTTTCGGCACGCTCGGTAAAACCGGCGCAGGCGCAGGAGAGGAGCAGGGTTGCCAGGACGGAATAGATCTTTATTTCTCAACATTTGCAAAGTCAATGGCTTCCATAGGCGCCTTTGTGGCCGGCGATAAAACCATCATAGACTATATCCGTTACAATATCCGCTCACAGATCTTTGCCAAATCATTGCCTATGGCGATTGTAGTAGGTAACCTGAAAAGGCTGGAAATGTTGCAGACTATGCCCGAATTGAAAGAGAAACTATGGCAAAATGCCATTAAATTGCAAGAAGGCCTTAAAGCGCGCGGCTTCGACATTGGCAATACCAACACGGCTGTAACGCCGGTGTATATGAAAGGCGGCCTGGAAGAGGCAACCGCCATGTGCATGGACCTTCGCGAAAACTTTAACGTGTTTGCCTCTATTGTGGTTTACCCCGTGATCCCCAAAGGCCATATTATTTACCGCCTGATACCTTCTGCTGTGCACACAGATGAAGATATTGAAACTACGTTACATGCATTTGAGGTCACCAAAAAGAAACTGGATGCAGGCGAATACAAGGTAGACCAGATACCCGATATGCACATTGCCAAAAGCGATGTATAATTTATAACTATAATTCTGTAAGCCTGCTGTGTAAGACGGCAGGCTCTTTAATTTTCTCATTTAAAAGGCAATCTGTTATTTTTCAATCTTAAAAAAATTAAGATGAACCTGGAATGGTTTCTACAATATCACCCTGTACTGCTGGCGCTGTTTGCTACGTTATTCACGTGGTTTGTAACTGCTTTAGGCGCGTCAATGGTATTTTTTTTTAAATCCATCAACCGGAAAGTTCTCAACGCCATGCTGGGCTTTGCTGCGGGCGTAATGATCGCAGCTAGTTTCTGGTCTTTGCTCAATCCTGCCATTAAAATGGCTGAAGAGTCCGGCACTACACCTTGGGTGCCTGCCGTGGTGGGTTTCCTGCTGGGCGGTGCATTTTTATTTGGTATAGATAAAATTCTGCCTCATTTGCACCTCAACCGGAGCATAGATAAAGCCGAAGGCGTAAAAACTTCTTGGGAAAGAAGCGTGCTGCTGGTACTGGCAATTACCCTGCACAACATTCCCGAAGGGCTGGCCGTAGGAGTAGCCTTTGGTTCATTGGCTAACAACCCGGATACGGGTGTGCTGGCGGGGGCTATAGCGCTGGCTATCGGCATTGGATTGCAGAACTTTCCGGAAGGAGCAGCTGTGTCTATTCCGTTGAGGAGGGAAGGCATACGGCGCTGGAAGGCCTTTAAATACGGGCAACTTTCCGGAGCGGTAGAGCCGCTTGCAGGTGTTGCAGGCGCATACATGGTTGCAACAATGGAACCCTTATTGCCTTACGCACTTTCGTTTGCTGCGGGCGCTATGATATTTGTAGTGGTGGAAGAACTGATTCCGGAATCGCAAAGCGGTAATGAAACCGACCTGTCTACCATTGGCGCTATGATTGGTTTTGCTATCATGATGCTGCTCGATATATCTTTAGGCTGATGCCTGCGGACGCATAGTCAGGCTAAAACAATAACCAGGCTTATTATCTGTTTTTCGGGTCAGCAACTTTAAAGCCGTTGTCTTTTGCAAACTTTTGCTGTGCGGTTACAATGTTTTGTACAAGCTTTTCTTTGTCTGCTACGGTTTGCAATAATTTTTCTGCTTCAACCCTGTAGGCTGCTGTGTCTGTCTGTGCACTTACTTTAGAATAGCCGGTATACATAGCCTTCAGGCCTTCAAAATACTTCAGGCTTTCCTGTTTAAATTCAGCGCCGCCTTTGATGCCTCCAGGCAGGCTCATGCCCTGGATTGTATCAATAGATCTTTGTACTTCAGCTGCCATATTATCGCTTACGATCCTGGCGCTATCGTTATTGCCTGTTTCAAAAAGATGGCCAAGTGTAGCTTCGGCGGTTTCTATCTTTGGTATCAGGCGCTGCTCCTGTTGAGTTATTGTTTCACTGAATTCAAATGCCTTTTTAGAATTATCGGCACAGGAGATTAAAAAAATGCTCAGCAATAAAGCTGCGAATGGAAGGGTACGTTGCATGTGTATATTTTATTTTCTGATGGATTGCGATAGTTGCATAATATTTATGGCTATTTTATGTGTATATTTTTTCTTTTTTCTTTATGATCACATAGAATAGCCTTTATTCATCCGCGGTTGGTATGCAACTTTACTTAGGGCTATTTTATGCTACAAGTTTTACTTAGCTTTAATTTATCAAAAGTAATAAACTTTATTATGATATATAAATTTTCCAGACGAAGAATTATGATCCTGCACAGATGAAGTTTTATGAACTAATTTTTTATAATTGAATAGTATCGTTTTTTTTGATCAAATCTAAAACTCAGCACAGATTGTGTTAACTTCGCTGCCACATGAATATTTCCCCGTTCATAGCAAGGCGCATTGTATTTAACCGGCAAAAATCTTTTTCAAGGTTTATAATCAGGCTGGCTACTACTGCCACAGCCATCAGCGTAGCTGCCATGATCCTTACGTTAGCGTTTGTTAATGGCTTCCAGGATGCCATCAGCCAAAAGATATTCAGCTTCTGGGGCCATGTACGTGTACAGCAATACGAAGCGGGCATGGGAGAAGGTGATGAGCAGCCGCTTTACAGCAACAGCAAAGTGGTTGACATTATTAAAAAAATCCCTGGGGTAAATACGGTGCAGGGCTATGCAACCAAATATGCTGTAATGGAGAACAACAAGGATATTGAAGGTGTGTTGATTAAAGGTGTGGATGAGCAATATAATTTTTCCAAAATAGCGCCATTCCTGAAACACGGCAGGTGGATTAGTTTTACAGAGGATGCCTATAGCCGCGAAATTGTCATATCGCAGCAGAATGCCGATGCACTCAAACTCAAACTGAATGACGAGGCCTCTTTTTATTTTATTTCCAGTGCTGAGAACAGGGCAAATCTCAGGAAGCTTAAGGTAGTCGGGATCTATAAAACCGGTATTGAAGAATACGACAAGTTGTACGCCATCGGCGACATGCGCCTGATCAGGCGTATGAATGATTGGGACAGCACGCAGATCGGTGGGTACGAGGTATTCCTGAACGACTATAAAAACATGGATTCGGTGAATTATGCCCTGTACGGCGTATTACCCGAACGCTGGACAAGCCGCACCATTAAAGACGTGTATCCCAATATATTCGACTGGCTCAACGTGCAGGATGTAAACCGCAACGTGATCTTCATCATCATGTCTGTAGTTGCCGTTATCAATCTCATTACCTGCCTGCTGATACTGGTGCTGGAAAGAACCCGTATGGCGGGCATTTTAAAAGCGCTGGGCAGCACCGATTGGACCATTCAGAAAATATTTCTCAACCAGGCTTCCGTGATAGCTTTGCGGGGCGTAGTATACGGTGTGGTTGCAGGCCTGGGGATTGCATTGCTGCAGAAATATACAGGCTTCATCAAGCTGGACGAGGCAGCTTACTATGTTTCAGAAGCGCCCGTAACCATTGTATGGTGGCATACAGTACTGGTAGCGGCGGCTACTATCATTGTTTGTTATCTTTCGCTTTTGTTGCCTACATTTCTTGTGAAAAAAGTAGACCCGGTAAAAGCTATTCGTTTTAATTAAAAAAAATATTTTCATTCATGCGTCAAAAACCCATTCATCCGGCATTGCAGGAATATTTAGACGGGAAAGTTTTATTAATCAATAAGCCGCTGAAATGGACATCGTTCGATGCTGTAAAAAAAGTGCGCATTCTTACCGGTGTTTCCAAAGTAGGCCATGCAGGCACGCTCGATCCGCTGGCAACAGGGTTGCTGATCATCTGTACAGGCAAATTTACCAAGAACATCAACGATTATATGGCGCAGGAAAAAGAGTATACCGGCACGTTTACGCTGGGAGCCACCACACCAACCTTTGACCTGGAAAGTACACCCACTAATTTTAAAGATATTTCTTTCCTGAGGCAACAAACCCTCAGGGAAGCTACCGCAGATTTTACAGGCAATATCCTGCAAATGCCGCCCATGCATTCTGCTATTAAGAAAGATGGTAAACCGCTTTACCTTTCTGCACGCAAGGGTGTGGAAGTAGAGATAGAACCACGGCCTGTTAACATTTCAGACTTTGAGATCACGGGTATTGACCTGCCGTTTGTGCACTTCAAGGTTATATGTTCTACCGGCACCTATATCCGCAGTCTGGCTAATGACTATGGCGAAAAGCTGGGAGTGGGCGCTTACCTGAGCAAACTCTGCCGCACCCGCATTGGTGATTTTAGTTTAGAAGATGCGGTGGATATACCGCAGTTTGAACAGCACATCAAACAACAGAAAGAACTTTATTCTGTGTAAGATTGCACACGTGCGTTTCGTTCGCAGGCAGACAGTAGACCTGCCACTGCGATACACAGCAACAAAAATTCTGTGCTCCTACTACTTGCACAATTCGTAAAAGGATTTGTATAAGCCTGACTATTGCTCTTTCCTCAAATGTTGCACTATAGCTGGTACGCCTAAAACAAAAATACTTCTATTAAATATTGCAGAGATTTTCCCGTTTTTGCATAAGCATCAAACAGGCGCACCAGAGTATATTCATTTTTGTCAAGACATATATCGATGTAAGTCTAATAACAAATTATTCAATATAAAATTAAAAGGGACGATGTATTAAAAGTTAAGCGCAAGGGCTGAGAATTGCTTAAACAAAAGCTTTCTTCATCCCATTACCAAGTAAAAAAGAGGCTGCCTCGGACTTTTGAGGCAGCCTGCTCGCTATTCATCGTCATAGTTCCGTGTGTCTATGCCTGCCGCCTGGTATGCAGGGCATTTGCCTGTAAGGCTTGTAGCAAGTAACATGGCTGCTCCCAGGGCAAGGATTACTTTGCCAGTGGTAGATATTTTTTTAGAGCATGCAGCCCCGATCATTGAAGAAGCTACGGTGGCTCTGATCACTTTATCAGCAGTGCCTACATTTTTTTCCAGGCTGGTATTAAATAGTTGATCCATAATTAATCTATTTTAGGTTAAAAAATCTTACTGTTTTATCTATTGCTATAGCTCAGCACAAACCTGCAGGCGTATGCATTGTTGCTATTGTAAAGGAAAATGGATTATATTTTGATTTTTCCTTCTATACCGTCAGAGTTATCGGTTTCTTTGCCAGCAATCACAGCAAACGCAAAAGATAAAATGCTTACCATCTTCCCCGCTTTGGTATCCCAATAATACGATTCTGAAGGTTGCACGCGTATAATGGTTACCGCCGGATCTTCTTTGCCTTCATCGAACCAGGGCTTTGCAAATGCTGACCATTTTTCATCAATGGTGGCCTGGTCTGTATAAATATAAGCATCGCCATATACGGAAAGATACTCTGAATCACTGTTGTTAGAGAAGAATAGCTGCACTTTTTTATCTGCCTTGATATCAAAATTTTTATTGCTTTCTTTGCTGCTGATAAACCAGAGATTGCCTTCTTCATCTACCTCCTGGAGGCTCATAGGCCTGGTAGAGACAGGCTGTTCATCCAGGTTGGTGCAAAACAGGCAAATGCGTGCTTTTTCAGCAAGTTCTTTCAGTTTTTTTATTCCTTCTTTGTTTGATAAGTTTTCAGTTGACATAATTTTCCGTTTTAATTTTAGTATCATAGCTACATAAACTACGCCAATCATACACGTTCACTGCCAATTTATTCTAAATGCTTACTTATAGACTTGATGGCCTTTAATTATTTTTCCTGAACAATTCTCGCACAGTAGTTGCAGTATTAATTTTTTTAGCTACAAATCGATTAATGGATAAACTCTTACAATTCACAAAAACAGGGATTTATTGTCCACAGGGAAAATTTTATATCGATCCCTGGCAGCCTGTGGATTATGCCGTGATCACCCACGGCCACAGTGATCATGCGCGCTACGGCAGTAAGCATTACCTCTGCCATACGTACACCAGGCCCGTGCTGGAATACCGGCTTGGTACAGATAATGATTTTGAAACGATGCATTACGGGGAAACCCGCTATATCAACGGCGTGCAGGTTTCATTGCATCCCGCAGGGCATATTGTTGG
The DNA here is from genome assembly GCA_023422835.1 of Bacteroidota bacterium. Lineage (GTDB taxonomy): Bacteria > Bacteroidota > Bacteroidia > Chitinophagales > Chitinophagaceae > Haoranjiania > Haoranjiania flava. Next base: position 27,735 of record JAFAGI010000025.1, on the reverse strand, counting down.
GTCTGCGCAGGTACGCCTCGAATACAAGGGTTGTGTGGCGGTAGTTTCTGGCGATTATAAAACTGAGAATGACGGTATCAGCGGAGTTTTTGAACCCCTTAAGTGCCATGCTTTTGTAACGGAAAGTACTTTTGGCCTGCCGATTTACAACTGGCTGTCGCAGGAAGAGATTTTCAACAAAATAAAGCAGTGGATATTATTCAACCAGCAATACAACAAGACCAGCATCTTTGTGGCTTACAGCCTGGGAAAAGCACAAAGGATCATGAAAGGCTTGGAAGGCGTGGCAGATATTTTTGTGCACAGCGCTGTGGCCAAAATGAATAAAGCTATTGAACGCGCAGGTATAGAGTTGCCTCCATACAAAATTTTGCATGAGGTGGAAGACAGGCAGCAGATGCAAAACCAAGTGGTCATAGTCACATCTGCTTTGCTGGGTACGAACGTCATCAAACGTATACCTAACGGCGCTACTGCCATTTGCTCCGGGTGGATGCAGGTGCGCGGCAGCCGCCGCTGGCAGGCAGTTGATGCCGGCTTTGCCGTAAGCGACCATGCAGACTGGGGCGGTTTGTTGCAGAGCGTAAAAGCCACAGAGGCCGAAACAGTGTACGTAACCCATGGTTTTCAGAGCACTTTTGCCAAATACCTCAACGAGCAGGGCATACAGGCTTATGAAGTGGCCACCCAATACGGTAATGAAGAGGTTGATGAAACGGTAAATAAAACAGAAGATAACTGATGGAAAACTTTGCTGTGCTTATACAGGAACTGGAAACGAGCAATAAAACCAATGATAAAATTGATGCTATTGTCCGCTATCTTGAAGTTGCATCGGATAAGGATAAGGTATGGCTGATTGCATTGTTCACGGGCAGGCGGCCTAAGCGGCCGGTGAAAACTTCGCTCATGCGTGCGTGGGCTTTGGAGATCACCGGACTGCCGGAATGGTTGTTCCTGGAAAGCTATTCCAGTGTAGGCGATCTGGGCGAAACACTTTCCCTGATATTGCCCAAGCCTACGCATTCCATCAGGAAATCTATCCATACCTGGATCACCGAACTAATAGCTTTGCAGGAGGCGTCTGAAGAACAAAAAAAAGAATACGTGCTGAAAGCCTGGTCTGGACTTGATTTTACCGAACGTTTTATTTTTAATAAGCTTATCGGCGGCGGCTTCCGCATTGGCGTTTCGCACAAACTGCTGGTAAATGCCCTTGCAAAATATACGGAAACCAGCCCCACGAAGATCATGCACAACATTATGGGTAACTGGCACCCCTCAGACATAAGCTTCGGCGAGCTGGTAGGCGAAGATTCAGAAGGTGACTTTTCAAAGCCTTACCCGTTTTGCCTGGCATACCCCATAGATAAAACACCCGACGAATTAGGGCCTGTGGAAGATTGGCAGGCAGAGTGGAAGTGGGATGGCATACGCGGCCAGCTGATTAAGAGAAATGGAGAAATTTTTATTTGGTCGCGCGGGGAAGAGCTGGTAACACAACAGTTCCCGGAGATAACGGTAATGGCCGAAAAGTTGCCGGACGGAATAGTGCTTGATGGGGAAATACTTGCGGTAAAATACAGCCAGGTATTGCCTTTCAACCATCTTCAGAAAAGGCTCAACAGGAAAACGCTTACCAAGAAAATGCTTGAAGATGTGCCGGTAGGCTTTTATGCTTACGACCTGCTGGAATACGGTGGTAAAGATTACCGCGAACATGCTCTGGCGCAGAGAAGAAAATTGCTGGAAGAAATAGTAGATGCGCTTATTGGCAACATCAGTATTTTCTTATCGCCTGTGGTCCGGTTCGATTCCTGGGACGATCTTACAGACATGCGCAGTTATTCCAGGGAGATGAACAGCGAAGGTATTATGCTGAAACATGTGTCGTCGCCCTATCATACCGGAAGAAAAAAAGGCGACTGGTGGAAATGGAAGGTAGAACCCTACTCCATAGATGCCGTGCTCATCTATGCACAGAAGGGCAGCGGCAGAAGAAGCTATTATTATACCGATTACACTTTCGCGGTGCGCGACGGCGAAAAGCTGGTCACCATTGCCAAAGCCTATTCCGGGCTTACAGACCAGGAAATAAAAGAGGTGGATAAATTTGTGAAAAACAATTCCATTGAAAAATTTGGTCCTGTGCGTACCGTAAAACCCGAACTGGTTTTTGAAATAGGTTTTGAAGGTATTGCAGAAAGCAATCGCCATAAAGCAGGCATTGCGGTACGTTTTCCGCGCATCCTGCGCTGGCGCCACGATAAAAAAGTAGAAGACGTCACTACTATTGAGGAAATGCGCGCCATGCTTTAATTTGATAAAAAGAATTATTTTTATTCGTGAATAAATTTTCTGAAACACCGGGCTACAGCATTATTGCCGATTGGATGGCAGCTTCTGGTAATAAACCTTTTGACTTCCAGGCGAAATGCTGGCAGCAATATGCCCAGGGCTATTCCGGCCTGGTGATAGCGCCTACCGGCTTTGGTAAAACTTTTTCTGTGTTCCTGGCGCTGATCATTGATTACCTCAATCATCCCGGAAATTATCAGTCCGGGCTTAAACTATTGTGGATAACTCCTTTGCGTTCGCTTTCCAAAGACCTCGCCCGCGCTATGGCAACTGCCATTGCCGAAATTGGCCTTGACTGGGAAGTAGGTGTGCGCAATGGCGACACACCGGTAAATGAGCGCCAGCGGCAAACACGCAATATGCCGGAAATACTTATTGTTACCCCGGAGACGCTGCATCTCTTATTTGCACAAAAAAATAATAGTGCATTTTTTAAATCACTGCAATGCGTGGCTGTAGACGAGTGGCATGAATTGCTGGGCTCTAAGCGCGGCGTGCTTACCGAACTGGCGGTAAACCGGTTGTTGTCGGTGGCGCCAAACCTGCGTGTCTGGGGCATTTCAGCCACTATTGGCAATATAGAGCAGGCGGTGGATGTATTGTTGCCTTACAGTCGTTTGAAGAGAACAGTCATTTATTCAAAGGCGAAAAAGAAGATAGACATTATCTCCATTATGCCCGATGAGATAGAAGAGCTTCCCTGGGCAGGACATCTTGGAACCAGGCTGGCTTACAAGGTTTTGCCCATTATTGACAAAAGCCGCACCACACTGATCTTTACGAATACCCGCAGCCAGTCTGAAATGTGGTACCAGACCCTGCTTGACCTTTCCCCCGATCTGGCCGGGCAGATAGCCATTCATCACGGCTCGGTGGATATGGAACTACGCACCTGGATAGAAGACATGTTGCAGACAGGCCAGCTTAAAGCGGTGATAGCTACTTCATCGCTGGACCTCGGCGTGGATTTTAAACCCGTAGATACTGTGATCCAGATCGGCTCTCCCAAAGGCGTAGCGCGTTTTTTGCAACGCGCCGGCAGGAGCGGCCATTCGCCTTTTGAAACCTCGGTGATTTATTTTTTACCCACACATTCCCTTGAACTGATAGAAGCTGCTGCGTTAAAGGAAGCAGCCAAAAAGCAGGTGGTAGAAGACAGGTTGCCCATGCTGCTGACCTTTGATGTGCTGGTGCAGTACCTGGTGACACTGGCTGTAGGCGAGGGCTTCAGGGAAAATGAACTTTTTGAACAGGTAAGGCAAACTTACGCTTTTTCAGAAATGGAGCCGCAGGAGTGGCAATGGTGCCTGAACTTTATCACCCACGGCGGAAGCTCGCTTGATGCGTACGAAGAATTTCATAAAGTGGTTGTGGAAGACGGTTTGTATAAAGTCACCAGCCGGCGGATTGCCATGTTGCACAGGATGAACATAGGCGTGATTGTGAGCGATGCCATGCTGAAAGTAAAGTTTATGACGGGCGGCTATATCGGCATGATAGAAGAGTATTTTATTGCCAAGCTAAACCCCGGCGATGCGTTTGTGCTTGCGGGCAGGGTGCTGGAGTTTGTAATGATCAAAGATATGCATGTACTGGTGCGCAGCTCCAAATCTAAAAAAGCGCTCACCCCAAGCTGGCTGGGCGGCAGGCTGCCGCTGTCTTCCAACCTCAGCCGTTTCCTGAGGCAAAAGTATACTGAGGCATCGCACCCAGCATCCGGCGAGAAAGAATTGCGCCTGCTGAAACCATTGTTCGACAGGCAGGAAAAAACATCACACATACCCAAAGAGAATGAGCTGCTGGTGGAAATGATAGATACCAGGGAAGGCTACCACCTGTTTATATATCCTTTTGAAGGCAGGTACATTCATGAGATCATTTCGGCGCTGGTGGCTTACCGCATCAGCAGGATCATGCCCATCAGTTTTTCTATTGCTATGAATGATTATGGGTTTGAATTGTTAAGCGATCAGCCTATACCCGTCACGGAAGAAAATATCGGCGACATACTTTCTTCAGCAAACCTGATGAACGATATTTTCCTGAGTGTAAACGCTACGGAAATGGCACGCAGGAAATTCAGGGACATTGCCGTGATATCAGGGCTGGTATTGCAGAAATACCACAATCAATACAAAAACAATAAAAGCCTGCAGGCTTCATCAGGCATTATTTTCAAAGTTTTTGAAGAATATGACAATCAAAATTTACTTTTGCGGCAGGCTTACAACGAAGTGTTCATCCACCAGATGGAAGAGCCGCGCCTGGTGGCCGGCTTTGAACGCATAAATAAAGGAAAAATAATATTAAAGAGAGCAACTGCCTTTACGCCGCTGAGTTTCCCCATAAAAGTGGACAGCCTGCGGCAAAGCATCAGCAGCGAAAGCCTTGAAACACGCATCACACGTATGCAACAGGAGGCAAAGCGGAGTAAATAATGAACAGCACAGAGATCAATTGCAACGGAGAAATTTTACAGTTGTCGGTTCACCGGGTGGCTTTCTGGGAAAAGCACCGCATGCTGATAGCTTCAGATACACATTTGGGAAAATCTGCCTACTTCCGCAAAAACGGTATACAGATACCTTCCGGCGTTTTAACCGCCGACCTCCGCAGGCTGCAATCGCTCACAGAAGGTTTTAATGCAAAAACTATCCTCGTGGTAGGCGATATGTTTCACCATGATTTTAATTCTGATGTGGAAGTTTTTAAAAACTGGAAACAGAATTTCCCGCACATCAGGTTTATTCTGGTCAAAGGCAATCACGACAGGCTCTCGCAAAAGCAATATGCATACCTGGGTATTGAAGTGTTTGAAGATGGGTTACATGTAGATAATCTTTATTTTACACATGCTTTTACCTGCGCAAATGCTGATGGATTCTGTATTACAGGCCATGTGCATCCCGGCGTATACATCCAGGGAAAAGCTAGCCAGGCCATACGGCTGCCTTGTTTTGTTGAGTCAGCAGATCACCTGGTGCTGCCGGCGTACAGCTCATTCACCGGGCTGGATACCAATACTTACCAGCAGAAAGCCGGTGTGCGTTTTCATTACTTTACGGAAAAAAGTATTTTTTCCACGCGTTAGCCCAGCATGGTTGCCAGTACTTCTTCGGGTTTACCGCAGATCTTCAGGCGGGCAGGTTCGTAAAGGAATCCTTCTTCTTCCATTTTCACGGCATGCGCTATCAATGCATCGTAGAAGCCCAGGGTGTTTAGTACAATGATTTTCTTGTCGTGGATGGTGAGCGTATTCCAGGTAATAGTTTCAAACAATTCGTCGAGCGTGCCTGTGCCGCCGGGAAGCACTATCACGGTGGTTACGCTTTCATATATTTTCTTTTTGCGCGAATGCATATCAGGCATTATTTCCAGCGAAGAAAGTGAGCCGTGCTGCTTTTCACTTTTAATGAACATGTCTGGGATTATCCCTGTGACCCTGCCACCATTTTCCAATGCGCCATTGGCTACAGCGCCCATGATGCCGTCTCTTCCGCCGCCATAAACTATCGCCAAGTTATGCTCTGCCAATAGTTTTCCTAAGGTGTAGGCGTCTGTTGCGTATTGCGGTTTGTTGCCTGACTGTGAACCGCAAAAAACGGCGACTGCTTGTTGCATAAAAAATAATTTTATTGAAGATAATAACTTACCCCGACTTGAAGAAATCAGGCTTATAGAACTTCCTGAAAAAATTACTTTTTTATATTTGCAAAAAAAAGATGCTGATACAACCAATAACTTCACCCATAGACAAACTCCTGAACCCCATAAAATCATTTATAAAAAAGGACTACTCTGTTGGCGTGGTGTTGATTGTAAGTGTTGTGGCAGCTTTGATCTGGGCAAACGGCAGCTATGCAGATTCCTATGAGCATTTATGGCATACAGAGATCGGTTTAAAACTCGGAGATTTTTCCTTCTACCAGCCATTGCATATCTGGATCAATGATGCTTTAATGGCCATATTCTTTTTTGTGATAGGCCTGGAGCTAAAGCGGGAATTTATGGCCGGCGAGCTTTCAAGCTTCCGCAAAGCTATGCTGCCGATGGGTGCGGCGCTGGGTGGCATGATAGTGCCTGCGCTGATCTATGTTGCTTTCAATGCAGGCAGGCCCTCTGCATCAGGCTGGGGCATCCCGATGGCTACGGATATTGCCTTTGCACTGGCTTTGCTTACCCTGGCAGGCAAGCATCTTCCCGGTACGCTCAAGATATTTCTTTCAGCGCTGGCAGTAGCCGACGACCTGGGTGCTGTATTGGTGATAGCTTTGTTCTATACTGCAGAAATATCCTGGATGAGCCTGGGCATGGGGGTTTTGCTCCTCATTGGCATGGTTGTGATGAACATGATTGGCATTCGCAGGGCATACTTGTATGGATTAGTCGGTGTAGTGGCATGGCTGTTTTTCTTTTACTCGGGCGTACATGCAACCATAGCAGGCGTGCTGGCCGGCTTTACCATACCCGCACGTACTAAAATTGATGAAGAAGGCTATGTCAATAACCTGAAAGTGCTGACCGGTAAGTTTGAGCAGGAGATCCCGCTGGAAGGCCCGCTGACAACACCCGCACAGCATAAGATAATAGAGCAGGTCAAAGAGATAAGCTCTGCTGCAGAAACGCCATTGCAGAAACTGGAGCACAGCCTGCATCATTGGGTAATGTTCCTGATTATGCCGTTGTTTGCGCTTTCCAATGCAGGCCTGCACCTGTCAGCTTCCTTCTTTGAAGGCGGCATCAATGGTGTAATGCTGGGTATATTCTTCGGATTATTGTTTGGCAAAATTATCGGCATTACGGGCTTTACCTTTCTGATGGTAAAAACCAAACTTGCAGACCTGCCGGAGCAGGCAAATTTTAAGCACGTATTTGGGGTAAGCATCCTGGCAGCAGTTGGTTTCACCATGTCGTTATTCATCAGCAACCTTGCCTTTACGGATGCGCACCTGATAGAATCGGCTAAATATGCTATCCTCCTCACCTCGTTGCTAGCAGGTGTCCTGGGTATTCTATACCTGAAAAGCCTGAAGCAAAAGCCGGTTTGATGCTTACATGAAGGCTTTAATAAAATGTTAAATTTTATTAAAGCCGGTTTGTCTCAAGTTGAATTTAGGTGTTTTTTGCACTTATAAGTCAGAAATGTGGATAAATATTTTAGATTTCCAAACATTTTGTATACTTTTGCGCTCCCAAAATATGGCTAAACAACCTTTAATTAAACAAGACGGAGTAATACTCGAAGCATTAAGTAATGCAATGTTCAGGGTAAAACTCGAAAACGGACACGAGATACTTGCTACGATTTCCGGTAAGATGCGCATGCACTACATCCGTATTCTTACAGGCGATAAAGTTGGCGTTGAAATGAGCCCGTACGACTTGTCAAGAGGCCGCATCATATTTAGGTACAAGTAGTGGACAGTGTATTGGGAAGCGGCGAATTGGAGCGACATGGGATATTTTTTGGGAATAAAAAAACGGTAAAAATTAATGTGTTGAGTTGGCGCATTGATTTTCAATAAATATAAAATCTTAAAAAAGAAATTATTATGAAAGTTAGAGCATCAGTAAAAAAACGTAGCGCCGACTGCAAAATTGTTCGCAGAAAAGGCAGGTTGTACATTATCAACAAAAAAAATCCCCGCTTTAAACAACGCCAGGGATAATTCAATTAAAATATTAATAATAAAAAATTAATCGTTAAATATGGCTCGTATTGCCGGTATAGATTTACCTAAAAATAAAAGAGGCGAAATAGGACTTACCTATATTTATGGTATCGGACGTTCTACTGCCCAGTATATTCTTGATAAAGCAGAGATCGATCACAGCAAGAAAGTAAACGAATGGAACGATGATGAGCAAACTGCTATCCGTAACATTATCACCAACGAGTTTAAAGTAGAAGGTGCACTGCGCAGTGAAACACAAATGAACATTAAGCGTTTACTGGATATTGCCTGCTACAGAGGATTGCGTCACCGTAAAGGACTGCCTGTAAGAGGACAGCGTACACGTACCAACAGCCGTACAAGAAAAGGTAAAAGAAGAACGGTTGCCGGTAAAAAGAAAGCGCCGAAGAAATAATTGTAAACTTAGTATTTTCCCTGACAGCAACGTCTGGGAATTACTGTTTTATATAACCAAAGCCGCCGGATAGTTCTGCAAGGAAAAGGAGGGGCTCAATTTTTCAGAAGATTACCTAAACAAATTAAAATGGCAAAAGGAAAACAACAAAGTGCTAAAGCTGCTGCAAAGAAAAGAGTAGTAAAAGTAGATGCACACGGCGATGCACATATCAGCGCCACATTCAATAACATCATTATCGCGTTGACCAACAAGCAGGGTCAGGTTATTTCCTGGTCTTCTGCCGGTAAAATGGGCTTCCGAGGCTCTAAGAAAAATACACCATACGCTGCACAGATGGCTGCTGCAGATGCTGCAAGAGTGGCATTAGACGCCGGCCTGAAGAAAGTAGATGTGTTTGTAAAAGGCCCGGGCGCCGGTCGTGAAGGCGCGATCCGTTCGCTTTCTCAATCAGGTATTGAAGTAGCTATCATTAAAGACATTACTCCGATCCCGCACAACGGATGCCGTCCTCCTAAGAAAAGAAGGGTATAACGTTTAATTGCAGATTACAAATTACAGACTGCGAATTGCAAATAATAGGTTTGCAAATTGCAGATTTCAAATAACCAGGGTGCTTTATTTATTTTAGATTTTTACAGATAGGGCATCGTCATTAAAAAATCGAAAAACAAAATTTTTATGGCACGTTACACAGGTCCTAAGACCAAGATCAGCCGTATATTCGGCGAGCCTATTTTAGGCAATGGTAAATATCTTACCAAAAACAGCAATCCTCCCGGCCAGCATGGCGCAGCGCGCAAGCGTAAACAATTAGGGGAGTATGGGTTACAGTTAAAAGAAAAGCAAAAAGCCAAATATACTTACGGTGTATTAGAGCGCCGTTTCCGCAATACGTTCGAGGAAGCAAGCCGTATGAGAGGCGTTACCGGTGAAAACCTGATCAGGTTGCTCGAATCCCGCCTGGACAACGTTGTTTACCGTTTAGGCATGGCTCCTTCACGCCCGGCAGCACGCCAGCTGGTGAGCCACAAACACATTATGGTTAATGACCAGGTGATCAATATTCCTTCATCACGCGTAAAACCCGGAGATATCATTTCTTTCAAAGACAAAAGCGCAGCCAACACTTCACTTACCAGCCAGGTACGTGGCAAAAATCCAAAATTCGGTTGGTTAGACTGGAACGAATCTGAGCAGAAAGGTACTTTCATCGCATATCCTGAAAGAGAAAATGTTCCTGAAAACATTAAGGAACAACTGATCGTAGAGCTTTATAATAAGTAATAGCATACGGAGACTTTAATTATATCATCATCTCTCACTTTAAAGTGAAAAACAAAATCAAGTTTTAATATGGCAATATTAAGCTTTCAAAAACCCGATAAAATTGTATTGCAGAAAGCAAACGATTTTGAAGGTCTTTTCGAATTCCGTCCGCTGGAACCGGGCTATGGAAATACAATCGGTAATGCATTGCGCCGTGTATTATTGAGCTCTTTAGAAGGATACGCGATCACAGGGATCAAGATAGAAGGGGTAGACCACGAGTTTGCCACCATACACGGTGTTACTGAAGATGTAACTGAAATGATCCTTAACCTGAAACAAATACGCTTCAGGCTCAATAAAGATGCTGAAGTTACTACCGAGAAAATAAACTTATCCATCAAAGGTAAAACTGAATTTGTAGCCGGTGATATTGAAAAAGCAAATGCTAATTTCCAGGTGATGAACCCGGAGCTGGTAATTTGTGTTTTAGATACTACTGCTAAATTAGATATTGAACTTACCATTGGCAAAGGCCGTGGCTATGTGCCATCAGAAGAGAACAAAGTAAAGGATGCTCCTTTCGGCTATATTGCAATTGATTCTATCCACACACCCATCACGAAAGTAAAATATTCCATAGAAAACTATCGTGTGGAGCAGCGCACAGACTACGAAAAATTGTTGCTGGAAGTAGCTACTGACGGCACAATACATCCTGAAGAAGCTGTAAAACAAGCGTCAAGAATTCTTATCCAGCACCTGATGATCATCACGGATGAGAACATTACTTTTGACAGTAAAGAAGATAAAAAAGAAGACATCGTAGACGAGCAGGTGCTTCAGTTGCGCAAAGTATTGAAAACACCGCTGGAAGACCTTGATCTTTCCGTGCGTGCATTCAACTGCCTGAAAGCAGCTAAGATCAACTCGCTGAGCGAACTGGTACAGTACGAGCAGGAAGACCTCATGAAGTTCCGCAACTTCGGCCAGAAATCTTTAACGGAAATTGATGCCGTTCTGCACGACAGAGGGCTAAGCTTCGGTATGGACCTGGCAAGGCTGGGAATTGATTCCATAGATTAATGTAAAAAAGCTCCGGGTAAAAACCGGTGCTAATGATAACTTTATTATTAAACAGGCGAAAGCCGGTGCTTACATTCCTTGACACGGTGTAAGCATTAAACAACAATTTATTGTTATGCGTCACGGAGATAAAATAAAAAATTTAGGCCGTAAGAAAGCACACAGAGATGCCTTATTGTCTAATCTGGCTGCTCAATTGATCGTGCACAAAAGGATCGTTACCACATTGGCTAAAGCCAAAGCTTTACGCGTATATGTAGAGCCAATGATTACTAAGACCAAGAAAAACGAGAATGAGCTGCAGATCAGCCACAACCATCGTTTGGTGTTCAGGGACCTTGAGAACAAAGCAGCGGTTAAGGAACTATTTAATGTAGTGGGCCCCAAGGTGGCAAGCCGTCCCGGTGGCTACACAAGGATCATTAAATTAGGTACACGTCCTGGTGATAATGCTGAAAAAGCCATGATCGAACTGGTAGATTTCAATGAAGTTTACAACACATCTGCTGATACACAGGAAGTGAAGAAAACACGCCGCAGCCGCAGAGGCACAGGCGCTAAGAAAGAAGCTGCTCATACAGAAGCTGTAACAACAGAAACAAAAGAAGTTACCGCACCTGAAGCCACTGCACAGCCTGATGCTGAAGCAAAAACTGAAGGAGAGGAGCCTAAAGCAGAAGCGTAAGATTATACAAATAAATCATTCAATAAAGCCTTTCAGCATGAGAGGCTTTTTTATTGGATGAAAGTAATGTAAGGTTGAAAAATATTATTGTTCCCCGCAATTATCAATTTTATTTGCTGTTTACCTTTGCCAGGTACAATTGATAATTCTCTTCATCAAAACATACGAAAGTCACCTTTTCAATTGTGCCGGGCTTGTAATTCATTACGGTATCAACCGCAATCTCCGCAGCTTTGTCTTTAGGAAAACGGTAGATGCCCGTACTGATGTTTGGAAAAGCTATATGCTTCAAAGCGTGCAGCTCTGCCAGTTTCAGCGCGTTGGTATAGCAGTTTTTTAAAAGGATTGCTTCATCATGCTCGCCACCGTGCCATACAGGCCCTACGGTGTGTATCACGTACTTTGCAGGCAGTTTTCCTGCTGTAGTGATCACGGCTTCGCCGGTAGCGCAGCCTCCTTGCTTAGCGGCTATTTTTTTACAGGCTTCTAAGATGTCTTTTCCGCCCGCGCGGTGAATAGCGCCGTCGACACCTCCGCCACCCATGAGCGAAGTGTTGGCAGCATTTACAATGGCGCCGGCAGGTAATGTAGTTATATCACCTTTGATCACTTCAATTTGCATAGTTAAAATTACAATTTTATTTGTAGAAAACTTGGGCATAAATCCATCTGAATCTTGTAGTTATTAAAGTACTTTTGCAACCATGAGCAGCATTGATCTAATCACCGGGCATTGGCGCGAAATTTTATTCGGCTCCTTCTGCCTGGTTATTCTTATACAACTTTACTACTACATTTTTATTTTTTCCAGACTGGCATTTTATAAGGAAAAGCCTAAGGATTATACCCAAAACAACCCATTGACAGTGATCATCTGTGCCAAAGACGAAGCTGCCAACCTGGTAGATAACCTGCCCGGCATACTGGTGCAGAACTACAATTCTACTCATAGTGTACTGGTAGTGAATGACAATTCTACGGATGAGTCTAAGTATATCCTGGAAGAATTACAAAGAACTTTCAGGCAATTGCAGGTACTGCCGCTTACACAGAGCTCATCTAACATCCCGGGAAAAAAGTTCCCGCTTTCCATGGGCATCATGTCTGCAAAGACTGAATTGCTGTTGCTCACAGATGCAGATTGTATTCCCGCCAGCGAATTCTGGATGCAGAAGATGCAGGCGGCTTTTACCGAAGAAAAAGACATTGTGCTTGGCTACGGACCCTATAAAAAAAGGAGGGGCCTGCTCAACAAACTTATCAGGTTTGAGACCTTTCATACAGCACTGCAATATTTTTCTTACGCTCTGGCCGGTAAGCCCTACATGGGCGTGGGAAGAAACCTGGCTTACAAAAAAACAGTATTTTTGAACAACAAAGGTTTCTCTTCCATCAACCATATCCCCGGCGGCGATGATGACCTGTTTATCAGCAACGTGGCTAACAAACGCAATACTGCCGTGGTTTTAGATAAAGATACTTTTACACTCAGCGAGGCCAAGCTCACCTGGAAATCCTGGAGGAAGCAAAAGAGCAGGCACTACACTACCGGCAAATATTACAAGCCAGGCATTAAATTTTTATTGGGAATGTATTCTCTTTCAGCCTTCCTGGTGTACCCGCTATTGGTGTTGGCTGCTGTATATTACAACGTTTGGCTTGCATTGGGAGTTTACGCTTTAAGAATGATTTTTGTGGCCGTCACCTGGAGAAAAGTCATGCATACGTTGGATGAAATGGATCTGTGGAAATGGTTTTTGGCATTAGATATCTGGCAGTTTATTTATTATTTTATATTTGCTTCTACACTCTTTAAAAAACCGGCAAGGAACTGGAAATAATTATGAAGAAACAGGTACCTTTGAGTATATTACTGGTCTCTATCTCGCTGATAGGGTTCTTTATAATCCAGGTTTCCTGGGTGGTAAACCTCATAGACTCTTCGCGACAGAGAACCACCGAAAGGGTTACGCTTGCCACTAAGGAGGTCACCAGCAATATTGCTAACCGGCTCTCCATTACGCTGAGGCCGGTACAGAAATCTCCGCTGCAGTTTCCCGAAGATATTTTCAACAGTCCCAGGATCACCACGGTGCGCGAAAGTTTTTCGCTGGAAGAAATCCAGCAGATGTTCCAGCGCGCGCTCGAAAGCCACAATGAAAAAGGATTGCATATAGAATTTGGCATCATCAATACGGTAGCGCCCGGCAGGCGCAGTGTTTCCCTGAGTACGCCGAATTTTTTTGCAATCACCCAGGATTCTGCACTGGAAAACAAGGCCGGAAAACCCATTATAGAAAATATTGGGCTAAATGTGGAGTATGGCGGGGTATCTGAAAGCATGGTGGTGTACATCCCCAATATCAATACCCAGGTATTGAAAGCACAATGGCTGGTATTGCTGGGATTCTTATTTTATAGCATTATTACCCTTTCGGCATTCTACCTCACAGTAAAGACCATGCTGCAGCAGCGAAATCTGAGCAAAATCAAAAGTGATTTTATCAACAATATGACGCATGAGTTCAAGACGCCCCTTGCAACTATTTCACTGGCCGTAGATGCGTTGCAAAACCGTAAAGTGCAGCAAAACCCTGAGAAGCAACAATATTTTACCGGCATTATCAAAGATGAAAACCTACGCATGAACAAGCATGTAGAAACCATTTTGAAAGCTGCATTCACCGAAAAGCAGGAGATTACGCTGGAGCTGAAAGAAGTGCATGGCCATGATATCATACGCCGGGTATCTGAATCGTTTGAACTTCAGCTGAGAGACAAGAACAACGGCAGCGCTAAGTTAGTGTTCAATGCTAAAAATGATCTGATAAAAGCAGACCAGGTACACTTTGCCAACCTGATCAATAACCTGATGGACAATGCAGTGAAATATTCTAAACCCGATGTGCCGGCAAGGATCATTATCACTACCCTCAATACCGCTAAATATTTATCGGTGCGTGTGCAGGACAATGGTATAGGCATGTCTAAAGAAACGGTGAAGCGTGTTTTTGAGAAGTTTTACCGTGCGCATACAGGCAACCTGCACAATGTAAAAGGTTTCGGCCTCGGCATGAACTATGTAAAAAGTATTGTGGAAGCACATAAAGGCAGGGTGCGTATAGAAAGCGAATTAGGGAAAGGCTCCACTTTTATAGTAGACTTTCCATTAGCACAGGCCGTATTATAAACATTCTTTATAATGCCATAATTTTTATCAACCAACAACCTTCTTGCTATTCGTGTATTCTACCAAAGTGTACATACAGATTATGCAGAAATATAGACAGCATGTGGTTTAGGGCTGTTTAAAATTCCAACTTTTTCACTTATTACAGTTACCTGACCCAGGTATGTATGCAATGATAGACTGTAAGAATAGGGTAATTTATATATCATAATTAAAAAAATATATTTTTTTGTCTAAAATTTTATTCACTTTTAATCTTATGGACGTAATTTTGAATAAATTTTAAATATAGTAAATATGTTAATCAGGTTTAAAGCATTGGATTCTTTAGTAGAAAATGAAAGTTACAGGCACATCGCCCCGGAGTTTCCGCCGATCACAGAAATATTTGGTGAAAATGTTTTTACGCTGGATAAGGCCAGAAAGTATTTGCATGATGAAGCTTATAAAGGGTTGGTGCAAAGCATTCGGGGCAGCCGTAAGCTCGACAGGACAATATCCGGGCAGGTAGCTGTAGGTCTGCGGGCATGGGCTCAATCCAAGGGCGTGACCCACTATACCCACTGGTTTCAACCTTTAACAGGCACAACGGCAGAGAAGCACGATTCTTTTTTCACCCTGAAAAGCGATGGTACCGCCATTGAAGAATTTGACGGCGGCGCACTGATACAGCAGGAGCCGGACGCTTCTTCCTTTCCCAATGGCGGCATCAGGGCTACTTTTGAAGCACGTGGCTACACCGCCTGGGATCCTACTTCGCCTGCATTTATTTATGAAGCGGCAAACGGCAGAACACTCTGCATTCCTACCATATTTGTCTCCTACACCGGCGAATCGCTGGATTATAAAGCGCCCCTGCTGAAGGCTATTGACGCAATCAATAAAGCGGCGGTAGACGTTGCCAACCTATTTGATAAAAATATTACCAGGGTCGCGCCTACACTGGGTTGGGAGCAGGAATACTTTGTTATAGATGAAGGCCTGGCTAATGCGCGCCCTGACCTGATACAATGCGGCAGAACCGTTTTTGGCGCATCTCCCGCCAAAGGCCAGCAGTTGGAAGATCACTATTTTGGTTCAATTCCTCAGCGCGTATACGCGTTTATGCGAGAGTTTGAATACGAATCTTACAAGCTGGGCATTCCCTTGAGAACCCGGCATAATGAAGTGGCTCCCGCCCAATTCGAAGCAGCTCCCATATTTGAAGAAGTAAACATTGCCGTAGACCACAACATTCTTTTAATGGATGTAATGAACCGCGTGGCAAGGCGACACAAGCTGAAAGTGCTGCTGCACGAAAAACCTTTTGCAGGCATCAACGGAAGCGGCAAGCACAACAACTGGAGCCTTGCTACCGATACCGGCATTAATTTATTATCGCCGGGCAAAACCCCGAAAACCAATTTGTTATTTCTCACTTTCTTCATCAACACCATCAAAGCAGTACACGATTATGCTGATATACTGCGTGCATCTATTGCATCTGCAGGCAATGATCACCGGCTGGGTGCCAATGAAGCGCCGCCTGCCATTATCTCGGTATTTGTGGGTCAACATCTGCGTGAGGTGCTGAACGATATTGAGCAAAGAGTGGGAGACGATTTTGATGAACAGGACGAAGCAATCCTGAAACTTGATCTGCATCGCTCTATTCCGGAATTATTGCTCGACAATACCGACAGGAACCGCACATCCCCCTTTGCTTTCACAGGAAATAAATTTGAGTTTAGGGCAGTAGGCTCATCTGCAAACTGTGCCAATGCTATGGTGTCTTTAAACACTATTGTAGCAGAGACTTTGAAAAGATTCAAGTCGGAGGTAGATACACTGATAGAAGAAGGTACCAAGAAAGAAATTGCAGTGATGCAGGTATTGCAAAAATATGTGGTAGAAAGCAAGGACGTGATATTTGAAGGTGATGGTTACAGCCAGGAGTGGGAGCAGGAAGCAGAAAGACGCGGATTGCCCAACCTGAAAACAACCCCGCTGGCACTCGATGCGCTTTCCACTGAAAAGGCAGTAAAGTTATTTACCGAAAATGGTGTGTATACCCAAAGAGAAGTGCACGCGAGGCACGAAATTGAACTGGAAAATTTTCTGAAAAAAGTGCAGATAGAAGGCCGCGTGATGGGCGATCTTGCCCTGAATCACGTGATACCGGAAGCTATACGTTACCAGCAAATTGTTGCTGACAACGTATGTAAACTAAAGGCGGTGGGCTTGCCGGAAACTGCTTATGCCAGCCAGGTAGAGCTCTTGGGCAGGCTCTCTTTACATATTGAAACGGCTTACCAGAAAATACATGAAATGGTTGAAGCCAGAAAGGTTGCCAACAATATTGAAGATGTGCGCGAGCGCGCCATCATGTACGATCGTGAAGTAAAAGCCAGGTATTTCGATGAGATTCGCTACCATGTAGACAAGCTGGAACAACTGGTAGATGACGAGATCTGGTCTCTGCCAAAATACAGGGAAATGCTGCTTTTGCGATAGTTAGCAGATAATTGACAATGCACAGTTGATAATGGAATATGAGCGGGAAATTAGGATTGTGGATTTGTAATGTTTTTTGTGGGTGTTTATTTTGGACTGCTGTATCTGCAAGCTGAAAATGAGATGTTTGTTCATGAGTGCTGATGTATGAGTGACTGAATCTGCAAACTGACAGCTGAAAGCTGCAATTGTGTAGGCCAAAATGACCAATGCAGAATGGGACTGGATAACTTAATGAAAGGTTAATGCAGAGATTAAGATTAGAAAGAAACATTTTAGTATTTTTGAGGAATGTTATTCTTGCTTTAATCAATTAAGGACCTTGTGCAGCCGAGATTATGGTTGGAGTATGAATATCTGAGAAGTAACATTTCTTTTTCAGGAGCAATGATTGTTTCCACTTATACTAAAGTTGAAGGTCTAAATCCACTGCATTGAACATTGTATATGCTTTAAAGGAAGGCGATGAGGTTGTTTTCAAAGAGGTATTCGAAGAGTATTTCGGTAAACTATACTCTTTTATATTCAACAAGACTCATTCTGAATATCTTGCAGAAGAAGTAGTACAGGAAACTTTTATCAAGTTGTGGAAGTACAGGGCCAGCCTGAATGAATCATTGTCTGTTTCTATACAGCTTTTCAGAATTGCCCGCACCACCTTAATCGACCAGATCCGCAAACAGAATAATCTGCTTTCAGTGGTCAATACGCTATCTGACCGGGAAGTGCAAAACGCTACCTGGGATACCATTTCTTACAACGAACTCAACAACCAGTTGCAGAATTACATTGAAATGATGCCGCCTATGAGGCAGAAGGTATTTATTTTAAGTAGGATAGAAGGATGGAGTTATAAAGAGATTGCTGTTGAACTTGCTATTTCACTTAAAACTGTAGAAAAACACATTTCCGAAGCGTTGAAACAGTTAAGACCGCATCTTTCAAAAATTAATATTCTCTTAATATTGCTAAGTTATCAAAGTTAAGGAAGGGTAAAAGCTATTTCAAACGTATTTAATACGATGACTAAGGAGAAAATATATAAGTTTTTTCATGAGCAGCTAAGCCGGGAGGATAGCGAGCGGATAGCGGTCTATTTAAAAGAGAACCCTGCTGTGCTGAATGAATACCTGAATGAAGAGGAGTGGAAGATGTTTGAAGGTGAATTGCCTGGTTTGGAAGAAGCAAGATTTCGGGCCTGGAGTAAGATCTCCGGCAACCTGGATTCAAGCCTGCTCAGCGACAAAAAGCTGTGGAGGCCTTTCTTAGCAGCCGCATCCCTGATTGTAATAATTTTCGGCATCTGGATGTTATTAGGTAAAGAAGAAAAAACCGCGCCTTCCCCGGTAGCGCATTCTTCCAGCATGGAAAAAATAATTGAAAATAAAAATAATGATACGCTAGGTTTCTATATGCCCGATGGAAGTATAGTGTATCTCTTGCCAAAGAGTTCTGTTGCTTATGCCGAACCATTCACCGAAAGGAGCATTCGCCTGGATGGAGAAGCTGTTTTTAATGTAGCAAAAGATTCGTCACGGCCATTTGTTGTCCGCTCAGGTGCACTTTCCACCACTGTGTTGGGAACAATTTTTACGGTAAGGACCTTTCAAATGGAGCCGGTAATTACGGTACACTTGTTTGAAGGAAAAATATTAGTGAAAGAAAATGCGAATGCAAATGAACAGCACATGCTGCACCCTGGCCAAACGCTTTTTTATAATAAGGTGACCAATGCCGTAACGGTTGTGTCTCCAAAGCAGAAACGGGTGGTACAAGCGCGCGGAACTTTACCCGAAGATCCTCTGCCGCAAGTGAGGGAGAAACATCTTTCAGAAAACCACTGGTACATGTTTGGCAATCAGCCGCTCTCAGAGGTCCTTAACGAACTGGCGCGCCTCTATGAAACGGAGATCGTTTATGAGGAAGAAGATGTGAAAGGCATGACTTTCATTGCCAAACTGGATAAAACAGATTCGCTTGAACGAATTTTACAGTCAATTGCCAGCTTGAATGGGTTAACTTTAACGAAAACCGGCGGCAAATATATCCTTCATAAGAATAAGTAATTATAACCCTACAATATCTATTTAATTTTTACATTATGCACAAATCCTTTTTATTTTTTCTGCTGGCGGCTTTTAGTTTTCAGGTAAAATTTGCTCAATCACAGACAATCAGGGTACTCAGTTACAACATCCACCGCGGGGAGGATATGAACGGCAGGATCGATCTTCAACAGATTGCAAGAGTGATTAATGACGCAAATCCTGATGTAGTATCCTTGCAGGAGGTAGACAGCGTCACCAATCGCACAAACAAGGTAGATCAGTTAAAAGAGCTGGCCGCGCTTACGAAAATGAATTATTTCTATGGTAAGAATATGGATTATGATGGTGGCGGTTATGGTGTGGGCATCCTTAGCAAGTATGCTATCGTAGATCAGTTTGTTACCCGGCTGCCAAATTTCTCCAAAAGTGAGCCGCGGGTGGCAGCTACTGTTGAAGTAAAACTCAGGAAAAACAAGTCGTTCCTTTTTACTGCTATTCATCTGGATTATGTAAAAAATCCTACAGAAAGAATTGAGCAGGCCAAGAAACTCCAGGAAGTATTTTCTGACATCAAAAAACCTTCCATACTTGCAGGCGATTTCAATGCAGAGCCCGGCGAGGTGACCATGACAGATTATTTTTACAAATGGTACAATGATACGGACCCGGGACATTCACTTTCATTCCCCTCGAATGAGCCACGCAAAAAAATAGACTACGTGCTCGTGTCTAAAAACCATCGCTGGAAGAAAAAGCATTATAAAGTCATAGATGAAAAAATTGCCTCAGACCACCGGCCGGTGCTGTCTGTTGTGGAGTTGAAGTGATACGGCTTTATCATTTACCTCCATTTGCGTGTTAATTTTATAAAAATTTTAAACATCAGGTAGGGTAAATCTATATTGAACCGTATTATAAGAAAACCCACTTGTTATGATTTCATTGTTCAGCTCAAGAAAGCTCTTGCTCCTGTTCATTCTTTTTGCTGCTCTTGCCCCTGTGGCTATGGGCCAGACATTAAATAATGAAGTAAAAGGTTTTGTAAGGGATCTCAAAGATATACCCCTTCCGGGAGCTACTGTAATTGCCAAAAACGACGACACCGATTTATCTGTAGGCACGCAGACAGATTCTGTTGGTTATTTTGAATTTAAAAACCTTCCGGCAGGTAAGCATTATTCTTTTTTTATTTCCAATGTTAGTTTTGAAGATCAGGAGCTCTCCGGATATGAAATTACCGGCAATTCTAATATTTCGCTGCTGGTAAAAATGTCCCCCTCTGTTTCTGACTTAGATGAAGTAGTGGTAGTAGGTTATGGAAAGCAGCGCAAAGGAAGCCTTACCGGCGCAACAACAGTGGTTGATCAGAGCCTTTTACAAAGCCGCCCTGCAGCCAACGTATCATCCCTGTTGCAGGGGGCAGTGCCCAACCTGCAGGTGAAGTTCACTACAGGAAGGCCCGGCGCGTCTGGAGGTTTTAATATCAGGGGTATCAATTCTATCTCCAGTAATGCTTCACCACTTGTTATCATTGATGGTTTTGAAGGAGATATCAACAGGATCAATCCGAATGATGTAGAATCTATTACCGTTTTAAAAGATGCTTCTACGGCTGCGGTTTATGGTGCCAGGGCCTCTTACGGTGTTATACTGGTAACTACCAAAACCGGCACTAAAGCCCGTGCATCTATTTCTTATTCAGGACAGACATCTGTGAGCGCGCCTACTACATCTACCGACTTTGAAACACGCGGTTATTATTCGGCAGCCATTAATGATCTTTTCTTCTCTAAATATGCGGGTACAAACTACACACGCTATACAGATGATGATTACTACCAGTTGTGGATCAGAAGAAATGATAAAACAGAAGATCCGGAACGCCCATGGGTGGTGAAGGATAACAGAGATGGCCGTGAAAGCTATGTGTATTATGCAAACACAGACTGGTATAATTACCTGTTCGATATGAAAAGGCCCATGCAGTCTCATAATATAAGTGTGAACGGCGCATCAGAAAACATTCTGTATAGTCTGTCAGGAAGCTTTTTTGATCAGGATGGTATATTTAGAAATAATCCGGATAATATAAAAAGATATAATTTAAGATCGCGGGTGGATTTTAAAGTTAAAAGCTGGCTCGATATTAATACCAATATTGCTTATTTCAAATCTGCTTATCAATATCCCGGCGTAAGCGGGGTGGAAAAAACATTCAACAGTGCTGTTGTTCACGGGCTGGCAAGCATTCCCCCTGTTAATCCCGATGGCACATATGTTTATTCCACCACCATCAGTAATTACACGGTTCTCGATGGTTATTCAGCTCTGCTGACTCAGGGTCTACACGTAAACAAAGATAAAGTAGCCGAATTTTCGCCAACCATAGAAGCTGTGATCCGTCCGTTTAAAGGTTTTGATATCCATTCCAGCTATCGCTTTATCCATTACAATTATCAGACAATGAATAAGTCAGCCAACGTCCCTTATTCCAAATACCCGGGAGAAGTGCTGACGATA
This sequence comes from Bacteroidota bacterium, assembly GCA_023422835.1. Classification (GTDB taxonomy): domain Bacteria; phylum Bacteroidota; class Bacteroidia; order Chitinophagales; family Chitinophagaceae; genus Haoranjiania; species Haoranjiania flava. The sequence continues at coordinate 5,996 of JAFAGI010000025.1, read as the reverse complement.
TCATCTGGTATAGGCCTTAATAGCCTGTATGAAGTTCAGACCAATCACGAATACCAGGCAGTGAATACATATGCCACCTACCAAACTGTGCTCAATGAGGATCATGATCTTAAATTAATGGCTGGCATTAACTACGAGACCAAATACTTAAAAGATATTAAAGTAAGCCGCACAGGCCTGTTGAGTGATCAGATTATAGATTTTGAAGCGGCAACCGGCGATGTGCTGGAAATTAATGGTGGACAAAATCAGTATGCCATTTTCGGGACTTTCTACAGGGCCAACTACGCTTTTCGTAACAAATATTTGTTGGAAGCCGCAGGCCGCTACGACGGCACCTCCCGCTTCGCCAAAGGCAGCCGCTTCGGATTCTTCCCGTCGTTTTCTGTAGCCTGGCGTATTGATCAGGAAAACTTCTTTAAAGAATGGAACCAAAAGGTGCTGAACCGCGCCAAGTTAAGGGCTTCATATGGCTCTCTGGGCAATCAGCAGGTAGGATATTATGATTATTTACAAACCATCAATGCGGGTGGTAACCTGTCTTACTCTTTTGGTGAAGGCGCACGTGGTTCGTTTGCCACAGAAAGCGCGCCCAACTCCAGCACATTGACCTGGGAAACTGTCAACACCACCAACTTCGGAGTTGACCTGGAGTTTCTTCGCTCGCGTTTATCATTGACGGGCGATATCTATTGGCGTGAAACTTTAAACATGCTCACAGCCGGAAAGACCATTCCCGCATATTATGGCGCCGCTATTCCTAAAGAAAATGCTTCCGACCTGATGACCAAAGGCTGGGAAGTCAGCCTTCGCTGGAGAGACAGGTTTAATATGGGCGGCAGGACCTTTAACTACCATGTAGGGGCAGGCTTAGGCGATAATGTTTCCAAGGTGACGCGATTTGATAACCCCAATAAAAACCTGAGTAATTTTTATGTAGGCCAGACGCTTGGTGAAATATGGGGATACGAGATAGATGGTTTCTTCAAAACAGATGAGGAAGCTGCCAGCTATGATGTGGATCAACGTGCCGTTAACACCATCATCAATACATCAGCCGTCGACCGTGGCCTTCATGCCGGAGATCTGAAATTTGTTGATCTGAATGGTGATAAAGTTATATCGGTAGGAGATAATACTGTTAATAATCCTGGCGATCGTAAAATAATCGGGAACTCACTGCCCAGGTATAATTTTAACTTCACACTGGGGGGAGACTGGAACAACATTGACTTATCGGTTTTTGTGCAGGGGATCGGAAGGCAGCACTGGTATCCGGGCACACACGCGTCTTACTTCTGGGGCCCTTATTCCCAGCCTTACATGACGTTCATTCCCAGAGACTTCCTCAGCAATGTATGGAGTGAGGAAAACCCCAATGCTTATTTCCCTCGTCCAAGAGGCTATGTCTCTTTAAATACCTCAAACCGGTCATTAGGAGTGGCCAATACCAGGTACCTGCAGAACCTGATGTATGCGCGCCTGAAAAATATAACGGTAGGTTACTCTCTTCCTTCGGTTGTTGCAACAAAGCTGGGTTTAACAAGGGTAAGGGTTTACTTCAGCGGTGAAAACCTGCTCACATTTACAACATTAAAAAGCAAGTACATCGATCCGGAACAGGCCTCAACAGAAAACAATCATAGAACTTCTACCAGCACGGCTAAAACCTACCCGTGGGCTAAAACCTTCCTGTTCGGTATAGATATTAACCTTTAAATTCTATAAATATGTTCAATATAAAGAAATCATTGTTACTGTTGGGAGGATGTCTCTTCTTGTTGAGTTCATGTAACTTAGACAAACTACCTCTTTCCACACTCTCACCCGGCACCTACTTCTCCAATGAAGAAGAGCTGAGGCTGTACAGCAACAAATTTTATCAGGATGTGCTGCCGACAGCGTCGGATTTGTACGGTGAAACGGCAGACGACATTACCAAGACGCCTTTAAGTCTTGAAGTAAGCGGACAACGCACTGTACCTTCCACCGGCGGCGGATGGTCATGGGGAGCGCTACGAAGAATTAATTACATGTTAGCCAACTCTCATCAGACAAAAGAAGCGCCCGTGAGAAATCATTATGACGGGATTGCTAAATTTTTCCGCGCCTACTTTTACTTTGAAAAACTGCAGAGATATGGTGATGTGCCCTGGTTCAATACCGTCATCGTGTCGGATGATGAATTACTTTTTAAACCCAGGGACTCCCGCGATGTTATTGCCGATTCTATTCTTCAGGACCTGGATTTTGCTATTGCCAATATCCGGCCGGATAAAAGCAATGTTTATCGTGTAAACAAGTGGACTGCACTGGCATTAAAATCAAGGGTTGGACTTTTTGAAGGCACTTTCCGCAAATATCATGGGTTGTCCAACGCAGAAAAATACCTTACAGCTAGTGTAGAAGCCTCGGAGCAACTGATGAGCCAGGGAGGTTATTCGCTTTACAAGGCCGGGCTTACTCCCTACGGTGACTTGTTTGCCAATACCAAAGCCATCGGACAGGAGGTAATACTTGCGCGGGATTATGATGATGCACTGGGTTTAACACACAGTGTGCAAAACTATGAGAATTCCAGCACAATGGGGAGGCCTGGCTTAACCAAAAAATTCGTCAACACTTATTTAACTTCTTCCGGGGGAAGGTTTACCGACCTCCCGGGATATGGTACTAAAGAATTCGTGGAAGAAACCCAAAATCGCGATCCGCGTCTTGCACAAACCATCCGTACGCCTGATTATACAAGAATAGGCAGCACTGCACGTGTAGCGCCCAACCTTACTTTTTCCATGACGGGTTACCATCTCACCAAGTACAGCATGGAGCAAATTTATGATGCTTCGGGAAAAAGCATCACCGACATGCCGCTATTTAGAATTGCTGAAACCTATCTCAATTTTGCTGAGGCAAAAGCGGAGCTGGGCATATTAACACAAGGAGATCTGGACAAGTCCGTTAATTTATTAAGAGCAAGGGTTAGCATGCCTGCCCTAAATTTGGCAGCAGCCAATGCAAATCCCGACCCATATTTAAGCAGTCCCGAAACAGGTTTTCCAAATGTTGCAGGTGCCAACAAGGGGATCATTCTTGAGATAAGAAGAGAGCGCGGTGTTGAACTGGTTATGGAGGGTTTCAGATATAATGACATAATGAGGTGGAAAGCAGGTAAACTTTTTGAGAAGCCGTTCCTGGGCATGTACTTCAGCCGGCTGGGCAACTTCGACCTGGACAATAACGGCACCATTGACCTGTGCCTTTATAAGGGTTCAAAACCGAGTTCACCAGCCAGCATTTTCCTTGAAGTGGGTAAAGATATTGAGTTGACAGAAGCTACAAAAGGAAATGTAGAAGCTCACCGGAATATTATAAGGGTCTTCAGGGAAGACAGGGATTATTTTTATCCCATTCCTTCAGAAGAAATCAACCTGTCTAATGGCACTTTGATTCAAAATCCCAACTGGTAAAGTATTAGGTAAACGCTCAGAAAAAGCAGAACGTTCCAACATTCTCTTCCCCCTTGGAAGAAAATAAAAAAAAAGTAAAACGTATGAAAAAGCAATTTTTAAGAATCTTTAGTTACCTGTTGGTTATTACAGTTTCCTTGGCCGGATGTGCTAAGTCATTGCGGGATAACTCTTCATTTGACCACCTGTTGCCGGCAGTTAAGGAACCGGTACCGCCTGTCACTCATGAAACGTTAAAAGATAAGATGGGGTGGACTATGGACACGATGGCCAACGGTCTGATACACTATCAGTTTACGAAATATATACAAACACAAACCGCTAACCAGTTCGTGAATGTTGTGGAAATGGACCTAAACAACCCGGACTATGAACTGGAATTTGTGTCTCTGTCTGCCCAAGATACTCTTTCAGCTGTTGCTGCTGCCCGGGGAGCCATCGCCGCCATTAACGGTACATATGAAATGGATGCCAGTTTTATTAAAGCCAACGGCAACACAGTGTCTTCCATCACATTAAATGAAGGACATCTGCGCTTTTGGAAACATGAAGGTGCTGTTTTTTACAACGGTGGACAGGATGTAAAAATAGATTACGGAACAAAACAGGCGTACGCATCTTCCAGCTACCGCAACATCTTTTCCGGGGCTCCTATGCTCATCAGCAAGAACAAAAAAGTAGGAGAAGATTTTATCGGAGACGTTACCGGCATCAACCTGAATTCTCTGGATTACGAGGATTACAGAAGGCACCAGGGTGTACGCCATCCGAGAACGGCAGTTGCCCTGACCGAAGATAAAAAACTCCTATTGGTTACCATCGACGGAAGATTTCCTGAATCGGCAGGGATGACGGCCAAAGAAGTGACACAATTCTTAGCGAATTACTTTGATCCTCAGGATGCACTAAACCTTGATGGAGGAGGCTCTACAACCATGTTTATCAAAGGCAAGGGCCATAAAGGCGTGGTGAATTATCCCACAGACAATGGTGTCCGTGATCATTATGGACAGAGAATGCTGCGCACCTTTATTCTCATTAAAAAGAAGAGTAAAGAAACACAGTTTGCCGGTGGAGATGGTACCCAAGCCAATCCTTACCTTATTGCCTCTGCAAGTCATTTAAAGAATATGCACAACCTAGACTGGAGCAAAACAGAAACAAACCCCTATTATTTTAAACTCACTGCAGATATTGATATGACCGGAGAAAACTGGTTGCCGCTCAACAATGTTGACCCTTATGGCAGGTATCTTCATTTTGACGGCGACGGACACATTATCAGTAACCTTTCAGTTGCCAAATCATCTTACGGAAGTTTATTCGGCGTGTTGTTTGGTTCAGTCAGGAATCTGGGACTGGTTAATGTAGATGTGGAATCAACCAACGGCGCCGGAGCCTTCGGTGGCTATCTCGGTCTGCGTTCACCCAACCTGCCGGTAAAAACCGGACTCATTGAAAACTGCTTTTCTACCGGTAAAGTAGTGGGCACAGACGGTGTAGGAGGGCTCATAGGAAATATTGGTAAACCCAACGGAGGATCTGTCAACAAGATCACTAACTCCTTCTCGGCTGCAGAGGTAATTGCCACCAACAAAGGGTCCAGCAACAGCAGGTCAGGTGGAATAGCAGGTATTATCTTCGATGGAGGTATTGTAGAAAATTGTTTTGCCAGCGGTAAAATTCTTTCAAATACATCTTCCGGTAAAGGAGCAGGCGGCGTTGTAGGATGGACAGACAGCAAGGTGAAGAATCTAATTTCCTTCAATGAATCCATTACCAACGTAGGTTCAGGAACAGCCGGACGTATCGCTTCCGCCATGGGCCTTGTAGGTGGCGCTATTGCACAGGGAGAAAATTGCTGGGCATCAGAAGAAGTTGCCGTATATAAAAATGGTGCTAAGGTGCCTGCGTCTGAATTCGTTACCGGAGAAGTAACAGTAAAAGAAACCGCTTTTGACGGAGAAACAAAGTCCAAAGCTTTCTTAAGTGACATGAACAATTATAAAGCAATATTAGGTTGGCAATTAGGGCCTAATAATGCTTGGTCGTCAACTGCGAATAAAAAAGGCTATCCCATTTTGCAATGGCTGTTTTTGCGGGGTGATTATGATAAATTTTATTAATTAAGTATCAGATACATGGAATAGCCATACACATCATCTATAAAAAAGATGGTTAGTCAATGTGACAACTCAAAAAACAAATAAACAGATACACATCAAAAGATTACCGAAATTCGGTAAGCAGCACACAGTAATTTTATCTTTTATCTTGTACTGATTATGTAAGGCTAATTATATTTAAAAATATGCAAAGAAGAGATTTTTTCAGGAATGGCTCGTTGGCGTTCTTAGGCACTGCGCTTATTAATCCCGGCATTGGTCAAACAGCAGCGCGCTCACAAAAATGGTCTGGCAAAACGGCCAGGAACATCATCTTTATGGTGAGCGACGGCATGAGCAACGGCACTTTGCAAATGGCCGATGCACTCATTTACAGGAAAGAAGGCCGCCACAGCCATTGGGT
>JAFAGI010000013.1 GCA_023422835.1 Bacteroidota bacterium | reverse complement strand
AGAAATACTTCCGCTCTGATCCATCAACATTAAAGCCGAATAATTCCCGGTTGAATTTCCTCCCGATAAAATCGTCTTAAGATTTGAAAATGCATAATTGTTTCCACTCACTGAAATAGTATCAATCGCAAAATGACCTGCATTTAACTGGTTGTCCATATTCTTGGAATCTTTGAATACAGCCAGTCTTACAGAAAAACGTATAAACTTATCAGTCTTTTCAATTACGGCAATATTAGATACGGCAGCCGACGGTAATGAGTTGTCATCCAACGGCGGCACAATTTCAACATCGCTTTTTGTACATGATCCGGCGAACACAGCCAATACGGAAATACACCATACCAAATGACGGAAATAATTGTTTTTCACAGTATTTTTTTTGTTTATTGCCTACAACGGGCAATTATTAAAGAATAATTTCACTGCAAGATTAGTGTACTTACAACAACAATACAATCCCCATTTCAGGGGATTTTTATTTAACGAGAACCAAGGGGGGAAAATTTGTCTTGATGTAAAAGTTGTTACATGTTATGGCTAGTATGTATTCAGAACTTCCGCAACAACAAACACACTGCCGCAGATCAATATCATATCATCCGGAGTGGTATGATGCCTAGCGGCATTCAGTGCATTGCCTACAGAGGTATATGCACTGCCTTGCAAGCCGTGCGTTTGCGCTAGTTGGTGCAAGTCATCTTCCTGCATAGCGCGCGGGAGATTGGCTTTGGTGAAATAATAAACAGCTTCTTTAGGCAGCAGCGACAGCGCAGCATTCACATCCTTGTCTTTTACAAAACCAACCACAATGTGCAATTGCTTATAGTTTACATTCTGCAGGTTTTCTGTTATTTGCCTTATACCGTCTTCATTGTGGCCAACGTCTGCTATGATAAGCGGCTTTTCCTGTATGAGTTCCCATCGCCCGAAAAGGCCGGTAAGTTTTTTTGTATTGGCCAGGCCTCTATGCAATGCTGCTTCTTCAACTACAAATCCTTTCTTCTTCAATTCATCTGCTGCAGCAAGCACGGTCAGTAAATTTTTTGACTGGTACAAGCCGGTAAGGTCAAGCCGGTATGTTTGTTTCGCCTGTTGCTGATCTTCCACGTCAACTTCCAGGAAATGCAGGTATTGCCTGCGGCCAGCGATGGTATATTTTTGCTGTGCATAAATAACGGGCGCGTTTTTGTCTTTGGCCTCAAACTCAAATACACCGCGGGTTTCAGGCAGCACAGCGCCTATCACCACAGGCGTATAAGGCTTAATGATCCCGGCTTTAGATGCAGCTATCTTCTCGAGCGTATTACCTAATATATTTACATGATCAAGTGCTATATTGGTGATCACTGACAGTTCGGGTGAAATAATATTGGTACTGTCAAACCTGCCACCCAGCCCGGTTTCAATCACAGCTATATCCACTTTTTTTTGTGCAAAATAATCAAAAGCCATAGCCACGGTGATCTCGAAAAAGGAAGGCTCAACCTGCGGAATATGCTGCTGCATCTTTCGGGTAAAGTCTATCACAAACTGTTCTTCACACATGGCGCCGTTCACACGGATCCTTTCACGGAAGTCTTTGAGGTGGGGTGATGTATACAAGCCAACCGCATAGCCTGCTTCCTGCAAAATTGCGGCGAGCATATGGCTTACCGACCCTTTGCCGTTGGTGCCTGCAATATGAATGGTTTTGAAGTTCCTTTGCGGATTACCGAGCAGCGCGCAAAGTTCCAGTGTATTGGAAAGGTTATTTTTCAGGGCAGACTTACCCACTTTGCTGAACATGGGAAGCTGTGCGTACAAATAATCAATGGTTTCAGCGTAATTCATTCTGTTTCGTTTTCTCTTAAGCCCTCGTTGTAGCAATTTCTGCAGCGCGGTTCATACAAATCTTTTTCACCGAGCACAAACTGCGGTCCTTTGTTTACTTTGCGAAAAGAATGATTGGCAAGGCCGCCGCACTTCATACAGATTGCGTGCAGCTTAGTGATGTATTCTGCTACAGCCAACAGCTGAGGCATGGGGCCGAAAGGGTTGGCCAGAAAGTCTGTATCCAGGCCGGCCACAATTACACGAATACCTTTGTTGGCAAGCATCTGGCACACATGCACTATATCCGCACCAAAAAACTGTGCTTCATCAATGCCTACCACATCTACATCTCCGCAATGCAATAAAATATTTTGCGACTTTTCTACCGGTGTGCTGTGAATCACATTTGCATCGTGGCTTACCACATTTACTTCATCGTAACGCGTATCAACGGCGGGCTTGAATATTTCCACCCTCAGGTTTGCGAACTGTGCACGCTTCATCCTGCGGATCAGCTCTTCGGTTTTGCCGCTAAACATAGAGCCACAGATCACTTCAATCCATCCTCTTTTTTCTTCCCTGAACAAAGTAGGCTCTATAAACATCTGCCAATTTTTTTTCTGTTGAACACTTCTAAATTTACTTTAAAATTCTACAAGTAGTGTGTAAAATTAAGATTTTAAGAAAATACTTTTGTAACTTTATTCATAATTGAATTTTGTGCAGATGGATACAAACAAAGCCAATAACAAACAGCTCCTTATAGAGAAGTTATACCAACAATTACAGGAAAATGCTGATGACAGTAAAATACTGATCACCGCACAGTTGCTGGTATCTACGCTGCAGAGCGATTCAAAAAAAAGCCATAAAGGCATTACAGTTGTGTCGCCGGGCTACACAAGCGCTGCGGCTACACAGATAGTTGCTGAAGAGCAAACTGCCAGGCCGCAACAGGTAGAAAAAACGCCTGCGGAATCTCCTAAGCCCAATCCTGAAAAAAAGAAACCGCTCCACAGCAGGCTTATTGAAAAAGAGCTGTCTTTCTTCCAGATTTACAAAGAAGATGAAAAACCAAAAACGGTGCAGCAGTCCCTTTTTGGCGAAACACCGGTACCGGCAGTTGACCTGAACGAAAGACTTAAAAGCAACAAGAGAGAGATCGGCGAAAGCCACCCCATCAGGGACTTGAAATCAGGTATCGGCATCAATGACAGGTACCTTTTCATCAACGAGCTGTTTCGCGGCGATGCCACTGCTTACGAGCGCAGCATTCTTACCATCAACAATTTTAGTTCTTTAAAAGAAAGCACAGACTGGATAGAAAGAGAACTGCGCATTACCTATTTCTGGGATGAGAACGACAAAGTTGTAAACCAGTTCCTGCAACTGGTAAAAAGAAGATTTGCCTAACACAGCAGCCTGCCAATGGCTGTATGGTATGTTTCGAAATCAAATGACGACAGTACTTTGCGCATGTTATCCTCTATTTTATCGTTGCATAGATTTCCTATAGAGCCTTCATGAGTATGATGTATTTGAGTTGAGTATTCAAACTTGCCGGCTTCAATATCTAACCCTGTTTTTTTGTATGCATCACGGAAAGGCACACCCTGCAAAACCAGCTTGTTCACCTCTTCCACGCTGAAAATATACCTGTATTTTTCCTCTTCCACAATATCCCTGCGCACTTCCATATGAGAGATCATCAGCTCAGTCATTTGGATACAATCGCGCAAAATCTTAAAGGCAGGAAACAGGTTTTCCTTCAGCAATTGCAGATCGCGGTGATAGCCGGAAGGCAGGTTGGCAGTCATCAACATGATCTCATTGGGCAAGGCCTTCAACCGGTTGGAATAGCTGCGTATGAGCTCAAAAACATCAGGGTTTTTTTTGTGCGGCATTATACTGCTGCCGGTAGTAAGCTCCGGCGGAAAACTGATGAATGCGAAGTTCTGGCTCAGATACAAAGTAGCATCCATAGATAGTTTGCCGATAGTTTCAGCAATGTTGGCCAACCCCATTGCTGTGATGCGCTCTGCCTTACCGCGCCCCATTTGCGCATACACTACATTATAATTAAGGCTTGCAAAGCCCAGCAGTTCTGTAGTCCTGGTCCTGTTTATCGGAAAGGAAGATCCATAACCGGCTGCCGAGCCCAGCGGGTTTTTATTGACCACGTCGTAAGCGCTTTTTAAAACCGTAAGATCATCTACGAGGCTTTCGGCATAGGCGCCCAACCATAGCCCGAATGAAGACGGCATGGCAGTTTGCAAATGTGTATAGCCGGGCAGTAGCACATCTTTGTATTCATTGGATTTGCTGATCAGCAGTTGAAATAATTTGTTTACCGAATGCACAACGTTTTCGATTTCACTTCTTAAAAAAAGCTTTACATCTACCAGCACCTGGTCATTACGGCTGCGGGCAGAATGTACTTTTTTACCTACATCACCCAAAGCTTGCGTTAACAGAAATTCTATTTGCGAATGTACATCCTCTACATCCTCTTCTATAGTAAAAGTACCGTCAACAGTGGTTTTATAAATGTTTTTCAACTCAGCAACCAGCGCGTTGTGCTCACTTTGTTCCAGTAATCCTATTTCTGCAAGCATGGTTGCATGTGCTATATTGCCCAACACATCATAGGGTGCAAGCATTAAATCAAACTCCCGGTCTCTGCCTACAGTAAATTTCTCCACCTCTTTTAATGATGCCGTATTTTTAGTCCAAAGTTTCATTCGGTTTTATTTATTTTATGGTGCTTCACATCGGTGAAGCTATAATGTTGGTAAACAATATTCTTTAAATATATATACCTATTCGTTCACTCACCTGCTTCAACGGAAATACCGCCTGCCAGGCCTGTCTGAAAATCATTTCATACAAAAATAAAATATTTTGGCAAGCTGCGCCAATACAGCATCATTTATATTTATGCATACAGCTTTTTCTCTTATCTTTGCACATCGAAAAAAGTTCTTAGTGTACATGGTAAACAGAAGAAATATCAGGATCAAGGTGATGCAACTGCTATACTCTCTTGAGACAATGCAATCAGGAGAAAATAAATCAGGCAGGGATGCAGAAAAAGAACTGACAGGCAGGTTGGAGCTCTCCAGGAAATTATTGTTTTATATTTTACACTTCATTACGGAAATAGCTCAGTATGCCGAGATAGACGCAAAGCAAAGAGCATCCAGGTATATTGTAAGGGAAGCTGATAAAAATGTAAATATCAAAATCGCGGGCAACGAAATAGTATGGGCATTATTTGAAAGCGAAGCTTTTAAAATGGCCATTTCTCAGGATAAGCTTTCCTATGAAGAAGACAAAGATCTTATCAAGAAAATCTATATCCAACTAACGGACACAGACGAATACCAAAGATACATACTGGAAGAAAGCCGCAATAGGAAAGCAGAAACAAAAATACTCCAGTTTATTTTCAGCGATCTTTTATTAGGCAATGAAACCTTTATTTCACTGCTTGAAGAAAAATTCGAAAACTGGGACGATGACGGCGAAACAGCCGTCGCCACCGTAATGCACCTGCTTGATAAACCAAGAAGCCTGAAATACAACCTGATTGAATTTATCGGCAAAGACAAACTGGACTATGCCAAAGACCTGCTGCGAACAGTTGTGGAAAAAGATACGCATCTCACCGAACTGATAAAACCTAAACTGAACAACTGGGACGAAGACAGGATAGCGCTGATAGATATGATATTGCTTAAAATGGGTATTAGTGAATTGTTGTACTTTGAAACAATTCCGCCGAAAGTGACCATCAACGAGTATATAGATATTGCTAAAGAATACAGTACCGAGAACAGCGGGCAATTTATCAACGGTACACTCGACAGCATTAAGAAAGACCTGGAAGCGCAAAACAAAATGAATAAAATTGATTTTAAAAAAAAATAAATAACCTTTCAATCGTTTATTGATGAAATCGCTCAGATACTTATCCATACTTGCTTTCAGCGGATGTGTTTTTTTTGCTTCATGCAACAGCAACAACGACAAAGCCGGGGCGGCTGACTCCCTGCAAACTACACAGGATGCGCCTCCGATGCAACCCGAACCTGCGGTGATTGAAAAAACTACCCTGTCTTTTAAGGACACGCTCATTGACTTTGGCGTAAAACCACAGGGCGAGGTGGTAAAACTGGTTTATAAATTTAAAAATACCGGGAACAAACCACTGATTATTACTGACGTTGCGCCAAGCTGCGGCTGCACGGTTGCTGACTATCCCAAAGAACCAATTGCTCCCGGCGGCGAAGGAGAGATTGTTGCCGAGTTCGACACCAACAGGAGCGATAAAGGCACGGTACAAAAACTGATCACCGTACGTGCGAACGATGCTACAAGGAATGAATTTCATCTGTTATTGCAGGGAAAAGTAACAGAACCCAAATACTAATCAATCATTTTATTTAATTTAAAAACACACAAACTATGTATCCAGTATTATTAATGGCAGGCCAAGGCGCACAAGGCGGCAGCAGCATGTCTTTGTATTTCATGATAGCTATAATGGTGATCTTCTGGCTGTTCATGATCCGCCCGCAGGCAAAGAAAGCTAAAGAGCAGAAGAATTTTATAAACAATGTGCAGAAAGGCGATAAAATTGTGACCATCGCAGGCATCCACGGCACTGTGAGCAAGATCAATGAAGACGGCACTACCATTATGTTAGAGACCAACCCGGGCACTTACATTAAACTGGAAAAGTCTGCCATCAGCATGGAATGGACCAAAGGCATTACACCTGCTACGCCGGTAGAGACAAATAAATAATTGGTCTTTTAAATAAAAGAGGCTGTCTCGGACTTGAGACAGCCTCTTTTTTGGTAAGGGTGATGAAGAAAGTTTTTGTTTAAGCGATTTTCAACGCTTTCATTAGCGATTCTCTATCTTCTATAAATCCCGTCGTCGGCTTTACCCCAAAACTGAATTCTTTCAGCAGTTACTTTTATCAGGCATATTCCCGTTGTTTCTGTTCCTTCAGGAAACCAGCGTTCAAGGTCGGGCAACCATTTTTCTTCTATCAGCTTTTTTGTGTGTATAAGCCTCCCCGTACCATATACTTCCAAAAATAGCATGTCATCCATTTGAAAGATAAGCATAGTTTTTGGATTTGGCTCTATATGCTTTGCTTTGTTGCTATTGTCATAGAAAAAAACCAGGAATCTCCATCATATTCAACCTCTCCATTATTGCTCATTGGTATTCCTAAAATTGATTGGTAAAAAATTAAAACCGGGCCTCTCCAAGAGCAGCCCGGTTTTATCATGCAGTAAAAGCGTGTTCTGCAAAAATTATAATTTCAAAAAAACTTCTTTTTCATGAATGCCTCTGGTGAGATCTTTCAGGGAAGTATTCATTAAGAAATTTGTAATCTCATTGCGTATGGGCTTAAACTTAGGGTGCGCAGGGCATGGCTTTATATCTGAACAAACATCCAGGCCAAGCACGCAATTATGAATGAGGCCATTGCCGTCAATGGCCTGAACAATAGCCAGCATAGAAATATTTTCCGGTTTGTTGTGCATGATACAAAAGCCCCCGTTAGGGCCTTTGATGGAGTTTACAATTTTATTCTTTGCCAGCGTCTGTAGCGTTTTGGCAGTAAAGGCACGGGGCAGATGCGTGTGCTCAATTATTTCATTAATGGTTACACAGCGATCTTCTGAAGAGTTAAGCGCAATCCAGATACAGGCCTTAATCGCGTATTCAGCAGCGTTTGAAAACATAACGCGAAATTATTAATATTTGTTAGAACCTTGCAAAAAATATTTTCGGGTTGATGTTAATGCTCAGCCATGCCCAGTCCTGGTACTTTCTGGCATCGAATGTACTCTTAATAAACCGCAGTGTAGACGTATGGAAGTACGTGCTGTAACCTCCTGACAGCCCTACCATGGGGTGTACCTGGTGCGTGAAGGTAAGATCCAGCTCTGTACCAAGATCCCTGGACATTTTTTGATTGCTAATGTTTACATCTGCAGCAGTTCTGAACATATGCGCTGCTAAAGAGATATTGGTTTTTGCAGCAGCTTTTACAGCAAAATTCAGATACATGTCCAGCAGACCTGGCGTGTTGGGGCCTGCTACATAGAAGTAATCCATTGCACCATAAAATTTATGATGTGTGCCATATAAAGGATCAAAGTAATTGGTTTTGTCAGCAGAAACATTAGCAGGATCATCCCCGCTGAGATAGTCAGCCCCTGCTGTAATACCTACAGGTTGTGATAACTGGTAGCCTATGGAGCCTGATAACATATAAGCACTCTTTTTCCTGCCAGCGGCATTTTTACCGGTTTGATAATAAGCTGACAGGTGGTTTTTCCACTGGCCGTAATTGCCAAACCAGTTAGCGCCAATTGTTTGCATATTGTATTGTTTTCCGGGTATAATATTAGGAAGCTCTGCCACATCGTTTTTAAACCCAAGGTTATTCAGCAATACGGAAACATACGATTTTTCACCTACGAAAAATTTACCGTGCAGCATCTCCATATGCTGATAGGGCTGTGCATCTATTGGGGTAAAATACTGGCCTGCCGGGTTGTTTACATTCTTGCCGAAAGCTTTATAGTTCTGATTGTAAGCAAAATAGGCCTGCAGCTCAGCCACACTGCCATCTTTCCAGCTGAAGTTCAGTGCGTCATGACTCCTTCCTGCTGGATGCCAGTCTAAACCCCCGAATATCCTCTCATCGTCCAGCGCAATTGTCTGTCTGCCTATTTTGGAGCGGAAATTTTCACCAAGCTTTATATCGCCGTAAGCTTCAAATACAGAAAAATTCCCGGATGCAGGCGTTATGGCCTGTACCTGTGCATCCTGCCCCCATACATTGATGTTTTGTGCAGATATGCGTAATGTAAGCTTGTCTGAGTTTGCATAATCCATGGTTAACCTTGTGCGGTTATTGATCAATATGGCAGGCGCCTCACCTTGCTGTAGCGGCCTGTATGCGCCGTTGCGGTATTCCGCCCGCGGCCTTATCTGCGCGGAAACAGAGAACGCATTCTCCGCCTTTTCAGTTTTTAATTCCTGGGCAAAAATAGCTGTGCTGCAAAAAAGCGCACAAGCCAGCATGATCAATCTTGCGGTACCACTTGTCATTGTAGTTTGTTTTTTTTATAAATAAATCCTTTTTTGTCTCGATTTGCAAAGCTATAGGTTATTCATTTTTAAAACAAAAAATCACTTACCCTAATTCAACCATAAACATGATATATATCATGACAAATAACTGACAAATAATTTTGCAGACCGGCTTTTGGTGTATAATTTTGCCCTATTAAAAGATAATTTTATCCTTTATAATAATGTCAGAAAAAACGAGCAATACACATACAAAAAGACGGGTGCCTAAATTCCTGATACCGGCGCTGGTAGGCGTAATGATCGGCCTAATGGGATACATATTTTACATCTCCAAAGCCCACTCCTATCTGTCAGACAATCCGCGTGCCTGTATAAACTGCCATATCATGGCGCCGGAATATTCTACCTGGTTTCACTCTTCCCACGGCAGAAATACGGTTTGTAATGACTGCCATGTGCCGCACGACAATTTTTTCAGGAAATATTATTTCAAAGCCAGCGACGGCATCAGGCATGCAAGCATGTTTGCCTTAAGACTTGAACCGCAGGTGATCAGGATAAGAAAACCGGGTGAAACTGTAGTTCAGGAAAACTGTATACGCTGCCACAGCCAACTAAACAGCGTGGTAGGCACAGCAGAAGTTACGGCAAAAATGGCGCATGAAGACAACGGCAAACTTTGCTGGGAGTGCCATACAGATGTGCCGCACGGAAACGTAAGGGGCCTGAATTCTGCACCCAATGCGCGCGTGCCGCTTGAAGAGCAGCCGGTACCCGAATGGCTGCAAAAAATGACAAACACAAACAACACAACAAATAAATAACAATAAACCTACTGAATAATGAAAAGAAAGAATTGGTTAGTTGTAGCAATTTTAGCGCTTGTAGTATTTGGCCTTGGTATGCTGGCCAACTCTATCATGCAGCGTCGTGCAGAATCGCAACACCTATCAAGAGCAGAAAATAATTTAAAGCCTTTTGAATCGGTGAATGAAGCTTGGGAAGAATACTATCCGCGCGAATACCAGTCGTGGAAGCAGACAGCCGACACCACTTTCCGCTCCAAGCACATGAGCAGCAACAACGACGACCTACTGGCTCAACGGCCTGAAATGGTGATCCTTTGGGCAGGCTATGCGTTCTCTAAAGACTACACGGCTCCTCGCGGCCACATGCACGCCGTAGATGACATTGTGCATTCCCTGAGAACCGGCGCTCCCAGCGATACAAGCAAAGGCCCTCAACCTTCTACCTGCTGGACCTGCAAAAGCCCAGACGTACCCCGCATGATGAACCAGGTAGGCGTGGAAAATTTCTACAAGGCTTCCTGGTCAGACTATGGAAGTGAAGTGGTAAACCCCATTGGTTGTGCGGATTGCCACGACCATAAAACCATGAACCTCACCATCACAAGGCCGGCACTGGTAGAGGCTTTCCAACGCGAAGGCAAAGACATTACCAAGGCTACACACCAGGAAATGCGTTCGCTGGTTTGCGCGCAATGCCACGTAGAATATTATTTCAAAGGCGACAGCAAGTACCTGACTTTCCCGTGGGATAAAGGTAAAAAAGTGGAAGATGTAGAAGCTTATTATGATACCATCAACCACGTAGATTTTATACACAAACTCAGCAGGGTGCCCATCCTGAAAGCACAGCATCCTGATTTTGAACTGTTCCAGCTGGGCATACACGCTCAGAGAGGTGTATCCTGCGCGGACTGCCACATGCCTTATAAATCTCAGGGCGGCATCAAATACACTGACCACCATATCTCCAGCCCGCTTGCCAACATGAACAATACCTGCCAGGTTTGCCACAGGGAATCTGAAGGCGTGCTTACAAAGAATGTGTACGAAAGGCAGGATTATGTTTTTGACCTGAGAAATAAACTCGAAAAACAACTGGCAAAAGTGCACTTCCAGGCAAAATTCCTTTGGGACAATGGTGCACAGGAAGCCAGCATGAAGCCTATATTGCAACTGATCAGGAAATCTCAATGGCGCTGGGATTATATTACTGCATCTCACGGAGCATCTTTCCATGCCCCCATAGAATCTCAGAGGGTATTGGCAGACGGCCTGTATTATGCTATGCTGGCAGAAACAAACATGAACAGTTTAACCGATAAAATGAAAATAACCGCTACATTTGCCATGCCGGATATCAGCACCAAAGCTAAAGCACAAACTGCTATTGGGCTCGACATGGCGAAAGAACATGCTGCGAAAGAACAATTCATAAAAAATGTTGTACCACAGTGGCTGCAGAAAGCCAGACAAAAAGGATTGCTGGTTTCAGCTAAAAACTAAACCGCAACTGACTGACCAATATGAATTTTAATAAACAATTTCACAAAAAATACCAGTACAAAAATTCAATCTACATTACAGCCGGCTTACTGATCATCGGTTTTTTATTGCAATACTTTATGGGAACCATTTCAAAAGAATGGTTCTCTTTTCCCAATAACCTGTTTGTAGGGCTGGCTTTTATCGGCATACTCACCACCCTCTTTTTTTTATACAAGCAGCGTGAATCTATCAACCTGCTGAGCAGCGTGCCTTTTGCACTGATCACGACCATAGTGCTGGGGGTGCTCACCATAGGCCTGGGCAGCATACACCTGGACCCTGCCAATAAAAATACCCACCCTGTTTTACTCAGAATGGGACTGGATAATATTACTACAACCTGGTATTTTGCGCTCATTTTTTTAATGGTGCTTACCAACCTGTGGCTGGCAATACTGAAAAGAGCATTGGTGTTTCAGACAAAGAATATCACTTTTTTACTGAACCATTTTGGCTTGTGGTTAATTTTGTTTGCAGGCGTATTGGGCCAGGGCGATCTTACACGCCTCACCATGACGCTGAAGAAAGATACACCTGAATGGCGTGCTACAGATGAATACGGCAACGTGGCAGAACTGCCGATAGCGCTTGAACTGAAAAACTTTAATATTGATATTTACCCCAATAAGGTTTATAATATTGACCGCGAAGGCAATCCTTTACCGGCCAGTAAACCGCAAAGTTTTTTACTGGAGAATGACAACAGCAGCTACACCATTTTAGACTGGAAGATCACGCTTAACAAATACCTGCCGAATGCAGTGCCCGTAGGTGATAATGAATATGCTGCCAATCCGATGTGGGGCGCTACAAACGCGGCCAACATTACTATAGAAAATATCCTGACAAAAGAAAAACATACACAATGGATAGCAGCAGGCAACTTCCAGTTTCCGCCGGTAGCTAAAATACTGGACAGCAGCCATACACTGGTGATGGCTCCGGCCGAAGCCAGAAGATTTGAATCTGATGTAGTGATCTATCAAAAGAATAAAGACGAAATACGGGAAGAGAATATTCAGGTAAACCACCCCGTAAAAATTGATGGCTGGAAAATTTACCAGACCAGCTACGACGAGCGCCTTGGCCGCTGGTCAGACGTGAGCGTTGTTGAACTGGTACTGGATCCCTGGCTGCCGCTGGTGTACACAGGCATCTTTATTCTGATGGTAGGTTCGGTGGCTTTTCTTATTAAAAACAGGAAATAATTATGTGGCAATACTTTTCATACATCGCTTTTACATCAATCGCTCTCTGGGCTGTTTCGGCCATTCTTATTTATGCCAGAAAAGGCAGCCTGAACACCATAGCTATACTGATGCATGCCTTAGCCACATTGATCATTGGCGCATTCATTACAGCGCTGTGGATATCGCTGGAAAGGCCTCCGCTACGTACGCTTGCTGAAACGCGCATCTGGTATACCTTTTTTATGGGTGCAATCGGTCTGGTGGTGTACAGGATGTACAGGCAAAAATGGATGCTAAACTATGCAGCGCTGATGGCCACGGTATTTTTACTGGTAACGTATTTTAAGCCGGATACCATGAACAAAACGCTGATGCCTGCTTTGCAAAGCGTGTGGTTTATCCCGCATGTGATTGTGTATATATTTGCTTACGCAATGCTGGGCATGGCCACGGTTGTAGCACTTTACGGGTTATACCAGCATAAGCGACCCAACCGGTCAGCTATCGCCGGTATAAAATACAAGCCTTATGCACCGGAAGAAACTGTGCTGATCGTAGACAGGCTCGTAAATGTAGGCTATGCTTTCCTAACGTTCGGCTTACTGTTTGGTGCGCTCTGGGCAAAGGAAGCATGGGGCCATTACTGGACCTGGGACCCCAAAGAAACCTGGGCATTTATTAGCTGGCTTGGCTACCTGGTTTATATTCACTACCGCTACAAATACAAAGACAAGAAGGCAACCACTAACTTTTCCATTATCATTATAGCGTTTATCTTATTGATGGTTTGCTGGTTTGGGGTCAACTACCTGCCTACAGCCTCTATGAGTGTGCATACTTATTCGGGATAACACAATTTTGTTCGGTAATTCGTAATGATAACGTCATTTTCCATTGTTGATGATTAATTAACTATACCAGGGCGATTTTATAATATCTTTGTGCCATAATCTCATAAAGATGGATGTAGAAATTCTTGCCCGAATACAGTTCGCTTTTACTATTGCGTTTCATTATATTTATCCGCCACTGAGCATTGGCCTCGGCCTGCTGATGGTGGTCTTCGAAAGCCTTTACATCAAAACAAAAAATAAACAGTACGAAGTATTAACCAAATTCTGGACAAAGATATTTGCACTTACGTTTGGCATTGGGGTAGCTACGGGTATTGTAATGGAGTTTGAGTTCGGCACAAACTGGGCTACGTATTCGCGCTATGTGGGAGATATTTTCGGTAGCGCTCTGGCTGCAGAAGGCATCTTTGCTTTTGCATTGGAGAGCGGCTTTCTAGGCGTGTTGCTTTTTGGCTGGAACCGCGTGAAACCGTGGGTACACCTGCTTTCTACCATCGGTGTATTTTTCGGCTCTATGTTTTCAGCAGTGTGGATCGTGGTTGCCAACAGCTGGCAACAGACCCCTACAGGCTATAAAATTGTAGGTGAAGGTATGCAGGCGCGGGCAGAGGTTACAAACTTCTGGGAAATGGTATTTAACCCGTCAAGCGTTGACCGCATTATTCACGTATGGCAGGGCGCATTCCTGGCGGGTGCTTTTTTAATTTTAAGCGTACATGCTTATTATATTTTAAAGAACAGGCATGTGGAAATATCTAAGAAAGCGTTCAGGATCACCTTGGTTGTAGCTACTGTGTTTGCACTGAGCCAGTTGATCTCCGGGCATAGCTCGGCAGAAGTGGTGGCAGAGCACCAGCCGGCAAAGCTTGCAGCGCTCGAAGGGCATTTTGAAAAATCGGCTCCCGCAGACATGTACCTGCTTGGCTGGGTAAATAAGGACCAACAAAAAGTTTACGGGCTAAAAATCCCGGGAGGCCTTTCTTTCCTGCTACACCAAGATTTTAATAAACCTGTGACAGGACTCAATGCTTTTGATGAGAAAGACAGGCCATCGGCAGTAAATGCTATTTTTCAATTTTACCACATCATGGTTGCTATTGGTATATTCCTGATAGCGCTAACCTTGTTTGCCTGCTACCTGTGGTGGAAGAAAAAATTGTTTGATAAACGATGGCTGCTATGGGTATTTGCATTTGCAGTGATACTGCCACAGATAGCCAACCAGGTTGGCTGGTTTGCGGCAGAAATGGGCAGGCAGCCATGGGTTGTTTACGGTTTATTACGCACCAGCGATGCCTTATCCAAGTCTGTAGAAGCAAACCAGGTATTGTTTTCACTCATTTTATTCATGGTGATTTATACCTTGCTGCTGTTTTTATTCCTTTACCTGCTCACCATAAAAATCAAGCACGGCCCCGATGATGAGCACTTGGAAGACTTAAGGCCGCACCAGCATGAAATAGCGGATGTAATTATCAGAAATAAATAACCATTATTATGTCAACTTTTTTAGGAATAGATTATCCCACTCTCTGGTTTTTGGTCGTAGGCGGACTGTTCTCAGGCTATGCCATTCTTGATGGCTTTGACTTTGGCGCCGGCGCATGGCATCTTTCCTTTAAAAAAGATAAGGATAGAAGGACAGCCTTAAACGCTGTAGGACCCGTGTGGGACGGCAATGAAGTATGGCTTGTGATCGGCGGCGGCGCTTTATTTGCAGGCTTCCCGGTATTGTATGCCAGCCTGTTTTCTGCGATGTACATTCCTTTCATGCTGTTTTTAATGTTCATTATCTTCAGGGCTGTATCCATTGAATTTCGGGGGAAAGAAGCAATGAGATGGTGGCGCAATACCTGGGATGTGGCTTACTGCATTTCCAGCATCATGCTTGCCTTTTTATTGGGTGTGGTACTGGGAAATGTGTTGAGAGGTATGCCGCTTGACAAAAATCATGAATATATAGGAGGCCCTTTCTTTGAGTTTCTGCATCCTTACACCATTGTGGTGGGCATCACTACGTTAGCGCTTTTTATGACCCACGGCGCCATTTACCTGCTGATGAAAACGGAAGGCCAGCTTTATGAAAAGCTGATCAGGCTGGGCAAATTCGGGAATATTTTTTTCATTGCCAGTTTTTGTATAATGTCGTTCTACACGTTTACCATTTCGCCAAACATTGCAGATTCTTTCAAAGAAAACCCATATTTACTGACCCTGCCGGTTGCTACCATCTTGAGCATCCTTAATGTACCGCGGCTGGCAAGTAAGAAGAAATTCAAACAGGCCTTCCTGTTTTCTTCATTTACTATCAGCTTGCTTTTACTATTGGTAGCAATAGAACTTTACCCGGTATTGCTTCATTCAACCATAGACCCGGCCAACAGCATTACAGTTTATAATGCAGCATCCTCCAATAAATCTCTGGGTATAATGCTTACAATGGTAGCCATCGGCGCACCGCTGGTGATCTCTTACACTGTATTTGTTTACAAAACTTTCAGAGGCAAAGTAAAGCTTGACGAAACCAGTTATTGATGTGAATATTCATCGGCGCGAAGAACTTATAAGGATAGAGCTATAACCCATGCTCCTCAAAATACAGCAATATATGGTCTTTCAGGAAATCTTCCTGCTCAAATAAAGACTGGATCTTAATTTCCTTAATCTGTGAAAAATGCGGCCAGCCGTCCTTATCCTTTCCTTTAAACTTATAGTAACCGCTGGATAGCAGCAGCGTGCAAACAGCTACGTGCATCAGATCCTGCTTTTGTTCCTTGGTAATTTTATGCGGCATAAAACCCGTCTCCTGTATGCCTATGAGAAAAAGTATGGTTTCCATGTCAGGCTTTTTACCGAACTTCTCTGCCAGCTTAGCCTCCAGGTTCCACCAACGTTGCTGCAAATCCTGTATCATCAAAATATTTTTATTTATTAAAATCAATTTCTGTATTGTCGCCTACATTCAGGCTCTTACCTGACCCATGCAGGCTTACATCACTGCCAATGAGGGAATTATAGATCACCATATCTTCGAGTTTGGCGTAGGAACCAATGATGGAGTCCCTTGCAATGGAATTGCTGATAATGGTATTTTCCCCTACCGAAATATGCGGGCCTATGATAGAACCTTCTATCACGCAATTAGCGCCTATACTTACCGGTGCAATGATGATAGACCTTTCGGTGGTCACGCTCTCATGTATCCCCATGCTCTGGTGCTTCAGCAGGAAAGCATTTGATTCCAGCAGTGTATCTTTGCGGCCACAATCGTACCAGCGCCGCACCCCGAAAGATTTCATGCGCACACCTTTAGAGATCATGCATTGCAGTGCGTCTGTAAGGTGGTATTGTCCATGCGTTTTTATGTTGTCGGAGAAAAGTGTATCCAGGCATTCAAACAATATATTGGTTTCTTTGATCCTGTATACACCCACCAATGCAGTGTTGCTCATAGGTATGGCGGGCTTCTCTTCCAGGTGGGATATATAGCCATCAGCTTTTAGCTGTACCACACCAAAGCCGCGCGGATCGTCGACCCTTTTTACCGCGATCATGGTTTCATCTGCATTAATTACTTCAGCCACATCAAAATCAGTGATGGTATCGCCCATGACAATCATCAGTTCATCGTTGGCTACAATTTCTTTAGCAAGGATAATGGCATGGCCCGTACCCTCTCTTTTGTCCTGCTGTACAAAATGGCATATAAGATCCGGATATTTTTCGTTTACGTGCTCCTGTACTTTTTCACCCAGGTAACCAATAATAAAGATAAACTCTCTGATGCCGGCATTTTTTAATTGCTCTACTGTAAAATCAAGAACAGTTTTTCCTGCTACCGGCAGCAACGCTTTGGGTTGGGTGTATGTATGAGGCCGTAACTTTGCGCCGGTGCCTGCAACCGGTATTATTGCTTTCATCCGTTAGAATTTATTTTTTCTACACACTATAGGTTATGTATACGTTGTGCGTTGTATGTAAGAGGCAAATGTACAAAGTTTTTATTCGCCATGCAGGTGGCACGGCGTTTTATAGAATTATTTGGCTATTTTTGTTATTCTTAAAAATACATCCTCTATGCAAAGAGATACCCCAATTTTTGACTTATTAGCAAAAGAATTACAACGCCAGAGAAGCGGCATTGAGTTAATAGCTTCAGAAAATTTCACCAGCCTCCAGGTGATGCAAGCCATGGGCAGTGTTCCTACAAATAAGTATGCCGAAGGCTATCCCGGAAGAAGGTATTACGCAGGCTGTGAAGTAGTAGATGAAATGGAAAACCTTGCCATTGACCGTTTGAAACAAATATTCAACGTGGAGTATGCCAACGTACAACCGCATAGCGGCGCACAGGCAAATGCAGCAGTGCACCTGGCAATTTTAAATCCCGGCGATAAGATTTTAGGGCTTGACCTGAGCATGGGCGGACACCTTACACACGGCTCCAATGTGAACTATAGCGGTAAATTGTATGAAGCGCATTTCTACGGTGTTCAAAAAGAAAACGGACTGGTGGATTATGAAATGCTTGAGCAGAAAGCGCGCGAAATAAAACCCAAACTTATTATTGTAGGCGCCAGCGCTTACAGCCGCGACTGGGACTATGCCAGAGTAAGAAAAGTGGCTGATGAAGTTGGCTGCCTGTTGATGGCTGATATTGCACACCCTGCTGGCCTCATAGCAAAAGGATTGCTCAGTGACCCGTTTGATCATTGCCACATTGTTACTTCCACTACCCACAAAACATTGCGCGGCCCACGCGGAGGCATCATAATGATGCGCAAGGATTTTGAAAATCCCTGGGGGCATAAAGATAATAAAGGCAATATCAAAATGATGAGCCATCTGTTGGATATGGCAGTATTCCCGGGCATACAAGGCGGGCCTTTAATGCACGTAATAGCTGCAAAAGCAGTGGCTTTCGGTGAAATTTTATCAGACGATTATACACAATATGCGCACCAGGTACAAAAGAATGCTCAGGCTTTGGCTGCTGCATTTGTGACCAGGGAATACAACATCATCAGCGGGGGTACAGAAAACCACCTGATGCTGATAGACCTCCGCAACAAGAATATTTCCGGCAAAAAAGCAGAACAGGCTCTGGTGAAAGCCGAGATTACTGCCAATAAAAATATGGTGCCCTTCGACAACAAGACAGCATTTGTTACCTCCGGTATACGTTTTGGCACTGCTGCCATCACCACACGCGGCATGAAGGAAGCAGACATGCAGTTTATTGCAGATGTGGTAGACAGGGTATTGATGAACAGTGAAGATACTGCCACCATAGAAGCTGTAAAAAGAGAGGTAAACGCATTTATGGAACAGTTTCCTTTGTATCCGGAATTATAATTTTTAATGAACTTACCAACGCCTATACGTTTTTATGCGCATAGGCGTTTTTTATTCTGTTTACATGAAGCTTAAATAGAGAATTTACAACTGCCAGGTTGTTTTTGGTTGTACTTTTAATTATTTTCAAAAAATTTACAGCTCTATTTAAATAATTCACTAATCGCTTACCTTTGCCTACCATTTTTTACCAGGAACATGCATGTATATTTGGCGATCGAACGGCTCCAGTACATCCTAAAACCTGGTAAAGAAATAAGGTTTAATGCGTATGAAATGTCCTTATGAATTTTGAGTAGATTTTTACCAAACATGCTGGAAGTTTTATGGTAAATTCCATGTGCTCACAAAAACAAAAACATATACATAACTAAGCATTCTTCCCGATAACTACCGGGAAGAATGCATATCCGGCCATTCAAACATTAAAAGATTTACGGATGAAATTAAGAGTAAGAGACTGGATCACACTTTTCCTGCTATCTATAGTCTGGGGCTCTTCTTTTATTCTTATAAAAAAGGGTGTTGCTTCCTTTACCCCATTCCAAGTAGGCGCCATCCGTATGACATTGGCAGGGCTAATGCTGGCGCCAACTGCCTATCGTTTCAGAAAAATATTTCCCAGGAGACACCTTAAATGGATTTTGCTGGCAGCGCTTACCGGCAACCTGCTGCCAATGTTTATTTTCCCGTACGCGCAGGAGCATGTGAGCAGCGCTGTTGCGGGCGTATTGAACTCTACACAATCCATATTCATCATTACGCTTGGCGCAATCTTCCTGAAAATGCATTCCAGCCGCGGAGAAATTATCGGCGTGATCATGGCATTCATCGGCGTATTGCTTTTATTTGTGGGAGGTGAAAAAAGTGCAACTTCACAAGACAGCAATTGGCTTTATTTTGTCCTGCTGCTTCTGGCCACCGTGTTTTATGCCATTAATACATTCATTACAAAAAGGCGTATGCGCGTACCGGCTATTGCCTGGGCATCTTACATTGGTGTGGCGCTGATCGTGCCGGGAGCCATCACTTTATTGATCACAGGTTTTTTTCATAATTTCAATAGCTACCCTGCGCGTTGGGAAGGTTTGGGATATATTTTTATTCTTTCCTTCTTCGGTACTGTACTTGCCAATATTTACAATTACAAACTCATTAAAGACACATCGCCGTTGTTTGCCTCAAATGTAGCCTTGCTGTTGCCGGTGGTGGCACTTTTCTGGGGGTATGTAGACGGAGAGGCAATAGGATGGCTGCAAATACTGGGTTCTGCCATGATCGTTGCAGGCCTGTACTTCTCAAGAAGAGTGAAAAAGCCCGTAAAATAAATTACTTTCTGTTTTCCTTTACATAGGTTTCTTTACACTGCGGAGAACAAAAGCCGTAATTCTTCCCGTTGATCACCGCTGTATCAGTAATTCCTGCACTTAAAGGCATCATACACACAGGATCTTTATCCATTGCAAACTGCACATTTGTGTATAAATGGCTATTGTCTGTACCACCCATAGTATGGTCTTCTTCTACCTCAATCTCCGGAGTATTCTTTACCTCGTTGTTCTGGTTAGTGCAAGAAGTAAAAAGAAAAGCTGCCACAATAAAACTGAATGTAAATTTCATATTTAAGGTTTTATTATTGTTATTATTGAATACGGTGTTCAAAGTTAGCGTATATTGAGTGTAATAAACCGAAACAATTGTAAAATGCCTAACCTTCTTATTAATGAAACAAGCCCCTATCTTTTACAACACGCACATAACCCTGTGGACTGGTACCCATGGGGAGAAGAAGCGCTACAGAAAGCAAAGCTGGAAGATAAACCAATACTGGTGTCTATAGGCTATGCAGCCTGCCACTGGTGCCATGTGATGGAGCACGAAAGCTTTGAAGATGAAGAGACGGCAAAGCTGATGAACGCCTTTTTTGTGAATATAAAGATAGACCGGGAAGAACGCCCTGACCTTGACCACATTTACATGGATGCATTGCAGGCGATGAGCGGAAGTGGAGGCTGGCCTTTACATGTTTTCCTTACGCCGGATAAGAAACCTTTCTACGGAGGTACGTATTTCCCGCCTAAAGCATACTACAACCGGCCTTCGTGGAAAGATGTGCTGGTAAGTATTCACCAGTATTACACAGAAAAAAAAGAAGAAGTAATACAGCAGGCCAATAACCTTACAGACTATATAAAAAATGCAAATAGCCTCAACGCCAACAAAACCAATGCCCTGCCGTTGAACGAAGAAATGACTAGGCTTATCACTGAAAACATTTTACAATCAGCAGATAAAAAATGGGGCGGCTTTTCACGGGCGCCTAAATTTCCGCAAACCTTTACTATCCTAAACTTATTAAGGGGCAGCTATTTTCAGAAAAACGAAGCTGCTTTGCAACAGGCTTTGCTAAGCCTGGATAAAATGATCAGCGGAGGCATCTATGACCATACAGGCGGAGGTTTCTCTCGCTACAGCACTGATGAATACTGGCTTGCACCTCATTTTGAAAAAATGCTGTACGACAACGCTTTGCTGGTAGAAACACTTTCGGAAGCTTACCAGTTGACAAGAAAAGAGCATTATAAAAAAACCATTGAAGAAACTATTGCTTTTGTTGAAAGGGAATTAATGCATGAAAACGGTGGCTTCTTCTGCGCGCTGGACGCGGACAGCGAAGGCGTAGAAGGCAAATTCTACACCTGGAACAAAACTGAAATTAATGAAATACTCAAAGAAGACAGCCGCCTGTTTTGCAAAGCATACAATATCTCTACTGAGGACAATTGGGAGCATACCAATATACTCTGGCTTCCGAAACCTTTGGAGCAGATTGCGGAAGAAGAACAAACAGACAAAGAAACAATAGAAACAGTTCTTGCACGATGTAAAGAAAAATTATTCAATAAAAGAACGGAGAGAGTGCGCCCGTCCACAGACGACAAAATCATCTCAGGCTTAAATGCGCTGATGATATCTGCGCTGTGTAAGGCTTATGCAGCGCTTGGTACAGAACATTACAGGACACTTGCAACAACTACCATGCAGTTGCTTGAAAAGTATTTATTCGCTCAAACTGACGGCAAATGGAAGCACACTTATAAAAACGGTGAAGGAAAGATCAACGCCTTCCTGGATGACCTGGCTTACCTGGTGAAGGCATATATTGACCTGCATGAATGCACTACCGATACTCACTACCTGATAAAAGCAAAAGAACTTACGGCGTTTGTAATACATCATTTTACCGATGAAGAAAATATACTTTTTTATTTTACAGAAGCAGGCAATACAGATGTTATCCTAAGAAAAAAAGAAATACATGATGGCGCTACGCCTTCGGGAAATGCAGTAATGGCCGGCAACCTGCAACATTTGTCTATAGCTTTTGATATGCCGGAGTGGAATGAGCGCGCATTGCAGATGTTGCAATCCATAGGCCATGCAGCTATACAGCACCCTGTGTCTTTTGGTGTGTGGTGCCTGCTGGCGCAGAAATATGTGTACGGTATCAATGAAATTGCCGTGACCGGAAAAGAGGCCGGTGAAGTAGCTAAAAATATTTTGCACAGATATATCCCGCACAAAATTCTTTTTGCATCTAATATAGAGAATGAGCAATTCCCTTTATTGGCAGGCAAGGAAATTGCTGAAGAAACAAAAATATACCTTTGTAAAAACTATGCCTGCAGCGCGCCGGTAACAACAGTTGAAGAGCTGATGAACGCTATTGCTTAGCCACCACACGCAAAGTGCTTTTGATCTTATTGGCCAGGTAGGTAAGCTCTGCAATATTTTCGCCCAGGATAGTTGCGTGCCCCATTTTACGCCCCGGTTTGGTGTGTGTTTTTCCGTAAAGGTGCACAAAAACTTTATCCATTTTCAGCACTTCTTCCAAGCCTTCATACTCAGCTTCGCCGTTAAAGCCTTCTGTGCCCAGGATATTTACAATGGCTGATGGCAAAATAGGGTCTGTATTGCCTAAAGGATACTGCAGCATAATGCGCCACAACATATCGTACTGGCTTGAGTAGTTGGCTTCAATTGTCTGGTGGCCGCTGTTGTGTACCCGCGGTGCAGTTTCATTTACATATACATCCTGCTTGCGGTCTACAAAAAGTTCTACCGCAAAGATGCCCGGGCTATCCAGTTTCTGTACCACTTTCTGCGCCATGGCCTCTGCTCTCCAAAGCACTTCTTTCTGCACTCTGGCAGGAGCCAATTGAAAATCGAGGAGGTTGAGTTTTTTGTCGAACATCATTTCTACCGGCGGAAAGAAGACCAGCTCACCCGTCTCGCTCTTGGCAACAATTACAGACACCTCCTTTTCAATATCTACCAGCTTTTCCAATACAGATGGCGCGTCAAACGCTCTGTGCATGCCCCTTTCATCATATATAACCTCTACGCCTCTGCCATCGTAACCACCCTGCCCCAGCTTATGCACCGCCGGAAAAAGGCTCGTATTCTTTTCAACATCTTTTTTGCTTTCGGTGATCACATAATCGGAGGTAGGTATTTCGTTGTCTTTGTAGAAATTTTTCTGGGTAATCTTATTTTTGATAATCCTGATGGCTGATGGCCTGGGATATACACGCACGCCGGCTTTTTCAAGCGTTTCCAGCGCCTCTACATTTACTGTTTCAATCTCTATTGTGATGGCATCAAGATCTTTTCCGAAATTAACCACATCATCATAATTTTTTATATCGCCTTTGATAAAATGATGACACAAATGTGCAGCCGGACAAGCTTCATCATTTTCCATTACATATGTTTCCACTACATAATTTGCTGCTGCCTGCAACAACATTCTGCCGAGCTGCCCGCCACCAAGTATCCCGATTTTTTGCATAGGTATCTATTGAAAGAGAAAGCCCAAATTTAACTATTGCTAAATATTTTTATCTAAATAAAGATATATTTTTGATTTCTATGAAAAAAATAGTTGTGTTATTGCTGTTGGTTATTTCTTCTAGTGGCATATATGCACAGTACAACATCGCAGATATGATGAATCTCTCGCCTGCGAAAACGCAAAGCATGCGGCAGAAGGAAACAATATTGCGTAACGACTTCCAGAAAGCAGGATTCAGCTACCCTGTAAAGCAGGTTTTTATTCGCTCCTTCAAATATGACCATGAGCTGGAAGTTTGGATAAGGAATAGTGAAAGAGAGCCTTTCACGCTTTTTAAAACTTATAAGGTTTGTGTAATGGCCGGCGATCTGGGGCCAAAAAGACTGGAGGGAGATTTCCAGGTACCGGAAGGATTTTATTACATCTCTGAATTTAAGCCAAACAGTGAATTTTACCTTTCTCTCAAGCTCAATTATCCCAATGAAAGCGACAGAATACTTAGTGATAAAATAAGCCCGGGAGGAGAGATCTATATCCACGGAAGCTGCGTAAGCGTAGGATGCATCCCTTTGCAAAACAACCAGGTTGAAGAAGTATATCTGTTGGCTAGCGGCGCTAAACTAAGCGGGCAAAAATATATTCCCGTGCATGTGTATCCTTTCAGGTTCAATAATACCAAGGCGCTGGACTACTACACTAAATATGCTGAAGGTGATTACAACAGTCAACGTTTTACTTTATCCCTGCGGTATATTTATGATTATTTTGAGCGCACTAAACAACTGCCGCTTATCGGTATTAACAGCAGAGGCGAATATGAATTGTTAAGTTCGTTGTAAGCATCCCGGCAAATCCGTTCAAGCCATTATATAACTTTACAAATTTACAATCCTTTACTTCAGCATAAAGCATGGATTTGTTATAATTAAGGCAAGGGTATTTCTTCACTATCTGCGTCGGTAATGCCTGTGCATGATTATAAACCTAAGTTCGGGTTAAGCAGCTGGCAATAATTGACCAGGTGCAACTTGAAGCCGCAGAACCAACCCATGGTGCTTTTACCCACTTCTGCAAGCCTTTGAAAGTTTTGTGGCGTTTGATACGTTTATTATGACACACGCGCAGCACAGTGCTGTCAATAAAAGAAATGCCTGTACACTCACCCTTACAGACTGTTTAACAGGATTTTCAAATTCGAGACAAAAATCATCAACTGAAACGATAATTTGTATAACTTTGTCTTTGAAAAAGCGGCCGGCTCATTTGTTTGTATCTATTTATTTATCAAAAATTTATACATTAAAAAGCGTTCCAATTTTCTTTATTTCAGTTACTTTTTTTATCCCGAACTCAGGTTAATATGTATCGGCTTCTCTTCGATTACTTTTCCTTCTGACAAGATTTGAATAGTATAAATTCCGTTCGGAATTTGATTAGCGTCAATTAAATAAGAAGTGGATTTATAGAAGCTTTTCTTATATTTAATTTTCCTTTGGGCATCTAAAATAACAATTTGGTCAAATTCTAAATCTTTATTATTCGGCTTAGATTTATCAACTCCTTTTAATTCTTTGTTCGCAAATATTTTAATTTCTCTTGACGAAGTATCAGTGAGTATAGTATAATAACCGTAAGGATTATCTTCAATCTGAAAAATACGAAATATGCTAGTTTGTTCTCCACATGGATTATTAAAATTTACCGAAATTATAACCTGACCACTTGCATTTTCACCAAAAAACTGTGTAAAGTTAGCTCCTTGCATTGACGGTTCCAATAATCTGAAGCCTCCCATGTTACATTTTTTGCGCCATAATTTAGTAATTCAAAAGGGATTTCAACTTCGCCTCCCCAAGTTTGCAAATTACCTGATATTAATGTTTCTGTCTTTGTAATACCAGGCTTCCAGATTATTATATCATTTTTTATAAGAGTTTTTGTGTCAAATGTATTCGGATTTTCTATATCCGCCTGAATCCACCCATCCATTACCAAAAACAAAGGACTACTGATTTTTACAGTTATTGATTTATTATTTTGATTAACAATTGAAAGATCCGGATGAACACTCCATTGAACATTTGCACAGTCAGGTAAGTTTTCAATTGTATATGTCACGGGGTCTGAGCATACACTGGCAATACCTGTTAATTTCAGTGAATTCCAGGGAATATGACATTCAGAGGCAGATAATGTATCATTTTTCACTTTATCAAGCCAAGTATTGAGCCACGCTATATTTTGAGGGGTTAATGTAACATGTGATTCGTTATTAACCGGAGTAAAATAATCATCGAAATAAATTTCTCCTGTCTGCGCTAAATTTCTGTTGTTAACAGGAAGAGACCAATCGAAATTAGAATTTTTAAATCCTAATGCGCTAATTGTAGGTATAAAAGAATTATTATCAAGTAATGTATTCCATAATGGTTTTACCTTAGGTTTTACTTTTGCAAATCCATCATTATAGCCTTCTTGCAATTCTTTTGCTGTGTTAAATAATCCTCCTGGGACATTATCCATACTCCCCTTGGGATTAATATTCGTAACGTTAAAGTCATCTTCAAAACTCAAAGAGCGCCATCCTCTAAAAATTCGACTACTTTGTCCATAAGTAGGTAAAAAACTACAATACATTCCCAATACTCTTATATTGAGGAAAGTCATTCTTCCTACTACACTCAAAAATTCTTGGTTTTCACTCCACACCTTGTTCCCTGATCCCGATCCATTAACCAAAGCAATTTTTTTCAATTTAGTTGGCCAACCATTTGAGCCAGATATGCCATTTGATTTTAAATTGTTATAGTAAGTCTGAAAAAAAGGAGCTGAACCATTTTGTCTTGACGTGATAGAATAATTATAGCCATTGTCTAATTCGTTACCGATTACATCAAATTGTTCAATCAGCATTTGCTTAGATGCAGGATTACCAAGCTTAGAAAAGTAATTTATTCTGGCTTCTTGGTTTCCCGTTATAAATCCCAAATAAATCATACTTCGTTGACCAGCCAATGGAATGTTAGCACCTTCATGGGGGCTGTCAAAACTAATCCATAGTTTAGTATTATGATTCATGTTTGCAACACCTTCTGCTTCTTTTTTTTCCATATAGGCTAAAGCATACCGACTTATTTGCCCTCCCATACTGGGGCCTACAATCACCAATTTTTCACCACTTCCGTTTTGCCGTAATCTTTCATTAAGTGTTTGTATCAGTTTCACTAGTAAAAAAGCATTCCGCTCAATATAATCAGTTCCCCCGTCTCTGCGAGTTCCGTTAATTAAGGGGATATCAATATCGGTCTTATCCTTTTCAATTTTCTTAGTGCCGGCTACTGGAAAGTTTAAGATTATTAAATCATATCCCTTTTTCCGCAAGTCCTGACCTAAATGGCCTCCTGAATAAGCAAGCATATCATTATAGATCACATTATAGTTCCTTATGTCCTCTGGATCAAAACCATCAATCATAATGAGTGGTTTTTTTAAAATCTGCTCGCTGGTATTTATATCAGTGGGATTAGCGTAGTGGTAATAAATATGAAAATCTGCATAGCTGATCGTAGCCCTCATTATAACCCTGAAATGGTATATCCGAGGTAAGTAACTCATGTACAGGTTCCGTAGTGCTTAATCTAAATATATTTTGATTGCCCGTCAAAACATTTATCGCCTGAACACAGGAAAAATCTCCTGCTGAAGTATGTGTAGAAATTTGTAAAATATTTAAACCCGGTGAAGTGAAAATAATTGTAAGATTACTATTGGTAGATAGGTTATACTGAACACCACTGGTCGTATTGGTGATAGTATACCCCGTAATACTGTGTTGGGTATTATTGGAAAGCATAAAAGATAAGTAAGACTGTAAATTATAACTGGTTCCTGCTGTTACCTCATCAATACTTAAGCCCGAAAAAGTTACATTTTTAGAAATATATGGTGATGCTCCACCGGCATCCACCAGCTCATTATTAATTATTTTCATTCTCCCATCACGATAGGCCATTGTATCAATGTAACTAAAGTTATAATTAAATGCTATTAGAGCTATCCCTTGTTGCTCTTTCAACTTTTCGGTAGCAACTCTCATAGTTTCAAACGTATATCCTGTTGGATTGATTCTACTGTTTTCCAGATCCCACCAAGTTTGTATCAAATGGCTCTTACTAGTCGTATCGCCATTTTGCCAAACACTCATTCCTGCCCACCCAAACACTTTGTCGTAAAGCACTCCGTAAGGTATACGGCTTTCTGGTAAATTCTCTGAAGCTTTTACAAATGCTTGTACATAAGATAAGTTTCCGTTATTACTGCTAAGCTGCAGATTAGGTGTTTGAGCCAAAGAAAAATACTGAATAAGCAGCAATACTAATACTAAATAATAAACTTTTGCTTTCATAAAACAGGATTTTACTAGTTAGAGAATCTATCTTTAATATCAAATCTGCCGTGAGTTATCGAATAGGTTTCATTATTATACGTAACCTTCGCTTGAAATGTTCCTGACAGTATTCCATTTTCATGTTTTGTAATATTTACATAAGAATTAGTATTAGGATCAACCGGCAACATGTTAAATAAGAATTCTTCATCTTTATATGTGCCTAATCCTTTAAAATCCGGAATATTAATTCTTATACCGATAGGTGAATTTCTTTCCCACGGAGAGACATTAATAAAAAGTCCGGGATAAGAAAGATTTATAGAATAACTCACGGTTCCGTCAGAAAGTCCAGACATTCCGGGGGGCGTTGCTCTAGTTGCTCTAAAAGGCATCCCATTAATTAAGCAACCAAACGTATTAGCTCCTGTTTGTGTAGCAGGAGGTAGTTTTTTTACAGCGCTTTTTGTGCACGCACAGGCCACCAGTAAAAGCGGGAAGATAAAATAAACAATTGTTTTCATATATGTATGTTTTTTTTGTTTCTAATGACCATATGAAATTCCTTATAAAATGTTCATTGCCGGTTAGCATATATTAACCCTAAATTTTATGCTTCATTTCATATCTATACGTTTTATTTTTTAATGGCTATCATGAGATACGCCCTGTATCTATATGCAATTGGAATAACAAGAATTCTTCAAGGCTGTTTCATGGTGTATAGTTTAATATTCAATTCTCTAATAATTTTATTCATGTTTAAGAGATATATCAAATCTGCCCTCTGTAATAATATAATCTTGTTGCCCGTAGGGAGGGCCTTGAAATTTATAAACAAAATACAACTCAAATGTTCCGGAAAGAACTTCGGTATCATACCTTGTTACTGTAATCTTTGATTCTTTTCCGGGCATTAAAGTTGTCGTATAGTTAGTATAATAAGCAAAAGATAAGCCTTCGGTATATACACCAGGCTTTAAAATTTCTTCTGTGTAAGGAAATGTAATTTTAACTTGTCTTGAATTAATATCTTTTGTCGATATATATACTTCATTAGGTGATGAGCTAATAACGTATAATATACCGGAAGTAGAAATTGGGCCGCCAGGATTTTGCATTTTCCCTGTTACAACATAAGGCACGCCATTAATTTTACATCCAAAAGTATTAGCACCAGTTTGTGTGGCGGGTGGTAATTGTTTTTCTGCATTTTTTGTACACGTACAGGCCACCAGTAAAAATGGCAATAGAAAAAAAAGAATTGTTTTCATGATTATAAAGTTTTTTGGTTAAGGTCAAATCTTCCGTCTTTTATTTCTATAATCTCATCTCCTTCTATTGCCTTTAGTTTTCCGGAAAAAGTACCGGAAAGAATTAAACCATTATCATCCCATCTGGTTACAATTATTTTTCCTGAGTTCTCATATGAACCGAAACTTTTCCAAATTCCCGAAGAGTTTTTTGCGTTGCTGAAAATATAATTATGAAAAGGAGCTTCATTTAAATTAGGATTCTTTACGGAATTTCCTAAAATATATTCTCCCTCCCTCCTTATATCTAATTGAAAGAGATATAAGGATATTGATAAGATATTTACAGGATGATATCCTCTTTTTGCATATATTCTTACAGAGGAGCTTTCTGTGTTTCTATAATATCCATATACTCGAATTGCAAACTCAGGCATGGTGTTTCCTATGGCTTTATTAGGTACAAACACTTGTCCATTGAGTGTGCACCCAAAAGTATTGGCTCCTGTTTGTGTGGCAGGGTAAGGGTTCGTTAAGAGTAGGCTCGGTGTTTTTAGTGCAGGCACATGTGGTAAGTAAAAATGCCGTGCAAAGAATTAATAAGGTTTTCATGGCAATGAGGTTTATATTTGAATTTTCCAATAATAAAGTTACGGTAGCAAACTTAAACAAACAATAGTTTTTGCTGTATGGTGATGTTTTGCAAGTGACAAGTTTTATGTGTATATATTTTAAGTTCGCCGCTTTGCGGCTGTTTTTAATTTTCGCTCTTCGTGATTTGCAATCACGAAGCCGTATCGGGAAATGTCAAATCTCCCGGGTATCTAATTCTACATTGCAAATGTAGAATAGCAGGTTGAATAATTGCGTATTTCATACTGCTCAGTCTTTCCTGTTAAAAGTTTAATACCTCATGACTGCGCAGGCTCCCGGTGTACCGAGGCAGAATTTTAGAGAAGCGGTGGAGTCAGAGTTAACGCAGGATTTAATGTATTGCCTTTATTGGTAAAGTATATTCCGATGATCATTACCTACATATCGTTGGTGATCTTTTTATAACTGGAATTAATACCGCGGATAAGTGAGGAAGAAAATCCGCGATGCTCCATTTCATTTAAACCTACAATGGTACATCCTTTGGGCGTGGTGACCTTATCAATTTCTTCTTCCGGGTGGGTATTATTGATCAGCAATAATTCGGCTGCGCCTTTTACGGTTTGCGCGGCTATCAGTGAAGCAACTTTAGCGCTGAAACCTATTTCAATACCGCCTTGGATGTTAGCGCGGATAAAACGAAGCGCATACGCAGTGCCGCAGGCGCCCAGTACAGTGGCGGCATCCATCAGTTTTTCTTCTATCACCACCGTTTTACCAACCTGGTTAAAAAGATTGGCCACAAAATCTTGCTCCGCTTTCGAAGCATTGACATTGCAGATACACGTCATACTTTCGTTTACGGCAATGGCTGTATTAGGCATGGCTCTGAAAATAGTAAAGTCAGGCGAAAGCATTTCCTGCAGGTCTTTAATCCACACGCCGGTGATCACGCTGATGATCTTATGTTGGCCGGCTTTTAACGCAGGCTTCAATTGAGCGATCACTTCTTTGATCTGGAAAGGCTTCACGGCAAAAATCACCCACTCCGCATCCTGTACAGCGTACTGGTTATCATCTGTAACCGTAACGCCTTTTTCCCGGAACGGCTGAAGCAATGCAATATTTCTTCTTGTAAGCACAAGGTTGTCTGGCTGCTGAAAGCCGCTGTTTATAAGGCCCAGCGCAATAGATGCACCTAAATTTCCTCCGCCAATGATCGCAATTTTTTGCATGTGTATATTTTAGTGCGCCGCTTTGCGGCTGTTTTTATTGTAGCATGGAATAATCATTTTTTTTAAATTCCCTCCTTATTGCCGGTTGGTATAGATTCCTAACCTTTATGGTTATTCCATGCTAATTTATCTTATTCTATATTGCCGGACAATGACTGCAAACCATTTTTAATCCTTTTAATGGTTTCTTCGGCACCGATCGCTTCTGCAATTTCAAATACATGCGGGCCAAACTTACCGCCGACGAGCATGATGCGCAGCGGCAGCATAAGCTCCCCGGCTTTTATACCTTTGGCTGATGCCAGCTCTTTAAAGTGATGCTCTAATTTTTCATTGGTAAAATCTTCCCGAGCCTTTTGCTGATAGGTTGCTGCCAGGGCTTTGAAAAAAGCATCCTTATCAGCATTCCACTTAGGCTGAACTGCTGACACATCAAGACTTTCAGGTGGTTTAAAAAAGAATCCTGCCTGTGTAGTGAAGTCTGTTAATAGTGTGCAGCGTTCCTTAACCAATTCAATTATCCGCAGTAATTTATCATCGTCGTTTACTGCTATATCATTTTCAGAAAAAATATTTTTAACGTAGGGCAAAAGTTTATCGGCAGAAGAGTGTTTTATCCATTCCTGGTTGAACCATACAGCTTTTTCATAGCTGAATTTAGCACCGCCTTTGTGAATCCTGCCAGTAGAAAATTTTTGTATTAATTCTTCTAAAGAAAACAATTCCTGCTCCGAACCATCGTTCCAACCCAACAGTGCCAGCATGTTTACAAATGCTTCCGGCAAAAATCCTCTTTCGCGAAAGCCATTGGTAACTTCTTTTGTGCGCGGGTCTGTCCAGTTCATGGCAAATACCGGGAAGCCCAGCCTGTCGCCATCTCGCTTGGAAAGTTTGCCTTTGCCGTCGGGCTTCATTATCAGGGGCAGATGTGCCCACTCGGGCATATATTCCAGTCCGAACAAATATTCCCAAAGCTTTACATGCACCGGCGCGCTCGGCAGCCATTCTTCCCCGCGGAATGCGTGTGAGATCTTCATTAAATAATCATCTACAACTACCGCGAGATGGTAAGTGGGCATGCCGTCGGCTTTCAGCAATACTTTATCATCTACTTCCGATGTATTAAAAGTCACTTCACCGCGCACCATATCTGTAAAAGAAACTGTTTCGTTTTCCGGCATCTTTATCCTGATCACGTAAGGAGTACCGGCCTTTAGCAGGCTATCGGTCTCATCCGCTGACAAAGAAAGTGAGTTGCGCATCTTGTACCTCAATGCAGCATCATACCTTGGTGAAGGGTTGCTTTCCGTTTTAAATTCTGTGCGCATTTTCTCCAGGTCTTCCGGCGTATCAAAAGCAAAGTAAGCAAAGCCTTTTTGGATTAGTTGTTCTGCATATTGCCTGTAAATGCCCTGTGCCATTCTTTCGCTTTGCCTGTAAGGTCCGTACGCCCCGCCTTTCTCAACACTCTCATCGGGCTCAAGACCGCACCAAGCAAGGGTTTCATTGATGTAATCCTCCGCGCCTTCTACAAATCTTGTCTGGTCTGTATCTTCAATTCTTAAGACAAATTCACCGTTATTTTGCTTCGTAAACAGGTAGTTAAAAAGCACGGTGCGCACTCCGCCAAGATGCAGGCCCCCGGTTGGCGAAGGCGCAAAACGTGTTCTTACTTTTTTATTGCTCATGTGAGCAAAGATAAAATATTAAAGGTGTTTGTAGCTGCAACAACCTGTATAAAATTTGCTAAGGCTTATTGTATCTACGCCAGTGAATAAATAAGCTTGCTATTGCTTGTCAAAATCCAGGATAACTCCGTTGATGCAATAGCGCAAACCTGTAGGTGGCGGCCCGTCTTCAAACACATGTCCCAAATGCGCTTCGCATCGACCGCACTGTACTTCTGTACGTCTCATGCCGTGGCTGTTATCAGGTTGGTAGATCAGGGATGCTTTGCTGATGGGCTCAAAAAAGCTCGGCCAGCCACAGCCCGATTCAAATTTGGCATTGCTTTTAAAGAGCGGGTTGCCGCAGGCTTTACAATGATAAGTACCTACTTCATCTGATGTTTCAAAAGGACTGGTAAAGGGGCGCTCTGTTCCTTTATTCCTGGCTATTTCATATACCTCGGGAGATAAAATCTTTCTCCACTCTTCGTCAGTTGTCTGCACTTTAGCTGTGTCTGTTTTGGAGTAATGCGGGTTATTTGCTGGCATAGTCTGGTTAATTTTGGTGAATGAATTATTTTCCTGTCCACGGCAACTGCTCATCAGCGTGAAAATGAAAATAAGAAATATGTATATTTTACTGTTCATGTATTTTATCTAAAAAAATTTCTGCCATCATACATCTTACGCTGCCGCCGCCAATAGTCTCTATCGTAGGTATATCCACAGGCAACAGCTTTGTATGCTTTTTTAATTTTTGTTTCTGTTCGGTGGTAAGAGATGCATGGGCTGTCTTACTGAGCAGCGTAAATTGCTCATTAGTCGCATTGTGTACCTGCAGCATATTACCGGCAAAATGATGCATCTGCTCATAAGAAATATTGACAAGGCTGTGACCTGTATTGCGCAGGCAATCTGCCACGCTGATCTGCTCCTTTACGGTATCAATCGCTTCCAGGCAAATAACCGCGTAGGTTTTACCTACATGCATCATCACATTGGTATGGTATATTTCCCTGCCGCCTTTATCTGATGCGTTGAAGGCAACAGGCTTATAATCCTGCCGGTCGCAGAAACGCCTGAACAACTCTTCGTCTGTGCGTTGTGATAAACATGCATAGGCGATTTTATTATCGTGGTCAAACACCATACTACCGGTACTTTCAAGAAACTGGCCTTCTGGTATTTTTTCGGTCCAGTCTTCAAAGGCGGTAACGATGTATTGTTTCTTCAGGATATCCAGTATATCCTGCCTTACTTCCAGTCTCCTGTTTGCGGCGTACATGGGAAACAGCATCAGCTTGCCGTTCGGAAAGGTACAAAACCAG
Organism: Bacteroidota bacterium; assembly: GCA_023422835.1. Lineage (GTDB taxonomy): Bacteria > Bacteroidota > Bacteroidia > Chitinophagales > Chitinophagaceae > Haoranjiania > Haoranjiania flava. Next base: position 263,266 of record JAFAGI010000013.1, on the reverse strand, counting down.
TTGTTTGGGAAAATAGCATCCGGCTTTACAGGGGAAGGCGAATCTTCCACTATGATCACTTCAATGCCATGTGCTCTCAGCGTTTGAGCAAAGCGGTCAAATTCGTGTTGCGCTACAGACAAGATATCCTGTGGCGACCTGCCCGAGACCTGTGTCTGGAAATAGTTGTTTTGCGCGGTCTCTGCATTGTAGCCGAAGGCCGCCGGTCTAATCATTAATATTTTAGATGCGGTTTGCATTGATTTAAATTTTATCTCTCAACAAAGGCAGGCTCATACAATGTGATCCGCCCCTGGCCCTTGACAGTTCTGAAGCTGTAAGCAATATTAGTGTATTTTCAATTTTATCAGGGTCTTTTTTTCCTGAAGCAAAATCTTCCAGCAGCGCGTCGGCGTCCACAACGTCAAACCCATGTTCAATAAAGCTTTGAGATGTTTTTTCATTTCGCTCATAACCGATAACCACGCCGTTTTTAAGCGCCAGCACGTTGCAGGAATCTGTCCATTGCTCCCGCTCGTCAAAGGGGAAAATATTATCGGCACTGTAAATAATTTTTACATCATCAGCGTTTACGTGAAAATCTTCGATACTTATGTTTCTCAGCAGCGACTCAAGCCCGGTAATTTTGCCTGATATATCGGCCTGGTAATTTTTTTCAGGTGAATAGTCTTCGTATATTTTCTTTTCAAAACGCAGTATTTCCACATTAGAATCTTTGCCCAGCCCATCTTCATGGGTGATCTTTTCGTAATAATCAAAGCGCGTACGCTTCTTGTTCAGGCGTTCTGAAAAACGACCAAACAACACCCAGGCATCTTTGCGTACCTGCGTAAAGATAGTGTCTATATGCATTATAGCGCGCAGCTTGGGGATCTTGATCACTGAAATTTTTTCGATGCCTGTGGCCTTCTTTTCAAAAATAGCATGGATCACTTCATTAATGCCTGAAGCTGTTGTACGCTCGCTGCACCCGATAAGCAAATGGTTAGGCGATATCATCATTACATCGCCGCCTTCAATGCTGGTCTTTTTGCGCTGCTGCAACTCTTCGCTCAGCAGGAAGAAATTGCTTGGCTCAGATATCTCTATCAGTTTTTCTTCTTTGTCTTTAAACAAAAGGTATTGTGCAATGTAGCGCGCAAAAAGCGACTCTCTTTCCCTGGCAGGTGCGTGTGCATTGCTCAGCAACAGATGATCGTTTATAGTGATGGCTATGTCGCGTGTAAAAATAAAGTTGGGCAATGGCGGAAAAATAAAATCAATTTCCCTGCCTGTGCTGTCCTTCATGGTGCCGGAGATCAGCGTTTTTGCGAGCTCATGAGCATCTGTAATCCTTTCAAGCTTCTTTTCGGTGAGTGTACTTACGCCTTCCCAGGCGCAGGTTGCGGAAATGATGCGCTTACGAGTAGCTTCATCTTGCAATATCTGGGCAAGCAGGTATTGCGAATCCAATACTTTGGAACTGTTGAAATAATTTTTATTATCCGGTTTGTAACAATCATTGTTGCCGGGGTTATCCTGTTCGTACCGGGTTACATACTTTGCTTTTTCGGGGTCAAGGAACCACAGCAGGATTTTTATGTAACTGTTGTATTCCTTGCGCATTTGAGTAAGGTGTACTGTATCGTCGTATAGCCATTCCTTAAATTTTCCCGGTACAATTTTCCCTATTCCTCCGTCGGGGCTGTGAATAATGAGGCGTCGCAATCGCCCGATTTCGGAGTCAACAAAAATTTCTTCTTTTTCAAGCATAAATCATCAGCATTATTTTCACAAGATAATTATTTTTCTGTAATGCGACTGTTTTGTAATTTTAAAAGTATATCGTGTAAATACAATTATGATAAATACAATATTAGAGAAGGATATTTCGCATTTTATTCGGCGGCAATTGTTAGCACAAATTTTGATCACGATCAACTATTAATCCCAAACTATGCAAACACAAAAAATAATTGACCATATTGTATCCTGGATGAAGAACTATACGGAACAGGCAAGGGCAAAAGGTTTTATACTCGGCATATCCGGCGGCGTAGATTCTGCCGTGGTTTCAGCATTGGCAGCCAGAACCGGTATGCATACGCTTTTACTGGAAATGCCTATTCACCAGGCTACTGACCAGGTTACCCGCGCACAAGAACACATGGCGGCATTGCAAAAAGATTATCCGAATGTAGAAAATTTCTCGGTTGATTTAAGCCCGGTTTTCGACAGCTTTAAAAACCAAACGGCAAGCGATGCCTCCAATGCAGCTATAAAAGAGCTCGCACTAGCAAACACGAGGGCACGCCTGCGCATGACCACGCTTTATTATTACGCACAACTCAATGGATTGCTGGTCGCAGGCACCGGCAATAAGGTGGAGGATTTCGGAATTGGTTTTTTCACCAAATACGGCGACGGCGGGGTGGACATCAGCCCCATTGCCAACCTGATGAAAACACAAGTGTACAAATTGGCAAAAGGCCTGAATATTATTGAAAGCATACAACAGGCAGCGCCAACAGATGGCTTATTTGCCAACTCACCAACAGATGAGGACCAGATAGGCGCATCGTACCCAGAACTGGAATGGGCAATGGAACTTGCAGACACGCACCGGCCTGAAGACTTTGAAGGAAGACAAAAGCAGGTATTTGAGATCTACCAAAGCAGGCACAAAGCCAATCTGCACAAAATGATTCCCATACCTGTCTGTGAAATTCCGGAAGCATATTTTCTTTAAATTATTTTTAGGGCGCTTCCGCTCTACCCATAGTGAGTTTCGTGAGGCTTGTGAAAACCTTGTTTACATGGTGGTTTAATTTTGTCTCCAATAAAGACAGCGGCCGTGTATTATCCAAGTAGAACCAACTATATATGTGTGCAGTGTTGAAATGCTATTTACCCAAAGAGCCGCTAAGTTGCCACGCAAAGAAACTATGATTTTGAACCTTGAGCACTTTATAATTACTTTGCGCGCTTCGCGAAATCTTGGCGTGCTTTGCGTGAAAATACCGGGTTATCGGGTGCAAGCGGCTTTAATAAATAAGTTTGAAATTATCTTTCAGCACTTTTATATTTATATCGCGGCAGCTTTCACACGGATCGCCGTCAATGTGGATGGGCGCATGCTTTATGTTTTTTATTTTTACTGAGGGCTTCTGGAAATAAAGAATATTTTTTGAAGATACAGATGATACAAACTGCTCCAGCTCATTGTTGCCGCGTATTTGTTTGAGCACAGCAAAGGGCAGCTTGGCTTTACTCATTTTCTGTACAATTACAATATCCAGCAAACCATCATCCAGCGAAGCTTGCGGTGCGATGGTAAAATTGTTGCCAAACTGGTTGCCATTAGCAACGCTGATAAAGTATGCTTCCGTAAAAAAACTAAAGCCGTCAATTTCTACTTCAAACTGGTAAGGATGCGCTTTAAAAAAATTAAGGATGCTTTGCTGTGTGTAAGTGATCAGTCCGCGCTGCGATGATTTGGCAAACTCATGGGCTATCTGCGCGTCGAAACCCAAGCCGGTGAGCATGCAGCCGTAATGTTCATTCACCATAAACGCGTCTGCATATTTCCACCTTCCCTGCAACACGAGATCAAATGCCAGTTTCGGCTTCGTAGGAATGCCTGCTGCTCTTGCCAGCCCATTGCCACTTCCGTAGGGTATTATGCCGAAAACCACATCTTCTCCATGCAAAGCAGCCAGCGCCTGGTTTACTGAGCCATCTCCGCCCACCACTACCACATCGGTAATCCGTTCCTGCCGTATCTTTTCCTGCAAGTGTACATAATCGCCTTTCTTGCTAGTTTCAAACATTTCGCAATAGAGACCATGCTCATTACTGTATTTCTCTATAAGATTTACAAGTGTTTTTTTGTTCTTATTGCCGGAGATGGGATTAATGAGATACACAATTTTCCTGTCCTTGAGATCAGCAATAGGTTCATGCAATTTTGCAGCGGATTTGTGTATAGAAGTCTCCTGCATTATAGTCAGATTTCAAGGTGTATACTACAATTTCTACACCATAAAGTCTACAAATATACCCTTATCTCTTAAAAGAAAGTTGTTAATAATTGTTATAAATATTGGTATAAATAATTACATTGCGCAAAAGCAATTGACCGTTCAGAACTACACCATGCAACAAACAGAACATTTGTATGATCAGGCTTTAAGCTTGTTGAAACAACTTATAGCCACACCCGCTCTCTCAAGGGAAGAAGATAAAACAGCCTCTCTCCTGGAGCAATATTTTACACAAAACGGAATGGTTTGCCAGCGTTATCTGAACAATGTATGGTCGGTAAATAAAAACTTTGACAGTGCGAAACCCTGCATACTGCTTAACTCGCATCATGATACCGTAAAGCCTAACCCCAATTACTCATTGGACCCGTTTGCACCCATAGAAAAAGACGGCAGGCTTTTTGGATTAGGCAGCAACGATGCCGGCGGCTGTCTGGTTTCACTTATCGCTGCATTTCAACATTTTTATCCTGCAGACATTCCTTTTAACCTGGTAATAGCCTGTACCGCTGAGGAAGAAGTGTCGGGAGTAAACGGTATAGAAGCGTTATTGTCAAACGCTGATTTCCTGCAAACCATACAGGAAGCTGACTTGAAAGCTCCTGAAAAAAAATGGTGCGGTATTGTAGGAGAGCCTACCCAAACCCAGCTCGCGGTGGCGGAGAAAGGCCTGCTGGTATTGGACGTGACTACACAGGGAAGGGCAGGCCATGCAGCGCGGGAGGAAGGTGAGAACGCCATTTATAAAGCGCTCCAGGAGATTGAATGGTTTCGCAACTATACTTTCGAAAAAAGATCATCATGGTTGGGCAAAGTAAAAATGACTGTCACTGCTATCCATACCGAAAACCGGCAGCACAACGTGGTACCTGCTTCCTGCCATTATACCGTAGACATAAGGTTTCCTGAATGCTACTCTCACCGGGAAATTCTGGCTATCATCCAGGATCACATTGACAGCGAAATGAAGCCGCGCAGCTTCAGGCTAAAATCGTCCGGCATTGATGTAGATCATCCGCTGGTGGCTGCAGGCATAAAGCTTGGCAAAAAACCTTATGGCTCCCCAACCAGTTCAGATAAGGCATTTATTCCATTTCCCACGCTTAAGTGCGGGCCGGGCGACAGCGCCAGGAGCCACACCGCTGATGAATTCATCTACATCGAAGAGATCTATGAAGGCATTGAGTTTTATATACACTTGCTGAATGCAGTAAAATTTTAGGTAGATAATCGGATTATATCCGATTATCGTTTTATTTTTTTTACATTTTTTATATATGGTAAACTTATTTCCCAGACTTGGTAACATTGCTGAAAACAATGTAGAAATATACCACCAATTTTCAGCTACAGAATTAATTAAATACTGTAACTTTATTGATAAATGTATTGTTGCGCCAAGCCGCTGCGGATTGTGATCGCATTTAATGGATTGAAAAATTATAACACACCATTAAACTATACACATGCTACAAAAAAATTCTTGGAAAGATTATTTTGCCGTATCTAAAAAAGACAGAAATGCTTTTGTAATTACAATGGTGATTATCGGGGCCGTAATCGCTGCGCCATTTTTGTTTAACAGGAATAAAAAGGGCACAGGCATATCCGGTGCAGACAGCGCACTTGCACAAATACCTGCCGGAAAGGATTTCTTTGCAGAAGAAGAAGTAGATGCAGCAGGCATTAGCGAAGAAAAATTATTTACTTTCGATCCCAATACGCTGGATCTGGAAGGCTGGCTTTCACTGGGCCTCAGCAGGAAAACAGCCAATACCATCATCAACTATACAAGCAAGGGAGGCTACTTCTCCGAGCCTGAAAACATCCGGAAAATATGGGGGCTAAAGAAAGAGGAAGCTGACAAACTCATTCCCTACATCCGCATTCAAAACAAAAAAACAGTACGGAATAATTTTTCGTCAGACTATGAAAAAAGAAAAGTGGCTGCTATTGATATCAACCAGGCAGATGCTGCCGAGTTCAAGGCGCTACCCGGCATTGGCGATGTGCTTAGTGAAAGAATTGTCAAATACAGGAACAGCATTAAAGCGTTTGCAACTATTGAAGATATTAAAAAAGTATATGGCATTTCAGATGCTACTTTTGAAACAATAAGGCCTTATTTAAAAATCAGCAACCAAAAAGTTGTTATGCCAACAACCTTACGGAACACTGATGAACATACGGTTTCAGCAACTACTACAGTAAAGGCCGTCAACATCAACACCGCTACAGAGAAGGACATGACAGCAGTAGGCATACCCAGGAATGTAGCCAGGTCTATTGTTGTTTACCGCGAACAAAACGGCAACTACAACCGTGTGGAAGAAATTAAAAAGATCATTTTCATCAATGCAGATATCTACAAAAACGTAGCGCCGCTGATGACCGTGGAATAAGAAGCACAGACTGGAAAAAATTTTTTAATGATGTAAGTTTTTATTAGGTTTGTACAACAAAATTTTAAACTATGGGCTACCCGACCGAATTAAAATACACTAAAGACCACGAATGGTTACGTATTGCAGAAGGTAATATTGCAGTGATCGGTATTACAGAATTTGCTGCTACAGAGCTGGGAGATATTGTTTACGTGGATATTTCTACCGTGGGTGAAAATTTGAATGCAAACGATGTTTTCGGCTCCGTTGAAGCTGTAAAAACAGTGAGCGATCTTTTCTTACCTATCAGCGGCAAGATACTAGAAGTAAATCCCGAACTTTCTAATGCTCCCGAACTGATCAACTCTGATCCTTACGGCAACGGTTGGATGGTGAAAGTAGAAATGACAAATCCTTCCGAAACAGAAGGGCTGCTTAGTGCAGAAGCTTACCAGCAATTAGTAAGCTAGTCATAACTGACATTACATATTTATATGATCCGCTTTTTTACAGGCGGATTTTTTATTGATAAAAATCATCTTCCCGTGTTGTTATTATTGATAATTTTGCACAACTTTTTCCCATCAAGATCTATATTAATTTATTATGCGAAAATTATTATGCTCACTACTTCTTGCAAGCGGCATACATGCTCATGCACAGGAACTGCAATTACACTACGACTTCCTGAAAGAAAGGCAATACATCACCGGTACCTTCGAAATTTTTAAGCCCGACAGACTCGGCAGCACCTTTATGTTTACTGATGTAGACTTCAACAGGCACAAAGGCGGCGCTTCCCTGGCCTATTTTGAGATCGCGCGCAAATTCAATATTCCCAATAAAGCAATAGATGGCCTGAATGCGCACATTGAATACAATGACGGCCTGCTGATCTCCAAATCAGAAACGCCCATTGGCATACCTATCAACCGTGCTGTTTTGGCAGGTGTTGGCTTCCCGGTAAAGCTGGGCAATTTCGTTTTAAACACTTGCTACCTTTATAAAAATATCCAGGGCTCCAACGGGCTCGACGGGCAGTTTACTGCCGTATGGCACCAGAACCTGTTCAACGATAAAATGACCATCCGCGGATTCCTGGATGTATGGAGCCAGCCAAAGCACTGGAACGATAAAAACAAGAAAACGGCTGTACTGCTCACCGAGCCACAGTTCCTGTACAACATTACACCGAAGTTTTCCATAGGCTCAGAAGTAGAGATCAGTAAAAATTTTGTTGTGGGCACAGATGATCTGAAAGTATTTCCTACGGTAATGGTTAAATGGGGCTGGTAATTTTTAAAACTAAATCAACATGCTAAACAAGCTATTTAAACTTCAGGAAAGGTCAACCGGTATCCGGCAGGAATTCATGGGCGGCCTGGTAACTTTTCTTACCATGGCTTATATTATTTTTGTAAATCCAAACATACTGGCAGACGCCGGCATGCCTAAGGAAGCACTGATCACCGTGACCTGTGTGGCAGCCATTATCGGTACGCTCATTGTAGGTCTCTGGGCAAATGTACCTTTTGCCATGGCTCCGGGCATGGGGCTTAATGCCATGTTTGCCTACACACTGGTACTGAGCCAAGGCGCAAGCTGGCAGCAGGCGCTGGGTGTAGTGTTCATGTCGGGCATATTTTTTATTCTTATCTCTATTTTAGGTTTGCGGCATAAGATCATAGATGCTATACCACAATCGTTGCGCATAGCCATCGGTGCGGGCATAGGCTTATTTATTGCATTCATCGGGTTTAAACAGATGGGGTTGATCGTGTCAAACGAAGCAACCATCGTGGGTGTAGGAAGCTTCAGCCCTGCGCTGGTGATAGGCATCGTAGCTTTATTGCTGATCGTATTGCTGGAGATCTATAAAGTAAAAGGCTCCATTCTCATTGGCATCATTGCCGCCACCGTTCTTGGCTTTATCTTCGATGCTAACCTTACCATGCCCGCAGAAGTGGTGAGCACGCCGCCTTCCATGGCGCCCGTATTGGGCAAACTGGAGATATGGTCTGTATTGAAAATCGCCTTCATTGTACCTATATTTTCATTTTTGTTTGTGAATTTATTTGATTCTATCGGCACAGCCATTGCCTGCTCTATGGAAGCAGGACTGGTAGATAAAGACGGCAAGATGCCGCACATTAAAAAAGTACTGGAAGCTGATGCGGTAGCAACAACGTTGAGCGGCGTACTGGGCACCAGCAGCACCGTTACCTACGTAGAATCTGCGGCAGGCATTGCCAATGGCGCCCGCACAGGATTAAGCTCCATCTTTACAGCTGTGTTTTTCCTGCTGGCCATGTTCTTTGCGCCGCTGATTGGCGTGGTACCATCTTATGCTACGGCTCCCGCACTGATCATGGTGGGTATTTATATGTCAAAACATTTAATTAAAATAAACTTCAGTGAACTCTATATTGCCGTGCCGGCATTTCTTACGCTGATATTAATGCCATTGACATACAGCATCAGCACGGGCATTGCTTATGGATTTGCCAGCTATTTACTACTCTGCATTTTCACGCGAAAGTTCGATAAGATACACCCCATTATGTGGTTCATCGGCGCTTTATCTATTCTTGAAATAATTGTTTCACAAGTTAAGTAATCATAGCTGATGAAAAATATAATACTCGGCATACAGTTTATGTTTGTCGCTTTCGGTGCAACCGTGCTGGTACCCATACTTGTAACCAGCGGTGTAGAGACCGAGCTGGCGAAGAAAGGCATCACCGATTTTCCTGAAACCTATAAGAGTTTTTCGCCCGCGATTGCTTTACTGGCTGCGGGTATTTCTACCTTAATTTTTCACCTGATCACCAAAGGTAAGGTGCCGGTATTCCTGGGTAGCAGCTTCGCATTTATTGCACCCATACCGCTGGCAATTGTTGCCTATGGTTATGAAAATACTTTGTCAGGATTGGTAGCTGTGGGCGTCATGTATTTCCTGTTTGGTTTACTGGTAAAATATTTCGGCACCGGTTTTATTGATAAATTATTCCCGCCGGTAGTCATCGGGCCAGTGATCATGGTTATCGGCCTTTCACTGGCACCTATCGCCGTAAGCAATGCCGGCGAGAACTGGGGTATTGCATTGATCACGTTGCTCACGGCCGTAGCAACAGTGATGTACGGTAAAGGCATGCTGAAGCTGATTCCCATTTTTACAGCGCTGGTTGCCGGCTACCTGGCTGCTTATTTTACGGGGCATGTAGATACGTCAGGCATTCACAATGCAGGCTGGCTGAGCGTGCCGCCGGTAATATTGCCGGCATTTGACTGGCAGGCCATCCTATACATAGCGCCGGTGGCCATAGCGCCGATAGTAGAGCATGTTGGCAACATTTACGCAATTGGCAACGTGGCAGGTAAAAATTTCATTAAAGAACCCGGCTTGCACCGCACACTAATGGGGGATGGCGTAGGGAGCTTCTTTGCTTCTTTTATCGGTGGGCCGCCCAGCACTACCTATGCGGAAGTAACAGGCGCTATACAACTTACCAAGGTCACCAACCCGAAAGTATTGAGGATATCTGCCATTACAGCCATTGTAGTTTCTTTTATCGGCGTGCTTACGGCTTTACTTACCTCTATACCCAAGCCTGTGCTGGGTGGTGTAATGCTGTTGCTGTTCGGCTCTATTGCAGCAGTGGGCGTAAATACCATGATCAATGCCAAAGTAAATTTAATGAACACCAAAAACCAGATCATCGCCTCTGTAATACTGGTACTGGGCATCGGCGGCGCACACTTTGAGATAGGGTCTTTTCAGATGTCTGGCATTGGGCTGTGCAGTATTGTAGGCATTGTTTTGAATTTGATATTGAGGGAGAAGAAAGAACAGGGAAGTAACGAAAGGGGATAATGAATAAGTAAACCTATTGACTGCTAATATTGGCAGAATCAAATACCCTGTGCATTAATATGAGACGGTTTACAATTACCTTTTTGCGTTTATTATATAACTTGCTACGTATAGGAGATGCATGACGGCAAATCCCTTCATTGCACATACTTTCCTCGCATGAATCATATACTTGCAGCCAACAAAAAAGACCTGCATTACACAGGCCTTTCATATTAATTTAATAAAGCTTATTCAAACTTCAGGTCAAGTCCCAGACCTCTCAGTTCATGGATCAATACATTGAATGATTCAGGAACGCCCGGCCTTGGTACGTTATCGCCTTTCACGATCGCTTCGTAAGTTTTCGCGCGGCCGATGATATCATCAGACTTAATGGTAAGCAATTCCTGCAGGATGTTAGATGCACCGTATGCTTCAAGCGCCCAAACCTCCATCTCACCAAAACGCTGTCCGCCAAACTGTGCTTTACCACCCAGCGGCTGCTGTGTGATCAGGCTGTATGGCCCGATTGAACGTGCGTGCATCTTATCGTCTACCATGTGATGAAGCTTGATCATATAGATCACACCCACGGTAGCTTTCTGATGGAAGCGGTCGCCCGTTTCACCATCATAAAGATAAGTATGCCCCATTTGAGGTATGCCGGCCTTTTCGCAATATGCGCTGATCTCTTCCGGCATAGCACCGTCGAAGATTGGAGTGGCAAACTTTACATTGAGTTGCTTACCACACCATCCGAGAATAGTTTCATAGATCTGTCCCAGGTTCATACGGGAAGGTACACCTAGCGGGTTTAATACAATATCAACAGGAGTACCGTCTTCGAGGAACGGCATATCTTCCTGGCGAACGATCTTGGCTACAATACCTTTGTTACCGTGTCGGCCTGCCATTTTATCACCTACTTTCAGCTTGCGCTTTACTGCAATATATACTTTAGCAAGCTTCAATACACCTGCAGGCAATTCGTCACCGATGGAAATATTGAATTTCTCTCTTTTGTAACGGCCAAGTTCTTCGTTGTATTTGATGTTATAGTTGTGCAACAGAATGTTGATGCTGTTATCAATGCTGTCATCGCCGGTCCATCCCAGCGGGTTCACGTTTTGATAATCGATAGAACCTAAATTCTTTTGATTGAATTTAGAACCCTTCGGTATCAGCACTTCACCAAAGTTATTGCTAATGCCGGCAGAAGTTTTATCTTTCAGAAGTGTCTGCAATTTATTCAGCAACAATTCTTTCAGCTCGGCTTCATTCTTATTGTGCCCGGCTTCAATTTTATCAAGCTGTGATTTTTCACGCAGCTTGCTGTTCTTGTCTTTTTTCGCTCTCTGGAATAATTTTTTATTGATCACCACACCTTCGGTGCCATTTGGCGCTTTCAGCGAAGCATCTTTTGCGTCACCGGCTTTATCGCCGAAGATAGCGCGAAGCAGTTTTTCTTCCGGTGTAGGATCAGATTCTCCTTTCGGTGTAATTTTCCCGATAAGGATATCGCCCTCGCGAACGGTAGCGCCGATGCGGATAATACCGTTTTCATCCAAGTCTTTGGTAGCCTCTTCAGAAACGTTGGGAATATCGGGTGTTAATTCTTCCTCACCCAGCTTGGTATCGCGCACTTCAAGCTCATACTCATCAATGTGTACAGAGGTGAACAGGTCTTCACGTACCACTTTTTCGTTGATTACGATAGCATCCTCAAAGTTGTAGCCTTTCCAAGGCATGAATGCAACCTGGAGGTTACGGCCCAGGGCCAGCTCTCCGCCTTTTGTTGCATAACCTTCAGTAAGGAAATCTCCTTTTTTCACCTTCTGGCCTTTTACAACTGCGGGGCGCAGGATAATGGAAGTAGCCTGGTTGGTTTTTATAAATTTGGTAAGTTTGTATACGATTAGGTCATCGTCAAAGCTTATCAGCCTGTCGGCATCATTGCGGTTGTACCTTACATGTACTTCTTTTGCATCCACAAATTCTATCACACCGTCGCCTTCTGCATGTATCTGTATTCGTGCATCGCGTGCAGCCACACCCTCGAGGCCTGTACCCACGATCGGGTTTTGTGGTTTCAACAGGGGCACTGCCTGACGCTGCATGTTTGATCCCATAAGGGCACGGTTGGCATCATCATGTTCGAGAAAAGGAATCAGGGAAGCGCTCAGTCCAACGATCTGGTTTGGCGCTACATCCATGTACTGTACTTCTTCTTTGTCAAGCACAGGGAAATCGCCTGTTTCGCGGCTGATGATCCTGTCTTCTACAAATTCTCCTTTATCTGTAAGTTCCACGCTGCTCTGTGCAATTCTTGCTTCATCCTCTTCTTCAGCGCTCAGGAATTTCATAGTCTTCAGATCTACTTTACCATCGTTTACTTTGTGGTAAGGAGTCTCAATAAAGCCCATGTCATTGATCTTAGCGTGTACACAAAGCGTAGAGATCAGGCCAATGTTTGGTCCTTCCGGAGTTTCAATGGTACAAAGACGTCCGTAGTGGGAGTAGTGTACGTCTCTCACCTCAAAGCCTGCTCTTTCACGGCTCAGGCCGCCGGGGCCTAAGGCAGAAATACGGCGTTTGTGCGTGATCTCAGAAAGTGGGTTTGTCTGATCCAGGAATTGTGAAAGCTGCGATGTACCGAAGAATGAGTTGATAACAGAAGAGAGCGTTCTTGCGTTAATCAGGTCTACCGGTGTGAACACCTCATTGTCTCTTACGTTCATGCGTTCGCGGATGGTACGCGCCATCCTTGCGAGGCCTACGCCGAACTGAGCGTATAACTGCTCGCCTACTGTACGTACGCGGCGGTTGCTCAGGTGGTCTATATCGTCAATCTCAGCTTTATTGTTGGTAAGCCTTACCAGGTATTTAATGATCTCAATGATATCTTCTTTGGTAAGAACTTTTACATTCAGGTTTTGTTTTACCTCTAATTTCTTATTGATCTTGTAGCGTCCTACTTCACCGAGATCGTAACGTTTATCGCTAAAGAACAATTTTTCAATAATGCCGCGTGCTGTCTCATTATCCGGAGCATCAGCGCCGCGCAACTGGCGGTAAATATGTTGTACGGCTTCCAGCTCAGAGTTGGAAGTATCTTTGTTTAATGTGTTGTAGATAATAGCATAGTCTCCGCTAACATCTTCGCGTTGTACGAATACACTCTTTACCTCACAATCCAGGATGGCATCAATCGTGTCTTCATCAATAATTGTATCGCGCTCCAATACCACTTCATTACGCTCAATGGAAACCACCTCGCCGGTATCTTCATCCACGAAATCTTCTACCCAGGTACGCAATACGCGGGCGGCCAGCTTCTGGCCTATATATTCTTCCAGGGATTTCTTGTCTGCGCTTACTTCAGAAGCCATGCCAAACAATTCCAGGATGTCTTTATCTGTTTCGTAACCAATGGAACGAAGTAAAGTAGTTACGGGAAATTTCTTTTTACGGTCTATGTATGCATACATTACATTATTAATGTCTGTAGCAAATTCCATCCACGCACCTTTGAAAGGGATAACGCGTGCAGAGTAGATCTTGGTACCGTTGGGGTGTGTTGACTGCCCGAAGAAAACGCCGGGAGAACGGTGAAGCTGCGATACCACCACACGCTCAGCGCCGTTGATCACAAAAGTGCCGCGCGGGGTCATGTAAGGGATATTACCCAGGAATACATCCTGAACAATGGTCTGGAAGTCAACGTGCTCTTCATCGTTACAGCTCAGACGCAGCTTGGCTTTCAGCGGAACTGCATAGGTTAGTCCGCGCTCCATACACTCATCTATGGAGTAGCGGGGCGGATCTACGAAATAATCGAGAAACTCCAATACAAAAATGTTTCTTGTATCGGAAATAGGGAAGTTTTCTTTAAAAACGCGGAAAAGGCCTTCGTTGTTGCGCTTGTCCGGAGTAGTTTCTAACTGAAAAAATTCCCGGAAAGATTCTAATTGAATGTCTAATAAATCAGGAGTGCCAGCAAGATGTTTTGTTTTACCAAAATTGATCCTGTTGTTTTGAACTTTAGTAGATGACATATTATATTTTAACCGGTTTATGTAAAAATATTATCCAACTTACATCTGGAGGAACAGTATTTGCGCGCATTGTCCACAACAGGGAAAGTCTGATTTTTTTCTAAGGTCTGCAAAGGTAATACATAATTTCTGATATGCAAAATGAAATTAATCCACTACCAGGTCGGCATATCTTATTAAATTCTTGTTAAAAACCTTTTACATCACCTTTCATCACTGGCAATTCAAAGAGCCTAAGCTCAATATTTCTCTAATCAATAGATAGCCTCAATGTTAAGTTTCTGATCTCCCAGCATTATTTTGTCGCCCTTCTTTTTGCCTTGCATTTCTTCAAATGCTGGTGCATCTTCTGACACGCCTACCAGCTTTTTTCCTTTTATTTCCATATTGGGCAAAGGAATACCAAAATACAGCCAGGTATCTTTAGTTTCTACCAGTGCGCCGGGTTCTACAACTTCTGATGTAGTGGCGGCATGTGCATTCAGCCAGTTAATACTTTCGCCGACCATCAATGCCTGCTGTTTCATGCGGGCTTCCATGTCCCGGTCTTCTGCCTGCTGCGAATAATCGTCCAGCTCGCGGGTTTCTTCTTCATCCAGGTCAGCAGCTGTTCGCAGCCCTTCGCTGTAGCTTTCCAGGTTGGCCAGGGATGCATTCAGTTGTTCTTCTATCAGTTTGATTATTTCCTGCTTCATAGTTTAGGTTTTAGTGGTAATAGTTTGTTTCAATTATGTGTATCGCTATCATACACCACAAGCTTCATGCAGTTTTTGCAAAGCGCATCTTTATTTATTAAATTTAACTAAGAATGTTTCGAATCTTCCCATGCATCAAAACACATTTTATATATTTGCCACATGATTCAATGCAGGGCGATATTTACTCTCATGCTTGCAGCGCTATTGATTGTACAATCATCTGCGCAGCGACGCGACACTTCAGCAACTGCCCGTGCAAACGATACTTTGCACTCATTGCAGGTGAGTACAATAAAAGTGCCCGACAGCATTTTATATAAAAAATTTATTTCTTACTACGACAACATTGCAGCACGCAAACACGGCGATACGGCTATTTTCTCCAAAAGTTTTGAGCAAAGGCTTTTTGCATCACCCGGATTACAGCTCAATGAGAAAAGCATTTTATCCATCAACGAACCCCACATTCACCGCAACAAGGATGTTTTATTTTACATTCTTGCCGGCATGTTTCTGCTGCTGGGTATTGTCATGTACTTTTTCGATGATTATTTCATGGGCTTCCTGCAATCCTTTACCCAACCCGGCTACCGCCTTTCCCAAACGCGTGAAAATCTGGCGCGAGGCCAATTCCCTTCCTTTTTACTTAACCTGCTGTTTGTGCTTTGCGGCGGCCTTACTGTGGCTTTGTTTATTCAACACAGCGTGCAGGCTTATAATCTTTGGGAGCTATGGGCTATTTTTTCAGGAATACTTGCCTCCGTATATATGGTGAAATTTGTTGTACTGAAGCTAAGCGGCTACCTGTTCAACGCGGGTGAAGCAGTATCTACCTATACCCATATTGTATTTATGGTAAATAAATTCACCGGCATTTTGCTGTTATTTTTACTTATGTTCATTGCTTTCCGCGACAACCCCACCATGGACCCGCTGGTACAGAAAGTTTTTTCAGTATTAATAGTTGTATTTATACTACTGTTGCTCTACCGGTATTTCGTTTCGTTCATACTAATCAAAAACAATTTAAAAATCAAAGCGTTCCATTTTTTTATTTACCTTTGCGCTGTCGAATTCATCCCGATACTTGTTACTTATAAGTTTTTAACAGAACAAATCAACGCAAGAGGCTTGACATAAGATTAACAGATCAAGGAAGACATAAACTTTAGAATTGTATTATTGATTATGGCAAAACGTGAAGAAAGTAACGAAGCAACAAACGGAATAAAAATTTTAATTTCTCAGCCTAATCCTGCCAGTGAAAAATCTCCTTACTTTGTATTGGAGGAAAAATACAATGCAAAACTTACGTTTCATCCTTTCATTCGTCTGGACGGGCTTACAGGCAAAGAATTCAGGAAACAGAAGACAGACATCACTGCTTTCAAAGCCGTTATATTCACCAGCCGCCACGCCATTGACCATTTTTTCAGGGTGTGTGAAGAACTGAAAGTAAACGTGAGCCAGGATACCAAATACTTCTGTGTATCCGAAGCAGTAGCGCTTTACCTGCAAAAATTTATCCTTTACCGGAAAAGAAAAGTATTCTTCGGAGCCCACGGCACTAATAAAACCCTGTTTGATGTGATCAATAAGCACAAAGAAGAAATGAACTTTCTCTATGTGTGCAGCGAAAACCAGCAGGATAAAGAAATAGAAAAATGGCTGAAAGACCACAACTGTGAATACAGGCTGGCGTTTATGTACCGCACTGTTGACAACAACATTGCCGAAATATTGCAGGACGACTATGATATTGTTTGCTTCTTTACACCAAGCGGCATAGCTGCTGCCATGGAAGCCAATGTAAAAGACAAACTTCAAAAAACCAACATCGGTACATTTGGCCCGAATACTTTGAAGAAAGCAGAAGAAGTAGGCTTACATGTAGTGATAGCGAGCCCTGCACCCGACAGTCCGAATATGGCTGTAGCTATCGACCGGTTTTTACAGCAAAAAATTCAAAATAAAAACGGGAAAAAACAGGCCTCTAAAGTAAAAGTCTGAACTCTGTCATCTTTAACTACAATTCTCTTTTGGCTAGATTCAATAACCTTTTTGAATTACATTTGTAATGTTTATTTTTGAACATTACACATAACTTCACCATGCGGTGAATGATACACTTTGAATTACATGGCAAAAAAAGGCATTGTTTTAATGAATCTCGGCTCGCCAGACAGCACGTCTGTGCCCGATGTGCGCAGGTACCTCAATGAATTCCTGATGGATGAAAGAGTAATAGATAAGCCTTTCCTGCTTCGCTTCCTGCTTGTGCGCGGCATTATCTCTCCTTTCAGAGCGCCTAAATCTGCCAAAGCCTATGAGTCTATCTGGTGGAAGGAAGGCTCGCCACTGATAGAATTGACCAGGCAATTGAGAGATAAGGTGCAGGAACATTTTGAAGGCCCGGTGACCATCTCTATGCGGTACGGGAATCCTACACCTGAAGCGGCTTACAACGACCTGCTTCAGCGTGAGCCAAACCTGGAAGAGGTAATACTGGTACCGCTTTACCCCCACTATGCCATGAGCAGCTACGAAACGGCTGTGGAACACATGCGTACAGTTTATAAAAAGAAAAAATATTCTTTTGCACTGAAAGTGGTGGCTCCCTATTATAAACATCCTTCCTACATTAATGCCCTGGCGCAAAGCATTCAACCATACCTGTCGCAAGACTACGACCAGTTGCTGTTTAGCTATCACGGCATTCCGGAACGGCACATTTTAAAATCAGACCCTACTAAGAGCCACTGCATGCAGGTGGAAAATTGCTGCTACAAAGCCAGTGAATCTCACAAAACCTGTTACAGGCACCAGCTCACTATTACTACAGAACTGGTAGCCAAAAAATTAGCACTGAGCAAAGACCAGTGGCAGATAAGCTACCAGAGCCGCTTGCTGCGCGATCCCTGGCTGGCGCCAAGTACACAGGAGCGTCTACAGCAATTACCCGGTGAAGGCGTAAAAAAATTGCTGATCGTGTGCCCTGCTTTTGTGAGCGATTGCCTGGAAACCTTGGAAGAAATAGCCGTGGAAGGGAAAAAAGAATTTTTACACAGCGGCGGAGAAAGCTATACCTATATTCCGTGCCTGAATACAGATAAGCTTTGGGTAGACACTGTTGCGGAATTGGTGAGGGAAGTTGATATTGATTAATGGACAATTGACAATGGATAGTTGATAATGAAGTGCACAGTGGAGAGTTTAAACTGAACGCTGATTGCTAAAAGCTGAAATGACGGGAGAGTTTTATGCAATGAACAATGAAGTAGTAATCTGAAATTTGTTAATCTGTAATCTGTAATTTAAAATGACCTACTTATATTTAAAAGCTACACATATAGTGTTTGTTGTCTGTTGGTTTGCGGGAATTTTTTATCTGCCCAGGCTTTTTATCTATAACATAGAGGCGCAGGAACAGCCGGATAGCAATGCGCGCGCCATCATGACAAAGCAGTTCAACGTGATGGCAAAGCGCCTGTGGTACGGCATCACCATTCCATCTGCTGTTATTTCTTTAATCACCGGCACCTGGTTGCTGATCGAACGCGGCTACTGGCGTTACCTTTTTGAAGGAAGTATGTTGTGGCTGTTGATAAAACTTATACTAGTGGTTTTGTTTTACTGGTATAATTATTCACTTCATAAAATTCTTCAACAGCAAATGCGCAATGTTTACAAGATCACTTCACAACAACTCCGCATCTGGAACGAAGTAGCCACGGTGATACTGGTAGCTGTTGTATTTCTGGCAGTAGTAAAAAGTTCATTGAGCCTGCTCTATGCCCTGGTAGGCATTATACTGCTGATAGCAGTACTATTTGCAGCTATTGATATTTATAAAAAAATAAGGCTGAAGCAACATAAGCCTCACAAAGAGGCTTAAGATCATTTCAATTGTATACCTGCAAGCTCCAGGCTGCGCTTCTTTACATTCCGCGATTCGATCTCCTCAATGATCTCATCTGTAGAGAGTATTAAGGAAATGCCTTTTTCTTTCCACCATTGGTTCTTTACCAATTTTTCAAAATGTATTACGCCGATGAGGTAGCTCCTGTCAAGGCCGCCATGCCATTCTTCTATCCATTCAAAATCGTCTTTTTCAATGGTTGAAAATTCATCAAAACTAACGTACACACGCAGGTAAAAATCGTTGGTTAGTTCTTTAGGTTTGTGGTGATAAAGTTTTTTATACTCGTAGCGGTAGCCATAGCGTAATGCAGCCACGTCGCTCATCACAGCAGAGCCGGTAGCCATGCTGCCTGCGCCTTTTCCATAGAAAAACTGTTTGTCTGCAAATCCGCTTTCTATGACCACGCCATTGAATTCATTTTTTACAAATGCCAGCAGGTCTTCATCTTCTACAAACTGCGGCAATACAAATGCGGCCACTTTACCATTAAGCAATGTCTTGGCCTGGGCAACCAGTTTTATCTGCCATTTTTTTTCTTTGGCTACCTTAGCATCGCTCAGTTGCACGTTTTGTATGCCTGAAAACAATATCTCTCCGCTGCGCACCACAATACCGTATGCATGGTTCAATAAAATAGTCCATTTGTTGGCAGCATCAAAGCCTTCTACATCCAGCGTAGGGTCAGTCTCTGCATAGCCTAGTTGCTGCGCCAGCAGCAGCGCATCCTGGAAAGACAAATTCTCATCAAACATTTTGGTAAGAATAAAATTCGTAGATCCGTTTACGATGGCACGTATAGAGTGCAGCAAGTCATTATCGTAATACTCTTCCAGGTTGCGAATGACCGGTATGGATGCACAGGCAGCAGGCTCGCAAAGAAAAGAAAGCCCTGTTTGTTTTTGCAGGTCAAGTATTTCCTGTAAATGTTCAGCGATCATTTTCTTGCTGGCGCTGACCACATTCTTATTATTCTTCAATGCCGTGGAAACTATATCAAATGCTGCATCAGACTCATTGATCACCTCAACGATCACGTTGATCTCCTCATCAAACAACAATTCATTTTTATCGGTAGTAAAAAGATCTTCAGGTGCATTTCTTTTTTTACCGGGATGTTTGATACATACTTTCTTCATCCTGGCTTTCAAAGAAGGCGTTTGCTGTAATATGCGGTACAAGCCCTCCCCAACCACGCCAAAGCCAAACATACCTATGACTAATTCTTTTTCTTCTGACATTTATTTTGATTTTAAAAATTTTGAAATGATATAATGGATCACCTCGAACTCAAGCAAAAAGCCGTCGTGTCCGTAAAACGATTCTATGATTTCCAGATGTGCGTCTTTTACATGTTCGGCTATCAGCGCCTGTTCTTTTACTGGAAAAAGCAGGTCTGATGAAATGCCTATAACCAAAGTTTTTGCCTTGATAATGCTTAATGCAAACTCTACCGTGCCCCTGCCCCGCCCTACATCATGCGTATCTAATATTTTGGTAATGTTGTAGTAGCTGTATGCGTTGAACCTTTTAGCCAGCTTTTCACCCTGGTAGCGTTGGTAGGTTTCAGCCCTGAACACCTGCTGATCTATGCTCAGGTCTTCTGTGTCGAGCGTGACGCCCTGCTGGCACTGGGTGTAGGTTTCATAATTCCTGTAAGAAAGCAAAGCAATGGTACGCGCAGCTTTCATACCGTCTTTTCCCGCGTCATCTTTACCATTGTTCCAGGTTGGATCCTGCTCGATACACATTCTCTGCGAGGTGTTCATGGCGATGACCCAGGGCGATGCTTTGGCGCTGGTAGCAATAGGAATGATGTGTTCAAAATCATCAGGATTTTCTACAGCCCACTCCAGCAACTGCATGCCACCGAGAGAGCCGCCGATGCCCAGCCAGATCTTATCAATCCCCAGGTGTGCTTTTAATTCTATAAAACTTCTGACAATATCTTTGATGGTAAAGATGGGAAAGTCTTTGTAGTATGGCTTTTTTGTTTTGGGATTGATATCCAGCGGGCCGGAACTGCCATAACAACTGCCGGGAATATTTGCACAGATGATGAAATGCTCCTGCGGGTTGAACAGCTTCTCTTCTCCTATAAGTCCCGGCCACCAGTCCTTTGCATCGCTGTTGGCGGTGAGTGCATGAAATACCCATACCACATTACTTTTATCGGCATTCATTTTACCATAAGTAGCATACTGCAAGTGAAATCCTGCGATAGTTTTACCACATTCTAAAAGAAAATCTTTCTTGTATTTATAAACCGATGGTTTCATAGTTACCGTTGTTATCCAGTGATCAAGTGAACGAGTTATTTTGTGTAGTGTTTTTATCCACTTTTATCTTCCGCCTATTGTCCATTATCATGCTGGCTTTTTAGCAATCAGCGTTCAGCTTAAATTTTCACGCTCCACTTCATTGTCCATTATCAATTATCAATTCTCCATTATCAACTATCCATTGTCAATTACCCTTCACTGCCTGCTCAAAATCTGCAATGATGTCGTCAATATGTTCATAGCCGACGCTTACACGTATTAAATTGGGCAATACGCCTGCTCTCTCCTGTGCTTCTGTGCTTAACTGCTCGTGTGTGGTAGATGCCGGATGTATCACCAGTGTTTTAGCGTCTCCTACATTGGCGAGCAGGCTAGCCAGCTTGAAATTATTGATCACTTTCAAAGCTGCGTCTTTACCACCTTTCACACCAAAGTTCAGCACTCCGCCAAAACCTTTAGTGAGGTATTTTTTAGCCAGTTCATGATAGGGACTGCTTTCGAGGCCGGGATACCATACAAACTCAACTTCAGGCTGTGCTTCCAGCCATTTTGCCAATGCGAGCGTATTTGATACGTGGCGTTCTGCACGTAAAGAAAGGGTTTCAATTCCCTGCAACAGCAGGAAAGCATTGAAAGGGCTTTGTGCCGGTCCAAAATCTCTGAGCCCTTCCACGCGTGCACGGATTGCGAATGCAATATTCGGCAAGCCAAGAGGATTTCCTTCTCCGAAAGTATTCCAGAAATTCAGGCCATGATAGCCTTCGGATGGTTCGGAGAACTGCGGAAATTTGCCATTGCCCCAGTTGTAATTGCCGCCGTCAATGATTACGCCGCCAAGCGTAGTGCCGTGGCCGCCTATCCATTTGGTTGCAGAATGCACTACCACGTTTGCTCCGTGTGCAATAGGGTTGAACAAATACCCGCCGGCGCCGAAAGTATTATCAACTACAAATGGTATATCATACTTCCGGGCTAATGCTGCTATCTTATCAAAATCCGGGATGTTCAGGCGCGGGTTGCCAATAGTTTCCAGGTAGATAGCTTTTGTAGAGCCGTCGATTTTTTCCTCCAGTTTTTCGGCGGTATCATCTTCTGCAAAACGCGCTTCAATACCTAAACGTTTGAACGCAACTTTAAACTGGTTGTAGGTGCCGCCATATACAAACGGTGATGAAACAAAGTTGTCTCCTGCCTGCAAAAAATTGTTCAGCGCTATAAACTGAGCAGCCTGTCCGGATGATGTGGCTAATGCTGCCACACCGCCTTCCAGTGCAGCTATTCTTTGTTCAAACACATCAGTGGTGGGATTTTGCAGCCGGGTGTAAATATTACCGAATTCTTTCAGTCCAAAAAGATTTGCCGCATGGGTAACGTCATTAAATACATAGGAAGAAGTCTGGTAAATCGGTACTGCGCGTGAGTTAGTTTCTTTGTCTACGATCTGTCCTGCGTGCAGTTGCAGGGTTTCAAATTTTAAGTCTGCCATTTTTGTCTTTTTAAAGGTTCAAAATAATTTTTAAAAATTCTTTGAAACCCTTATCAGCCGGTCATTTAAAGCTAGTATTGTTTTGGTTGCAACAAAAAAAAGCCTGTCTGAAATCAGACAGGCTCCTAAATATATTTTACAATATTTGCTTTAAAAGTTATCATCCGATTTATCTTTCCAATAATTTATATTGGTTGGAATTAGCACCTTTCATCTGTTGATGAGGTTGCCAAGGCTTCAACGTGCCAGTCACTCAGCCTTTCTTGATAAGAATTTTAAGAACTGTTGCAAAAGTACAGGTGAAAGCAATACGAACCAAATATTTTTGCAAGGTAGGCATTCACCAATAATTTAAATGCTGATTTTTGGGTTGTCCTGTTCCAAATTCGTATAAGTTCCAAACAACAACTTATAAATTATCATGTATTCCATCTTACACCAGGCATTTCCATTTTTGAAGATGCAGTGCAGCTTTATCTGCTACTCTTCAGGCAATACCTGGACCTGTATGCCTACAATCGTGGCCTGCGATTCATAAGTGTTTACGCGGCTTTATATTTACCCGGAGTTAAGCATCATTTTTTTAAGACAAGACTTAAATACCCTTAATTGTCTTTTTATTTCTTCCCCAGATCTTTTATTCTCAAATGCCTGAATTTAAGGTAAGAGCCATGTCCGAGGAAACCAATATGACCTGATTTATTAAGCAGGCCGGGGTGCGCTTTCCCGTCAGCTGTGGCTGTATTGTTTTTGCTGGCCTGAGCAATGTCGCCGTCAAGGATCACCTTGCCGTTAAGTGTAATGGTGATGCGGTTGCCGATAGCTTTCACTTCCTGGTAATTCCATTCGCCTATGGGTTTTAAATAACCGCGCAGCGCCGGGATAATGCCGTAAACAGATCCATGGTATTGATAAGGTTTCAGGTCTTTATAGATTTCAGCTTCGTTATCCAGGATTTGTAATTCCATGCCTACGTAGGCAGCGTCTCCGTCCAGCGGCGTGCGAATACCTAAGCCGTTGTTTGCGCCTGGCGTTAATTGAAATTCAAATCGCATAATAAAGTCGCTGTATTCTTTATCCGTGTAAATATTCTTGTTCATCCCGGCGGGGTGTTTAGGCGCAGGATCAGAAACGATCATGCCCTCCTGGGCGTAATAATTTACTTTATTGCCCACCCATCCGTCAAGGTTTACACCATTGAAAAGCGGAATAAACCCTTCGTTCTTTTCCTGTATACTCAACACATAAGGCCTGGGGCGTGGTATTTCCTTCACATAAATATCGCGAAATTCAAGCCTGGTGCCATGCGCCTGTAATTCTATGGCCTCCTGGCTGAAAATCGGGATTTTGCGATTCCAGTAATTTTCGAGTATTACGTTATCTGTTACAAGCTGGCCGTTCAAATGCACCGTAACCCGGTCTCCAATCATTTTAATCCTGAAAGTGTTCCATTCATTAATTGGATTGTCAGCTACTTTCAGGGGTGTGCTGCGGTGAACTTTATTGTTGTAGAGGCCACCTGAGCCCACCTGTGCGCCTACATCTGTGCGAGACGTATCCCATGTCTGTACCTGCGGCGAACCTCTTAAATAGACGCCTCCATCTCCTTTGGGTTCCATGCGCCAGTCCACCAGCATTTCAAAATCTTCGTACATTTTTTCTGATACAAGGTTGTTATAACCTTTACCTTGAAAAACCAAAACACCGTTATCAACTCTCCAGTCTTTGCGCATTTGAGCGTCTGCTTCTTTTTGCCTGGCTGCAAGCTCTGATGCACTCATTGATCCTCTTTTGATCGGGTTTTCCACGAGGCCTTTCCACCCTGAAAGGTCTTTCCCGTTAAACATCGCCACAAAGCCTTCTTCCTTAGGCAGCGCCGCCAGATGGCGGATGAGCGCTTGTTTTAAATAATCAGATTCTTTGTCTTTATTTAATTCAATAGCCCGGTTGGCAATTGCTTCAACATTTTTTCCATACAGTTCCTTATGATCCAAAACAATATTAATAACAGCCTGTACGGCATCCTGCTGCAGGTCCTTATCGTCAAAATACTTTGACACAAATATCAGCGATTGTAAAGTGCTGTTAGCTGAAATACCATTCAAAATATTCCGTTTCTGGGCGGTGGTTGCAGCTATGTCCATGGCATTGCGAAACATAAGCACTTTTTGATCAGTAGTGTTTTTTGAATTGTTAATGCCGGCAATGAAACTGTTGAGCGCAGTTTCTTTCGTAGCCCCGTTGCTTACTTTTGCGATCTGGTACAACGCTTCTAAAACCGTATCATCATTCCATGAAGACAATGCTTTCATGGCCGCATCCTTTTGTTGAGCCGTGCCATTTTTAAAATCGTTCAGTACAATATGGAGCGCTTCCCTGCCGCCGGTTGAGGACAGAACGCTGTAGTACAGGTGTTGTTTATTGTTACTCTTATTCATCAGTTCCTGAACGCCGGATATCTGATCTGCTTTTGATTTTGCTGCTATGGCATTGGTTAAAGCCTGCTGGTATGCTTCTACAAGCCTGGGTTCAGAAGCATTATTGAGAAGCTGCGCAATTCTATGAGCATCGCTTTCCCCTGCTAGATTACTCAATGCCTTAGCAGCTGCCAGCCGCACAGCCACATCTGCATTATTTGCTTCATTAAAAATCAATCCTGAATGTGCTGCAGCCATGCGTTGAGCGATAATCTCTACCAAAGCTACTTTAGCTGCTCCTGCCGATTGTGGCAACGCGCCTGCAGCAGCATCAGCCACAGCATTACCTGGAATCGTCAGCAAGGCATTTTTAGCTACGTCTATAATATCCGGTTTGGCACCTTGAATCAGTAAAATAAGTGGGGCAATAGCATCCTGTTTGCCCGCTTTAGCCACAGCATTGATTGCAGCAAACTGAACCTGTTGATCGGAACTGTTGAACAGCTCAATCAGTAACGGCAAAGCCGTTTTATCTTCCTTTTGCTCTAGCAGATACACCAATGCTGATTGCTGTTGCGCATCCTTTGTAGTTCTTAAAATATTTTGTACCTGCCTGGAAACCTCAGGCGTGTATATATCAGTCAGCAAGCTGACAGCCGTGCCCCGATAGTTATTTTGTTGTGAATTCAGCGCATGAAGCAATTCAGCAGCCGCGCCGCTGGCAGCAGCTCTTGAACGTAAAGACAGTGCAGCGCTTCTTATTTGCTCAGGTATACTTGTATTTTCAAGCATGTTCCTTGCTGACCGCTCAACATATGTTTCATTTCCTTGTTGTAACTGGCGCTCCAGGAAAACTAAGTAAGAGCCTGTCGCATCAAGAGAATCAAATTTATATTTTGCTTTTTCCGCAGCCGCTTTAAGCGTGGGCGCCGCAGCGGATTCGCCTATTTGCGCAAGCGCACGAAGTATTACTTTCTTAACATTGTCATTGGCGGCTTTAGGCCACAGTTGCAACAATCTTGCACCGGCCGGCTTATATTGTGCATCGCCCAGCGCTTTTATTAGTGTAAGAAGGGGGCTGCCTTTTGCTGAAGACAGCGCAGAAAGCATAGCTTTAGAGGCATCGTCAGTTTTTACTCTTAACAACAAGCGGGCAGCCGGATCGGCGAGGCGGTTATCAACCAGGTATTTTCGTACAAGCGGTATAGCCTCATCGCCCGCAACATACTGAGCCTCCTGTAAAATAAAATCTCTTACTTCATCATCCTTTGCGGTACCCAAAGAGCTTAGCAGGGCAGCAGAAGTGGCCCGTCTCAAAGGAATATCATTTAGCTGCCCAACATACTTGGCCAGCCCGCTAATGGCATAACGCGCTGATGCATCATTACCTTTTCCGGGAGCGACCAGTTTAGAGGTCAGGTTTTTGATGCCCGGGTTGCCGAATAATGATAATTCTTTCATTAAGGCATTATGGGAAGCCGTATTCTGCGCCGGCAACTGCATCAGCAGGTCAGCTACTTTCGTTTCAATAGACCTTACATCTGTTCCGGGCTGGGCGAAAGTAATTACGGGGATTAAAAACAGCGCAAGTAAAAAAATTTGTAGTTGTTTCATTTTATTCAGGAATCAGTTGTTTTTTTATTTATGATCGTGGGCAAAAGCATTGCTGCAGCCTGCACATTTGCTTAACTACGCTTGCTTAGCAAGCAACAATGTATATATGCCGCATATAGCTGCATACTTTAAATATTCCACGGTGCACGCATGGGCTGGTGGATAAGCGCATTAGCTGCGGGATCGTTTATGAACTGCAATTTAACAGGGTCGAATTGCAATGAACGGTTTAAACGCACAGCCATAATGGCCAGGTTTACGAGCGTAGCCGAATGGAAGCCATTATCTTCATTCAGGGCAAATTTTTTCCGCGTTTTCACCGCCTCCGAAAAATCCGTCAGCTGCGGCTCCGGTTCGGGAAATGCAGCTAATTTTTTTTCCAGGTTAGGAATTGTAGATCGGAAGCCGGGGAAGAGTTTTCCGGCGGGGCCTTCCAAAAATGCCGCATTGGTATCTTTGTTTTCACCATCCAATACAATTTTGCAACCATCTGCATAGGTAAGTTCAATCCGTTTCCACGTGCCCGCTGCATCCGGGTGCTGTTGGGCAGCATCCACATCAATGCGCACAGGCAGCTCATTATCTTTACCTAAAAAATACTGCACTGGATCAAGGTAATGCTGGCCCATATCGCCCAGTCCGCCACCATCGTAATCCCAATAGCCGCGGAAAGTTCCGTGAACGCGGTGTGGATGGTATGGCTTGAACGGCGCCGGGCCCAGCCACATGTTATAATCCAGTTCGGCAGGAACAGGCTGTACATCCAGATCGGTTTTGCCGATCCAGAAAAACTTCCAGTTAAACCCGGTGGAAGCATTGATGGTGCATTTTAGCGGCCA
This sequence comes from Bacteroidota bacterium, assembly GCA_023422835.1. Lineage (GTDB taxonomy): Bacteria > Bacteroidota > Bacteroidia > Chitinophagales > Chitinophagaceae > Haoranjiania > Haoranjiania flava. Next base: position 235,694 of record JAFAGI010000013.1, on the reverse strand, counting down.
GCCCAGCAGCCCGCTCTGCACCAGTTTTTTAACAGGCTGCACGGTAGTCTTCATTCCGTAAAATGTATCCTTAAAACGGAACCAGGTGTTTAGCCTGAAAATACGGCCATTCTGCTTTACAGCTTCCCTTACACGGAGGCCTTCGCCAATAGTACGCGTCATAGGCTTTTCGCACCAGATGTCTTTGCCGGCATTGGCTGCATCCACACTCATAATGCCATGCCAGTGCGGAGGTGTTACAATATGAACGATATCGATGCCCGGATCTCCGAGCAACTCACGGTAATCATGATATGTTTTTGTTCCTTTCGGAGAGAGCCCTAAAGCGCGTTTCAGATGATTGTTATCTACATCGCAAATGGCCACGAGGTTGGCGCCCGGGTAGCGGATATGCCCGCGGCCCATGGAGCCTACACCAATGATAGCCCTTGTTAGCTGGTCGCTGGGCGCAATGTGGCGGGTACCGCCCAGTACATGAGAAGGCACAATGTAAAAGGCAGCCATGGTGGCGGCGCTATTTTTAATAAATTTTCTGCGATTCATGAAAAAGCAATTGTTTGAATGTAAACTAATAGGGATTTGCGAAAATTAAAGATAGTAGTAATTGTAAACAAACGAAGTTGTTATTTTTTTTATACCACATATACAGGAATTCATTTGCTAAGGTAATATTCATAAATTAATACCAGACTCAAAGGTTGTACTGCGGTATAAGCACAGCAATACAACCTTGTAAAACATTGACGGAAAGGTTTTTAATAACCGGGATTTTGTTTTAATCCTGGCTCTACTCTTAATGAGCTTTCATGGAACGGCCATAAATACTGGTGCGTAAGGAATTCTCTATCTTCTATTTTTAAGCTTACAAGAGAATCATCTATTTTCCTGGTGTGCCCCAAAGCCGGCTTGTTAAGCACCACTTCTGCGGTTTTCCATCTTATTATATCATCGTAGCGAAGCCCTTCTGCTGCGAATTCTGTGCGGCGCTCGTTTCTGATGAGGTCAATCCATTCCTGTTTTGTTTTAGGGGTGAGAGTTACATCTGCAACGCTCATGTCCAGCCCGGCCCGCTTGCGTATTTGGTTGATGCAGCTTTTTGCCAGATCATCTACATCACCTAACATTATTTTTGCTTCGGCATAGGTGAGCAGTACTTCGGCGTAGCGCAGTAGCGGAAAGTGCATGTTACCACCGCTGGTTTTGAAAGCATCTGCTTCATCTACAAATTTTTTGTACCAATAGCCGGTGCTGCTTGCCCGCAGGTTTTTGTAGTATAATGGGCTGTTTTCATCATAGATATTTATGATTTCTCCGGAAAACTTATCTCCATGCCCGAAGATGCTGGCTGAGAAACGGGGATCGCGGTTTAATTTAGGATTAAGTTCATACTGTTCTTTTTTATAAAGCGGGCATTTGTCTATTGGCCGTCCCTGCAATGTCCAGTAAGCATCTACCAGCGCTTTCGTGGGCACGGAATAAGACTGTCCGGGACCAGTTCTGTACTGAGGCCCTAAATCTCTGAATGAATTTGTAGCGGTGTTGTTGTGGCTGGGCATGTCCATTTTCATGATAAATTCTTTATTTATCTTATCGCCTTTGTAATTGAAGAGATTGGCATAGCTGGCAAAAAGCTCATACTTTTTACTATCCATTATTTCTTTGGCAAGGCGCGCAGCCATTTCATATCTTTCATTATACAACGCGTAGCGCATAATCAATGCCTTGAAAGAATATTTATTGAACATGTAAGCGTTGGTGGTATATTCATCCGGCGGGAGTTTGTTAGCAATTTCTTCTGCCATGGGGAAGAGCTGGTTTAATATTTCTTCCTTAGGCTTGGCGGGCTGTTTAGCAGTCTCCAGATCGGCGGGTTCTAAAAGAAAGGGTACGTTTCCCCACCGTGAAGTGGCTATAAAATAGTGCCAGGCTCTTAATCCTTCCAGGATGTTTCTGTAATTCTCCCTTACAGCTTCGTCGTCTACATAGGGAATGTCTACATTGGCAATATAGGTATTTAAACGGCCTATATGCTTCATGTGGATGGTCCAGTAATATTCGCTTAATCTTGCATTGCTGTTCATAGAGCCGTTGGCAATGAGCTGGTGATGATCTCCCGAGATTCTTGAATAGGCGTCGTCCGTTCTGCCATCCTGCATATAAAACAACAACCTTCTGTCAGTTACAGTTGTAAAGACATCCGTATAGCTACTGTACACCACTCTTCTAAGATCTTCTTCCGTGTTGAAGAACTCCTGAAAAGTAGTAGCCTTCGGGTCTCTTTTGTCTAAAAACTTTTCGCAGCCTGTTGCCGCAATGGCAATAAGTATTATTAATAAAATGTTTTTCATGTGTTAATGTTTAATTTTTTCTTTATGATCACATGGAATAGCCTTTATTCATTCGCGGTTGGTATGCAACTTTGCTTATGGCTATTTCATATCTATTTATTTTTTTGTTTTGTCACATGGAATTACTTTCAGTGAACTTTGTTTCGCCGTATTTTTACCCGTGGTTGGTCAACGAGAACTGTTTATGGCTATTTTCTTTTTATTAAATTATAAAATGGTTGTTCTTATCCCGAAGCTATAGGTTGCCATTCTTGGATACGAACCATTTCCGCCATTTCTTTCCGGCTCAAGTCCTTCCCATTTTGTAAAAGTGATGGCGTCCTGCGCGTTGATGTATAACCTCACATTTTTGAAATATTTTCCAACCTGAGGTATGGTATAGCCCAATTGAAGCATTTTCACCCGAAAGAAGGCAGCGTTGCTCAACCACACATCGCTCAGGTACGTGTTGGCGCTATTGCCTGTCCATACACGTGGAAACCTGCTGTTGGGGGTTCCCGGTGTCCACCTGTTGTTGGCATAATATTGCCTTGGCGAACCCAGCGAATTGCTCGAGCCATCTACGTAAATCGGATAGCCTTCCATGCCTTCCAATCTGCCTGTTCTTTTGCCTATACCCTGACCGAGAAAGCTAAAGTCCCAGCGTTTATATTTCATATCCAGGTTTAAAGAATAATTTAGGTGCGGATAGGGATCTCCCAGTATTACTCTGTCCTGATCATTGATGATGCCATCGCCGTTTTGATCTACGTAGCGGATGTCGCCGACAAATGTATTGGGCTGCTTAGCCGTGGTGGCGTCCACCTCCTCCTGGGTCTGGAAGTAGCCGTTAGTCTGGAAGCCATAGTAGTTTTCTATGGCTGTGCCGTTGAACCAGATCCTATCGTTATCTCCTTTAAAAATAAGGGTATCTGAACTCTTGTAACCGGCTTTTAACACTTTGTTTTTATTATCAAATATCATTCCTCCGATCTTATAATAAAACTCGCCTATTTTGTCGTTCCAGTTGGCAGAAAATTCCCATCCCTTATTCTCCACTTCACCCACATTTACTGAAGATTCCAAGTTGCTTGCGCCTGTAAGTGGCGGCACTGGGAAGGAAGAAAAAATGAGATCATAAGAGTATTTTCTATAAACGTCTGCCGTGAAGCTTAATCTTTTGTTGAGAGTAGTTACATCAACGCCTGCATTCCACTGGTTTTGTTTCTCCCATGAAAATTCCGGGTTGGGCACACGCATTACCCAGCCCCAGTTATTTACAACCTCCTGCCACAGGTAAGGATCCACATTCTCATTTCCTATGAGCCCATAAGAAAAGCGGAACTTTAGTTCAGTAAGCATGCCACTGTTCTTTAAATTGTGCAGGAAAGCTTCATTATGTGCATTCCAGGCTAATGCAGCGGCCGGGAAAAATCCCCACCTGTGACCGGGAGCAAATTTGCTGCTTCCATCGCCTCTTGCAGTAAGCTCTAAAAGATATCGGTTAGCAAAAGAATAATTGAGTTTGCCAAAAAACGAGGCTTTGCTTATTTCTTTATAATCGGTATACGCATAATTCATTATTTCAGAGCCAAGGGTAAGATAAATTTTATCTTTCGATCCTCTTAAATCTTTAATATAGTTGAGCAAGGCACGTGCGGTGATCTGGCTTTCGCTGACCCCTTGTTCTGAGTCTACTATATTCCCCCAGATAGTAACAGGGCGGCCATTGCCATCATAAAATTTAAATGTTTCTCTTTTTGATTTATTAGCCGATTTATTAAGCATGTAAGAAATATTGGCTTCAACATTCAGCTCTTTGGTAATGTAGTATTTCGGACGAAGGTTGATAGTGCTTCTGTCGTGCAGATAATTTTTAGTGCCGCCATGTTTTATGGAAGCCACAGGGTTTAGCCCGTCGTGCAGCATATAATGATTGGGCATGTCAGAAGAGTCATAATATAGCTGTTGAGAAGGGTTCATCCTCCAGGCTATTTGATAAAGCCCATGGCCGTCATCATTTGCCAATAACCGGTTGACCTGTAGGCGGTGCGCATAAAAATCTGCCAATAAAACAAATTTATCGGCTATGTTTACGTTGGTATTGAAGCGAGCAGAAAATTTTTCAGTTCCTTCAATTTCATTAAGACCGCCTTCCTTAATATGTCCCAGCATCAGGTTAAAAGACCCCACGCCTCCTCCGCCTGAAATACTTGCTGTAGTGTTGTGGGCAAACGGGCGTCTTTCCATAACTTCATTCAGCCAGTTTACGCCTTTCACCTCTCCGCTTTTAGCTTTTTCTATTTGCACATCAGTAAATAATTTCGTTTGGCCTTGTATAGTTTTGGCTTCGTTGTTCAGTTTCATATAATCAGCCAAGTTTACAAAGTCAGGAAGATCAATAGCATCACTCACTGCGCTCCACGCGTTGATATCAACTTTGAACTGACCGGTATATCCTCTTTCTGTTTCAATAATAATTACACCGTTCGCGCCTCTGGAACCGTACATGGACGCAGATGCTGCATCTTTAAGCACGGTTATGCTTTTTATCTGGTTTGGATCAAGATCTGTAAGAGATTGCTCAATGCCGTCAACAATCACCAGAGGGGATGCTCTTTGCAATGTGCTTATGCCACGGATGGATATTTCGCCTCCTCCTGAGCCCGGCAGGTTGCTGCCCTGCAATCTTGTTACGCCAGGTATAGTACCGCTGAATGCTTCCTGCAATTTAAAAATGGGACGGTAACGGGCCTTTTGCATATCCATTTGCGACACCGAAGATGCTACGTGCTTTCTTTCAACTTCGGAGTACCCTACAACCACTATTTCATTTAAATCAGCACCTACTTCCATAAGCTGTACGTTAATTACTGTTTTACCACTCGTGGTTACTTCCTGTGCACTATAGCCGAGCATACTAAAGATGAGGGTTCCTTCTTCCGGGACCCTTATCTGATAATTACCTTCACTATCTGTAATTGCTCCTGTGGTAGAGCCCTTGATAACTACAGAGACCGCTTGTAATGGCTGTCCCTCTACATTAGACACCGTACCTTGTATAGTTCTGCCTGTACCTGTCTGCGCTAGCGTGTGATAACATATGGCTATTGCCATAAACGTAAGTAATACAATTCTTGTTTTCATATGTATATATATATTTAGCGTGCCGCTTTGCAGCTGTTTTTAATGGTCACATGGAGTAGCCTTTATTCATTCGCGGTTGGTAGGTAACTTTGCTTATGGCTATTTCATGTTTATATCTAATTTTTTTTGTTGACAAATGGAATAACATCTTTTAGATTTAATGCTCATTTCCGGTTGTTGTAGATTTTTTCATTTATAATTATTTCATATCCTTATTTTTTCAAAAATTTTGCTTAAAACAAAGTTAAAGAAAGAATATAGAATAAAAAATATTTTTTATTTGAAATATAACGAAACTACAAGAACTTAAAAAAAATATAAATAGAAATTTTTTGCAAATAAAACTCAAAAAAATAGAGGAGTTGAATTCCTCTGATTAACAAATTGTTACTAATTGCTGCGCATGTATTGCCGGGTACAAAAGAGGCATAATTGCGGAAAGAAAAGATCAGAAAACTATGTACTTAGGAGTAAGGTTGAAAAGATCCGGTTGCTCCACACAAAATCCTCTTGCTTAAATTTGCAAGGATATATACTTTACCAGTAAACTTTGTTTTGCTTATTCATTACCAGTTGTTATAGATTCCTGATCTTCATGGCTATTTCATGCACGCCTGGCATGCAGCTTTCTTATATCTTTTTATTAGTGCAGAGCCTCGGCAAACAAGTTGGGATAATCGGAAATGATACCATCAACTTTCAATGCAATCAAGGTTTTCATCCTGCTTACATCGTTTACCGTCCAGGGTACTACTTTCATATTTTTTGCATGACATGCTTCTATCAGCTCCCTGGTAACTAAGCTATGATGCGGACTGTATACAACAGGCACAAACCCTATCTCGTGCAACTGCTCATCCAGGCTGCGCTTATCGCTGCCCTCAATCAGCAAAGAGGTAGCTACTGCAGGGTATTTGCGGCGCATGATTATCAACGCACGCGGATCGAAAGACTGGATGATGGTTCTGGCGCCAATCCCTTTTTGCAGAATAACCTTCATAGCCAGATCTACAAACTCCGCCACAGGCGGGTGGTTGATGCCATCGTTTTTCCTGTTTGATTTTATCTCAATATTGTACAGCATTTTACGTCCTTTGCCTGCGGCATATTTTTCAGCAGCATCTATAAGATCGGCCAGCAGCGGCTTGTGCACAGCTATTTTTTTTTGTTGCGGATAGTCTGGGTAATATTTCAGCCCTACATCGTACCTCTTTATGTTGCTATAATCCATATTATACAATAAAAGCTTGCGCGATTCCGCAGCAGACAAAAATTTCCCTTCGGGTGTAGTTGTAAAATTGTGATTGAAATACGGATCGTGAGATACAATTACTTTTTTATCTTTCGATATTTGCAAGTCCATTTCAAGTGTACTTACACCCAGCTCAATGGCGTTGAGCATCGCCGGAATGGTATTTTCGGGCATCAGTCCTTTGCCTCCGCGATGAGCTTCGGTATCAAATACGGGGAAAGCCAGTCCCGGCGCCTTTTTAGAGGCAACACAGGAAGCCATCAGCACGAGAACAGATATGGTTGTATACAACGATAGATTTTTCATGTGTGTATTTATTTGTTTTTTCAGTCTCTAATGCTTAAATAATATTTATTTTTTATCGGGCTGGTTGTCCCAGGTTTTATTGTAATTGATGTTCCAGAATCTGTAGCGCTGTAATTGAGCCGGAAGCCTTCTTTTAAAATCAGCATAATCTTTGTTTTCTTTACTTGTCCACAATACTTCACTTACTGCGTCTAATCTTGGCAAAAGCAGGTACTTTGCTTTCTCAGGGTTGCTTACATACTCGCTCCACAAATTGGCCTGTGCACCTAGTATATATTTTTCTTCTTCTTGTGTTACTTCTTTTGCTACCGGCTCATAGCTGTATACCCGCTGTATGGGCAGGTATCCGCCAATAACCAATGAATCTTCCTGGGCATTTTGGGCATAATCCAGGTAGAAATAGGTATTGGGCGTCATGATCACTTCATGTTTTTGCTTAATTGCTTCAATACCACCTTTTTCACCGCGCCAGCTCATAACAATAGCATTGGGAGCAAGTCCTCCTTCCAATATTTCATCCCAGCCGATAATCTGCCTGCCTTTTGAATTCAGGTATTTTTCCATGCGCTGTATAAAATAGCTCTGCAAGCCATGCTCATCTTTGAGATTTTTGTCTTTAATAAGCTGCTGGCAAAAGGCCGATTCCTTCCAGTATTTTTTAGGAGCTTCATCGCCGCCGATATGTATATATTTAGAGGGGAAAAGCTCAAGCACTTCATCCAGTACATTTTCCAGGAAAGTAAAAGTATTTTCAGATGGGGTATAAATATCGTCAAATATGCCCCAGGTCTGCTGCACCTGCTTGCCTATGCGAGAGCCCGTCCACGCTGTCTTGGGATCAATATAGCTGTTTCTTCCGGGGAATGTGCTCAGCTCGGGGTACGAGGCTATAGCAGCTGAAGCATGGCCGGGCATTTCAATTTCCGGGATAATGGTAATATACCTTTCGGCAGCATATTTTACAATTTCCCTGATTTCATCCTGTGTATAAAACCCGCCATGGCGGATGCCGTCGTTGCCTGTACCGGGAAGCCTTCCAGTAATGGTTCCATTTCTCCAGGCGCCTATCTCTGTAAGCTTCGGGTATTTCTTTATTTCAATGCGCCAGCCCTGGTCTTCCGTAAGATGCCAGTGAAATACATTCATTTTATGTAAAGCTATGAGGTCTATAAACTCTTTTACAAAAGACACCGGCAGGTAATATCTCCCTACATCAAGCAAGGCGCCTCTATACTCAAAACGAGGACGATCATTTACATACACTGCAGGCACAGGCACTTTTGAAAGCCGTTGTGAAGGCAGCAATTGTATAAGCGTTTGCACTCCATAAAAAACACCTTCCGGAGCGGCAGCGCCGATAGTAATACCTTTGCGGGAAGAGCTGAGATCATAAGCTCCTTTTACTGCATTGCCTCCATTGTTTTTATGAAGGTAAATAGCATTTGCTGTTTTACCACCGACACGTACAGGCAACTTAAACCCATAGTTGCGTTGTATAATGAGGTTAAGGAAATTAGCGGAAGGTTCGAGTTCGCTTGTACCAAGCACAATAGCAGTATTGCGCGTTATGGTGAATGGCTTTTGACCGGAAAGCGCTTCCACACGGTCCGGCCGGGGAATGATGCTTACATGCTGTGCTTTTGCATTTATAGAAAAACACACCAATAACATCAATGCTGCATAAATTAATTTTTTCTTCATTACTAATCTTTTTTATTGTACTTCCAATTCCTTTATTTCTTTTTTCCAGGTAAATGCTGTGAAAACTATTGCAAGCACACAGGATGCTACCAATATTATAAAGCCGCCATCCCATCCCCAATGATCTACCACATAGCCCATGGCTGCATTGGCAAACAGCGCGCCGCCGAGGTACCCGAAAAGCCCTGTAAGCCCGGCAGCTGTGCCGGCTGCCTTCTTAGGCACCAGGTCCAGCGCGTGAACGCCTATTAGCATCACGGGCCCGTAGATAAGAAACCCTATGGCCACCAGCGCGAGGTTGTCGATCAATGGGTTTCCCTGCGGATTTTTCCAGTAAACAAATACCATTACCGTTACCAGCACCATATATATAATGGTTGCCGGCGCACGGCGTCCTTTGAATATTTTATCACTGAGCCACCCACAAAGCAATGTGCCCGGAATGCCTGCCCATTCGTATAAAAAATATGCCCAACCGGTTTCAGACAGGGAGAAGCCTTTATTTTCCTTCAGGTAAGTAGGCGCCCAGTCGAGTACCCCATACCGTACCAGGTAAATAAATGCATTGGCAAATGCGATATACCAGATCAACTTGTTTACCAATACATAATCCAAAAGTATCTGGCGCGTACTCAACTCTTTTTCGTGCGACTGATCGTAGCTTTTGGTATGTGTATTGGTAAATTTTTCAATAGAAGGAAGGCCGCATGACTGCGGGGTATCCCTGACAAGCATAAAAGTAATAAAAGCAATAAGCAAAGCTATTACTGCAGGGAAATACAATTTGCCCTGCCATACGCCGAATACAGATATGCCTGCAATCGCAAGAGGCGCCATAATACCGCCCCCTACATTGTGCGCTACATTCCAGATAGACATTTTTGTACCTCTTTCTTTTACAGAAAACCAATGTACCATTACGCGTCCGCAAGGCGGCCAACCCATACCCTGAAACCAACCGTTGATAAAAAGAAAAACAAACATAGCAGCTACAGATGCAGTAGCAAAAGGCAGCAAGCCCATAAAGATCATGGTTACGGCAGAGAGTATTAAGCCAAGCGGCAAAAAAATACGCGCATTACTCCTGTCAGACACAGTAGCCATAACAAACTTACTAAGTCCGTAAGCTATAGAAATAGCCGAAAGTGCTAAGCCGAGTTGCCCCTTGGTAAATCCCTGCTCAATAAGATCGGGCATAACCATAGAAAATACTTTGCGCACCAGGTAATAGCCTGCATAACCTACAAAAATACCTACAAACACCTGCCAGCGTAGTTTCTTATATGTAGCATCTATTTCAGAATCGGGCAGCTTTGCCTTATGCGGAGCGGGTTTTAAGAATTGGAGCATATTATTTATCTTAATTAATCTTTTTTTTAAAATCGGAACATATAGTTTTTAGCTATATCCTCAAAATCGGCTACCTGCTTTTCTTCCCAGTTTTTGTCTTTGCGCAGCATTTCTGCCATAATGGAAGCCACTTTTTTACTTAACTGTATGCTTTTTTGTGCATTGAGCAAAAGAACTCTTGTTCTTCTGGACAATACATCTTCTACTGTACGCGCCATTTCGTGTGCTACTGCCCAGCGTACCTGCTCTTCATGTATTTTGAGAGAATAGCTCAGCCAGCCGTTATTATTGGTATTAATCTTAGTGCGCAAAGAGGCAGCATCGCTTCCATATACGTACAACGGATCGTTCCAGTCCGGGTCTTTTTTATAACCATGAATTGGCATGGACGCTGTGAGAGATCTGCGTTTTTGCCACCTTAAATGACTTTCTACTGTATTAATCATGTCTTCACCCATTTTGCGATAAGTTGTCCATTTACCGCCGAGTATCGTAAATAATCCTGAATCAGAAACGATTATTTTGTGGCTTCTTGATATTTCTTTTGTTTTTTGCTGCTCGTTTTTAGGGGCTGCAAGCGGTCGCAGCCCGGCAAATATGCTGAGCACATCTTTTCTTTGTGGCGCCTCTTGCAGATAGCCTGCCATAGTGTTTAAAATAAAATTTATTTCTTTTTCCAAGGCCTGAGGCTCTATAGACGGTTGCCCTACAGGGGTATCTGTAGTACCTACAACAACCTTGTCGTGCCAAGGTACTGCAAAGAGTACCCTTCCGTCCTTAGTTTTAGGTATCATCAGCGCATGATCGGAAGAATAAAACTTTTTATCGAACACCAGATGCACCCCCTGGCTTGCCACGACCATTTTAGGAGCAGACGGGCTATCCATTTGAAGAATATTATCTACGAATACGCCCGTTGCATTCACCACCGCTTTTGCTTTTACCTCAATGTATGCGGCGGTTTCGGTATCCTTTACTATTGCTCCACAGATTTTACCGCTACCATCTTTGATCAGCTCGCATACTTTTACGTAATTAATTACGCAGCCTCCTTTATCCGCAATACTTTGTGCAAGGTTTACAGCAAGCCTTGAATCATCAAACTGGCCGTCGTGGTAAATCACACCGCCTTTTAATCCTTTAGCCTGAATACCCGGAAGATGGCGAAGTGTTTTTCTTTTGCCTATAAAAAAAGAATATCCCAGAGAAAGCTTGCCTGCAATACGATCATAAAACTTTAAGCCTATTGTATATTTTATCTTATCCCAGACACTATATACCGGAATAATAAATGTTTGATTTTTTACCAGATGAGGAGCATTTTTTTGCAGTAGGCCCCGCTCAATACTTGCCTCCCTTACTAAGGCAATATCGCCTTGCGCCAGATAGCGCACACCACCGTGTACTAGTTTTGTGCTGCGACTTGAGGTACCTTTGGCAAAATCGCTCTGCTCTACAAGCAAAGTTTTGTATCCTCTGCTAACGGCATCCAATGCTACACCAAGGCCCGTGGCTCCCCCGCCTATAACCAACACATCCCATTCTTTAATCTCTTGTATTTGTTTTAAACTTACATCCCGGTCCATATCCACATTAATATTTTTTTACAATTAATTTTTATAAAGTTAAATATAATACAAAGAAAAATAAAAGAATTCGAAAGAAAAAAAAATATTTTTTTGAAATAAAATGAAATAATAATTGCTTAAAAAAATACAGAAAGAAAATTTCATTCAAATAAAAACAAAAAAATTACAGGATGCAAATGGATGTAATTAACTAATTGTTACTAATTTCGCTGTATGTCAGTTCTAAGTCTTACAGACAGGCACCAGTTTATTATTAATAAGCTGCAGGAAACGGGCAGCGTCTCCGTAGTAGAGCTCAGCAAAGAGCTCAACGTTTCTGCTGTAACCATACGCAAAGACCTAGAGCTCTTGGAAGGTAAGAAATTACTATACCGCAATCACGGCGGTGCAACCTATACAGATCCTTACATCACAGACAGACATGTGAAGGATAAGCTTTTTCTACACGAGCCTGAAAAGGAAAGAATTGGCCGGCTGGCGGCACAACTGATACAGCCGAATGATTGCATTCTTATTGCCTCCGGCACTACCGTTTATTATTTTGCCAAAAACATCAACCCTACTGAAACGCTTACGGTGGTCACACCGGGTTTGAATGTAGCTCTTGAGCTTAATCAATATAGTAATATAGAAGTAATACAGCTGGGAGGAATTATGCGCAAAACTTCCTCATCGGTTACCGGCGCATATGCCGAAAATATGCTTAAAGACTTTTCATTCAGTAAACTTTTCCTGGGCGTTGACGGCATTGATCCTGAATTCGGGCTTAGCACTACCAATATGATGGAAGCACAGCTGAACAAAAAAATGATTGAAGCCTCACAGAAAACTATTGTGCTTGCAGACTCCAGCAAATTCGGCAAAAAAGGGTTTGGTAAGATCTGCGACCTGAGCGCCGTGCAGCAGATTATTACAGACAGCAATGCTCCTGCACACCTGCTTACACGCTTACAGGAAATGGGCATAGATGTAAAAATAGCCGATACAACTAAAGGATAAGCGGTACCATACTATCGTATGGTTGCTGCAAAGCCGCCGCCGGGAGCCATGTGTATCTTAATTTTATCAGCAGAAGAAGTATGCTTAACCTGCTTTTTATAATCTGTACCATCACGGCCGGCATTTACGCCGTCAGTATATAATTCTATGGTATAATTTCCGTTTTTTAAGAAAGAAAGATCGAGGGTAATATCACGTTCTGTCCAATCTGTCATACCTCCGATGTACCAGGTGTCGCCTTTCCTTCGTGCTATTACGGCATACTCGCCAACGCGCCCGTCTATAGCTATAGTTTCATCAAATACCGTGGGCACAGCAGCAATAAACGTTGTTGATTCTTTTTCAGCCATATAGGCATTGGGGTTGTCGCTAAGCATAGAAAAAGGTGCTTCGTAAATTATATACATGGCCAACTGGTGACACCGGGTGCCCTGGCTCATAGGCTTTGAACCGATAGGCCTGAAATTTTTTCTGTTTGCGTTGGACATGGCGCCAGGTGTATAATCCAGCGGCCCTGCAAGCATACGGAGGTAAGGAATGGTTACATCATTCTTTGGCATGTCCAGGTAATTTCCCCATTTGAGCTGTTCCATACCGTAAACACCTTCAAAATTTACCACATTCGGATATGTGCGCTGCAAACCTGTGGGCTTATAAGAGCCATGAAAGTCTATCATGAGCTTGTATTGTGCGGCTTTCTCAGCGAGCTTGTAATAAAAATTTACCATCTTCTGATCGTCGCGATCCATAAAATCAACCTTAAATCCTTTGACGCCCATGGAAGCATATTTGCTTAAAGCCTCATCCATTTTCTTGCTCAGCGGCAGCCATCCTCCCCACAACCAGATGCCCACATTTTTTTGCCTGCCGTAATCAATAATTTCCTGCAAATTAATCTCAGGTACAATATCCATAATGTCCAAACTGTTGGCCCAGCCTTCATCAAGCAAAACATATTCTATATTGTAGGCAGCCGCAAAATCTATAAAAAATTTGTATGTAGCTGTATTAATGCCTGCATTAAAATCAACACCTTTTATGTTCCAGTCATTCCACCAGTCCCAGGCAACCTTGCCGGGCCTTATCCAGGAAGGATCCTGAACACGTGATGGTGATGCCAGTAAGTATACAAGATCATTATTCAAAAGCTCTTTATCTTCATCACTTACTGTAACTATACGCCACGGGAAGTTCCTGTTGCCATCAGTTTTTGCCATGTATTCTTCACGGGCAGTTACAAGAGACTGAAGGTTATTGTGTCCGCCCTGTTTTTCTGTTTTTGGCAAAGGGGCAAATGCTCCGTAAAAACCGTTTTCTTTTACTTTCAAAAACATGCCCGGGTAATCTTCAAGGTCAGCTTCCATAATAGCCGCCTTCCTACCCTTATCAAGGTTTATAAGAATGGGAGTAAATGCCAAAGTATCTTTATGGAGCTGAGATATCTTTAGATAATTGTAAGTATTTTCAAAAGAATTGAAGTATACATCTCCGGTGCCGTTTTTGGTGACATGTGTATTTACATACGGCACTACTGTTGCATAATCTTTATCGAAATTAAAATTTGCTTCTTCGCTGCGGATAGTTACAGGATGCTTTATAGAAGTAGAAAAGCGATAGGCGACACCATTGTTATATACCCGAAATATTAAATTAAAACTATCTTTAAAGGACAATACAGCTTGTGTATAGCTATCCCGGATTGTGGCTTTTTTATAATTCAAACTCTTTACAACGCCGCTTTTTTGCGCGATGTTACTGGACCTGAATTTTGAAAACCTGCCAAGGACCTTACCGTTATCAAGCGTCAGAGAGATGTCTGAAGGCATAATGATGGCCTGCTTATCTTTTTCTACAGACCAGCTGATTTTATCATTGATCGCAACAGTAAGCAGAACCCTGCCGTCCGGGGATGAAGCACGGATAGTATTCGTTTTTTGAGCAAATACCAATAGGGTGAGCAGGCTAAAAGCAATACATAGAATAGTGTATTTTATCCGTAAATTTTTTAACGGTGTTAATGACCAGATAGAAATACGCTTAACCAACTCATTCGTATAAGATAAAATCCGTTCGCTTCGTTTCATCACGTAATTTTTTTAATATTATTAATGGCCGGATAGAACTACGCCTGACAACCCTTTCCGTAGAAATAATCTATCAGCTTCGTTTCATCACGTAAATTTTTAATGGTCTTAATGGCCGGATGATAACTCGCTTAACCAATCCTTTCCGTACAAACAATTCCATCGATTCGATTTATAACTACACATTTCTTAGGTCTAAATTACCACTTTCATTAACATCAGCATAAACCAGCTTAAAAAAGACAAAAAATTAGTTTAAATAATACCAATCATTACTTTTCTTCTGCATCGAACCGGCTGACTTTTTGCACGCCCTGCACTTTCTTCAGCGCTATGATCAGGCGGTCTAATTCTTCTTTATCTCGCACAAATATTTTCAGGCGGCCTTTGAAAAATCCGCTTTCAGATTCTATGGAAAGCGCGGAAATATTGATGCTCATATCATTGCTGACTACAGCAGTAATATTACTTAGCATGCCGAAGGAGTCTACGCCAATGATCTCCACCCCTGTAAGGAAAGATATTTCTTTATTCTTGGCCCATTTGGTTTTTACAATTCGATGGCCGTAATTAGCCAGCAACTGTGGTGCATTCGGGCATGAGTTACGGTGAATGATCAGGCCTTTGCCGGTGCTTACAAAGCCAAAAACATCATCGCCGGGAATGGGATGGCAACACTTGGCAAGCGTGTACATGATCTTGTCGCTGCTCTCCCCGAAGATAATAAGCTCTGAATCTTTTTTGTTGTATACAGGCGGCTTATCTTCCTGCGAGTCAACAATCACGGGCTTTACAGGCCGCGGCAGTTCCAGCTTGTCGCCGATAACCTTGAACTCTTTCAGCTCTTTTAAATCTATTTTTTTAATAGCGATCTGGTAAAAAAGGTCAAGCTGCGAGTTAAGCTTATAGAAAGTATACAGTTCCTCTATGTTGTGTGCAGAAAAAGCTGCACCCATATTGTCGAGCCGGCGCTGTAAAATATATTTGCCGTCTTCGGCTATGGTTCTCTTCTCTTCCTTGAGTGCATCTTTGATTTTGTTGCGCGCTTTGGCTGTCATCACCAGGTTCAGCCAGTCTTCGGTAGGCTTTTGCTTCTGGCTGGTGATGATCTCTACCTGGTCTCCGCTGCGCAGCTTATGACCGATGGGCACCAGCCGGTGATTTACTTTAGCGCCAATACATTGCGAGCCGACAGCGGTATGGATGCTGAATGCAAAATCCAAGGCGGTTGAGCCCTGCGGCAGCATTTTTACTTCGCCTTTCGGGGTGTATACGTAAATTTCTTCAACAAGAAAACTGGTTTTAAAATCCTGCAAAAAGTCTACGCTGTCAGAGCCAGCGCTCATTACTTCGCGGATCTGTGCAAACCATTTATCAAACCTGTCCTCGTCCTGCACGCCGCTGCCTTCTTTATATTTATAGTGTGCAGCAAGGCCTTTTTCGGCAATATCATTCATACGGCGGCTACGCACCTGCACTTCCACCCATTTACCCTGCGGGCCCATTACTGTTGTATGCAAAGCCTCGTAGCCATTACTTTTCGGGTTGCTCAGCCAGTCGCGCAGACGCTCGGGAGAAGGCGGGTATTCATCCGTGATCATGGAATATACTTTCCAGCAATCTTCTTTTTCTTTGTTCGGCTCAGAGTCAATGATCACGCGGATGGCAAACAGGTCGTACACTTCTTCAAACTCCACACCTTTCTTCTTCATTTTGTTCCAGATAGAGTGGATGCTTTTAGGCCTTCCATACACTTCAAAATTAAAACCTCCCTTTTCGAGCTTGATCCTGATAGGCTTAATAAACTCGTTGATAAAACGGTTTCGTTCTCTTTTTGTTTCTGCTAATTTCTGGGCAATGAGTTTATAATTTTCAGGCTCCATGTATTTCATGGCAAGGTCTTCCATCTCTGTCTTGATCTCATAAAGGCCCATGCGGTGCGCAAGCGGCGCATATACAAAAACAGTTTCGCTGGCTATCTTCAGTTGCTTTTCTGTTTTCATAAAATCAAGGGTGCGCATGTTGTGCAGCCTGTCTGCAAGCTTTATCAATATTACCCGCGGATCGTCGGTAAGGGTGAGCAGTATCTTCTTAAAGTTTTCTGCCTGTTGTGAGCTGGAGGAGCTGGAATCTGATACAGATGAGATTTTGGTGAGGCCGTCAACGATTTTGGCGATCTCGTTACCAAACTCCCGTTGTATATCTTCAAAACTGATGACGGTATCTTCCACGGTATCGTGCAGCATGGCACAGATAGCGCTTCGCACCCCTAACCCTATTTCTTCCACGCAGATCATTGCCACAGCCAGCGGATGAAGTATGTAAGGTTCGCCGCTTTTTCTACGCATGTTTTCATGCGCTTCGGCAGCCATCTCGAAAGCATTTCGCACCAGTTCTTTATCGCCTTTCTTCAGCTTGGGGCGTAAGGCTTTCATGAGCGCACGATAATTCCTGAGTATCTCTTTCTTTTCCTGCTCTTCGTTTAAAATATATTTGGGTTGTTCTGTAGTATTAGCTTTCACTCAATAAATTTATCAGTTCAGTACACATGGTTCCTGCAGAGCTCGCCTCTGTTGATCAAAGGTAAGATTTCATTAAAACATGGGGAAAGTTTTTATTACGTATTTAAGCAATGCACCATGCCTGGGAAAACTCTGTACTATAATAGTTCATGAACGGCAATACAACGTGGCAATTGCATTCTGTGAAAATAAAACATGCCCGTAGTTAGCGGGCATGCTGAATATATTAAAAATAATTTCTGATTCTATGGCAAATGATTACCGGTAATAAGTGACAGACAGGGTAAATTTGTCACCATTCACACCCAATTCCTGCGCGGCTGCATCACTGATGCGGTAGGTAAGCCCCTGGTTTTCTTTGCCGGTGCCTAAGTTCCACAAAACTTTTGCGTAGATAATTTTATCGCCGTTTTGTACTTTCACTACTCTTCCTGGCTCAAGATCGTTCATGAGTATAAAGTATTTTTTATCGCCCCAGCCGCTGGCAGATTTAAAAATTTTAGCATCGCCGGAAGTTATCATTTCGGAGCCTGAAGTTCTGTAGCTCGATGCGTAATAACTATCACTGCGCTCAACTACAGCTTCTTTACGCGGGGTTGGCTCGCTCTCAAAAGTAGTAACGGTGTTGGCATCCACAACTTCAAAGTCGTCATTCGCAACGGCAGAAGTTGTACCATCGTCTTTACGTACCACAGTAACGCCTGCTGCGGGAATCTTTAAGCTTTCCCCGATTACCAGCTTGCTGTCTGCATTCATGCCATTCAGCCGCATAATATCGCCGACAGTGGTATTGTATTTTTCAGCAAGCATGGAAAGAGTTTCTCCCGATGCTATTTTGTGCGACCTGCCCGCAGGCTTGCTGCTACCGGGGATCTTTATCTTAGCGCCAACCAATAGTTTGCTGTCGGCTGTCATACCATTAAGCCGCATGATATCTCCCACCGTAGTGCCGTTTTTCTGAGCAATGCCTGAAAGTGTTTCGCCTGTCTTTACCGTGTGCACCTTCTGTGCCAGCAGTGGCGAAGAAAGCGCCAGGCCCAATATCAGTATTATGAATCGTTGCATGTTGTTTATTTATTTTGATGGTTGCAATTGATCCGGAGTTATTGCAGCCTTACTTTTTTATTCTTTAAAACCGGGCTATAAAATTATAAATATTTATCTAATTACCAGTTTAAATAAAACAATAGCTTATTTTGTTTTCATTAAAATTCTCCATTCTACCGGGTAATAATTGTTTACTCTTGCCGGCAATACCTTTATCCATCCCAAAGGCAGGGAATTATATTGAATAACCGTCCAGCCCGGGTTTATGTTTTCGAGTCTAATTTCCTGCCTGCTTAAAAAATCAAGCGCAACTTCTTTGCTCACCACCACAGAAGGCAGCTCGTGATTTAATATTTCAGAAACTGCCAGCGCATGTGCCGGCACCAGGCCTTTGTTCTTTATTTCGCCTATTTCTATCCCTGCTTTTTTTACGTATAAATTGCTGCGGATAGCAGACAATGCCTGCATTTGTGCTGCATCCATAGCCAGGATGGTATCTTTAATTTTAAAGAAACATACAGGCCGGGCATAACTGATCCATTTATTGATTTCTGCTGTTTCTTTCGTAGTGCCCGCCGCCACATTGCCTTTGATGCTATCTGTAAAAACAGTGCCGTCCTTTTTTAAAAAAGCCGCCACAAAAAAGCCTTCGCTGCGTACGGCATATGGGAAAAAGCGGTAACCGTAGCCTTGCTTTGCTTCTGAAATGGTTTCTGTAATATTCCAATCCTTATCGACGGCAATGCGTACAGGCTGCACATTGAAATGCTGTAAAATATAATCAACCATTTCTTCATTCTCAGCAGGAGAATAAGAGCAGGTAGAATAGATGAGCATGCCTTCTTTTTTTAAGCAAGCATACGCATCTTGTAAAATTCTTTGCTGGCGTTTTCGGCAAAGCTCCACGTTGGCTATGCTCCATTCTTCCAGCGCCTCATTGTCTTTCCTAAAAAGGCCACTCCCACTGCAAGGCGCATCTACAACCATCACATCAAAAAAGCCTTCCAGCCGCTGAAACTGTTGCGGGTCGTTGTTTGTGACCACCACATTCATATTCCCCCACTTAGTGATATTTTCTTCCAAAACAGCAGCGCGGCTTTTGATCACTTCATTGGCTACTACCAGGCCATTGGTAAAATACGTTGATAGCAACGTGCTTTTGCCACCCGGCGCTGCACACAGATCGAGCGCTGTTATTGGCGCTGAACGTTGATAATTTTGCCGCAATACTTCCCACAAAAACTGGCTTGCTGGCTCCTGTACATAATACGCTCCTGCGTGCAATAACGGATCAAGTGTAAACACCGGCCTTTGCGGAAGGTAATAACCGTAAGGATTCCACGGGATAGCAACACAAGCGTCAAACTGTTCTCCCGAAATCTTTTTAGGATTTATACGTATAGAAGTAACGAGTTCATCTGAACGGTGAACCTCTTTAAATCGCTCCTCATGAAATCCGGTGATGTTTTGCAGAGAGGTGATTAATTCCGGCGGTAGATGCTCAATCAATTCGCTAATTTATCAGTTTTATTATTTCAATAATTCAGCTATGCGCTGCTGCAAGGCTTCACCACGCAGGTTCCTGGCAATGATATCTCCATTCCTGTCAATAAGTATATTCTGCGGAATGCTTGATACTCCAAACTTTACCGCTACATCATTGTTCCAGAATTGCAGGTCAGAAATTTGTGTCCAGGTCATGTTGTCTTTTTGAATGGCGTCAAGCCACTTTTTCTTTTCCCCCGGTTTATCGAGTGAAACACTGATTATTTTCAGGCTGTTGCCATACTTGTTGTGCAGGTTAATGAGGGTAGGCGTTTCAGCGCGGCAGGGAGCACACCAGCTTGCCCAGAAGCTGAGTAGTACATAGCTTCCTCTGAAGGATGAAAGTTTTACAGCTTTTCCGTTCGCATCGTTTTGTGTAAAGTCAGGCGCTGCCTTGCCCACATTGCCCCGCATGGTAAAGTTAATGAGCTGTGCAAACCTTTTGCCCTCAGCAGACTCTTTCACTTTCGCAGGTAACTGGTTGAAAAGTGCGTTTGTCTCCACGGGATCGTCCATGAGCACGCCTGCATATTGCTGCAGCGCAAAAAGTGCGATAGGAGAATTGGGATTTGCTTTGAAATATTGTTTGTACACCTGCTCTTTCAGTTCGTTGTTGATAGCATCCAACTGGGTTTGTACACGGTCTCTCGCAGCCGTGTTTTTAGATTTGGTATGCGCTTCTAAATCCCTGGAAGCTGCCGCTGCCCTGCTCATGTACGGCTTAGCCATGTTCTGCAATTTTTCAAACTCTACATTAGAAGCAGAACCACTCACCACAGCATTGGAAAAAGAATCAGTGCTGTTAATGGTGATGTTGCCGGGTTCAAGGAAAATAGTTTTCAGGTCTCTGGACATTCTCGGCTGTACTTTACCATCATATTTAGCCAAAATATCGGCTCTGGTGGGCTGGTAAACAATGCCTTCAAATAAATAGGTGCCGTTGCGCACTTCTACGCTGTCCAGTATATTTTGTCCGTTGCGTGCATAGTACAAAGCAACTTTGGTTACTTTAGGATTGGTTTTACCGATCCTGCCCGTGATCTTAAAATTCTGAGCAAACAACAGTACCGGACAAAGGAATACTGCAAGCGAAATTATTTTTTTCATGTGTGTATGTTATTGTTTTTTTAGTTAGCACATGGAACAACCATTTTTTAGATTCAATACCCATTCCCGGTTGGTATGAATTCTAAATCTTTATGGCTATTTATGTGCATTTTTATGTTTTTTTACGCATTAAAATTTCCATCGCTATTTGTTTCGCCTGGTATAAGATACTAATTCTTTATGCTTCTTTTCACCGGTATTTATATTCATATGCAAAAATACCAGACCATACTTGGTTGCATCCTGATTATTTTTCCTAATTCATCAGTGCATTACAAATATAATATAGGCAAATTTAAGACTTAATTCTATGCAATAAGTTTATGATTTCATACAGATTACAATGTAATTAAACCAACAAAAAGTTATTACAGTAGCACTGCTTTTTTTAGGCGTAAATTTTGTAAGTTTACTTTAGTAGCATACAACATGCTGTTGTAGTGATTGTAAACCAATAAAAGTATACTCATGCAAATACCGGCAGGCAAATTGTTGATCAGCGACCCATTTCTACAAGACCCTTATTTTCAACGCACTGTCATTTTCATTTGCGAAAGCGATGAAAGCGGCAGCCTTGGATTTGTTGTCAACAAACTATTCAGAGATCGCAGGAACAAAGAATTTTCCATTAATGGTTCAGATAAGATCCTGGCTTATTACGGAGGGCCGGTAGCACCCGAAACGCTCCATTTCATTCACTCGCGCCCGGACCTGATAGAAAAAGGGGTGCCCGTGACAGACAATATATTCTGGAGCGGCGATTATGACAAAGCTATGTTTGCCGTAGAAAACAACCTGATAAAGCAAACGGAAATTAAATTCTTCCTGGGCTACAGCGGCTGGGATCCCAGGCAACTGGAAGATGAATGCAACGAGAAAACCTGGATTATACAAAACGCTGCCCCCGAGCTGGTGTTTCACAGCAACCCTTCCGCTATCTGGAAGATGAGCATGGAGCGCATGGGCGGAGAATATAAAATGATGTCTAATTTTCCTACAGACCCTCAGCTGAACTAATTACAGCAAGCCTTCATCTGCAAAGCTGAAATAGCCGTTGTCGCTCACAATCACATGATCCAGCACCCGTATATCTAAAAAACGGCCTGCAGATACAATTTTTTTAGTGAGCTCTTCATCTGAGGCGCTCGGCTTCAGGTTGCCGCTGGGATGATTGTGTGAAAGAATAAGGGCAGTGGTGTTGTGCACCAGCGCCCGCTTAAATATCAAACGGGGATCTACTACCGTAGAAGTAAATCCACCCTCGCTGATAATCTCAAATGCTATGATCCTGTTTGCCCGGTTTAAAAACAAAACGCCAAACACCTCTTTTGTATAAGCCTGTAGCTTAGCGCGCACAAAAGCTGCGGCATCTTTACTGGAATTAAATGTTGAGATGGTATGTTCTTCCTGGTTCTTACGGTTTAGCAATTCCAACGCCGCTACAATGAATACGGCTTTAGCCTCGCCGATGCCCTTTACCTTCAATTGTAAAATATCTTTTACCGTCATTTTTCCAAGCCTAGTAAGGCTGTTACCCGTGGCTGCCAGCAAATTTTTACTTACATCTACCGCAGAAAGGTCTTTTGTGCCATTGTTGATAATAATAGCCAGCAACTCTGCATTGCTCAGTACACCGGCACCCTTGTTCAGCAGCTTTTCTCTTGGCCTGTCGTCTTCTGCCCAGTTTTTTATGGAAATCTTAGACATGGTGCTTGCAGTTATTCACATAAAAATAATAAAAATTTAGTTTTTTGGTAGTATAAAATTATCTTTGCCACTATTCAAAGTTTCAATCCTATTAATTTCAGCGATGATAAATCCTTCCGTAAAGATTTTCTCCGGCACAGGCTCTATTGAACTGGCAACCAAAATAGCAGAGAGATTCGGAACCCGTCTCGGTCAGATAAAACTTCAGAAGTTCAGCGACGGCGAGTTTCAGCCTATTTTTTTAGAAAGTATTCGGGGAGATTATGTATTTTTAGTACAAAGCACATTCGCACCTACAGACAACCTCATGGAGTTGTTGCTGATGATTGATGCTGCCAAACGTGCCAGCGCCAACAGGATCATCGCGGTAATACCCTACTACGGCTTTGCCCGCCAGGACAGGAAAGACAGGCCGCGCGTGGCTATTGGCGCCAAGCTCGTTGCCACTCTTTTAGAGGCATCCGGCGCCGACAGGGTTATCACCATGGACCTGCATGCGGCCCAGATACAGGGTTTCTTCGATATCCCGGTTGACCACCTCGACAGCTCCGCAATATTTATTCCTTACATTGAGCAACTAAATTTAAAAAGTCTTACCTTTGCGGCCCCTGACGTAGGTAGTACCAAAAGGGTACGTGAAATTGCAAGCTATTTCGATGCGGAAATGGTGATCTGTGACAAGCACCGCAAACGCGCCAATGAAATAGCCAGCATGGTGGTGATAGGAGATGTGACTAATAAAGACATTATCCTGATAGATGACATCATTGATACAGGAGGTACACTTTGCAGGGCAGCACAGCTATTGAAAGACAAAGGTGCCAGGAGCGTGAGAGCGCTTTGTACACACCCGATACTCAGCGGAGAGGCTTACGAGAATATTGAAAAAAGTGTGCTGGAAGAATTAGTGGTATGCGATACCATACCGTTAAGAAAAGATGTAACTAAGATAAAAACCGTTTCAGTGGCAGACCTTATGGCAATAGCGATAAAAAATGCCTATGAAAACAAGAGTATTACCAGTTTGTTCATCCACTCTCAATTGAGAGGTGTTCATAAATAAAAAAGTAAAAAAATGAAATAGCCATAAGCAAAGTTGCATACCAACCGCAATGAATAAAGGCTATTCCATGTGACAACTGAAAAACAAATAATATATACACACATGAAAACAATTACAATCCAGGGTCACCTGAGGACCGAAACCGGCAAAGCATCCACCCGCCAAATTCGCTCTCAGGAAAATGTACCAGGTGTAATTTACGGGGGTGCTAAAGAAATCAACTTCTATGCTTCTGCAAAAGAATTGAAACCTTTGGTTTACACCAGTAAGTTCCAGCTGGCAGAAGTAAACATCGACGGTGAAGTACACCGCGCAATTTTAAAAGATCTTCAATTCGATAAAGTAAAGGATGTGCTTACCCACATTGATCTTTTAGAATTGGTAGAAGATAAAAAACTGATTGCCGATATTCCTATTGCTTTAACCGGAAATGCAGCAGGCGTAAAAGCCGGTGGTAAACTTATCCACAAGCTGAAAACCATTAAAGTAAAATGTCTGCCCAAAGACCTGAAAGAAGCCATCCAGGTAGATATTACCAACCTTGAAGTGAATGGCAATATTCGCGTAGAAGATATTAAAACAGAAAACATGGAGATCATGAATCCTCCGCGTATACCCGTTGCTTCTATTGTAATGACGCGTCAATTGCGCCAGGAAGAAGCTGCAGCAGGCAAATAATTTCTGATAGAAGTTTTTTAAAGGGGCTGTCTCAAAATTCGAGGCAGCCTCTTTTATTTGGTCAGGAGGTAGAGAAAGTTGTGTTCAAGCAATTCTCTACGCTTTCAATTTACTTTGATACATATTCTTTTTTTATTTGCTTGGTGGAGAAACTTTGGGAACTCTGTGTGAACAATTCCTTCTTCTCTCCCGCTCCAAGATTGATTCTATACCTTCGCTGCGGTTTATCGCAACTAAGCGACATCGCTTCATACAACTATTATCAATAATAATATGTTTAAGCTTAATCTGCTTAATACAAAATATATTTCATAAATAGTCTAAACCTACTTATTGCAAGACCGATATGTTTCAAGATTTCTTAAAGCAGCTTCCGGACAAAGCCGCAACAGCTAAAATTCATCATCTAAGAAAATGGCATTTTTCATAAAGCCCAAAGAACTGTAAGTGCCTGACAATATCATTCTTATTTTCCTGCCACCTTATAGTCCGGAACTTAGCCGGCAGAATAGGCCAGCAATACATCAAATCATTTAGGGCCGGTAAACCCTTTAAAATTGTGCAACGCTTTGCAATGACTTAGCAGTATAATTGAACTTAACAATTGTATAAACAATTACTCTTCCCGGATCAGCCCTTCTGTAAGCGACTTCCATTGTATTTTACTGAAGCCTAAAATGCCGCCCACTGCAACTACTGCATTCCTGACTTTATCTGATACATCCACACCTTTTACATTCGGCTTTTCATTTCTTCCGTGCACCTCTGCTGACACATCGTGGCCGCTTCTCCTTACAATGAATGTACTGCTTGCTTCTTCGCTGAAGAAATGTGCTACATCGTCATCGTTGTTCAGCGGGCTTGGAGCAGGCTGCACTGTCATATTAAAGCAGGAGGCATCTTCTGAATGCGTTTCTGCAACTTGCTTTACACGCACCCAGTCACGGCCGTCGCCGGAAGGATTGCCCGGCCCCGGAATATCTATACTGAAATAATCTCCTTCGCGAGGCTCGCGGCTTACCTCTGTGCCGGATGGATCATGCAGTTTAAAATCAGCCAGTATTTTACCGGCCAATTTATCCCATGTATTCACGCTAATCATTCTTTTTTTTACAACTTGGTAGAATACTTTGGCGCTTTGTAGATTATCAAATGTTTTTGTACTTACAGTATCGGTAGAAGCACCTTCGTGCTGCTGTGGAATATTATTTTCCATAAAATAATTTTTGAGGATGAATACAAACTATAATACAATTTATTGATTTCTAAGAGATAAGCCAAATATTTCTATTAAATTATTCCCAACGGAATACACGCGAGGCTACAAAAAATATGATGAGGCCCCAAAGAGCCAGCATGCCCATATTTAGCCGGCAAGCCCACAAAGATGCGCCGTCAAATGCGATACTGCGCACAGCTTCGTTGAAATGCGTTAAAGGCAGCATTTGACAAAATGGATGCAGCCATTCTGGAAACTTTTCTACCGGGTAAAATGTACCCGACAACAGAAATTGTGGAATAGCGAAAATATTAGCCAGCGCAGGTACCGACCCCGACGTCTTTGAGAGGCCGCTTACTACAAAACCAAAACCCATAAAAACGATCAACGTAATAAAACATACCACCATGATCTGCAGAAAACTCCACAATCCGTTATGCAGTGTAAAACCGTAAAGCCATACGCCCGCAAGGATGATCAACGCGGCGGAGAGTAGCTGAAACACAGCCTGGCTCAGTGTTTCGCCCAAGAGTATATTTGTTTTGGTAATGGGGGTTGCAAAAAAACGTTTCAATACCAGCTCCTGGCGTAAATTAAAAAACAGGAAAGCCACACTGAAAATACCGGTGCCCAGCAATGCGAAGCCAAGCATGCCGGGCAGCAGGAAGTCAATTAATTTAGATTGCCTGCCGCGGATAACAGCCGTATCATTGCTTACTATGTTTGCAGCATTTTCCCGGGCAGCCTCTTTATTAAAAGCGTGTTGCAACAAGGTGTGCAGCACGCTGATGTCTGAAGCATTAGCAAACTCCGGTGCCGCCACCTGCACGGTGCCGTCCGGTTTTGCCTGCACAATAGCCGTGATGCGGTTTCTTTGCAGGTCTTCACGCAGCACAGCAGAATCTTTAATCATGAGCTCCAGCCCGGGAATGTTTTTCAATACACGAAAAGCTGCATTGGCCGTATCTGCCGCAGAGTACCCCACAGGAATGGCTATGCCTTTGTCTTTATTGATAAAGCCAAATCCGATAATGAAAATAAACGGGAAGCCAAGACTGAAAGCCACTGTGGCCGGGCTTCGCAAAATAGCTTTGAACGAGCCCTTTGCAATAGCCAGCATTGCTCTAAATTGGTTATAAGCCATGTTAGTTTTCCGGGTTCACGCCTGAAGCCTTACCTGATATCAAAAGTATAAGGCATCAGCGCTTGCGGCGAATGCATCATTTGCCTGAATGAATAAATATTTTTAAATATGGCGGCGTTTTCCGCGCCGAATGTTTTACTGATCCATCTTGTCTGCAGGTCGTCATTATCTTCAAACATGCTTGCAAATTGCGACAGAAAACTTTTTTCTTTCGGGTATTCTTTCAGCTCGTATTTGCTTGTTTTTAATAATTCGGCGGTATAGTTGATGGCATCTTTTAAAGAACCTACTTCGTCTACCAGCCCGATAGATTTGGCATCAAGCCCAGACCACACGCGGCCTTGCGCAAGGCTGTCAACCATATCTATGGATTTACTTCTGCCCTGGGCAACACGCGATTTGAAAGTATGATAAATAGTATCTACAAACGACTGGAAATATCTTTTTTCCGTATCATTCATAGCACGTGTAAAGTTGCCGAAATCCGCATAGCGGCTTGTTTTCACCGTATCGAAGGTGATGCCCAGTTTATTTTTAAAGAAGTTTTCCGCATTCCCGGTCATGGCAAATACGCCAATGGAACCTGTAATGGTATTAGGGTCTGCAAAAATCCGGTTAGCTCCGCAGGAAATGTAGTAACCGCCGGAGGCTGCCACATCGCCCATGCTTACCACTACCGGCTTTTTCTTTTTTATCAATTCTATCTCGCGCCATATTTCATCACTGGCCAGTGCGCTGCCGCCTGGGGAATTTACCCTGAAAACAACTGCATCAATTTTATCATCCAGCCGCACTTTTCTTAACTGCTTTATATACTCTTCGCTGGTGATCATACTTTTGGTATCGCCAGTTTGCATGATCTGGCCTTCGGCATATACCAGTGCAATTTTTTTGTCTGCATTAGCCGGCGCTTTTTTATACAATTTGTCTTTAGAATATTTCTCAACAGACACTAAGCTCAGGTCATCCGTTTCTTTTTTGCCCAACAATCTGCGCAGTTCGGTCTGAATTTCATCGTTGTATTTCAAACCGTGCACCATTTTATGCCTCAATGCATCTTCAGCAGTTTGTATGCTGAAATTATCTGCGAGGCTGCGTAAGGTAGCAGTATCTATTTTGGTGGTCTTGGCAATATCCTGCAGCATTACGTCATATAGATCATTGAGCCAGGCTGCTGTCTGCACACGGTTAGGCTCCGTCATTTTGGTTACACGAAAAGGTTCGGTAGCGCTTTTGTATTTACCGGCAAAAAATATCTGCGGCTCTACTTCCAGCTTGTCGAGTGTTCCCTTAAAGAACATTACCTGCGTGGAAAGTCCGCGCCAGTCGAGCCCGCCTTCCGGGTGGGTATATATTTTATCTGCTGCCGATGCTATGTAGTAAGCCTTTTGAGTAATGGTAGGCGCGTAAGCTATTACAAACTTTTTACTGCTTTTGAAATCGCTGATCGCTTCCCGCAATTCCCGGCTGGTAGCAAAGCCGTTTGCATTATTTTCAGCCTTGATGTAAATACCTTTGATGCGATCATCGGTTTTAGCGTGTGCTATCATGCGTACCACATCATACAAGCCGCTGGTTATTGTTGTTGAAAAATTTGTACCGAAATTAAAATCTTCTTTAGATTGTTCTGCAATCGGGTTGTTCAGGTCAAGCATCAGCACGCTGTTGTCGCTGATCTTTTTGTCGCTGTTGGTAGCCATTGAACTGAATGCAGCCATCATAATAATCATTACAAAAAATGAAATAAATGAAAACACAATCAACGCTAACAAACTGGCAAAAAATACCTTGAAAAAATTATTCATCGGTTAATGTTTTAGTTTCTTTTTCTTAGGATCATAGCGTTATACTATAATATCCCGGTTTTGTAAATGTTATTGCAAATATGCAATAAATAAAAATAACAGGTGGCATTATAAAAAAATTATTAATATAAAATTACATTTGATGCATCATGAATATTGTATTCTTATCCATAGGCAGCAACATAGGCAATAAAACACAAAACCTGCTGAATGCCATCAGCTTTATCGGCGATGAAATCGGCAGGATCGAAAAGGTTTCTGGTATTTATGCCACAGAACCCTGGGGCCTGAAACAACAACCTGAATTTTTAAACATGGCGCTGCTGGTAACTACACAACTCAAAGCTGAAGAAGTATTGAAAAAAGCCTTATCCATAGAACTGAAAATGGGGCGTGTACGCGAACAGAAAATGGGCGCCCGCTCCATTGATATTGATATCTTGCTGTTTAATGATGAAATAATCCGGCAGGATAACCTGAGCGTTCCGCACCCGTTTATGCAACAAAGAAATTTCGTGCTGATGCCCCTGAATGAGATCGCGGCTGAAATAATGCACCCTGTATTGAAAAAAACTGTCCGTGAACTGCTTGAAGAAAGCAGCGACACATCACAGGTAAACAAAACAACCGGCAATCTTTTGCAACAGCCACCTTCTGTGGATACCAACTTCGAGTAGAAAGGAGTCTTTGCAATACAGCCATAATTGCCTGCAAAATTGTAATTTCGCTGTCCGCAGATGAATTACAGATTTATAACCATAGAAGGCAATATCGGCGCGGGTAAAACCACGCTGGCAAAGATCCTTTCAGAACGGCTGAATGCACGCCTGGTGTTGGAAGGATTTGAAGACAACCCGTTCCTGCCGAAATTTTACAAACAACCGGAGCAATATGCTTTTCCGCTGGAACTATTCTTTATGGCGGAGCGTTTCAGGCAATTAAAGGAAATGCTCTCCGGCCCTGACCTCTTTCAGAGCATTACCGTGTCGGACTATTTGTTTGTGAAATGCCTGCTGTTTTCCAAAGTGACCTTGCAGGAGGAAGAGTACAAATTATACCAGCGTATTTTCGACATCATTCACCAGCAGCTGATATTCCCGGATATACTCATATACCTGCATGCACCCGTGCATGTGTTGCAGGCAAACATTAAAAAGCGCGACCGCGCCTACGAACAGAAAATACCGGATGAATATCTTTTACAAATCCAGGAAACATACCTGAGCTATATGCAGCAGCACAGCATGAAAATACTTTTTGTAGATGCTTCCAATGCTGATTTTTTATCGAACGAAAGCCATGTTCAGACCATCCTGGAGGCTTTGGAAAAAGAGTATGACATTGGCAAACACTACCTGGCACTGCCTGAATAAACTATGATGTTCCGTACACAATCATTCCTGCAAAAGAACCCGGTATTGCGCAACAAGGAATACCTGACTTTTATTTTCATACGCTTTGGCTTAAGCTTTGCACTAACCATGCAATTCACTATTGTTGCTTACTGGATCTATCATATCACCGGCGGCAGCAAGTTGGCGCTGGGCTTTATCGGGCTTGCCGAAGTTGTGCCGGTGATCTGCTTTTCCCTGTTCTCCGGATACCTGGTAGACTTAAAAGAGAAGAGAAACCTGTTGTCTGCCGTTGTAAGCTGCTATGTGGTTATCGGGTTGGGGCTTTTTTACCTGACTACTTCTTATGCAGCCACACATCTTCCCAAAAGCTGGGTTATCGGCCTGATATATTTCTTTATTTTTCTCGGCGGCATCTTGCGCACTTTTTTAGGGCCTACAGCTTTTTCGCTGATAGGGTTGATACTGCCGAGGCAACAGTATGCCAATGGTGTAAGCTGGTCAAGCATGGCCTGGCAGATAGGTACGGTCTCGGGGCCATTGACCGGCGGCACTTTAATTGCTGCTTCGGGTATAGAAACAGGCATGGCAGTAGTTTTGATTACTGAAATGATCATGCTGGCGCTTGTGTTTCGCATCGCTAAAAAGCCTGTTATGAAAACTACGCGTGAGCCTGTGCTTCAGAGCATTGGCGAAGGTGTAAAGTTTATTTTAAAAACTCCCGAGTTGCTCGGCGCACAATTACTTGACATGTTCTCGGTTTTGTTCGGCGGTGCAGTTGCTTTGCTTCCGGCGGTGCAGGCAGAATTTTTTCCGCAGACCGAAGCTTTCTTTTCCGGCGCGCGTGCTTTCGGATTCTTGCGTGCCGCGCCCGGCATTGGTGCTTTGCTGTCCCTGATGATGATCGCTTTCTTCCCGCTGAGAACACACCCCGGTAAAAAACTATTTATTGCCGTTGCAGGCTTTGGCATTTCTATCATTGTTTTCGGGCTCTCGCGCAACTTTTATTTGTCTTTCTTCATTTTGATACTCTCAGGCATCTTTGATGCTGTGAGTGTAGTGATTCGCAGTACCATTCTTCAACTGGTAACACCCGATGACATGCGCGGCAGAATTGCATCTGTAAACACCATGTTCATCAGCTCCTCTAATGAGCTGGGCGATTTTGAAAGCGGAGTGATGGCAAACTGGCTGGGCACTTCACGCGCCATTGTTGTTGGCGGATGCCTGACACTTGGCGTGGTTATTACAACTTTTTTCTACAACCCGAAACTCAAGAATTTCCAGTTCAGGGGGCAGGAGTAAATATTATGATGTGCTGTGGTGAAGGAGTGATGAAGTTAAGTTGTGTATTTGTGTAATCGTTGAATCGGGTGCCTTCCAACATCAACAAGCCCTGGTTGTTTATGTTGATTGTGAAGGAATTTGGCTGAGATTTATTTTACAGCATAATCTGCTTTCACGGTTATGGTAGCTGTTTTGCTTTTGCTTGATATATTGAAAGCCCCGCCATAGCTGTAATCTTCATTGCTGTTTTTACCTACTATCTGAAACACACCCATGGTTGCCTTCTTAAGCTTGCCCATATTTTTCCCTGCATTTTCGGCAATGGTTTCTGCGCGCTTTTTGGCATCGGCACTAGCTTTGGCCAGGAGATCCAGCTTAAGGTCTGACAGTTTGGAGTAGTAGTAAGAAGGTGGCTGGGAGTTAAGCTCAATGCCGCTTTGGATCAGTTCGGTCACCTCACGTGAAATAGTTTCTACTTTCGGGATATCTTTAGAAGTCACCGTAACGTTTTGAGTAAGGTTATAACCGCTAAAAGTACTTTGCCGCTGGTTGCCTTCTGCATCGTAGGTATAGCTGTATTCTTTATTGATGTTGATAGAAGAAAAAATAATCTCTGCTGCTGCAATGCCTTTGCCGGCAAGGTACCTTCTTATGGCTCCTTCATCCTGCTTCAGGGCGGCATACGCCTCTTGTAAATTCATAGACTTGCGCGAATAAGAAGCAGACCATACTACCAGGTCGCTTTCAAAATCTATTTCTGCGGAGCCTGTAACTGAAATATTTTCCTGTGCACGGAATTTGTATTTGTAAGCGTTGGCAATAGCAACGAAACAAATGATGGCAGCTATGGCAGCGATCAATGCAATGACAACCCGTTTCATGTATGTATATTTATTTGTTTTTCAGTTGCCACATGGAATAGCCTTTATTCATTCGCGGTTGGTATGCAACTTGGCTTATGGCTATTTCATGTGTATATATTTAATTTTTTCTGGTTGCCACAGGGAATAACCAAAACCTTCATTCTTTATTATCATTCACGGTTGGTATGCAACTTGGCTTATGGCTATTTCATGTGTATTATGAATTTGAAAACATAAAACTACAAAATATATATCATAAAAATCATCATTTGCGCACATTGCTTATAAACAACAACCGCAGCGATATGCTTAGCCGTGCAGAATTGCCCGCATACGTCCTACTTCTTCCTGGTCAACCTCTGTGCCCGTAAGATTCTCATTCATGGAAGCTACTGTGAACTTCATTTTTGTTTCTGCTGATTTCCTTGCCGAAGAATGGTATTCTGTTGCGCCGGTTTCCTCTACCAACCTTTGAAGATTAGAGGAGCGCACGCCGCTGCCCTGCAAAATAATAATACGCCCTGAGGCTTTTTCAATCAGTTGTTTTATCAATGGTGTCGCATCGCCTACATTGGGCACCTGGCCACTGGTGAGGATGCGTTTGCAGCCGGTGTCTACCACATCTTCTAAAGCTTTTAACGGTTCGTTTGTCCTGTCGAAAGCCCGATGAAACGTTACTTCCAGCGGAGCAGCCAGTTCTACCAGCGCTTTAGTACGCTCCACATCTATCGAGCCGTCTGCTTTCAGAAGGCCAAGTACCAGGCCGGGAAAGCCCAGCTCTTTACACAGCTTTACATCTTTTTTTATTACTTTAAACTCATCATCATTATATAAAAAATCTCCGCCACGCGGCCGGACGATGGGGAACACTGGAATGCCGATTTTCTCCCGAACTGTTTTGAGCGTACCGAAAGAAGGCGTAGTACCTCCTTCCATCGGGTTTTCACAAAGTTCAAGCCTGTCGGCGCCTGCACGCTCTGCCTGTATGGCGGAAGAAATATTAAATACTGCTACTTCTAAAATCATACTTGTAATTTTTTTTCAAAAGTACTATGGATTCCAACGAACACAAAACTGCGACTGACATTTACTTAAACTTTATATTTGTGCAATGCAATGGTTGGAAAAATATATAGCTACAGCAGAAAAGATTTTATCCGCTTACGATGGCTCTATGCCTCTGCAACATTATTTAAAAAACTATTTTTCGCAAAATAAAAAGCATGGTTCAAGAGACAGGAAAACAATTACACACCTTTGCTACACTTACTTCCGTGCCGGCAAAGCCTTAACTGCATTGAGTTTTAGAGAAAGACTGTTGGCTGCTCTCTATCTTTGTGAAAACGACCCTGGTAAATGGAAATCGCTTTTTAGTAAAGAATTTGTTGACAACCATTCTCCGGTTTTAGAGGAAAGGATAAAGTTTATTGCAAATATATATCCCGGGTTTTCTGTTAAAAACATTTTCCCCTTTGAAGATGAAATGAGTTTTGCCGGTGAAAGCTTTGCCCGTTCTTTCCTAGTACAACCCAAAACATTTTTACGCATCAGGCCCGGAAGAAGTAAAACAGTAACAGACGCACTCACACGTGCATCCATTCCCTTTGAGCATGAAGGCGGGGCCATTGCACTGAAATCCGCTGTAAACATTGCCGGGATACTGAAACTGAATGCTGATGCGGTGGTGCAGGATAGCAGTTCACAAAAAACCGGGGATTTTTTATTGCCTTTGAAACAGGAAAATATATGCTCTGTGTGGGATTGTTGCGCTGCAAGCGGCGGAAAATCGATCCTTGCATTCGATGTGCTGAAACCCATCAGGCTTACAGTTTCAGACGTTCGTCCCTCCATCATTCACAACCTAAAAAAAAGACTAAGAGAGGCGCGTGTGCCGGTAGAAAAAATGTTTAAGGGAGACCTTACCAAACCTGTAGATCCCGGATGTAAATTTGAGCTCATCATTTGCGATGTGCCCTGTACAGGCTCAGGTACCTGGGCGCGTACGCCGGAGCAATTATATTTTTTTAACCGGGAAAAGATTGATGTCTATGCCAGCCTGCAAAAAAGCATTGTACAACATGTACTGCCTCACTTAGCGGAAGACGGCTATCTGCTCTACAGTACCTGCTCTGTTTTTATAAAAGAGAATGAAGATGCGGTCCGTTTTATACAACAGGCATTCCCTTTTATGGAGTTAATACAGCAGCAAAGCATTCGCGGCTATCACCAACGTGCTGATACCCTGTTTGCAGCGTTGCTGAAAAAAAGAAAAATTAATTTTTATTATTAAAAATGAATTTACTTTGCACTTAGTGCATATCCTCAACACCATATTCAGAATTGTAAGGAGCAAATTTTTCATTGCTACGGTAGTATTTTTTGTACTGATGCTTTTCTACGACAAGAACGATGTTTTTGTGCAAATGGACAGGCAGAAGCAACTCGAGGAACTCAAAGAAGGACAGGCTTTTTATGAGAAAGAAATTGCCAAACTACAAAAGCAACTGACTGAATTGGAAGCCAATCCGGCAAACCTGCAGACCTACGCACGCGAAAACCTGTTTATGAAAAAAGCTGATGAAGATATTTTTATTGTAGAGCCTGCAAAAGATTCTACAGCCAAAAAATAATTCTTTAGTTGATATCTTTGAAAAAACAGCCTGGGGCAATGACGCAGAAAGAAAGATATGCCTTTGTAATAGAATATTTTGAAAAGAATTCTCCCGATGCAGAAACGGAACTAATTTACGACGATCCATACCAGTTGCTGGTAGCAGTAATACTCTCTGCCCAATGTACCGACAAGCGCGTAAACCTTACCACACCTGCTATTTTCCACAAATACCCTACACCCAAAGAATTAAGCCAGGCAACCATTGATGAACTGTTTCCATTGATCAAAAGCATCTCTTACCCCAACAGCAAAACAAAACACCTGATCGGCATGGCCAGGATGCTGCAGGAAAATTTTGGTGGCAAAGTACCACTTACCGTTCAGGAACTCATTACTTTGCCCGGTGTTGGCAGAAAGACAGCTAACGTAATTACCTCTGTTGTAGACAAACAGCCAAACATGGCCGTAGACACGCACGTATTCAGAGTTGCAGGCAGAATAGGCCTTACGGTAAATGCCAGAACGCCATTGGCTGCAGAGCGGCAATTGACAAAAAATTTTCCTCAAGAGCTTATACATAAAGCCCATCACTGGCTGATACTACATGGCAGGTATATTTGCATCGCACGGAAGCCCAAATGTGAGATTTGTGGGCTGAGGCCTGTGTGTAAATACTATCAAAAGCAGCTAAAGCAGGTTAAATAGAAATGTGGATAGATAGAAATTACAAATTGAAATAATCAGGCACAAGCGTTCGCTTGTGCCGATACGTAAAAGAGATATCTGCAAACATTAATATAGATTAATTTTTCAGAACCTTCTATATCATATTTTTGTACATAAATAATACGCAATGCAATAGCCCATAAGCAAAACCTGCATACCAACTATTGGTGTATAAAGGCATTGCATATGACAATTTTAACAGCCGCAACAACGGCAAAATAAAAAATACAGATGAAAAAAATAGAATTCGGACTGATGACTTTTGCAGATATGGCGCCGGAAACAGTCCCGGGAAAAGGCATAAGCGCACACCGGAGAATACAGCACCTGCTGGAAGAAATAAAACTGGCAGATGAACTGGGTATAGAAGTATTCGGCATCGGCGAGCACCACCGGGAAGATTATGCAGTATCATCGCCCACAACGGTGTTGGCAGCTGCGGCGGCCGTCACCAAAAATATTAAACTCACCAGCGCTGTAACTGTTTTAAGTTCCGACGATCCGGTACGCACTTACCAGCAGTTTGCAACGGTAGATCTTATATCCGGCGGAAGAGCAGAAATCATGGCCGGCCGCGGCTCGTTTATTGAGAGTTTCCCGCTTTTTGGCTACGACCTATCTAATTACAACGAGCTTTTTGAAGAAAAACTCGAATTGCTACTCGCCATCAACAGATCGGAAAAAGTGTCGTGGAGCGGCAGCCAGAGAAAACCGATCTCCAACCTGGGTGTTTATCCCAGAGCTTTGGACGGGCAAATTCCTGTGTGGCTGGCTGCGGGCGGAACTCCGGCTTCAGCGGTACGTGCAGCGAAACTGAAACTCCCTTTAATGCTTGCCATCATCGGTGGAATGCCGTCAAATTTTATCCCGTTTATTAATTTGTATAAAAAGACTGCTTGGGAAAACGGAACTTCAGCAGAAGAACTCCAGGTGGGCATCAACAACCACGTGCTTATCGGCGAAGATGACGAGACCATTGCCGATGCATTCTTCCCACATTATGCCCGGATGATGGATCGCGTAGGCAAAGACCGCGGCTGGCAGCCTATGACACGACAGCAATTCGAATTTATGCGCAGCGAACGCGGTTCGCTGATGGTAGGAAGCGTAGAAAAAGTAGTGAACAAAATTGTGATGGAACATGAAATGTTCGGCTTCACGAGATTTATGGCGCATTCCAGCATGGGAACCGTACCTCACGAACTGGTACAGAAATCCACAGAACTATATGCGAAGGAAGTAGTGCCGCAAGTAAAGAGAAGGATTGGCATAAGATAGACTACAAAGAGGTTTAGTTTGACAAAAACAGTACGGCTGGAAGCCGGAGTACTCTGGCCCAAAGAATCCTCATGCTCTTTAAGCATCATCCTGATTTTTTCATTAATGTATGCCACTTTAAATGCTTTCGCCTTCATATCTCAAATTCTGATAAGTAGTATAACTAATAAAATATTCAGCACGGCTATCGGCATTTGCAATGTCTGAGCTAACAGGATATTTGAACTTTCCCGATACGGCTTCGGGATTACAACCGCAAAGAGCAGCTGACCATCATAAATTATTTGCCAACACATAGCTTTGTTGATGGTATGCTTTTATTATTTTCCACTTGTGCCGATAGTTATCGGGAACTTTTTAGATTTAGGCGCTTTCAACCATTGCTTAATCTTTATGGTTATTCATTAAAATTAATATTTCTTTGAGTTATAAACAATAAACTTTGCACCCAGCATCAGCAGGATGAGCTGTAAACATGCAAATTCTATAAAGACCAGCATTCCTCAACTTTAATACCCGGCTACGCTGTCATCGCCGCGCGAATCGGCAGCTGTGTTCAGGCCGCGCTTTTCAAACAAGATCATTTCCACTCTTCCTATTTGCCCGCGCTGGTTTACCGTATGGCCTTTTTTCTCTAATTCGGAAACAACAAATTTGGGAAAACTTTTCTCCACATCAATCCGGTCTGGCAGCCACTGGTGATGAAACTTAGGCGCATCAATAGCTTCACGCGGCAGCATCCTGAAATCAATTACATTTACTATGCTTTGCAAAACAGATGTGGGAATAGTAGTACCTCCCGGTGTACCTACCACCATGAAAGGTTTTTTATTTTTAAGCACCAGTGTAGGAGTCATAGAGCTGAGCATTCTTTTACCGGGCGCGATTGCGTTAGCCTCCCGGCCCACAGCTCCGTACACATTGGGCACTCCTGGCTTAATGCTGAGATCGTCCATTTCATTGTTCATAAAGAAACCGGCGCCCCCTACCACTACCTTACTACCGTAAGACGTATTGAGCGTAGTGGTTACAGCTACCATATTTCCGGCTTTATCTGCAATACTAAGATGTGTAGTCTGGTCACTTTCATACACGTTGCCATGCTGCATCTCTTTGCTGACTGATGCTTTTAGGGGATCAAATGTTTTCATTCTGCCGGTAAGGTATTTAGCCGATAATAGTTCTTTCTCCGGCACTTTATAGAAATCGGGATCGCCCATGTATTCAGCCCTGTCAGCATAAGCTCTTCGCTCAATCTCAGTAAGCAAATGCACTGCCTTTGCGCTGTTGTGGCCATAGGACTGCAAAGGGAAAGGCTCAGCCATTTTCAACATCTGGCCAAGTAATATGCCTCCGCTGCTGGGCGGCGGAAAGCTGATTACTTCATAGCCCCTGTATGAAAAAACCACAGGCTTGCGGTGCTTCGCTTTATAGGCTTTAAGATCTTTCGCTGAAATAATGCCTCCGCCTCTTTGCATTTCTTCTGTCAGCAGCCTTGCAGTCTTTCCCTCATAAAATCCTTTGGCGCCGTAATCGCGGATACGTTTCAGTGTTTCTGACAGCTCAGCCTGAATCAGCACATCGCCTTCCATCCACTTCCGGTCTTTGGTAAACGCTGTGGGCATGGTATTGTATTTCAGTAAATCTTGCCTGATAGCGTTAAGATTAGCTGCTTCTTCTTTGGTGATGGCAAAGCCATATTGTGCCAGTGAGATGGCAGGGTCTACGAGGTCTTTCCACGGCATCTTGCCGTAGGCCGCTGTTGCTGCCAGCCCTGCTACCATACCCGGCACGCCGGATGCGAGGTGCCCGTTTACAGACAATCCTTCAACAGGCTTTCCATCCTTATCCAGGTACATATCCCTGTATGCTTTAGCGGGCGCTGTTTCCCTGTAATCAATAGCTACCTGTTTGCCGGCAGCAGTTCTTGCCATCAGGAAACCTCCGCCGCCAATATTCCCCGCCTGCGGATAAACCACCGCGAGTGCAAACTGCACGGCAATGGCTGCATCAAAAGCATTGCCGCCCCGCTTCAATATCTGCACGCCCACTTCAGACGCCAGCGGGTGCGCTGTGGCAACTGCTGCGTTTTGGTAAGTCGCGGTTTTGGTAATGCGGTAATTGAAAGGATCTATCACTTTTTCTTTGCCCACATACTTACTTTGAGACATTGCTACAGCGGAAAAAGATATGAAAGCGAAAAAGAGAAACAGTTGTTTCATGTGTTAATATTTAATTTTTTCTTTTTGCCACATGGAATAGCCTTTATTCATTAACTGTTGGTATGCAACTTTGCTTATGGCTATTTTATATGTGTATTTTTTATGCTTACTGGTCTTATGGCTAATTCACGAGAAGCTTTCTTATACCAAAAATAGCTTTTTATTACTAACAATCCTACGCTTACTGATGGTTTCATCCTTGCATACGTAACTGTTTAAGTTGGTAAGATATTTGATATAAATCTTAGCTTTGTACCTATTACTAAAATTAAAACACTAAAAATGAGAAATGCTTTATTAATTATTATTGTTCTCGTATTGGTTCTGGCAGGATGCGGCGGTTGCAATACTTACAACACGCTGATAGGCCAGGATGAAAATGTAAAGAACAAATGGAATAATGTAGAGAGCCAATACCAACGCAGAGCTGACCTTATTCCTAACCTGGTAGCTACTGTAAAAGGTGAAGCCAACTTTGAAAAATCTACATTGGAAAATGTGATCAATGCGCGTGCTTCTGCTACGCAGATGAAAGTAAATGCCGAAAACCTTACGCCTGAAGCGGTACAGCAATACCAGAATGCACAGGGTCAATTGTCACAAGCGCTGGGACGCTTATTGATGGTTGCGGAAAATTATCCTACCTTACGTGCAAACGACGCCTTCAGAAACCTGCAGACTCAACTGGAAGGAACTGAAAACCGCATAACCGTTGCAAGAAATGAATTCAATACTGCAGTGCAGGAATACAACAACGTGGCACGAAGGTTCCCGGGCAATATTTTCGCCGGCGTGTTTGGATTCAGACCAAAAGAAGGTTTCAAAGCAGATCCCGGTTCGCAAAATGCTCCGAGCGTAGATTTCAGCAACCCGGCAACAGATACCAGCAGATAATGATAAAATTCTTCAGGACAAAATCCAAAAACGCCTTCTTTACCGAAGAAGAACAGAAACAGATCATATTCGCCATCCAGGAGGCAGAGATGCATACGAGTGGAGAGGTGCGGCTTTTTGTGGAAAGTAAGTGCCAATATGTAAATGCACTTGATAAAGCGGTAGCTATCTTTGAACACTTACAAATGCACCAGACAGCCAACAGGAACGGTGTGCTCATTTACATAGCTTTGAAACATAAGCAGCTGGCTATTTTCGGTGATGAAGGCATTCATCAGCGAGTAGGAAAAGAATTCTGGGATAAAGAATTACAGAAGATTATTTCGGAATTTAAGAGTGATCAGTTTGTTGCCGGTATTGTAAATGTGATCAACGATATAGGCGCTGTACTGAAGACACATTTTCCTGCACCGGCAGAAAACAACAAAAATGAGCTGCCGGATGATATTATCTTCGGGTCTTAATCTTTTTAATTCAACATTTTGTACCGTACCAATAAATTTCTACTATCGTTCCTGGTTGCCTTGCTCAGCTTTATGCAGTTGCATGCGCAAAACATCCCGCCGAGGCCAAACCGCTTAGTGGTGGACAATGCTAATGCGCTCCTGCCCGAACAGGCTGATATACTGGAAAGAAAACTGGTGATGATAGACGACAGCACATCTAACCAGATCGCAGTACTGGTAATCCCTACGCTGGACGACTATCCGATAGAAGACTACGCATACAAGGTTCTAAAGACCTGGGGAATAGGCGCCAAAGAAAAAAATAACGGTATACTCTTACTGATCGCACTCAACGATCGGAAGGTAAGGATTGAAGTAGGCGGCGGGCTGGAAGGCGCTATCCCTGACATTACTGCCAAAAGCATTATAGATAACCATATTACTCCGAATTTCCGTGCAGGAAACTACTATCGTGGTATCGACGAAGCAACCGATGCTTTGGCGAAAGCAGCCATAGGTGAATACCGGGAACCGCGTCAGGCAGAAAAAAGTTCCAAAGGTATTAGCCTGTCTTCCATTATCTTTCTCGTGTTGGTGTTTATATTTATCATGCGTGCATTCCGCGGTGGCGGCGGAAAAGGCGGCAGGGGCGGAGGCATGGTTAGCCGCAGAGGTTATGGCAACTATATTCCACCCATTTGGATAGATACCGGTAGCCGCGGCAGTGGCTGGGGCGGAGGCGGCTTTGGCGGCGGAGGCGGAGGCTTCGGTGGGTTCGGCGGTGGAGGCGGCTTCGGCGGAGGCGCTAGTGGCGGATGGTAATTATAGTGTTGCTAACACAAAGCATAATCTTTTCCAAACTTTATTTTTTGCATGCGATTTGGCTTTGATTTTGCATATAAATATTTCATTACCAGCCATATACTATGGCAATTCGTTAACTATTAAAACAGAAAACTATGAGCACATTTTCAGAAAAAGTAAGAGGAAACTGGAACGTTGTAAAAGGCACCCTTAAGCAAAAATGGGCAGACCTGACTGACGATGATCTTTTATACGAAGAAGGAAAGGAAGATGAATTGTTAGGCAGACTGGAAAGGAAAACTGGTGAAACCAAAGAAAACATCAATTCTTTTATTGATGATATTAAGTTTGATGAGTATTAGTCTTTAGAACACCAGATGAAATAGCGTTCCAAGCGGGACGCTATTTTTTTGCTGCCAATAGGCAGATTGATCAAAAAAGATGATAAAAAAATATAATGCAAAAACTTAGCGGCTCAGTGTCTTCACGGCAATAATAGTTCACCTTGTGGCCCCTGTGTTTCAAATGATTCATTTAACCACCGTGTTTGCAAAGGAAATACAATCCAAAAAAACTTTGCGGCAATATTGCCCTGTTCATTATCCCCAAAAACTTTTCAGTAAAATGTTCAGCGACCAGATAATTACCAACAATCCTACACCGATGAACATTGTTTTTACAGGAAGCTTTCCGGAAAGGCGTGCAGCAATGGGTGCTGCTAAAATGCCGCCGAGGATCAATCCCAGGATCACCTGCCAATGACTTAAGCCTAAAAAAGAAAAGAAGGTTAGTGCGCTGGCGAATGTTACAAAAAATTCTGCCAGGCTCACTGTGCCTATCACGTAGCGCGGCGTCTTTCCCTTTGATATTAGCGTGCTGGTAACAAGCGGGCCCCAACCTCCGCCTCCGAATGAATCTAGGAAGCCGCCTGAAAGCGCCAGCCAACCGGCGCGCTTTACTTTTTTTGAACGCCGTCTTTTTTTGAATGCATTGTATAAAATTCGTGAACCAAGCAACATGGTGTACACCGCAAGCAATGGCCTAATGTAGTCTGCGTGCTTAATGCCTAGCACAGACAGCAAAACTGCACCAGCAATAGACCCCGCAACGCCGGGAATGATGAGCGTACGCAACAGTTTTTTGTTGATGTTGCCAAACTTATAATGACTGAAACCGGAAGCGCCACTGGAGAACATTTCTGCGGTATGAATGCTGCCGCTGATAGCAGGAAGAGGCACGCCTACGCTGAGTAATGCAGCTGTGGAAGTAACTCCATAACCCATGCCCAGAGCACCGTCCACCATTTGAGCAACAAAACCGATAGCTATCATCCAGTAAAAAGTCTTATCCAGTGTAGAAACTAAAACATCGATCTCTCTCAATGGTATCAGGGAAATAATGAGGTAGCCAAATATCATAAAGAAGAAGGCTCCCAGGCTCAGCCAGGCTATTTTCTTCCACTTTATTTCAGATATCGATTGTTGTGATGCCGGCAAGCCATTATGCAGCGAAAGTGATGAAGTAGCCTGATGCAGCATGTGCACTTTCTCTGTAAAGTTGCCGTGTATTTTATTCCTTATAGCTTCCAGGTTGTCCAGCGCACACTCTGTATCATCAGGAATTGCATCTTCCAAAATGGCCTTGAGCCGTTTGGCAAATGTGGGAGATTTGCCATTGGTAGAAACCGCTATTTTTAAACTTCCTTTAGCGGCAACGGAGCTTAAATAAAAATCACACATATCCGGCTTATCTGCCACGTTCACCAGTAAACGCTGCCGCCTACAATCTTGTGCAAGCTGTGCCGAAAGCTGCAAATCATTCACTGCTGCGAATACGATATTGTAACCGTCAAGGTCGGTATATTCATATTCTTTTTGAATAATTTCAATGCTATACCTGCGTTGCATCTGTAAAATGCGATCATCAATTTCCTTTGCAATTACTGTGACCTTAGTCAATGGCGCATTCTTCATGATCGCTGAAAGCTTTTCCACACCTACGTTTCCGCCGCCTATCAGCAATACACG
The DNA here is from genome assembly GCA_023422835.1 of Bacteroidota bacterium. GTDB lineage: Bacteria > Bacteroidota > Bacteroidia > Chitinophagales > Chitinophagaceae > Haoranjiania > Haoranjiania flava. The sequence continues at coordinate 192,589 of JAFAGI010000013.1, read as the reverse complement.
CAGGTTTTCAAGCTTCAGGAAAACAGGGAAAAGATGATTAGCAGTTCTGGAGTTTTCTTCGGTTGGGTGCATCAGCATTTTTTTTTATCCTGTAAAAGTTCTTCATCCGCCATCTACGTAAGTAGGGTTGCCACAGAATCCTTGCCGCGCCTTACTACTTCACTTTTGTGAAAAACGAGCGAAGCCTGTGGCAGGCTGTGTGTGAGCCACACGTTTGCACCAATGATGCTATCGCGCCCGACAACCGTATCTCCGCCTAACACTGTAGCTCCCGAATATAGAATTACATTATCTTCAATTTTCGGATGTCTTCTTTCAGCACGCTTATTTTTTTCTGAATTAAATGCGCCGACAGTCACACCTTGGTAAACTTTCACTCCATTGCCGATGACAGCAGTTTCACCAATTACCACGCCTGTACCATGATCAATAAAAAATTCTTTTCCAATAGTAGCGCCGGGATGTATGTCTACGCCTGTCTTGCTGTGGGCATATTCTGAAAATACGCGCGGAAGTATTTTTATATCTTGCTTCCACAATGAGTTAGCAATACGGTAAACGCTGATAGCATAAAAACCGGGGTAAGCATTGAGCACCTCTGCCAGGTTTAAAGCCGCAGGATCATTGTCAATAAAGGCCTTCGCATCATTGAGCAGTTCCTCGTAAAGTTCGGGCAATTCACTAAAGAATTTTTCGGCGGCTTCCTGTGCTGCAGGTACGTCGTTGGTTACTTCGTAGATGAGCGTAGAAAGATGATTTTTTAAAGCATGAAGCGTTTTTTCTATTTCTTGCTCCTTACTGTTAATGCCCTGCTTGGGAATAAAAAGAAAATTGTATAAATGATCTATGAATTGCTGGCTGAGTTCCTTATCCGGCAAATGCGCCTGTATGGTATTGTGATGCCTGTACAGGCTTTGAATGAAATCTTTATTATGCATATGTTTGATTTAAAATTTTGCGATGTACGAAATCCCCGAACGGCTCTGCTTCGTTTCTTTCATTTTTAAATTGAAGGAATAACGCATCCAGCGTAGCCAATATTTGCTGTTCGTCAATATTGGGTTTAAACAACGTGTTCAATCTCTGACCGATCACATCGGCTCCTATCATTAGGTTGTAATGCCCCGGAGCCGTGCCCACCAGCCCTATCTCCGCCATGTAAGGACGCGCGCAACCATTAGGGCAGCCGGTCATGCGGATAGATATATGCTCGTTCAATAAGTCATGCCTGTCAAGCAATGCTTCAACTTTGGTTAAAAATGCCGGCATATAACGTTGCGCTTCCGCGAGCGCCAGGCCGCAGGTATTGAGCGCCACACAGGCCATAGCGCCTTTTCTTACAACCGATGACTGTTCTGTATTTTGTATAATGCCGTATTTATGCAGGATGCTTCCAACAAAATCCTTATCTGCATCAGCCACATTGCTGAGTACAATATTCTGATTGCAGGTAAAACGGAAATCAGCCTTGCCAGAAGCCGCTATCTCCAGGAATGCTGTTTTGAATTGTACTTTTTCATCATCCAGCACCCTGCCGTTTTCAACGAAAGCTGTATAAAACCATTTGCCTTCATGGTTTCTGTGCCATCCGTAATCATCTGTTCGCTGACTGAAGAAGTATGTTTCAGGATCGCTGAAAGCCACACCACTCCTTGCTTCTACTTCTTTCTTAAATACATCCACACCCATTTTATCAATGGTATATTTCAACCTGGCAAACTTCCTGTCTTCCCGATTGCCGAAATCTCTTTGCGTGGTAGCTATCTCATAAATCACTTTATCGGCATCTTCCTTTTTAATATAGCCCAACATACTTGCCAGCCGCGGATATGTATCAGGGTTGCCATGTGTAGCCCCCATGCCTCCGCCCGCAGCAAGATTGAATCCTGCAAGTTCACCGTCTTTCACAATAGCAATCAGCCCTACATCGTTTGAAAAAACATCTACATCATTCAGTGGCGGTATGGCTATACCTATTTTGAATTTGCGGGGGAGGTAGCGCTCCTGGTACAAGGGATCATCTTCTGTTTTCTCCGCAACCTTTTCATCGCCTACAAATATTTCGTAGTAAGCCTTTGTCTTTGGCAGAAGCATATCGCTGATGTGGTGTGCGTATCGGTAAACTTCTTCGTGTACCTGCGACACTTGCGGATGCGCAGTAGCTGTCACATTCCTGTTTACGTCACCGCAAGCCGCAATAGAATCTATTTTCATCAGATTGAAAGCTTTGTGCGTTGGTTGTGCATGGCGTTTCAGAATACCGTGCAACTGCAATGTCTGGCGTGTAGTGATCTTGATGATACCTGTAGAATATTTACCCGCGATGTGATGCAGATCCTGCCACTGTGCGGCAGTCAGAAAGCCGCCAGGCAAGCGTAGCCGCACCATAAAGGAGTATAAGCGCTCCAACTTTTTTTCAGCCCTTGTCTCTCTTTTATCGCGGTCGTCCTGCTGATACATACCGTGAAATTTTACAAGCTGCGTATCGTCTTCTTTTATGGCTCCGGTTACTTCATTGTTGAGGCCTTCAAGCAGCGAGCCCCTCAAACCTTTACTTTGTTTCTTTATTTTCTCTACGGTGCTTTCCATGATGTGATGTTGGTGAATGGTGAATGGTGAATGGTGAATAGTGAATAGTGAAATGTAATTTTTAAGATGCCCTGATCTGCAATCTGCAGTTATCAGTACACATCCTTATGATACCTGCCATCTTCAACCAGCTTTTCGAAATATTGTTTTGATTCACTTTCATTAATACTTTTCTCTCTTGAAATTATTGACAGCAGAGCGTTTTCAACATCCATGCTCATTGGCTCGCGTGCGCCGCACACATAAACATGAGCGCCATTTTCTATCCAGCTAAAAAGCTCCTTGGCATGCTGCAGCATCTTGTGTTGCACATAAACCTTATGCTCCTGGTCTCTTGAGAACGCGCCGTTGAATTTTGTGAGCACGCCTGTATCTAAAAATGATTGTATTTCTGTCTGGTACAGGAAGTCTGTGGTAAAATGTTGCTCCCCGAAGAAGAGCCAGTTGCGACCGTCGGCTCCTTGTGCATCACGCTCAAAAAGAAACGAACGAAATGGTGCTATTCCTGTTCCCGGGCCGATCATGATCACATCTGCATCTGCGGCAGGCAGGCGGAAGTTTTTATTGCTGTGTACATAAAAATCTACTTGTGTGCCAACCGGAAGGCCGGTGAGATAGTCCGAGCAATGACCGCACACTTCTTTGTCATTCACACTGAATCTATCCAGCGCTACCGTGATATGTACTTCATCTGCAGCTGCTTCAAGCGATGAAGAAATAGAATATAGCCTTGGGGTAATGGGTTCTAAAATTTCTACAACCCGGAAGAATTCTTCCCGTCCGCTCACCGGGTATATTTTCAACAGATCCTTAAGATCCATACGGGTTGCGGGTATATTATTACCGGTGATATCAGCGTATTTTTTCACCACGCGTTCCGGCAGGTAAGCTACTTGCACCTTGTTGGCCAGCAACGTATCAATGTCGGTATGCTGGTCGCGCCAGGTAACCTGTTCGTTCTCATCAACAGCAACTGTCTTCAATATTTCCTGTACAAGCTCTCTGCTGTTTACAGGCACTATACCGATGGCATCGCCCGGCTCATAAGCTAAATCTTCAGCGCTGATCTCAATATGATGGGTCTCTTTCAAAGAGCCTTCATCATTGAGGTTAATATTTGTAGTGATGATACCGTTGTAAATCTTTTTTGCATTCGCTTGCTTTTTGGCAACCGGTACGCCAGAAGACTGATGAGTACTGCCTTTCAGCGCACTTATGACATTTGCAAACCATTGCGTTGCATCCGCTTCATAGTTGGTATCACATTTCTGTAACGGGAAAATTCTTTGTGCACCGCGCAATTCAAGTTCCCTATCTACATCAATACCTGCCTGGCAAAACAAGGGATACGAACTATCACCCAATGCCAATACCCCAAATTTCAGATCAGGTAATTGTAAAGCAGCATTGTGAAGTGCATGAAAGAATTTAGCTGCTGAAAACGGCGGCTCGCCATCACCTTGTGTGCTGATGACCACCACTACATTCTCTTCTTTCTCTATATCCTTGATCTTGTATGTTTCAGCAGGAGCTAATTTTACTTTAATTCCGGATTTTTTCCCTTCAGCAGCAAACTTAGTAGCCAGCGCTTTAGCATTACCCGTCTCTGTAGCGTATATCACGGAAAGCCGCGCAGTTGCTGTATTTTGTTTGGCTGGCGCTATGTCTTTGGCAGAAAGAATTCCCGACAAAAAGCCATTCATCCACACCAGTTCATCGGAAGATGCATCTGAGATCAGTTCTTTAAATAAGTTAAGCTTTGGTTCTATTAGCATCGTATTTCTTATTAAGCAGTTTGTTTGATGGTGGTATCGTTGGTGATCGCAGTCCTTGTAGCATCTGGAAAATAGTTTCCGGATAGGGTTGCATTTTTCTTCCACGCAAATTGCTGATGAAGGCTCACAACACTGCCTATCACAACGAGGGAGGGAGAAACAAATTTATTGTTTGTAATTTTATCTATGTTATTGAATGGATAAATATGCACTTTCTGGTAAGGTGTGGTGGCCTGCTCTATGATGGCAATCTTTTTATTTTCATCAACCTGATTTTCTATAAAATGTGCGGCCAGTTCTTTCCAGTTCGCCCCTGCCATGTAAAACACAAGCGTATCTTTTGTATGCGCTAATTCTTTCCAATCTACATTATCTTCCTGCTTATAATTACCGGCTGACCATGTCATGAAACGCACGCCACGGCTATGTCCCCGGGCAGTAAGCGGCATGCCTGCAAATGCAGATGCACCCGATGCTGCAGTGATACCGGGAATAATTTCATAAGCAATATTATTTTGCGCCAGTGTTTGTAATTCATCCAATACATTCGAGAAAAAAGCTACATCGCCGCCCTTTAACCGCACTACGGTGTTGCCTTGCTTAGCATACATAACTATTAAACGATTTATTTCCTCCTGCGTTACAGACATGCCATTTTTGCAACCATCTTTACCCACTAAAATTACTTCAGCAAAAACAGACGCATGGGCGGCAATGATGTCTTTACTCACCAGCCTGTCGGTAAGTATCACATCTGCCATAGCCAGGTAGCGCGCTGCTTTCAATGTGATCAACTCTGGGTCGCCCGGACCCGCGCCGGCAATAATAACTTTTCCTTTATGCATTATTCTCTATAATTTTGGTGGACTAATAAGTCAAAAAAATTGTTTGTTTTACACTAACAATTTATAGTTTACTGAAACAATACCGCGCCTACCGTAACGAAGCTTGTTTCATCTATTAAAATTGCGCCGCCTGTTTCGCGGATATTTCCATAACTGTCATAAGCCAATGGTGAGGCGGTTTTCAGAGCAACCTGTACCACTTCATTTAGCTGTGCTGAAGAAATATTGTCCTCTTTTTCCAATGTGTTTACGTTCAGCCTGTATTTTATGTCTCTGATGATCACAATTTCTCTTCTGCTGTTGTGCTGCAAAATATACCTGTTGCGCACCTGCATAGGTTTTTCATCCATCCAGCAAACCAGCGCTTCCATCTCCTGTGCCACCTTCAACAAATCGTCTTCTTTCACGATCATATCACCACGGCTTATGTCAACATCTTCTTCTAAGTGCAGTACAGCGCTCTGTGGAGCAAAAGCTACATCTGCTATTTTATTGTTTACTTCCACGGCTGCAATTGTTGCGGGTACGCCTGAAGGGAAAACTTTTATCTTATCGCCTTTTTTGAAAAAGCCGCTTTCAATCTTTCCTGCATAGCCACGGTAGTCATGAAGTTCGTCTACTTGGGGGCGCAGTACCAATTGTACCGGGAAGCGTGCATTGGTAAGGTTTACAGAGCTCTGCACCTCTATTGTCTCAAGAAAATGCATGAGTGTAGGCCCATGATACCAATCCATTTTTTTAGAAGCTTCTACAATGTTGTCACCATCCAATGCACTGATGGGGATGAAGTTGATGTCTTTTAAATTCAGGGCTTCAGCCACTTTGTTGTAGTCGCTGACAATTGTCTGAAACTTTTCTTCTGCGTAATCTACCAGGTCCATTTTGTTGATGGCAACTACTATGTGTGGTATATTCAACAGAGAAGCAATGATGGAGTGGCGGCGGGTTTGCTCTATTACTCCATTGCGTGCATCTACCAGAATGATGATCAGGTCTGCATTTGAAGCGCCGGTAACCATGTTCCTTGTATACTGAATATGGCCGGGTGCATCTGCAATAATAAATTTTCTCCTGGGTGTAGAAAAATATTTATAGGCTACGTCAATGGTAATGCCCTGTTCGCGTTCAGCGCGCAAACCATCTGTGAGCAAAGCAAGGTCTACAGATCCGTCTTCGCGCAATTTGCTGCTTCTCTCCAAAGCTTCAAGCTGGTCTATGAGAATATTTTTACTGTCGTACAGCAACCTGCCGATCAGCGTACTCTTACCGTCGTCCACACTGCCTGCCGTCAAAAACCTTAAAATGTCCATCTTATTTTATTGTTGAATAGTGAGCCACTACTCATTTATTTATAATCCATTAATTTTCCTCTATCCACTTCATTGCCCATTCCCATCCATTATCCATTAATTAAAAATACCCGCTTTTCTTCCTGTCTTCCATAGCCGCTTCGGAGAATTTATCGTCTATTCTTGTTTCCCCGCGTTCGCTGGTTCTTGTAGCCGCAATCTCATTAATGATGTCATCAATATCATAAGCTTCCGATTCTACGGCTGCCGTACAGGTCATATCTCCAACGGTGCGGTAGCGTACGTTTCGCCATTCTCTTTTGTCATTTTCATCAACCCTGATGTAGGGCGATACTGCTATCAATTGCCCCTGGTGCTCTATTACTTCACGCTGGTGAGAAAAATATACTGCAGGCAGCTTTATATTCTCTTTGCGTATATAATTCCAGATATCCAGTTCCGTCCAGTTGCTGATAGGAAATACACGCACGTTCTCTCCTTTGTGAATTTTACCGTTGTACGTATGCCATAGCTCCGGCCTTTGTAGTTTGGGATTCCAACCGCCGAAATCATCTCTTACAGAAAACACCCTTTCTTTTGCCCGCGCTTTTTCTTCATCGCGCCTTCCACCGCCAATACACGCATCAAACTCATACTGCGCAATGGCATCCAGCAAAGTGTAGGTCTGTAGCTGGTTGCGGCTGGCAAACTTGCCTTTAGGCTCGGTCAATCCTTTTTCCCGAATGGTATCTTCAACCTTACAAACAATAAGCCTTTCGCCGATATTTTTTACCAGCTCATCCCTGAAGTCTAATGCTTCCTGGAAGTTGTGACCGGTATCAATATGTACCAGCGGGAAAGGAAACTTGCAGGGACGAAAGGCTTTCAATGCCAAGTGTACCAATACAATAGAATCTTTTCCGCCACTAAAAAGCAGTGCGGGTTTCTCAAATTGCCCGCCTACTTCCCTGAATATATGAATCGCTTCTGCCTCTAATTCTTCTAAATAATCTAAATGATATTGCATCCGTTTATATTTTGTTCGCTGCCTAACGGCTGATTTTTTTCTTCTAACAGCAACCGGCAATTATTTCTGCATAGCTGATCTGTTATTTATGCACGTGCAGGCCGCACTCTTTTTTACTGTTGTCTTCCCACCACCACCTGCCGGCCCTGAAATCTTCGCCGGGCTTTATGGCACGTGTACAGGGTGCACAACCTATACTGATGAAACCCTGATCGTGCAGTGGATTGTAGGGAACGTTGTTTTGTTTAATGTATGCCCTTACCTGCTCCGTTGTCCAATCCATCAATGGGTGAAATTTATATAAGCCGTGTGTTCCATCCCACTCCAGTTGAGGAAGGCTTTCCCTTGACGATGACTGTTCGGCACGCAGTCCTGTAACCCAGACTTTATTACCGCTCAAGGCTCTGTTCAATGGTTCCACCTTGCGGATAAAGCAGCACTGCTTTCTCATGGCAGGTGATTCGTAAAATGCATTGATGCCATTGGCTTCCACGAATGCCTCAATATGTGCAGCATCAGGGTAGTAAGGTTTTATGTGCGTGTCATATCGTTCGTTGGTCTGGCTCCAGGTGTAGTAAGTTTCATAAAACATCCTGCCTGTATCCAATGTGAATATACTTATTGGCAAACGGCCGGATAAGATCATGTGGGTGATCACCTGGTCTTCCATTCCGAAGCTGCTTGAGAAAGTAACAGCACCCGAGAACTCATTTGCCAGAAAACTTAAAGCCTCTACTTCATTGAGTTTTGCGATGCTGTTTAATAATATCTCACTGCGTTCAGTCATAATAGTCTACTAAATTAGGGGACAAATATACAGGCTTTGTTTTGATATACAAATATTCATTTCGTTATTTTATAAAATAATGAATGGATGTTTTATTAAAACAAGTTTAAACGTAGAATATTTATCAATTATTGACCTGGCTGCAAAAACCGCTATTCAACATGACATACAGCTGCGCAGCTATTACCTGGAACGTATTGAAAAAGGGAAACCTACAATGAGTACTATCAACGTCGTTAGAAATAAACTTTTGTACAGAATGTTTGCAGTCGTAAAAAGACAAACACCGTTTGTTAAAGAATATTTTGAAGCCGCATAAAAATTTGTTTGGCCATTTCAATATCTTAGAATACACGAAAGCGCGAAGGTCTTTGGCGAAACTTTGAGTCTACATTCTGGTAAAAATAAAGTATAAAAAAGCGTCCGGATACCCGGACGCCTTATTTATTTTATTTAGCGAGGTTAATAGTCGTCTTCAAAATCGTCTGTTTCTAAAAACAGGTCATCGTCGTTACCGAAAATATCATCGTCTTCAAAGTTGAAATCTTCTTCCCCGTCCCCGCCTTTCTTCTTTCCTTTAGCAGGTTTTTTGGCAGCAGAAGATTTTGATTTCGGAATATCAAATTCATCAAAATCAGGGTCCCATTCTTCTTCATAGTCCACCGCATTCCAGTCGTCGCCTAATTCATCATCTTCAAAATCATCTTCATCCTCTCTCTCTTCTTCTTTCATTTTTTTAGAAGATGCATTCCTGCCCCCTTTTTTGGAAGGTACTATATCTTCATCCAAAAGTTCGTCATCATTTTCATCAAGTTCATCTTCATTTGTTTTCTTCTTAGAAAGAGGAACTTTATCCTGCGTTGTGTCTTTCGCTTTCTGTGATTGTTTCTTTATAGGTTTTGCTGCCATAATTCAAAAAATTTCTATTGTAAAAATCTTATGTCTTTTCTAATCAAACAAATTTTTTTACTATAAAATTCAACTCGTTTATAAACTTACAATTTGTTCTCGTCCGGGGCCGTTAGATACGTATTTCACAGGGCATCCCAGGTATTCATTAATAAAATTAATATAATTTTTCATATCTGCGGGCAGGTTTTCGCCGGCGGTAACTACAGAGCTGTTTGTATTCCATCCTTTGAACGATTGGTAGAGCGGCTCTATGTTGTGTCTTTCCATTTGCAGCGGCAATTGCTGCGTGGTTCGGCCGTCTACATTGTACGCTGTGCAGACTTTTAATTCTTCAAAAGAATCAAGCACATCTGCTTTGGTCATGATCACCTGTGTGGCGCCGTTGATCATGCAGGCAAATCTCAGTGCAACGAGGTCTATCCATCCGCAACGGCGAGGGCGGCCTGTTGTAGCTCCGAATTCAGTGCCTATCTCTCTTAGTTTCTCGCCAGTCTGGTCAAACAATTCTGTCGGGAACGGCCCGCTGCCTACACGTGTGCAGTAAGATTTGGTGATGCCGTAGACTTCTTTGATCTTCTGCGGTGCAATGCCCAGGCCGGTACAAACGCCCGCAGAAATGGTGTTGGAAGAAGTTACAAAGGGGTAGGTGCCAAAATCAATATCCAGCAGCGCTGCCTGAGCGCCTTCTGCCAGTACTTTTTTGCCTTCGGTAATTTTATTGTTGATGAAATACTCTCCGTTGATGATGTTGAGCTCACGCAAAAATTCTATTGCTTCAAAAAACTCTTCTTCCCATTGGGAAATGTCTTCATTAAACCCGAAATTATCCAGCAGCCGCTGGTGCTTCATACGCAGCTTAATGTATTGCGAGGTGAAGTTCCTGTTGAGCAACTCGCCTACGCGTAAAGCGTTCCTGCCCGTTTTATCCATGTATGCAGGTCCTATACCTTTGAGGGTGGAGCCGATCTTACCTTCGCCTTTCTGCATCTCGGAAGCCTTGTCCAGAGCGCGGTGTGTAGGAAGGATCAGGTTGGTTCTTTCAGAGATGTAAAGATTTTTCTTCACGTCGATGCCAAAAGAAGCCACATTGTCGCACTCTTTTTTCAGGGTAACAGGGTCAAGCACTACGCCGCCGCCAATGATGTTTATCTTTTCCTGGTGAAAGATGCCAGAAGGGATCTGGTGCAGTACTACTTTTTTATTGTCGACATACAAAGTATGTCCGGCATTGGGGCCGCCCTGAAAGCGGGCAACAATGTCGTAGGCCGGGGCGAAATAATCAACAACCTTTCCTTTGCCTTCATCGCCCCACTGTAAACCCAAAATAACGTCTACCATTTGTGTAAATAAATTATAATTGTAAAAGGCAAATTTAGTTAGTTTCACGCTAAATGTCAAACACATTTGTGCGCATGTTTTCTAAGCGTTCGTGGTATTAAATTAGAGCGCTAAGGGGTAAGGTGGTCAGTTTTTATTTGCAGTCAGCTGCGCAGGATCTTTTCCATCTTCTTCCCCTTTGCCAGTTCGTCTGCCAGTTTATCGAGGTAGCGCACCTGGCGGGTTAAATCATCTTCTATTTCTTCGATGCGGTAGCTGCAGATAACGCCTGTAATGAGGTGTGCTTCGGGTTTAGCTTAGCCTGGATGAAAAAAGTTTCAATTTTTAGTGATTAAATGGGATACGCTGCTTTATTGCTAATAAACATTATATTTTAGACCCACCAACGGTTAAATTTCGTAATTTTAATTATGGAAAGGCGGTTATTGTATTAGAGATTTTAAATCCCCCGATACTGCGTCGCGATTGCAAATCACGAAGAACAGGGTAATCCTCTGTTATACACCACCAAATAGTAAGAACTCGTTACAAATTTTAATAGCTACAGGCGCAGGAGCATTAATAGGTGGAGCAACCTATGTTGTAGCTTCCCAATTACTGGCACAAGCGGACGCTTGCGCCAGTAATTGGGGTGCCTATTCATTTTATATTGGAACTTTTGGCTTTCGAATTTATCAGCAATTCTTTTATCTATTGTATGTAGCTAAACGATTCAACCCCCGGCACCCACATCTTCAAATGCTACACGAAATGGTATAGAACGGTGGTACTATACAAAAAACAATTACCGCAGTAAAGCTGCTGCTTAATCATCGGGGGTTTATCATTCCTTCCCAACTTTACACCAAATCCAATCTTGCGGGTGGATCAACGCAAGTATATTTTAAGGCTTCAGCACGCCCAGCTCATTGCCCACCTTAATGAACGCCGCAATGGCTTTGTCCAGGTGGTGTTGCTCGTGGGCGGCGCTGAGCTGTACACGAATGCGGGCCTTGTCTTTGGGCACCACCGGGTAGAAGAAGCCGGTCACAAAGATGCCTTCCTGTTGCAGGGCTGCAGCAAAGTTCTGTGCAATCACAGCATCATAGAGCATTACAGGTACAATGGGATGTATGCCGGGCTTGATGTCGAAGCCTGCTGCGGTCATCTTTTCGCGGAAGTAGGTGGTGTTGTATTCCAGCTTGTCGCGCAGCTCGGTTGTTTCGCTTAGCATATCCAGGATGGCGATGGAGCCTCCCGTAATGGCCGGGGCCAGGGTGTTGGAGAACAAATAAGGACGGCTGCGCTGGCGCAGCATTTCAATGATCTCTTTCCTGCCGGAGGTGAAGCCGCCGCTTGCGCCTCCAAGGGCTTTGCCCAGTGTGCCGGTAATAATGTCTATCTTACCCATCACACCGCAATGTTCGTGGGTGCCGCGGCCGGTTTTGCCAAGAAAGCCTGTAGAGTGGCTGTCGTCTACCATAACCACGGCATCGTATTTTTCTGCCAGATCTACGATTTTGTCCAGCTGGGCAATGGTGCCGTCCATAGAGAAGGAGCCGTCGGTAACAATGATGCGGCTGCGCAGGTGAGCGCTGTCCAGCAGCTTGGCTTCCAGGTCTTCCATATCATTGTGCTTGTAGCGGTAACGCTGTGCTTTACATAGCCGCACCCCGTCAATGATCGAAGCATGGTTCAGCTCATCGCTGATGATGGCATCTGCTTCGCCAAACAGGGGCTCAAACACACCGCCGTTGGCATCGAAGCAGGCAGCATACAAAATGGTATCTTCCGTGCCTAAGAAGGCAGATATTTTTCTTTCCAGTTCTTTGTGTATATCCTGTGTGCCGCAAATGAAGCGCACGCTGGAAAGGCCGTAACCTCTTTCTTCCAGCGTTTTCTGAGAAGCTGCTATAGCTTGCGGGTTATTGGAAAGCCCAAGGTAGTTGTTGGCACAAAAGTTCAGCAGCGTTTGCCCGTTTACCTGTATTTCCGCGCCCTGCGGGCTTTCAATCAATCTTTCTTTCTTAAACAGGCCGGCTTGGGCTATATCTTCCAGCTCTTCGCTGATGCGTTTTACAAAATGCTCATTCATGTATTTTAGATTTAGAATATGTGATAATTGGCTTATAAAAGTAAGTAAATTATTCTGTGGAAAACGCTGTTTCCATTGCATAATCGTTTTTAACCTAATACTTTTTCCATGGCAATGCCGCGTGAGCCTTTTATGAGGATGTAAGCGTGCTGGAGTTGTTGTGCGTGCAGCCACTTGCCAGCCTCTTCCGGTGTGGGGAAATACAGGAAGTTGTGGTCGGTTTTTGCAAAGTCGCCGCCCACGAGTGCTACGTGCTTCCACTTGTATTGTGCTATCTGGTCCACCAGCTGCTGGTGTTCGGCTATGCTGTCTGCGCCCATTTCTTTCATGGCGCCCAGCACTAATACTTTTCTGCCGGATTCAATGCCGGCCATATTTTCTATGGCTGCCATCATGCTGGAAGGGTTGGCATTGTAGGCGTCAAAGATAATTTTATTGGTTCCCTGCTCCACCAGTTGCGAGCGGCTGTTCGAAGGTGTGTAGCCTGCAATAGCTGCTGCCACTACATCCTGGGGGATGTGAAAATATTTACCGACTGCTGCTGCGCAAAGTATGTTGGGCAGGTTGTAATCTCCTACCAGTTGCGTTTCTATCATCGGTCCATCTTTGATCTGTACGGCTATATACGGCTTGTTGTGAGCAATGTTGCCGCTTACAAACCCTTTATGAATTCCGTAGGGAATAATTTTTTCAATACCGGCAGACATCTCGTGCAGGTAGTCATAATCATCAAAAATAAAAGCCGTGCCGTTATTGCCGCGAAGAAAATCAAACAATTCGCCTTTGGCTTTCCTTACACCTTCCGGGCTGCCGAAGCCTTCCAGGTGCGCCTTGCCGCAGTTGGTAATAATGCCATGCGTGGGCAGTACGTATCTGCAATAGGCTTCTATCTCTTTCAGGTGGTTAGCGCCCATTTCTATTACAGCTATTTCGGCATCTTTTTTAATTTTCAGCAAAGTCAGCGGTATCCCGATGTGGTTGTTGAGGTTGCCCTCAGTAGTATATGTAATATATTTTGAGCTGAGCACGGTATGTATAAGCTCTTTGGTAGTGGTTTTGCCGTTGCTGCCCGTAATGGCTATAAAAGGAATGTCGAAAGTGCGGCGGTGATGAAGTGCAAGTTCCTGCAGACTGCTCAGCACATCTTCTACCAGTAAAATCTTGTCATCGGGTGCTCCTGTAAGTTCATCAGCTACCACGTAAGCGGCGCCTGCATTCAGTGCATCGTGGGCAAATGCGTTGGCATTGAAGTTTGGCCCCTTCAGGGCAAAGAAAACATCGCCTGGTTGCAACTTTCTGGTATCTGTCTGTACGGTAGGATGCTGCAGGTACACCTGGTATAAATCGCCTGTGGAAATCATATAACAAAAATAGCAATTGATATTGACCAATTGCTGTTTTTAAAGGTGTTTATAAATATTAATTTATCCTGACTGTAATAATATTTTCCCTGCCGCCGCTTTCCTTAATCATAACGGTGATGTTATAATCCCTGGTGCCCTGCAATTTTCCTGCAATATACTTGGTAGAGCCCAGCTCTCTCTGTGAGATTAGGTTGAAACCGGAAATTTTCTCCGAATCAAAAAACGTTTTCAGGGTAATGGAAGCCTGTGAGCGACTCACACTCCTCATCTCATCCCTTTCAGGCAGTTTAAAATCTATTATATCACTGAAATACCTGCTTATTTTATTTACATCGGCCTCTTTTAATGCATGGATAATATCAATATTTACTACGCTGGGTTTGTAAAATGCTGCATCAGTTTCGCTCTTATCATTGACAGCAAGCAGTGGTGTTTGCAGCAAACTAATAAATAATAAAGCCAAAATTATAATTAAGTTCTTCATTTCAACATCATGCTTAATTCTTAAATTGTAGATTAACTTAAAACAAAAACAATTTCTACGCCAAATTTATGGATTTTCATATAATATCTGGTAGTTGTTGTAAGATATAAATTTTAATATTTATAACTTATTTTAAAAGAAGTAGTTAGGAGTTGGGTAGGTAAAGAAAATAACCAATGATTAACAAGTAATAAAACTTGCAAAAAAACGAACAAAAATGCATTTTTGTTCGTTAAAATCTATGGGTACAAGATTAAAAAGCCGTAATTTTGCACTATGTTCAGCTGGGGCCCAAAAACCGCGTGAATACCAATTAAAGAGAACAGCCGCACACATCGTGATGAAGATTTTGCTGCGGAAAAATAAATACACACATGCAATAGCCATAAGGAAAGTTGCATACCAACCGCGGATGAATAAAGGCTATTCCATGCGACCATTAAAAACAGCCGCAAAGCGGCGAATTAAAAATTATACACATGAATAACAAAGCAATGCTCATCATTATGGATGGATGGGGACTGGGAGAAAATCCTAACGGCGATGCAATTAAACAAGCTAACACACCTTTTACAGACAGCCTTTATGAAAAATATCCGAATTCTACGCTGGTCACCTGCGGAGAAGCTGTAGGCTTGCCAGAGGGGCAAATGGGCAACAGTGAAGTTGGGCACCTGAACCTAGGTGCCGGCAGGATCGTGTATCAAGAGCTGCAACGCATCAACGTAGCCATTCGTGACCGTTCATTTCATCAGAACCAGGTATTGTTACAGGCTATCAATACGGCAAAAGCCACATCAAAACCTTTTCACATCATCGGCCTTTTAAGCGATGGAGGTGTACACAGTCACATTGACCATTTTAAAGCCGCGATAGATGTGTGCAAGGAGCATGGCCTGGCAGACGTGTATATACATGCCTTTACAGACGGAAGAGACTGTGACCCTAAAAGCGGCCTGGGCTTTATTGGCGAATTACAGGACTATATGAATGCCGTAGGCGTTGGGAAAATCGCCAGCATTACCGGACGTTATTACGCCATGGACAGGGATAAACGCTGGGAGCGTGTAAAGCTGGCCTACGATGCGCTGGTAAACGGCGCCGGAGAGCAAAGCCACGACCTGCTGAAATCAATAGAGCAGTCCTACGAAAACGGCGTTACTGATGAGTTCATCAAACCCATTATCAATGCCGCGTTGGCCAACGATCCTAAAGCCAGGATCAAGGATGGCGATGTGGTGCTTTGCGCAAATTTCCGTACAGACAGGTGCCGCGAAATCACCATGGCGCTTTGCCAGGTAGACTTCCCCGAGTTTGATATGCACAGGCTGAAGCTCGATTATACCACTATGACAGAGTACGATGCTACTTTCCTCAATGTGAAGGTGATGTTTGAAAATGATAACCTGCACAATACGCTCGGCGAGGTGCTGCACGCTGCCGGCAAAAAGCAGATACGCATAGCAGAAACAGAAAAGTATCCGCACGTCACTTTCTTCTTTAGTGGCGGCCGCGAGCTGCCTTTCATGGGCGAGGAAAGGATTATGGCAGCTTCACCAAAAGTGGCCACCTATGACCTGCAGCCTGAAATGAGCGCTTTTGAACTGAGAGACAAGATCATCCCTGAAATTCAGAGAGAATCAGCCGATTTTATCTGCCTGAATTTTGCAAACACAGACATGGTGGGCCATACAGGTGTATTTTCAGCCGTAGTAAAAGCCGCTGAAACCGTGGATAGCTGCGTGGCAGCCATTGTACCTGAAGCTCTGGCGCACGGCTACTCCATCTTCCTGACTGCCGACCATGGCAATGCAGATAATATGGTGAATGAAGACGGTTCGCCCAATACACAGCATTCCTTGAACCCGGTACCCTTGTTCTTTATCAGCAATACTTACCATACTACCCGGCTGAAACCAGGCAAGCTGGCCGATATTGCACCATCCATATTGAAAGTGATGGGTATAGAAGCGCCGATGGAAATGACAGGCGAGGTATTGGTAGATTAATGGTAATTAATGGCAGAATATATCCATATAGGAAGAATTGTGGCAACGCACGGCGTGCATGGCGACGTAGTGGTTGTGCACAGCCTGGGCAGCCGCAACAATTTTAAAGACGTGAAAGCGCTGTTTGTGGAGCAGGTCAAAAATTCTTACATACCTCATTTCATCTCATCCGCCACCGCGCGTGATGCAGAGCAGACACAGGTAAAGCTGGAAGGAACAGACTCTAAGGAAAGTGCGCACAGGCTTATTAAAAAAAATGTGTGGATCACCGAAGCCGATTTTAACCGTATTGCAGATAAGAATGCACCCATTTCATTGCTCGGCTATAAAATCTATAACAGGCAGGATCTGTTGGGAAACGTGGAAGAGGTGATAGAGCAGCCGCACCAGGTGCTGCTAAAAACTAATTTTAAAAACAAAGAAGTACTTGTGCCCCTGCATGCAGGCACTTTGGAGGCCGTTGACAGGAAAACTAAAGAAGTGCGGGTAATACTTCCCGATGGTTTGTTAGAGATTTATTTGGAAAATTAATTGGGAAATATGATTTTTATACTTTTCTTTGCATACGGATATGATTGATTTAAATTATTGTACTGCCTTACAATATTGAAAAGCAACAACTTAAGTAGTGTTGCTTTTTTTATACAATTATATCAGCCTATTGCAGGAGCATGTAGCTTTATGTAGGGGTTTCTTTATTTAAACCTGTGAAAATAAACTAATTGCACAGCCAGGTTGCCGGCAAGCTTTTATTGACGCGAAGAGAGTTTTCTCGCTTTTGTGGTCTTATGTTGCAGCAGTGGTGCCTTACGCTAAATGAGGGTACTTCTTAGAAGCTACGGGAGAAGCCGGCGCCATGTGAAGGCATATAGATGCTGTATGGTAAATGTCAGCAAAAACATCCACCGTTTAGTGTTTCGCAAGTTGCCGTTATTTATTCCGCAGTGATTTTGCGGGTATGTTCATCCACGATGTCAATGTGCAGGTAGAGTGTTTCATCGGGTAGCAGGCCTGCTGCCTTTTCGGGCCATTCTATCAGGCATAATGCGCCTGCGTACAGCGCGTCTTCCACACCTGCTTGTATCGCTTCCTCTTCATCTTTTAAACGGTACCAGTCCATGTGAATTATCTTGCCGCAGGCTTCACTTTCATATTCGTTGATGATTGAAAAAGTAGGGCTCGACGACACATCTTTTATATGCAATACTTCCCTGCAAAGCGCATTGATGAAAGTGGTTTTGCCCGCGCCCATTGGCGCGTCAAACGCCCAGTAGCGCCGGTTTTGAAAGGCTTTGAAAAATGCGGCCGCGGCCCCGGAGATGTCTGTATGGGTAAAAGTTATTTCCACAAATATTTATTATCAAAAGTAATAAAATCAATTGACAGAAACTACCTGCTCTTTCAGCTATTGTATAAAAATCATTAATTTTATTGCTTAAACCAGATTCATGTACAAAAATATTTTCAGCTTGTTATTCGGTTGTTTGTTTGTCACGGTAATGCAGGCGCAGGGATTGTATATGCCGCGTAATGTGAAAAAAGCTTATCTTCATGGCACCCGTGCCATGACGGGCGCACCCGGGAAAAACTACTGGCAGAATAAAGGTGTTTATGACATGCAGGTAACCGTAACCCCTGAAAACGGCATGGTGCAAGGGTTTCAGATGATCAATTATTCTAATAACAGCCCTGATACCCTGTATGAATTAGCTCTGAGATTTGTAAACAACATGCACAAGCCCAATGTTGCCCGGAGCAGTACCGTGCCGATGCAATTTATTACACGGGGCTTGCAGATAACTTCTTTAAAGATCAATGGCGAGCCTTACAAAGTAAATTCAGACAACTGGGGTACGGTAGAAAAAATAAAGCTCATAGCTGCTTTGATGCCCCGCAGTAAAATGAATGTAGAGGTAGCATGGAATTACCCCTTATCTGAGCTCAGCGGCAGGGAAGGCCGCATAGACAGCACCACTTTTTTTGTTGCCTACAGCTACCCGCGCATTTCTGTGTATGATGATTGCGACGGCTGGGATATGCTGGAACACAACGGCTCACAGGAGTTTTACAATGATTTCAATGATTATAAAGTCGCGGTAAAAGTGCCTGCAAACTATGTGGTATGGGCCACAGGCGACTTCCTGAATCCGGATGAAGTGCTGCAGCCAGCAATAGCTGCGCGGTTGAAAGATTCTTACGTTTCTGACAGTGTAGTACATATAGCCACGCGCGAAGAAATGATCGGCGGCAAAGTAACCAGGCAAAATGAATGGAATACCTGGAAGTTTAGCTATAACCACATTACGGATTTTACGTTCGCTATCAGCAATCATTACGTTTGGGACGGCGGCAGCACAATCGTTGATAAAAATACAAAACGCCGCGCTTCCATGCAGGCTGCCTACGCTGCTACTGCTGCAGACTTCACCAATTCTGTGGCTTGGGGAAAGCATACATTGCATTATTATTCAAATGTAATGCCTGCTGTGCCGTATCCATACCCGAAAATGACTGCCTTTCACGGCTACGGCGATATGGAATTTCCTATGATGGTAAATGATGAAACAGTGCCCAACAATCTGTTGAGTGCACGCATGTTGCAGGACCATGAAATGTCGCACACATATTTTCCTTTTTATATGGGTATTAACGAAGCGCGCTATGCTTTTATGGATGAAGGCTGGGCAGTATATTTTACGTACCGCTTATCCTGTGAGCTGTTCGGAAAGCAGGTGGGAGACAGCATCCTGGCAAACTCACGTATCAAACGCTGGAATGCAGATGCATCAGCAGAGATGGATATGCCACTAATTACAATGTCTTCTCAGCTTGCGGGCAAAGCATACAGGGCAAACTCTTATAATAAAGCAGTAGCCGCCTATGCTGCTTTACATTCACTGCTGGGCGAAGAAAAATTCAGGCAGGCATTGCACCATTATATGAACCTGTGGCATGGCAAACATCCCATTCCCTGGGATTTTTTCAATAGCTTTAATACAGCAACTGCACAAAACCTCAACTGGTTCTGGAACAACTGGTTTTTCTCCAGTCATTATATGGATTTAAAAATTGATGAAGTAAAAACCGGTAAAAAAGATTGTGCAGTAAAAGTCTCAAACCCTGGCGGGCTCTACATTCCTGCCAAAGTGATTGCCTACTACAGCGATGGCACCACAGCAGTTAAAGAAATACATGTAGCTGACTGGGGATTCAATAAATTAACCTACAAACAAATCTCTTTTGCACAGAAGCCAAATGTGGCGATCAGTAAAATAACGATAGACAACGGTGTATTTGCAGATGCAAATCCCGAAAATAATGTTTGGATGAAATAGTAAAACGATGCAGGAAGAAGATATTTTACCGGGAGAAAATACCGAAGAAGTTTACGAGCGTAAAACCTTTACCATAGATAAAGGGGAGGAGCCGAAGCGGGTGGATAAATGGTTGCAGGCACGACTCGAAAATGCTACCCGAAATAAAATACAACAGGCCATAGATATTGGTTTATTAACGGTGAACGGAAAGCCGGTAAAAAGCAATTACAAAATAAAGCCGGGCGACAACCTGGTACTGCTAAGCCTGGTAAACCCGGAGTATTCAGAGATTGTGCCTGAAAAAATGCCGCTCGATATTGTGTATGAAGATGATGCCGTGCTGGTGATCAACAAGCCGCATAACATGGTGGTACACCCGGGCGTAGGCAATTATTCAGGCACTTTGCTCAACGGTGTGGCCTGGCATTTAAAGGAGCACAATCCCGGCATTACCGAAGATACATTGCCGCGCTTCGGCATGGTGCACCGCATAGATAAAAATACCACCGGCCTGATACTGCTTGCTAAAACGCCCGAAGCTGCCGTGCATCTGGCTAAGCAGTTTTTTAATCATACCGTAGACAGAAAATACCTGGCAGTTGTTTGGGGCGATGTTCAGGAAAATGAAGGTACCATCAACGTGAATATCGCGCGCCACCAGCGTTTCAGGAAAATGTTTACGACTTATCCTGATGGGGAAACAGGCAAGACAGCCATTACCCATTATCGCGTGCTGGAAAGATTGAACTATGTAAGTGTTGTAGAATGCGTGCTGGAAACAGGGCGCACCCACCAGATACGCGTACACATGAAATCCATCGGCCATACGCTTTTTAATGATTGGGAATACGGGGGTGATAAAATCCTGAAAGGCACTATCTATGCCAAATACAAACAGTTTGTAGAAAACTGTTTTGCTATTTGTTCCCGCTGTGCGTTACATGCAAAAACATTAGGCTTTGAGCATCCTGTCACCGGGCAGCGCATGTTTTTTGAATCCGCTTTGCCTGACGACATGCAGCAGCTAATTGAGAAATGGCGAAAATATGTGCATGTAAAACCGCTGGAAGAAGAGTAAAGCTTTTAGGTATGCATATTGAAGAGATAAGAGCCTATTGCCTCAGCTTTAGTGAAGTAGAAGAGTCATTCCCTTTCGGCGATGATACACTCGTTTTTAAAACTAAGGGGAAAATATTCCTGCTGCTGTCGCTTGACACTGAGGAGCTGCGTTTCAATGTAAAATGCGATCCGGAGGAAGCCATTGAGCTGCGCGAGAAATATGCAGCCGTCCTCCCCGGATGGCACATGAACAAAAAGCACTGGAACACGGTGATCGTGAATGGTGAATTGCCCTGGGCACTGGTAAAACAGCAGATCAGCAATTCATACAGGCTGGTGCGCGGCAAGAAATAGCCTGTGCAACTTTCCAATGCAGGGATTAATGTTTACTTTTGCTTCCATATCTCCTGCTTATAAAAATGAACAAAAGAATTTTCGTAGAAAAAAGAGGCCTTTTCGATGTAGAAAGTCCAAAGGTTTTTAATGAAATTAAAAGTATCGTTCCGCATATCCGAGACGTAAAAATCTATAATGTTTACGATATTTTTGGCTTGAATGATGAGGATTTTTCAAAGGTGGTAAACAGCATATTTGTAGACCCAGTGACTGATATTCTTCACCCGGAAAACCCGGCTAAAGAACTGCATTTCGCCACAGAATATCTCCCCGGGCAATACGACCAGCGAGCCGATTCAGCACAGCAGTGTATTGCCCTGCTAACCGGTAATAACGCTGCCCGGGTACGTAGCGGCAAGCTCTTCGAACTTTTTGGCATTTTTGAAAATGATCTGGCGAAAATCAGGCACTTGCTCATCAACCAAGTTGAATCTCAGGAGAAAGATTTAGCGCGGCTTGAAATCCCGGCAGAAGAAATGCCGCATCCGGTAATTACGCATGAGGGTTTCAAAGATCTTAATGCCGGCGCACTCAAAAATTTCTACGAAAAACATGGCTTCGCCTTTGACCTGGACGATCTGCAGCATATTCAGCATTATTTTAAATCCGAAAACCGCAATCCTACAGAAACCGAACTGA
Source organism: Bacteroidota bacterium (assembly GCA_023422835.1). Lineage (GTDB taxonomy): Bacteria > Bacteroidota > Bacteroidia > Chitinophagales > Chitinophagaceae > Haoranjiania > Haoranjiania flava. The sequence goes on along the minus strand of JAFAGI010000013.1, from coordinate 170,685 downwards.
AAGTTCTGGACACCTATTGGAGCGACCACTGCCGGCACACAACTTTTGAAACGGCTTTAACAGACATTAGATTCGATGGCCCTTATAAAGAAACTTTAGAAACAATTTTTGCCGATTACCAGGAAAAAAGAAAATTCCTCGGTCGCGAAAACAGGGCAGTCTCCCTGATGGATCTGGGAACTATTGCTGCCAAATATTTACACAAAACTGGAAAGCTGGATAATCTGGTGATTTCAGATGAAATCAATGCCTGCACCGTAGAAATTGAAGCAGAATACGATGGCAGGAAACAACCGTGGTACCTGCTGTTCAAGAATGAAACCCACAATCACCCGACCGAAATCGAGCCTTTTGGCGGCGCTTCCACCTGCCTGGGCGGCGCCATACGCGACCCTTTGTCTGGGCGGGCTTATGTATACCAGGCGATGCGTTTAACCGGCGCCGGCAATGTGCTGGAACCCATTGCTGAAACCTTGCCTGGAAAACTTCCTCAACGCACCATTACGAAGCAGGCAGCCAACGGCTATTCCTCCTATGGCAACCAGATTGGCCTGGCCACCACATTAGTTAGCGAAATCTACCACGAAGGTTATAAAGCCAAAAGAATGGAAGTTGGTTTTGTAGTTGGCGCCGTGCCTAAAGACTGGGTAAAGCGCGAAAAACCCCAAGCCGGAGATGTAGTGATCGTGTTGGGTGGCGCCACAGGCAGAGACGGCGTGGGCGGTGCTACCGGCAGTTCCAAAGAGCAGGACGAAACTTCCATTCATACGCTTTCCACAGAAGTACAGAAGGGCAATGCGGTGGAAGAGCGTAAAATCCAAAGGCTGTTCAGGAGCCCGGAAGTTACCAGGCTAATTAAAAAATCCAATGATTTCGGGGCCGGCGGTGTGTCAGTAGCCATTGGCGAGATTGCAGAAAGCATAGAAATTAACCTGGATGTAATGCCTTTAAAATATGAAGGGTTGAACGGTACTGAGCTGGCGATCTCCGAGTCGCAGGAACGAATGGCGGTGGTGGTTGCTGCTGAGGATAAAGAAAAATTCATTCAATTCTGCCAGAAAGAAAATATTTATGCTTTTGAAATCGCCCAAGTCACCAGCAGCGGCAGGATGCAGATGTTCTGGAAAGGCAATAAAATTGTAGACCTGAGCCGCAGTTTTCTGGATACCAACGGTTGCGCGAAAGCTCAGTCGGCAGAAATTGCACATTTAAATGAAATTAAAAATCAGCATATACCCTTCACAGAAGAAAATTTTAAAAATATTTTATCCGACAAAAATGTAGCTTCCCAAAAGGGCCTCCACGAAATGTTCGATGCATCCGTGGGAGGCACTACGGTAGCGATGCCTTTCGGCGGAAAATACCAGGAAACCCTCATGGAGGGCAGTGTGCAGACCTTGCCAGTCCTGGACTCCCAGCATGTGGAAACCGTTTCTTTTGCCAGTTGGGGCTATGATGCACATCTGTCCTCAGAAAATTCAATGATCGGCGCCGCAAACGCAGTAGTGGAAAGTGTGGCCAAAATCGTGGCCATGGGCGGCGATTACAAAAATATACGTTTGAGTTTCCAGGAATATTTCGAGAAGCTCGGAACCAACCCACAGAAGTGGGGCAAGCCTTTGGCTTCCTTGCTGGGTGCATACGATGCCCAGATGAAGCTGGAGCTGGCGGCCATCGGCGGCAAGGATTCCATGAGCGGAACTTACCAGGACCTGAATGTGCCTCCCACCCTGATTTCTTTTGCCTGCGCGCACGGTGAGAAAGCCCATGTAATTTCGCCCGAGTTCAAAAAAGCTGGGAATAAGATTTATTTATTCAACCATCAACCCAAAGAAAATGGGCTGCCGGATTACGAAAGCCTAAAAAAAATCTTTAAGTTCATTCATGAAAATATTAAATCGAAAAAAATAGTTTCTGCAAAAACCGTTAAAGAAGGCGGCGTAGCTGTGGCCATTGCCAAAATGGCTTTTGGGAACGGATTGGGCGCGGAAATTTCTCTGGATGAAAAACTGCTGCTCAGCAAAAATATTGGCAGCCTGATCATGGAAGCCGGGGAAGAACTTTCAAGTAATATGCTTCAGGAAATAGGTTTCGTAAACGACAGCAAGGAATTAAGCATCAATCATCTCAAATTTCAGATCTCAGATCTTAAATCTATCAACAAAGCCACGTTTGAAGAGCTTTTCCCAACCAAAGAAACAGAAAAGATCGTGGTTGAGATGGATGGAAAGCTAAACGCAACAGTGCCTCGCAACATCATCCTTAAAAAACACGGCATTGCGAAACCACGGGTTTTTGCACCCGTTTTTCCGGGTACCAACTGTGAATATGAAACCATCAATGCCTTCTGCAAAGAAGGTGCAGAAGTGAACAGTTTGCCACTTATCAACCTCAATAACCAGCTACTGAATGACAGTATCGGCCAGTGGATCAATGAAATTAAACAGTCACAGATCATTGTGTTTTCCGGTGGATTTTCGGCCGGCGACGAACCGGACGGCTCGGCAAAATTCATCGTGAATGTGCTGAAAAACGAACGGATGAAAGAAGCTGTGCACGAGTTTTTATCTCGCGACGGCATGATTCTCGGCATTTGCAACGGCTTCCAGGCACTGGTAAAATCGGGGCTGCTGCCTTACGGTGAAATCCGCGAACTGGATGAAAATTCGCCGACATTAGCTCACAACGCCATCGGAAGGCATATTTCGCAAATGGTGCATGTGAAGGTAGTTAACGACGATTCCCCCTGGCTGAAAGGCACTAAAGACCACATCTTCACCATACCGATCTCGCACGGTGAAGGCCGTTTTATGGCTTCGGAAGCTGTGCTGGCCGGCCTGTATAAAAATGGCCAAATTGCCACACAGTATGTAGATTTAGAAGGAAATATCGCTCATGGCATGCCGTTTAACCCCAATAATTCACTGTTTGGAATTGAAGGCATCACTTCGCTCGATGGAAAAATTTACGGGAGAATGGGACATACCGAACGTTTCTCGGAAGGCCTCATGAAAAACATTCCGGATGCCAATTACCACAATATTTTCAGAAACGGGGTGGATTATTTCAGGTAGGGGCCGCCTCTTATATAATTGTGCATACCATGTTGCCATACAACCCTGTGAAAATAGGCGTGTTGGGCTCTTATATGCGTGACTCGAATGACGACAAAAGCTATATAAATATTTTATATCGTTTCAGAGCCCCGATCAGCATTTTTCAGAAAATCAGCTATTGTAGAAGAGCTATAAATGAAACTTCAAAAAAACGTAAACTTAGTTTTTGAGAAATGTATTACCCATATTTAGGAAAACAGATTCAGCAAGACCTGGTTGTTATTTATGAGGATAATGATTTATGAGCGCGTTGCTTAGATAAGGTTAATTAATTCCTAAAAAAACTTATATCAAAAACCCCGAACTAATTGTTTAGCTGATTATCTTTGAACGGAAATCATGCTATAAAAATGTTTCCAAAACTTATCGCTTTAGAATTAAAGAGTTTCTTTCGTTCAAAAGCTTTTGCCGGCAACCTGGTCATGAAAATACTGCGCGTATTTATGATCATTTATTTTTCTCTTGTCTTTATCGGTTTAGGCATAGGTCTGTTCTTCCTGATAGATGAGCAGTCTGCGGAGGATCCGTTGCACGTTATCTGCCGTTTTCTATTATACGCTGTGGTCGCCGATATTTTACTGCGGTATATGTTTCAGCAATTGTCTACCCAAAACGTAAAACCTTTTTTATCGCTCAACATAAAAAGAAATACGCTGGTAAAGTATACTATGCTGCAGACATTTACCTCGTTTTTCACCTGGGGTTATGGATTGCTGTATGTGCCGCTTGCCATCACGCTGATAGTTAACGGCTATCCCCTGCTGAATGTCATTGCTTTAAGTCTGGCTATTTTTTCCTTCTACCTGTTCAATAATTTCCTGAATATTCTTATCAACGGAAAGAATATTGTAGCCGTTGTTATATTCGCTGTAATTGTTGTTTTTGCATTGCTGGATTATTATGGCTTGTTCCGGCTGTCAGACTATTCTCAACATATTTTCCTGGCATTTTATAACTATCTGTGGTTATGGTTGTTACCTCTTGTGCTGATGGTCTTTACCTGCTACCTGGCAGCGCGCTATATCAAAAGTAATTTTTACCTGGACAAAGCGTTTGACCTTAAGAGCAGTGCAGGCCAGAGCGGCGACATACAATTCCTGAATAAATATGGCGCTATCGGTACTTTCATCAACAACGATATAAAGCTTATCAGGAGGAGCAAAGCCGCTAAGGCTGCCATCTTCAGCAGTACCATGTTTTTGTTTTACGGCTTGCTGATGTTTTCTTCAGACACCTACAGCTCTCCGGCAATGATGACATTCCTGGGAATATTCACCACAGGCGGCTTCCAGTTTTTCTTCGGGCAGAATGTGCCGAGCTGGGACAGTTCTTACTACCCGCTGATGATGACGCAGCAGGTGCCTTACAAAGAATACCTCAAAGCCAAATGGTGGCTGATGAATATTGCTACTGCCGCAAGCGTTGTTTTGGTGATATTCTATGCTTACTGGGGATGGGAAGTGTATGCCACTTTCTTTGCTGCCGGCTTATACAATATTGGCGTTAATTCACAGATCACGCTGCTCAGCGGCGCCTTTAACAAAAGGGCGATTGACCTGAATAAAAAAGCAAAAACCACGGGAGGCAAAAACAGCTTTAACATGAAAAGTATTTTGCTTACTTTGCCCAAACTTGTCCTGCCCATGATTGTATTTGCTATTATAAAACTGTTTGCAGGCACAGTTGCGGCAGTGGCAAGCCTGGGCATACTGGGGTTTGCAGGATATTTGTTGAGAGATAAAATTTTTGATTACATAGCCAGGTTGTATAAAAAAGAAAAATACACCACGCTTGCTGCATTTAAAGAAACGGAATAAAAAAAACTAAAGATGATCACTGTACATAACCTCACCAAACAATATGGAGCAAACATTGTTTTAAATATACCGGAACTATCCATACCTCAGGGGCAAACGTTCGGATTGGTAGGCAACAACGGCGCAGGCAAAACCACGCTCTTCAGCCTGCTGCTGGACCTGATAGAGGCTACAACGGGCTATATCCAGATAGGAGATAATGTTGTAAGCCGTAATGAGAACTGGAAAAGTTCCGTATCTGCTTACATTGATGAAACTTTCCTGATAGGCTATCTTACGCCTGAAGAATACTTTTATTTTTTAGGTGAGTTGAGGGGCATGAACAAGCCGTCAGTGGATGAGTTTATTCAGCCATTCACCACTTTTTTTAACGGTGAAATTATTGGTGTAAAAAAATACATACGCGATCTTTCCAAAGGCAACCAGAAAAAAGTAGGGATTGTTGGCGCCATGATCGGCAATGCACCTATCGTAGTACTGGATGAACCGTTTGCCAACCTGGACCCTACTACGCAGATTGTGCTGAAAAATATTATCAAAGAGTGGTCAAAAAACTCAGATGTCACATTTCTAATCTCCAGTCACGACCTTATGCATACCACGGAGGTTTGTAGCAGGATCGTGGTGTTAAACAAAGGTGTTATGGTAAAAGACCTGGCTACGAATGAGGCAACTTTGGTAGAACTGGAGAATTATTTTTCTTCTACGGTAGAATCAAATAAGCCACTCCAGGAATGAAGCGGCTTTGGAAATAAAACTAAAATTTATGTCAGTAATCGTTCTGAAAAAATAATATTGCTGCCGGAATATAAGATGCCCGCAATAGCAAAACGTTTAATACGAACGATCGTGTTCCTTGTTCATAACAGGATACATCCTGGCTGGGAAAAAATAGTATGCAGTCATCATGGCCATAAAACCCATGACAGGATACAATTATAAACAGGATTGCAGGCTTTCATTGAAATACAAACACCTACTGAATAAAAATAAAAAAAACCGGCAGTATTCGGCGGATTTTACAACCATTACTTAACGCTGAAAGGCAGCTTCAGTTTAGGCTTAAATGCATAGCAGCAACAAAGCGCTGCGTAAAATTTATACGGCTGTTGTCCGGTGATAAGAACTATCTTTGTCAAAAGACTCTGCGTTGTTAAAAAAGTTTTTTTACAAAAAAATCTATTTTGTAGTATCGTTGATCGGCGTAGTGATCGCTTGCGGCCTGTGGGTTATCAATGCCGGCTGCGCCGATACGAATCCTTACAAATTGTCTGCCCAAAATCGTTATGCCGGCGATGAGGCCTGCAAAAGCTGCCATGCGCAGGAGCATGCCGATTGGAAAATATCTGATCACTTCAAAGCCATGCAGCATCCTAACGACACCACCGTGCTCGGAGATTTTAACAATGCAGTGTTTGCAGCCGATGGCGTTACCAGCCGATTTTTTAAACGTGATGGGAAATTCTTTATCCATACAGAAGGCGACGACGGTGTTAACCGCGATTACGAGATCAAATATACATTCGGCCATTATCCTTTACAGCAATATCTTGTGGAATTCCCCGGCGGGCGAATGCAAGTGACGCGCCAGAGCTGGGACAGCCGTGAAAACAAATGGTTTCACCAGTACAAAGGAGAAAAGATCCCGGCCGGAGACTGGCTTCACTGGACCGGCAACGCGCAAAACTGGAACACTATGTGTGCTGAATGCCACAGTACCAACTTGCTGAAGAATTATGATTTTGAAACTGATACCTACCATACAACTTACGACCTGGTGACGGTAAGCTGTGAGAGCTGCCATGGAAAAGCGCAGCATCATATTGATTACATGAACAGTGCGGCCTACAAAGCAGGTAAAAGACAAAAAGGTTCTTTTGTAGAAACCCTGGTTGCACATAGCACACAGGCCATGGAGATCAATGCCTGCTTTCCATGCCACTCGCGCAAAGGCAACATCAGCGCTGATAAAATTGTATCTGCTGAATTGCTGGATAATTATATTCCCGAAATCCCGGCTACAGATCTATACTATGCCGACGGTCAGGCGCTGGATGAAGTGTATAAGTATGCTTCCTTTATCCAGAGTAAAATGTACAGGCATGGCGTAAAGTGCAGCAATTGTCACAACCCTCACAGCGGCAAGCTCATATTCTCCGGCAACAAACTCTGCGGCCAGTGCCATGCAGAGAGCAAGTACGATACACCTGCGCACACCTTTCACGCGTTGAATACCACCGCTTCGGAATGCGTAAGCTGCCATATGCCTACCAAAACTTACATGGGTAATGATGTGCGCCACGATCATGTATTTCGTGTGCCGCGCCCAGACCTTTCTGCCAAATATGCCGTACCCAATGCCTGCAACGATTGCCACAATGATAAGCCCGCACAATGGGCTGCCGATGCTGTGGTGAAATGGTATGGCCCGGAAAGAGTTTACCATTTTGCAGAAGACCTCATTCCCGGCAGTATGGCCGGCGCCGGCGCTGAAGCTCATTTAAATAAAGTGATTAATGACAGCGCCACACCCAAAAATATTGTTGCTGCTGCAGTGCATTACCTGTCGCAAAGGAATACCTCCAGCGCACTGCAGGCCATTTTAGCACAATTAAAAAATGCAGATGCACTTGTGCGGTACAGGGCATTGCGCGGACTGGCAAACTTTTCGCCGGAGCAATGGAAAACTGCTGTAATCCCCATGCTGGAAGACAAGGTGCGTGCAGTGCGCATTGCAGCGGCTGATCTGCTGGTAAGCGCCGAAGGGCCGGCAATTAATCCTGATTATGGAGAAGCGTATGTACGCGCAAGAAGGGAGTTGAACACGTATGTTTTATACCAGACGGATTTTGCTGCAGGCAATGCTTTGGCAGGAGATTATTTTCTAAAAATGCAGGATTATACGCTGGCAGAAAAATTTTATTTAAGAGGGTTGCAGAAGGATAATAAAATGAATTATACCCGCCTGAACCTTTCTGCCGTGTACAACATGCTTCAGAGGAACAACGATGCGCTGAAAGTGTTGCAGGAAGCGCTGAAGTATGATGATAAGAATGACCGTATCTATTTCAACCTGGCATTGTTGAATAATGAAATGAACGATATGAATAGCGCTGAAAAAAATCTTGCCAGGGCGGCTGCTCTCAACAGTGCTAACCCGCGTGTTTACTACAACTACGGCATTTTGCTGCAACAAAACGGTAATACAAAAGCGGCTGAAAAGCAATACCTCAAAGGGCTTAGCTTATCTCCTGATGACCTGGATATCAATTATGCCATCGCTGTTTTATACCTGCAGAATGGTGATGTAAAAAAAGCTGTGCCTCATGCCCAGATATTAAAAAAGTTTGGTGCCGGCAACCCGCAATATGCACCTGTATTGAAGGAATCGGGTATTTGATTTTTAATCTCTTTGCGCGGTAGTGCTCGCTAATAACAATTTGCTTAATTATATTTAATTTGCAGCATGAATGTGTTGATAACTGCTAAGGTACACCAGGTGCTGCCTGAAACGCTGAGAAATAAAGGCTATGAAGTGATTTATGTACCTGAGATCACTTACGAAGAACTGGAAACGGCTATTGCTGATATAGATGGGCTGATTTTGACTACGCGCTTAAAGGTTGATAAAAATATTCTTGACCGCGCACCGAAGCTCCGGTGGATAGGCCGTTTGGGCAGTGGCATGGAATTGATTGACGTGCCATATGCAGAAGCGAAAGGTATTCAATGCGTGAGCAGCCCCGAAGGCAACAAAAATGCTGTTGCAGAACAGAACCTTGGCGTATTGCTGAGCCTGCTTAACAATGTAAAACGTGCTACACACGAAGTAGCGCAGGGTATCTGGAAACGCGAAGCCAATCGTGGTACAGAACTTTCAGGGAAAACTATCGGCATCATCGGCTATGGAAATACCGGAAGTGCATTTGCCGGATTGTTGAAAGGATTTAATGTGACTGTACTGGCACATGATAAATACAAGTCAGGCTTTACAAATAATTATGTACATGAATCCTCTGTTGAGGAAATTGCACAATGCGCAAATGTGATCAGCATGCACCTGCCGCTTACAGATGAAACCTGGCATTATGCAAATGAAGAATTTTTTAAAAAGCTGGCAAAGCAGCCGGTGTATATTACCGCATGCCGGGGTAAAGTGACTGATACTGCAGCTTTGATACTTGCTTTGCAGAATGGCTACATCTCTGCCGCCGGTGTAGATGTGCTGGAAAATGAAAAAATCAACACCTACACCTCCCAGGAATACGAAACGCTAACCTGGCTTACACAGCAGCCAAACGTAATAGTAACGCCCCATATAGCAGGTTACACCCACGAAGCATTTTACAAAATGGCTACAGTAGTACTGGAGAAACTGGCCTTGCTGTAAGAGTTTATGAAGCTTTCTTCTCAAGCGCTTCTATGAGCGCTTTGGCTACAGGCCCCGCAGAGAGCGGATTCTGGCCGGTTATCAGCAATCCGTCTTGTTCTACATGGCTGGTATAGGGTATCATGGCAGCATGAAAATCTGCGCCAAGCTCTTTCAACCTTGTTTCAAGTTCGTACGGAATATTATCGCTTCTGAAAGCCAGCGCTTCTTCGGTATTGGTAAAACAGGTAATGCGCCTGCCTTTCAGCAATCCGGGTTGTTGTTTTTCTGCTGCCAGCAACGCAGCCGGTCCGTGGCATACGGCAGCCACCGGTTTATGGCTGTTTAAAAATTCAATAATCATTTTCCCGCTGATCTCATTGGATGCCAGGTCCCAGACTGGGCCGTGGCCGCCGGGGAAGAACAATGCGTCAAACTCCCTTCCAGCCACTTCTTCCAGTGTAAGCGTATTATTAAATTTCTCCTGCGTATCTGCATCATTTTTGAACCTGCGGTTAGACGCGGTAATATTTTCGGTGAGCGTACTCATAGGGTCTATCGGTATTTTCCCGCCTTGAGGGCTTGCAAGCGTAACGTGATAGCCTTTATCTACAAATTCATAATATGGATCTGTGAACTCGCCCAGCCATACGCCGGTGGTACTGTCGGTATTCTCCATTGTTTCATGGGAAGTGAGTATTACAAGTATCTTTTTCATAGTATTGTTTATTTTCAGAAGTGCAATAATCATTCCATAACACAAAGATGCCTGGCAACCGCGGCTGCCAGGCATTGATTATGAAAATCATTTTCTATAATTTTTTAAACCAATCATTTTTAATTTTCACTTCTTCGACTAATTCAATATTTACACCAAGCCGTAAATCTTTTAATTTCTCTGCAAATTCATTACCGTCGATTAAATCAATCTGTTTCGCGCCATCGCGCTGTGCTTCATTTTTAGCTTCACGACTGAAACTTCCGGTCGTCAAAATTAGACCTTTTTCAGCTCGACCATCCATTGCTCCTCTAAAATCTCTAATTACTGAGGATGAAACGGTGCCTTGATATCTCTTTGCTTGAAATACAACATGAAAAGATAAAACACCACCAATTTTTATTATCCCTTTTCCATCAATACCACCATCAGATGACTTGCCTGTTACTTCAACATTAATAAACCCTAACTCTCTTAATAATCTTTGGCAAAGTTTTTCAAATTGTGCAGGCTCAATTTTGCGCAAAACGCTTAATAATTTATCTTGCCACGAAAATTCTTCGATTTCCAGAGGCTTATCTTCAATTTTTGGTGTATCAAAATTATTGTTGCTATTCCTTTTTTCTAACCGTTCTTCTTTATCTTTTTTTACAACGAACTTCTTAACTTTTTCTTTGTCTATTTCATTTACCTTTTGCCCCTCTTCGGTTAGTGTCCACACACCACGGGAAGAGTTGTCCAGTAATCCATATCTCTTTAAATAATTTCTTGCCCAAGCAAGTCTATAGGTTAATTTGGTCGTGCTTTCTCTATGAATTTCATTAATTGCGTTTTCGCTTAAATTGAGAATCTTGATTACTTCATTTTCGATTTCGTTTACAGAACCTGAGTCGCCTAAATTTTTAAGCGCTCTCAAAGTTGGATTAAACAAATCATCATACTTATATTTAAAATATACATCCATAACTTTTATTGTTTGCTGCGATCAATAGAGATCTGTATTATGCATTTCTAAGAAGATTTGTTCTTATTACAAAGCTAATAACATAATTTGGAGATAAGGTTTTACAACTCTTTCACCTCTCCCAATAACTTTTGTAATACAGCTTTGGCATCGCCAAACAGCATTCTTGTTTTATTGTTGTAGAACAACGGGTTTTCAATAGCTGCATACCCTTTGCCCATGCCGCGTTTAACCACAATGATATTTTTAGAATCAATCGCTCGGATGATAGGCATGCCGTATATCGGGCTTCCCGGGTCATCAAGCGCAGCGGGGTTTACCACGTCGTTGGCGCCTATAACCACCGTTACGTCTACGTTCTGCATTTCAGCATTTATTTCATCAAGGTCAATCAGTTTTTCGTAAGGCACATCAGCCTCGGCTAAAAGTACATTCATGTGCCCTGGCATACGCCCGGCTACCGGGTGAATGGCATATTTTACTTCCACGCCTTTTTCGGTGAGTAATTTATCCAGCTCGTTGATCAGGTGTTGGGCCTGCGCCACTGCCAGCCCGTAACCGGGGATGATCACTACTTTATGTGAGTAGCTCAGCAACACGGCCGAGTCGCTCAGGGATATTTCCTTGATGCTGCCTGTAACATCCTTAGAGGCAGCTCCGCCGCCGCCAAAAGAGCCGAGGATCACGCTCAGCAGAGAACGGTTCATAGCTTTACACATCAGGATGGTAAGTAATGCGCCCGCTGAGCCTACAAGCACACCACCCGTAAGCATCGCACGGTTGTCGTACAGGAATCCGCCCATGGCAGCAGCCACACCAGTAAATGCGTTGAGCAGGGAGATCACTACAGGCATGTCTGCGCCCCCTATAGGCACTACGAACATGATGCCGTAGAGCAGGCTCAGTACCAGCAGGCTGTAGAGTAGCAGATTTGTCGGCTGTGCTACTACCATGTAAATAGTAAGTGCGGTCACTGCCATCAATAAGGCCAGGTTAATGAAGCTCATCGCCGGTGAATGAATGTCTTTGATCTTGCCGTCCAGCTTAAAGAAGGCGATGATGCTCCCGGAGAAAGAAACGCTTCCGATCACCAGCCCGAGAGAAGTGGCTATGAGGATGCCGACAGGAATATTGCCATTGTACAAATGCGTCATGTGCGGCAGTTCTATCAGCGATATCAGCGCAGCCGTGGCGCCTCCCATACCGTTGAAAAACGAAACCAGTTGCGGCATAGCGGTCATCTTCACTTTTACGGCTACCATCCAGCCTACAACTGTGCCTATGCCGATGGCCAGCAAAATAAGTGGAATATGTTTAATGCCATTACCTGCACTGTCTGTGTGAAACGCAATGGTGGCAACGATTGCCAGCACCATACCGGCAGCCGACCACAGGTTGCCGCTGCGCGCCGTTTCCGGATGGCTGAGTTTTTTTAAGCCGAGGACAAACAGTACAGAGGCAAGGATGTAGCTTATTTCAAGAATATATTTTCCAATTTCCATTTTATATTTTTTGTAGTACTCTTACAGTACTGTTTAAGCATTTTTATGATGAGAAGCAGTGATCGACTGAAACCTCCGGCGGATTTAAAAAAAATTACTCGGAAACTTTCTTTTTCTTTTTAAACATTTCCAGCATACGGTCGGTGACTACAAACCCGCCGACTACATTCAGTGTTCCCAGCAATACAGCCAGGAAGCCGAGGATAAGGGCTGTAACGGATTCTGAGTGCCCCATAACAATGATGGCGCCTACAATCACAACGCCGTGAATGGCATTGGCGCCCGACATAAGTGGTGTATGCAATACTGCAGGGACGTGGGAGATCACTTCCACACCCAGGAAAATAGAAAGTATTATGATGAAGAGCGCATCGCTGTGTTCAAAAATCAATTGCATGATTTGTTCCATATTCAAATTGTGTTGTTATAGATGTAAGAATGATTTTACCCTTTCGCTCATTACCTGTCCTCCATGTGTAACGCAGGTGCCTTTTACAATATCATCTTCAAAATTCAGGTTTAGTTTGCCTTCTTTATCAATGATCAGTTTTAAGAAGTTTAATACGTTGGTACCAAACATCCTGCTGGCTGAAGTGGGCAGTTCTGAAGCAAAATTGGAATTCCCGATGATGGTAACGCCATTATGAACAATAGTTTCATTATCGCTGGTAAGTTCGCAGTTGCCGCCTGTAGACGAAGCAAGGTCTACGATCACGGAGCCGGGCGTCATTTCTTCAACGGTTTCTTTTTTGAGCAGCAGCGGAGCAGGCCTTCCGGGTATCTGCGCTGTACAGATCACTACATTAGATTTTACTGCACTGTCGTGTATTGCTTGCGCCTGTTTGGCTTTAAACGCTTCTGTCTGTTCCACTGCATATCCGCCAGCAGAGGAGTCGTCTGTTGCGCCCTCTACTTCTACGAATTTTGCGCCCAGACTCATCACTTCTTCCTTCACAGCTGCGCGCACATCAAATACTTCTACCACACCGCCCAGCTTGCGCGATGTAGCAATGGCCTGCAGGCCAGCAACACCGGCGCCTAAGATCAGCACTTTAGAGGGTTTAATAGTGCCTGCAGCAGTCATGAACATCGGAAAAAACTTAGAAAGCGTGTTGGCTGCAGTAAGTACGGCTTTGTAGCCGGCCACGGTAGCCATGGAAGAAAGTACGTCCATTGCCTGTGCCCTTGTGGTGCGCGGAACTACATCGAGCCCGAAAGCGGTAACGTTTCTCTGCATCAGCTCTTCCACATACGCCTTATTTGCCAGCGGGTTTAGGATTGCTATAATCATTTGTCCCGGTTTTAACATGCGGAGTTCTTCGCTGGTAAAGGGGGTGATCTTTGCCAGTATGTCTGCCTGCATGTACACCTCTTCCCTGGAAGCGATGGTGGCCCCTGCGACTTTGTATTCTTCATCTTTTGCAAAAGCTTTTTCGCCAGCGCCCTGTTCAACTATAACAGAAACGTGCATATTTACAAATGTCTTTACGATTTCAGGAAGCATTACAACGCGGTGGTCATGAATTTCTTTTAGAATACCAATCGTCATAAAATTATTTATATGAGTAGTGATTAATGTTTTCAAATTTCGTAAAAATATCTAAGGATAATCATGATATTTATCAGTAAATATTCATCGCCAGCCAATAATCATAGGATAGGTTTTTTACATTACTTTTGTCATGAACCTAAAAGCTGTTGATGTTATACGGAGAAATCTTTGCGGAAGCGCACAAGCCATCCAGAAAAAAAATTACTTTTTCTATCAAGCCGCCATTGAGAAGCTATCTCAAAAGATACGGCCGGGAAGTGCCGTTGCCGGTAGAATACAGGGATATGATGCGCTTTACCTATGCACGCCCTTTGATAGATAACGAAGGAAAGGAAACTGCGTGGGAAGAGGTAAGCTATGACATGCGCGAATGGGAGTACCTCAATGAGTCGCTGGTAAAATGCTACTCAATACTGAAGACTGAAGGCGATTTTTCCTTTGCCGGCAACCTGCGCATTGAGCGTATTGATTTCTGCAGCTTTGGCAACAGCCAGCCATTTCGCATCAAGGTCATCAACGTACACAACGGACACTACGATTTCTTTTACATAAAAAAAGCAGATGCCAGCCGTGTCTACGGGCTGGAGCTGGAGAATATGCTCTCCACATCTCGGGTAGTATTTCATACCTGCAATGAAACCTTGGTAGAAGAGCATATAGCCGGCGTGCCGGGAGATGTATTTATAAAAGATTACCTGCAACGCCCCGATACAGACATGATCAGGGTGGTTAAAAGTTTTGTAAAGTTCAATGAAGTGTGCTTCATCAGGCTGTTGGGCGATATGCGTTCTTACAATTTCGTGGTGCGCGTAATTCCCGACATTGAAATGATCCACTATAAATTCAGGGCTATAGATTTTGACCAGCAATGTTATGAAGGCCGGTCAAAACTGTACATACCCCAGTTTGCCAAAGAAAACTATCCGCTCGTAAAGATCGGCAGCGAACTGCTGAACCAGGAATCTTTTAAACAATACCGTGCTGAAGAGCGTTCCAGGCTTGTGTATCGTATAGCTGTTGAAAGATACAGGATGAAGGCGCTGATGGATGTAATGATTTATGATGAAATATCTGTGCCTGAAAAAATAGACCAGCTGAAATTGGAGCTGGCAAATTACCACAAAGATATTGGCTTCTTAAAGCTGAAGACTATGGGGCAGATATTGAAAAGGCACATGAAAAAAATATTAGGCCCGCACATGGCTAATTTTTCAAAATCGGGCAGAAAGCGAATGCTTTAAATTAAATTTTATCAGCGATCAGTCGGCACCAATAATAATTTTAAGATATATTAATTTATTTTATCTATACAGCGCTATCCGGCAAATATAAAAACGTAAGTCGTGCTTATTCATGAAAGTAATGCCCAAGCACGGGTACCGCTTCCTTGCTGTGGGGGGCGTATGTTTTCTAATAAACATAATTGTATTCCACTTCAGCTATCATTTGTATGATTGTGGCAAGTTTGGCCCACTGCCTGTACCTGCCTATATTGCAGCGTTTTTTACCTCGTTATCTATAACTGTGCTGGTTGGCTTTTACCTGAATAAAAATTATGTGTTCCGTGGTTCTGTGTTGGAGAAGCGCACCCAGTTTTTCAGGTTTTGTTACTCTACTATTTTGGAAGCAATTATTTCTTATTATCTTTTAAGGTTCTTTGTGGAAGGCCTGCACTGACATCCTTCGCTGGCGCTGATAGCCGACGTGGCAGTGATATAGACGGCCAATTATTTTATTCAAAAGCATTATTCTTTTAAAAGAACGCATTAAAAACAGGTTGTAAGAAAATGCACCGTCTTGTATTTCTAAGCGTAAATTAACAATTTTAATATGTAAATTTGTGCTCTTACTTTCTATAAAAATTAATACAGATGAGCGATTTAAAAAAGCCGGTGATCGGTTTTACATGTGGCGATATTAATGGAATTGGTTTAGAACTGATCATAAAATCTTTGAGCGATACGCGTATCAATGAATTGTGTACACCGGTAGTTTTTGCCAACAGTAAATGCATTAATTTTTATAAGAAAACAATCGGGGAGATCAACTTTGCATACAGCCCCGTAAAAGATAGAACCAGGCTCAATCAAAAGCAGATAAACCTTTTCAGCTCCTGGGACGAGGAAGTAAACATCAATCCCGGGCAGCTGGATGAGCAGAACGGCAAGTACGCATTTCTTTCTTTACAAAACGCGGTAGACGCGTTGAAAGAAGCGTGGATAGATGGCATTGTTACTTTGCCGATCCATAAAAAAACAATACAGTCAGAACAGTTTCAGTACAGCGGCCATACGCCTTACCTGCGCGATGCTTTCGGCCGTAAAGATGTGCTGATGCTGCTTGTAGCAGACAATATGCGCGTGGCGGTGGTTACCGAGCATGTGCCTGTGAAAGAAATTGCCAATCATATTTCTACAGAAGTTATTATGGGCAAATTGCAGTTGCTCAACGAAAGCCTTAAAAAAGATTTTGGTATAGACAAGCCGAAGATTGCTGTGCTGGGCCTAAACCCGCATGCCGGCGATGAAGGGCTGATTGGCGATGAGGAGGAAAAAATTATTAAGCCGGCTATCAGGCAGGCAAAGCAAAAGGGCATGCTATGTTTCGGGCCGTACAGTGCAGACGCGTTCTTTGCGCGGGGGCATTACAGCCGCTTTGATGCCGTGCTTGCCATGTATCACGATCAGGGGCTGATCCCTTTTAAGTCTCTTGCAACAGGAGACGGGGTAAACTTTTCAGCTGGTTTGCCCATAGTGCGAACAAGCCCCGATCACGGGACTGCTTTTGATATTGCAGGTAAAAACAAAGCCGACGCTGCTTCTACACTGGAGTCGCTTTATAAATGTATCGATATTTTAAGAAGCCGCCGTGAATACACCGAAGCGCATAAAAACCCTGTGAAGCGCACCAGTGAAAAAGTAATCGGTAATGTAGATGAAGAAGTGAAGGATGATGCCGAAAGCTGATGATCACCAGCCTTTCATATATTCTTTAATCACGCGTTCGTTTTCTTTTACAGCTTCATCCTGCCAGCGCGGGTTGTATTTTACAAACCAGCTCAGCCAAAGGCTTCGTGCAAACCGCATGAACAACGGCTGCATTATCAGCAGCAGGACCAGGTTTGCAAAAAACCAATAAAACACCCGGTTGTCATCTATTGAGAAACTCATCCCGATCAATACTTTCCACGCAATGAAAGTAGCTACGGAAAAAGCCACCGTTAAGGCATAGCTCACATAGCTGGTACCATAGTAGAAGCCTACCTCAATATCCGTAGGTTGCCCGCAAACGGGGCAAGTTTCGTTCATTTTCATAAATCTGTTATGCTTTAACGCATACGGCTTCCGAGAAACAAATAGGTCGCCCTGCCTGCATCGCGGGCATTTGTTGGTTAAAACAGATACTAAATAGTTGGGTGTTTTCTTTTTCATACGAACAGTTGAGTGCAACAAAGGTAGTATTTTAAGAATTTATCTGAAATAACTATAAAGATTAAGCATCTATACCAACCGTGAATGAGTATTAAATTTAAAAAGCTGGTTATTCCATGTGGCAACTGAAAAAACAAATAAATATACACACATGAAATAACCATAAAGATTAGGTATCTATACCAACCGAGAATGACAATAAAAAATGAAGGTTTTGGTTATTCCGTGTGGCAAACAGAAAAAATTAAATATTAACACATGAAACCAAATGCGTAAATTTGCCTTCCAAATTACAGCGAACATGACTATCTCTTATAAATGGTTGAGTGAATATTTACCCGAAAAAATTGAACCCGAAAGATTATCCAGAATACTTACTTCCATTGGGCTTGAAGTGGAGAGCCTTGAAGATTATGAAAGTATTAAAGGGGGACTGAAAGGCGTGGTGATTGGCGAAGTGCTTACCTGCGAACAACACCCTAATGCCGATAAATTAAAATGTACTACTGTGAATGTAGGTGCAGAGGCGCCCCTGAAAATTGTTTGCGGTGCACCAAATGTAGCTGCAGGTCAGAAAGTGGCAGTAGCAACAGTAGGCGCTACACTATATCCATCCGTAGGAGAGCCAATGACTATGCGGGTTGCAAAGATACGTGGAGAGGAGAGCTACGGCATGCTGTGTGCAGAAGATGAACTCGGCATGGGCCAGAGCCATGAAGGCATTATGGTGCTGCCGCAAGATCTGAAGCCCGGCACGCCTGCTTCGGAATATTTTTCCGTTTATAAAGATAAAATATACGAGATAGGCCTTACGCCCAACCGCATGGATGCCATGTCTCATTTTGGCGTGGCAAAAGATGTATGTGCTTACCTGGTACGGCATGAGAACAAAGGACAAAAGCCTGTAAGCCCTTTTAAAAACGGCTTCAAAGCAGACAACAACAACCTGCCTGTAAAAGTTACGGTAGAAAATACGGTAGCATGCCCCCGCTATGCCGGCGTAACCATAAGCAATGTGACCGTGGCGCCTTCACCTCAATGGCTGCAGGACAAGCTTAGAGCCATTGGCCTTCGCCCCATCAACAATATTGTAGACATTACCAACTTTATACTGCACGAGACAGGACAGCCCCTGCATGCTTTTGATGCTGCAAAGATCACCGGCAATCATGTGATTGTGAAAAATCTTCCGGAGGCAACAACCTTTATCACTCTAGACGAAAAAGAGAGAAAACTTTCTTCCGAAGACCTGATGATCTGTAATGAAGATGGGGGCATGTGCATTGCCGGCGTTTTTGGAGGAATAGAGAGTGGAGTAACGGAAGCAACTACAAATATTTTCCTGGAAAGTGCAGCCTTCGATGCGGTGTCGATCCGTAAAACATCTTTCCGCCACGGGCTCAGAACCGATGCTGCTACACGCTTTGAGAAAGGGGTAGACATCAGCAATACCGTAAATGTGCTGAAGCGTGCAGCCATGCTGGTAAAAGAAATTGCAGGAGGAGAGATAAGCTCGGAAGTGGTGGACATTTACCCGGAACCTAAAGAGAAAAAAACAGTTTCTTTAAAATATCATTACCTGAAAAAACTCAGCGGCAAAAACTACCACCACGATACCATTGTGAATGTGCTGGAAGCGCTGGGCTTTGAAAAAGTAAAAGATGCTACAGATGAAATTGTGCTGGCAGTGCCCTACAGCAAGCCCGACATTAGCCTGCCTGCAGATATTGTAGAAGAGATCTTACGTATAGACGGCCTGGATAATATTGAGATCCCTGCAACCATCAGCATCACACCCGCTATTGACCCGTATACTTTAAAAGAAGATACCAAAGAGAAGATCGCTAACTTCCTGGTGGGGCTTGGTTTCAACGAGATCATGACCAACTCCATTACCAACAGTAAATATTATACCGAAGAAGAGTTAAGCTCTACTGTAAAAATGCTGAACAACCTCAGCGCTGAACTGGATGTAATGCGCCCATCCATGCTTGAAACCGGCCTGGAGGCATTGGCTTATAACATCAACAGGAAAAATGCCAACCTGCAGTTTTTTGAATTCGGTAAAACTTATGCTGTCAAAGAGGCCGGCCAATATGCCGAGCAGGAAAAACTGGCTTTGTACATTACAGGCAAAACGTATGAAGAAGCATGGAATGAAAAGGGAAAGCCGCAGTCTTTTTTCCGGTTGAAAGGAATTGCAGAAGCAGTCATGCATTTGCTGGGTTTTCAAAACCTTAAGTACAAAATCCTGGAGCAGGAAGCCGGCGTGGCGCTGATATCAGATAAGATACAAGTGGGAAAGATCCTTACTGTACCTAAAAACAAAGCCACACAATTCGACATCAGGCATGAAGTTTTTTATGCGGATATTGATATGGCTGCTGTACTTTACCTGAAAGAAAAACAAACCATCCTGTATAAGGAAGTGAGCAGGTTCCCGGCCGTGCAGAGAGACCTGGCAATGGTATTGGATAAATCGGTAAATTATGAAAGTATCCAAAACATCATCAGCAAATCAAATTTAAATTTATTGAAAGATGTGCGCTTATTCGATATTTTTGAGAGCGATAAATTAGGCAAGGATAAAAAATCTGTAGCCATCAATTTTACTTTTATGGATGATCAGAAAACACTCACCGATAAGGAAATTGATGCTATGATGAGTAAGCTTACCAATGGTTTCATAAAGGAATTAAATGCAGAGGTAAGAAAGTAAAAAAATGTAGCGTATTCCAGTTATTCACAACCAAATTTATACCCGGACACTATGGATAACACACAGCTTCAAAGCCTTGAAGAAAAATTGCAGCAGTTACTCCGGCGCTATAAACGCCTGCAGAAAGAGAATGAAAATCTTAAAGAAGAACTTCACCGGACTTCAAAAGAACTGGCATTGAGCAGGAACGATATTTCTGTATTGCAGCAACAGCTGGATGTAAAAAAACTGGGCGTGCAAAACTGGACAGACCAGGAGAAGAAAACGCTGAATGCAAGAATTGACGCCTATCTGAAAGAAATAGACAGTTGCCTTCACCTGCTAAACTCTTAATAGCTGCATGACAGACATCATTGTGATCAATATTGTAGTAGGCGACAGAACCTATCGTTTAAAAGTAAATAAAAACGATGAAGAGCTTGTACGTAAAACAGTAAAGCTGATCAATGATAAGATCGTATTTTTCAAAATAAACTTTGCCGGGAAAGACATGCAGGACTACATTGCTATGGCTATACTCTGGTTTGCTACAGAGCAAAACCAGGCCGGGCAATTCATGATCAAAGAGGAAGAAACAAAAGCTCGCTTATCTTCACTGCAATCCTTACTGGATCAGGCTTTAGATGAAGAATAAACAGATTTTTAACTCTTGGATGCAAGGATTAAATGCAGATCGGTATATTTCAGGCCGAACCTTTCACTGATATGAAAATTTGTTGAGTAGCCTTTGTACAGGTAGATGGCATCGCGCAGGTTAAAATCGTGCCACAACAAATGCTCAAAACCTCCTTCATCTGCAATGTTCATCAGCAAGGGAGACAAAACGTTGCTGATAGCCTGGCTGGCCGTGCGTGCGAAGCCGCTGGCAATATTAGGTACACAATAATGTATTACTCCGTATTTGGTAAACGTAGGATTTTCGTGGGTAGTAATTTCGCTGGTTTCAAAGCAGCCTCCCCTGTCTATGCATACATCCACGATCACACTTCCCGGACGCATCTGTGCAACCATTTCTTCCGTAACAACTACAGGTACGCGGCCTTTGGTATTGTTTAATGCACCAACGGCTACTTCGCAGGTCTTGATTTGCTTGCTCAGGATGTTCGGCTCTATAACACTGGTCCACACGCGATGGCCGATGTGGTTTTGCAGGCGTTTAAGCCTGTAGATATCGTTGTCAAAAACTTTTACCGAAGCGCCTAAAGCAAGCGCCGCTCTTGCAGCATATTCGCCTACGATGCCTGCCCCGATGATGATTACTTTCGTTGGCGGTATGCCGCTGATGCCGCCCAGTAAAACACCTTTTCCATTGTTCAGCGAATCAAGGTGCTGCCCGGCTATGAGCATAGAAGCGCTGCCTGCGATTTCACTCATGCTTCGTACGATCGGGAAGCTGTCGCTGTCATCTTTAATGAGTTCAAAGCCAAGCGCCGATATTTTTTTGTTTAATAAAACTTCCAGTATTTTTTTATTCAGCAGCGAGTAGTGCAGCGGTGAAATGATGGTTTGATTTTTTTGTAAATGCGGCAGGTCGCATTCCGTGATCGGTGCGCTTTTTATGATGATGGCAGATTTGAACACTTCTGCCCTGGAGCTTACTATTTTTGCGCCGGCATCGCTGTAGTCTTTGTCGGTAAATTTACTTCCTTCACCCGCTTTGGATTGCACGGTTACCTGGTGGCCGTTGTTTACCAACACCTGCACTGCTTCGGGTATGAGGGAAATGCGGTTTTCCTGCATGGCTTCTTCTTTGGGAATGCCTATCACCAGCCTGGCTCTACCCGGTTTTACGTCTAAGGTCTCTTCTAGGGTTTCATAGCTGAACTCAGCTGCTACAATAGGTTTTGCAGTTGCCATACAATTATTTTATATAACAAAAATAGTCAATTATGCATTAAAAAAAGTTCCGCAACAGTTTGTACGGAACTTAATTTTATCGACGTGGAAAATCTTATGCTTCAGGTTGTGCAGTTTCTCCTGTTTCTCCTTCCGGAGTGCTTTCAGCAGAAGGTGCTGCCTCTTGCTGAGCAGTTGCTTCTGTAGATTTTTCAACTTTTTTGAAAGCAGGTCTGCGTTTGTCCTTTTGTAGCTTTTTGTGCTCTTCAGCTTTTTGGGCAACAGCTTTTTCATGTTCGTCGTACCAGGCCTGAAACTTTTCCATAGCGGCAGCTTCATCGAACAAGCCTAATTTCACACCTCTCAATAAGTGTTTTAAATAAAGCACTCCTTTGAAAGATAAGATCTGGCGTACTGTGTCGGTTGGCTGTGCTCCTTTGTGTAACCATTCCAATGCTTTCTGGCGATCGAGTTGAATAGTTGCAGGAACTGTCAATGGATTGTAGGTGCCTAGTTTCTGGATGAATTTTCCATCTCTGGGAGAACGTGCATCTGCTACTACTATAAAGTAGAACGGACGTTTTTTGCTCCCATGTCTTTGTAATCTGATTTTTACTGCCATAATTAAATAGACATTTAAAGGGCTTAATAATAGGGTTTAGTTTATTCCGAAAAGTTCGGAGTGCAAATGTAGGGAAAATGATCATAAAACAGCCTGATCAGCTTATTATTTAGTAAGTTTTTATATTTCAGCCATCCTGAAATCCACAACTTTGAGCTGTACTGTTTTCACTCCGTTCCATTCATTGAGGTCTAAGGTATATACTACATCAATATATTTTGTTTTTCCCGAGCACAGTGCTTCAAATTTTTCTGACATAAAAAAGCCTATACCTGTGAATATGGTGTTGTGCTGGCGTAGCACAAACTTTATATGCTTTTCTTTAACCACCCTGCAGCCGTCCAGTACTTCTACATTGCGCGAGAGAAATACCGGGCGCATATTAGCCGGCCCAAAAGGCTCCATCTGGCTGATGATATTGTAAAAAGACAGGGTGATATCTTTAAAACTGATTTCAGTGTCGATAATTATTTCCGGCGAAAGAGATTCCTGGGCAATGGTTGCTGCTACCACCTGTTCAAAGGCTTCTGCAAATTTCTCCACGTTCTCCGGAAGTAGCGTTAAGCCTGCCGCAGCAAAATGCCCTCCGTATCCCAGCAGGTGTTCTCGGCATGCATGGATAGCTTCGTACAGATTAAAGCCTGTAACGCTGCGTGCGCTGCCGCTTACGATCCCTTCGTTTTCCGTGAGCACAATTGTTGGGCGGTAATAGGTTTCAATAAGCCGGGAAGCTACAATGCCCACCACGCCTTTGTGCCAGTGCGGCCTAAACACTACGGTAGATTTGCGTGTAAGAAATCTTTCATCATTCACGATCAGATCCAATGCTTCGGTGGTTATAAATGCATCGGCTTCTCTCCTGTCTGTATTGTCGCTGTGCAGCGCCTTTGCCAGCTCAAAAGCCTTCTTCGGATCTTTTTCTATAAACAGGCTTACGGCTTTTTTGGCATCGTCCATACGGCCGGCAGCATTGATCCTCGGCGCTACAATAAACACAATACCGCTGATGTCTACATAATCTTTTTTTTCTGCAAGCTCCAGCAATGTTTTAATGCCCACAGAAGGGTTAGTATTTATTTTTTTTAAACCATAGTAGGCGAGTATGCGGTTCTCCCCGTCAATGGGTACAATATCTGCCGCAATAGCTGTTGCTGCCAGGTCAAGGTATTCCAGGTAGCTGTCTGCCGGCATAGCGAAATGTGCCGCCAGTGCCTGCATCAGCTTGAAGCCTACCCCACAGCCGCACAATTCTTTATACGGGTAATGGCAATCTGCCTGTTTGGGGTTTAAAACGGCTACCGCTTGCGGTATCACAGCCTCCGGCAGGTGGTGGTCGCAGACAATAAAATCTATACCAATCTGGCGTGCATAAGCTATCAGCTCAACAGATTTAATGCCGCAGTCCAGCGAAATCACCAGGGTAAAGTTGTTTTCCCGTGCAAAGTCTATTCCCTGGCGGGAAATGCCATAACCTTCGCGGTACCTGTGGGGGATGTAATAATCAACCTGGTCGTAATTTTTTTTCAAAAAAGAAAACACAGACGCTACTGAAGAAGTGCCATCTACATCATAATCTCCATAAACCAATATTTTTTCCTGCTTCTGGATGGCAGCCTCAATCCTGGCGACTGCTTTTTCCATATCTTTCATCAGGAACGGGTCGTGCAGCCTTGCCAGTTCCGGCCGGAAAAATTCCTTTGCCTTCTCGAAAGTATAGATTTGCCTTTGCGTAAGGATCCTGCAAAGTATAGGATTTATCTTCAGCACTGCATGCAGGGCCCTGGTGTGCAGTTCATCATATGGTAATATGGTCCATCGCTTTTCAGGCATTAATATCTTCTGTCGGTGGTAAATCTTACAAGTTCTTCCAGCGCATCACGAACGTCTGTTTTAGGATAATGAAATAAAAGTTCCAGGGCTTCATCGCGGAACCGGTACATTTTTTCGGTGGCGTACTGAATGCCGCCTGCTTTTTCTACTTGGCTGATCACGAAGGCAACTTTTTCTTTGTCCTGGTTTTGATTTTTAATAATGTAGATGATCTTCCTTCTTAAATCTGCATCACAATTGTTCAGCGTGTAGATCAGGGGGAGGGTTAGTTTTTTTTCTTTAATGTCGTTGCCGGTTGGCTTTCCTATATCTTCTAATCCATAATCAAACAGATCGTCTTTGATCTGAAAGGCCATGCCTACTTTTTTCCCAAAAAGTTCCAGTCGTTCCACATCTTCCATACGCTCAAACGTGGAGCAGGCCCCAGCGCCGCAGGAGGAGGATAGCAGAGATGCTGTTTTGCCTTCTATAATATTATAATAAACATTTTCATCCAGGTTAAGCTTGCGCGATTTTTCCACCTGCAGCAATTCGCTCTCGCTCATTTGCTTTACAGCCTTAGAAAGAATTTGTAACGTTTTAAAATCTCCGTTGTCCAGTGACAATAAAAGTCCTTTTGAGAGCAGGTAGTCGCCCACCAGCACAGCAATTTTGTTTTTCCAGGCTGCATTTAATGAAAGGAAACCTCTTCTTTCCATTGCTTCATCTACCACATCATCATGTACAAGCGTAGCAGTATGCAATAATTCTACCAGTGAAGCCGCCCTGTAACTCTTTTCATTGATCTCCCCTCCCAGCTTGGCGCTTAAAAGAACGAACATTGGCCTGAGCTGCTTTCCTTTGCGTTTAACAATATAATGCATTACCCTGTCAAGCAAAGGTACTTTACTCTTAACGGCTTGTTTAAAATGTTCCTCAAATTTCTCCAGTTCTGTTTCCAGGACCTTAGCAGCTTTTTTCAATCTTGTTATGCTTTTAGTAGATTAGCCCGCAATATAATTAACATTTATGGTAAGCTTCCTAAAAGATGTGGGTATTTTTGCCCAAAGTTTTGACCGGATTTATGAGTTTGGCATGGTTTGTGATTTGTTAAAATGTGTAAATTTGTTTACAATTTAGTTCTTACCTGGGGTTAACAATAGTGAAGCGTTATTTTAAAACAAAATTTACTATTAGAATTTGGTAATTAATAATATGTGAATATCTTTGCATCGAATATTCGGAAATAAAACCTTAAACAAAAATTTTAAATCATATCTATGGCAAACAAAAAGTACACTGTGATGCTGGGCCTATTAGGCTTAATTTCTACAGCTTCATTTGCACAGGAAGTTACCACGGTAGAGACTACTACAACTACTACCACAACTACTCCTGTGAACCTACACAAAACTTATGTAGGAACCGATGCAGATAATGCATGGGTTTATAATTCTGAAATGGTAAAAGATGCTGATCAGCAAAACCGTTTCGTAACGGATGCTTATCCTTACCCTGCAAAACCGAGAAATATGTGGGAGTTAAGCTTAGGCGTAGGACCGTCTTTCCTGATCTCTTCAATTGATCCTACATTAGGCTATGGCGCTACTTTCTCTTTGAGAAAAGCATTAGGCCACGTATTCTCTATCAGGCCTCAATATGGTTTCCATATTATGTACGGTCATGATTATCGCGCCAGAACATCCGCTTTGAGTGCAACTCCTTACCTGCACAACTACAGGACTAATATGCACCAGGGATCATTGGACCTTTTGGCAAGTCTGAATGCTATCAGCGGCTACAGAGGTAATTCTAAAGTTGACTGGTACCTTTTAGCTGGTTATAGTTTTAACTCAGCAAGAGTTGGCGTTAACGTTGATGGAGGTCAAAAATTAGCGGGTCTTACCGGTTCAAGATCAGATATTAGGTCTGAAGTTAAAGATGCCTTCTCTTCTGAAGATAACCCATTCCTGTCTCTTGAAGATAACGAGCGTTACGAAACTATCGTGCTGGATCGCGGAGATGGTTCAAGATCTAATGCAGTTGGAAGCGAAGATAGAATCAACCGCCATGGTTTTAACTATGGTATGGGTGTAGCTTTTAAAGTATCTCCTCGTTTCAATATCGGTGTTGAGCAGAAATTTACTACTGTTTTAAATAACTCTGATATCTTAGCAGGTATTGCAGTTCAGCCTCAGGGACGTAATGCAACTGTAAGCTCTACTCAATTGAAATTCAACTTTAACTTAGGTAGCTCTGCAAGAGCAATTGAACCACTTTGGTGGGTTAATCCTAATAACTATGTATATTCTGAGTTGAAATCTACAAAACCACTTCCAGATGCTGATGGTGATGGCATAACTGATCAATTTGATCTTGAGCCTAACACTCCTGCAGGTTGTGCAGTTGATGCTCGTGGACGTAGCTTAGATACAGATGGTGACGGTGTTCCTGATTGCCGTGACAAACAAGTTGTTACTCCAAACACATGGTTCCCTGTAGACGCTGATGGCGTTGGTACTGACCCATGTTGCAACCAGGCTCCTGTAGTTGTTGCAGCTGACTGCGCAATTACAAGCTTACCAAGCGTAACTTTCTCAGGTTCCAGCGTAAATCTTAGTAGCGGTGCTGAATCAGCTTTAGCAAATGCAGCTTCTCAACTGAACGCTAACCCTAACTGTAAAGTGAAAGTTGTAGCTTATGGTTCATCTAACAAAAGAGCTCAGCAACTGAGCTGGGATAGAGCAAACGTAGTAAGAAACTACTTAGTAGAAAGACAAGGTATCTCTGAAAGCCGCATCATCTTCCAATATGGTAACGATGGTAACGCCAACGCAGTAGACCTTTACCCAACTACTGAAGAAGGACCAAGCACAGTTCCTGCTCCGTTCCCTCACTTACAAAAATCATAATTAATACTTTAAGTATTGATAGATAAATTAAGCCGCTCAATTGAGCGGCTTTTCTTTTACCATTTCCTTATATTGAGGAATAGTATTTTTGCCATATGAAGCAATTGTTTATTATGGTGGTGTTTGTATTTATCACTTGTTTGTGCAATGCACAAAGCAAAACCGTATACGGGTTTGTGATTGACAGTATTACCCGCGAACCGGTCTCCGCCGTTAAGATAGAAAACCTCAACAGCAAATTTATTGCACGTACAAACAGGTTCGGCCAGTTTGGGATCAATGTTTCTGTAGGTAATAAAATCCTCGTAGCAGCTCCTGGCTATGAGCAATATGAATTTATCTATACACAGCTGTTGTATGAGCTCGATACGATAAGGGTTATTGTAAAACCTGCAACCACTACCATCAAAGATGTAGTAGTATCGGCATACAGCTATACAGATTACCAGCGCGACAGCACAGAGCGTAGAAATGAATTTATCCAGCGAAACGGCCAGATCAAAAAATTATTTGATAATAATAATTCAGGCGTAGGCCTGGGTATAAGTATTGATAATCTTTTCAGCAAAAGAGAAAAAAGAAAAAAACGTGCCTATAAACAATTTGAATACCTTGAGCAACAGCAATACATACGGTTCAGGTACAATCCAGAACTTGTACAATCATTCACCAGTTTGAAAGGTGCAGAACTACAGAATTTCATACAGAAAACACAGCCTTCTTATAAGTGGCTGAGAACGCACCAAACCCGTGAAGATATATTTTACTACATCAATGCGCAGATGAAAAAACATTATCCTTAAATATATTATAAGCAAGCTTTTGTTTAAATTTGATATATGCAAGCATACTCACCCATCGGCGTTTTCGATTCCGGCTTTGGCGGACTTACTATACTGAAAGAAATTACTGCCCTGCTCCCCGAGTACGATTATATTTACCTCGGAGACAATGCACGCTCTCCGTATGGAACACGTTCATTTGAAACTGTTTACGAATACACATTGCAAAGCGTAAAATGGTTTTTTGATCAAAACTGCCCTTTGGTAATTATTGCCTGCAACACGGCTTCTGCCAAGGCTTTGAGAAAGATACAGGAAGAATTTTTGCCGCAAGGTTACAGCGAAAAAAGAGTGCTGGGTATTGTACGGCCCACAAGTGAAGTCATCGGTGATTATTCCAACACAAAAAAAATAGGCATAATGGCTACGCCGGGCACCGTGCAGTCTGATTCTTACAAAATAGAGGTTAATAAATTTTTCCCGGAAGTAAAGGTAGTACAAGAAGCTTGCCCCATGTGGGTTGCTTTGGTAGAGAACAATGAACACGAAAGCAAAGGCGCAGATTATTTTGTAAAAAAACATATTCTTGGCCTGCTGAAACAGGACAAAAATATAGATACGGTATTGCTAGCTTGTACCCATTACCCACTTTTAAAAGCTAAAATTGAAGAATTTATGCCGGTTGGCATCACAGTGGTCTCACAGGGAAAAATCGTGGCCGACAGCCTTGCTGATTATTTGAAAAGACACCCGGAAATCGAATCAAAAATATCGCAGAAAAACTGTAGAACTTTTTACACAACAGAAGATACACAAAAGTTCGACAGGCAAGCAAGCTTGTTTTATGGGCAGTATGTGGAGTCTAAATACGTAAAATTGTAGTCTATGTCAACAGAATCTTTTATCAAAACAGTGAATGACGGGTATACTTTTAAGAGTGAAAGTGTAAAGATTGGCGTTGGTATATTGAACGGCGCCACTGTACCTGAAGCGGGTGTTTACCTCCCTTTGAAGACAATGAATCGGCACGGATTGATTGCAGGAGCAACGGGTACAGGTAAAACAAAAACATTGCAGGTGCTGGCAGAAATATTCAGCGATAACAGCGTGCCAGTAATGATGATAGATATCAAAGGCGATTTAAGCGGCTTAGGAGCGCCGGGCGGTTTGAATGAAAAAATAGCAGACCGGTATAAGCTGCTGAATCTCGATTACATACCCGAAGCTTACCCTGTAGAGTTTTTAAGTTTGAGTACTGAAAAAGGCACACGACTAAGAGCAACGGTTAGTGAGTTCGGTCCTATACTGCTAAGTAAAATATTAGGACTCAATGATACACAAGCCGGCATCGTAGCAATCATTTTTAAATACTGTGATGATAATAAACTACCGCTGATTGACTTAAAAGACTTCATAAAAATACTACAGTATACAAGCAATGAAGGAAAAAAGGATATAGAGCAGCTCTATGGAAAGATATCAACCACATCAACAGGGACTATACTTCGAAAAGTAGTTGAGCTTCAACAGCAACATGCCGACCAGTTTTTTGGTGAACCAACGTTTGAAGTAGCAGATCTGATGCGTATAAATGCTGACGGCCGCGGAATGGTAAATATTTTACGCGTAACAGACATGCAAGACCGGCCTAAACTCTTTTCAACATTCATGTTGCAAATGCTGGATGAGCTCTACGCAAGCTCGCCCGAAGAAGGAGACCTTGATAAGCCAAAGCTGGTCATATTTATAGACGAGGCGCACCTCTTGTTTAGTGAAGCTTCTGACGCATTACTGCAAAAGATAGAAACTATTATAAAGCTGATACGCTCCAAAGGCATAGGCATCTTCTTTTCTACGCAAACCCCCCAAGACGTTCCGACTAATATACTCGGCCAACTGGGAATGAAGATCCAACATTCCCTGCGTGCATTTACTGCAGCAGACAGGAAGAATATCAAAACGGCTGCAGAGAATTTTCCACTGACAGAGTTCTACAAAACCGAAGACTTGCTTACGCAAATGGGTATAGGCGAGGCTATGGTATCGCTGCTGAATGAAAAAGGCATACCCACGCCTCTTGTATATACTTTGCTGTGCTCTCCAAGAAGCCGCATGGATGTGTTGTCCGGCAATGAAATTGAAGCTATTGTAAGCCAGAGTAAACTGGCTACAAAATACAATGTATCGCTGGATAGCGTAAGCGCTTATGAAATGCTTACCCAAAAATTAGAGCAGGCAGCAACCGAGACTGTGATTGATAATAAAGAGGCCGGAAAAAAAGAAAAAACCATCCTGGATAATCCTTTGGTAAAGTCAGCCATGCGTACTGCAACTACTACACTTACCGGCTACATTGCCCGCAGCATCTTAGGTTCGCTTGGGTTAGGCGGACGCAGAAGAAGATGAAAATAAAAAAAACACTGGTATATTTCTTTTTCTATGATAATTGTCTTATCGTACAGATAGAATAAATCTTAACTTTGCGTCTAAAGATATTATCATGTTAAAAATAGGTGTATTCGGTGTAGGGCATCTGGGCAAATTCCATTTAAATAATTGGTTGGAGATAGAAAATGTAAGCTTAGTGGGTTTTTATGATCCTGATACAGAGACTGCAAAAGAAGTAGCTGGAAAATATAAGGTTAAACATTTCTCTTCTGTTGAGGCGCTTCTGGACGAAGTTGACGTAGTGGATATTGTAACGCCTACACAACACCATTTTGAACTTTGTGAAAAAGCTATCAGGAGGGGGAAACATGTTTTCGTGGAAAAGCCTATCACCAAAGACCTGGATGAAGCAAAACGTTTGATAACCATGGTCAGGGAGGCTAACGTAAAAATGCAGGTTGGCCATGTGGAAAGATTTAATCCTGCCTATGTGTCTGCAAAGGAATACAGCCACAATCCCATGTTTATTGAGGTGCACAGGCTTGCGCAGTTCAACCCACGCGGCACGGAAGTGAGCGTGATACTTGACCTCATGATACATGATATTGACATTATCCTCAGCTTGGTAAAAAGCGATGTGAAGAATATATATGCCAGCGGGGTAGCCGTGATTACAGATACGCCAGATATAGCCAATGTGCGCATAGAGTTTCACAACGGTTGCGTGGCCAACCTTACCAGCAGCCGTATCAGCATGAAGAAAATGCGAAAGATACGCCTGTTTCAGAAAGACGCGTATATAGGTATTGACTTTCTTGCACGTAAGACAGAAGTTATCAAGCTTCGGCAGGATTCAGATGCACATGCTTTCAGCTTTGATATAGATACACCTTCCGGCGAAAAGAAAACCATCGCTATTTCTAACCCTGAAATAAAAGAAACCAACGCTATTAAGGAAGAACTGTTGTCTTTTGTAAACGCTGTTGAAAACAATACAGATACACTGGTCAACGAAATTGACGGATTCCTTGCGCTGGAAGTTGCCCATAAAATACTGGAAAAGATCAACAGTACAGCGCTGTAAATCTTTCATTGTTTATAACGCCCAACGAGGGAATTTTGCCTTTATGAATTTCCTGTTATGCGCTGCAACGTTGACTAATGCTTCATTTCAGCTTTCAGGAATCTTGCAGTATATCCTTTTTTGATTTTGATCATTTCCTCAGGTGTGCCTTCAAAAATAATTTCACCACCACCATCGCCACCTTCAGGGCCTATGTCTATGATATGATCGGCAGATTTTATCACATCCATGTTGTGCTCAATAATCAGTACGGTGTTGCCACGATTGACCAGTTTATTCAACACATTCATTAAAAGTACAATATCACTAAAGTGCAGGCCTGTTGTGGGCTCATCGAGTATATAAAAAGTTTTGCCGGTATCTTTTTTAGACAGCTCTGTTCCGAGCTTTACCCTTTGCGCTTCACCCCCGCTTAGTGTTACTGCCGACTGTCCCAGCGTAATATAGCCCAGGCCCACATCCTGCAGTACTTTTATTTTCCTATAAAGCGAAGGAATAGCCTGAAAGAATTCCACCGCATAGTCTACCGTCATATTCAGTACATCGCTGATAGATTTTCCTTTGTAGCGTATTTCCAGCGTTTCGCGGTTGTATCTTTTGCCGTTACACTTTTCGCAATGTACATACACATCAGGGAGAAAGTTCATCTCGATTACTCTTGTTCCTGCGCCTTCACAAACATCGCAGCGGCCGCCTTTTACGTTGAAAGAAAACCTGCCTGCTGTATAGCCCCGAATTTTTGATTCAGGCAGTGATGCGAACAACGCGCGGATGTCTGTAAAAAATCCGCAATAAGTTGCCGGGTTGCTCCTTGGCGTACGCCCGATGGGAGACTGGTCAATTTCTATCACTTTGTCTATATGCTCCAAGCCGTTTACTGACTTGTATTTCAGCGGGTTGGTCTTTGATTTGTAGCAGTACTGGGAAAGTATCGGGTATAGTGTTTCGTTCACGAGCGTAGATTTCCCGCTACCGCTTACACCGGTTATCACTATCAGTTTGCCTAAGGGAAATTTTACATGTAAATTTTTAAGATTATTCCCGGAAGCGCCTTTTATTTCAATAAATTTTCCATTGCCTTCGCGCTTCTCCTTTTCCACTGCGATTGTTTTTTTGCCGTTCAGATACTGTGCGGTTTCCGTATCTGCCTTCATCACTTCTTTCGGCGTGCCGGAGACTACAATTTCACCGCCATGAACGCCTGCCCGCGGCCCAATGTCAACCAGATAATCAGATGCCAGCATAATATCTTTATCGTGCTCTACCACAAGGATGCTGTTGCCTATATCCCTCAGATTTTCTAAGGAGCTGATGAGCTTGTGGTTGTCTCTCTGGTGCAAGCCAATAGATGGCTCATCGAGAATGTAAGTGATGCCCTGTAACTGTGATCCTATCTGCGTTGCAAGCCTTATGCGCTGGCTTTCACCACCACTGAGCGTTCGCGTAGGCCGGTCAAGAGAAAGATAATTCAAACCTACATTCAATAAAAAATCGAGCCTTTCCCTGATCTCTTTAAGTATATCTTTAGCAATAGTGTTTTGCTTTTCAGAAAGGCGTTTTTCAATATCTGTAAACCATGCTGCCAGTTTATCAAGATTTAATTTGCCAAGCTCTGAAATATTCTTCTTATTTATCTTAAACCAGAGGCTTTCTTTTTTTAAACGCTGGCCTTCACAGACAGGGCAGGACTTTAAGTCCATGAATCTTTGTGTCCACTCCCGCAGATAATCTGAGCTGCCCGCTGATGAAAACCATCTTTTTAACATCGGGATAATGCCTTCATAAACGCCGGTGTATGCTTGCGGAACCGTGTCGTCATCAGCATTTACTTCAATGCTTCTTGACACATCCCCGTCTCCGTATAAAAGCAGGTCAAGTTCTTTTTCGGAAAGTTTTTCAATAGGTGTATCCAGGCTTATCTTATTCCTCCTGGCAAATGATACGATCTGCTGGAATACGCTGGCGCTTCTTTCTTCGCCAAGCGCTGCGATGCCACCCTTTTTTACCGATAATTTTTTATCGGGTAAAAGTATATCCAGGTTGATGGCAAACACTTCTCCAAGGCCCTTGCAATGCGGGCATGCGCCATACGGAGAGTTGAATGAGAAAGAGTTTGGAGAAGGTTCTTCATAACTTATGCCGGTATCTTCACAGACAAGCAGGCGAGAGTATTGTACCAGCTTAGCTGAATCGAGCAGCAGTATAAACATCAGGTCTTTGCCAAGTTTTAAAGATTGCTGTACGCCCTGCGATATGCGCAGGCGCATGTTTTCAACAACCTGCAAACGGTCAATAACAATTTCTATATCATGGATCTTATAGCGGTCGAGTTGCATGTTGGTTTTTAGCTCTGCTATTTCACCGTCAATCCTGGCTTTTACATAGCCGCGTTTCCGGATATCTTCAAACAATTCCCTGTAGTGCCCTTTCCTTCCTCTTACAACGGGCGCAAGCAATACTATTTTTTCATTGGGATATTTTTCAAAAATATTTTCAACGATTTCTTCTTCGCTGAACTTCACCATTTTTTTTCCTGTGTTGTAGCTGTAAGCCTCGCCGATCCTTGCATACAGCAGCCTCAGGAAATCATATACTTCTGTAACTGTGCCTACGGTAGAGCGCGGGTTTTTATTAGTGGTTTTTTGTTCAATAGAAATTACCGGGCTCAATCCCGTAATCTTATCTACTTCCGGGCGTTCCATATCGCCTATGAATTGCCTTGCATATGCCCCAAAGCTTTCCATGTACCTTCTCTGGCCTTCGTTGTAGATTGTATCAAATGCAAGTGAAGATTTGCCGCTTCCGCTTACGCCGGTAAACACCACCAGTTTGTTTTTAGGTATTTTTAAATCTATATTTTTCAGGTTGTGCTCTCTTGCCCCGCTGATAATAATTTTGTTGTTATCTGTTTTTCCCATCCTTTCAAAGATAAATCAATAATATTTTCTTAATGATGATTTAATTTGATCTAAGGCAATTTTATTCTAAAAATAATTTAGTTTTAACACAGGATTATTTACTCACTAAAATTAAATGTATGGCATGGAGAACATTCAATGGAAATTTGTTGGCTTCGGATATACATTCGGCAGTAGAAAATGCCATAATCCGAGAGACTGAAAGCGGCAACCGGCTGAAAGTATGCATTGGCTCAGACTCGCAGGTATACAACGGCCACACGGAATTTGCTACGGTAATTGTGTTTTTGCGCGAAAAGCGGGGAGGCTATATGTTTATTCACAATGAAAAAGATCCTAACTTATACCACCTGAAAGAAAGGATGTTGCTGGAAGTAGCCAAAAGTGTAAACATTGCTTATAACCTTTGTGATTTGTTTGATAAGTACAATGTGGAAATGGAAGTGCATGCGGATATTAACACCAATCCCAATTTTGAAAGCAATGTAGCCTTAAGGGATTCAATGGGCTATATACTCGGGATGGGATTTGTGTTCAAAGCAAAACCGGAAGCCTTTGCCAGCAGCAGTTGTGCAGACAGGGCTATACACTAAAAAAAGTGCAAAACCTCGGTTTTGCACTCTACATATTAGTTTTGGTTGGCTGGATTATTTTACAGCTTCATTTATTTTATCACCTACTCTTTGTGCTCCGGCAGAAATAGAGTCTCCTGCTTTACGAAGGCCTTCTTTGGTAGCATCGGCTGCATTTTCAACACCACGCTTGGTAGCATCCCATGCATTTTCGATAGTTGCACCGGTTCTGTCAAAGAAATTACCGGTTTTGGTTACGTAAGCTCCTTCCTCGAGAACTACAACTTTTCCTTCTTTGTTTCTAACTTCACCTGTTTTCTTTACAACAACACCATTATCAAGCGTTACATCGTTTTCAAGCACTACCCAGTTACCATTTTGGTATACATGAGCTTTACCGTCTTTTTTGATTACGTCTCCTTCTGTGTAAGTAGGAGTTGTTGCTACAGGTGTTACAGGGTCTGTAACCACGATAGCTGTAGTATCTTCTTTTTCTACGTTAGCTGTGTTGTTACAGGAAACAAAAGCTCCTATACCGGCAGTCATAACTGCAATTGATAATATACGTTTCATTTTTTTTGTTTTTGGTTAAAAGTGAATTTGCCATTCATATTACAAACACTTTGCCAAAAGCTTATAGCATTGTGTTAATCTGTTCAAGGTACTGTAATCAACAGTATTTGGTCGGTTATCCAGAAAGTAAAAAAACCTCTTCGAAGGTTATGCTTTTGTATTTTAGTCATTTATACACTTCTGCTTTCCCGCAGCTTATTTTGCCAATGTTCTGGAGGCGAAACTTTCTATGCGGCATTTCGCATGTATAGATTGCTGTAATGATGCCGCTCCTATTTTACAATACCACACGGGCTAAAAACCAGCTAGTTGAATTTAAGAAGCAACAGGCTTATTGTTAGTATAAAAAATTCTTTTATACTATCTTTGTTTGTAGAATAAAGGAATATGACAAAATCGACCATATCAATAGACTTACATCTTGATGAGGATAAAATACCGCAAAATATAGAATGGCAGGCATCGGGCAGCACTGCAGATGAGATGCAGGAGGCTAAAGCTGTGATGCTTTCTTTGTGGGATGGAAAAGATAAAAGTGCTTTGCGCATAGACCTCTGGACAAAGGATATGATGGTAGATGAAATGGCCGATTTTTTTTACCAGACCCTCTTTGGAATGGCAGACACGCTGCAGCGGTCTACCCATCAGGAAGAGCTTGCTGCAGATATGAAAAATTTTGCTAAAGAATTTTATGAAAAATTCCGCGAACAGCAAATGAAAGAAAATAAATTACGCTAACCTATAAAAATACACTTTTATGTCATTAGAAACAGATGTAATGACGCGCCTGAAAGAAGCAATGAAGACCAAAGATGAGGGGGCATTGCGTGCACTACGTGCTATTAAAGCAGAGATCATAAAAGCCAAAACAGAGCCAGGCGCTAACGGCGCCATTGATGAGGTGGCAGAGATGAAGCTCTTGCAACGCTTATTCAAGCAACGCATGGAATCTATTGAAACCTTTGAGCAAAACAACCGCCAGGATCTGGCAGACAAAGAAAAAGAAGAATTAAGGATAATAGAAAAATTCCTTCCTGCCCGGATGTCTGAAAGTGAACTAAAGCAAGCGTTGACCAGAATTATAGCTGAAACGGGCGCTGCTTCCCCGGCAGATATGGGCAAAGTGATGGGCACAGCCACGAAACAGCTGGCAGGAAAGGCTGACGGGAAAGCCATTTCTGCCATGGTAAAAACTTTATTAGCTTAAGGCCGTGATAGACATTATAGTTGCCATTACAGTAGCGTTTGCGGTGTTTAAAGGCTATACCAAAGGGCTCATTGTGGCGCTCTTCTCGTTTGTAGGCGTTATTATCGGCCTTGCTGCGGCAATGAAACTTTCGGTGGTGCTTGCTGGCTATTTTTCCTCTCATGGCATGGAAGGACGCTGGGTTACATTGCTTTCATTTATTATTGTTATGTTTAGTGTAGCATTACTGATACGTTGGGTAGCCAGGCTTATACAGCGCTCGGTAGAGTTTGTGATGCTGGGCTGGATCAACCGTTTGGGAGGTATAGCCTTTTATGCTTTATTATACCTGACGCTTTTAAGTGTATTATTGTTTTATCTCACCAGAATTGGCATTGTTTCTGATGGATCAGTGGCTGGTTCTGTAACTTACCCTTACATTCAACCGTTAGGGCCTTACGTGATAGAGAATATCGGTAAGATATTGCCTGTATTTAAAGGAATGTTCAACGATCTGACAAACTTTTTTGAAGACTTAGCTCCTAAGTCCTCCATGTAAAGTATGCAATAATTTATGAGCAAATTCAAAATACATTAAATTAAATTATTAAATTGTGGAGGTGTTTGTTTTAAATATCCATTTATGAATTACGAATTGAAAGAAATTGGAAAAGTAAAATATATAGATGAAGGGCAGGGCCCTGTCTTATTGTTGTTGCACGGATTATTCGGAGAGCTAAGTAATTTCAGACACCAGGTAGATTATTTCAAAAAAGATTTTCGCGTGGTACTGCCCATGCTGCCGTTGCTGGATATGGATATTTTTAATACCACAGTAGCCGGCCTCGCAAAGTTTGTACAGAAATTTGTAGAGAAGCTTGATCTGAAGAACTTTCATCTGCTTGGCAACTCACTGGGCGGGCACGTAGCGCTGGTCTACATTCTGAAACATCCCGAAAGGGTTAGAACGCTGATCCTTACAGGCAGCTCGGGTTTGTTTGAGAATGGAATGGGAGATTCTTACCCTAAACGTGGAGACAGGGAATACATCAGGAAAAAAACCGAAGACACATTCTACGATCCGGCAATAGCCACTAAAGAGCTGGTGGATGAGGTGTTCGAGATCACCCGCAACAGGCTGAAAGCTATGCGCATCATCGCGCTTGCAAAAAGCGCTATACGCAACAATCTTGGTGATGAATTAAAAGAAATAAAACAACCTACACTACTGATATGGGGACAAAACGATAAAGTTACCCCGCCTTTTGTAGCAGAAGAATTTAAAAAACTTATTCCCAACAGCGAGCTTTATTTTATTGATATGTGCGGCCATGCTCCTATGATGGAGGTGCCTGATGAATTCAACAAAATTTTGGAACCTTTCCTAAAAAAGCACGGCTGATGCTACTTTCCTAAATGCTTTGTAAAGATTATATCTCTAACCAACTGCATATTTTGCACAAAACCAATACTGTGCACGATGCTTTAGCTTTGAAACTGCAATGCGGGGTGCCGTTTTTTGCTGTAGAAGAAGATAATAAGTTTCTAGGCATAGTGGCGCTGGACGATCTGCAGCAGTTAGACGAAGAAAAGCAGTTGCAGGAAGTTGAAGACGAGTTCATAAAAATTTCCGTGAAGGAAACAGATCATATTCTCACTGCATTAAAACTGATGCAATCTTTTAAAGTCGACGTAATTGCCGTAACCAATAGTTCACAGGATTTTTTAGGTGAAATATCGCAGGACAGCATTATTGATGCAGTATCAAAATATTTATCTGTAAATGAAGGCCGCTTTGGCCTCATTGCGCTGGAAGTATTGCCCTTGCACTATTCTATTACAGAGCTTACCAAGCTAGTTCAGGCCAATGATGCAGAAATCATGCAGTTGAATACATACCTTGATCATGAGACCGGCAACCTGATCATTTCCATCATGGTAAATAAAACTGAATTATCAGCCCTGGTAGCCACCTTCCAGCGGTATGAGTATCATGTACGCTACTATTTCGGGGAAGAAAATTACGACAATAAGCTTCAGGCCAATTACGATCTCCTGATGAAGTATATTAATTTGTAATGTCTTATCATTTAATATTAAACCAACCATTGTAATATTTGTCCCACAGTTAACAGTTTCACACCCAGACGTGGCACAGTTATTGAATTTTTATTGCTGAAATTAAAAACAAACAATATGAAAAATGTAAAATTATATGTAATGTCACTGGCAGCCGCGAGTCTTATCCTGACTTCTTGCGAAACATGGAAAAATGCTAACAACAGAGAGAGAGGCGCGGTTATAGGTGCCGGTGCGGGTGCCGCTGTAGGTGCAGGTATTGGCGCTGCTGCTAAAAACCCGGCTTTGGGGGCAGTGATCGGCGCTGCGGTTGGTGGCGCTGCAGGGCACATTATCGGAAGAAAGATGGACCAGCAGGCAGAAGAAATCAAGACAGAAATACCTAACGCAAAGGTGGAAAGAGTAGAGGAAGGTATCGTTGTAGAATTTAGTAATAACGTGCTTTTTGGTTTTGACCAGTCAGTGCTTACAGGAGCATCCAAGAACACGCTCAACGACCTGATAAAGATCCTGAATAAATATCCTGATACCAATCTTGGAGTTGACGGACACACAGACAGCAAAGGCGCGGACAGCTACAACCAGCGCTTATCAGAAAGAAGAGCAGAATCAGTGGCGGTATACCTGATAGACAACGGTGTTAAGTCCTCTAGGATCACCACAAAGGGCTGGGGCGAAACAGTGCCTAAGTACTCAAACGACACGGAAGACGGTCGCGCAAAAAACAGGCGTGTAGAATTCCTGATCACAGCAAATGATAAAATGAAGCAAGATGCACAGCGCGAAGCCAACCAGGGAGCATAATTCCTGAGATATAAAATACTATCTAAAGAGGCTGTCCTGAATAAGGTTAGCCTCTTTTATTTTTACTAAAACTGACAATGGGGTAATGGGGTCAAAAAAGTTGGTAATTTTGATGTAATGCTTGTGCTTGTATCACATGAGGAGATTGAAATATGCAACCCATGCCAGCTAAACTGTTTTTATTGGTAATGCAGGTACATGAAAGCAAGTAGTACTACAAGCAAAGTTGCAATGCTCCAGTACATCCAGTTAAGGTTTTGTTTGGCCGGTTGTTCTAAAAAAGCCTTCATTGCTATATTTAAAACTTCCTTTTCACCCACCCTTATGGAATGCACAGCGTTTTCGCGTACAACTTTTCTGGCAGGCAATGCACTGTCAACAGCCAGGCTTCCCGATGTAAATTTTACCAGTTCTTTTCTCCTTTGCAGTGTTCCTAAACCCCGGATGATTATTTCGCCTTCTTCGTACAGCTTAGACATGATCCCGGCCAGATAGGTATTGATTTTTTTACCAGCATCGGAAACAGATATGCCAGATGACGCAGCAACAAACTCAACGAAAGTGTGCTCCACAACTTTTCCTTTGTTGGGTTGCAATACCAGTGTTTCTGCATGCGGCAGTATTGCATCATTTGCATTGTCGATCACTGCAGGATATTTTTTTTTATGCAAAACACCTAATTCACCAAGCGCAATGCTTGAATGCTGTGATATAAACCTGCAAAGCAGCTCATCCATGATTATTGTTTTCCATTAAAGTTTACAACCACCCCTCCCAGGAAGTTGGCTCCCAAAACAGGGTACTGATTCCAGCGCTGGTATTTGCTATTCAGCAGGTTATTTACCTGGAACCATACGCCTATATTTTTAATCAAATTTACTTCTAATCCTGCATTTAAATCAAATGCAGAAGATAATTTTTTAGTTGTATTGCTTCTATGATCCAGGTAAGCTATGCCGTTCAGAAGAAATGCATCTGATTTCAGGTAAATGTTTTTCAGTAGTTTCCATCGCAATGCAGCGCTAAGTTCCAGCGGTATGTGTCCGTATGGGTCTTTGTTGTCGGTAAGTGTATTGTAAAAGTTTTTGGTAATACCTGCAATCATCGAGAAACTTTCTTTTTGTGTATAACCAACCTCTCCATGTATGTAGAGATTATTTAATTGTGATTCATTAACCACCTTAAACGTTCTGCCATCTGCATCGTCATTTATGAACAATGGCAGGTTATACAATTTCTGATAACCCACTTTGCCGTTGTAATTCAAATGATCACCTACCGACCCTTTGATGCCGCCATAAGCCTCCGTAACCCTGTTGTTCAACAATTCTTCGGGCTGCTGTATCCAGGGGTTCAAGATTGTAAGTGTGCTGTAGTTTGTTTTGTTGTAGTATCCTTTCCATCCTCCGAAAATGCTTAAACGCTGTGCCAGACTGGCGTTCAGCGATATTTGAGGCAACAGGTAAAAATGGCTCCTGTCCCAAGAAGGCGTTGCGCCGGCAAGTATGCTGAATTTTTCTGTCGCATATTCAATAGCCGGAGCTATGTAAAAAATAGTATTGTTGATGTGGGCATTTGCAGTTTTATAGGATGTAATGTCTGCGGTGATGCCTAAATTAAATGCAACATTTTCTATGAGCTCTTTAGAAATGGGCGCTTCAGCCTTCAGGTTAATTTCGCTGGCAGAGCGGTTATCATTCAAAACCTCAAAAAATATTTCCGGATGATAGCTGATGTTGTATGCATTTGCTTTTTTGTTTTCCAATCCGGCATGCAAGCCAAAGGTGGCATACCTTCTCAAGAGGTCAGCCTCGGTAAACTGTTTTTGCGTATTTCCAAAACCATATTCGTACTGGGTGTTCCTACTAAAAAACACTTTTGCATCCAGGGTATGTGCGTCCTGTATGTTCGCCAGGCCATTAACAGACACGTATGTTTTTCCGAATTTCTGAAAAGGCAATTCGCCTTTCGATTGTGTGTGCTTGCCGTAAAAGCTCAAAGCATGGTGTGCGCCATCACCCAGGGAAAGGCCTGCCTCTGCATAAGGAGTTGATAAATTCCCGTAGCCGAGTTTTACAAAGTTTTCCTTATGCCAGCTAACCGTGGTATCAATATTAACTGCCAGGGCATACAATGCCGCAGGTTCATAATTAACAGGCATTGATTGTGCCGGCACATTGTATTTAAGCATTGTCTTAGGCAATGCCGGCAGGTTTTCGGAAGAACTGAAATTGATCTTCGAAAAAGGTTTCAAAACAGGTGTGTATTCAGACGTAATGGTAATAGGCTGATTCCTGAGGTTGCCTGGTAAAGCAGTAGTGTCTTGCGCCTGCAAAATGCCTGGCATTGTTAAAAAAGCAGGTACTAAAAATAGATAGGTATAAAATCTGTTCATTGTTTGCATGCATTTTGAAATTAGCGCACTTTGCTATTGCGTTGTTTTTCACGTGTTACTTCGGCAAGCAGCGCCCTGGCCTGGCTTGCAAGTTCTTTGTTGGAAGCATTTCCCGCAACGCTTTTTAAAGTTGCTTCTGCATTAAAATAATCTTTCTGTTTAAAATAAATTTCTCCTAAAAGAATGTAGGCGCTTGTGATCCAGTAATCGTAGGAGCCGGATTTGTTGATCACTTCGAAAGCAGTTTTTTCTGCCTGGCTGTATTTGCCCTGTTCCGTTAAAATCTTTGCAGCGCGGTATCTTGCTTCCGCTGCATACTCATTTCTTCCGCCGTCGTACACTTTTTTATATGCTGCAAGAAGTTCGGCCTTGTCTGCATTGAAGCGCTCCATATCTTTCGCCAGGATCATGTTGGCAATTTGCCGGTCGTCAACAGCTATGTTTTTTAGTTGTAGCAGATCATTTGCATTCTGCGTAGCCTGCTGCCATTGTTGCAACTTGTAATGGCTTCGCAACAAGCCGCGCATACTTTCCAGTTTAAAGTCTGCATTGGTAGCAATATTCTTCAGGCTTTGATAGTATTTGGCAGCATTGGTATAATCCTGGTGCTGGAAATAATATATACGTGCAGTTTCCAGCAATGCTTCCTCGTCAAACTTATTAGGTGCGCGGTCTGCAACGTATTTGTAATGCTGCAGTGCGCCTGCAAAGTCTTTGTTTCTGTTAAGAATATCAGCCAGGTAATAATGCGCGTCTAAAGTGTACTGTCCTTCAGGATATTGAGCAATATAATTTTCAAAACCTATTTTGCCGTTTGCAAAATCTTCATTAGAGTAGGCATTCAGCGGCGTGATGAAGGATAAAGAATCTCTTTCGGAGAAACTCACCTGCTTGCCATGTTGCCTCATGAAGGCCACATAGTCGTTCGGGCGGTTTTGTGCTACAAAAATATTTTTTACATAGTCAGTGGCGTCATTACTTTCTTGAGAATGTGGGTATTTAGATACCAGGCTTTGAAAAGCAGCAAGCGCGCGTGCGTTGTTGCCGCTGTTGAAATAAGATATTCCCAGCTTTAAGTATGCCTGGGGATGCAGCTCTTCAGCGTTGCTGCCAATAATTTTGTTCAGCGGCTCTATGGCCTTGTTATAATTTTCCTGCAGCATATAAGCATCTGCCATCTGCATGTTTGCTTCTGCAGCAAGTGTAGAACTGCCGTAGCGCTGGTTAAATTGTTGTAAATATTTTATTCTTTCATCGGTTTTGCCATGAGCGCCCGCTATCACTGCTTTTTGATAATAAGCATAATCTGCATTCCTGCCGTTGTTTTTTATAACTTCATCGTACATGGCGGAAGCTTTTGCATATTGTTTCAACATAAAGTATGCATCTGCTGTACGTATATAAGCGTCCTGTTTCAACGGGTCTGCAGATGTAGCTGTACCGCCGATCTGTAAGAAACTGTTGAGTGCTGCGGAGTAATTTTCTGCTCTCAGGTTGGCGTATCCCAGGTTATATTTTGCATTTACAGCGTTTACTTCTCCATAGCTCTGTGGATTCTGCAGATATTTATTCAATGCATTGATGGCCGATGTATAGTTGCCCAGGCGGTAGTCTATTTCACCTTTCCAGAAATACGCGGGCTGTAGCTCTCTTTCATTGTAGGGAAGTGTAAAGATACGGTCTATGAGTGTTTTTGCCTGCGACAACTGCCTGTCATTTACCAGCTCTACAGCGCGGCCATACAATATTCTAGGATAAACTTTTTGTACCACTTCACTGCCCGTGCCGATCTGTTCGCTCATAGAAAGGGCTTCCCTGAAGTTGTTTGTATTTGCCAGCGCCGCAACCAGCAGTTCGGTTGCTTCTGTGCGGTACGCCGAACTCCGGTAGTTGTTCAGAAAGTTTTTCAGTTCGGTGATAGCTACGTCATGAAAACCTAAGTCCTGCGACAGTTTTGCATAATTAAAGCGCGCTATTTCTTTTTGAGATTCATTGTTGTTGCTCTGAGAAGAAAATAAAAAAGCATTTCTTGCGTTTGCCTTATCATTCATTTTTAAATAAGCATCCGCCAGCAGGTACATGCTGCTTTGCGCTAAAGCATCTTCCTGGCCGCCCAGTTGTTTAAAGCCTGTAGCAGCTTTGCCCCATTGCCCTGTAGCATAGTAGCTGTACGAAAGCTCATACAGGTCTTCGCGCGAGACCTTCTCTCTTTCCCTTACATATGCTTCAAGGTAGGGTACGGCCCTCTCATACTGTTTTTCTTCAAAATAAATATGTCCTATAAGTTGTTTCAGCTCCGGCTCGTAGTATTGGTTTCCTTTTGCCAATGATTCCAGGGCATAGCTCAATGCCATTTCCTTCCTGTTCTGGAAATAATAGATTTCACCGATATAGTAAGGAACAATGGTTTTGTAATCATTGTTATTTTCTACAATCCGGAATGCTTCCAGCGCTTCGTTGTACCTTTTATTGTTAAAAAGAATGAAGCCGTAGTAGTAATTAGCATTGTAATAATTTTTGTCGCCCTTTATTTGCCTGATGGCATTAAACAGCGGTTCCGCTTCCTCGCTCCTGCCGGAAACAAAATAGCCGTAGCCCTGATGAAATTTAAGGTCTGAGAGCTGATCGTTGGTTAAGTTAGCCACTTTGGCCCGCTCATAAAAGCCCAACGCTTGCTCAAAATGCTGTTTACGATAGAAATACTCTCCCA
Source organism: Bacteroidota bacterium (assembly GCA_023422835.1). Classification (GTDB taxonomy): domain Bacteria; phylum Bacteroidota; class Bacteroidia; order Chitinophagales; family Chitinophagaceae; genus Haoranjiania; species Haoranjiania flava. The sequence goes on along the minus strand of JAFAGI010000013.1, from coordinate 125,827 downwards.
AATGAAAGCTCAGCATCTGCCCATGAGGCTCGCTGTAAGTTGTTTCAATAAAATTTATTGCTTCTTTCTCCGCACCGGCGTCATCCAGTTTCAAACGGCTTTTAAGCAGAAGGTATCTGCTTTCCATAGCTGTGGTTGCATCGAGTATTGTATTTTGTTTTTGCTGTGCGGACAGCATGGGATATGCAATACTTTCACGGCCTTGAAGATACAGGTCTGCTACAGTTTTAAAAGCAGCATCTGCATCATTATTCACCTTCGTGCTTTGGGCCACGGAATGTTTACACAAAAGAAGGAATAGCGGTAGACTGTAAACGGCTTTTTTTACAATGTGGTTCATTATAAAATATCAGGATTTGATTGAGCCTGCCTTCTGGATGAGAATGGCAAACATAAAATAATGGTTATTGGTGAAAGTGATAAAGATACCAAATACAATGATGGCTATTTTCTAAAGCTTTGCAAATGTGAAGAAAGTCTTGTGCATGGCTGTATTTATACACATAAAAAAACCCCGGCGGGCCGGGGCGTTGTACGATTCTCGTCAATACTGTTATACGCTGATATTCTGCACTTCGAATTGCATAGTTTTTCCTGTAGGAGTAAGTATTTCTGCCACATCACCTACTTTTTTGCCTAAAAGGCCTTGCCCGATTGGGGCAGCTACAGAGATTTTGTTTTGTTTTACATCAGCTTCCTTTTCGCCTACAAGCTGATAAGTATATGTTTTTTTCGTTGCCAGGTTTTTAATGGTCACTTTAGTAAGTACAGATGCTTTGCTGGTGTCAATCATACTTTCATCCAATATCCTGGCAGTAGCCATCTGCGATTCAAGCAGGGCCATCTTAGCCTCAAGTATGCCCTGGGCTTCTTTGGCTGCATCATATTCAGCATTCTCTTTCAGGTCGCCCTTTTCACGTGCCTCTGCAATAGCTTTTGAAGCTGCCGGCCGGTCTATGGTTTTCATTCTTTGCAGTTCTTCCTGCATTTTTTCGAAAGTTTCTTTCGAAACATACATTACTTCTGTCATGGCGATTTTATTTAATCTATGAACAAAAAAAACCAACGCCACAAAATTTTATTGCGACGTTGAAATATGGTTAAATTTAAATACAAATATACGTTATTTTTTCCAATTAAAAAAATAAAATATCTTAACCGCTTAGCAATAATTATAAGGGCTAATAAAATTAGGACAAAGATTAATAAGTTGCTTCTTACAAGAGAATTCTAATAACACTTATTCCGAAGCTTCTGTAGCTTCTGAATACTCATCAACAGCTGACTGGTAATAGCTCTTGAACTTTTGGTTGGCTCTATCATAAACAATAGCAATTTTCACATCAGCAGCATTCAGGATTACCCCGTCTGCCGGAGAGGGCACCAGACTGCCGGTATTAAGATACACTTTTGCTGCCTTTTTAAAAGAATTGATACGCATTTTATCTGTATAGTTTTCAGCATACGCCAGATAAGGATCTTGTGTGGCAGCGTTTGTACAGATAATGAGCAGACGAGAGTATTGGTCTTCATTGTTATCCAGCAGCACAGCTACATCCATAAGGCCATCGCTATCAAAGTCGCCATAGCAAATAGCTGACTTGGAGCGTTCAAGGTTTTGGGTAAGGTAATACTGCCGTGAGTTGGAATAGTCACTGTCCAGGATTAGCTTCTTGGTTTTGGTGGCTAGTCCGGCAAAAGGTTTCAGAGAAAAATACTTTTTAAATTCTTCGAACTCGCTTTGATAAGTCAATACATAATCGGTAACAAAATACGGTGTTTGCGGATTGGTTGTGGACGGTTGTGAAAAATATACTTTTTTATATTTGCTGCCGGTATAAGAATTATCTACATACATCTTGTCGCCAAACTTTAGCTTCGATGCCCCGGCGGTACTGGTTTCACTGGGCGCCGTGCGCAGGTACGCTTCGTTGGCAATCACATAGTTTTCTGAATACGGCTCGTACTCATCGTAGCCGTCTTCACCTTCATGAGATACAGATACTTTTAAAGAATCTGATTTCAGGGAATCGGTTTTCAAAGAGTCGGTAACCGCAATACTCACTTGGTTTTTTTCGGGTTCTTTCCGGTCATTTTTACGTCCTGCAAAATACACTATGGCGCCAATGGCAAGCAATGCAGCCACACCGATTAGCGCATAGGTGAGCATTTTGTTTTTACGTTGCAGGTCTTCATTTTCTTTTGGTTGATGATGCTCAGGGTCACGCGGCTGAGGGTTGTGGGTGTAAATATTATTTTCCATAGCTTAAGATTTACTGTTTTTGGTTATTTAAAAGTACCGTTTTCCTCGATATGTGCAAGGGATTTCTCTACTTCTTTATCAGACATTTTAGGAAAGGTCGCTGCGATGAGCTGCTTTACGAAATCGCGCTGGCTTGTGTCGTGACGGTAAAACAAAAAATTGCGCATCATCTCATAGGTTAGCATCATCATGGCTGACATTCTTGTAACGCCAATAGCCTGGTTGCCTGAAATTTTTTTCATTAATGTTATCGCTTGCCGGGCAGCGCCTTCGTCCGCTTTACCGCCAAGTGTAACGGATTCGTTGTATTTTAATACGTACGTAAGGTACTTTTCTATGTCAATGCGAAGTTGCTTTTCTTCATCAGACTGTTCGCTGCCGGTAATTTTACTGATGTTAAAGCCATCCAGCCACTTCAGCGCTTCATCATATTTCCCGGCAAGCCTGAGTTGCTTTACTTCGCCAAACACATCATCCGACGCACTTCCTAATGCAGCCAGCCTGCCGAAAAACTGTTTTTTATCCGGACGATAAACCAATGTCTTTAAGCCAAGTAGCTCCATGTAGTAAAAATGCTGATCAGCCCCATTTTTGCGAGCCACTTCAGGATATAATGCTGATATATCCTCCTCATAAATAAAGGTGGGATCGGCATGCGCTTCTGGTTCATCAATTAATTTTTCAGCAGTTATGAGCAGGGAATAGAGATAATAGATTTTTTCGCTCTCTATGTTTATGGGAAACGTTTTGTCCGGCGTATACATTTTGAAAAAGGTCCGATATTCATTTACTGCATCCCAATATTTACCAGCGTTATAATAAGATTGGGCAATTATGCCACGTAAAGGGTTGTAGTTGCGTATTTCAGCGTTGGGTTTTGCATATTTATTATAAATCTCTTCTACCTTTGCGTAGTCACGCAGGTTGTTCGCAATAGATATAGCGTTCAGCACGGTTTGCGGATTGGCCTCCAACATAAGGGCTTTCATGGCATAGTCCAGCGCCTTTTTAAAGTCGTCCATTTCGTTAAAAGCTGCAGCCAGGTTTGCAAGCATGGTTACGCTTTTGGTTTCGCCATAAAGCACTGCCATGCGAAAATTTTCTTTGGCTTTGGGATAATTCTTCATATAGAAATAACACAGCCCAATGTTGTCGTACATATGGGATTTTTGGTACTCATGATCTACCAGTTTTCTATACAGGGCAATGGCTTGACTGTATTCGCCGTTTTGCATTAACTGTTCTGCGCGCTGTTCTGTCTTTTCAAATTCAGCGGTACCCTGTGCCTGAATAACAGATGTGGCTAAGAACACAAGCAGCAATAAGGCTAAAAATTTTAAACGCATCATTTCTTATTTATTAAGATTGGTCATTTCAACTTTCCTTCTTTTTCTGCTTAAAAGTACAATTATATACTTCATACATTATCAACATCTTAAAATTTGAGGAAGGCGTTTTAAAATTTGCTGTAAATAAAATAAAAACTGCATTGGCGTCAAATGTTTACCGTCAAGAACTTCTTGGTTTGGGTGTGTAGCATGTGCAGGCTGAGATTATCACTACCTAATTTTTACAAAATACAATGCGGATCTCTAAAAAAGATTCATTACTGATAGATTTGGACTAGTTCATTTATGACTTTGACATCGATTAGGGAGCCTACAGAAATTAAGAAATATAATGACGCTTTACGAGTGGTTGAAGCGAAAGAGCCCAGTTTGTTGACAACCTCCTGATAGCATCCTTTCTATTGATCTGATTTTGCCTTCTTTTTAAATGTCAGATAAATCGCGATAATGAATGTGATAAGGTAAAGGATACCTAAGGCCGGTTTTTGAAATGTGAAGGTTTGAAAGTTAAACTCTTTGGATAATGCTAAGCCAATAGGAAATGCAAGTAATGCAAAAAAGAAGTTGAAACCTATTTTATTTTTCATACTCTATTTTTTTATAAATATATCGATAATATCCTTAACGTATAAATTATAAATATTGGTTGGAAAATTTGAAAGTACCCACCATCCGTAACAATTGAAGGTATTGAAAAATGCATATTGATTAATTAAGTAGGTCGCTTTCTCTTCTCTCGGTAAATGATTATAAGTATTATAATAACCGGGAGCAATGCTGCCAGGATAATACAGATCATTTGAAAAAAGGCGAAAGAAAATTCGGCTGACTCTCCCACGCAGTTCAGATCGCCCCAAACTGTTACGTCGGTCGCGTTTTTAGCCGCATTTTTACAACCCAGATATTCCGACAATATCACAAAGAAATTAAATGAAAATACGGCTGCAAAGAAAATCGAAAGCAGTATGATCATCAGCTTAAGCAGTCTCATCATTTTAAGATTATTTCTTTAAAATAGATCGCAAACCAAAATTTTATAAAAAAGGCTGATTTATTTGGCATGATAAACGCAGGTATCTGTTATCGTTGTATCCTGAAGATTTATCAAAGACATTTTCGTATCGGTAAACATGTTATAGTCCTTTTTGACAATCAGTGCAATAGGTGTGCCTTTGTGGAATATCGTATCGTTTTTCAGAGAAGCCTCCTGGGTTTTACCAAAGATGATCACATCGCCCAGACCGCAGGGAGTTCCTGCTTTCCATACATGCTTCGTGATATCTTTATCAGAAAGAGAATGGGCGCAACTACCAAATAATATACACCAAAGCAATGTTATGTAAGATATCGGCTTCAAGAATCTAATTGTTTTTGAGTTAATCAGAAAAACCAATTACTTTCTGATCGTTTGTCATTTGCACAGCCATTCTACCACCATGTCTTTTATTGCCTTCTTTTGTTGAGAACTTGGTAACATACACGTCTATTTTGAATCAACTACTTTTACAGTAAGTGTTTTTAAGAGATTCTTTGCCTGGTCAATTTCTTTCTGTTTATTTTTCCGGTTTGTACTCAACTTCTCAATAAATACTCTTTCGTCAGAAATAATTTCCACCCTACCCAGGCAAAAGGAAATCCTGTCAGTTTCTTTAATTGCAGTGTGTCATTATACACTAATGCTTCAAACCATTGCTCTACTACGCCTTCGGCTTTGGCAGCAAACTCCGGATTAATAACGCCGTTTCCAAAATCAGGTTTTGAAGGCGCTTCAGTTATGCCGTGTTGTGCATGAATATTCAATACCAGCAACAACATGCAAATGCTAAAAGATACTTTTGCCAGGTTCATGTTTTAATTTTTTAAGCTGTTCCAAAATTCTTCAAATCCTTCGCGAATGTTTTGCGGCAGGGTATTGAAATTGTCGCTGTAATAATTTTTTTCGAAGCCATCTTCTGCCAGTTTCCATATTTTATACGCCGTGTTATTATACATTATTATGCCGTAAGTTTTTTCCACCGGGCTATCCACACCGTTGGAGTGCTGGTCTACAATGTAGAGAAATTCCGCATTTCCGTCTTTATCGGTGTCGCGATAGCTCATACGGTTGTTTACAAACGCCAGCGATTTATTTACCGGGTGGGTAAGTTTTAGCGAGAAAGTGCGTTCAAAGTTTCCGCCTTGTTTTTGGGTAAATTTCTCAATGTAAAGTTCATCGTTTTTTTCGCCGGTTTTGTTTTTAGAAATCACGATGTAGTTATTGCTGTTGCAGTCGTTCAAACCGATGGCATAGAGCTTTCGGTCGCCTGAAAAGGGCAAGTCTGATTTTGTGAGGTGGGTGCTGAAACCATCAATAACGGTGCTGACCTGCGCCCGGCAAATGGTGGTAACGACCGATAAACAACTGAAGAGAATTAGTTTTTTCATTGTAATACTTCTAATAAATACTAAAAATAGCAATTGTCATGAATTTTTAGGCCGGCTATTTTACAATTGTGTATTGTGGTCAAATATCTGCCTGCGTCTTATCGAAGTTCGCTTTGAACAAATCATTAATATTCTCTACTGCTTCCTTCTGTAACACCCAGAAATTGCTTTGCTTCGCATTTATAAAACCATCACTTTTGTTTCAGGGATTTCAGGCAAATAAAATTCACCGCTGCCAATGCCAACCATACAGGCAACATAAAAACCACAGCAAACACTGACAGTGGAATCACACCTTTAAGAGCGGCGGTAAAAACGCTATCGAATTCCATACGAGTCTGCACCGATAGGACTATACAGGCAATGATCAGCGCCGACAAACTCAACTGCACCGCCTGCAGTGCCAAACGGCTCCAATGAGGTTCTCGCAGCCGTTTGCTAACATTGTAGAACTTCCATACATACACTGCGGCAATCATTATCCACATCAGCAGATAAGCGGTGTAGCTCAACCCTACGCCGGTGAACAACATCACACCAGTGCCTACCGCGAGGTTGATGCCGATGCAAAGAAGCATTAGAAATAGATTGCGTGCGTTCATGAGGTTTTTTTTAAAGCGAGTAACATCACTCATCAAAATTTATTGAAACAAACTTTTCACCTGCGAGGCTTGGGTAAACATCTATCAAACTGGTTATCATTCTGCTCTCCATTCGATAGTGTTATTCCCCTGTCCTGTAAGGTATCATAATATAAAATGGTTAATGGCTTTGGGTACACAAAAAACTTAAATTGCGTAACCAAATTGCCGCCACTATCTTCCCCTACTTTTTATACCAATCCACATAGCGCCTGATACTACGCAGCCACACGGCTATAAAATACAGCGCAGGATGCCTTTGGCTTAAGAGTTTTCTTTGGTTCATAGCGTGGTGGCTTCATTTAATTACTCATCTTCCCAGGTCTTGTTTCTCAACCGGCACTTAAAATACACTTCGCCCTGTGTATAGGCGGAGTTCATTTTCGCATCGCTGTAACTGTCAGCCGCAAAGCCCTGATGATAATCGGCGCTGATAAAATATTCTTTTGTTTTAAACCTTAGATAACCACTAATCATTTCACCGGCAGTAAATATCGGTTGGTTTTGTAAAATAAGCTGCGCCCTTTCATTCTCTACAAAAATATTATCTGACAGTTCTGTTTGCGAGAGCATGGTTTTGTAAATGTTTTGTTCATGCTCGTCCTCCCAATAGGCGCTTTTAAAATTGTTCTTATGAATCAATACATTAAGCCCCAGGCCGCCAAACACCCAAAGCCCCATTTTTATTTTAATAGTATCATTGCTGAGGTAGCAGGTGCATTCAGTAGTAAGAGTGTCGGTGTCTGCCAAAAATTCTTTATCTTCTTTATCATTAATAAAGCGCTTTATAAAATACCGGCTGCGGTTATCGCGGTAGGTTTGCTGTGTAGCCAGTTCGTGCGCCAGCATTTGTTGTTGTTCTTTTTTAGGCACTCCTTTTTTAAAAGCGGTGCCGTCTCTCATTCTTGCTATCTTTTCATGGTTGTGCTTTTCCGTTAGGGAATCCCTACGCAATTCATAAACGGTGAGTTTTTCGAAGCGCTCAGGCTGCGGTATTGCGCCCACCAGGCAAGCCGTGTCTTCTGCTTTCAGCCCGGCTTCTGTGTGCCCGAGATCTGTTTCCTCTTCCGGCGGAGCTATTTCTTTTACGGGCCGGAGTATTAATTGTTTTTCCTTGGTGCTGTAACGATAAACGCCGTTCGGCATTTCAGTGACTTCACAATCCTGGGCGGCATATGCGCCCATTGGCAAAAATTCTACCAGGGAGTCACCGGCAATCTTATAGGCGCCGTGCGTTCCGAAGCAGGTTTTCCCATCGTGGTAATGCTCGTGGTCTAAAAACTGTATGAAGTCAAACTCAAATTTTGCTCCCAGCTTTTGCCATTTCATTTTTTGCAGGTAGTAATTTTTACCGGCATCCACAGAGTCAATTTTCCAGAGGGTATGGGAAAACGGGTTGAGCTGAGCGCAAGCGCCCATGCTTAACGTTATTGAAGTGATCCACAATATTACTCGTAGCATTGCAGTGTTTTTAAGTTTTTCAATAGTTAGCAATCATAATTTTCATAATTGATCCGCTCCCACTTGTCGCGGTATTTTTCCAGTTCCTGAGCGCTGGCTTTTACGGGTTTTAACTGCACATTCAGTTTTCTTTTGCCGTCGGGGCTAATCCATGATCCGGAAAAACTGCTGTCTTTCTTCTTGAGAAGTAACATGCCTGTAAAATCGCCCGAGCCGCTTTGCTCCACCAGTAGAAAATCTTTATGTTTATTGTAAGAAACGGATAATTGCAGCCATAGGCTTTTGTCATTGTACTGGTACATAGCTGCGTAATGATGAGGAATACCGCAGTCATTTTCGATAGGAATCATAAATAAGGTCACCGGAAATTCACCTACAGCGCCTTTGTATATCGCGGCTTTCTCAATGGTTTGCGCGTTGGCAAAAAGTGCCGCCAGGCAAATGATCAAAATGCTGAAAAGATGTTTCATAGTAAATATTTTTTATTACTCAAATTAAAACAAATTAGTACGGTATAAAAGGGAGAGTGTATATTCGTTGAGGATAAAAACATATTTGCATTACGGATTTTAGTGTTAACTACCCTTTTGCGGTAAATCACTATAGGCCGGACACCAACGCTATTCGACATTTTCAAATGCCCAGATATTCTATGAGCTGCATGTTCTTTTTTTTAATTTTCAAAGCTTTTTAATTTGTTGTAAGACTTCTTTGGGTATTTCTGTTTTGTTGAGGTTGTTTGCAGGAATCCTTTCACCTCAGTAAAGGTATCCGTGTTTATCTTTTGCGTAACAGCCCACACTTTCCGAACTCCTAAAAGTAGCGTAATCCACATTTTTCAACTCACCTTCACTTTGTACATACACACGCTCCTTGTCTTTTGCGTAGCAAGCTCCAACAGCATGAAATGTGGCGGCATCAGCATCTTCCATAATCTTTAGAAAGCCACCGTCTGACAGGGCATAAAAAAGATACACTCTGTTTTTGTCTTTATAATATGCTGTTTCACCTACTTCTTCGTACGTTGCCGTGTCTATCAAGGTTTTTAATGGGACATACTGGTCAGTTTCCGGTATATACATGGTAGTAATGTAGTTATGTACCATTTGCTTTCCTTCATTTAGGCTTTGCAATGTTTGAAAACCCAGTTCTCCAAGCTTGTCAGTGTACAAATTATTTTTTATAAACCTCCATTCACGGACTTGGTTCATACTGTCCACGCGCGCTTTAAAACTTTCGGGATCTATTTGCCAGCTTAAAATTTCTCCGGTTTTTTTCTTAAAATCTATCCGGTATGGAAGCTGCTTTTGAAAAGTATAAAAAAGCAAGGAAACTATCTGTTTGTTTTCTTCAGCAAAGTGAACTTTAGAAAGACGCTTCAACCCGGTTTTGATATTATCTGTGAAAAGAAATTCAGGTGTAACGGAAATAATCTGCTTTTCGTACAAGGTACAGTTTTGATATATGTTCAGGTTTCTTGTTGAAGTGACCTCATAACGATAAGGCGATTCAGGAATATTGCCATGATATAAAACACCCAATCCGGAAACATCGAACACGAACTGGAATACATTTTTAAAACTAATGGTGCCTGCAATAACCAAACCTGCCAGAATTAAAAGGGTTACGGTTTTCACTACTACTTTTTTTCGGTACATAAATAAAACTATCAGCAGAAGAGCCAGCCAGAACACGACCAGCAACCTGTCACTCAAAAACCCGGAAAGGCTTATGCCGAATAAATTGTAGGCCAGAACATCAGCAATTAAAACAGCGGTGAGCAATAGAAAGAAAACCATTAATAATCGCCTCATACAATAATTATTTATTCTTCCATTCCTTCAGCGCTTTATCTGCGTTAAAACGAAACTTAGTGTCTTTGTGTGATTCCATAAATTGTTTAGCATCTTGCAATAATTTCCCCGACATGATTTTTTACACCAACAGCAGTACTGTCTTTATTCATGAAATAATACAGTTTTTGCTGAGCGATAACAGCGGTATTAATTACCAGTAAGATAACGAGTGCCCAACTCTTTTTCATAAAACAAGTTTATCTATTTTCTTTTAAGTGTCCAAATCACAGCGCCCGCTGTAGCCAGCGCAGCTCCTGCGATTAAGAGTTGGGCTCGGGCACTCAGCACATTTCCTGTTGAACCACTGTCAGGGAAACTGGCGGCTATGGCATCCAGTCCTTTCATTTCTGCTTCTATATCCGTCAATTTCTTTAAGGTTTTATCACCGGTTTGGTAATGGTAATAGTGATTTTTATCTTTAAAGAAATAAGTGTAATTGACAACCACCTGTATCTGGCCATCGCCGCCATCACAAGGCTGCACAGGATCGGCTATTGATTTTAAATAGGTAATTGTTTCAACATCTGCCGGGCTTGGGATAAACTGGTCTTCGATAAAAAGCTTGTCATCAAAAGCATAGGCAATTTTTAAATTTTTAATAGGGCTTCGATGAGGAAGTTCTTTTACAATTTTAGACAAGTCTCCCGTAATAATATTTATAACACCTTTATCATCATAAAAAGCAGAAGTGCCGTGAAGATAAGACTGTACCGCAGGGTAGTAAACCGCCTCATCACTCAACAATTGTGGGATGCGTACAAATTTACTAAGATCATCATCAAACCGGTAAAGATAAACGCCATCTTCATAAATGTATTCCGCATAGGGTAGCGACCTTATGTTATGCACCGATTTTACCTCGTTTAAGTTCAGCTTGTTGTAATCATAAACTGCATCCCAACCGCTCAGATAATAGCCATTGTTATAGTGCACCAGAGCATTGGCATCGTTTACAAATGCGGCATTCTTTAAAGGATAAAAATAGAAACTCTCGCCCGTACCTTCGCTAATACCTGCTTTAATGTAGGCCCAGAGAATGCGGCTGGCCGTGTCTTTGAAATAGATTTGCTGCAAGTAATCACCAACAATATATTGCATTGTAAGAAAATTTACCTGGTGGCCCGAAAAATTACCGGTAACATCTGTATAGCTAAAAAGCCCGTCGTCCAGCAGGTAGAATGTATTTTCATCGTACAGGAAATGAGCCTCATAGGGCTCAGGGCTGGGTTTGAAAACCACTGTTTTGGCATCCAGCTCCGGAATAATCTGCGAGCGGTCGTTTTCGATGTCGTACAGTAATACTTTCCCGTCGGCTTTTAGTAAAAAAGCATCATGGGTAGACGTGATCACACCCGCGCCACGCGGAAAGTTTTTAAGATCTTTGTATTCCGGATCGTCAGCATAAGGATAGATATTCACACACTGTACTTTTCCGTTTTTGTAAACCAGTATTCTACCGTCAATAATTTCTTCAATATCTTTCAGCGCTGCAAGCTGCAATACCTTATAATCATTTCCACCAGCGACAGAAACGGCGTAGTAGTTCGCTTCATCAGCAAAGATCAGGGTTTCTCTGGTGGAATTTATTAGTTTTACAGTACCCCTGAACTTTTTTCGCAGCGCAGTGAGTTGATGCTGTGCAATGGTAATTCCGTTAGGATCCAGCTCTGTGTATTCTATAAAGCATTTCCCTTCTTTCTGCACAAGGGAATGCTTTTTAAGGGTGTGGTAAAAATAGCACTCGCTGGCGCTGGTTTTATTAATGGCTGCGCACATTAGCAATAGTAAGACGGTGAGAAAATAGTGGCGCATGGGCTTATAGTTTTGGTAAATTTACAAATTGTGTTACATCAGTATTTGCTCATGTAGACAGTCTTGGCTGTTTGGCAAAGTGTGCTGTGTTTTAGTTTTACAAAATCATTATCCAAAAAGAATTTTTTAATTGTGCTGCCTGGGTGAGTTGCTCTAAATTTTTCGCTTTTGTCGTAAGATTTCTTACATAGATTGTCCTTTTTTTGCCGCAATGCTATGTTGTTGTTATTTTTTCTGGTTATGAAAACTATTTTCCTTGAGGAATGCCCGCGTCATCCAGGAATTTTTTTTGTATTTCAAGGCTTTTTATTTCCTCGTCGCCAAGCTTTTTCCTAATGCTGATCAGTTGTTCGCGGTAAGCTACTTGCTGAGCCGGGTCTTTTGCCAGAAGATATTTCCTGAGTGTGCCGTAGTAATCGTTTTTTACTCCCTCAAAATATGTAAGTACCTGCGCATTAAACGCCTCTGCCTTTTCGCTGTGCTGTATTTCATTCGTATTCCTGATCGCTTCATCAATCCAAGCTATTTTCTGGGAAACATCTTGCAAGCCGCTGTTGCCGGTATCTGTGCTGTCTATGCCGGCCTTGAAATTATTACCGGTAAGGCGCTCATGCGAGGCGTCGAGCCTTTCCATTACTTCTAGAAAATTGCGAGCTGTTTTTTCGTAATAAGCATAGTCCTTATTGGTGCAGGCTGCGAATGCAAACAATGCACAACACATGATTAAAAATTTAGCGTTCATTTTTTTTAGGTTTATAAGTTATTACTGATACCGAAAGTAATCTTACTAAATCTTTGGGATTAGCGCCAATTGATATTCGCAGCACCTAGGTTGAAATTCGTTGCGGTTCATATTATTCCTGAATAGTATGCTGATAGGTGAAAGCTCCTTTTTCATAAAAATATTGTACCGTTACCACGTTGTCGTTTTTGTCTATTAGCCGGGCATCGGTGACCTGTTTTGGATCGATAGAAGCAGCGTCCGGTGTTACACCTTCAAACTGCCAAACGGACTGTACCTTTTTCTCAAAGATAAAATTGCGCCGGATAAGCGCCATTCTTGGCCTGGCCATAATGCTCCGCTCTACTTGCAGCCGGTACTCATGATCCAACTGGAAATGACTGTCTCTGTTTGCCCCTGTGAAACTACTTATTATCAGCACGCCGGGAATAACTGTTACGATACCCACCAAGATGATGATTGCGGCAGCTATAGCTATGATTTTAGACCATATCTTTTTACGGAAAAAATATAAGGTAGCGGCAAAAGAGATGATCCACAACCAAATGATAATCCGGTCCGTCCAATAGCCTGCGAAAGTAATTTCATATTCGGTAAATAAAATATAGTCCACCGCCAAAACGACACTGAGCAGCAATAATATTCCGGTTACAATTTTCACTTTTTGAATCATTTTAAAATTGTGTGGTTGTGCTTTACTCAAGGGTAATAAACGAGTGAGTACGAATAGAGGCCAGATTGTACCTGTACTTTTTCTTAATTTTTTTTCTGCTTGTCTTTGGGTGATGTTGTTCTTCTTCGGAAAAATTGATGTTTGTAGTGGTTCCCATAATCCGTGTGCTGAAACGATGAACAAGCGCCTATATTTAAAGTATCAGCGCCCAAGTTATTATTGGCTATAAAATTACTACGATCCGTTTTCTCAATAATCAGGGCCAGGTCCGGCTTTCCATCATTATTTAAATCACCGGAAGCTTTTGTAAGTAACTTCCAGCCTGCAGGCGTAAAGCCTTCTGCACTTTTGGCTTTAAGTGGCCAGCCGTTATTTTGCGCAAGAACTGTTTGGTAATTAACGATGATGCAAAATAATGCCAGTAGTGTTTTCATGTGTTTATTTTTTAGTGCTCCACTTTGCAGCTGTTTTTAATGGTCATATATAATTCGCCGCCGCCGCGGCGGACATTGCGGTTGTTATGCAACTTTTGTTTATGGCGTAAAAGCTCAGGAAATGCTTTCTAAGTACTTCAGCACTTCTTCTTTCTTCCTGGTAGACACAGGAACCTCCTGCTTATTGGTCATTTGCAGGTAGCCCTCTTTGTAGTACTTTTTAATAAAAATCACATTCACCAGGTAAGACTGATGGCAGCGCAGGAACCCAAGTGGTTCCAGTATTTTTTCATATTCTTTTAATCCTTTAGATACTACAATTGGCTGCGCATTTTGAAAATGGAAAGTAGTGTAGCCGCCGTCGCTTTTGCAAAAAATTATTTCATCGGTGGAGATTACTTCTATAAACTCCAGGCTTTTTAGAGCCAGCCGCTTAGAGGGCACTGCATCGCGGTTGTGGTAGTGGCTGCCTGCCACGTCTATTTGTTGGCGGTTAAATTTTTCTGTTTCTTTTTTACGGTAGCATTTGTCGAGCGTTTCGGTTAAAACCGTTTCATCCACGGGTTTCAGCAGGTAAGCCAAAGCCCCTACGTTTAGGGCCTGTATGGCATACTCGTCATACGCTGTAAGGAAGATAACCTGGTAACCGGCCGTGTCTATTTCCGAAAAAAGCTGGAAACTATCGCCATCCTTCAAGCGGATGTCAGCCAAAATAAGGTCGGGCTGTAGCTGCGGAATTTCTTTAGCCGCTTTGGCAATAGAAGGCGCATAACCCACCACCTGGACATAAGGTATCTGTTGCAGAATACTCATCAAATGCCTCAGGATCAGCGTTTCGTCTTCTAAAATATAGATCTTCATCGTTACCGTTTTTTTAAGATTCATTGATGGCGGGAAGCGTTATTTTAATCAGCATGCCGTCCCGGCCGTAATTTTTTTTATCTACCACCTTAAAATCAGCTTCGTTACTGTCAGGAAAAAGAGTTTTTAAACGCTCTTTTAAAATAATTCCGGAGAGCGATTTTTTAGCGCTTCTGTCATGTGGTTTAAGACCGCTTCCATTATCGTCTATTTCAATGTGAAGCTGGCCATCCTTTAATAATATAGTGGTGGCAACCATTCCTTTATAATCAATATTCCGAAAGCCGTGCTCCACCGCATTTTCGAGGAATGGCTGAAGGAGCATTGGCGGAATTAAAACACTTTCAGTATCTATGGTTTCGTCAATATTAAAACGAAAATCAAACGCATTGTGAAAGCGCATTTGCTGCAGCCTCAGGTAATTTTTCAGGGTTTCAATCTCTTCTTCCAGCGAGATCAGGTCCTTGCGGCTTTGCTCCAGGATGTTTCTCAGCAATTGTGAAAAAGACGAAAGATAGCTGAGCGATAATGCTTTCTCTCCCGTGCCGATAAGGCTTTGCAGGTTGGCAATGGCATTGAAAATAAAATGCGGGTTAAGCTGCGACTGCAACATTTTCTGTTCTGCATTCAGACGCCTGTTTTCGGCTTTCAATAGTTCATTTTTACTTTTTAATAAGCGCTGTCGCTGAAAGATGAATAAGAATGACAACACGCCCAAGCCGATGAATAACAGCCCCGCAAACAGCCACCGCTGTTGGTTAATGATCTTGTTGTTGAGCAGGTTGATGCTTTTGAGTTCGGCTATGCTGCGGTCTTTCTTTTCAGCCTGGTATTTTTCCTGGATTTCCGCTATCTTAGTTTCTTCTATACTTTTTATATTCCGCAGTTGAATGGTAAATGCAGAGTCGGCCGATTGAAGAGCGTTGCGGTAGTCGTTTTTTAAGATGTAAGCATCCCGCAGCCCGCTGTAACACAAAGGGGTCTTTTGGTTTAATGGCCGTGTCTCCATAATTTTCACTCCTGCTTTAAAATAATGAATTGCCGAATCTACCTCTCTGGCCAGTAAGAAACTATTGGCAAGATTGTTATAAACCACTTCGTTCAGGCCGTTTCTTTGTTTTAAAAAGTTAAAATACTTCCGGCTGCTGTTCAGCGCTTTCGCATACTGTTTCTGCCGCGCATACACCTGCGCCTCGTTATCGAAACTGCGGACAATGGCTGTACTGTCGCCAATCTGTTCCGCCAATAGCCGGGCATTACGATTGAAGATTTTCATCTTTTCAGCATCGTTCATCCTGGAAGCCAAAAGAAATGAGATGTCGTAATACCGCTGCTGAATGTGGGGGTGGTATTGCAAAGGATGATTTTGGTAGTATAGATTTGCATATTCCATTGATTTTTTAGCATTCCTATTCTGATAGTAAGCTTTGGC
Organism: Bacteroidota bacterium; assembly: GCA_023422835.1. GTDB lineage: Bacteria > Bacteroidota > Bacteroidia > Chitinophagales > Chitinophagaceae > Haoranjiania > Haoranjiania flava. Next base: position 109,879 of record JAFAGI010000013.1, on the reverse strand, counting down.
CACAAGATCGTAAAACTGGTAGACAAACCTGCTTTTATCTTCTTCTGCGGCGTGTGTGGCATTCAAAAGTTTGTTCATAAAAGAGCCGTCTACCGTTGTTCGTCCTAATTCAAGATCCAGCAGTTTGTAAGCCCTCAGGTGCTTTATTTCCTTATTGCCTAATGAAGAGTCCATCGCGCTGTAAGTTTGCATGGCACTGTCTGTCTGCCCGCGTATTTCGTAGTCACGAGCACGGAAAAAATTCAGTATCATTTCCTGTTCTACATTATTTCTTAAGTTTTTTAGCTCCTGAATTTTTTTAGTAATAAATACTGCTTTCTGCGTTTCTTGCATGGTGTCCATAGACAGGATTATGGGAATATACCAGCCTGATGTTATAGCAGCAGTGTCTCCGGAATATGAAGGCGAATTTCTGTTTTTATCCCGGCTACAGGAAAAGCTTATCAAAGCCAGTTGGCTGATTGCAACATACAATAAAAGTCTTCTCAATAGCCCGTGTTTAAATTGATGAGCGTCTGTCATTACATAAGTATGGCTTTCCGGTAATTGCAATTTAAACCAAATTATGGTTTCTACAATCCTTAACCTCTGCATAAAATAAAGCAATTTATTGTTCTTCTCAGCGGCCGTTTTAATATACGTAGAGTGTTCATGCCATATCCGTAGGCGCTGAGTTGAAATTCGGCGCAGGGCACTATACTTTTTGAAAAAATTAGCCAGGTTATTTTTTTTTATTAAGTGGGGAAACAATTAATCTTTCCACAAAAAAGGAAATAAGATCACAGCAAGCGCTATAATCAGTACATCAAGCAGCAGTAACAGCCCTACCAGCTTCCATAATTCAGTAATAATGACCGGGGAGAATGCTATTTTAGAAATTTTGCCCAACAACAATAGCTGGGGAATGATAAGGGGGAAACCCATAATAGCCATCAGCGATGCTTGTTGCTGGGCTTTAGCAGCAATTGCAGCCAGAAAAGTAAATGTAAGGCTCAGCCCCAAAGATCCTAAGAATACGATGCCTGTAAAACGCAGTGTATCGTACAGGGGATTGCCTAAAAGAAAAAAGAACAACAGCAGGCTTATCAGCGACATCAGCTGCATTAATGCTACGTTGAAAATTAGCTTGGCTATCACAAAATCCGCTGGCCCGACAATGGAGTAGAAATACAACATCCTGCCTTTGCTTTCCTGCAAGAAGCTTTTGGCAACGGCATTTACACAAACAAATAACTGCACTACCCAGAACATAGCATTCCAGACAGTTTCCTCCGGCTGACCCATGGTGATGTATACAATAAAAATGGTGGAAGCCACGTAAAGCAATACCCCGAACAGCGTATACTGCTGACGCAATTCCAGCAACAGGTCTTTTTTTACAAGTGTTATGATGGGGCTTAAGTGCACAAAGATTCTTTATCTGCAAAGAAACCCTTTTTTGCGATTGTACAAAAATTTTAGAGGGAATTTGAAGCGCCTGGGAAAAGGATAAAACAACCGATTGATTTGTTACATATGGCCTTAACCGGTAAGTTTAAAATTGAATAATATAATGCCTGTCTGCGCTTTTGCAGTGCTTTTGCTGAGCTTTAATTGTTTTGCTTTGCTTATGGCAATATTGCGGATGCCGGAATTCGTTGTTGTAGTGCCTTTAGGATCAACAGAAGCGCTGGTAACTTTCCCGTCGCTGTCTACTACGATTCTGACAGCCACTCTTGCATTCTGGTTAAAATTATCTGTAAACGAGGGGTAGCCGATGATTTTCCTTCCAGAAAGTCCTTCCCGGATGCTAACCCCGGATCTGCCGGTGCCGCCATTGCCTGTATAGCTGTCAGAAGTAAGGTTGCCACCGGCTCTGCCCTGGTCGCCTCTGCCGCCTGCTATTCCCTGGTTGGTTACACCATTATAGCTGTCTGCATTGTTGCCCCCTGTGCCTGTACCACCGCGGTAAACGGCTTTTGGTATAGCAGTTCTTGCAGTGCCTGTAGCAGCGGTTTTATCAGTAGCAGCAGCTTTTTTATTAGTAGCTGCCGCTGTTGGTGCGGCAGCAGCCTTCTTTTTAGTTTCCGAAACGGTTAATTTCTCAACAGGGGTTGTAGTTTTTGTTACAGATTTTGGCTTTGCTGTTGTACGAATGGCAGCAGCCTTTTTATCATCGTTCTTAACCACCTCTTTATGTACGGCTACTTCATCAGACACGTTATTGTTGGGTAGTGTGCCTGCTTCTGAAACATCTTCTTCTATCGCCGGTGCTGCGGCATCTTCTGTAGAGGCAGCCACATCAGGTGCTGGCTGACCCGGCACAAGGGGAGCAACATCACCAAAACCTTCATCGGCAAAGCCAAGGTTTACCTCTATGCCATTATCTGCTACAGGCTGGGGCGTACGCTGCATTTCCCAGTGTGTAAAAAAGAATACCAACCCTACCAGCGTACAGGTTGCTGCCGTGAGTAGTGAAGCTTTTACGTTTTTTGTTGTTTCTTCCCGGATGTGTAAATGAGCCATAAGCAACTGTTTTACTTACTTTCGAATGGATGTAGTATTCCAGATTGATCAAAGTAAAGAATTAAAGTTTAAAACCAAAGCTTATGTTACTAAGTTTTGTTATTCATGAAAAGATATGCAGATATGCCCGAAATATAAATCCGGCAGGGTTTGGAATTACAAATTCCGAACGGCAAATATAACTACCGAACAGCTGAATGATTTTGATTTTTTCTGAAGGTGAAAAAGATAATCGTGAATCTGCTCTGCATCCAATTCTGTAGGGATTTTCCCAAAATGCAGCGACACCGCAGCCACGTGTCTGGAGTAATTATTGAACGTACTTTGGCTTCTCCCCAACACCGAAACGGTGCGTTCAAACCGACCTAAAAGCTCTGTAAAACCAGGCACTTCGCGCTTTGCCTGATTGATAATTTTGTTTTTTCTGAGCTCGTCTAAACTCTTTTTTTTGCCATTCCAGTGATTTTTTAATTAACTTTACAAAGTAACAGATTAATGCGCTTGGTAAAGCTACCGAAGGTTTAGTTCAACATAGTATTTGCAAAAGTGGCTTGCCAACACACAAGGCAGAAACACAAAAGCCACCTTCGCAAAGCCCCGAATCAATAAATGCAAGGCTAAACGACCTCTTCATCCAAACTTGAGCAAGCAACTTTTGAAACAAAATTAATACGTTTGCCATGCCCACATGTTTTTTAAGACAACTCTATTATGGACATTACAAATTTTCCAGAAGATTTATTTGAAAATAACTACACGGACACTTCAGACCTGCAAATTGCTAATTACGAGGTGTATAAACATGTGTCCAAAAATAAGATTAACCTAAACAAAAATGTATTCAGTTTTTTGTTGGACGGCAAAAGGACATTCACTTTTCTAATGACATCGTTTCCATAGATGATTCACAATCCTTGCTCCTTGCCTCGGGGAATTTTTTAACAACAGAAATTGTAGGGGCAAACAGTTATAGTTGCCTGCTCTTTTTCTTTTCTCAAAAAAACATTAAGGATTTTTTATTGAAATATGGGCATTTATTCAACCCAAAAGACTTTAATAAAACAGCTACCAGTAGTCCTTATTTCCTTATACAAAAAGATAATTTTATTATCCATTTTATTAATTCTATTCAACAAATTTATGGCTTGAATCAAACAATCTCTCAAAAGATTCTGGAATTGAAATTTGAAGAAATTATGCTGTATCTGGCTGATAAGTATGGGCAAAGTTTTTTTGTTTATCTACATTCTTTGTTAATCAACGAAAGAGAATTATCTTTTAAAATGGTCATTGAAAAAAATCTGTACACGAGCTTGAATATTGACGAGGTCGCTTTTCTATGTAATATGAGTCTGTCTACTTTTAAGCGAAAATTTATACAACTATATCAAGAGTCTCCAGGAAAATGGTTTCAACTAAAACGGCTCAACAAAGCCAAAAAATTATTGCTTAATAATGAAGCGACACCATCAGAAATCTATATGGACTTTGGCTATGACAGCCTGTCAAATTTTAGCACAGCCTTTAAGAATGAATTTGGTTATAGTCCAAAAAACGTTAAAAAAACTTGACCTCTTTTCATAAGTTTTTGAGCTAAATAAAAAAGCCTCTCAACCTTCAATGAGCTACATTTGATAAAACAAAATTGGTTTAATTTAAAAGTAAAAAGATATGAAAAAATTAGGATTATTAGTTCGACTAGAAGCAAAAGCAGGAAAAGAAAAAAATGTTGAAGAGTTTATTACAAGTGCATTGCCACTTGCTAATGAAGAAGCCGGTACTATTACATGGTATGCGTTCCGTATTGACTCTTCTACATTTGGTATTTTTGACACTTTTTCAGATGAAGAAGGCAGAGAAGTTCATCTTGGTGGTAAGATTGCAAAGGCGTTAATGGAAAATGCACCTGAATTGTTGGCTACTGCACCATCTATTGAGAAACTGGACGTTTTAGCGGCTAAATAAACATACCACAATTATTCTAAAATGGAAGCCTGTCACAGTTCTGTAAATGAATTTGGACAGGCTTCCTTGGTTTAAAACAGCTTCCAAAAATTAAGATTAGACTGACGAAGAGACCACGTACACAATAAGGATACTGCCAAAAGCGAGGCTGAACGGCTTCGATTGGACATTTATGCAAGGTTCAACATTCGTTCTTCTATTGAACTTTAGTGCTAAATCCCAACCATCGGTAATACCTGCTCGACCTTGACAAGCTACAAAAAAAAGAGACTTTCAAAAGTCTCTCTTAGTTTTAAAATGTTATGCACACCTTTAATCTTCCTCTTTAGTCTTCTTTTTCGAAGTGAGTAAAGTAACGGCTACAGCGGTACCTGCAGCTATTAAAGCCATTTTTAACAGGAAACCTTTTTTGTTGTGTTTGAAATCGGCGGCCCAACCCAGTTCGGCAAAAATGTTCGGAACATGTCCTTTCTTTAGGTCCTCTATGATTCCTTCCACCACACCAATACGGTCAGCAAGCATTAGCGGCAGCCACCGGCCGTAACTTGATTCGCTGTATTTAAAGGCAAACTCACGAATTTTTCCGTTTAGCCCCTGGGGTGGTGAAGCGGTTCCAAAAACCGCAGTGAGATTAGGACGTTCCACGGATTTTAAAATTTCTACAGTTTCAGGTTGCTGCGCAGGTCTCTCCCAGGCATATCCTTCATGTTCTTCATTGGTCCGTTTTTTTATTGGATATGTCGGATCATTTTCCGCATCGGCGTCTATTCCCCAACCTTTAATATGGCTATAATCTGAATTTTCACTTTTTTTAAAATCAGAGGGTTTTGTTTCGTCTGTAAGCATGTGTTAATGTTTTTGAGTTAAAAAATTTTGAAGCTGTTTAAGGAATAAGGACAGTTTTTATACAACCATCGAGCTTCTGTGAAAAGATATGATACGCATCCGCAACTTCTTCCAACGGAACCTTATGGGTAATAATCTGTTTCGGATCAATGACACCATTTTTCACGTGCTCAATCAATTTCGGCATGTGCCGTTTTGCGGCAGCTTGGTTTGCCCGGATCGTAATTCCTTTGTTCACCACATTTCCGATCGGTACAAGTGCATCGATTGGACCGTACACACCGACAATTGAAACAATTCCGCCTTTTTTCACTGAATTGATCGCCCAATGAAGGGCTGTGGTAGAACCGCCCTGCATCATTAATTTTATACCGAGAAGTGTATTCATCCGGCTTCCTCTGGCCTCACACCCTACCGCATCGATGCAGACATCGGCTCCCAGAGAATCGGTTTGTGTTTTTATGAATACGACCGGATCGCCAATACTTTTGAAATTATAAGCTTCGCACTGCGCATATTTGGCAACAAAATCAAGTCTGTATTCTAAATGATCGATCACCATTACACGTCCGGCACCGAATAACCAGGCAGATTTCGCGGCCATGATCCCAATGGGTCCGGCACCGAAAACAACAACGGTATCGCCTTTCTGGATGCCCGCCATTTCCGCGGCTTGATAAACCCGTAGGAACTACGTCCGTAAGAAGCACCGCATCATCAGGGTCCATCCAATCAGGAATTACCGTTGGGCCAACATCTGCGTAGGGAACGCGTGCGTATTCTGCCTGTCCTCCCTGGAAACCGCCGGCGGTATGAGAATATCCGAAAATACCTCCTACTGCCGTCGCCATCGAATTAGATTCGTGGCAGTTACCATAAAGCTCCTGCTTACAGAAGGCACATTTACCGCACGATATATTGAACGGTACCATAACCTTATCGCCTACTTTTAGTTTCTGTACGCCTGAACCTATCTCGACAACTTCGCCGATAAACTCATGGCCAAATGTGGTTCCTACGCGTGTATCGGGTACGAGTCCGTGATATAGATGCAAATCGGAGCCGCAGATACAGGACCTAAGCACCTTTACGATAGCGTCTTCGGGATGTTCAATCTGAGGTTCGGGCATATTGCGGTCTGCGCGGACGCGGAAGGGTCCGCGGAAATTCATTGCTAACATTTTGTTTATTTTTTTGGTGATTGAACAAAGTTGTAGCAAAAAAAAGAACACCTTAGGCGAATAGTTATAATTTATGATTTTTTATTTTGAGTTTGATGGTGAGGTATATTGTTACCCCCCCAAAGTTTGGACAGTAAATTGTAAAATTTAATTTTGTTTTGATTGTTTTACGGGGTAGCAGTTTGATTTTCATATTTTACACTGCGCCAGAGCCTCTCGATAAAGATATTGTCCAGGGCCAGTTCTTCATGTAAACTTGCGTTGTAAAGTTCACCTTTTGACACTTTTCCTTCAGTCGTTGATTTTTAGGTGTAATGCATTCCCAGTTTTTCCTCCTGTAAATCGAGCATTTTTAAATGTTTACGTACAATTTCTTCGTCCAGCAGAATTTCCTTACGGTTTTTGGAGATCAGCCATTCGCGCTGCTGGTTTATGATATCCAGGTAAATTTCACGGTATTCCGGAAAATTCAGAATTACTTGCGAACTGTTCACACGATTTTCCCAGTTTTGTAACTGATCCTGTAATGCCGGCAATTTTTCAAGTTTTTCGAAATGGGTATCCCGGATTCTCTTCACTGCGATTTTTGCAAGTTCGTTCCGGATTTCATAATCAATTTCCTTTTCTGAGCGGGTAAAATCCGGATCCTCAATATTGAATTTTTTGATGAGAAAAGGCAGCGTCAAACCCTGAACCACCAAAGTGAGCAGGATGACCACGAAAGTGATAAATAAAATCAAGTTCCTGTGGGGAAAGGGCGTTCCATCCTGCAAAGTCAGCGGAATAGAAAGTGCGGCAGCCAGCGAAACCACGCCGCGCATTCCGGTCCAACCGATTAATGCAGGTGCTTTCCAGCCTGGATTTTGTCGGTCGGCAACAGTGATGAAATTACGCATAATCATCGTGATGAATACGGCGCCATAAGCCGCAAAGATTCTTGTTATAACCAGAATAACTGTAATCAAAACGCCATAACCGAAAGCTGTGGACAAGTCTGTTTCAAGCCCTGAAACAATCTGTGGAAGGTCGAGCCCAATCATCATAAAAACGATACCATTCAGCAAAAAAACCAAACTGCTCCAGACATTCAGTGTCCCCAAACGCGATGAGGTAGCCAGAAACGAATGACTTCTGTTGGAAAGCAACAAACCACCAGAAACTACAGCCAAAACACCGGACGCGTGAAGCTCTTCCGCTACCAGATACATGAAGAACGGCGCCACGAGCGTGAGCACGATATCGATATTGGCATCAGTGGGCAACAGGCGGTGCATCTTCATAAAGAAAATCCCTAGAAGGATTCCGATTCCAGCACCACCGATACACATCCACAGGAAACTAAAGGCAGCTTCCTGCCAGATGAATTGTCCCGTCGCGACAGCAATCATTGCAAAGCGGAAAATAATCAGTGATGAAGCATCGTTCAGCAAACTTTCACCTTCAAGAATCGAAGAATACCGTTTCGGAATTTTTACAAATTTCAAAATCGCTCCAGCGCTCACGGCATCCGGCGGCGAAACTATTCCACCCAAAAGAAAACCCAGCGCCAGCGAAAATCCAGGAATAAAATGATTGGCGACAAAAGCTACAACCAAAGAGGTAATAAACACCACCACGAAAGCAAAACTGACCACAATCCTGCGCCAGCGCCACAGTTCTTTCCACGAAGCCGCCCAAGCAGCTTCATACAAAAGAGGCGGCAGAAAAATAAAAAATATCAGTTCAGGTTCTATATGAATCGTAGGCGTGCCGGGAATAAAACTGATGCCCAGACCGGCCAGGACCAGCAAAACCGGATATGCAACCCTTATTTTTTTGGCAAGCATCACCAGCAAAACGATGATGATCACCAGGATCAGGTAAAATGTAAGATTCTCAAGCATATGGTTTTTAAATTTTATGATTAAATAAGTTTCTCGAAAGCTTTCCTTACACCGCCTGACAGATAAACTTCATCGCAATAAGTATAGCCTGGTTTTTTGAGTATGTGAAGCATGGCTGCGTTATCAAAGTTCGTGTCCACTTTTACGCTGAAAATTCCGTTTTGTCTTGAGAAATCTTCAATCCTTCGGAAAATCTCTGTGGCGTAACCTTTTCCGGCAACTTCCTCAGAGACAGCCACACGGTGCACCACATTGAAATCTCCGTCCGAAAGCCATTTTCCCTCAATATTTTCATAAGCCGGTTCATCGTTCAACAGCACGGCACAGTAGGCGACAACACGGTCATTTTCGGTCAGGACATAGCCGATTTGCTTTTCAATGTCTGAGTTTACAGTTTCCGGATTTGGATAACCGTTCTGCCACTGTAGGGAGCCGTCCAGCCTGCGTCTTTCAATAGCCTGCTGGAGAATTTTCCAGATTTTATCGGCGTCGTCCTGAGTTGCCTTTCTGAATATTATTTCTGGTATCATTAATAATAATTTAAAACCTCACTTCTAAACCTACTCCAAGTTTTCAAACGAAACAGTGAGTGAACTGACGATTATCCCAAAGCAGAGCCGATTGCGAAACTGCTTTTGATTGACGCTATTTTATTTTTGTGATCTCACAAATATATAAATTGTTAAAAACTATTCAGCAATGCCATTACCTGATAGATTTTATCTAATTTAAATTTTTCACAATTATATTGTGCGCAATTTAAATTCGTGGTACATTTGCAGAAGAATTTTTAGACTACAAAAGTTTAAAAAAATATTTCACTAATTTAAAATACAATATAAATGTCATTATTAGAAAATCTACAATGGAGACATGCAGTAAAGGCGTATGACCCAACCAAAAAAGTTGCAAAGGAAGATTTAAACCGCATCTTAGAAGCGGCCAGGTTGGCTCCAACTTCATCCGGACTTCAACCCTTCAGAATTATTTCTGTGGAGAACCAGGAACTAAAAGAAAAAATGGTGACAGGTGCTCTAAATCCGCAAGTAATGAAAGATTGTTCTCATGTCTTAGTTTTTGCAGCCTGGGACAGCTATTCCGAGGAAAAAATTGACAAAGTTTATGATTATCACACCGATGTGCGAGAATTGCCAAGAGGCAGATTCGGGCGCTACACCGATCAGCTGAAAAAAATGTACGGAGCGCAAACTCCAGATCAGCATTTTGCACATACAGCGCGCCAAACCTATATTGCTCTTGCCTTGGCAATGGCCCAAGCTGCTGAACTGAAAATCGACAGCACACCAGCCGAAGGTTTCAGCAATGAAGTGGTGGATGAAATTTTAGGTCTGCGCGAAATGGGCTTAAAAAGTGTAAGCTTGCTTTATCTTGGCTACCGCGACGAAGAAAGAGACTGGCTGTCCAGTATGAAAAAAGTAAGAATCCCAATGGAGGAATTCGTTATTTCGCAATAAATGAGCTTCCCTGCAAATGATGGAAAAATCGAAATCTTTAAACCTTGATCAACAAATCTGCTTTCCGCTCTACGTTCTTTCCAAGGAAATTACGGGACTGTACAGGCCTATTCTGGAGGAACTGGATTTAACCTACCCACAATACCTCGTGATGATGGTCCTTTGGGAACAGGAAGGCCTGGCAGTATCCGCTATCGGCGAAAAACTTTTTCTGGATAGCGGCACTTTGACCCCAGTGCTTAAAAGACTCGAAAGCAAAGGCTTAATCAACAGAATCAGAAACAAGAGCGATGAAAGAATGGTGCTGCTGTTCCTCACCGAACACGGTAAAGATTTGAGACAGCAGGCGTGCAGCATTCCGCAAAAACTTCTTTCGCAAATCAATATTAAAATTGAAGATCTCGAAAATTTTAAAGAGACCTTAACCCAATTAATCAATAATTTAAAAAAGTAACTTATGAAACCAATGTACACTACCAGTGTCACCGCAATGGGTGGCAGAAACGGCCAGGTGAAAAGCGACAATGGCGTTATAGATTTAGCAGTACGAATGCCAAAAGCACTGGGCGGCGCGAATGATGATTTCTCAAATCCGGAAATGCTTTTTGCGGCAGGATATTCCGCCTGTTTTGACAGTGCCCTGAACAGAGTCATTATGCTATCTAAAACCGAAACCGGTGAAACCGCAGTAACAGCCAAAGTAAGCATAGGCCAAATTGAAAACGGCGGATTCGCGCTTGCCGTGGAACTCGATGTAAATATCCCGGGTGTTTCCCTGGAAGAAGCGCAGGAACTTACAGAAAAAGCGCATCAGATTTGCCCTTATTCTAATGCCACCAGAAATAATATCGAAGTGAAATTGTCCGTGACCAATAATTAGTGTTTCCTTGCAGAGATTGAAGAGACTTCCAGAAAGGTCTCTTTTTTTTTGTGCGGTTTTCATTCGTTTTTTAATTAACTTAGTTCCATTAAAAATATATTGGCTACGAATGGTCCGAAATTGAACTTTCAGTTAAATTATGCCCGCCTTCGCCAATACTTTTTCCGTTAGCTGCAATTTATCCATGACAATTCCACAGAAAGAACAACAAGATTTGTACGAAAGTCTATTTATTTTATTCAAATGCAAAGAAGCAATCAATAATCTTTGGCTTAAAGTTGGGAATGATCAAGAATTTACGAAAGGATTTGAAAGAACTGATACAAGTTTGCTTTATTATATTATTCTTGAAACTGTAAGTTATTGTGAGGAATATGATAAGTTTGTCACAATCAAAAATTTAGATAATTACAAAAAAAGAATTAAAGAAATCAAAAATATAAACAAACCTATTTTTTCCAAAATTAGACAATGGAAATTAAAAGAGTTTAGAAATAACATTGTTGCACATACTTGGAGAAGAGGAAAAGAATTTGCTCATCCTGATTCAGAGATTTACAATGTTCCGAAAAATCCATTGGAGTTTAAACTTTTAGTAAGTTATATTGATTATAGTTGGCAATTAATTGAATATGAATTTTCAAATGAATTTATTGCAACAATAGAATATATGTTAAGTATTTCTGATTATCCAAAACGTGTAAAAGATTACTCAAAGCTTAATGATGAACAAATCAGTTTAGTTGTAGAAGTAAATAAATTATGTTTAGAATATAAAAAAGACTATTTCTTAAAAGTGTTTTTGTTCGATTTTGCGAAATAAATTTATTATTATTATTATAATACGCCGCCAATAACCAAATTTTCGTCTCGCTTGGAAAGCCAACAATTAATCAAAAAATCATCGTAGCAAAATAAGTAATAAAAATGTTGAGATAAAGTCCTGTTAAAAGGAACCTTCGGGAGTTTCCAACATTCCGGGTTTCCGTAAAAAATTTTTAAAAAGATTGAAGAGAATTCCAGAATGGTCTCTTTTTTGTAAGTAAGTTGTAGCCTTTTTTAATGTCTTTACAAAGTAGTGCGAGTAGTTAAGCTACCAAAAATTAAGTCTGTTTTTTTTAATATGGGAATTCACCTTCAACGATAACTGCAATTTTTCGATGGAAATTTATTCTTATCTCAAAAATAATGACTTCAAATTTTTTTTATTCTAATACTTCTCAAGGCCTTAATCGGAATTCTATAATTAATAATTGGGTAATCAAACATTTTAAATTAATCTCAATAAAAAAAATAATGAACACATTTAAATTTTTAACCTTAGCAGTACTAACCACCATTTTTGTTTCTTGCAGCGACAGTAAATCAACCGATGACACTGGCAATAAAGAGCAGACAAAAACAGAGACACAGCAAAATAATGATTTTTCTTCAGGAATCTACACTGCAACATTGCCTTGTGCAGATTGCATGGGTATCGAAACCTATATTACCTTTCAAAAAGATAAGAAAGCGGTTAAAAGTACATCGTATTTAGACAGCGACGGTACTTCTGAAAACGAGTATGGTACCTGGACAAAGAATGATGATATTATTGAAGTATCCATCCCAAATTCGCCCACAGAATATTATCTGGTAAAGCCCAACAAAACCTTGGTAAGATTGGATGCTGATAAGAAAGAAGTAAGCGGAGAATTAGCCAAAGATTATATTTTTAAAGAAGTAAAAGCATATACACCTGCTCAGTTGAACGGTACGTATAACACCAGCGCCAGCGGAAAAGGATACAACCAAATTCTGGAATTGAAATCTGAAAATGACAGTATTTATTCTGTGAAAATTTCATTTACCGGTGCTGTGAAAGGTTGTACGTTTGAGGGCAAAGGAAAGTTAGTGAATAATCAGATTGATGTTGATTTAAAAACCATCAATAAAAACTTAAAAGGTACAATGACGATTTTATTTAAGGATAAAACAGCTGAAGTATTTACTTCGAAATTTGAAGATAGATTCGCACTAAATTTCTTTTGTGGCGGCGGTGGAAGTTTAGCCGGAGATTATTATAAAAAATAGATATTACAAGAGGTGTATTAATAGCTGACCGATAAATAACTTCGGTTGGTCGCTGGTAGTCCAAATATGAAATTGTTGTTGAACGGAAGGTTATGTAGCATTATAGGTTTTACCGTAAAAAGTTTAAAAAAAACCGAAGAGACTTTTAGAAAGGTCTCTTTTTTTTGCTCGTGGGTTTCATCCGTTTTTTTATTTAACTTTACAAAGTAACTGATTTAAGCAATTGATAAAGCTACCGAAGGTTAGTCCAACAAAGGTTTTGCGTCAGGCGGGCTTAAGTGCAAAACTCAACGCCAGTTTTCAATTGCGCTTTAGTAACAAAACCAGCTTTTGTGCTTCGATTTCCCGCCCGAACGCAAAGCAGCGAACCGTTCACAGTAAGCGCGGATGATAAATCCGGAGATATGGTTTCGTAATTACAAATTCCGAACAGCAGAAAGACAAATTCCGAACAGCAAATACAAATTCCGAACAGCAGAAGACAGCTATTTTAAACTTTGAGATCGGTAATCACCGGGCACCGCTGCCAACAACAGTGCCCGGAAGTTTTTCAGCTTATGTTAAACAACAATCCTTATTCTATTCTGCCGGCTTTTATTTCTTCTACCACTTCAGGGTTCAGAAGTGTAGAGGTATCGCCAAAGTTATTAAAGTCGCCTTCAGCAATTTTTCTCAGGATGCGGCGCATGATTTTTCCGCTGCGTGTTTTAGGCAGGCCGGACACAAACTGTATTTTATCAAGTTTGGCAATGGGCCCGATGGTGTCCGCGATCAGGAAGTTGATCTCTTTTGCCAGGTTTTCCTTTATCCTGGTTTCGCCTGTTTCCTTAAGAATTACAAATCCATACAATGCATTGCCTTTTACATCGTGCGGGTAGCCTACAATGGCGCTTTCTGCCACAGCGGGATGCAGGTTAATGCTGTCCTCGATCGGCGCTGTGCCCAGGTTATGCCCAGATACAATAATTACATCATCTACCCTTCCGGTGATCCTGTAATAACCCACTTCATCGCGCAAGGCGCCGTCGCCAGTAAAATATTTTCCGGGAAATGCTGAAAAATAAGTGTCTATGTACCGCTGGTGGTCGCCCCAGATAGTACGTGCAATGCCCGGCCAGGGAAAGCGTATACAAAGGTTGCCATCAACCTGGTTGGCGGTGATCTCGTTGCGTTTTTCGTCCATCAATACCGGTTGTATGCCGGGTAGCGGCAGCGTGGCGTAGGTGGGCTTTGTGGGCGTTACAAAAGGAACGGGTGAGATCATGATGCCGCCTGTTTCCGTCTGCCACCACGTATCTACTACAGGGCATTTTTTCTTGCCCACATGATCGTTGTACCAGTGCCATGCCTCATCATTAATAGGTTCACCCACCGACCCGATTACGCGCAGGCTGCTGAGGTTTCTTTTTTCCACCCAATCGGCATTTTCTTTGGCGAGGCTGCGGATAGCAGTAGGAGCTGTGTAAAACAAAGACACCTGGTGTTTTTCTATCACCTGCCAGAACCTGTCCGGGTTGGGATAGTTGGGCGTGCCTTCAAATATCACCGTAGTTGCGCCGTTGACCAGCGGGCCGTAGAGAATGTAAGAGTGCCCTGTGATCCACCCTATATCTGCTGTGCACCAGTAAATGTCATTTTCCTGGTAATTAAATACATTTTTAAAAGTATAAGCACAATAAACCATGTAGCCGGCGCAGGTATGCAGCATTCCTTTGGGCTTGCCTGTAGAGCCGGAGGTGTATAGAATAAATAGCGGATCTTCGGCGTCCATGATGGTGGGAATATTGTCAACAGGTGCATTATCCAGCAGCTCCTGCAGCCACATGTCTCTTCCTTCTTTCATGGTTACTTCATTATTGGTACGCTTTACTACCAGCACTTTTTCTACTGTAGGGCATTTTTCCAGTGCATCATCAACGATGCTTTTCAGGTCAAGCACTTTGTTGCCCCTGTAGCCACCGTCTGAAGTGATCACCAGCTTTGTCTCACTGTCATTGATGCGCGAGGCAAGCGCTGAGGAGGAAAAGCCCGCAAATACTACCGAGTGTACCGCGCCGATCCTGGCGCAGGCAAGCATGGTAACGGCCAGTTCGGGTATCATGGGCAGGTAAACAGATACACGGTCGCCTTTTTTAATTCCCTGGTCGCGGAGTACATTGGACATTTTGCCCACCCTTTCATAAAGCTCGTTGTAAGAAATGTGTTGTGCCTGTTCGTCGGGATTGTTGGGCTCCCAGATAATGGCGGTCTTCCTGCCTCGGGGCGCCAGGTGGCGGTCAATGCAGTTTTTGGTGATGTTGAGTTTTGCATTCAGGAACCATTCAATCTTAGCTTCATGCATATTGTAGTTAAGAACCTTTTCCCATCGCTGGTACCATACGAAGTTCTCATCAGCAACTTTGTCCCAGAACTTTTTGGGATTTTTGATAGATTTCTTATACTGCTTAAAGTAGTCAGGCAGCGACTCAATCACGTAATTCTTCATGTACAATTAGTTTTTAGTTATCCTGATAGGAATAATAAAAATAAAACAAACATTGGTAATGCCCAAACTAAAAAATATTTTTCAGACACAAAGTATAGCCATGGCATGAGTTGTTTATCTTTATTATACGCTAAATGGGATTTAATAATTAATTTACTGGATAGTTCAGCATAAATTATGAAAAGTATATTATTTACACTTTGCTTATTGCCCTTAATTGTTCTTTCACAGAAGATGGATAAGGAATTTGTTTTATTTCTCAATCAGCAGAAAACTTCGGCTAAAGATTACGTCATTAATCAATTTAAAAAATATGATATTGTAATTTTGTGTGAACGAGACCACAAAGAATTTACACAATACGAATTAGTGAAGGAGATTATAGAAGATCCTTATTTTATAAAAAACGTAGGGCATATATTCACTGAATTGGGATGTGTAAATATGGATGCACGTCTCAATAAATTTTTACAAAGTAAAAATACCACTTCCATAAATTCTGATAATAGATTACTTGCAGTTTACAGAGACATTTTTGATCAGCCATATTGGGAGCCGCATAGCTATCCATGGCTGATAAATACAGTATTTAATATGAATCAAAGGCTACAACCTGCTTTAAAACTTCAGATGCATCCTATAGACCAATCATTTGATTGGGCACAAATAAAGTCAGCGGCAGATTATAGAAGATATTATACGAATAGATCCCACAGAGACAGTTTAATGGGTATAAACGTTGCAGAGAAATTCGACAAATTAAAACTAAAGAAAGCCTTGGTTATAATGAACTATAAGCATGCTTTCTTGAAGAGCCATACCTTCTTAAATGAAAGATTACATAATACAGGTGAATATTTGTACAATCGCTATAAAAACAGGGTAGCCGGGATTTATCTGATGGGTTTGGCTATACCACAGATAAACAATTATACAATCGTTCAAAATGGAAAGTGGGATTTTTACTTTGAATCGTTAAATAAAAAAAGTGTGGGTTTTGACTTGAATAATACACCTTTCGGAAAAGCTGCATTTGATGTAATTCCTCCTGACAACAATGGAAAATATGAATATAAGTATGAGGAAATGTTTACAGGGCTACTTTATTATAAGCCTTTGAAAGAACATTGCTTAAAAACTGGCTGGAAGGGCTTTGCCTCCAACGATTTCTTACCTGAATTACGCAGACGTATTGAGATTTTTTCTGAAGCGATGGATATGAATTTGTCTTCAGAGCAAAAAGAGCGATTGATGTACGAGCATAACAAAATTGTTTGTTCGAAATATCCCAACTTAAATTCTTTTATGGAAATGATCAATCAATGGAAGTAGTAGCATTTTACAAAACTTATCTTAAAACCAATGCACACTACTTTTTTTTCTGTATTCTTGTAGAATATTCTAAATCAACTATTACGGCAGCTTAATTCATGTATCTCAAAAATCATCCGTCGGGTCTTTTAAAACAGGAGTGGGTTAGAAACCTGCGTTTATATGCACATGTAGCCGAAGAGAAAAAAGAACTGCGTTACAACCAGCTGAAGCTTTTTCATACAGAAAACTGGTTCAAGGCATTGGTGCCAAAACGCTATGGCGGCGGAGAATGGCCGCTCACGGAACTGGCAGCGTTTGAAGAGGCCGTGGGATGGGCTGATGGCAGTGCAGGCTGGGTGTTTACACTTTGCAGCGGTGCCGGCTGGTTCGCAGGGTTTATGGATGAAGCATTTACACGCCAGTTGATTGAAAACGAAAAATTCTGCATGGCAGGCAGCGGTGAGGTTGGTGGTACGGCTGAGCTGTGCGATGACGGCTCCTACCTGGTGTCCGGCTTGTGGAAATATGCTACCGGTGCACCATATGCAACCTATTTTACTGCCAACTGCCTGATATTGAAAGACGGCATCCCGGTAACCAGCGCATCTGGCGAGCGGTTGATAAAGCCTTTCTGTTTTTTAAAAGAGGAAGTAGAAATGGTAAATTCGTGGAATACACTGGGACTGCTGGCTTCGGCGAGCCATTCTTTTGAAGTACATGAAAAAAATATCCCTGCCGTAAGAACTTTTGAGATAAACGCAGTAAACACTCCCGACGGCGCTTTGTACAATTACCCTTTTCTGCAATTCGCAGAAATAACACTGGCTGCCACGATCAGCGGCATCTGCATTCACTTTATGGAAGAGTGCCTGGAACTGTGGGAAGAAAAAAATGATAAGAGCGGACAGAAATTATCGCAAAACTTTATGCTGAAAAATATTTTCAAGAAGCAGATGACCAATCTTGAAAATGCCCGTGAAAACTTCAGAATCACCACACGTATGAGCTGGGATGTATGCAAGGCAGGCAAGCCTCTTTCTCAAAACCAGCTTTCACAAGCCTCGTATAACGCCCAGTATCTTGTAGCTACATGCCGCAAGGTTGTCAACGAACTTTACCCATGCACCGGACTTACCGGTGCAAATGCCAACTCTTCCCTAAACCAGATCTGGCGCGACTTTCAGACGGCCAGCCAGCATGCCTTGTTTACAAAACTTTAGAAGAAAGGTGATAGCTTATCTTAAGGAAACATTAAACCTTTTGTCATCATACTGTCTTATATACAAGAATGGAAATTCGATTTTAAATCTTTAAAATATATAAGATGAAAAGACTTTTATACATCCTGGCAGTTACCGTATCATTCGGTTTGCTGGTTTCCGGTTGCACTACGCAAAGGATCTATGGCCAGGATGATTACGGATACGGTTACCCTAACAGGAACCGCGACGATGGTTATTACGATGACGGCTACGAAAATTACGGTTATGGAAACGACCGCTACCGTAATGATCGCTACGGTAATGAGCGGTATGGCAATGACCGCTACGACAGGGTCACTTACGATGATTTCTATAGGGAGTTAAGCCCGCACGGTACCTGGAGGAGACATTCCACTTATGGGAATGTATGGACTCCGCGGATCTCCAACTTCAGGCCTTACGCTACCAACGGCTATTGGGTTAATACCAACTACGGCTGGAACTGGGTTTCCAATTATGATTGGGGATGGGCGCCGTTTCACTATGGCCGCTGGGACTACGACCGCTACATGGGCGGATGGTTCTGGGTGCCCGATTATACCTGGGGCCCTGCATGGGTAAGCTGGGGCAATGGCCCTGATTATTATGGATGGGCGCCGATGAGTCCGGGCGTGAGCGTAGGCGTAAGCATTAACATTGGAAGGATACCTGTGCATTTCTGGAGCTTCCTGCCTCACAGGTACATGGGCTACCGCAATATGTACGATTACTATCTTCCCTACTCACGTAATAATTACTATGTACAAAATACAACCATTATTAATAATTATTATGGCAATGGTGTCAGAGACCGCTATTACACCGGGCCAAATGTCAATGAAGTGCGCAGGTACAGCGGCAGAGACATCAGAACATACAATATTGTCAATACCAACGACCGCTCTTACAATGGCAGGACCACCAACGACAGGCTGGCTGTATACAGGGGCACAAGTGACCGCACTTATACACCAAACAGGAGTTCAGGAGAAAGCGTAAACCGCCAGGGTAGCACACCTTCAAGAAGTTACACTCCTTCCAGGAGCAGCGATGACTATAACAGGAGCAGTTCGGCACCCGGCAGAATCTATACGCCTTCGAGAAGTTCATCAGAGTATGAAAGAAGTAATTCAGGTGCAGCGCCAAGCAGAAGTTATACTCCCTCCAGGAGCAGCAGTGATGACAGCTATAATAGGAGCAACGCTGCACCGACCAGAAGCTATACCCCAGCCAGAAGCAGTGCGCCCAGTATGGAAAGAACAGGTGCAGCGCCAAGCAGAAGTTATACTCCCTCCAGGAGCAGCAGCGATGACAGCTACAATAGGAGCAACGCTGCACCGACCAGAAGCTATACCCCAGCCAGAAGCTCATCAGAGTATGAAAGAAGTAATTCGGGCACTTCGCCTTCAAGGAGCTATACTCCATCAAGGAGCAGTGCACCCAGTATGGAAAGGTCAACTACAGCCCCTGCTAGGAGTTCCATGCCTGCGCCAGCGCCTTCTGTACAAAGAAGTGTAGAGGCTTCGGCCCCGGGCAGAAGTTACACGCCTTCCAGAAGTTACACACCTTCCAACAGCAGCGAATCCGGCGGATCAGCAGCACCAGGCAGGAGTTATACACCAAGAAGGTAATAAAAAATAAATTTAATGATTATAACAGAGCCGGTCTTTTACAGGGCCGGCTCTCTTCATGATGGCAGGTTACAGCGGTTAAATGAAAGTGATGCTTTTAAAGAGCGCTTCTAAAGAAAGCATACAGATTTGCAGCATTTCTACACCAGCTGGCCTTGCCAATACTGTGTCAAATACTTGCGCTATAACATTTACCTAAGCAATATTTTGTGTAATTTCGCAATTCAAAATATGTAAGGAATGTTTAATAACCTGAGTGATAAATTAGAAAGTGCGTTTAAGAACCTCAAAGGCGAGGCGCGGATAACCGACCTCAACATTGCTACCACCGTAAAAGAAATCCGCCGCGCATTACTGGATGCCGACGTAAACTATAAGATTGCCAAAGAATTTACCGACAAGGTAAAAGATAAGGCGCTGGGAGAGAAAGTGATCAACTCCATCAATCCCGGTCAGCTGATGGTAAAGATTGTGAAAGATGAGCTTACCGAACTGATGGGCGGTACAGAGGCTACTTTCAGCCTTGCCGGCAATCCTACGGTGATACTGATTGCAGGTTTGCAGGGTAGCGGTAAAACCACTTTCAGCGGAAAACTGGCCTTATACCTTAAATCAAAGAAAAATAAATCTCCTTTACTGGTAGCAGCCGACGTTTATCGTCCCGCTGCCATTGACCAGTTACATGTGCTGGGCTCGCAGATAGGCGTGGATGTGTATTCGGACAGGGAAAGCAAGGACCCGGTGGCTATTGCCGAAGCCGCCATAAAAGAAGCCAGGGCAAAAAATAAAAACGTGGTGATCATAGATACCGCCGGCCGTCTCGCTGTGGATGAGGTGATGATGACCGAGGTAAAAAATATTAAGGAAACCGTAAACCCGCAGGAGATACTGTTCGTAGTGGATTCCATGACCGGACAGGATGCCGTAAACACCGCTAAGGCTTTCAACGACAGGCTCGACTTCACCGGAGTGGTGCTTACCAAGCTCGATGGCGATACAAGGGGCGGTGCTGCACTCACAATCAAGTATACCGTAGACAAGCCCATTAAATTTGCCAGCTCGGGAGAAAAAATGGATACGCTTGATGTATTCTATCCCGAACGTATGGCACAGCGTATCCTCGGCATGGGCGATATTACCTCCCTGGTAGAGAAAGCGCAGGAGCAGTTCAACGAAGAGGAAGCAAAAAAGCTGGAAAAGAAGATCAGGCAAAATAAATTCGACTTCCAGGACTTCTACGACCAGTTGCAGCAGATCAAGAAAATGGGTAACCTTAAAGACCTGATGGCAATGATACCGGGTGTAGGCAAAGCCATGAAAGATATTGATATCAGCGACGATGCGTTCAAAGGTGTGGAAGCCATGATCAGCTCTATGACGCCGCAGGAAAGAGCAGACCCCGACCTGATCAATCAATCGCGCAAGCTGCGCATTGCCAAAGGATCGGGCAAAGACCTGAATGAAGTAAATGCCTTTATGAAACAATTTGAACAAATGCGACAAATGATGAAGCAGATGAATAAAATGCCCATGGGCATGGGCCGCGGCATGATGGGCGGTAAAATGCCTAAAATGTAAAAGCCGTTCTCCAAATAAATTTACAACTACTAAACTATGATACAAAGAATACAAACGCTGTGGATGCTTATTGTAGCCTTGCTTGCCGGCCTTACATTCCAGTTCCCCTTTTTTACGGGCATCAGCAACGAAGCCAACCAGGGCATTACCGATGTGACCACCACCGCTGCACTTATTACCTCGGGGAAACTCTACGCTTTGAGCAATATGGCACTTTTGCTGGTTACAGCAGCCATTATGGTGCTGGCGCTGGTAACTGTTTTTTTGTATAAAGACAGGAAGAAACAATTACTGTTGTGTTACATCAACTTAGTATTGTCTTTCGGCTTGATTGGCCTGTATTTTTATTACAGGAACACAGAATTCGTTAGTGGCACCATTGCAATTTATTCTATCATTACCTTTTTAATTCCTGTATTTGTGGTGCTGGCTATACGCGGCATCAACAAAGACATCAGCCTGCTGAAGAGCGTAGACAGGCTAAGATAAATTTAAAACCCATCTTGCTGATATGAAATTCGTCAAAGCTGTTTTGTTATTTGTTTGTCTGAATGTAAGCGCTGAGTCTGTATTTGCCTGGGGCACTACCGGCCACCGGGTGATAGCAGAAGTAGCAGAAAGAAATCTATCTAAAAAAGCCAGGAAGCATTTGCACCGGCTTATAGGCAAGGAGAAACTTGCCTATTGGGCCAATTGGGCAGACTTTTTAAAATCTGACACTACGGGAAAATGGGATCATACTACCGGAAGCTGGCACTACATCAATATCCCGCAAAACCTGCCGAGGGCGCAGTTTGAGCAGGCGGTGGCCGCATTCCCGCAGCAATCTGTTTATACACAAATACCTTATCTGAAGAATAAAGTTGCCACCAAATCACTGCCTGCGCAGGAAAGAAAAGATGCGCTGGCATTCCTGGTGCACATGGTTGCAGACATGCACCAACCTATGCACGTAGGCAGGCCCGAAGACCTTGGCGGCAACAAAGTACAGGTAAACTGGTTTGGCAAGCCTACCAACCTGCACACACTATGGGACAGCGAGCTGATCGATTTTCAAAAATGGAGCTACACGGAGTATGCCACTATACTGGATACCAAATCTGCCACAGAGAAAAAAAATATCCAGCAAGGCCTGCTGATCGACTGGCTGTATGAAAGCTACACGCTAACCAATGAAGTTTATGCACGCACCCCTTTCGGCGCTAACCTCAGCTATGATTACAACTATATTTTTGTTGATAAAATGAATGCCCAATTGTACCGCGGCGGGCTAAGGCTTGCTAAAATATTGAACGAAGTTTTATAATTTAGCTGATCCACACAAAAAAATATTATGTCAAAAAAAGCCGTATTTGCTATCGTTCTTGCGCTGTTTATTCCGCTGCTGGGATATTTTGCCATAAAAATTTTCGGCGAAAATGCGATAAGTATGCCCCGCCACTACATTCCCGATTCAGTGAATACGTATGTGAAAGACGGTAAAACTGTGAATGATACTATGTGGCATACCGTCAGGAATATTACATTGACCAACCAGTTAGGCAAGGCTTCGAGTTTGCACGATTTACAGGGAAAAGTGAAAGTGATAGATGTATTTTTCACCAGCTGCGGCAGTATTTGCCCTAAGCTTACAAAGAACATGTCATCGCTGCAAAGATCGTTTTTAAAGGGTGGCAACACGCGCCAGAAAATTGACACCTCGCTAGTGCAGTTCATCTCACTGACCATTGACCCGAAACGCGATTCGGTAGCAAAGATAAAAGCTTACGCCGATGGCTTCGGTGTGGTGCATGATAACTGGTGGATGCTTACCGGCAATAAAGACAGCATTTATAATTTTATTTTTGAAGAATTAAAAATTGATAAGTACGATCCCGAAGCTGAGATCAGTCCTGATTTCCCCCATACAGGGCGCTTTGTACTGCTTGATAAACACAATTATATCCGCGGGTATTACAATGGGCTTGATACGCTGAACGACATTCCACAACTGGCGCGGGACATTGGTTTGCTGATGTTGGAAAAAGACCGGAAGAACCCACGGCCCCTGCCGTTCGACCCTGTTGTTATGGGCGTGGCATTCCTGGTAGCCATTGTAGTGATCATCGTGATCGCACGAAAATTATTTGCTAAAAGGAATAATTAGCGCTGCTGCTTTTGCCTGGCCTCGCTTCTTTGTATAAAAGCCCTGAACCTGTCCAGATCATAGATAGACAGGAAGGAGCCGAGAATAGCGTCCCTGTCGGAATCGAGCATGCCATAGTGAATGGCCTTTTCATCTTCCGGAATTTCTTTATTCAGCATCACGTTTCTTTTCTTCAGCATAAAGTCTTTTTCAATCCTGGCCACAGAGTCTGCAACGGCAGATGCAAAACCAAGCGAATCCTGGAATACTTTTTTATAGCTCGCATGAATTTGTGCCAGTTGCAGTTCTGTGAGTTCGATTTTGTCTTTTTTCTTCTTTTTCTGGGCAGAGGCAGAAGTAGCAAATGCAGATACAACTAAAAATAAAAGCAGGTATTTAAAATTCATGGGTTGTATTTTTTTAACTATTTTCAAAGATAAAGATTTTTGCGTGTATGTATGTGCAAAAACACAGCAGAGCGCGTATGCGATCTGCTGTGGGAAGATTTGAAAAAACTTTTTAGCTTACCAGGTTTGGCCTGTTCTTATTGCTTCTCCTGTCCGGGTTGTTTCTTTTTTCTTTGTTGCCGTTTTGCATATTTTGTTTCTGCTCGGGTGTGAGTATGTTGTCCATAGCCTTTCTTTTCTGGCTCTGCAATTCACGCAACTGCTGCTGCTTGGCATCTTTACTCAGGAAAGTGTTGTCTTTAATTTCCTTAGCTTTGTCATTGTACAGTTCGTTGATGTCGCGTACTTGGGCCTGCTGTGCAGGAGTGAGTTGTTGCCAGTTGTTGGGAGCTTTTTGTCCGCGGACGCTGTATTCCTGCATTCTCTCGTCAAGGCGGGCACGCTGACCGGGCGTAAGAATGGCTCTGTGCTGTTCCATCATATTTTTTTGGAGGTCTTCCAAAGCCTGCATCTTTTGCTGCTCTGTAAGTGATTTGTCTGCCCTGATCTTATTTCTTTGTTCAATGTGGGTTGCCCTTAATGCATTCAGTTGTTTCTGCTGGGTTTTAGTAAGGTCCAGGTCTTTGAACATTTTGTTTCTCCGCATTTCCCTGGTTTCCTGCCCGTCTCGCATGGGCGGCATTTGTTTCTGGCGTTCTTGTGCAGTTGCGGCTCCTGCCAGGAGCACGGTTGCCAGCGCTGCAAATAATATCTTTTTCATATTTATCAGTTTAAAAATTTATGGATATGCTTTATAGATACAAATCTAAAACTCAGGTTTAGAGTATGTGTAAACTTTTCGGTAAAGCAGTAGTTTTTACAGGCGAAAAATCAATTTTAAACACAGATACCGGCCAGTCAGATAAACTGTGTTTACGAAACAGCTTTTAAGCCGATGACAGAGCTGATAAGTGTAAGGATAAAAAAAGCTTTCCAAAATGTAAAAGGCTCCTGAAAATAAAAGATAGCCAGCAATGCGGTGCCAACGGCACCAATGCCCGTCCATACAGGATATACAACGCCCAGCGGCAGCATCTGCGTACATTTATACATCAGGTACATGCTGATGGTCAGTGCAATAAGAAAAAGCAATAACCAGAAGTAAGAAATACTTCCCGTAGCAGTACGATACTCTTCCGCCTTTCCGAGGCAAAAAGCAAAGGCAGTTTCAAAAATTCCGGCTACGATCAGTATCAACCAAGGCATAATTTGAAATCTTTAAAGTAATTATTTCGCTGTTTCACAATTGGGTGCGCCTTCAGCAAATGACCAGAGATTTTTTTCAGCAATAAAGCCGTCGTAACGTATCAATACCTGCTTCAGTATGTCGTCTATTTCTTCATAAGTATTTAGCTGCACTAACTTGCTGCGAAATTCCTTAATGTTTGGAAATCCTTTTAAATAGTTGGTGTAATGCCTGCGCATCTCCAGGATGCCATATACAGGTCCTTTCCATTCCAATGATCTTTTCAAGTGATGGCGTATCACTTCCACGCGCTGTTGAATGGTGGGCAGAGGCAGGTGCTCTCCTGTTTGCAGAAAATGTTTTATTTCGTTAAATATCCAGGGGTAGCCGATGGCGGCGCGCCCGATCATGATGCCGTCTACGCCATAGCGGTTTTTATATTCCAGCGCTTTTTCCGGCGAGTTGATGTCTCCGTTGCCGAATATCGGAATTTTTATTCTGGGGTTTTCTTTGATCCGGCCGATGAGTGTCCAGTCGGCTTCGCCTTTATACATCTGGGCGCGTGTTCTTCCATGTATAGCCAGCGCTTTGATGCCTACGTCCTGCAGGCGTTCTGCAACTTCTTCAATGTTGATGCTGCTTTCGTCCCAACCGAGCCTGGTTTTTACAGTCACGGGAAGTTTGGTGTTTCTAACCACGGCTTCTGTAAGCCTTACCATCAGCGGTATATCTCTCAATACGCCTGCACCGGCTCCTTTGGTAACCACTTTTTTTACCGGGCAACCGAAATTGATGTCTACAAGGTCAGGGTTTACGGTTGCTGCAATGGCAGCGCTCATGCCCATAGCTTCTTCATCGCCGCCAAAGATCTGTATGCCCACCGGCCGCTCCTCTTCAAAAATATCCAGCTTGCGGCGGCTTTTGATTGCATCGCGGATAAGACCTTCGCTGCTGATAAATTCCGTGTACATCATATCCGCGCCATTGGCTTTACATACCGAGCGGAATGGCGGATCGCTAACATCCTCCATCGGTGCGAGCAACAGGGGAAATTCCGGCAGAATTATCTGTTCAATTTGCAAAAGCGGTTAATTTAGGGGTCAATATGTAAACGTGTGTGTTAAACATTTTGTTTGCGGTATATTTATTTAAAATCTTAATATATTTGGCTCGAAATTACATCATTTTTACCTATTTACTTAAATGACGGGAGAGAGATTTCGTAAAAAAGCTAACTGAATACGTCCTCAAAAACCGAAAAAACAACATACAACATTGAGCATGAAAAATAGTGAAGTATCAGCGGCACAGCCTGTTTACTGGATCAGCAATGCCGGCCAATTCGGTCTTTTGCTGGCGCTTTCCGGATGCGGCATTTTAGCAGGCGCCTTGGTAGTGGCAGGTATATTTTTGACAGATTCAAACGGGTCTTTATCAAGTGTTGTGGCAGATGTATCCAGCGTACAGCCATCCCTGTTGCGGTTAGCACAGGTCTTAGGCACATTTCTGCAGTTTGCATTGCCCGCCTGGGTATTTGCTGTAATACTGAAACAAAATCCATGGTCATTCTATTATTTAAATAAAAGATCTTCAATAAAATTGTGGCTGCTGGTGGTGGCTATTGCTCTTTCTGGTGTGGCACTTAGTGACCTGCTGGCGTGGCTGAATGAGCAAGTGCTGGTGAGCCAGGAAATATATGCAAGCTTTATGCAGAAAGAGAAGCATTACATAGAGCAGATCATGCACATGATGGACCTGACTTCTCCCGTAGGGTTATTGCTTTCCGTAACGCTTATCGCCGTTTTCCCGGCGGTGTTCGAAGAGCTTTTGTTCCGCGGTGCCCTGCAACCCATTCTTGTACGCTGGACAAAAAGTGTATTCTGGGGCATTTTTGTTACTTCCTTGTTTTTTGCACTTATGCATTTCTCTTTCTTGGGATTGCTTCCCCGCCTGTTCTTAGGCATGGCATTGGGCTATGTTTTTTACTTCAGTAAAAATCTCTGGCTCAGCATTGTTTTCCATTTCATAAATAATGCTGTTGCTATTTTTAGTTTTTACAGTTTGTACCGCAGCGGCGAGCTGAATTTTGAAACCGCCACGCAGCACATGCCTTTGATGTACCAGGTTGCGGGCAGCATACTTTTTGTGGCGCTCGTTTATCTTTTTTATAAAGAATGCAGGAAGATGCAGCCCGGCCTGCGTTTCTTTTAAGGCAACGCCTTATTTTAATTATTAATTATTGTACCTTCATAATATAAAACTTAATGCTATGAACTGGGAATTGATTTACAGCAGTGATAGTCCTGTTACGGCAGACATTATCAGGGACATGCTTGAGGTGAACGGCGTAAACGCGGTGATCATGAACAAGCAGGACAGCGCTTATACGGTTTTGGGTCATTTTGAAGTGATGGTACCTGAAGAGCAGGCTGCACAGGCCAAACAACTTTTAATAGACCACGGCGACCACGTAGATGAAAACCGTGTGGAAGACAGGCAGGGCTTGGAAGATGAAGAAAGCGATACGGACAATGGCAATTAATCCTGAGGCTTTAAAAACGCGGGCCTTATCCTCGGCTGTTTTCGTTGCGTTGATGCTTGCAGCAGTACTGTGGAGCCAATGGAGCTTTTACCTGCTGTTCCTGGTGATCCATTGCGGCTGCTGGATAGAATTGCAAAGACTTTTTGGAAGAACTACGCCCGAATACATGTACGTAAAGACTGAGCTAAGGTCGATGCCGGTGATCTTTGGATTTGGCTTTATGCTCTATTGTATACAGCCGGAGTCTAATTTCTACAATCAGAACTATTTCCTGAAAGGGTTTGCATTTGGTTTGATGATCACTGCTTTTGTGGTATGGTTGTTTCGTTTTCTACAATTAAAAAGTTATAAAAAAATCGTATGCAGGTATACTTTGCAGGGTTTCCTGTACCTTTCGCTGACGTTTGGTTTGTTGTTTCACCTGCGCTCTTCATTTCCTGCCGACAACCGCTATTTTGAAATAGATTTCGGCTTACGGATCGTGCTTGCACTGATGTTTTCCATCTGGATAAACGATACCATGCAGTACATTGTAGGCTCGCTCATCGGCAAAACACCTTTCTCAAAAATATCGCCCAAAAAAACCTGGGAAGGCACAGTGGGAGGTATTTTGATGTGTGTGGTTGTTATCAGCGTTACAGGCTATTTTACCAGTTTCCTTCCGTTGACACTGTTGATGCCTATCGCGGCAATAGCAGGCATTTTCGGCACGATGGGAGACCTGCTGGAAAGCAGGCTCAAGCGTAATGCCGGCGTAAAAGACAGCGGCAATATACTTCCCGGACACGGAGGGTTTCTGGACAGGTTCGACTCTTTTATATTTTCAATATCGTTTGTATGGATGGCTGTTTTCCTGTGGCTGAAGCTGCATCATTGATCTGGCAGGAAGCTGCAAAAGATAATGCATTCACTGGTCTCACCTGGTGTGATCTTCAATAATAATTACATGTATATATTAAGCATGAAATCCTGGGTAAAATTCATACACAGGCCCTGTCTCATGAAATCATCAAAGAAACGGATGAGGAAAAATTTCAAAAGAGCAGAGAAATATTTACATAACACATCAAAGTAGAAAGGTAGCGCTCGCAGTTAATGCGCATACGAACAGAATAATCACAGCAAGCAAGTATGATACGGAGTTAGTTCACCGGTGTTTCTGTTCATCAGTCTTTTTTTCCTTCAACTACAATCACTATTTCCCCTTTGACTGTTCTAGAAGCAAAATATTCCGCAACGCTTTGCAGTGTGCCGCGCTTGTTTTCTTCAAACATTTTGCTGAGTTCCCTGCTGACTGAGCACAATCTTTCAGCGCCAAAATAAGTTGCCAAGTCTGCCAGTGTTTTTTGCAGGCGTACAGGGCTTTCATAAAATATCATGGTGCGCTGTTCCTCTGCTAGTTTTTTCAGCATGGTGTGCCGGCCTTTTTTGAGCGGCAGAAAGCCTTCGAAGCAAAAGCGTGTTGCCGGTAAGCCGCTGTTTACCAGCGCCGGCACAAAAGCAGTGGCGCCCGGCAGACATTCTACTTGCACGTTGTTTTTTATGCATTCCCTCACCAGTAAGAAACCGGGATCTGATATGGCCGGCGTGCCTGCGTCTGTGATCAATGCCATGTTCCTGCCGGAGGCAATTTCATCGGCGATAGACTGCAACACTTTATGTTCATTGTGCTGGTGAAAAGGCAATAGTGGCTTGGATATGCCGTAATGAGATAACAGTCTCCCGGAAGTACGGGTGTCTTCACAAAGGATAACATCGCATGCTTTCAGCACTTCAAGTGCGCGCAGGGTAATGTCTTTTAAATTGCCGATGGGCGTAGGAACAAGGTATAACAATGTATGAAGTATATGTCTGTTGCAAAGCTAATTAAAAAAATCAGCTCACGCTATCTTCCTGAATCCGTAAGACCATTAGTTCGTAAGCAATGAGTGGCAAATGGATTACTTTTGCACTAAACAACTATTTTGAACATCCCCGGCAAATTTCACGGCATTTCAAAGATCTGGTTCGCTGTATTGATTTATTTCCTCATCATCAGCGTACTGCAGCTTATTTTTGATCCTGCCGGCATACTGATACCTGAGTTATTGATCAACAGGACAGTCTATCTGGCCTTGTTTTTTGTATTGATATTTTTTAAAAAACACTTTTCAACCAAAATGTTTCACCTGCTCAATGTGGCAGGCATATATGCATTGCTTACCTTTCTGTATAAAGAGACAGCAACCTTAAACATACTTATCTTCCCTAAAATTGATGCGCAACTATCGCTCGCAGATGAGGCACTGTTTGGCTTTCAGCCGGCGCTTTATTTTTCTCGCCGGTGCAGCGGTTGTTTCTGGAGCGAACTGTTCTTCTTTGGTTATTTCTCATATTACCTGATGCCATTGATCATTTTACTTTTACTGTATAAATATTATCCACATAAAATAGAAGCGTTCGGTTTTGTAGTCATCAGTTCGTTCCTAGTTTATTACGTTTTGTTTATTTTATTCCCGGCAGCAGGGCCGCAGTTTTATTTTACCTACCCGGATAATGCTATAGATGCATGCGGTGTTTTCGGCCATGCAATTCAACTGATTCAGAAACATGGCGAGGGCCCTACAGGTGCATTCCCGAGCTCACATGTAGCCGTAAGTTGCATCATGCTTCTCTGGTTGTATGCACATTGCAGGAAATGGATAAAATATTTTTTACCGGTTGTGATAATTTTAATATTTTCAACTGTGTATATCAAAGCGCACTATGTTGTTGATGTAATTGCGGGCATTGTCTCCGCGCCGTTGATCTATTGGGCGACTTTACGGTTTTATAAAAGTTTATTAAACAGGATGAGCGCATGAGCATAACAATTAAGGAAGTTATTACAACGGCTGAATTGGATACTTTTATTTACCTGCCTGAAAAGATCCACCATGGACACGCCAACTGGTTGTACCCGCTATATATCGATGAGGAGAAATTTTTCTCCAAAGAACGCAACCCGGCATTTAAACACAACGCAACTATATTATTGCTGGCATCTATAGACGGTATTCCGGTAGGGCGTATCATGGGCATTGTGCCGCATTCGTTTAATAAGCAGAACCAGGTGCAGACAGCAAGGTTCAGCTATTTTGAATGTTATGAAAGCAAGGCTGTTTTTGATGCATTGCTGCACGCTGTAGAAGCATGGGCAAAGCAAAACGGCTGTACTAACCTGGTAGGGCCTATGGGCTTCTCTGATAAGGAGCCTCAAGGCTTTGTAACCAAAGGATTTGATGCCCCTACAATGATGGTGACCAATTGCAGCTATGAGTTTATGAAGCATTTCATACTTGAAAATAATTACGACCCTTACGTGGAGCTTTGCGAGTATGACGTGCCATTAACGCCGGAAGTGGCAGACAGATATAAGAAGTTTACACAGCGTGTGGAGCAGAACCATAAGATAGTGGTGCATGAATTTACCTCAACGCGGCAGGTGAAAAAATTTGTACGGCCGGTGTTTAATTTGATCAATCAGACTTATAAAAATATTTACGGATTTACGGCAGTTACAGAAGCTGAAATGGATGAATTTGGCAAGCGTTTTTTGCCACTGCTTAATCCCGCGCTTATAAAAATAATTACCGATGAAAGCGGCGGGGTCGTTGCATTTGTTATAGGTATGGCCGACCTGAGCGAAGGCATACAAAAAGCCAGGGGCCGGCTTCTGCCTTTTGGCTGGTATCACATTTACAAAGCCTCTAAACGGTCTGACAGGCTGGTGTTGTTGTTGGGCGCTGTTGATAAAAGAATGCAGGATAAAGGCCTGAATGCCGTGCTGGCCAGCAGGCTTTTGACTTCTGCACTGGCATCAGGATTTAAGGTGATGGACAGCCACCTGATTATGCGTACCAACACAAAAATGCGCGGCGAAATAGAAAGGCTGGAAGGCCATAAGTTGTATAAAGAGTATACCATCTATACCAAAGACCTGGTATGATTTCTTTGTTGCCACAATAGAGTTATAAAAGCTATATGCCTGTGCAAATTCCCGTTTCATAGCAATAAAAAGAACGCGCCTGCGGCGCGTTCCCACAACAAATTCAAAAACTTTTATTCCGCATTTGCCACCACTTCTTTCACTTCAGGGATCATGCGCTTCATCATGCCTTCAATTCCTGCTTTCAGGGTGATCATGGAAGAAGGACAGCCGCTGCAGCTCCCCTGCAATGCAAGGTTCACCACGCCTTCATTATAACTCTTGAACTGGATAGCGCCACCGTCCATTTCTACCGCAGGACGTACATAGTTGTCAAGCATTTCCTTGATTCTCTTCACTACGTCATCATCGTCTGCTGAAACCTCGTTGGAAGAGACTACTTTCACTTTTGCTGCTTCCTCTTCATTTACTATCGGGCTGCCGTTTTCAATATACTCTTTCAAAAACTGTTTTATGGTAGGTATTACATCCTGCCAGTCAATATTGCTGTCGCTTTTGGTAAGCGTGATAAAGTTAGAGGCAATAAAAACACTTTTTATAAAAGGAAAACTGAACAACTCTTTGGCCAATGGCGAGGGGCCTGATGCCGTCTCATCAGGAATATCAATGCTCTTGCCGGGATACAAAAGTTTGTTGGCAACAAATTTCATGGTCTCGGGGTTAGGCGTCATTTCCGTATAAATGCTGATAACCGGATTTCCTGTCTTAATCATAAGCTTGTAATTTCTTAAAGGCAAAGATAGCCAACTACAG
Source organism: Bacteroidota bacterium (assembly GCA_023422835.1). Lineage (GTDB taxonomy): Bacteria > Bacteroidota > Bacteroidia > Chitinophagales > Chitinophagaceae > Haoranjiania > Haoranjiania flava. Next base: position 77,803 of record JAFAGI010000013.1, on the reverse strand, counting down.
AGAATTAATTGTTGAAAGCTTTTTAAATTTGTAACTTATATGTAATATTTGAGCATGAATATAGCAGCAAAAAACATCAACATACAAGATTATACTTACGATCTCCCTGACGAGAAAATAGCGCGGTATCCTTTAGCAGAAAGAGATAAAAGCAAACTGCTGGTTTATCAGAACGGCGAAATTTCAGAAACGCAATATGCGGATATTGCGAATCAGCTGCCCGAAAACACGCTGCTAGTTTTCAACAATACTAAAGTGGTATCCGCACGTTTGCTTTTCCAAAAAAGAACCGGCACCACTGTAGAAATATTCTGTCTGGAACCCGCTGAAAATTATGCAGACATTACTTCAGCCATGATGCAGAGAAATGCTGTAACCTGGAAATGCCTGGTTGGCGGCGCTAAAAAATGGAAGGAAGGGATCCTGCAAAAAGAGTTGCTGCACGAGGGAGAAAGAATTGTTTTTTCTGCTGATAAAAAAGAGAAACACAATGATTATTTCCTGGTAGAATTCCGATGGAGCGGCGGCCATTCCTTTGCGGAAATATTGAGTATTTACGGAAATATTCCTTTGCCTCCCTATCTGAATCGTATGGTTGAAGAGGAAGACAAACAACGCTATCAAACCGTTTATGCGGCTTACGCGGGTTCTGTAGCAGCGCCGACCGCCGGTTTGCATTTTACGCATGAGCTTTTAGAGCAGCTGAACAATAAAGGTATAGAACAGGCCTACGTAACATTGCACGTTGGCGCAGGCACTTTCCGGCCGGTAAAATCTGCAACTATGGAAAACCATGATATGCATGCAGAGTTTTTTGAAGTGAGTAAAGAACTTATACGCCGGTTGGCAAATGAGGAAAAAAAGATCGTTGCTGTCGGCACCACATCGTTACGTACAATTGAAAGCCTGTACTGGATGGGGGTGAAGCTGTTGCACGGCAAGGGCTTTACAGACCTTGCCCAATGGGAGTGCTATGAATTGCCGCAAGATATTCCTGTTACAGAGGCGCTACAGGCATTGCTGGCTTATGCACACGAAGCAGGTGCAGATAAGCTTATTGCTAAAACACGTATTATCATTGCGCCATCCTACAAACTGCGTGTAGCGCGGGGCGTGGTCACCAATTTCCACCAGCCCAACTCTACTTTGCTCTTGCTGGTGGCCGCTGTAGTTGGAGACGACTGGCGGAAAATTTACGATCATGCATTACAAAACAATTACCGTTTCCTGAGTTACGGAGATGGAAGCCTGCTGTGGCAACAGTAGTATTTTATCATTATCTAAACATATTTATGAGTAGATTTGAGTATTCAATCAAAACAACTTAAAACTGATTATTATGGCACAGGTATCATTCAAAGGCAACAATGTACATACAGCCGGCAACCTGCCGCAGGTGGGTGAGCAAGTAAAAGATTTCACGCTTGTTGATGTGGATCTTAATGAAAAAAAGTTAAGTGATTATCTTGGCAAATATGTAGTGATGAATATTTTCCCCAGTGTAAATACGGGCGTTTGCGCTACATCAGTAAGAAAATTCAATGAGCAGGCATCTTCACTTAACAATACCAAGGTGCTTTGCATTTCAAAAGATCTTCCGTTTGCACAAAAGAATTTTTGTGCTGCTGAAGGATTAAACAATGTAGAGATGCTTTCAGATTTCCGTACAGACTTTGGCAACACTTACGGAGTGCAATTGACTGACGGCCCGCTTCAGGGCCTGCTAAGCCGCGCTGTAATTGTGGTGGATCCGGAAGGAAAGGTTGTCTATACAGAACAGGTGCCTGAAATTACCACAGAGCCTGATTATGACGCAGCTCTGGAGTCGCTGAAATAGCTCTGTGCAATACACATCTTTTGTGCCTGCCCGGTAATGCAGCTGCGGGTGTTCTCGCCAGCGCTTGTTCCCGGGCATTATTAAAAATTTACAATATAGTACGGAATGTATGAGCAGGTTAGCTTTGGCAGTTTTTATTATCTTATGTATGGTAAAGAGTAGCTCTACAACTTTTGCACAGGCTAAGCATACTAAATGGTTTGAGGAATTGCTGGGAAAAGTTGATAATAAAATTTTTCAACAGGTACTTTCGCATCCGGACAGTTTCCGCTTACAGATTATTTATACACAAATCGAGCGCGATAAAAACAACAACCCGCATTTTACAGATCATTATTTTAATGTAAACGACCAGGTTTATTTTAATCCGGCATCAACCGTAAAGTTCCCGTTAGCGGTGCTTTCGCTGGAAAAAATCAACCGCCTTCAAGCGCACGGTGTAAACAAAGACACCAGAATTGAATTCGACAGCGCATACAGCAAACAAACCCGCATACACAAAGATGCGACTGCCGAAAACGGCTGCCCATCTGTTGCTCACTTCATTAAAAAAGCTTTGCTGGTAAGTGATAACGATGCATACAACCGCATGTATGAGTTTCTTGGGCAGCAGGAAATTAACCGTTCGCTGCACGAAAGAGGATATCACAACGTGCGTATCATGCACCGTTTTGTGCCCATGACCATAGAGGAGAACAGGTATACAAATCCTGTAAAGTTCCTGGATAAAAATGGCAAGCTACTGTACGAACAACCTATGCAGTATAACCCGGACAGCTTTGATCACAGCCGAAATGAGAAGCTGGGCAATGCATACATGGATGCCCATGATCAATTGGTAAACGGGCCTTTCGATTTCTCCAAGAAAAACAGGATAGCGTTGGAGGAATTGCACTATATCCTTCGCACGGTTATGTTCCCGGAAAGTGTACCAGAGCGCCAACGCTTCAATCTTACTGAGGAAGATTATACTTTTTTGTACCGTTATTTATCACAGTACCCGCGCGAAACAAATTATCCCAAGTACGATGGTGATAAGTTTTACGATTCGTTTGTAAAATTCTTTTTTCGCGACAGCACGCATACAACGCTGCCGCCAGGTGTGAGAGTGTTCAATAAAACAGGCTGGGCCTACGGGTTTCTTACAGACAATTCTTATGTGGTAGACCAGGAGCATAACATTGAATATCTTTTATCTGCAACCATTTATGTGAACAGTGATGGTATCATCAACGATGGTAAGTATGACTATGAAAATGTTGGTCACCCGTTTTTGTACGAATTGGGGAAATTGATCTACGAATACGAATTGAAGAGACATCGCAAATTTATTCCCGATCTCAACAGGTTTAAAATTTCTTATGAAAGCCGTATAGAAGATGATCGGCCAACAATTAAAGAAGTAGACAATTAATTGTTTAGCTGTAAAATCATTAACTTTGGTTTTGTCAAAATCACATGATTATGTATAAAAATATTTTGTTCGTAGTAGTTTTCCTGGTAATGCTTAGTTCCTGTAATACTATGAATAAAGTTACCCGCAAGGAAAAGCGCGAAGGCTGGGTGGCATTGTTCAACGGTAAAGACTTTAGCGGATGGCGTCAGGTAAACGGTAGCAAAATGCCCGCCAACTGGACAATTGAAGACCATGCTATGAAAGTATTTACAGCAGAAGGTAAAAAGCCGGGTTGGGGCAATGGCGGCGATATTATTTTTGCAGACAAACAGTTCCGGAATTACGAACTTTCTATTGACTGGAAAACATCTAAAGCCGGCAACTCCGGTATATTTTATAATGTGCGTGAGGAGCCTGGACAGCCCATTTATTATGCCGCCCTGGAAGCACAGGTGCTTGATAACCGTGATGCGAGCGACAACGTTATTGCCAGCCATTTAGCAGGTTCTTTATATGATATGCTTGCTGCTGATCCCGCAACTGTAAAGCCGGCAGGCGAATGGAATAATCTGGTGATAAAAGTGGAAAACGGTAATGTAACCCATACCCAGAATGGCGTGCCTGTAGTATCTTACCAATTATGGACGCCGGAATGGGATATAATGGTGAAAAAAAGCAAGTTTAAAAATTTCCCGGGCTTTAAAAAAGGAATTTCCAAAGAAGGTTATATCGGTTTGCAGGATCATGGCTATCCTGTCTGGTTCAGGAACATTAAGATACGTGAGTTGTAGGGAAGATTAAACATCTGTCATAAAAATTCATAACTCATAATCCCATCACTGATAACTTCATAACTTCATAACACAAAAACCCTCAACATCACTTCATTTCTTTCAGCAATCCTTCCAGCACAAACATTTCATCCCTGAGTTTGGCCGCTTCCATGAAGTCCATGTCTTTGGCGGCTTTGCTCATTTGTTTTTTTACGCGTGCAATCTCCTTTTCAAGTTGTGCGGGCGTTTTGTTGGCAGTGTATGCAGCGCCGTCTTCCGCAGCACGAGATGTGGAAATGATATCCTGGTCGTAAGAGATAGCATTGGTTTTCCTTTCGTCAAAACCTTTAATATCCAGCACGGAAGTTTGAGCAAACACCTGCTCTTTACTTTTTGCCACTGTCTTCGGTGTAATGCCGTGGAGGGTGTTGTATGCAATTTGTTTTTCACGGCGCCTGTTGGTTTCATCAATAGTGCGTTGCATGCTTTCAGTCATGGTGTCTGCGTAAAAGATCACTTTACCTTCTGCGTTACGCGCAGCGCGGCCTGCAGTTTGCGTTAAAGACTTTTCATTACGCAAAAAACCTTCTTTATCCGCATCAAGAATGGCTACCAGCGAAACCTCGGGCAAATCAAGTCCTTCACGCAAAAGGTTTACACCTACCAGAACGTCAATTTCGCCCAAACGCAACTGGCGCAATATTTCCACGCGCTCCAGTGTATGCACTTCGCTGTGGATGAATTTTGAGTTGATGTTGATCCGTTGCAGGTATTTATCCATTTCTTCAGCCATGCGTTTGGTAAGCGTGGTCACAAGTACGCGTCCACCTTTTTTTACCTGTTGGTCTATTTCTTCCAGCAGGTCATCTATTTGGTTGTAGCTGGGCCTAATCTCAATCGGCGGATCTAAGAGCCCTGTGGGGCGTACTACCTGCTCTACCACAACGCCTTCGGTTTTTGCCAGTTCATACTCGCCGGGTGTGGCTGATACAAACACGGTCTGGCCGATCATGCTTTCAAACTCCTGGAAGTTAAGCGGGCGGTTATCCATAGCGCTGGGCAGCCGGAAACCATATTCTACCAGTGTAAGCTTACGGCTGCGGTCGCCGCCATACATGCCTCCTACCTGTGGTATGGTCTGGTGGCTTTCATCAATCATACACAGGAAATCTTTCGGGAAATAATCCAGCAGGCAGAATGGCCTGGAGCCCGGCTGGCGCTGGTCAAAAAAGCGTGAATAGTTTTCAATGCCGGTGCAATAGCCCAGCTCGCGCATCATTTCCATGTCGTATTCGGTACGCTCCTTAATGCGTTGCGCCTCCATGAGTTTGTTGATGCCGGTGAAATATTTTATCTGTGCCTGCATCTCATCCTGTATTTCGTACATGATCTGCTGGAACTGGTCTTTCGGCGCCAGGTATAAGTTTGCAGGGAAAATCGCAGCATGGTCAAGCTTTTCAATGCGCTTGCCGGTGATTACATCAATGCTTTCTATAGATTCAATTTCATCGTCAAAGAAAGTAATGCGGTAGCCGTAATCCACGTACGGTAAATTGATGTCGACCGTATCGCCTTTTACCCTGAATGTGCCTCGTGAAAATTCTACCTGGGTTCTGCTGTATAGTGAGTTTACCAGGTTGTGTAGGAATCCCTGCCTGGCTATTTTTTGATTTTTTGCAATACGAATAATGCCCTTCTGAAATTCGGTAGGGTTTCCCATACCGTAAATGCAGCTTACACTTGCCACTACGATGATGTCTCTTCTTCCGGAAAGCAGTTGTGCCGTTGCCTGCAGGCGCAGTTTGTCTAATTCTTCGTTAATGCTCAGATCTTTTTCAATGTAAGTATTTGTTACGGGCATGAAAGCTTCCGGCTGGTAGTAATCGTAGTAGCTTACAAAATAACCAACGGCATTCTCAGGGAAGAACTGTTTAAATTCTCCGTACAATTGCGCTACCAGTGTTTTGTTGTGCGTGAGCACCAGCGTGGGTCTTTGTACATTCTGTATCACGTTGGCCATGGTAAATGTTTTACCCGAGCCGGTAACGCCAAGCAATGTCTGGAACTGTTCGCCGTTTCGTATGCCTTCGGTAAGCTGCTGTATGGCAGAAGGCTGGTCGCCGGATGGCTCGTAATCTGAATATAGCTTGAATTGCATATTGCAAAATTACTTCATTAATGAATAAGTAATCGTTAACGCTGATGAAGATGTTGAAATTGTTTTTGCGCTCCATCTTAAAATTTTGAATATTCCTTTAATATATTTGCATGTTATTTGTTTACTTTGATAAAAATATTATTATGCAGAAGTCGCTGCTTTCGGTTGTTCTTTGTTTGCTTTCTGTTTTTGTTTTTGCACAGGATGCAGATTCTGTGTCATTTGTAAGCGCCGGGTGGCAGAAGCAGAAAATCAAATACAAAGTACAATTTTTCAAACATCATTTCAACGCAAAAGATCTTTTTGCCTCCAATCAGAACATTAGTTATGTAGAAGTAAAAGGTAAATGCTTTGCACCCAAACTGTCAATCGGTTATGAAAAGCAAGATCTGATCAGAACGAGCGATTTTGGTAAAAAGTACAATGCTGCCGTAGCTCTGAACGGTTCTTTTTTTAACGTAAAAAACGGCGGATCGGTCAATTATTTAAAGATCAATGATGTGGTGATAGATACCAGCAAGTTGAGTGCAGGCAGGCTTGGCCAAAGACAAACAGCCGCTGTAGCGATTGATAAAAAAGGCAGGCTGCATATTGTAGCATTTGATGCAGCAAATAATTGGGGAAAAGAGATCGGCTTTCCGGACGTACTGGCAACAGGCCCTTTGTTGTTGATGAATGGAGAATCATTAAAGCTCACTGATGAAAAATTCAATACGGCCAGGCACCCGCGTACCGCAGCAGGAGTAAGGAAAGACGGTACCGCCATTTTGCTGACGGTAGATGGAAGGAATGCCAACGCCCAGGGCGCAGATATGTGGGAACTGCAGAAAATCATGCGCTGGCTTGGTTGTGTATCTGCCGTAAACCTTGACGGCGGCGGATCTACTACCCTGTGGATACGGGGTTTCCCGGACAATGGTGTTGTAAACTATCCCTCTGATAATAAACAATGGGATCATTTCGGCGAAAGAAAAGTTTCCAATGTGCTCCTGGTAAAATGATAAATCAGAAAACTTTAAGAATTGATAAATGTTCTTAACTTCTTGTAAAGCATACAACAAGCGTGCAGCCTTTACCGTTTATTGCATTTTACTTTTAAGTATAAAAGTAGCTGCTCAAACCGACTCGCTGAAGTTTGATCCAAACTACTACGAACGCTATCCTTACAAACTAATCATATCGCCATTCCTTGTAAAAAGCTACAATGGCCTTGCATTGTCTACTCCCGGTGCGAAAGAAGAAATCAGCTATATCAGCAACTCTCCTGCAGGCGTTGGCCTGCGCGTGGGCTATGACTGGTTTTCGGTTTCCGCATCTTATGGTATCAGCGCCATAGATAAAAATTTTAAATCAAAAGGTAAAACCAAAGGGCTCAACCTGCAGACCAATTTTATGGCGCGCAACTTTGTGGTGGATGTATACTTTCAAAAGTATAGCGGCATGTACCTGCGCGCTCACAACCTGACTGCTTATAATACGCAGCCATACTATGTACGCCCGGATATTGACAATAAACTGCTGGGTGTTTCTGCAAGTTGGGTTTTTAATGGTAAAAAATTCAGTATTCGCCCGCCGTTTAAATTTGATGGCTGGCAAAAGAAATCAGCAGGTTCTTTCCTGACAGGCGTTGAATACCTGATGGGATCTGCACAAAGCGACAGTGCATTTATCCCGGCTGCCTATAAGAAAGATTTTGCGCACAGCAATGTAAACAAGGTGAAGTATACACTTTTCGGACCCAACGTGGGCTACGGGCACACCTTTGTGATAGGCAGGCATTTTTTCGTTTCGGCACTGGGCACTTTAAATGCAGACGTAAGCCATACACAAGAGTTTAGCCTGGATCATGCCGTGAACAAGCGCTGGAATTTTGCGCCCAATATATATTTCAGAGGAGGCATAGGCTACAATACACCGGCTTGGGAAGTAGCCTTTAGCTACTTTACTAAAAGGCTTTATCTCTCCGGCATGTCTCATGACAACCGCTACCGTAACTACAATGATGATTACCGGCTGTCGTACACACGGCGTGTACATCCGGGAAAGCGCATACCTAAAGCAGTAAATTGGGCAGGTAATATTATTGAAAAGCTGGGCCTGGGATTTTTAATAAAATAAGTTTTTGTCTATCCATATCCAAGTAATTTTATCCTTCATAGAGCTTATATACCACTGCTCAACGGCTACAAAGGTTTACCCAGAGCTATAGCCTGCATGCATTGTATAAGCGTTGTGGCAATGTTTGGAGAAGCGCTTATTTTATGCAATCCTCAATTCTGTTGATGACACAAGGCTGCCGCCGGCAGAAAAATACTCAGCTTTATAAGGCTAAGATTCTTAATTTCAAATATCTCCCTAAAAGGGTGAAAGAAAATTTGTTCATTATACATATTTTTGAATGTACTTCTGGTAAATTTTATAATAATAGGTTTTGAACATTTTTCTGATGTAATTTTAACTTTTAAAATCACGGCGCTCGCAAATTAGATTGTTCCTAACTTCTGCCGTTTGTTGTCGTACTTATCAAGTTTGGTTCCCAACTACTAATAACCGGTAGCCATTACTTTGTTAAGTGTCTAAAAGCCGCCTGCCATCACAGCATTTCTTTTGTCATCCGGGTTAATTTTGTGAGGATAGCCTGACAATTATTTTCTTTTTTAAACAACCTTGTTGCCGGCAGCCTGGCATTTTTAAAAGCAGAATACCGGCGTAACGATTGATATTGGGAAACCCGCTTAGTCGCTTCCCTCGCCACATACTGTTTCTTATAACAAGCACAATCCCTGAAATATTGGCTATCTTCGCTAAAATAAATTTGTATGTCTGAAACAGTGAAGTGCCCGCAGTGTGGATCTACATTTACTTATCCCAATGATAATTTGATGGTTTGCTCGCAATGTTTTTTTGAATGGGATCCTGAAGAGCAGGAAGCTCCCCAGAACAGTTCCGGCAAAATCTTAGATGCCAATGGTAATGAATTGCAAAACGGCGATACGGTAATCATTATCAAAAACTTACCGGTCAAAGGCGCTCCCAAACCGATAAAAGCAGGTACCAAAGTTAAAAACATACGCCTTACAGATGGCGATCATAATATTGACTGCAAGATAGATGGTTTTGGCGCGATGGCATTAAAGTCTGAGTTTATAAGGAAAGCGTAATTTTTCAAGCCCCTTTCTTCTTCCGCTGAAGTAAAATGATTACTCTTCTTACATTTGCAGCTCAAAAACAATAGTTTTATGAGAATAATTCCTTTAGAGGAAGGCACGTTTACCGTAGATAAATCTAAGCAGATGGTGCCTTTCAACAGCAAAGAAGATGAGCTGGGAGACAGGAATGCAGGCAGCCTGCTTGTTGCGGTTACCCCGTTTTTAGTGATAACTTCCAATGATGTAATTTTATTTGACACGGGCCTGGGGTTTAAAGAAGGTGGTACTTTGCAGCTATTGAACAACCTGCAAAAACACCAGCTAGGTGCGGGAGACGTTACCAAAGTTTGCATGTCGCACCTGCATACGGATCATATTGGAGGAATGAGTATTACTGATGCGCAGGGTAATCAGCAGATGACTTTTCCGAATGCAACATACTATATCCAGGAAAAAGAACTGGAATATGCATTGTCAGGCGGCTCAGCTTCCTACAAACCAGAAAGGCTGGCATTTCTGCAAGGCCACCCGCAGGTAGAGCTAATCAATGGCGATGGAAATATTGACGATTATATTTATTACGATCTTACGGCAGCACACTCAAAGTATCACCAGGTGTTCTGGGTAGAAGAAGATGGAGAGCTGGTATTTTTCGGAGCCGATGACGCGCCCCAGCTTGTGCAGATGAAAAACCGCTTTGTTGCTAAGTACGACTATGATGGCAAAAAATGTATGCAGCTGAGGCAGGAGTGGTGGGAGACTGGAAATAACAATCGCTGGACGTTTCTTTTTTATCATGATGTAACCACACCCGTTTATAAACAAGAATAACCTTATTACTTTTAGCGGGCAAACTTGCATACGTTGTGCGATCCTTGCGGCTCAAATGTTTCAGAGCCATTAATCATAAAGTGCACCGAAAATGCACAGATCGCTCAAATAAACTTCGCGTATTCTAAGATATTGAAATGGCCAAATAAATATATATGCGGCTTCAAAATATTCTTTAACAAACGGTGTTTGTCTTATTACGACTCCAAACATTCTGTACAAAAGTTTATTTCTAACGACGTTGATAGTTGCCGTGGAGGAGAAGTGGGACTAATACACGAAAAAATGCCTTACAACTAGCATCATCAGGGTACTTGGTAAAAAATACTGATAATTCCATAACTAATAATTTTTAGTACCAATCTACTAATAAAATTAACTATTTCAAATTAAAAATAGTCATTATATTTTTTTATCTAAAGATCTTTGTGAGCGCTGTTGCACCTTGCGCAAACCCTTGTGGCCCTTATATTTCAGAGGATTTATTTTACCACAATAATCATAAAGAAAACACAGGTTTAAAAAAAGACCTTTGCACTTTCGTTTCTTTGTAGCAGCTTAATAAGTCCTTCTTCGTTAAATTAACAGCGGCATTTAAATTTATTATACACATTTATGTAATTTACCGGTTGATTGCATCTTATAATAAACATAATTCTTTATGCATAAACTTATTCTCTTTGCTTTACTGATTTTTACAGCCATGGCTTCTAACGCTCAAACGAATAAATATAAAAAAGAATGGCAGCAGGCAGATACCCTGATCATAAAAAAATCACTGCCTAAATCTGCTCTTGTTATTGTAAACAATATCTACAACCGTGCAAAAAAAGATGGCGATGCCGGTGAAATGATCAAGGCTTTGTACTACAAGTTCAACCTGGAAGATAAGTCCAGCGACAAGGACATCAATGAATACGTACAAGCCATCGGCAATGAAATAAAAACCACACGCGAGCCTGTAGCAAAAAGTCTGTTGTACGCCTTGCAGGCACAGCAACTGATAAATTATAAAAACAACAACGGCTGGCGCATACGTCAGCGCGCAGAGGCAGAAAATACAGGCAAAGCGGACATCCTTACCTGGAACGCATCTGATTTTAACAAACGCATCGCGGGTATCTTTGATACGATATTTTTTAACGCAGGAGCGCTGAAAAAAGCGGAGCTAAAGGATTATAGCGCAGTGATAGAAAAAGGCAATACGCCCGGACTCCGCCTGACCATGTATGATGTGCTGGTAAATTACAAGCTGGATTATTACAAAAACAATGATGACCTGGCCATAAAACCGGAGAATGAATTCCTGCTCAATAAACCTGAATATTTTTCACCCGCAGAGCGGTTTATACAATTACCGCTGCAAACAGCAGATACACTTTCCTCCAAACACATAGCAGTAGAAACATTCCAGGACCTGCTGAAATATTATCTGGCAAACAACGCCACATCTGCCCTTGTGGATGCAGATGTAAACCGCATAGCATGGATGTATCAACACGCAACGGCAGCCGGGAAAGATACGTTGTATGTACAGGCGCTGGAAAATATCCTTAAAAAACATCCCGATAATAAATACACCAAAGAAGCCGCTTACCTGCTGGCACAATATTATTTCGACATGGCGGGAAAATATGAGATATACAAAGATTCTACCCACCGCTTAAAATACATCACGGCATTGGATATCATTAATAAGTTTGTACCAGCTAAAGACAGCACCAGTAGTGCAGTGGCTGCGTTAAAAAACCTGAGGCAGCAGATCCTTAATAAATCTGTGGAGGTCACCACGGAAAACATCAATGTTTCAGGAAAACCCATGCGTGCGCTGCTAAAATATAAAAATACAGATCAGCTATTTGTACGGGTTATAAAATGGGAAAGAACATCCAAAGAAAATTTTTACAACAACGACATATTCTGGAAAGCTATTGTAAAAAACAAAAACATAGTGCAGTCATTTATGCAAAAGCTGCCGTTACCGCAGGACTATCAATACCACTTTACCGAAATAAAAATTGATGCATTGCCAATAGGCCGCTATGTGCTCTTAACCAGTGAGGATGCGGATTTCAGCATCAAAAGCAAACTATCTGCCCGGCTGTTTGATGTTTCAGATCTTGCCTATGTGCAAAATGAGGGCAATTATTTTGTACTGCACAGGGAAACCGGAAAGCCTGTACCCGGCGCTGTTATTCACTTTCAAACGGGCACGAAAAACTTAGCGCCTATTTATACAACTGTAACAACAGACAGTAAGGGCTATGCGAAAGCTCCACCCTTAAAAACAACAGGGCGCGGCTATATCAGCAAAGACGGCGACAGGATTGAGTTTGACGGGCACTACTATTATTACACCAACGAGAAGAGCGTAAGTGAACCTGAAATCAGCTCAGGGCAATTTGAACATGACGAAGCCAAAGCACATTTCTTCACAGACAGAAGTTTGTATCGACCGGGGCAGACTGTATATTTTAAAGGTATACTCACTACGCTGGAGCAAAAAACAAAACAAAAGAAATTGTACAATTCCCCGGGCAAAATTAATGTAAGGCTATACGACGCAAATAATAAAATAATAGATTCTGTATATGTAAAGGCCAATGAATTCAGTAGTTTCAGCGGTTCGTTTAAACTACCATTGAATGTTTTAACCGGCAGCTTCTTTATCGACACGGAAGAACTTAACGGCACTGTTCATTTTAATGTAGAAGAATATAAACGCCCTACTTTCTTCGTTGAATTGGATACGCTCAAAACCGATTACAGGCTGAATGACAGCATTACCGTAACCGGCACAGCCAAAGCATTTGCGGGCAATACCATTGATAACGCACAGGTGAAAATTAATGTTACGCGGGTAGCACGTTATCCTTATCCCTGGCTATGGCGCGGCTTTATGCCAAATAGGCCCAGTGCGCAAATACACAATGAGATTGTAACAACAGATGCCAACGGAAAATTTTCTTTTACATTTAAAGCTGTGCCTGACGAGAGTATTGATAAAAATCTGAAGCCAATATTTAACTACCAGGTAGAAGCTGCAATTACCGATAACAATGGCGAAACCAGGGAGGCCAGCACGTCAATAAGTATTGGCTACCAGTCGCTGATTTTGGAAATTGAAAATGACGAAAACGGAGAAGCGGGTAAATTTAAAGCTGTCAATGTAAAAGCTACAAACCTTTCTGATCAGGAAGTACCCGCAACTGTCACAGTGAAAATTTATGCGCTGGAAATGCCTGGCCGCCTGATACGCAAACGCTACTGGCAGCGTCCGGATCAGTTCGTGATGGATAAACAAACCTACCTGAGCTATTTCCCCCACGATGAGTATGATAATGAAACCGATAAAACAAGCTGGAATAAGATTAAAGAAGTTTACAGCAAAACCGCGGAAGCCAATGAAGACAAAGCTTTCAGCATGGGCAACACGAAGCTCGCATCGGGCTGGTACCTGGTAGAAGCCACAGCAACAGACAAGAACGGGAATGCTGTTGAAAACAGGAAGTATATACGCATCTATAATGATAATGCCGTTCGTTTAACAGAGAAAGAATACCTGTGGGTAAGCAAAGTAAAATCGGCAGGTAAAATCGGGGAGCAGGATATCTTTAAAATAGGTACTGCGGCAGAAGATGTACATATATTGCAGGCAAAAAAAACTACTATGCCCGGGGAAAAATCCGGGATAGTATTTTCTGATTTCAAACTGAATAACGAGATAAAAACAATTGTACAGACCACTACTGCCAACGATCTCAATGCTTCCAGTTATGTCTATGGCTTTATTAAACACAACCGGCTGTATACCACTGATAATACAGTGATGGTGACTGACAGCACCAAAAATCTGGCAATTACGTATGCTACATTCAGGGATAAGACCGAGCCCGGCGCGAAAGAGAAATGGCAGATAAAAATATCCGGCCAAAATAATAAAAAGGTAGAAGCAGAACTGCTTTCCTCCATGTATGATGCTTCACTGGATGAAATCAGGCTTCATGAATGGCATAATCCATTTATAACGAATACCCAAATACCGCATCATGCCTGGAATACAGACTACAGGCAATTTACGGCTCAAAGCGGATTCACGAATGCAGACCATTATAATAGTTCTTATGGCATAAAAGCAAAAATATATGATCACCTGATATTTGTAGATGAATCATACCTATTTAGAAATCATCTAACACACCGGCTAATAGGCAGAGCCTCTGGAATTGTAGTTCGAGAAGAATCTTTGTCTTCAAAATCAGACGAAGTAGTAGTTACAGGCTACGCTCCACAATATAAGAAATCAATTACAGGCGCTATTGCTCTAAAAGAAAGTGATGCATCGGCACAGTCTGATGCCATGGGTACAACTGAACGACAAAATAAATCTTCTATCCAGCAACCTTTGCGAACCAATTTCAACGAAACCGCTTTCTTTATGCCGCACGTATATGCCGGTAAAGATGGATCGTACACTCTTGAATTTACTATGCCGGACGCAATGACTAAATGGAAATGGATGAACCTGGCATATACCAAAACGCTGCAGCATGCCTACAGCGAAAAAGAAATTGTTTCACAAAAAACAATGATGGTGCAACCGAACATGCCGCGCTTTCTACGTGCGGGCGACAAGGCAGAGCTTAGCGCCAAAATCAGCAACCTATCAGAAAACAACCTCGACGGCATTGCACAAATACAGTTACTGAATGCCATTACGCGTGAATCCATCACCGGGTGGACGGCTTCGACTACTCCTGTAAACTTTAAAGCAGCTGCGCGGCAAAGCACCTCTGTGAAATTCCCGGTAACCATTCCTGCTGATGCCACAGAGCCCATTCTTATAAAGATCGCAGGCACATCAGGAAAATTCAGCGACGGCGAAGAACATATCATTCCCGAACTTACCAATAAAATGCTTGTAACCGAGGCTATGCCTGTGTTCCAGCAGGGTGATACCACAATAAACTATACATTCGACAAATTAAAAAATCATACCAGCAATACATTGCAAACGCAATCGTTGACTGTAGAGTTTACTGCCAACCCGGTTTGGTATGCCGTGCAGTCACTGCCATACCTCATGGAGTATCCGTATGATTGTGCTGAGCAGGTGTTTAACCGTTTTTATGCCAACGCGCTTGCTACGCATATCGTGAACACAAAACCGGGCATTAAACAAATATTCAATGAATGGCTGAAGGATTCAACTGCGCTGCAAAGTAACCTGCAGAAAAACCAGGAACTGAAACAAATACTGCTGCAGGAAACGCCGTGGCTGGTACAGGCAGAAAATGAAACTGAACAAAGAAAAAATATTGCCCTGTTGTTCGACCTGGCAAAAATGAGCGAAGGTATTAATAAAAGCATCAACCAGCTCAGCGATATGCAATTGGCTGACGGCTCCTTCCCCTGGTTCAAAGGCGGCGATGCAGACAGGTACATTACACAATATATCCTCACGGGCATTGGTAGGTTAAAAATGCTGGAGGCCGTACCGGCAAACAGTTTGAACACGCTGAACCAGATCACGGCTAAGGCGCGGCAATACCTGCGGAACGCCATTACCAAAGATTATAACGATCTGAAAAAATACAGTAAGGACCTTACTAAACACAATGTGAGCGGTTTACAGATACACTATCTTTTTGCCAACAGCTATTTCGATAAAAAGCCGGCTACTGCTGCAGAGAAATACTTCTATGGGCAGGCGAAGAAATACTGGATTGATCAGTCTTCGTACTTCAAAGGCATGCTGGCAGGCATTTTTTACAGGAACAACGAAAAAGTTTTTGCTAAGGAAACTATCCTTAAATCGCTGCTGGAAAATGCTGTGGAAGACAAGGTGCAGGGTACTTACTGGAAAGATATGCAGTGGGGATATTATTGGTATCAGGTGCCGATAGAACAACAGGCGCTGATGATAGAAGTAACACATGAAATTGCCGAAGGTGAAAACAACCATCCATTGCGCGAATCTGTGAACGGTATGCAGAACTGGCTGATCAGGAACAAGCAAACCAACAACTGGCGTACCACCAAAGCCACTGCCGATGCGTGTTACGCCCTACTAAAGGTAAATAACCTTATCGGCAGCAGCAAAAATGTAGTGATACAGTTGGGCAATAATACAACTATCTCCACAGAGAAAGGACAGGCAGGTGCAGGATATGTAAAACAAACATTTACACAACAGCAGGCCGGCAGGGATATGGCGGATATAAAAGTGACAACTTCTTCCAAAGATAAAAACAACGTTAATCGTACGCCGGCTTATGGCAGCGTGTACTGGCAATACTTTGAAGAGATGGATAAGATCACGCCCGCAGCCACGCCGCTCTCTTTAAAGAAGCAACTGTTCATAGAAAAAAATACAGGTGCCGGCAAAAAACTACTGCCTGTAAATAACGGAGATGTATTGAATATTGGCGACAAGGTTGTGGTAAGAGTAGAATTAAAATCAGACAGGGATATGGAATACCTGCACCTGAAAGATATGCGCGCAGCTTCTATGGAGCCTGTGAATGTATTGAGCGGCTACAAATGGCAGGACGGGCTTGGCTACTATGAAGCTACCAAAGATGCTTCCACCAATTTCTTTATAAGCTACTTGCGCAAAGGCACGTACGTATTTGATTACCCATTACACATCACACACTCCGGAGATTATTCGGTGGGCACTGCCAGCATTCAATGCCTGTATGCGCCTGAGTTTATAAGCCATTCAGCAGGTTTGCGTATAAAGGTAAAGTGACCTGTTAAGATCAAAGCGCTGTAAGTTTTTATAGCGCTTTTTTCTTTATGGATTGTACCTTTACGCCTCAAGAAAAGGTTATGTATTCAATTCAACAGATAAAGGAAATGCTTGGCTGCAGAGCGATCATGCATACAAATAATATTATTAAACATTTATCTACCGACAGCCGGCGCATATCCTTCCCGCACGAATCTTTATTCTTTGCTTTGCGCACAGCAAACAGGGACGGCCACAATTTTGTGGAAGATGTGTATCAGCTGGGTGTAAGAAACTTTATTGTTGAAAAAAATTATACCCACAACCTGCCAGGTGCCAATGTACTTTTTGTTGACAATACTTTAGATGCTTTGCAAAAAATAGCGGCACAACACAGGCAATCATTCCGCTATCCGGTTATAGGTATTACCGGCAGTAATGGCAAGACCATTGTGAAAGAATGGCTCTACACCCTTCTTTCTGAAGACTATGATATTGTAAGAAGCCCGCGTAGCTACAACTCCCAGATCGGTGTGCCGCTAAGCGTATGGGAAATGAATTCCGAAAATGACCTTGCAATTATAGAAGCAGGCATTTCAAAAAAAGAAGAGATGGATAAGCTTGAAAAAATTATCTACCCTACTATCGGCATACTTACTAATATCGGTGAAGCGCATGAAAATAATTTTAGCTCAAAAAAAGAAAAGTTATCAGAAAAGCTCAGGTTATTCAGGCAATGCCGTATAGTTTTTGCACATACAGATGATGCACTGGTAAGCACTATGCTGGCTGAAACAATAACCTGTGAAATATTTTCCATCGGCACAAAAGCAAGCTGTACACTTCGTGTAAAAGAAATAAAACAGCAGGATAGTTTTACTGAAATAGCGCTTGTATACCAAAATGCATCTTTTAAAATACACATTCCCTTTACCGATGACGCCTCTTTGCACAATGCCTTGATGTGCATTGCTGTAGCGCTGAACTTTGGCTTACCGGTTGGCAAGATCATCGAAAGAATATTGTTGTTGCAGCCGGTTGAGATGCGTATGCAGGTTTTACCCGGTATCAACAATTGCATTTTTATCAACGACAGTTACAGTTTTGATCTGCAATCTCTTTCTATTGCGCTGGACTTTTTATCAAAGCAGCCATTGACCAAAACAGTTATACTTTCCGACATTCCTGACGCCGCAGATAGCGATTATACCGCTGTAACAGAAATGCTGAAAGCAAGGCATATCAACCGTTTCATAGCCATAGGCCAGGAATGGCAGAGCCGTAAAAATATAGTGCAGGATGCATTGAACTTAACCACATTTTACACTTCTGCCAAAGACTTTACCGATCATTTTAATTCACAGGCTTATGCAAACGAGGCTATCCTGATCAAGGGTGCAAGAAGTTTTTTATTTGAAACTATTGTACCGATTTTTGAAAAGAAAATACATTCCACCTTCCTGGAAGTAAATCTTTCAGCCATCGCGTACAACCTGAAGGCCTATAAAGAAAATCTGTCCGCAGGCACCCGGCTGATGGCTATGGTCAAAGCGTTTGGCTATGGCAGCGGCAGCCTGGAAGTAGCGAGCCTGCTGCAATACAACCATGTAGATTATCTTACGGTAGCATACACAGATGAAGCGGTAGAGCTGCGCGATGCAGGTATCCACTTGCCTGTAATGATCATGAACATTGATGATGATGAAGATGCCTTTCAAAAAATAGTGACTTACAATCTTGAACCTGAAATCTATTCTTTTAAGATACTTGACTCTTTCATTAGTTTTCTCAGGCGCGAAGGCCTTCAACAATATCCTGTACACATAAAAATTGATACAGGTATGCACCGGCTCGGCTTTGAAAAGCAAGATATAGCGCGGATCACAGCCATATTGAATGCAGGCAGGGAAGTAGTTATCAAATCTGTTTTCAGCCACCTGGTAGCCAGTGAAGATGAGCAGGAAGATGCTTTTACGGCACAGCAGGCTGCGCTGCTAAACGAATGTGCTAATCTGATTCAGCAAAATACCAGGTATACTTTCCTCAGGCATATCTCAAACTCAGCCAGCATAATACAACACCCGGAGCTGCAGATGGACATGGTGCGCCTGGGCATCGGCTTGTATGGAATTGACAGCACCAACCATAAGAAGCTCCAGCTGGAACCTGCCATTGCTCTAAAGACCACCATTGCGCAGATAAGGCACCTAAAAGCCAATGAAAGCGTAGGTTACAACCGAAAAGGCATCTTACAGCGCGACTCCGTGATAGCAACCATACGCATAGGCTACGCAGATGGTTTTAAACGCAAAATGAGCAACGGCACTGGCGCAGTCTTTATCAACGGGAAACTGGCGCCGGTGGTAGGCATTGTGTGCATGGATATGACTATGGTAGACATCACCGGTATTGAAAATGTGCATGAAGGCGATGTGGTAGAAATATTCGGCAGCAACCTGCCCATAGAAAAATTAGCTTCCTGGTGTGAAACCAATACTTATGAAATACTCACCGGTATCGGCAGGCGCGTAAAGCGGGTGTACGTAGAAGACTGACGGATACTACACTTCAGGCAACATCACTTTTTTGTATTTGGATATAATCCTGATGATCACGATCAGGCAAATACAAATGATCAGGCTGAATGTGGAATCTTCCACAAACCTTTTTGAAAGAATATATACCGCTCCGCCGATGGCACAGGCTGTAGCATACAGCTCTCCACGCCTCAACAGATTGGGTACATTGTTGCACAAAATATCGGCGATGAGGCCTCCAAAGGTAGCTGTAACCACTCCCATCAGCAAACTGTAGGGTTCATTGGCGCCAAACTGCGCGCTTCGGTCAATGCCTGCCACTGTAAACAATCCCAAACCTACGGCATCGGTAAAAAATATCAGCCTCCTCAACCTGTTGAAATTAAATTTTACCAGGGAGATTATGATCACCGGCGTTATAACAAGCGCCAGCGCCAGGTTATCGTTCATCCAGTTTATAGGCCTGGCATCCATCACAATATCTCTGATGGAACCCCCACCGTAGGAAGTCACGAAAGCCAGCACAATGGCGCCGAATATATCCATGTGGTGGGCACGCGCATTCAGCGCCCCGGTGAGAGAAAAAACGAATATCCCGCAATAAATTACTATATCTAAAGTTGACATATCACGCTAAAAATTACGCAAAGGTCGCACATTTTAGATACAAAAACTTTTTATTTTGCAACTTGTTTTTTTGCTGGCTTCAGGTATTTTTCCAGCCATTGGTCCTGCTCCCATAAAACATGCAGTATCGATTCCCTCGCTGCATAGCCGTGGCTCTCTTTGGGTAGTAACACCAAACGCGCAGGCGCACCCAGCCCTTTCAGAGCATTAAAATATCTTTCGCTCTGCATGGTAAAGGTGCCTGAGTTGTTGTCGTCATTGCCGTGAATGAGCAGTAATGGCGTTTTCATTTTATGTGCATTCTGAAAGGGCGACATGGCATTGTACACGTCCGGTGCGTCCCAGTAATGCCTTTCTTCACTCTGGAAACCAAAAGGGGTAAGCGTCCTGTTGTAAGCTCCGCTGCGTGCAATGCCTGCAGCAAAGAGGTCAGAATAAGTCAGCAGGTTTGCCGTCATGAACGCGCCGTAAGAATGTCCGCCAACCGCAACTCTTTTGCGGTCTATGATGCCTCTATTATCTAATACATCAATAGCAGCCTTACCATTGGCAACCAACTGCTCAATAAAATTATCGTTGGGCTCTTTGTTGCCTTCACCCACGATCGGGAAAGCGGCATCGTCTAATATGGCATAGCCGCGGGTAACCCAGTAAATGGGCGAGCCGTAGTAAGGGAATATAAAATCGTTGGGGTTGGTAGTGTTCTGAGACGCTGTAGACTTGTTTTTAAATTCCTGCGGGTATGCCCAGATAATGAGCGGCAATTTTGATTTACCGTCATATTCCGCAGGCAGGTATAAGGTGCCTGTAAGCTCCAGCCCGTCGTCTCTTTTATAGGTTATCAGTTCTTTTTTTACCTTACTCATGTTTTTAAATGGATTCTCAAAAGCAGTTACCTGTTTCAAGGTATTATTTTTGATGTTCCGGATAAAGTAATTCGGGTATTCTACCGGGGACTGAATGCTTACAAATACCTCTCCTTTTTCCCTGTCTATGATCCTGGAAAGATTTTCTGCCTTATCTGTATAAGCCGACTGGTATAGCCTGCGTGATTCACCGGTTGACAGGTTGTATTCATCTATAAAAGGGAACTGTCCTTTTTCAGTAAAACCTTCCCCAAGCAACAATGCATTGTTGCCTGCATCCAGGTTGAGGACATTATAATTGTATGCATTCTTTTTGGTATCGAACCTTCCGGGGTTGCTGTATGCATCCTGGTAATTCCTGTCGAACAGGATCTTTGATTGCATTTCTCTGGATGATGGATCAATGTGGTAAATCTTGCTGTTGCGGTTGTTGAACCACGAATCATAAACCACCGCGTTTTTATCATCCCCCCACGTAACTCCTGAAAAACGGTTCTTAGTGCGGGCAATTTTTTCTTCTTTGGTAAAAGGGAAGTCTGAGACAATAAGCTCGTCTCTGTAATCAACTTTTTCAGCGGGATCGCCTTTGTCTAAAGCCTCTACCCAATAAAGCGTTGAGGGTTTGTCGGCACGCCATGAAATATTTCTTTTACCCTGTTGCACAGCCATAAATCCCTGCGGCAGGGTTTCAATCAGAGGCTTGCTGTTTATAAGTTTTACTTTTTTACCTGCTGCATCGTACACCGTAGTTATTTCAGGAAAACGGCTGTAGGGTACAATGTAGGAGAAAGGGCGTTGCACTTCATCTACCAGTACATATTTGCCATCCGGTGAAAAGCTCACGCTGCTGTGCATGGATTTTGTTTTCCATACCGAAGATTTTCCATCAAGTGATATTTTGTGCAATTCAGATGTAGCAAGCGTTTCAAAATTCTGCTCATCAATTTTATCTTTCAAAAGATCCTGGTACGTCCTGTTCTGCGCTTTGGTGCCGTCACTTACAGATACGATCGGGCCTTTAGGCAATGTATCCTGCGAATTGATCAGCTCTTTGCGGCCGACAGGAATTGTTCGCACCAATAGATTTTTACTGTCCCTGAACCAGCAAATAGGGTTCCCTAAATTAGCGTTTAGCAACTTCGCGGGTAGTTTCTTTGCCATGTTTTTATCAATGTCCAGTACCCAAAGCTCCAGGCCTTTTGATACGGTATTGGTAAAAGCCATGTATTGCTCATCGGGAGACATAGTGAAATTAGAAAGCTGTGCATTAGCAGGCAAACCGGCAACCTTGTTTATTTTTTCAGCATCCAGCGATTTAGTTGCCAGGTCAATAATGTACGTAGTAGTACTTGATATGTTTGTTTTCGGGTTGATGCGCAGACCTGCCAACCTCATTTCAGGGCTGGATATTTCTGCCAATGTTTTATACGTATTGCGGTAAAGCAATACAACCTTCCTCTGCTTCTCGCTAAACAGTACAGACGGCGGCATTTTAAAATCTACCAGCTCTAATATCTCTTTAGGAGGTTTCTGATATATAACGTTTTCCTGTGCCATAACATTTACCGATAAAAATAAAAGTACAAGGGTGAAGAAAGATGTACGCATGGTGACAAGATTATGGGTTATTTCAAAAATAAAAAATTTATTGCATTTTAAATGTAAGCGCGGCAAAATCTTCCACGGAAAGCTGTTCAGCACGAAGATTAAAAATTTCATCGTGCAGTGTTTCCGGCGGAAACAAGGGCTTTACTGCATTACGCAGCATTTTCCTGCGTTGGTTAAAAGCTGTTTTGACCAGGTTAAAGAAGTGGCGCTGGCTTTTCATTTCCGGGAAATCATGGCGCAGCCTCAGTTCTATCACGCCGCTCATTACTTTAGGAGGCGGGTTAAAGCTTTCCGGAGGTACATCAAACAAATAAGTGGTGTCATAAAAAGCCTGTATCAGTACGCTTAAAATGCCGTAGGTTTTGTTACCGTTCCTGGCGGCAATTCTCTGTGCCACTTCTTTCTGGAACATACCGATGATGCGCGGCACCTGTTCCTTCCAATCCAGAATTTTAAACATTATCTGAGAAGAAATATTGTAAGGAAAGTTGCCGACAACAGTGAACGCTTCTTCAAACGGCTTACCGGCTTTGAGAAAATCTGTATGGATAAGTTTTTCCTGTATGGCTGGGTATTGTTTATACAGGTACTGTACCTTTTCTTCATCCAGCTCAATTGCCTTGAAATCAATGCCCTCAAGCTTAAGTAAATATTTCGTGAGCGCTCCGCCGCCGGGGCCTATCTCCAGCAAGCGCTCAGGCATTTCGTTCAGCAACGCTTCAACAATTTTTTGGGAAACGGTTTCATCTTTTAAAAAGTGCTGGCCAAGAGATTTCTTCAGCGTATACATAAATATGTTGGTTTGTTATCCTATGATCTTATCCGGATTTTTTTTAATGAAATCTGCCCAGTTCTTCATATTTGAGGAAGCCCTTTTTACCGGGTTGCTAAGCTGGTAGTAATGACATGTGGCTACGGCGAGTGCATCGGAGGCATCGAGGTAGCGAGGCACTTCCTGCAAGGCAAAAATATTTTTGAGCATGCCCCACACCTGCTCTTTCGATGCATTGCCGTTACCAGTTACAGACTGCTTTACTTTTTTAGGCGAATATTCTGTCACCGGCAGCCCGTGCTGCATAGCTGCGGCAATAGCTACTCCCTGCGCCCTGCCCAGCTTGAGCATACTCTGCACATTCTTGCCAAAAAATGGCGCTTCGATGGCAAATATGGTAGGCTTGTAAGAGGCTATCAGTTCATGCACGGTTGCATGAATTTTTTCCAGCCGTACATACATGTCTTTATGGGAGGAAAGCAACAGCGTACCCATAGCAATAAGCTCCAGCTTCTCTGCGCGGCAGCTCACCAGCGAATAGCCAAGCTGCAATGTACCGGGGTCTATACCAAGGATAATTTCAGATAAGGGTTGTTTCATCCGTATATACTATTTTTTAGTGCAGATAGCTTTTGCGCCGTTGCGGCTGTTTTTAATCTTCACATGGAATATGCCATATAATCATTTCGGTTAGTATGCAACTTTTCCTTATGGCTATTTCATGTATGCATCAGATGGGCAACGAATATAAAATAAAAAGTGGATATTTTACAATATCCACTTTTATCAGATCTATGTTTTTTTAAGTATTATTCCTGTACTACAAACACGATGGCTTGTTTTTTACGGGAGATTACTTTCTGGTTGTTTTGAATACCGGGCTCCCATTTACCGCTAGCTTTGATAGCTCTTACAGCTTCTGCGGCAGTACCATAACCAGGATCGTTGAGGGCTTTTACTTCTGTAACGTTTCCTTGTTTATCCACACGGAAAGAAACTGTTACCCTGTATTGTCCGGGAGGCGCACCGTTATCAACGGGGGTATCGTTGTTCAGGTTTCTTCTTAAGAAGTTTTCCCAATCGCCCGGGTATTTTGCTTCTACCTGTACGGTTGTAAACTCTTTATCATAGTCTTCCTTCACGGCAGGGGCTGCTGTAGCTGCCACGTTTACGAATGCTTTACCACCGGCGCCGCTAACTTCTACCGGAGGAGCTACTGCTGCGGTTTTCAACCCTTCCTGGTCAAATGAACCGATACGTTCTTCTTTCAGTTCGGTCTGGGTTTTTGGTGGTTCTTTCACCTGTATATCCGGAGCTACTTTTGGAGGAGTAAACTTAGTAATATCTAATTTCACCGGCTCGGACTTCGGAGGAGGAGGTGGCGGGGGCAATGGCGGAGGTGGCGGTGCCTCTACTTTTGCCTGGTCTACCTGGCTCAACTGTATGTCCTCGATCATCATTGTCGTCTTTTCTTTATTCTTATTGGCAACGTTAAAGAACAGGTAACCTGCCAGAGCCAGGGCGATCACAGTCATTCCCACAACAGCGGCCCAGAGGCGCCTGCGATAGGTCTTCCTTAGCTCGTATGCTCCATATTCTTTATTCCGTTGGTCAAAAAGAATATCAAGAAAATCGGCATTTGCTATTTTACTTGCATCCATATCTTAATAATTTAATTGTTTAATTAGGGGTTCGCTGCGTCTGACAGGGTAATGGCCTGCTGATCTGAATCTTCCACATTATTTATCAACGCATAACGGTCAATATCATTGATAGCCATTTCATCTAAAATATCTACTACATTTTTATAAGTGCTTTCGTTACCCGGTTTAATGATAACCATAAAGTTCTTAGGATCTGTATTCTTCTTTTTATTCAGTATCACGTCCCTGATCTCTTTGAAGGAAGACGCCTTTACGTTGGTAAAATTGTCCTGTAATTGGCCTTCATAGTAGTATATGTGGTTATTCTTGCCCAGCAACAGCGTTAGCGCTCCTGACTCTGCAGTTAGCGTTTCTTCTCCCGGCTTCACTTTATCGTCAGGCATGTTCAGGAACATCCCTGTAGGCTGGCTCATGGTAGTGGTGAATACGAAAAACGTAATCAGGAGAAATCCCAGATCCACCATAGGTGTTAAATCCACACGTAAAGATTTTTTAGCGCTTTTCTTGACCCCTGGACCTTTCTTCTTCGAGTCCTGCGCCGAGGTATCTAAATCTGCCATATCTGCTTAGTTTATTAATCTTTTTAAAAAATAGTTTTATGCTGCCGGAGCGCCGGTTTCTGCATTATCTTTACCGTCACCAAGCATTTGCTTTCTCCAAAGTTCGGAACCTTCCGGAGCCTGCTCGGGATTGGTAACCATTGAGAACTTAAACACGTTGTTATCAGTCAATGCTTTCAGGATATTTTTAAACTGAGGGAACTTAGATACGTTGTCTCCTTTGAAGAGAAACATGGGCGGGGTTTCATTACCCAGGTATACCTGGTTATAAGCGCTGAGCCAGAATCTCATCTCGTTATTCGATGTATCCTTTACAGGAATTCCCGGAAGACCGGCTAATTGCTTAGGATCAAGGGTTGCCTGCTGTTTCAGGTTTGCAATGGGCACGCCTATCAGCTCCTGTTTTACCAATGCGTTTATTTCACCTCCTGACAGTCCTGCGTTCTTTTGTGAATTGATTGTTTCAATAATAGACCTTTTCTGATCCTGCAAATCTTCTGAAAAAGATAGAAACGCTCTTCCGTCTTTATCCAGGGTCATCGTTATCACATTCTTATCCGGTGCCGGCTTGGTAGCAACGGAGCTCGGCGTCTGCACGGCAATGGTCTCATCGGGCTTAAATTTCGTTGTCAGGATAAAGAAAGACAACAAAAGGAAAGTTACGTCACACATCGCGGTCATATCAATAAACGTACTCTTACGTGGTAATTTCGCTCTTGCCATTTTTTATTTTTTGTTTTGTGTCATTAATAAGATGCACCATGCATCTCTTTTCCATAAATTTTCCGCATTTTTTTTAAAAAAACCTCAGAAAAGTTTTTAGCTGCACATGGTACAGCTAAAAACATATAGAAAATTATTTGTAGTTAGCAGCGAAGCTTTGTTGTAAAGTAAAGCCTGATTCATCAATACCATAGGTGATACCGTCGATACGTGTAGTAAACACGTTGTACATGATGATAGCGATAGCAGAAGTACCGATACCTAATGCCGTGTTATACAGGGCCTCAGAGATACCAACAGACAATTCTGCAGAAGCGTTACCACCGCCGCCTTCAGCACCCAGGGCAGAGAAAGCTTTAATCATACCGATTACCGTACCTAACAGACCGATCAAAGTTGCTACGGAAGATATAGTTGAAAGGAATACCAAGTTTTTCTCCAGCATAGGCAACTCAAGCGCTGTAGCCTCTTCAATTTCTTTCTGGATAACCATTAATTTCTGATCTGTATCTAAAACTTCTGATGGCACGTGGATCATTTCTTTGTATTTCAATAATCCCTGCTTCATTACGTTTCCTACAGAACCTCTTTGTTTGTCGCAAAGTGCAATAGCTTTATCAACATCTTTATTTGCCAAAGCGAACTGTACGTTTCTGATAAATTCATTGATGTTGCCTTTGCCTGCTGCTTTTGCAATGCTGAGCATTCTCTCAATCACAAAAGTGATACAGGTGAAAAGCGTACCAAGCAATATCGGTACTATAATACCTCCTTCATACATACGGGAAAACGCATCTTTAGGACCTACGTGACTGGGCCAGAAACCACCGTTCGGATCAGGATTGGTAAAGTTTGATGGATTACCGATCAAGAAACGCCAGATAACGTAACCCAAAACAATACAAAGAAAAGGAGCAATCCATGAAATAATGTTTGAAGATTTTTTTGCTTTTACCGGAGTAGCTGTTGTTTTAGTTGCTACCGGAGTAGTTGGTTTGATGTCCGCCATAATACATTTTTTTTAAATGATAAATTTTAGTTTTTAGTTTTAAAATTTCGAAGGCACAATTTTAGAAGATTTTTCTTGAAAAACAAAAAAGTTTTTTTAAAGGTTAAGCTTTAGTATGTTCTTTAAGTGGTTTTCTAAAAAAAATGCACAGACAAATGTATCACAAAATATATTACGCTGACATTTTAGATCAGAAATTTTTTTGTGATTATAATCATGTTTTAAATAAGCAAATATCACTATTTGAACAGTTGGTATACGATGCAGCTAAACAGGTACGCTAATACTGTCATATAAACAAGCTGAAACACAGGCCACTTCCAGGTTCTGGTCTCTCTTTTCACTATGGCAAGTGTGGCCATGCACTGCATGGCAAGCACATAAAATATCAATAAAGAAAGCCCCGTTGCAAGCGTATAGACTTTGGAGCCGTCCATGCGTGTTGCGTTGGCCATTTTTTGTTTTAAGGTAGATTGATCTGCATCATCCACACTGTAGAGTGTAGCCATGGTGGCTACAAAAACTTCCCTGGCTGCAAAAGAAGTAATCAACGCAATGCCTATTTTCCAGTCAAAGCCAAGTGGTGCAATTGCCGGCTCTATAGCTTTGCCCAGTATGCCTGCATAAGAATTTTCCAGTTTTTCTGCGGAATAATTTCTTTTAATATCTTCAGCCCCATAAGTATTTGCAGCCGCAATTGTTTCATATTTCTGATCTAGCTTTTCCATGCGCGAGGCCGGGCCGTAGCTGCTCAGGAACCAGATAATAAGGCTGATGATCATAATGATCCTGCCGGCTTCTACCAGGAAAACTTTGCCTTTTTCCAGCATGGTTACACCCACATTTTTCCAGCGGGGAGCCTTATAAATAGGCAACTCCAGTATAAAAAAACTTTTCTCCTGTATGTTAATGAGAAACTTCAGTACATAACTTACCACCAATGCCGTTACAAAGCCAAAGAGGTATAGCCCCATCATTACCAGCCCCTGCAAAGAGATAAATCCGAAGTAGTAAACATCGGGTATCACCAGCGCTGTAAGTATAATGTATACAGGCAATCTGGCACTGCAACTCATCAGCGGTGTTATGAGGATGGTTAGCAGCCTTTCTTTTTTATTTTCAATGTTGCGGGTAGCCATGATGGCCGGTATGGCACAGGCAAAACCGCTGATCATGGGCATTACGCTCTTGCCGTTAAGGCCTACTTTGCGCATTACCTTATCCATTAAAAAACTAATGCGTGCCATGTACCCCGTATCTTCCAGCACACTGATGAGCCCGAACAGGATCATGATCTGCGGTATAAATATAACAATGCCGCCGATACCCGCCAACAATCCGTTCACCAAAAGATCGGCCCACCAGGTTTCGGGCAGCAAAGCGTCTACCCATGATGTGAGTTGTGTAAAGCCGGTGTCTATCGCATCCATCGGGAAACTTGCCAGCCAAAAAATACTTTGAAATAAAAGAAATACAACTGCCGTTAAAATTACATAGCCCCAGAAGCGGTGCAGTAAAATATTGTCTATCCTTTCTGTAAAAATTTTTTTGTTCAGCGGATCCGGCTCCGATACGGCGCTTTGCAGTATCTGATTTATTTTCTGGTAGCGGTGCAATATCTCCTCCGCCTGTATTTTTGTATCGTTGAAATGGTGGCGGTCTTTTATTTCGCACACTGTTTTATTTTCTTCCCCGTCAAGCTCACGGTGATGCATCAGGTAGTGCAGCGCTGTATAAGATGGCAGGCCGGGATGTTTTGACTGGATCTCACGAATGGCTTCAGGCGCCAGCGCCTTATTGTTTATAAAATTATGCTCCATTTCTGCGGGGCGGTAGCCTGCCGCAAAAGACAGTGTTTTCTTTAATTCGTGTATGCCCTTTTCAGAACGCGGGTTTACCGGCACTACGGGCACGCCCAGTTCGCGCGAAAGCCCGTCCACATCTATCTTAATCCCTTTTTTGGCAGCGATGTCTCCCATGGTCATGGCTACTACTACCTTATAATTAAGGTCTATCAGCTGGCTGCAAAACAATAAATTTCTTTTAAGGTTGCTGGCATCCAATAGCAGTAAAACAATATCTGGTTTTACCGCAGGCTCCTGTTGCATCAGTAATTTGTAGGTAACCCATTCATCCTCTCTTCTCGGGTACAGGCTGTAGGTGCCGGGCAGGTCGATCACGTTGGCGGTAATGCCATCGCCCAGGTTGGCCGTGCCGGTCTTTTTATCAACAGTTACACCGGGAAAGTTACCGATCTTCTGATGCAGCCCTGTCAGCAGATTGAAAAGCGAACTCTTGCCGCAATTCGGATTCCCAACAACAGCTATGTTTACACTTTTATTGTTTTTGCCCATGAGAAGGGCAAAAGTACAATTAGATTTGTATAATTATTTACGAATTCAGGAAAACAGGTTAAATTTGCCTATGGCCAAATTGCAAACCTTTTCGCTGAATGTAGATGAAATGATCAACGATTTCTTCGAGGGATGCCGCGCCTACGGGATAGTTACCAATTTCAAGAATTACAAATTCTGTTGGTACATCAATAAAATGCTTGGCTACGACTTCCGGCTGAATACAGATATTGAGATCATTACCAGTAAAAAAAACCGGCAGTATTTTTTTCCGGTTTACCAATACAATATCCAGAACAGTGCAGTAACCCATTACCTGTACGACAATTCCTTCGACGGCGAATACCTGATACCCGAATTTAAGCACATAGATTTTCTATGGCTGATGAAAGGTGAATATTATATTGATGAAGAAGCCTGCAACGAAATTATAGAAATTGTACGTTCAACAAAAGAGGTACAAATGATCTCTGAGATAGATGTTGATAAACTTTCCAGCAAGGCACATCTTATTTTCTAAATGTTGTACAGCTTTTTTTCCATCAGCAAATGCCTGATGCCCTGCCTGTAAAAAGGCTCGCCATAGACCACGTAGCCGCACTTTTCATAAAAGCCCCTGGAAGCTTCGGGTGCATGCATGTAAATGCGTTTGTACCCCTGATCCTTTGCCAGTGTTTCGGCAAAACGCAACAGCACCTTGCCGATGCCCTTGCCCTGTAGCCCGCTTGCTACAGCCATCTGGCGCAGCTGCATGGTTTTATCATCTATTCTTTTGAGCTGGCAACAGCCTTCTAACCTGCCGTCGTCGTAGCAGCCCAGTAGGATATTGTCCTGGTCCATTTTAAGGTAATCTGTATTGAAATCTATTCCCAAAGTTTTTTCAAGAACAGTTTTCTTTAATTTCACCATTTCTTTATACTGGGGTGTTCCGTAATCAATGTATTGCAATGACATAAGGGGATAATTAACTTGCACGTAAATTAATTCTTTTTGATTAATTTTTATCTTTTTTATCAATAAAATCAACTAATTAATTTTCCATAAAAGCACGACCGGAGGCTAAATAAAAAAAAGATGAGAAACTTCTTTATTTTAATTAAAATATCTATTTTTGCCCTTGTAACTAAAATTTAAATTACAATGTCAGAAATCGAAAACAGAGTTAAAAAGATTATTGTTGACAAATTAGGCGTGGAAGAATCAGAAGTAACTACTGAGGCTTCCTTCACCAACGATTTGGGCGCCGATTCGTTAGATACCGTTGAATTGATCATGGAATTTGAAAAAGAATTCAATATCTCTATTCCCGACGAACAGGCTGAAACTATAACTACTGTAGGTCAGGCAGTTAGCTATTTGGAAGAACACGCCAAATAATCATTCGCGGTAGCAACAATCTTTAAGATATAAATCCGTACTCTCATCGTTGATACCTTTCGCGCTGTTAGTACGGTTTTACGTATATTGATTAAAACTTTTATAAAGAATTTTATGGATCAGAAGAGAGTAGTAGTAACTGGCATTGGTGCGATCACGCCACTTGGAAACACTTTGGAAGAATATTGGAATGGATTAGTGAACGGGGTTTCCGGAGCTGCACCCATTACTCTTTTTGATGCCTCTAAGTTCAAGACCAAATTTGCCTGCGAAATTAAGAATTTCAATCCCGAAGAACACGGGCTCGACAAAAAAGAAGCGCGCAAACTGGACAGGTTTGCCCAACTGGCCATTGTAGCCAGCGACCAGGCAATGGCAGATGCAGGCCTCAACAGGAACAACATCAACCCCGACAGGACCGGCGTAATCCTTGGCAGCGGCATCGGCGGGCTTATCACTTTCCAGAATGAGGTAATGGAGTTTGCTAAAGGCGACGGCACACCACGCTTCAGCCCTTTCTTCATCCCCAAGATGATCCTGGACATTGCTCCCGGGCAAGTGTCTATGAGACACAACCTCCGCGGGCCTAACTATGCCACGGTAAGTGCATGTGCCAGCAGCACACACGCTATTATCAATGCGTTGGATGTATTGCGCATGGATAAAGCAGACATTGTGCTTACAGGGGGCAGCGAAGCGGTGATCAGCGAAGCTGGCGTTGGCGGGTTTAACTCCATGAAAGCGCTCAGCGAAAGAAACGATGATCCGCAGACAGCTTCCCGGCCTTATGATAAGGATAGAGACGGCTTTGTGATAGGCGAAGCAGGCGGCATACTGGTTTTAGAAACACTGGAGAGCGCCCTGAATCGGGGTGCAAAAATCTATTGCGAAATTGCAGGCGGAGGCGCTACTGCAGACGCTTACCACATTACAGCACCTCATCCGGAGGGACTGGGCGCGGAAAACGTAATGCGACAGGCTTTGAAGGACGCCAATATGAATGTAGAAGAAATTGGCTACATCAATACCCATGGCACCTCCACGCCTCTTGGAGATATGGCAGAAATTAAAGCCATCCTGAATGTATTCGGAGAACACGCCTACAAACTCAATATCAGCTCTACCAAATCAATGACAGGACACTGCCTGGGTGCAGCCGGCGTGATTGAAGCTATAGCTTGTATTATGAGCATCAGGCATAATATTGTACCACCTACTATCAACCACTTTACTGACGACGAAGACCTTGACCCGAAATTAAACATGACGTTTAATAAGGCACAGGAAAGGCCGGTGAATGCAGCGCTAAGCAATACCTTCGGCTTTGGCGGACACAACGCTGCGATCATTGTAAAGAAATACGTTGCATGATCTTGTGAAACTGATCAGGAAAAATATTTTCAGCAAAAAAAAATCTTCATCCAAACAGCAGGTTGAGTATGTCCTGGGGCTTAAGCTCAAGAATGCTCCTTTGTTTACGCGCGCACTGAGCCATTCATCGTCTAACAACAACCCCATTGAAAACAATGAACGCCTGGAATACCTCGGCGATGCGGTGCTTGGCGCTGTAATAGCAGATTACCTGTTTAAAAGATATCCTTACAAGCACGAAGGCTTCCTCACAGAAATGCGCAGCAAAATGGTGAACAGGCAAACGCTGAATGCTATTGCCATCAAGATGGGATTAAACAATATTACTTTCTTCAACAAACACGACAACGCTATAAAGAACAGCCAGATCTTTGGCAATACACTGGAGGCTATTGTTGGCGCGGTTTACCTGGATAAAGGCTATGAGAAAACCAAAAAGTGGGTACTGAACCAAATCGTTATTCCTTATTTGTTTGTGGAAGACCTGGAGCTGGTAGAGATCAACCTTAAAAATAAACTCATCGGCTGGGCTAATAAAAACAACCACCAGCTTTCTTTTGAAACCATTGATGAGAAATACGACCGCGGGCGCAGGGTATTTACCGTTGCCATTGTTTTAAACGGTGTGCCTGTAACCGAAGGACGCGGCTACAATAAAAAAGAAGCCAGCCAGGCTGCTGCAGCAGCAGCCATAGAAAAGCTGGGAATATAGCCTGTTTATGAATTATGTTTGAAATTGACTGCAATCATCCAGTTACTGAAACTCTTTTGGGGCCTCTGGGCAAAGGCACTAAAGCTTGCCAAATTATTCTATGCTCGAACAAACACCGGCACCAAAAACTATTTTTGACTACATTATCCATAACGATAATAGTTTAAAAACGGTCAACACTATTTAGGGATGGCACTTTTCACCTCTCACTTCTTTTCAACAACACCAGGTAGGTGGGGAAGTGGTCGCTATAGCCCCCGCGGTACACATCTCCGCTATAGGTACGCATAGGATAGCCCTTGTACTTGCCTATATTTTCTATCAAATAGCCGGGTTTAAAGATATGATGCTTATACAGGAAAAAACCCTGTTGCTTTTTGTCAAGAAAAGCCGGCGACATAATGATCTGGTCAAACAGGCTCCAGGCATCCTGGTAAGCCAGCGTGCCCAGCCCGCTTTTGTAAAATTCCACCCATGGATTATAAAGATCTCCGGCTTTTAGCTTCCTGGCATCGCCGTGAGCGCGCAAACCAATACTGATGCTTTCATTCACCGGATCGTCATTCAGGTCGCCCATGATAATGATCTTTGCATCAGCATTATTGCTCAGCAGGTTGTCAACTACCGAGCGTACAGCTTTAGCAGCCGCCATCCTGCCAGGCATAGACCTCTTCTCACCGCCCGAACGGCTTGGCCAGTGATTCACAAACACATCCACCCTTTCGCCATCCATGTTGCCTGTAACCCATAATACATCCCTGGTAAAAACCGCATCCTTTGAGCCGCTTGGCAGGGCTACATACAACGGTTTACTTGCTTCCACCTGAAAATATTTTGGATTGTATATCAGCGCCACGTCTACACCACGAAAATCTTTAGAATCATAATGAATGATCTTTAAGCCTCTCTTTGCCAGTAACGGATGTGCTACCAGCGTTTGTAAAACACTAAGGTTCTCCACTTCCGCAACGCCCAGGATAGCCGCGCCGTCGGGATTTACATCGGTCCCGATCTGGGAAATAACCGTAGCCAGTTTGTTGATCTTATCGGAAAAGATAGCTGTAGTATAAGCTTTTGAGCCTCGCGGGGTAAAGGAAATATCATCATTTTTACCGTGCCAAATAGTATCGTACAGATTTTCCAGGTTGTAAAAGCTTACTACTGCCGTTTTATAAGTAGTTTGTGCCTGACCCCAAAAGGTAAAGACACAGATAAAAATTGTAAGCAGTGAATATCTTTTCATGTGTATAATTTTTAGTGCGCCGCTTTGCAGCTGTTTTTAATGGTCGCATGGAATAGCCTTTATTCATCCGCGGTTGGTATGCAACTTCGCTTATGGCTATTTCATGTGTATATATTTATTTGTTTTTTAGTTGCCACATGGTATAAAATGCAGTGAACCTTCGCTTATTCCTCGTCATATGCAACATTCTTATGGCTCAATGCATGTTACTGCTCCAGGGAATTATATGCTTATTTACCATTCAATTACCTTTCAGCGCTTTACCTGAATACCAATAAATAAAGTTAACTT
The DNA here is from genome assembly GCA_023422835.1 of Bacteroidota bacterium. Lineage (GTDB taxonomy): Bacteria > Bacteroidota > Bacteroidia > Chitinophagales > Chitinophagaceae > Haoranjiania > Haoranjiania flava. Next base: position 43,212 of record JAFAGI010000013.1, on the reverse strand, counting down.
TTTTTAACAAATAAAACGAATAATGCTTATATTTACATACAATTTGTTTGCTATAATTTAAAATACATTTTATGAAGGCAAGCTTCCTCACGCTTTTCCTACTCGTTTCAGGCTCAGCACTGATGGCACAGTCGGATCTGCTCACGGATACCATTCCCCGCACAGATTCTATGATAGCAGATATTAAATCGCAGGCTATAGATAATCTTCCAACCATTACGATCAACGACGATGATTTGGAAGACGGCTCTCTGGGCACGGTATCATCCATTTTAACAGCGGGGAGAGACCCATTCCTCTCTGCGGTGTCGTACAATTTCAGCCCGGCACGCTTCAGGCTGCGCAGTTACGAAAACGGTGATGCTGTTTATCTCAATGGGATTGACTTTACGGGGCTCGACAACGGCTTCACACCTTACGGGCTCTGGTCCGGCTTAACCAGCGTAATGCGCTCACGTGAAAATGCATACGGCCTTGCCGCCGGCGACTTTGCGATCGGCAGCCTTGGACTTAACACCAACATTGATATGCGTGCTGGTGCGCAATGGGCTCAAACACAAATAGGCTATGCTGTTTCTAACCGCAATTATACCCATCGCATACTATTGACACACGGATCGGGATTTAATAAAAAAGGCTGGGCTTACAGTTTTATGCTCAGCCCGCGCTATGCCAATGAAGGCTTTATACCCGGCTCATATTACAGAAGCCTGAGTTATTATGCTGCGGTGGATAAGCTTATGGGCACAAAAAACACATTTTCCCTGATAGCTTTCGGCACGCCAACTGAGAACGGACGCCAGTCGCCAAGCACCCAGGAAGCGATGGACCTGGCAGGCACAAACTACTACAACCCGGCCTGGGGCTTCCAGAACGGGAAAAAAAGAAATGCTAATGTGGCTGAGACTTTTCAACCCGCGTTTATGGCGGTGCATGAGTACAAACCAACCAACAAAAGCAGCCTGATGACTTCTGTAGCCTATGTGTTTGGCAAAAGGAAAACTTCCGGCATAGACTGGTTCAATGCTCCTGACCCGCGTCCGGATTATTACCGGAACCTGCCAAGCTATTACGACCTAACCGAGCCGAATAAAGCCAATATTTTACGCGATTATTTTAAGAATAATCCCGGTGCCTTGCAGATAAACTGGCACAGCCTCTACGATGTAAACTACGGTAACTTAGAAACTGTGACCAACATTAACGGCAATGCAGGCAACACACTGACAGGTAAACGCTCCTTGTACATTTTATCTAACCGTGTGAATGATCTGAAAAGGATCATGGCCAATACGGTGTATAAAACGCAACTGAATAATAAAGTGACCCTGACTGCCGGCGCCAATTTCCAAAACCAGGTAAATGCTTATTACCAAGAAGTGAAAGATCTTTTGGGCGGAGATTTCCTTGTAAACATTAACCAGTTTGCGCAAAGAGCTTTTCCATTAGAGAGAGACAAATGGCAGCATGATGTGAACATGCCCAACCGTATTGTAAAAACCGGTGAAAAATACGGCTACGATTATACCATGACCATGAACCGTGCCGCTGCTTGGGCGCAGGGCATAATTCTGCTGGACAATTTTGATTTCTTTGCCGGCGGCGAAATTTCCCAGTCAAGCTTTTACAGGACAGGCCTGAACAAGAACGGTCTTTTCCTGGAGCAATCCTACGGAGATTCTAAAAAACTAAACTTTACTAATGTGTCTGCCAAAGCGGGAGTAACTTACAAGTACAACGGAAGGAATTATTTCTTTTTAAACGGAGGCTACTTTACCGCACCACCTTTCTTTGAAAATGTTTTTATTGCTCCGCGTACGCAGAATACGATGCAGGATAGTGTACAAAGCGAGATATTTAAAACCGTTGAAGGCGGCTACAGGCTTGTAACACCACGCGTGAAAGCCACGCTTACCGCCTATTACACCCAAAGCAAAAATGGCTATGATGTAAGGAGTTTTTATTATGATGGCGGCGATGTAATAGAAAGACAGGATTTTATCAATTATTCTTTGAGCGGCATAGATAAATTATTCTTTGGCACTGAAATAGGACTTGAAGTAAAACTCACTCAAACATTAACATTCAATGGCGCAGCATTTGCCGGAAGAGCTTATTACGACAGCAGGCAAAAGGCCATTATTTCCATAGATAACAGCGGGCAAAAATTTGCACCGCAAACAATTTACCTGAAAGACTACCGCATTCCTTCCACACCGCAGAATGCATATAGCGCAGGCTTCTTTTACCGTTCGCCGAAATACTGGTATGTAAGCCTTACAGCAAACTACTTCAACAACATGTGGGCTGATCCGGCACCCTCGAAAAGAGCAAAAGAGATTTTCCAGAACCTGGATATAACAGACCCTAAGGTCAATGATTTTTACACAGCTACCATCAAGCAGGAAAAATACGAACCGCAATTTACACTGGATTTCTTCGGTGGCTGGTCTAAAAGATTATCCAGAAAATACTACTTCAACAATCAACCGAGCTACCTAGTATTTAACCTGGGTGTGAATAATATTTTAAACAATACAAATATACGCTCCGGCGGTTTTGAACAGGCCAGGTTTGACAATAACCCTCAAACACTGAACGCCAATAAATTTCCGTCAAAATATTACTATGCATACGGCATAAACTATTATGCCAGCGTAATATTCCGTTTTAATTAATTTAAATGAATATACAGATGAAAAATAATTTTTTAAACCAATTAATGAGTATTACGGCGATAGGCTGCCTATTGTTCGTACTCTCCTGTAACAAAAAATTTGATCAACCGCCCATCAATGAGGATCCTGATATCCCGGTGACAATGACCATCCAGGAATTAAAAGCGCTCTATCCTGCGCAAGGGTCTTTTATCACAGTCGAAGCGGACAAAGTAATTTCAGGCATTGTAGTAGCTGATGACAAATCAGGAAATTTCTACAAACAAATAGTCATACAAGACCAGACCGGGGGCATACCTATCCGGATGGACCAGAACAGCCTGTATGCTTCCTACCCTGTAGGCAGAAGAGTGTATGTAAAAGTAAAAGGCCTGATGCTCGGAGATTATGGCGGAAATATACAACTTGGTTTAGACTCCGTTCGGGATCAGGACGGAAAGTATTTGAATCTCGGTCTCATTCCTTCAACACTGTTCAGCAAGTATCTTATTACGGGTTCTTTCGGCAATGAGGTAACTCCCAAAATAGTAAAGCCTTCAGAATTTAACGGCAGCGCCAATGACCCGTTGCTAAACATATTGGTACAGATAAACAATGCCGAGTTTAAAGATGCAGACCTTGCAAAGACCTATGCGGATGTCACTCAAAAAGTTAGCGCTGTGAACTTCACCATTAAACCCTGTGACGATACAAAATCCATCGTAATGAGAAACAGCAGCTATGCCACCTTTGCGGGCTTACCTGTACCGCAGGGCAATGGACCTTTGATTGGTGTATCAAGCATCTTCAACAAAACCATACAGCTAACTATTCGCGACACAGCCGATGTGAAATTTACCGGTACCAGATGCAGCGGACAGGCACCTGTTGCAAAAATCATCACCATTGCAGAATTACTGCAATATGCTAAGGGAGATTCTACCATCCCGGCAGGCATCCGGATCGACGGCGTGCTTGTATCAGATACTTCCAACGAGTCTACCGGAAATTATAGAGTTCAGGATGCAACCGCAGGCATACAATTGCGCTTTAATAAAGGTTTTAACCCAGATGGCAATCTGAATGATAAAATCTCAGCGTACGTGGGCGGGCTGAAGCTCAGCGTGTTCCGCGGCGGCTTACAGGTGAGCGGCGTGGAAACTTCAGAAGTCAGCGGAAAGGGCAGTGTAACTCCGCGTGTAGCCACAATTGCAGAGATCATTGCCAATGCAAGAGCATGGGAATCTACTGTGGTAACTATAAAAGACGCTTTATTTCCAAGCAAATCACTTATCCAAGATGCTACCGGCGAGGTCGTAACGTTTATACAAAACAAATCAGGTATTACCGTCTATGATAGTGCCAAAAGCGTTACAGGCTATGTCTCTATTTATGATAATAAACCACAGTTTATTTTGCGTACCCAGGCCGATATTGAAGGTGGCAGAAATGCTACAAGCACACCGCCCGTTACCGGCGCCATCACAGAAGATTTTGAAAAGGCTACTGCTAAAAAATACGAAGAAAACGTAGTACAGGCCCTGGAAACCGGCAACTGGAGATTAGGCACTGAAACGATCCCCGGCACGCCATCTTCTGCAGGCACGGGCGATATAGGTAACGGTTCTAAAACCATCAGATTCAGGGGCACCAATTTGCTTGAAGCCTTTATCAACACTGAGTTTGATATTAAAGGCCTAAAAACAGTTACCCTGAAGTTTGGCGGCTCGCAATTCAGCGAAAGCACGGATGCCGATAAAGAAATAAAAATTGAAGTATTTAAATCTGTTGACGGCGGCGCCACCTGGACGTCGATTGGTACCAAAACAGGCTCGCGCGGGGTATTATCGGAAGCTGTGTTTAATACCAATGCAACAGCAACGCAGGACGTGCGTATCAAAATTGTAAACATCTCCTTCTTACGCTCTAATAACAACCGTTTAAGGATAAATGTAGATGATGTGAGCTTTGGGAAATAGGTTGCTGATTGCAAATTTAAAGATTGCAGGTTACGGGCAGGAATGCTCAGGCCTGCAATTTTTTATAATAGTATAATGAAAATAGCCATAAGCAAAGTTGCATACCAACCGTGAATGAATAAAGACTATTCTATGCTACCATTAAAAACAGCCGGAAGCGGTGAACTAAAATTTACACACTGCAAGATCTTGCTTTTGAGCCGAAACCGGGCAGCATCAATACCGGCACTATATTTCAGCTAAGACCCCAGCCATCTGCACCGACCCACCGCAATGATTTTTTGTTAAATATTTCCTGAAAAATAATTTTTTATAAAAATAAAAGCTGCAAATTTGCTGAAGCAATGCCTTAAACTATAGCAAAGTCCTTACAAAAATTAACTAATTGCAGATTCAAGACATCCCGGTGATCATTATAGGCGCGGGCCCCGCAGGCAGCGCCGCTTCCGTGTTTCTCTCAAAGGCAGGCATCAGGCATTTACTGCTGGATAAACAGACATTTCCCCGGGATAAAGTCTGCGGCGACGGTTGCAGCGGTAAAACTGCACAGGTGCTCCTCAAAGCTAACCCCGATTGGCTCCAGGAAATTGTACAAGATTCCGGAAACAACCTGCTAAGCCGCGGCATAAAATTTTATGCTCCAAACGGCAAGCCTATATCTATTCCTTTTAATGGCAGCAATGAGAAAATAACCGGCTTTACTTCCAGGCGCATTGATTTCGATCATTTTCTTTTTCAAAAAACCAAGAGTGAATATGCAGAGGTATTTACAGGCATATCTGGGCTTACAGTTGAAAGAAGTCTGGGGTTTGTAGTGCATTTTAAACATCTCAACCAATCCCTGCAATACAAAACCTCTTTGCTCATCGCGGCTGACGGTGATAAAAGCCAGGTGCGCAAAAACATACACTTAGCAGAAGACAAAGCAAAATCCTATGCAGTTGGTGTACGCAACTATTATAAAGGCGTGCAGGGCATGGACGAAAACAATTTTATAGAACTGCATTTTATCAAAGGCCTGCTGCCGGGTTACTTCTGGATATTTCCTATGGCCAATAACTTGTCAAATGTAGGCCTGGTAATGCTTTCAGAAGATATACGCAACAATAGGATCAATCTGCGCGATAAAATGCAGGAGATCATTGATTTGCACCCTACAATCAAAAATCGTTTTTTGAAAGCGGAGGTTGCCGGCAAAAACGCAGGCTGGGGATTGCCTATGCGTATGTCTCCTTCAGCTATTTCCGGCGAAGGCTACCTGCTGGCCGGTGACGCAGCTCATCTGGTAGACCCGTTCAGCGGCGAAGGTATAGGCAACGCGCTTTACAGCGGCATGCTTGCGGCCCATGCAGCGGAGAAGGCAATAGAGCAAAACAATTATACTGCGGCATTCTTCCGCGAAAATTACGATGCGGTTGTATGGCGCTATTTCGGAGCAGAATTCAAGATCAGCGCAACCCTGCAAAAACTCACGAAGCAGCCTTGGCTATTTAACTGGGTGGTGAATAAAGCCGGCAAAAGCAAATCCCTGCAGCAGACGCTTAGCGGCATGTTCAATGATATGCAGGTGCGCGATCAATTGCGCAAGCCATCATTTTACTTTAAGGTTTTGTTTAACAGGTAGCTGTCTGCCACGCTATCCCGCATTACCATATCTTATTTTATTCCTGCATATTTAGAAATACAAATAGTTCAGTACATATTGCGGGAAAATGCCCAGCAGAAGAATAATAGCAGCCAAGATGATCAGCCCAGCTTTGAAAGTTGTTTTTATTTCACTGTTTAATTCTGGATCACCGTCTTTGAAATACATTGCCTGGATCACCCTGAAATAATAGTAGGCACTTACGGCGGCAAAAATAACCGCTACAATCACCAGCCACATGTACCCCGGTACCTGCAAGGCAGAAGCAAGCATGTAATATTTTGCAAAAAAACCTGCTGTAAGCGGTATGCCTGTCAGCGACAGTAAAAATACGATGGCTGTAGCTGCCAATACGGGCTCTTTTTTGGCCAGCCCGTTAAAGCCATCGTAAGAATAATCTTTCAATTTCATCAGCACAGCAAAGATACCAATGGTGGCAAAGCTGTAAGCTACGGAATACAATACCAGCCCTTCCGTTGCCATTTTGTTCAGGCTGAACAAGGCAAACATCATAAAGCCAGCCTGTGCAATACTCGAGTACGCCAACATGCGTTTAACGCTGTACTGGAACACTGCTGTGATGTTGCCTATAAGCAATGTGAGCACTATCACTACTGCAAACAGCATATGCCAGTTTATGCCTGCCGAAGCATTCCATTGAACGCTCAGCTCATTAGCCCTTGCAGCAAACAAAATATAGAAAGCAACGAACGCACCTACTTTTACAATGGTAGCCATAAATGAGGTGAATACGCTCGGCGCACCATCGTACACGTCGGGCGTCCAGAAATGGAAAGGCGCTGCTGACACCTTAAAACCGAGTGCGGCCAGCAATAATATCATACCCGTAACATCAAAGAAAGACATGTATTTTACACCTGAAGTCATGGGCGGAATGTCTGCATAGCCCCCTGTAAGCTGGAAAGTGCCTGTGCCGCCGTAGATAAGCGCTATCCCCATCAGCATCACACCGGTAGTAAAAGAGCCCATCAGAAAATATTTCAAGGCTGCTTCATTGCCTTTCAGGTTACGCTTTTCAGAACCTGTGAGTATATACAAGGGTATCGACATAATTTCTATACCCAAGAATAACATCAGAAGATTGTTGTAACAGGTAAGCACGGAAATACCACACAGCACAAAGAATATCAAGGCAAAATATTCTCCAGCATTACTGCCTACGCGGCCGATCTCGTCTGATGACAGCATAAAATAAATGGCAGTAGACAATAAAATAATCGTATTGAAGAGATAGCCGGTCTGGGTGAAAAGCAACAGGTCGTGCAGGTCAATATTCACCAAAGCGCCATTATACGTTTCGTAAAAATTTGCTATCAGCGTGATGATTATGCCTCCTATGGCAATGTATTTATAAGTCCGCCTGCGCTTTATAAATGCACTGCTCAGCATCATGATCACTCCAAATATTGCTAAAAGTATAATCGCGTTCATCTCTCTTTTTATTAATAATTAGCGGTAGAAAATTAATTTTATTATCTGGCAAACAAAGCCGTCACAGTATCTCTTGTCAGGTTCAATATAGGTTCGGGGTAAACTCCCAGCAACAATATAAACAAGGCTATACATATCAATGCAGTGTTTACGCCTGCATTGCTGTCGTGCGCTTTTTCGGTAAGTGCATTGGTAGTGCCATAAAATACGTTTTGTATAATGTTAAGCGTATACACAGCCACCAGTATTATGCTAATACACGCTACAATGGCCATCCACATGCTGTGTCTGAATATGCCGTTGAACATTAAAAATTCTCCCACAAATGCGTTGGTAAGCGGCAGGGATACGTTGGCAAGCGCCATTATCGTAAACAGTATAGCAAGCGTAGGCGCTTTTTGTGCCAGTCCGCCAAGGTCACTGATCTTTCTTGTGCCCAATTGTTGCTCTATAGCATTTACCACGATCCACAGGCCTATTACATTGATGCCGTGGTTAAACATTTGCAGCATTACGCCTTCGGCGCCGGGTTTCTGGTAAGAAAATATAGCCGCCGCCATTACGCCAATATGCGCTATGGAAGAATAAGCAACCAGTTTTTTCAGATCGTTGCTGCGTATGGCTATCAGCGAAGCATACAATATACCAATGATAGCTGCCCACATAATAATATTTTGAAAATGATCTGTAGAGGTAGCAAATACCGGAAGCACAAAACGCAGCATGGCATAGATACCCATTTTTACCATTACACCACTCAATACAGCGGTAGCTGCGGTAGGAGATTGCTGGTAGGCCAGGGGCTGCCATGTATGCAAAGGGAATATAGGCATCTTAATGGCAAAAGCAAAGAAGAAGAGCCAGAAGCCCACGTTTTGTTCCCTGACAGATAAGTCAAGGTTGGCAAAGGAAGCTATGGCAAAAGAGTTGTCAGGAGTTTTTATGTACAGGTAAATGATCCCTATCAGTAAAAGCAAAGATCCTATGAATGTATACACAAAGAATTTAAAAGCTGCCTGGATACGCTTTTCTCCTCCCCACATGGAAGCCAGGAAATAAGCGGGTATCAGGGCAAGCTCCCAGAAAAAGTAAAACAACAATACATCTGCTGCAAGGAATACGCCCATCATGCCGGCCTGCGTCAGGAACATCAGGGCGTAAAAGCTGCCTGAGCGCCTGTAATTATTGTTATAGGTACCTGCAAGGATCAGCGGCAAGGATACAGCATTCAGCAGGCACAACATTTTGGCCATGCCATCTGCCGTAAGGCTGAATTTAGCACCCATCATCGGCAACCATTCTGCTTCCGTATGCAATACGCCGGGCGATGCCAGCTGCCATACCGTTATCAAAAAAATTATTACCGAAACAAACAAAGACGTGGCTTTTGCATCGCTTCTGTCCTTTACAAAGAATAGCCCTATACCTGCTAAGACCGGAATGAGTATAAGTAAATATAACATAATGTGTTTTTAAAGTTTTCGCATCGTTTCTGCCGCAAGCGCTTTACACGAACTTTCTCTATCCAAATATTTTATGAACAAAATCTAATATGCCGCCCTGAAACCAGAACAATACAAACAACCCTACCAGTGACAATACCATGATTAAAATATAAGATCCTACCTTACCATTCTGCACCAGCCTCAACTGCCTGGATGAGTAATGCACAAGGCTGCCCATGCCGTTTACCAGGCCGTCAATACCCATTTTCTCTACAACATTTTTCAAAAAGCCCGCAAACCTGTGCAGTGGTGTTACGATTATACCATCGTACAGCTCATCTACGTACCATTTATTTTCCAATACTTTGGCCAGGCCTGTAGCTTCACGGTTGTTATCTGCATAGTTGGCATATTTCTTCCAGGCCCAGAATATTACGCCCAGCACCAGCAAAGTAGTTACCCCCATCAGCATCCATTCTGTAGAGTGTGATGGGTGTTTGGGGTGGCTGATAGCAAATGAGTCGGCAAAAACCGGCGCAAGGAAATTGTTAAGCGCGTGTGCTCCTTCTTTCATTACCGGAGGTATACCCAACAAACCGGCACCAACAGAAAGTATTGCCAGCACAATCAACACAATGGTCATAGGTTTGGGGCTCTCGTGCAGATGTTTTTCCTGCTCCTCAGTTCCCCTGAACTTGCCCAGGAAGGTCATACCATACAAGCGAAACATGTAGTAAGCTGTCATCAGCGCGGCGATCAATCCCAATACGTAGTAAACCGGGTTTCCGGCAAATGCCGCGGCGAGTATCTCATCTTTAGAGAAAAAACCCGAAAACGGCGGTACGCCTGCAATAGCCAAACATGCCAGCAAAAAGGTAATGTGTGTAACGGGCATATATTTTTTTAGGCCGCCCATCCGGCGAATGTCCTGCCCGCCGCCGACTGCATGGATCACAGAACCGGCTCCAAGAAACAAACAGGCTTTAAAAAACGCATGCGTCATAACGTGGAAAACAGCGCCGCCAAATGCACCTACGCCCAGGCCTAAGAACATATATCCCAGTTGGCTTACCGTAGAGTATGCCAGCACCTTTTTAATATCGTTTTGCTTCAGCGCAATGGTAGCAGCGAATACAGCAGTAGCAACACCCACAATTGCAACGATCATCATGGAAGTTGGCGCCAGCGTGTATAAAATATTGCTTCTTGCCACCATATAAATACCGGCCGTAACCATGGTTGCCGCATGTATCAAAGCCGATACAGGCGTCGGCCCGGCCATGGCATCGGGCAGCCAGGTATAAAGCGGTATCTGTGCACTTTTTCCGGTTGCTCCCAGGAAAAGCAATAAGGTGATGGCGGTAATATCCCCGGTAGAAAAATATTGTAAAGGATTGTTGAAAACAACCGAAAAATCAGCAGAGCCAACTTTAGCCAGGATCCAGAAAATAGCTATCAGGAACCCAAAGTCGCCGATCCTGTTCATGACAAATGCTTTGCGCGCAGCCTTGCTGTTGTTGATGTCTTTGAACCAGAAACCGATGAGCAGGTAAGAACAAAGGCCTACCCCCTCCCAGCCGATAAACATTACTACAAAGTTGGCGCCCATTACCAGCAGCAACATGGAGAACACGAACAGGTTCAGGTAAGCGAAATACCTGCCGTAATGTTCGTTTGGCTCTTCGTGCATGTAAGAAGTGGAATACACATGTATCAAAAACCCTACACCGGTTATAATCAGCAGGAATATGGAAGAAAGCTGATCTATCTGGAAGGCAAAGGGTATGGTAAAATCTGCAACTTTTATAAAATTGAAATAAGCATAAACCGTTGATGCTTCATTGCCGAGCTTAGATGCTGCATATACATTTCCGAAAAGATAGCACGAAATAAGAAAAGAAGCCAGCACGGCGCCGCAACCAACAATACCTATCATGGATTTGTTCAGTTGTTTTCTGAACAGCCCGTTGATAAGAAACCCCAGGAAAGGCAATAATGGCACTAATAAAGCTACATTCATAATATAATTATAAAGCGTTTCTGATTTTAATTTTTTAACCTATTTAGGAAGTTCACATCTATGGAACGCACATTCCTGTACATCATCACAATGATAGCCAGGCCCACAGCCACTTCTGCAGCAGCCACTACCATCACAAAAAACACAAACAACTGCCCTTCCGTACCGGCCACGGTTGCCGGGTGCGCTGCATGATGCATTTTAGAGAATGCTACCAGCAGCAAGTTTACCGAGTTGAGCATCAGTTCCACACACATAAAAATGATAATGGCATTGCGCCTTGACAACACACCCACAACACCTATGGTAAACAAGATGGCTGATAAGGCTATATAATATTCTACCGGCATAAGTCTTTATAAATTTATAGTTTAATCTTTTTTACCAATTGCAACGGCACCCACCATTGCGCTCAAAAACAAAACGCTGCATATTTCAAATGGTATGGCATACTGCGTAAACAATGTTTTTCCCAGGTTTTCTATCAGCCCGATGCTGCCTGTATTAACTTCCACCATCTGTCCGGGCTTTAACTCACCGGCCGTGCGGATTGCAGACAGGAACATCCACAGCAATAATCCGCCACTGACAACTGCCATAAACTTCATGCGGATATTTTTATTTGGCCGCGGGATATTTTCCAGGTTAATGAGCATTATTACGAAAAGAAAGAGTACCATAATGGCGCCGGCATACACAATAATGTTCACCACTGCCAGGAACTGTGCGTTCATCATTACATAGTGGCCTGAAATGGTAAAGAAAACGCCTATGAGCCAAAGCACACTGTACATGGGGTTTTTACTGATCACCACCATTAAAGCACACACAATAGAGGCTGCGCTCAAGATCCAAAAAAGTATAGAAGTTAGTTCCATCATTACACTACGATTTTCTTTTATTCAATGCTCCTGCAGTTGTTTCCATATCCTTACCCAATGCTTTTTCGTATGCTTCCTTTTCTGTGATTGGGTTAGGTATTAAAAGATCTTCCTTTTTATAAATAAATTTCTGCCTGGCAAAAGCCGTTGGTGGATAGGTTTCACTCAGGTAAATAGCATCTTTGGGGCAGGCTTCTTCGCACAGGCCGCAGAAGATGCAACGCAACATGTTTATTTCGTATTTGGCTGCATACTTTTCTTCTCGATACAAATGTTCTTCACCTTCCAGCCTTTCTGCCGCTTCCATGGTAATGGCTTCCGCAGGGCATGCCAGTGCGCACAGCCCGCACGCTGTACAGCGTTCGCGGCCTTCCTCATCCCTGTTCAGCACATGCAGCCCTCTGAATACCGGGCTGAACGGACGTCTTTCTTCAGGAAACTGAGTAGTTACCTTTTTCTGGAACATATGTTTCAGGGTAATGCCCATGCCTTTGAGTATGGGCAGGTAAAGTTTCTCCCCGAAATTCATCGGGCGCCTGTCTACCTGGTAACTTTTGCCTGTTAACTTCTGCATATTATCTCCCTCTTAAAAAATCTTATTTATTAAACAACAATACAAGCACTGCCGTGATAAGCATATTTGCCAGGGCAAGCGGCAGCAGCCCTCTCCAGCCTAACTTCATCAGCTGATCATACCGGAAACGCGGTATGGTCCATCTTACCCACATAAATATGAAAACAAATATCAATGATTTTACCACGATGGTTATAATGCCTAATATACCCGCCCAGTTGGTGCTAAGCCTGCTTTCGTCAAAGAAAGGGATATCGTAGCCGCCGAAATAAAGCGAAGACATCAATGCACCGGCAATAAACATATTTACATACTCGTAAAACATGTAAAAACCGAATTTCATGGAAGAATATTCCTGGTGATAGCCCTGGTTCAGCTCCTGCTCGGCTTCTGCCAGGTCAAACGGGGTACGGTTGCATTCTGCAAACATGCATATAAGAAATATAATAAAGCCCAGAGGCTGGTATACAATGTTCCACATAGCGCCCGGCGCCATTTGCTGCTCTACAATTGTCCTCAGGCTGAGTGTGCCGGAGATCATCAGTACTGCAATCAGTGTGATGCCCAGTGCAAGTTCATAGCTGATGATCTGTGAAGCGCCGCGCAGGGATGCCAGCAGTGAGTATTTATTATTAGATGCCCAACCGCCGATCATCATACCATACACGCCGATGCTAAAGATGGCGAACACATATAAAATACCAATGTTTACATCTGCTATCTGTAGCTGTATCACACGCCCGCCGATCTCCAGGTGGCTTCCCCAGGGTATTACTGCGCTGGTAAGCAAAGAGGTGGTCATGGCAATAATGGGTCCTAAGATAAAAAGCCATTTGTTGGCAGCATTGGGTATAACCTCTTCTTTAAAGAAAAATTTTGCGCCGTCGGCTAAAGGCTGGAACAAGCCGAAGGGGCCTGCACGGTTCGGGCCGTGGCGGTCCTGCATAAAGGCAGCAACCTTACGCTCGCCATAAGTGGAATATAATGCTATCAGAAAGCATACTAAAATTACGATAACTGTGAGAATAAATTTCTCAAAGATTATCCACCAGTCAATAGCTAACAATATCATTTGCTTTCGTAGTTTTCGTTAGTGTTTGTATCAAAATCCGTTGAGTGCGCAGGGCCTTCTATCAGGCTAAGGTCTATGCCCGGCTTGTCTACATCGCTTACATCATGAATGTCGAGCAGAATCCTTGGCTTGCGGCCCAGAATTTCCGGTAAAAACTCCTGCGGTTCTTTTGTTTCTTTGGTATAATGGTTCTGCGAGATCACGGAATGCCTGTTGATCTCTCTTGGCCCCTCAATTACCCAGTCGCTGGTGAGCTTCTTATCGAAGCGGCATTCATTACAGATCCAGTCTTCCACTTCTCCCCACTCATCTTTACGGGCTGTAACGCGGAATACTTCATCGCCTCTTAGCCATACAGTGGCTTTACCGCTGCAGGTAGAACAGTCCCTGTGCGCGTTCTGCGGCTTCAGGAACCAAACACGGTTTTTAAAACGGAATGTCCTGTCTGTCAATGCGCCTACCGGGCACACGTCTATTACGTTGCCGATAAATTCATTGCCCAGGCTTTCTTTAATGTAAGTAGCTATTTGAGCATGATCGCCCCTGTCGAGCACACCATGTACTCTTTTGTTGGTAAGCTGGTCGGCCAGGTACACACAGCGGTAGCAAAGTATGCAGCGCGTCATGTGCAGTTGTATCTTATCTCCCAGGTCAACCTTTTTGAAAGTTCTTTTTTCAAACTCAAAGCGTGTGCCTGCATCGCCGTGTTCGTAGCTGAGGTCTTGCAGGTGGCACTCTCCTGCCTGGTCGCAGATGGGGCAATCCAGCGGATGGTTGATGAGCAGAAACTCCACTACGCCTGCGCGTGCATCCACCACTTTGGAGGAGGTGATATTTTTTACTTCCATGCCATCCATTACGGTTGTGCGGCAGCTTGCCACCAGCTTAGGCATAGGGCGCGGGTCTTTTTCCGAACCTTTGCTGACCTCAACCAGGCAGGTACGGCATTTACCGCCGGTACCCTTCAGCTTGCTGTAGTAGCACATGGCCGGGGGTGTAACGTCTCCGCCAATCTTCCTGGCAGCTTCCAGGATAGAGGTTCCTGACGGAACCTCTATGGTAATGTTGTCAATGGTTACTTTAAATAATTGTTCTTCAGCCATTTTATATCTTTTTCAGCGGAGCAACTATGCCGGTACTGCCGCCGTATCTGTTATTCTTGGTTCTGCATAATTTGCCAGGCCGTAGTTTCTTGTCAGCGCTTCCTGCGGATTGGTCACATGCCATTCAAACTCATCCCTGAAATGCCTGATGGCTGCGGCAACCGGCCATGCTGCTGCATCGCCTAGCGGGCAAATGGTATTGCCTTCAATCTTCCTCTGGATATCCCACAATAAATCAATATCGCTCATTTTACCGCGACCGTCTTCAATATTCTTCAATATCTTCTCCATCCAGCCGGTGCCTTCCCTGCATGGTGAACACTGACCGCAACTTTCATGACGGTAGAAACGCGCCAAAGTATAAGTATGTTTCACCACGCACTGGTCTTCATCCAACACAATAAAACCGCCGGAGCCCAGCATTGATCCCGTGGCAAAGCCCCCTTCAGAAAGGCTTTCATAATTCATCAGCCTTTTTTCGCCGGTAGAAGTAGTCAGTAATAAGCTTGCGGGTAAAATAGGAACAGATGAACCGCCCGGAATGCAGGCTTTCAAACGTTTTCCGTTGGGAATGCCGCCGCACCATTCATCGCTGAATATAAATTCCTCTACGCTCAGGTCAAAAGGTATCTCGTACACGCCCGGCTTGTTGAGGTTGCCGCAGGCAGAAATAAGTTTGGTACCTGTAGATTTGCCTACGCCTATGTTTCCGTAAGCTGCCCCGCCCATATTCATGATCGGAACTACCGCTGCCAGTGTCTCCACGTTGTTTACCACGGTAGGCCGGTCCCAGGCGCCTTTTACGGCCGGAAACGGAGGTTTTATCCTCGGGTTGCCTCGTTTTCCTTCCAGGCTTTCGAGCAAAGCAGTTTCTTCGCCGCAAATGTAAGCGCCGGCACCGCGGTGCACATATATCTCACAATCGAAGCCGCTGCCCTGGATGTTTTTACCCAGCCACCCGTTGCTTCTTGCTTCTTCAATTGCCTGTTCCAGTATATCGGGTATCCACGCATATTCTCCGCGGATATAAATATAGGTGTTGTTAGATCCCAATGCATAGCTTGAAACAATCAGTCCTTCTATGAGCAGGTGAGGAATAAATTCCATTAAATACCTGTCTTTAAAAGTACCCGGCTCAGACTCGTCTGCATTGCACACCAGGTGGCGGGGAATGCCTTCTGGTTTAGCCAGGAAAGACCATTTAAGCCCTGTGGGGAAGCCCGCGCCGCCTCTTCCTCTGAGCCCGCTCTTCCTTACTTCTTCCACAACTTCATCCGGAGACATTTTAAGCGCCTTTTCAACTGCCGTATAGCCGCCGTTTTTGCGGTAGGTGTCGAAGAAGCGAATGCCTTCAATGTGTGCTTTATCTAATAATAATTTCATTTTGTATTAAAAATCAAATTAACAGCCGTTGTAAATTTCTTTATTTTGCCAGCGTAGCGCCGGATCTGCATTCCTCAATCAATGCATCTATTTTTTCCCTGGTTAAATGCTCTTTGTAGAATTTTCCCAGTTGCAGCATGGGCGCATAGCCGCAGGCACCCAGGCATTCCACAGTTTTCAGGGTAAACATCCCGTCGGGAGTGGTATCACCCGGCCCGATGTTCAGCTTCTCTTCAATATAAGCAATGATGTTGTCGCTGCCGTTGAGCATACAGGGGCCGGTCTGGCATACTTCAAGCACATATTTGCCTACCGGCTTCGTGTGGAACATGCTGTAAAACGTAACCACCTCATACACTTCAATCGGCTCTAACTGTAGCAACCCTGCTACATAATCCATCACAGGCACATCCAGCCAGCCTCCTGACTCCTGTTGTGCCAAGTGCAAAACAGGTATCAGAGCGCTTTTCTGCTTCCCTTCGGGATAGCGGCCTATAATCTCCTGCACTTTTTTTAGCGTGCCTTCCGAAAACTGAATCATTATACTCTATTTCGTTCTTTAACTTTTAAATTCTGCCTGGTATTTCTTACCAATCTTTAGGCATCCATTTCTCCTGCAATCAGGTTCAGGCTACTCATGTTGATAACCGCATCGCTCAGCAAACCTCCTTTGATCAGCTCTTCAAATGCCTGGTAATAGATAAAACACGGACGCCTGAAATGCAGGCGGTATGGTGTTCTGCCGCCATCGCTGATCAGGTAGAAGCCCAGCTCGCCATTACCACCTTCCACAGAGTGGTAAACTTCACCCGCCGGCAGAGCCGTTTCACCCATGATAATTTTAAAATGCCAGATCAATGCTTCCATCTTGGTGTATACATCTTCTTTCTTGGGAAGATAATACTCTGGCACATCCGCATGATACACTTCTGCATCTTTTCCTTTAAATTCCATACACTTTTCATACGCCTGTTTGATGAGGCTGTAAGACTGCCACATCTCCTGGTTGCGCACCAGGTAGCGGTCGTAAACATCTCCTGTGCTTCCTACAGGTACCTGCAGGTCAAAATCCTCGTAGCTGCAATAAGGTGTATGAATCCTTACGTCATAATCAACGCCCGTAGCACGCAGGTTGGGGCCTGTAAAGCCATAGTTCAGCGCACGTTCGGCAGAGATCGGCCCTACGCCGATGGTCCTGTCCATGAAGATGCGGTTGCGCTGGGTAAGGGCTTCAAATTCTTTGAGTTTATGGGGAAACTTTTCCAGGAAAATTTCTAATTTTCTCCAGGCAACCTCATTGAAATTGCGCTCGAACCCGCCGATACGGCCAATGTTGGTAGTAAGGCGTGATCCGCAGATCTCTTCATAAATTTCATAGATGGCCTCCCTGTCCTGCATCAGGTAGATGAAAGGCGTAGAGGCGCCGGAATCCTGCACAATAATAGTGTTGCAGATGATGTGGTCGGCAATACGCGCCAGCTCCATGATAATGATGCGCATGTAATCCACGCGCTTGGGCGTCTGTATTTTTAATAGCTTCTCGCAAGTCATATGCCAGCCCATGTTGTTGATGGGGCTTGAGCAATAGTTCATCCTGTCTGTAAGTGGTGTGATCTGGTACAGCGGGCGGTGCTCTGCAATTTTCTCAAAAGCACGGTGAATATAGCCTACCGTCATTTCTGTAGAAACCACGCGCTCGCCATCAATTTCCATAATGTTCTGAAACACGCCGTGCGTAGCCGGGTGTGCAGGGCCGAAATTGATGGTTACCGTCTTTTTCTCTATAAATCCTTCGGGAAGGTTTATATGCTCGTTGTCTTTAGTATGTATCTGTTCTTCAACCATTTTGAGTTGAATATATTATTTTGTGTTTAATTATCTTCCAAACATTGCATTATCCTTATCCAGGCGGGTCTGGTCTTCCAGCGGGTATTCTTTTCTCATGGGGAAATAATCCATTTCATCCGGGTTTAAAATACGTTTTAAATTCGGATGGTTCACGAAATTGATACCATAAAAGTCATAGGTTTCCCTTTCCTGCCAGTTAGCAGACTCGAACAGCGCCGTAGCTGACTGAATATTTAAGTTATCTATATCAAGCGAAGTCTTAATCCTCATCCTGAAATTGTCCACCAGGTTGTGCAAGTGGTACACGATCATAAACTCCTGTCCTTTTTTATGAGGGAAATGCACAGCAGTGACATCGGTCAGGAAACGGAATGAGAAAGCATCATTCTCATACAATTCTCTTAAAATATTAATATTATCTTCGGCATGGATATGAAATTCCAGCATGCCGTAAGGCTCATCGAACGCGAAAACCTTATCACCGAAGGTGGTTATTAATTTCTCTTTTACAGACTCATTTGTCATGGTTGGTAATTATTCTATTCCGTATGTGCCTAATAATGCTTTGTAATGTTCACTGTTTCTGCGGCGAAGGCTTTCATTCCTGTTGAGCTCCTGTATGAGCATAAATCCCTCAATGATGCCTTCAGGGCGGGGCGGGCAGCCGGATACGTATACGTCTACCGGCACAATCTGGTCAATGCCCTGCAATACAGAGTAAGTATCAAATATGCCGCCGGAACAGGCGCAGGCGCCGATAGCCATCACCCACCTGGGTTCTGCCATTTGCGCATACACTCTTTTAATAATGGGGGCCATTTTCTTGGAAATAGTTCCCATTACCATCAGCACATCGCACTGGTGGGGTGCATGCGCCATCCTTTCTCCTCCAAACCGGCCGATATCATAATTACTGGCCACCGTGGCCATATATTCTATACCGCAGCAGGAAGTGGCAAAAGGCACGGGCCACATGGAAAACTGTCTTCCCATGCCTATCACCTTTTCTAATGAGGTAGCAAAATAACCTTCACCGGCGAGGCCTTCGGGCATTTCTCTCAGTGCAATGTTGTCATTTATATCTGCCTCTTTTGCATTTATATTAAATCTTACTGGACGAGCCATAATTTTTTCTCCTTAGTTTTGATTCATTCAATATTAATCTTCCCAATTCAGCGCACCTTTCTTATACAAATAAATCAACCCGGTTATAAACAGGCTTACAAATATCAATACAGTGATAAAGCCCTGCCAGCCAAGCGCTTTAAAGTTCACGGCATAGGGGTAAAAGAAAATCACTTCCACGTCGAACAACACAAATAAAATAGCCACCAAGAAGTATTTTACAGATACCGGCTGCCTTGCGTGGCCGTGGTGCTCTTTTAAACCGCCGGCAAAAGTTTCAAGCTTTACTTCAGTAGGCCTTTTGGGCCCCAAAAGGTGCGATATCCAAACCAGTATCGCCACAAAAGCCAGGGCAAAAAGAATATGCACTACAATAGGAATATACTCCGCCGATGTGCCTGAAGCCTGCTGCGTTTGCGCCGCCTGTAATAAAAGAATATTCAATAGCTGCATAAGTGCTAATTTCGGAATAAGATTATGTGCAAAAGTAGTAAAATTCCTTATCAATAACTATTTTTTGATGCCCTTTGTAGTTGCTGAAACCAAACAACCTTCAAAATTAGCACGCTTTTGGAGCATGGGATTTTAAGATCGTAAACAGTATTCTAAAAAATTTTGATTTCTTCGAAATAAATACCTCTATTTGTAACTTATTTTTGATAAGAGCGACATATGCAGATACTTTTTAATTATGATAAGAAAAAAGTGATACAGGCGCTACGCTTTCATTTTATTTCGCGCCCGGAGATTAAAATATTGGCGGTGATCACGATTGTATTTTCCGTTCTGGCAGGCGTATTTCTTTTTATGAAAAAAATACAACCCCAGATTTTCCTGCTGGCTTCTTTTATCTGGATGGCTTTTTTTATAGTGGTTTTTTACCTCCTGCCACTTATTATTTACAAAAAATCTAAAAACACTTTCCGCGACAGCTTTGCAGCGGGCTTTACACCACAATATATCAGCATTGAAAATGCGCGCGGCAGGTCGGAATGGGAATGGAACCGTTTTTCCAACTTCTTTGAAACACCGCACTTCTTCCATCTTTATTTTAATAAAAGAGCATTTTTTCTGATACCGAAAGATCACATGAGCAGCGTGCAGGCTTCGGAAATCAGGAAACTGCTGACTGCCAACGTACGCATTGGCAAATATTGATATAAAAATATTTGTCATTTACCCTGAATTGATTACCTTTGCAGCCCCAAATAGTTCTTTATAAGAAATATTGTATTGGGAGTCTCGCCCAAGGCGGGACGTTATCACCAAAAAATTAATTAAAATGGCAAAAGAAATCTCAGGTTTCGTAAAGTTGCAGGTAAAGGGCGGACAAGCTAACCCTGCACCACCGGTAGGGCCTGCCTTAGGTTCCAAAGGTGTGAACATTATGGAGTTCTGCAAACAATTCAATGCAAGAACCCAGGACAAACCAGGAAAAGTACTTCCTGTAGTCATCACGGTTTATTCTGACAAGTCTTTCGACTTCGTTATTAAAACTGCTCCTGCAGCTATCCAACTGATGGAAGCAGCCAAAATTCAAAAAGGTTCTAAGGAAAGCAATCGCAACAAAGTAGGCAAGGTTACCTGGGCACAGGTAGAAGAGATCGCTAAGGACAAAATGCCTGATCTTAACTGCTTTACGCTGGAAAGCGCGATGAAACTGGTAGCCGGTACTGCCCGCAGCCTGGGAATAACAGTGGAAGGCGCCGCTCCCTGGGAAAATTAATATTAATCCTTAAAACTAATTTGAGATGGCAAAAATTTCCAAAAAAAGAAAAGTCGCTGAAGCGAAAATAGAAAAGAACAAATTATATACTCTTGCCGAAGCTTCTGCATTGGTAAAAGAAGTGAACACAACCAAGTTCGACAGTTCTGTTGACTTGCACGTACGCCTGGGCGTAGACCCCAGGAAAGCCGACCAGCAGGTACGCGGCACCGTAACCCTTCCGCACGGTACAGGTAAAACCAAATCTGTACTGGTTTTATGCACGCCGGATAAAGAAGCAGATGCAACTGCTGCAGGCGCCGACTATGTAGGACTGGATGAATACATTGCTAAGATCGACAGCGGATGGACTGATGTAGACGTGATCATCGCTACTCCTTCTGTAATGCCTAAGATTGGCCGTCTTGGTAAAGTGTTAGGCCCAAGAAACCTGATGCCCAACCCTAAAACAGGCACTGTAACCAACGATGTGGCAGCTGCGGTAAACGAAGTAAAAGGTGGTAAAATTGCTTTTAAAGTAGATAAAGCAGGTATAGTACACGCATCAATCGGCCGTGTTTCTTTCACTCCTGAGAAAATAGTTGAAAACTGCCAGGAGCTGATCAATGCTTTGATGAAACTAAAACCAACTGCCGCTAAAGGTACTTACGTAAAAAGCGTTAGTGTTGCAAGCACTATGAGCCCGGGCATTGCAGTAGATACCAAATCTGTTCAACACTAAAATTTCCGAGAAATGACTAAAGAACAAAAAAATGAAGTGATCGAACTTTTGAAAGAAAAGTTCTCTCAATATACCAACTTCTACATCACCAATACAGAAGCGCTTACAGTTAGCCAAATCGGCCAGCTCCGCCGCGCCTGCTTCGATAAGGAAGTTGAAATGAAAGTGGCTAAAAACACTTTGATTAAAAAAGCGTTGGAATCACTGGATGCTGAAGGATATGCAGGCGTATTTGATTCTTTGCACAATGTAACCGCACTGATGTTTTCCAACAATGCAAAAGATCCCGCCATCATCATCAGCGATTTCCGTAAGGAAAAAGGCGAAAAACCTGTGCTGAAAGCAGCTTTCCTCGACGGAAGCGTATACGTAGGCGACGATCAGTTGCAGACACTGAAAACCATCAAAGGCAAAGACGAGCTTATCGGTGAAATCATCGGCTTGTTGCAGTCTCCCGCCAAGAATGTTATCAGCGGCCTGAACGCCGGCAGCAAACTTGCAAGCCTTATCAAAGCTTTGGAAGAACGCGCTCCACAGGAAGCGTAAACATACAGCCTAATCCTCCGGGCTTAAGTGGGGGAAAAATCAATCATCACCCGCCGGATTCACACGGTGAATATGAAGGCGGTTTAAAAAGTAAAAAATCATGGCAGACTTAAAACAATTTGCTGAACAGTTAGTAAACCTTACTGTAAAAGAGGTTAATGAATTAGCACAAATCCTTAAAGACGAGTACGGCATTGAGCCTGCAGCTGCTGCTGTAGCTGTAGCAGGACCTGCTGCCGGCGGAGGCGCTGCTGCTGCAGAAGAAAAAACTTCTTTTGACGTAGTTCTTACAAGTGCAGGCGCTGCTAAATTGGGTGTTGTGAAAGTAGTAAAAGACATCACCGGTTTAGGCCTTAAAGAAGCTAAAGAATTAGTTGATGGCGCTCCAAAACCAATCAAAGAAGGCGTTTCTAAAGCTGAAGCTGACGAAGTTGCTGCTAAACTGAAAGAAGCAGGCGCTGAAGTTGAAATTAAATAATTTCACCTGATTAAGTAAACTATTCAAGAAATGGTTTATTCCGATATTCAAGAAAATAGCTGCATATATTGCGGCTATTTTTTTGTACCTGCTTTCCATACCACGCCCACCCAATAATTCCGGGGCGCTGCCGGGTTGTAATACCTTTTCCCAAACGCATTGAGGTCGTTGCCCAGGCTGTAGCTTGCATTCAGGAGGTTATCTGCTCCTACATGCAGGCTTACAGATGATTTATTCCGCAGGAAAGTTTTCTCTGCTTTTACCTGCACCAGGTGATACGGCTTTGCGAACGCATCGTTGGCATCATTCAGCGGCAGTGATGAGGTATAGTTGTAGTAAACCGATAAAGACAGATTTGCAGGAAAATCTGCCGCCAGTGTATTGGACAGCATAGTTTTGGGCACACCGGTCATCAGGTTGCCGGCATAATTTTTATCGTCATACAAATATTCTGCGAAGCGGAAAAAGCTTCGGGTGAATGCAGCGCTGACGTGCAGTTTCTTTACAAACAATTGCTGAGCTGGCGTTATGAGCTTATAATTCATCCAGGCTTCCAGACCTGTCTGCTTTGTACCGCCAGCATTTACAAAATACTCGGCGCCACCTTCATTTGTACGCCGCACGATCGCATCGCGCAGGCCGAAGTGAAATACAGAAGCATCAACAAATAATCTGCCGTTCAGCAGGTTTAGCCGGAAACCGCTTTCGTAGTTCCAGCCATGCTCCGGATTAAGCTGATCATATATTTTATTGTCTGAAGGTCGAATCTCTGCAGTTGTGGGCGGCGAATAGCCTTTACTTAGCGAACCCCGCCAGATGAAGTTGCTTGCAAGCGCATAGCTGAAAGCCGCGCGTGGCATCCATTGCGGCGCAAAGCTTTTGGTGATGCCTGTGTCTTTGAAAAAATATTTATAAAAATTAAGGCTTACGGCTGCTTCAACAAACAGCCTGCCGTTAAGTGACATGTCAATTTTATTGAAATAAAAATGCTGTAGCGTATTAATGTCAGCGTCAGATTGTAAATTTCCGGCTTCACCTTTGTTGTTGTCATAATTGGCGATCTTTACTCTGGTGTGTGCGCCCTCCGTACCCAGGGTATATTTCCAGTTAAAATTCCCGGACACTGAAGTTTTAGCACTGTATGTAAAATAGCTTCGCCAGCCAAAAGTAGGCTCATCGCGGTTTTCGTAATTGGTGATAAACCTGTTCATGTAGTCTGCATTGCCTGCAAACAGTGCCACCAGATGAGAGAGATTTTCAGAGAAATCTGTTTTGTGCGAGAGGCCGCCGAACATATATTTATTCACTGTGCCTGTTTTTTGTTCTGCCGAGCCGGGCATAGTTTTCGTAGCCGAGCGTGCCTGCCGCGGGTCTTGTTGCATCTGCTCCTGTGTAAGCCCGCCCGGTGTTTGATACTGCAAACGCGAATAAAGCGCCAGCAACTCGAGCTCCCTGTTTTTGGCATATCTCCACCGGTCGTGTACATCAACAAAAAATCTTTTAGCGGCACTGTTCACCCTGTAGTTGTCAGCAGATTCATAGCTCTGTGTCACACGCAGCGTGTGGCTTCCGGCGTTTTTTCTCCATAGGATATTTTCCTCAAACAAATTAAAGGAACCGGTGCGCACCTCTGCTTTTACCTGGTCCGAAAAGTTATCCGTATCAGGATTTAAAATCACCACACCGCCGGAGTTTGCGCCAAAGAGGCTGCCATCTGGGCCTTTGAGCACTTCTATATTTTCTACTGCATTCCTGCTAAGGATATTCAGGTAGGTATTACCCCCTGCGTCGGTTAGGGGAAAATGGCGCAGGTACACCTTTACATTGCGCACCCCAAAAGGTGAACGCATCAGGCTGCCGCGCAGGGAAAGCCTGTAGCTTGCAGGCGAACGCTCTTCCATGCGAATGCCGGGCAAGGCATTCAGTGCCGGCAGCAGCGTGTTGCCGGTGAGGGCATTCATTTGTGCGGTATCCACCACATTTACCGCGCCGGGGATATGCAATACAGCCTGCCGGTTGATGTAGCCTGTTACTTTGATATCTGCCAACTCCGCACTGTCAATTTCCTGTGCCAACGCCTTTTGTGAAACAGCAGATAATAAGACAAAAATCAGTATTTTAGAAAAAGATGGCTGCATAATTGCAAAGCTATTCAAAGTGGCTGAATGTTAAGCCGCACAGGAAACTCTTTTGTTAATCTTAGTGCAGATCAATGATAATTGTACAAAGAGAAGTAAATTTGTAAACATGGGATACATACTATTGGCCATCTTCTTATACTTTGTTTACCGCTTCACGGTGGGTTTTGTGCTTCCTGTAATGCGCACGACTGCTGAAGTAAAGAGGAAAGTGCGCGAGATGCAATCACAGCAAAGTGGTCACAGCGCTACAGACAACAGCAATCAAAACATTCCGCACAAGCCTGTCGACAAGGGCGAATACATTGAGTTTGAAGAGGTGAAGGATTAATTCTACAGCTTTATATCTTCCACGCGCATCGGGCTTTGCAGGAGAATGGTATACATGCCCAGCGCCGACGCAGCTTCTACATTGATGGGCGTATCGTCTATAAACAGCGTTTCTCCGGCGGCAAGGCCCTGTTGCTGTAAAATGGCCTGGAAGCCTGCAGCGTCAGGCTTACGATGGTGCAATTCATGCGAAAAATAAGCTTTTTCAAAAAGGCTTTCCAAGGTGCCTCCAATAGTATCAGCAAACAGCTTTGAAAAAAATATATGGTGCACGTGATTGGTATTGGAGTACAGGAACACTTTGTAATCTGCGCTTATCTTCTTCAGCCAGTCGATAGAACTTTTACGGAAATCGCCGAGCATGGCATTCCAGGCTTTTGTGATTTGCTCATCTGAAAGGCTGGTGTTTGTTTCTTTTCTGAAGCCTTCGAAAAAATCTTCGTCTGTGACCAGCCCTTTTTCAAAACCGGCAAACAGGGGATTGGAATGGTGCTGCATAAAAAAACTGTCGAAATCCATGATGCCCAGGCTCTCAAATGCTTTTTTGGTGCGGAGATAATGAATGTCTATGAAGATGCCGCCGAGGTCGAAAATAATGTTTTTAACGCTTTGCATTTATCCAATAAATTTTGGACGAAAATAAATTATTTAATTTGATTTTTTCATTAACTTTGCAGTCCTCGAATTTTAAGAATCACTCTGAAAAATTCCGGGCCTATAGCTCAGCTGGTTAGAGCACCTGACTCATAATCAGGTGGTCCCTGGTTCAAGTCCAGGTGGGCCCACAGATAGAAAGCCTTGTAAACAGTATGTTTCAGGGCTTTTCTGTTTATACGAGCTTTCATACTTTTTATTAATTTGACTCGCAGGTAGTTGTAATTATTATGTTTACTATAATGCATAATAATGTTGTAATTATTTAGCATTCTGTAATTCTCTTCTGGTGAAATTGCTAACATAATTTGCTGCAGAGGCTACTGACGGATTCAGAAAAACAGCTTCGGAAAAACAACGAGTTTACAAAAAGAGCGATAGCTTTACTACATAGAGTTTAACGCGGAAAGTATAGAAAGCATAAAATTCCACGGGCGGGATTATCATTTCAAGCCAAACGGTGCATCCACAGGCATATATGGCTTGCAACGGCATTAAGCTGGCCTGAACGTACTCCTTTTCCCACATGGGTGCTGCTCAATGAGATAATATCTCCGCATATATAGTCAGGTAGCGCGAAATTGTTTGTCGGTTGCCTACCGATATCTGCAAATCAAGGTCATTCCATAAGACTGAAATGTGCCCAACCTTCTTTGCATGTAGCTGCAAGCGAGACTTCGTAATCATCCAGGCTTAAGATACGGCCGAGCAATGTGCTCAATTTTACTTCATCATCTATTATAAGAATGTGCGGCTTCATTATTGTAAAATTAATATTTATTAAGCGATCCGGAAGTACAATATTTAAATGCTGCACGTTGTGTCAATAGCCATTACATACAAAAGTATTGCTCCTTACCCTCCTTTCTTTATAAAACTGATCTTGCCGTCGCTTTCTACGTGCGCGGTTTTTATTTCATTAATGTCTTCTATGCCTTCTTTGCGAAGCTGGTCGTATAGTTCTTCTTGGGTGAGGTATTCTTTCCGCAGGTTTTTCCTGATTATTTTCCCGTTTTTAATGATGAGCAGCGGCGGAGAAAAAAGTAATTTTTCCACAAACGGCACATGGTAGCTCAGAAAGTTCAGGAAGTAGTTCCAGGCAAGGAAAGTGCAGATCACGATAAAACCTTCCGACACAGAAGTGTAATCTCCTAACGCATTCGAGGCTCCTTCCACGATCAGCACCACAAAGACCAGGTCTGTGGCTGCTACTTCGCCGCCGGTTCTCCGCGGCAATAACCTTAAGAGCAACAATATACCCAAGTACAGGAATGTTGCTCTTAATACCAACGCCATAAAGTGTGTTTCTATAGCAAAGATTTCTTTCCAGTCAATTTCCATAGTTGTGTTATTTAATATAAATGTTGCTGATCCTGTGCAAAAACAATACTAATTGAACCACAATAGACAATAAATACACAAAGGCCCCAACTTTTCTTTTATTTCTTCTTTGTGCCAAACACCCAGATGCCAACCTTCTCTTGCTCTTTCGGTGAACCAGGATAAGACCCGGCTTGAAGAGATATGTTTTATTTGTAAAACACCTTTGCAGAACACATTCCTAAAGGTTGTTTTGCCCGCTCTTATTGCTGCCTCAACAGCCCAAACTCATGCTGGCGTAAAACCAGGTTGGCGGCTGCAGGTAATTGTTCTTTTCACTATTTTATTTATTTTCAAAAATACATATACATTCTTATTCTTGTATTAAAATTTTGCATAGCTTTAACTTATAATTATTCTCATCTATCTCCAATGAAAAAATTTTTTATTCCCGTATTGTTGCTCCTTTTTTTGGCCAAGGGATTTTCTCAAACTGAAAAAGGGCGTTTTGCCCTGTCCGGCGCTACTAATCTTGGTTTTCTTTCCTCGACAACCAGTGTTGCCGTTGACAGTGGCCGCGGAAACGCTGTTAAAACAAAGACTGCGAATCTCCAGGCCGCCATGGCTTATTTTATTGTAAAAGATCTGGCTGTTGGCATCAACGGCGGCATTGTTTACAACCGTACGGAGCCGGACCACAATGCACCTTATTTTCATAACTGGTCAGCCAGCGTAGTTCCTTCCATTACCTATTTTATTCCCGTTGGAGGAAGGCTAAGGCCACAATTGAGTGCAGGAGCCGGCTATACGTGGGTATTTAAAGATAAAACAGACGCCGAAGGCATTACCTTTCATGTGTCGCCTGCCGTCTCTTATTTTCCTAATCGCAACTTTTCTTTTGATCTTGGCGTACAATATGCACATCTTCAATTAAAAGACAAGGGAACCGGCAACTCCTCCCAAACCCAGAACATCATTGGCCTGGCGGCAGGCGTATCTGTATATTTTTAATTTTTTACATGACACTTTACAGCCAATTCTTCAATATGAATAAGCGTATATTTCTTTATATTTTTTTTATATCCGTTTTCAACATTGGTTTTGCCCAGACCGAAAAAGGCAGGATGATCCTAACGGCCAATACAGATATTAAACTGCTGTTTGGCAGGAGCCAACCTGAGCATACGCATAACGATTTCGATGATGTAATCAAGAGCCGCGACTATAGCTTTAAAACGGGTGCAGGCTATTTCATTGCCGATAACCTGTCAGTAGGTATTTCTGCATCTTACAATTACAACTATACACGCCAACAGATTTTTTTAGGTACATATCCAGGTGATAAAGGCGGCATCTACCGTGAAACCTTAGCCACTTCCCTGGGCATTATCCCATCCGCCACCTACTTCTTTCCTGTGAATGGCAACCTGAAGCCCAACCTGAGTGTAGGTGCAGGTTATTTAATAACCAAAGGGCAGGAGGTATCCGATAACTCCTCGCAAAATATCAACAAGCAATACACCGGTTTATCCCTGAACGGAAGTGCCGGTATTGCCTACTTTATCAACCGCTCTGTTTCCTTTGACCTGAATCTTCAGTACTCGCGCAACAGGCTCAACAGTAAAAACGCTGATGACCACAATCTCCGGCAAAACCTGTTTGGCGCTTTAGCAGGTATTTCTGTTTACTTCTAACATTCATTGATAGATAACCATGGTCTATGCATCCATCTTTGTAAGGGTAGACTATTAACCTGGTTTCCATTCATAAAACAGTTGCAATTGATATGTTTCACTCTTTCATAATTCCAGGGATGGTGTTACGGGAATAACATGATGGGCAATAATTGCTGTCATGGGAATGATTATACACTTGGCCACTGAACCATGTCTTGAATGCTTGGGTTTGTCATATTTGATTTCGCCGTTTACTGTCTTTGAATACTTTGTTCGTTGATTCTTTTTGTTGCCGATACTTTTATAGGCCTACAATGCGTGTGCATTACTTTGCAGTTGTAATTTTAAACACCGCCAGGTTGCCCTTGTGGTCTGTGGGCCACACGCCTTCAGGAGTGATGAGTACATCGTCTGAATCATTGGCTTTTACTTTTCCCCTGCAAATACTTTCTTCCGGCCCCACGATATATGCATTGCTGAGTATCCACCAGCGGTTAGGATAATAATAGATAAAATCTATGCGTTCTCTTTCATCAGCTTCCGGCGCCCAGGTAAGAGTAGCCGGTTCTGCGCCGCTGTTTGCGGAAGGATAGGTAAAGCCCGGGTTCCTGACGGCATCGCGGTATTTTTTTCTATAGACGTCTACCATGCCCATCTTACTTAGCATGACCGAGCAATCCCAGTTTACAACCAAGCCATTATGGTCTCTCAGGTGTTTGGTATCTGCCTGCCAGTCCAGGTGTGAAGGCTCATTCAGATCGCCACCCATTAACACCATATTGCCGCGGCGTATCTCTTCCTTTGCATCTTTAACGAAAGCTGCTATTGCCTCGTCCCTTCGTGACATCCTGTTGGCCTGGAGCACTGCTTTCACATCCAAAACCGGGGCATCCAGCTTTTTCCAGGTAGTGCCGCTGTAGCCGCGGGGCAGGTAGCAGGCGTAGTTTGTATAATCCAGGTGCGCCGAATATACGGCCAACGTGCGGCCCGCTACAGATATATAGGCTTTAGTCATAAAATCCTCCACGTCTGAATAGGTGGCGGGAGCATAGTTTATCGGGTACCTGGAAAGTATGCCGGCACTTTTAGCCCGGTCATTTCCGTAATAAAATTTTCCCAGCCTCTGTAAAGTGTCTGTCAGCTTGCCGGTGAGGTTTTCTTTTTTGCTGTTGTTCAGCTCGCACAGAAGCAAAATATCGGCATCCGTTTGTTGAATGATCTTTACCAGCCCTGGAAAGCCGCCGGGAACCTTAGAGGTAGCATGCCAAGTATTTAACTGCAATACTTTCAGTGCTGTGGTGCCTGAGGCCTGCACTTTATTCATTAAAAATAAAAATAGCAAAACTACTATGGCTGTATGTTTCATCTGCGTTGTTTTAATTTCCTGTATATGCAGGCTGGCAACCAGTGACTACTGTGCCGGGTAAGGCAAGGGCATTCCTGTGGCAGCATCTACGGGCATCGGCGCTTTTGTATTTTTTAAACGCATGCCCAGCAGGTTTAATAATTCTTTGGTTTTCTGCGGGTTCGCGGCTGACAGATCGGTATTTTCACCGATATCGTTTTTTATGTTGAATAGCTGTGCTGTACCCGAGCGCATGCTGTAAACCAGCTTCCAGTCTCCTTGCCGTATTGCGCTGAAATAATTGATGCCCGGCCCGTCCTGCTGTACCCATTTGTTGGGCGAATGCCAAACAAGGACTCTTTGGTTGTCCGTGAATGAAATATTTTTTAACACCGGCACAAACGAGCGGCCGTCGACATGCTGCAGGGTTTTATATTTTTTCACGCCGGCCATTTCCAGTATCGTCGGAAAAAAGTCTTCCACCATTATGTATTGTTTTGCGGCTGCGCCCGCCTTGGTTATGCCCGGCCATTTTACAATCATCGGCTCGCGTATGCCGCCTTCGTACACCGATCCTTTTCCCGAGCGCAACGGTGCATTTTGCATATAGGAAGTTCCGGACCTGTAACCGGGATTACTCAGGCCACCATTGTCGCTCATAAACAAAATAATGGTATTGTGTTCTATCTTTTTAGCTTTTAAAAATTGCATTATATCGCCCAGGCTTTTGTCCATTCCTTCCACCAGCGTTGCATAGGCAGCTTCAAGCGAATCCAGGCCTTTATCCAGGTATTTCTGAAAAAAACGTTTATCGGGCATCAAAGGATCGTGTACGGCATAGTGCGACATGTTAAGGAAAAAGGGCTGCTTGCGGCTCACCGGTTCTTCCAGCGCTTTCAGGGCTTCAAGTGTAAGCGCTTCTGTAAGAAAAGTATCTGAACCATAGTACTCATTCAGCCCGGGCACCGCCTGCCAGCGTGCCTTTCCGGGCAGGTTGCCGTAATTGTCGCTTCCCAGATAGCTCTGCGGGCTGCCGGCGCCACTGCCGGTGATGTTGATTAAAAAGCCCAGGTTCAGCGGATTGCTTCCGGGTGTGCCGTTTGAAGCCCAGTGCCCCTTGCCTGCATGAATGGTGTAATAGCCGGCTTCTTTCAGCAGCTGCGGAAATGTAGTGGCATGCACGGTGTGCGGCACGCCAGCAATCGGGCTAAGACCATTGTAGTTCCAGCGAGGGGGCAAAAATTGGTTATCGGCTGCATCGGTAGGGTTGTCTTTTAGAGGTGATGTCCAGTTGGTTATGTGATGAGCGGTTACGTTCATGCCCGTCAGTAAGCTTACGCGAGTGGGCGTGCAAACCGGTGTGGCGTAGGCGTTTGTGAACTTAACTCCTTCTTTTGCCAGGCGTTCCATGGCAGGAGTATGAAATTTCCTGTTCTGCAGCGTTGTTTCTTCCCAGAAAGGAACAGAGGTGTCCTGCCAGCCAAGGTAATCTACCAGGAAGAGGATGATGTTTGGCCGCTTTTGTTGGGCCTTGCCGGCTGCTGAAACAGCCAGTAACATCAGCAGCAATATATTTTTTATCATCGATCATGTTTTTCTGCCGGTAGCGCCGGTGCAACAGCCTATTTATCCTGTTTTATTTTTTCCAGAAGCGCTGCAAGATCCTTTACTTTTTCCGGGTATTTTTTTGCTAAATTATTCTTCTCCTGCGGGTCGTTGTTCAGGTTATAGAGTTGCGCTTCGGGCGCGTTGCCCAGTTCAATATTTACCAATTTGTTGATGGCAGGTCCACCGTTGGGCGGAATCAATTTCCACCCCTGTTTTACCACAGCCAGTGAAGCGCCCTGCTGCACGTATACAGACCTGCCGGTTTTAGTCTTTCCTAAAAAGGCATTCATCATATTCTCACCATCCTGTTTTATAGTACAGGGAACGTTTAAAAGGCTTGCAAACGATGCCAGAAAATCCATCTGGCTCACCAAAGCATTGGAGGTTTGCGGCTTTATTTTTTTAGGCCAGGAAATGATGAATGGCACTCTTGTGCCTGCTTCCAGCGTACTGTACTTGCCACCGCGCAGGCCTGCAGCGGGGTCATGGCCATTCAGCATGGTTACGGCGCCATCCTGGTAACCATCATTCAATACGGGCCCGTTGTCGCTGCTCAATATCACCATAGTGTTCTGATCCAGGCCAAGTGTTTGTAATTTTTTCATGACCTCTCCCACTGTCCAGTCCATTTGCAGGATGGCATCGCCTCTGAAGCCAAGCCCGCTCTTGCCTTTGAACATGGTGGCAGGCATGCGAGGCACATGTGGCTCAGTCATGGTAAAGTAGAGAAAGAACGGCTGTTTACGGTTGTCTTCTATGTACTGCAAGGCCCTGGTAAGGAAGGTGGAAGAAACTTCCTCATCTGTCCACCGGGCTGTTTTGCCTCCCGTCATAAAGCCTATGCGGCCAATGCCGTTTACGATGGTATTGTCGTGCCCCTGGCCGGGCGATGCTTTCATTTTCAGCAGTTCAGGATTTTCTTTTCCCGTAGGCTCATTGCCAATCTTTTTATTGTAGTCTACTGCAATCGGGTCATCGGGATCAAGCCCTACTACCCGGTGATTTTCAACAAACACCGTAGGCACACGGTCTGCGGTCGCCGGGAAAATGAATGAGTAATCGAAACCGGTTTCATTGGGGCCTGGCTTCAGCTCACCGTTCCAGTCTTTCTGCACTTCCGTACCGATGCCTAAATGCCATTTGCCAATGATTGCAGTTTTATAGCCTGCATTTTTGAAAACTTTGGGCAGCGTCAACCGGTCGGTGGGCACTATCAAAGCTGCATCACCGGGTAAAATAGCTGCCCCGCTGCGCCAGGGATACACACCTGTCATCAGCGCATAGCGGCTGGGAGTACAGGTAGCAGAAGTACTGTGGCCGTTGGTAAATTTTATGCCCTGCGAGGCAAGGTTGTCCACATGCGGTGTTTTTATTTTCGTAGCTCCATAACAACTTAGATCACCATAGCCTAAGTCGTCTGTATAGATCAGGATTACGTTGGGCTTTTCCTGTGCCAATACTATTTGTGCCAATAAAATAGAAATAAAAGCTAAGAACAATCTGTGCGTTTGCATGTACTTCCTGTTTTAATAATTGCTCCCTGCAGCAACCATGTTAATCATTGATTTTCAAATTTACACATTTCAATCTTTAGTTGATTGCGAATTTGCTGTTTCCAATAAATTATCTCCGGATCGATAAAATGCTTTGGCTTAAACAGGCCTAAACAGGTGATGGCCTGTTCTTATAATGGGTAAATGTTTTTGGGTGTTTTTACATACTTCATAGTTTTTATCGGCAGACCACGAGCCTCTGCCAGTGCGCTGAAGCCGGGAAAAACCCGTCATCCAGCCTTAAAGTGTAGGCCATGTGTTCTGTACACAATTTAGCCTGTACACCAAGCCAGCAGTTTCTTGTTTGTTTCTACAACTTTAATGTGTGCTTGTCAATGCAGCCCGGCATTCAGCCCTGCGCTACAATCACCTGAACTTCGGCGCGATAAATTCCCATTCTTTTACGTGCGCGTTCTGATGCTCTTTCGCTACGATTTCATCCAGCT
The DNA here is from genome assembly GCA_023422835.1 of Bacteroidota bacterium. GTDB lineage: Bacteria > Bacteroidota > Bacteroidia > Chitinophagales > Chitinophagaceae > Haoranjiania > Haoranjiania flava. The sequence continues at coordinate 9,487 of JAFAGI010000013.1, read as the reverse complement.
GCTTCAAAATTTCAGGGTGTTGTGCGGCAACATTGTTTTTTTCAAAAGGGTCGGTTTGCAGATTATACAACTGCCATGGTGCACTCATATTTTTCTGCATGCCTGTCTTTACGCCTTTCCAGTTTTGCCAACGAACGGCAAGCTGGCCGCCTTTTTCAGGATACTCAAAATACAGGTACGCATGTTGCTGCTGTCCTTTTCTGCCCAGCAATTCCTGCAAAAGAGATATGCCATTGGTTTTAGAAGGAATAGGCTGCCTGAGCATATCTGCGAAAGTAGCCATCATATCAAACTGTGCAGAAACATGGCTGCTTACTTTTCCGGATGCTATTTTACCCGGCCACCGGGCAATAAACGGTTCACGGATGCCGCCTTCATACACATCCATCTTGAATCCGCGAAGGCCTTGTACGCTGTTGAAGAATTGAGGTTTTACACCGCCGTTAAATGCCGCTCCGTTATCGCTCGAAAACATGATGATGGTATTTTTATCTAAACCAAGCTTTTTAATTTCGTTCATCACAATGCCCACCTGATCGTCCAGGCAGGTAATCATGCCCGCATAGGTTGACAAAGGATATTTTGCGGGCGTGTAGCCTTCTTCGCCATAGTATGGCTTTTCATCAAACTTACCCTTGTACATGTTTACATACTTATCAGGCACCTGCAAGGAAATGTGAGGCAAGGTGTATGGCAGGTACAAGAAGAAAGGCCGGCTCTTATTTTTCCTGATAAATGACAATGCTTTCTCCGTTATCTTATCTACCGAATATGTATTGCCTTTAAACCTGTCAAAGTCTTTATCCGTAAACTTTGCACGGTCAATATTCTCGTGTACATAGATATAAGGATTATCCAGTGTGTCCCACTTTTCATTTTCCCATAAGTGGGTGGGATAATAATTGTGTGCCTGCTTCTGATCTAAATATCCGTAGAAATAATCAAAGCCCTGCTTCAGGGGGTGGCCGGTAGTATTGACTACCCCCAGGCCCCACTTGCCAATGGTGGCGGTAGCGTAGCCTGCGTTTTTAAAAAGATGCCCCAGTGTAAAAGTTCCTTCAGGTAAAGGCATTTGCCCGCCTTCCTTATCGTCGGCAAAGCCGCCTAACTCATAGTTGCCGCGGATATAAGACTGGCCGGCGTGCTTGCCGGTGAGCAACATAGTACGTGAAGGCGCACAAACAGGCGCCCCTGCATAATGCTGTGTAAAGCGCATACCCTCTTTAGCCATCCTGTCAAGATTCGGTGTCTTTATTTTCTGCTGGCCATAACTTCCTAATTCTCCATAACCAAGATCGTCGGCATAAATATAAATCACATTAGGCTTGTCATTGTTGTTACTTTCAGCTTTCTGTGCATTGGCTGCCTGCCAACTCAGAGCCGCAATTATTAAAACAATCAGGCGATTTCTATTCAGCATTTTTTACAAATTTAATGTTAGATGTTACCAGGCGTTATTCTGGTTTCACAAAGATATTCATTCAAAGGAATTCCACTTTAAGATTATGCAGCGTACCATTGAAATTACCTGCTGTTTTCAATGGGAACACCAGGGTTTGTACCCATTGCCTTTTATCTTTCCGTTTTACATCATCGGGGTGGGTAATAATCTTGAGCGAATCCACGGATTTGCCGTTTACAAATAAGGCGGTGTATTCGTTGGTGCCTTCAATGGTAAGGTGTTGCTTTACACCTTGCGGCAGGATGTAATTAAAGCGGTAATCATAGCCGTCCCGGCTGAAGCCCAGCCTGCCTTCCCTGGGATCGGATAGGTAAAATTTTGAGTGATCTGATGAAAATAACAGGGTACCCTTTGGATTGTTGTTTGCCATTATATCGAAGTGTACACGGTAATTATAACCAATATCTGTAAGTGATTGCGCCAACGGCCTGCCCTGTACAGGATTCTTTAGTTCAAACACCACGCCTTTGGCAGCTTTAGCAGGACGCCCCAGGAGGTTAAGCCCGGGCGCTTCGCTGAGCGCTGTTCTTTGGTTGTTGAATCCTTTAAAATCTACGGTGGTATTTTTGCCAACCCACATTTTCACTGCCACCGTCTGCATGGCCGGGAACATGCGGTGGTACACATCCTGGTAGCTGATGCCATTGCCGGGATGATCGTTCCAGACAGCGAACATGCCCCCTCTGATCTGCGGATGCTTTTCGTCAAATACTTCTTTGCCTATTACAGCGGGTGTCCAGTTTTCATAAAGGCTTTTGATGTTGAGGTAGTCGTAGTAATAACCGGCTGCGGGCACAATGTATAAAAATCCGTCAGGCACGCTTACCACATCATAGCCTTTGCTGATCATATCACGCGGCTCTGCATAGCCATTGTACCAGCAGTACATTAGCACATCTTTTACTTTCACCGGTGTTTTTCCCCGGGCATGTGTCAATGCGCCCCAAACGGCAGCTTTCTTACCAAAAGACTCTACGTACCGAATGTAGCGGTCTGTAAATTCACGGAATTTCTCCACTACCACGCTGTCTTTATTGCTGTATTCATCAGTGCCGATGTGCACATATTCATTTACAAAAACAGGATCGGGGCCTTGTAAATATTCTTTAAAAAGCCCATCCATAAAAGTATATGTTTGGGGATTGAAAAGATCCAGGTGATCCATGCCATATTTGCCGCTGCCCAGCTCCGGCATGTAGTGCGCGAAAGCCAGGGTATGCGCAGGTGCATCAATCTCAGGCACAATGGCTACGCCTTCTTTCAACGCATCTAACTGTAACTGCCTGAACTCCGCTTTTTTGTAATGGCCGTCTTTGGCTGCCAAACCGGGATAGGTAGTGCTTTCCAGGCGAAAAGCAGCCTGGGTTTTGTTCCAGTCGAAATCGTGGTATTTATGAAAGCCGTTGTCATTGAGATGCACCTGAAAAGTATTCATTTTATAGTAAGACATCAGCCTGACCGTAGCCCTCAGGAAGTCCATTGAAAAATATTTCCTCCCCGCATCCAGCATAAAACCACGCAATGGGTATTCGGGGTAGTCCGTGATCTTTCCCTTGGGGAATGAAGCAGACTGCTCTGCCATTTGCAATAGCGTGCGCGTAGCCCAGTATAAGCCTTTAGCGCTGTTTGCGCTTACTTTCACGCCTTCGCCGATCTCTACCTGGTAAGCTTCGCCGCCTTTCTCTTTCAACACCGCAGGATCGATTGTAAAATAAATTTGCCCTTTCATCTCCTTCCCCAGCTTTACCTGCAGGGTTTTGCGGAACATGGTTTTATAATCTGCTGCAAACTGCTGCGCTACTTTTTTGGCTGACGCGTCTGCTACGATGATTGTTTTGGGAGAAATGGTAAAGTTGCCCGCGCTGCCTTTCCATTCCCGGAGTTCAGGAATTACAAAAGGTTTGGTGTTTTGTGCATGGGTAAAGAAAGAAATAAACAGGAGCGCTATGAATGAATGTATTGGCTTCATGTTTTACACATAAATTTAAAACCTGTTCAATAATTGTTGTGCATTGCGGATCATACTTTCAGTTGTTTGACCCGCTTTTCCTTCCATGGTAAAATTGGAAATCATGTCATTCAGCTTTTTTAATTTTTTCGGGTCGGAGGCCAATTCTCTGCGCAGGATGCTGATCTTTTCAAAATCCTGGATACCTTCTCTTAATCTTTCAAAGCGAATGCTGCTTCTGCCACCGGGGTATACCAGGTAGCAATCTCCTGCAGCCCAGGTTTTAAAACGTGAGTCCTGCAGAGGGCTTCTGGTCCAGCTATTGTACGCCCAACGCAGGTAGCCATCATAATTCCCGGCTGCCGTATGCCAGCCCAGCCACCGCGCTTCTGCCGGTGCAGAAAAAGTAAAAGTGTTGGGGAAAGGCTCTGTGCAACAGGTATACACGGTGCTCCGCTTGCCTTGCCGGTCTCTTTCCGCTTTTATCTCTGTGGGAAAATGCTGACCGAAGGCTATGCAATAATCATAAATATCTGCTTCTATTTCTTTGTGGTAATTGCCTGCCAGCGAAACTTTGAAACCCGCATCCGCAGATTTGATCAATTTGATGGTGGACTGCATATCGGCCAGGGAGCGCTCGTCCATGGCAATGGTAGTTTTTTCAAACCATCCCTTGCTTTTCAGGTGGCGAGCAAAATCTTTTAAGAACGGAATCCAGTAACCGACAAATTCCGGAGAACCGGTTTTGGCATGAATAAATTTTACCGAGTTGCTTCCCTTATCGTAATAATCAAAATTCATGGCCCAGGGTATCATGGTATAGCAGTTGATCTGCGCATCTATGCCGATCTCCTGCATCATGTAGGTAACCCATTTATCAAACACTTCATAATCGTATTGCCAGCTTCCGTCAATATTTTTTATTTTCTGTACCATGCTGCTGAAGCGGTCGTATGTTTGCCCTGCCCAGGGCAGTTGCATAATGGTAGCGGTAATAATTTTCTGGCCGGCGCCTGCCAGCATTTTCATCAGCGGGCGCATATGGTCGAAATGCTCCCTGCTCCAAAGCGGCACATTGTGAAAGCGGGCCACGGCATAGGGGTTTTGCCACAGGTCCAGGTGAAACGACCATTTGGACGCATCGGGCAGTGTGCGGTTGAGCACTTGTATGCTGATGGACAGCGACAACGGCTTAGATCCTGCACTGGTAGCTGTAAGGGTACCTTTATAATTGCCTGGCGGCACATTGGCAGGCACATCAACTGAAACCCACACCGGGCGCGTGCTGTTGGCCTCCACTGTGAAGCGGGGCACATGATGATCTAAAATGTCTGCTACAATACTGGAATCAAACTTAGTGGGATCAGGCCGGTGGCCGCAGCCGCCTTTGCCGTCCTTATTCAGCTCATCGGTCATCACATAAGCTACGGGCGAAATTTTTACCTGAGCCGAAGGAATGATATGGCTGCCGCTTCTCAGGTCAGAAACTTTTATGGATACATCCTGCCATGCATCTTTTACATAAAGCACGGCCTGTGCATTTACACGTTCTCCCCGCCATGCGGTAAGCCGGATGGCTGTGCTGCCGCCGTCAGGATTTTTCATCCCCTGCTTTACGGGTATGGTGTGTTTAGGATAACGGGTATCTGTATTTCCCCAGGAAAAATTATAGTTGTTTTTCAGGCCGCGCCACGCTGCTTCGCTGTCGCGCGGTTTGGTATCGGCTAACTCTGTAAAGGTTTGAGACTGTGCTGTGAAAAAGATGAAACCTGCTAAAACCGGCAAAATGAATCTGTACATAATCGCTAATATAGTTCATTTCAAAATAAATCAGCCTCCGGAATTTTTATAATTGCAGATTTTTGAGTTTAATACTTTGCAGGAGATACACTTATTCAATCAGAAAAATCATGTGCTTTAGGCTTTAAAAATGTCAACTGTACGATCAAAATAAAAAGAACCACGATGGCCATTACGCCAAAATCTCTTCCCAGGTTGCCGGCATCTGTTGACTTACCTAAGAAATTAGTAATGAAGGCGCCAAAGAAAACGCCTGTCATATTCATTAACCCATAAGCTGTAGCACGATACCTGGCGGGAACGAACTGGCACAAAATGGGCATGTTGTTAGCATCAAACATGCCAAACCCAATTCCAAACAGAAACGCAGAAACCAATAAGGTTTCAAGTGTGTTTCCAAAGCCTAAAAGAAGCAGAGAAGGTATCATTAAAAATGTTCCGATGGCGCTGGTATACACCCTTCCCCGGATATTTCTTTGTACCCATTTGTCCGACAACAACCCTCCGGCAATAACTCCTATAAAAGAAGAAACAGCAATGGTAATCGTAGACAATGGGCCGGCTTGCGACATGTCTATATGTAAGCTCTCGGAGAAAAGAGTCGGTAACCAGTTTTTTGCAGCCCAGCCCGGCAGGCTTGGCACGGCGAAATAAAACAATATCACCCAAAAAGAAATATTAGAGAGCAGTACGCTCAACCCCTTGAAAACAGGTAAGGACGCTGATTGCGCAAGCTCGTTATTATATATTTTACGGCGCTTTTCGCGCAGGAAAAAAATAAGTATTGCCGAATAAACTATACCTGCAATCCCAAACCAATGAAAGGTAAGCTGCCACGAATAGGTGGCTGCAACCGTAGCGCCGAAGCCACCCAGCGCCTGCCCCATATATAAGCCGGTCATATGAATTCCTACAGCCAGAGAACGCGTTTTGGAATCGTGAAAATCTGCAATAAGAGATAATGCCGCTGGAATATATACCGCTTCGCTTACACCCATAATCCCTCTTAGCCATTTCAACTGAGAAAATGTGGTGGCATAACCCATAAAATAGGTAACAGCAGACCATACGAATAAACTCATTACGATGAGCCACTTCCTATTGATCTTGTCTGCAATCATTCCCGATACAGGACTCATCAATCCATATATCCACAAAAAAATGGCCATGAGTATTCCAAAGTTTTCTGCTGTTTGCAGCTCTGCAATATCTATTTGCATAGACGGCTTCATGGTAGAAAGCATTTGCCTGTCCAGGTAATTCAGCAACGCCACAAACCACAATAGCGCAACCAAAAGCCATTTGTAATGTTTACTTTCCTGCAGGTTATCTGGTTTTATCATAATTATTTTATCGGGGAGATTTTATAGGTATAGGAATACTGCTGCAATGGCATTAAATACTTGGTCAATGGCAGCGCACGCCAGCTGTTTACACTACCCAGGCCCATTTGTTTATAATCTATGTTAATCTGCGCGTAGTTTCCAGGCTTCAGTTCTCCGGAGTGTCTCTGGTCTTTCTTATCGCCATCATCCAGCGCGTCCTGTAAAAAATGCAGCGCGCTCATCGACAATAAAGTGTCTGACTGAAACCTAAGCCCTGCACCTTGCTCATTGGTAATATTAAACCACCGGATATCTGTTTTTGTTCCCGTTTCCTGCGGCCTTGTATAAGGATGGTATTGCTGAGCAATGGTTTGGTTATAAATTCCTACATCGGATCCGGAATTTCTATCCTGGTAATTTTCATGAGGGCCGCGGCCATAATAACTTACATTTTCAAACCCTGCGGGCATTACCATGCTCATTCCAAAGCGGAATAAAAGCATGTTGATGTCGGCGGCTGCCTGCGGGATCAATTTTTGATTTATAACTATTGCGCCTTCTCCATTAATAACATAGCTCAGGTAGAGGTCTGATTTTATTTCCTTTAAATTATAAGCAGCTTTTACTACCATTGATCTTCCTTGTTTGTTTATAGAAAAAGAGGTTGCTGTAAGGTTCTCAAGCGCTGACTTCACCGGCTTTGATTTGATCTGTAGATTAGCGCCCATATCATTATCCGTAGGCGCGCGCCAAAAATTAGGTTTTACAGAATATCCTTTTTCTAATAATTGCATCTTATTAAAATCGTATTGTTCTATTAAGCCTGTTTTTTTATCGAACACTATTTTACCATTATTGAATAAGATCTCTGCTTTGCCCTGCGATTCTTTTAAATCAATATCCTGTGTATTTGTCAATGACAGATCATTTGCATATGTTCCCTGAACGAATAATTGATCCCGGGCAATTATATGCCCTGCGGGTAATAATCCCTCTGCATTTTTGAGCTTGTAATGAATATCCAGCAATATCTCCCCGCGCGGAATATGAGATATGCCAAGCTTTATATTTTTTGTTTTTTGTGGAGAGATAACCACCTCGCTGACCGTTCCGCTTTCAATAGTTTTTCCGTCCTGAAGCAGGTTCCAGGTAAATTTTACGTTTTCTAATTTATCAAAAAAGTTTTCATTAAAAATTTCTATGGTTTTATTTCCCTTCCATTTTGTATGAATATTCTGATACAATTTTTTCATTTCCCAGGCTTCCGGCTCGGGCGTTCTGTCTGAAAGGAAAATGCCGTCGCTCATAGAATTATTATCAGAAGGTACATCCGGCGGGCCGAAGTCTCCTCCGTAGGCAAAAATAGTATCTCCTTTTTCGGTTATTTTTTCAATACCCTGATCCATAAAGTCCCAGATAAATCCGCCCTGAAAAGCATGTGTATTCTCTCTTATAATATCCCAGTAATCTTTAAAATTGCCTAATGAGTTGCCCATAGCGTGCGCATATTCGCACATGATAAAGGGTTTGGCAGGCTGTATGGTCTTTTGTGCATATTTAATCATGTTTTCAGGAGTGGGATACATGGGGGCAATTACATCCGAATTCCATTGTGTAGTAAAATTATCGTAGTTGGTTATGGCCTGCTCATAATGTATGGGGCGCGAGGTATCTCTTGCCTTTAACCAGTTGTACGCTTCATAAAAATTGTACCCGTTGCCAGCTTCATTGCCAAGGCTCCACATGATTATACACGGATGATTTTTATCTCTCTCTACCATGCGCTGAATGCGCTGCAGATGCGCTTCCTTCCAGGATGGCTGGTTGCCCAAAGTTTTGCTGAGTTCGTAACCTATTCCATGACTTTCAATATTTGCTTCGTCAACAACATAAAGCCCGTATTTATTACAAAGTGAATAGAAATATTCGTCATTCGGGTAATGAGAAGTTCTCACGGCGTTTATATTAAATTTCTTCATCAGCTTTACTTCTTCAAGCATAGCTTCTTTAGAAATTGTCTGCCCTGTCTTTGGATCTGTTTCATGACGGTTGACTCCTTTTATTAAAATGGGTTGGCCGTTTACCAAAAAGCGGCCATTTTTAATTTCTACTTTCCTGAACCCTACATCCTGGGGAATAGTTTCCAATACTTTTCCCGATGCATCGGTCAGGGTAATGATTGCTTTATAGAGATTAGGGGTTTCTGCAGACCATAGCTTTGGATTTGAAATACTTACAACAGCTTTCTTCTTTATGTCATTATTGAAGACTATTGTATTTGTGGCTGCAATTTTTTTATTATGGTCAAATATATCAATCCGTGCCCTGGAAGAAGAGGGCTTATTTAATTGTATTGCCGCATGGAGAAACCCTTGTTTGTGGTCTGCGGATATGTCTGGCATCAGTTCTATATCAAATATTCCCTGTTTTTGTTTTGCGGCTATAAAGCAGTCTCGCATAATGCCGCCGAGTCGCCAGAAATCCTGCCCTTCCAAATAAGTGCCATCACTCCAGCGCATAACCTTTAAAACAATAAGATTAGGTTGCCCAAAATTTACATATTTGGAAATATCAAATTCCGAAGGCAGTTTACTGTCTTCGCCATAACCTGCATATGCTCCGTTGACCCACACCTGCACGTTAGACTTTGCGCTGCCAATATGCAAAACAACTTGCCTGTTGGCCCACGCTGCCGGTATTTCAATTTGCCTGCGGTAAACGCCGGTAGGGTTAAAATCCATAGGCACAACCGGGGGGTTAGCCTTCATTCTATCCTGAAACTCATACCCTATATTTACAAATATGGGATAGCCGTACCCGTTGACTTCCCAAGTAGCCGGAATTTTAAAATTATCCCACCCATTATCGTTAAAAGCTTTTTTTTCAAAACCGCCCGGCAATTTTGACGGAGCATCTACCCATTTAAATTTCCAGGTTCCGTTCAGATCAATA
>JAFAGI010000022.1 GCA_023422835.1 Bacteroidota bacterium | reverse complement strand
CTACCATTCATTTGCCCAACAGTTTACTAAGAGTTTATCCTGAAAGAGATGATTACACAAGCAACAGGATAAAAGGCTTGCCCGTAATGGTTTCCAGCCACAGAGGCAGAACGGTTTTCGGGCTGAGCGTGCAATACGAGGGCGAAAAACCGGCTAACAATGAATATTACACCTACGACAATGAAATCATCAAACCGTATTTTTATGAAGTTGACCTTGATGAGGCAAATGTGCACGTGCGTTTTGCACCGTCGCACCAGTCGGCCATTTATGAAATAGCGCCGGCACAAAAGAAAAATTTCTATCTTGTTTTAAATTCTTCCAACGGGCAACTTGTTTCAAAAGGAAAGAATGCCGTGTCCGGCTTTCAGATTTTAGAAGGATCGCCTACCAAAGTGTATATTTATTTAGAGACAAACATCAACCCGCAATCCATCCAATTCATCAACAGCAATAACGAAAAAGAAAAAACAGCCGCTCTCAAATTTCCCGCAGGCGCTGAAATTAAAATCCGCTACGGAATATCGCTGATCAGCGAAGAGCAGGCCATGCGCAATGTAAGAAGAGAAATAAAAGATTATAACCTGGACAAGGTAGCGCAAAAAGGCCGGAGGTTATGGAATGATAAACTCTCAAAGCTGCATGTACAGGGCGATGATAACAGGAAAGTAATTTTTTATACATCCTTATACAGAACCTACGAAAGAATGGTGAATGTATCTGAAGACGGCAAATACTTTAGTCCTTTTGATGGGAAGATTCACAGCGATGGCGGCAAGCCATTCTATAATGACGATTGGATTTGGGATACCTATCGCGCCACACACCCTTTGCGTGTGCTGATAGAGCCTGAAATGGAAAGTCATATGGTCAATTCTTTTGTGCGCATGGCCGAGCAAATGGATAATTTATGGATGCCTACCTTCCCGGAAATTACCGGCGACAGCAGAAGAATGAACTCGAACCATGCCGTTGCAACTGTTTTGGATGCATACGCCAAAGGCCTGCGTGGCTTTGATGCCAACAAAGCTTATGATGCTTCCAAAAAAGCAATTACAGAAAAAACGCTGGCGCCATGGTCTGCAAAAAAAGCCGGCAGCCTTGATCAGTTCTATAAAAAATATGGCTATTTTCCTGCCTTGCCTCACGGCGAAAAAGAAACTGTTGCTGAAGTGCACCCTTTTGAAAAACGACAGCCTGTAGCTGTAACCCTGGGTACGGTGTATGACGAATGGTGCCTGGCGCAGCTGGCAAAACAAATAGGCAATCAGCAAGACTATGAATATTTTTTGCCACGCAGCTTAAACTACAGGAAAATCTTCCATCCCGAAACGCATTTTTTTCATCCGAAAGATGAGCAGCATAATTTTATACAACCCTTTGACTACCGTAATTCCGGCGGCATTGGCGCACGTGAGGCTTATGGCGAAAATAACGGTTGGGTATATCGCTGGGATGTACCCCACAATGTTGCCGATCTTATACAGTTAATGGGAGGCGATAATAATTTTTCGGCTAATTTGGATGAGATGTACAATACGCCATTAGGTACAAGTAAATTTTCTTTCTATGCACAGTTGCCCGACCATACAGGCAATGTAGGCCAGTTCTCCATGGCGAATGAGCCTTCGCTGCACATACCGTATTTGTACAATTACTCTGGCGAACCGTGGAAGACGCAGAAGCGAATTTACACACTTATTGACCAATGGTTTAGAAACGACCTGATGGGTGTTCCGGGCGATGAAGACGGGGGCGGCATGTCGGCTTTCGTTGTATTTAGCATGATGGGTTTTTATCCTGTAACGCCCGGCATGCCGATGTATGTGATAGGCACACCCATGTTTCAGAATGCTACCATTGATGTAGGCAATAAGAAAATAAAATTAATAGCTGTTAATTATGCTTTAGAGAACAAATACATACAGTCCATGAAGGTTGATGGCAGATCCTGGAACCAATCATGGATTAGCCATGCCGACCTGGTGAAGGCAAACAATATAGAATTTATTATGGGCAAATACCCCAATAAAAATTGGGCGGCATCTTCACGTCCGCCATCTTTTACTATGAAATTTCCATAAAATTTTCGAATAATTTTACTAAACACGATAAAAACTTTATGGTTCTATGTGTGCACACAAGCTGATTGTGCCTAACCGAACATAGTTGTTACGGCTTTATGCCATATCGCTTTATCAATTGCTTGTTCTAATTAATCACTGATGACTTTAGGTACAGGTTAATTCAGGGGTTTAAGTCAGGCTTATATGTAAGGAAGATTGATCTTTGTTGAAGCGTGTTGATAAATGATCTATTTCTTATGAAAATATTTTTTCAAAAGCCAGGACAACAAGCAAAAATTGAGCGACTTTTGTTGTAGGCAGTACCATGCTAATCAAAAGCTAGGTTTAATATTTCTCTTTAAGCAAAGATATAGGGAGCAATAAGTATCAGCAACAATAAATCTATAGTTTCATAATTGCTACATGAACCTCCAAATTTATAGAGAAGCCGGTTTTGCGAACGTTGGTACAACTCCAGTCTCCACGGGGGAAAGCTAAGATAACAATACCGTAAGGATGTGAATGACCAATCCAACCAAACCGCCGACCAGCGTACCATTGATGCGGATAAACTGCAGGTCTTTTCCTACTTCCAGTTCCAGCTTGTTGCTAAGCTCTTTGCCTTCCCAGTTGCCAACTGTATTGCTGATGAGGCCGCTTACTTTCTGGGAATTGTGCAGGATGTAGTTGTAAGCATTATACTTTATCCATTTATCTATTTTGGAGCGGAGTTCTCCGTCATTACTGAGATTGTCTCCAATTTCGTGAATGGTTTTAATGATATATTGCCTGATGCCTGAGTTCTCAGCATTCAGGTCCTCCAGGGCGCTTGCTTTGATCTTTGCCCAGATGTCTTTTGAATAATTATCCAGCTTTTCATTTGCCAGCAGATCGTTGCGGAGATTGTCCAGTTCATTTTTCCACTTCTCAGATGAGCGCAGATCAGCTTCGAATAAGTATAGTTGTTGTTCCAGTTCTTTTCTGATCGGATGTTTTTTATCTGTTTCAATCTCGTCGATGTAGGTGTTGATGCCTTTGATAAGTTTATTGGCTATCAGGTTGTCTACAAATCCCGGGATAAGTATGGAGCTTTCTTTTTTCACCCTGGCCCGCACTACATCTTCATTTTCCTGCACGTACATTTTAATTTTACCCAGTGCAAAAGTTATCAGGCGTTCATGCTCACTTTTATCAATAAAATACTTTACTGCATTTGCCAGGATGCCGTTCAGGTCTATATCCTGCACCACGCTCTTTCCTTTTTTGTAAATCATTGTAGATACAAAATCATCGTCAAGCTTCTCTACAATATCTTTTAGTATATGGATAAGTTCATTGGAAAAAGCCTGTACATTTTTCTCTTTTCCCAGCCATGTGGCTACAGTTGAAGCTATGGAGATTTTTTCAATGTATGGCCGGATATTTTTGTCGTTTAAAAAATTGGATACTACAAAATCGCCGAGGTTGTTGCCGATCCTTTCCTTACTGTTTTGTATAAGGTTGGTATGCGGAATGTGCAACCCGAGCGGGTAGTGAAACAAAGCTGTGACCGCAAACCAGTCTGCAAGTGCGCCTACCATGCCTGCCTCGGAAAAAGCTTCTACATAGCCGATCCATGCAGCATTGCTTTGTTTATGTAAAATAACAGTGATGATGTATATAAAAACCATCAGCACAAACAGCCCGGTTGCAAGCCTTTTGTGCTTACGCAATTGAAGTTCTTTTTCGTCTACAGTTGCCATTAGGTAATTTTAGAAATAGTTATAAAGATAATGATCCACAATAATAAATTGCATTTAATTAATTAAAAATAAACCTAATTGTTGGTATCAATTATTAAATTGCAGTCTTCATAAATTTTTTTATGGCAAAAAAAACTAAACAAACCAGTGGCAAAAAACCATTAATACTTGTTACAAATGACGACGGTATTTACGCGCCCGGCATAAGGGCTTTGATAGAGGCTGTGAAAGACCTGGGTGAAGTAGTGGTTGTAGCACCGGACAAGCCCCAGAGCGGTATGGGGCACGCAATTACTATCGGGCAGCCGCTTCGGATGTCGGCTGTGAACCTGGTTGATGGTGTGGAAGCTTACCAGATCACCGGAACGCCTGTAGACTGTGTGAAAATAGCAGTTGACAAAGTGCTGAAGCAAAGGCCTGATATATGTTTGAGTGGTATTAACCACGGGCCTAATCATTCCATTAATGTAATTTATTCCGGCACCATGTCCGCGGCGGTAGAAGCAAGCATAGAAAGTATTCCAAGTATTGGTTTCAGCCTGAATGATACTTCTCACGAAGCTGATTTTGACGGCGCCCAGGAATATGCGCGGGTGATCACCGAAAAAATTCTCAGCGGCAAATGGGATAAGCATCTTTGCCTTAATGTAAATATTCCTGCCATAAACACGCTTGAGATACAAGGCGTCAAAGTATGTAAGCAGGCTTATGCCAAGTATGATGAAGACTTTGAAGAAAGAAAAGACCCTGCCGGCAGAAAGTACTACTGGCTTACCGGCGAATTTGTGAATTTAGATAAAGCTAATGATACTGATGTCTGGGCTTTGGAGCATAATTATGTAAGCATTGTGCCTGTACATTTTGATCTTACCAATTATGAGTTGAAGAAAAAACTGGATAAGGTTTTTTAGCGTTGTTAATTTGTTCAAGTATCATATTTCCGGATTGCAAAATCCGGCGATAGGGGTTCGGCATTTCAAATGCCGAACAGCGCAAGCGCTGGTGTTGATTCTTTTGTAAACCTTTGTTCTCCATCGCTGAACCTTGTGGTAAAATAAAAACAAAGCGCACACAAGGTTTTTTTCACAGCTACACCAATGGACCTGTGCCAGGCGTCAGTATTTACCTGAACCCAGTTTGTAAACAGCGTCTTTCCTCTGATCACAAGGGCTTAGCCTGCCATTGGAAATGAATTCCTGACTTTTTTATTTGAACTACATTACGCAAATACTAACTTTAAGCTGCTTATAACTATTTTGAAAAGCAGAACAATACTTCTGAGTTATCAATAGTTAATTGTGTCTGGTGCTATTTAACTATGCACTACATTGTCCCTCGCCAATTCTCCGTTGTCAATAATCGTCGTTTACCTAATATTTCGAGTGTTTAACCGATTTGCCAAGCGCCGATTGCCATAAAGCCGTGCTAACTTTTATCTTTGGCACTGTACCAAACTAAAAAAGGGACTGATTTTATGCGCAAATATTTATTTCTAAACGTATTATTTATTTTTTCTTGTCTATATACATATGCACAGATGGCAAATGGCGCAGACCGGCCGCCGGGGGCTATGGCTGGGCCGTCTCAAAACATTGGTAAAGTGTTCGGACGTGCCGTAGACAGTACCAACAAGGGTATTGATGCAGCAACGGTGCATGTGTTCAGGATCGTGACGGATTCTGCTACCAGAGCTAAACGTCAAATGCTACACACTTCAGCCATCACCAAAGCCAACGGAGATTTCTTTTTTGAAAATTTACCTACCGGTCAAAGGCTGATGGTACAGATCAGCGCTGTGGGTTACGATACCTACGACTCTCAGGAAATAATGATTTTACCTATGAACGCTGATGTAAATCTTGCGACTATACGCATGACTAGGAATGTAGCCAACCTGCAGGATGTGGTGGTTACTTCCAATGCAAGGCAGTTTATGGAAATGGGCGTGGACAGGAAAATATTCAATGTGCAGGACAATGTAATTACCGCCGGACAGACAGCACAGGAGGTAATGAAACAAATACCATCCTTAAATGTGGATATTGATGGAAATGTAACCGTAAGAAATGCGGCTCCACAGGTGTTTGTAGACGGCAGGCCTACGACGCTTACGCTGGAGCAGATACCGGCAGACATCATTGATAAAGTAGAGCTGATAACCAATCCTGGTGCCAAGTTTGATGCATCTGGCGGCGGGGCAGGCATACTGAATATTGTGCTTAAGAAAAATAAACGCATTGGCTACAACGGTGGCTTAATGGTTGGCGCAGACACACGCGGTAGTTATAATTTGGGTGGCGACATCAACCTGCGCCAGGGCAAATTTAACGCATTTGCCAGAGGCATGTACAGGAAAAGAGACGGCCTCAGCAGGAACGAACTGGAAAGGAACAACCTCAATGATACCAGCCTCGTTCAAAAAGGTGAATCTGTCAATGGAGGTGAGTTTAAGTTCTTTAACCTGGGTACAGATTATTTTATAGACAACAGGAATACAATCACGCTTTCAGGGAATTATGTAAACGGTGTGTTCAACAACAGCAACAGCCGCTTTATTGATTCATTGTACCGTAAAAACCCATATGCTTATAATTTGGTTGAATCAAACTCCAATCATGAGTTTACAAATGTAGGCGGGCAATTCAGCTTCCGTCATAACTTTGACAGCGCCAGCCATTTTATCTCTTTCGATGCTAACTACAACGAAGCTACTTCTACAAATTCATCGGATATCAATACAGGCATGTATTCCGATGCTGACAGAAAGATCCTGCGCCGGCCCCAGGTGCTGCAATACAACAATGGCAAGGGCTACAACAAATTTTCTACCTTCCAGGTTGATTATGAAAACCCATTCAGCGCCAATTCTAAAATTGAAGGCGGCGTTCGCGCTAATTTCTCAAGTTTCGGAAACGATAACCTGCAATATGTAGATTCTACAGGTACTGGCGGCAACAGCTATATTTTCCAGCCGCTTATCTCGAGCAGGTATAAATTCAATGATCAGGTGTATGCTGCTTATGCTACTTTTTCTTCAAAGATTGGCGATAAATTTAAATACCAGCTCGGGCTGCGTGCAGAAAGTTCAAAATATAGTGCAGAGAACAATGCATACACAAGAAACGGTAAAGATACGCTCACTACTTTTCAGATTGATTATCCCATCAGCCTGTTTCCAAGCGCTTATCTTACTTACACTATCACCTCCTCGCAGGACCTGCAGTTAAATTATTCCCGCCGTATCAGGAGGCCAAACTTCTTTCAGTTGTTGCCGACTCCTGATCTTTCAGACCCCTACAATGTGCAGGTGGGTAACCCCGGGCTAAAACCGGAGTTTACGGACTCTTATGAATTGTCTTATAACAAAACATACAAAAACAGAGGAAATTTCCTGGCAACTGCATACCTCAGGAAAGGCAATGACCTGATAATCAATTACCAGTACATGGACACTACAATCAGCACAAGCCCGGTGACTTCCTACCTGAATGCCTCTAACAGCCTTACTTACGGCCTGGAGCTCACCAATAAATTTAATCCCACCAAGTTTTGGGAGCTTACTGTGAACCTGAATTTCTACAATGCCCGGATCAACAGTGAGCTTAATAGCAGTTCTATTTCCAGTGAGAGGTTCAGCTGGTTTGGCAAGATCAATAACAATTTCAAACTGCCTAAAAACTTTACCGTTCAGCTGTCTGCCGATTACCAGGCAAAAAGTGTGATACCGGTTTCAGGCGGCGGTGGCAGAGGTTTTATGGGCGGCGGCAATGCAGGCACTGCACAGGGGTATATTCTTCCAAGGTTTGATACAGATCTTGCTATCAGGAAAGATTTTAAATTTAAGAACAACAACACACTTACAACATCCGTGTCTGTGAGTGACCTTTTCGGCACTGCCAGGTTCAGATCCTACACAGAAACGCCGTTTATGACACAAACAAGTACCCGTTACAGGGAGCCGCAGGTAGTGAGACTCAACCTCAGCTACCGCTTCGGAAGAATGGACACGTCCATATTTAAGCGCAGGAGTAAAGGCATCTCTGGCGATGACCGGGGCAGCATTTCATCAGAAGAATAAAATAACCAAACATAGACAACAACAAGAGGCTGCACGAAAAGCAGCCTCACAATTTTTATTAAACCTAATTACTGTTTGATGATACTACGCCTGTATGTTGTTAAGCTGCAAGCTTAGGAGAATCTTTAATTATTATCTGCTGAAAGTGGTTGTTCGTGTTTGTGTATAATGCGGGCTTTGTCACATCCTTCCCGGTGTTTATCTATCAAACACATGATGTAATCAGTGGAAGGGTATTTTTTAAGTTGTTGCTTTATATCTTCAAAGGATACGTTGTCATTGTGTGCAGAAATATAACCCATACCGAAAAATATTCCTTTATCGACGAGTATACAACTGTATTCGTCATTGCTGCGGCCGTTTTCAATGATACAATAAGATGGCGCTTCGCGCGTAAGTGATGCTACCGCTTGCATTACCACCTTATTGTACAATTCCTGTGAATGCTTTTTACACTTTGCATCCCGGCAATTATCACAGCTGCCCATAAAACACAATTCATAACAAAGGCCAAACTTTTTTACCAGGTAATGAAGCCCGTTATATGCCTGTAACCGGTTTGAAAATATTTGTACGGGAATGTGGCTCTTGTTGAATTTACCGATTGCCAGTCTTGCAAAGCCGTTGAGGTCTTCGTAAAGAAATAATCCGTACTTAGGCTCGAAGCGCTTGATGGCACGATTGTACTGCGGCCAGACGCGTTGTATTTCCACGGCTTCCAGAATCAGCGCCATGAGCTCTGTACTGCAAACTTCAAAATCTATTCGATGGATATATCTTAAAAAATGTTGACGCTGTGCCTGAGGATTAGTACCCGTAAAATGCGATAATACTCTTTTGCGGAGATTTTTTGCTTTGCCAATGTATATAATTTTGCCCCTGCGGTCTTTAAAATAATATATACCGGGTGAAGATGGCAATTTATTAAAATCTTCTTTGAGCACATAAGGGGGTAATTGTTGTTCCTTAGAACCTTTCTTAAGCATCATGCTTATATGGCCATCTTTATCTCCCTCCAGCAATTTTGAAAAAAGCACGGCAGTAGCTTCTGCATCTCCACCGGCACGGTGCCGGTTGATAACCGGGATATTCAAAGCATGGCATAATTTACCCAAACTGTAGGTCAACATACCGGGAAATATTTTTCTTGCCATGCGTACAGTGCACAGTTTGGGTGCAGTGTAATTATAACCACTTTTTTCAAGGAAATGTTTTATGAAGGAATAATCGAAATTAACATTGTGAGCCACAAAAATTCTTCCTGATAGCAGGTTGAAAATTTTAGGGGCTACATCCTCAAATGCAGGCGCATCTTCAACCATTTCATCTGAAATGCCCGTCAATGCTTCTATATAGCGGGGGACACGTCTTTGCGGGTTTATCAGCGTTTCGTATTTGCCTACAATACTTTCACCATTGTGTATAAGAATGGCTATCTCGGTTATACCGCTTCCTGCAGCATATCCGCCTGTTGTTTCAATATCTACTATGGCATATTCCATGTTTAAAGAATCAGAAACAAAAATACTAATTATTTTAGTACGGAAGGTATTCTGATTTATTATTGGCTTATCAGTATATTGGCGCTGTTTTCTTCTTCTTTTTTAAATTTCGCGATATATTCCTTAGGAGAAAGGCCGGTTATTTTTTTAAAATGTCTGTTGAAATTGGCTATATTGTTAAATCCTGATTCATAGCATATTTGCGAGATAGCCAGGTTGCCTTTCAATAATAATTTGCAGGCACATCCTACTCTGAGCTCTGTAAGATATTCCATCAATGACTTGCCGGTTTTATTTTTAAAGAACCTGCAGAAGGAGGTTTCATTCATACACGCTACCTGTGCTACAGAGGTGAGTTTTACTTCATTTACATACTCCCGGTTTAAATAGGCCAGGACATTCATCAACCTGTTGCCTTCTGTATCTATCTGCTCATTATTTTCTATAAAGTCTTCGCTTAACAATCGTTTTGTATTGGATGATGACATGAGCGATAATATTTTCAAACATTCCAGGAGCCTGCAGAGTCCATCCATATTTACGAGAGATAATATTCTTTTCCTGATTTCTTTATTTTCAGCATTATCAGTGAAATTGATACCATATTTAGCGTCTGCTAAAAGCGTTTTTATTTTAAGAAATTCCGGATACTCGTTAATTGCGTCTTCAAACATGTGGCGTGAGAACTGAACGGTTACAGTATGTACACGCAACTTCGGATTTTTGTGGTAGTAAATATCATCGTTTCTATACATGTGAGGTAAGTAGCTGCCGAGTAAAGTAAGATCCTGCGGACCAAAGGATTCTATACTGTTTCCTACGAAACGTGTACCGATACTTTTTAAAATATACACAATTTCATATTCAGCATGAAAGTGCCATGGATATTTGAAATGATCATAGTCGCACCACTTTATTTTCAGGGGTGTACCTGTGGGCATTTCGAGTTGTTCGTGCATTATTTTCATCCTGAAACGGTTTTTTGCAAAGATAATAGCAATACTTGCAAATATAATACTTGTTAGCATTTTATTTGGATACTAACTTTACATAAATGTTAAAAACGTAATCTCCTTCTCAAAATTAACATAAATCAAAGGTTAATAAATCAGTTTTTCAATTTAAAAAATTAAAAGGTTTCAAATAAATATAACAAACAAATATTCACCGCATATGAAACGAAGCATGGTAAATAAAA
This sequence comes from Bacteroidota bacterium, assembly GCA_023422835.1. Classification (GTDB taxonomy): domain Bacteria; phylum Bacteroidota; class Bacteroidia; order Chitinophagales; family Chitinophagaceae; genus Haoranjiania; species Haoranjiania flava. The sequence goes on along the minus strand of JAFAGI010000022.1, from coordinate 16,556 downwards.
CTTATTCCCTCAATGACCGGAATAATAGCAGAGCGTTGAACACAAAAGATAATCCGATGTTTTCTGTGATCCGGCGGCCTGTAATGTTGCTTGTATTTATTTTTTGCATTACACTCGTTAATGCACAGATAGTAAGAGACACAACTGTAAGCGGCAAAGTCTTTAACGAACTAGGGGAGCCTTTAAACGGCGCTACTGTTTTGCACCCGGCTACCAATATAGGAACCTTTACCAATAGTTTGGGAGAATTTTTTATAACTGTTCCTGATACAGCAGCTGTCAACATCTCTTATTCCGGTTATCAGCCCGTGTATGTTATTATCAGGGACACTGCCATAAGGAATGTAATACTTAACCCGGTTCTTGATAATGGAGAAATAGTGGTAGTAGCTTACGGCACACAGCGAAAATCGGAAGTAGTTGGTTCAGTAACAAGCGTAAAGCCTGAAGATCTTAAAGTACCCTCCAGCAATCTTACTACCGCTATTGCAGGAAGGGTAGCGGGTGTAATTGCTTACCAAAGAACCGGCGAGCCTGGTGCTGATAATGCAGAATTTTTTATTCGCGGGGTGACCACATTTGGCTATAAACAGGACCCGCTAATTTTAATAGATGGTATTGAAGTAACCAAAACCGATTTGGCAAGATTGAGCGTGGATGATCTGGCAGACTTCTCCATATTTAAAGATGCTACAGCGACTGCTCTCTATGGTGCAAGGGGCGCTAATGGTGTTATTTCTGTTACTACAAAGCAAGGGCGCGAAGGTGCAGCAAAAATTGCATTAAGAGTGGAAGGGTCTTTATCCATGCCGACTACCAACGTAGAATTGGCTGATCCTGTTACTTACATGAAACTCAACAATGAAGCAATATTGACAAGAGATCCCTTAGGCAAGTTGCTTTATTCTGATGATAAGATTGAAAACACAATACCCGGATCAGGGTCTGTAATCTATCCATCTACAGACTGGCGTAAGCAGCTAATGAAAGATTATGCATTGAACCAGCGCGTAAACATGAACGTAAGCGGTGGCGGTAAGATAGCACGATACTTTGTTGCAGGTACATTTAACCAGGATAATGGTGTATTAAAATTTGATAAAAGAAACAATTTCAATAACAACATTAATCTGAAAACCTACTCTCTTCGCAGTAATGTGAATGTAAATGTTTTTCCTACAACAGAAATGATCATTCGCCTTTCAGGACTGTTTGACGATTATACAGGGCCAATTTATTCTGGCGGCGGATTCTATACAAGAGTCATGCGGGCCAATCCGGTATTATTCCCTGCTTATTATCCGAAAGATGAAGACCATCAGTTTGTAGAGCATATTATGTTTGGCAACTATGATTTAGGTAATTATTTAAATCCTTATGCCGATCTGGTAAGAGGCTACAGGGAATACGCTCGTGCAAACATTAATGCACAAATTGAACTTAAGCAGGATCTGAAATTCATTACGCAAGGCTTAAAAGCGCGTGCACGCTTCAATACTCAACGTAACTCGTATTTTGATGTAAGAAGGCAATATAACCCATTTTATTACCAACTTGGAAGTTATAATGTAAGAGAGAACACATACCGCGTCGGTATTATCAATGAAAACACTGGTACAGAATATCTGAGCTACAATGAAGGAGATAAAACTGTTAATTCATCTGTTTATATTGAAACAGCTTTAGACTATTCCAGGTTATTCAACTCGAAGCATAGTGTAAGTGGCATGCTTATTTATATAATGCGCAATGAATTGACCGGTAATGCAGGCACTTTAATTAATTCATTACCGTATCGCAACCTGGGACTTTCTGGTAGAGCCACTTATGGTTATGACAATAGATATTATGTTGAATTTAATTTTGGCTATAATGCTTCTGAGAGATTTCATAAATCGCATCGTTGGGGCTTCTTTCCTTCAGCTGGTATAGCATGGACAGTATCCAACGAAAAGTTCTGGGAACATATAAAATCTAGTGTAAACAATCTTAAATTAAGAGCAACTTACGGCTTGGTAGGAAATGATGCATTGGGTAATGAGCGATTTTTATATTTATCAGAAATAAATCCAAATGCTTCCGGCATGGGAGCTACATTTGGCCGTGAGAATTCATATAGCCGAAACGGTTACCAGATATTAAGATATTCCGATCCTAACATTAGCTGGGAGACCGCTAAAAAATCTAACGTGGCGCTGGAGTTAGGTCTGTTTAAAAAGCTAAACATTATTGCAGAATATTTTACGGAGCATCGTTATAATATTTTTCAGCAAAGAACTATTCCGGCTTCTATGGGCTTGTCAGCTGTGCCATATGCAAATATTGGTGAAGCCAGCAATAAAGGTATAGACTTGTCTTTGACCTACAATCATAACTTTAACAGGGATATATGGCTACAGGGAATGTCCAATTTTACTTATGCAACCAGCAAATACCTGGTGTTTGAAGAATACGATTACAGAGATGCATGGTGGAGATCAAGAGTGGGTTATCCTATAAATCAACAGTTTGGATATATTGCAGAGAGCCTTTTTGCAGATGATGCTGAGGTTGCAAACTCTCCGCGTCAGTTTGGCCAATACGGTGCCGGAGATATTAAATTTAAAGATGTTAATAATGATGGTGTTATTACTACATTAGATATGGTGCCATTGGGTTTTCCAACCTCACCAGAGATAGTGTATGGTTTTGGCTTTTCTTTTGGGTATAAAAATCTTGATTTGTCAGCTTTCTTCCAGGGAGCAGCCAGAGAGTCTTTCTGGATTAACCCTGAAGCTACTGCGCCATTTACCCCTTATTACTATAGCGATGAAGAAAGGAATTCAGGCACTTTGTTCACCAACCAGTTATTAAAAGCATACGCAGATAGTTACTGGTCAGAGGAGAAAAGAGATTTGTATGCTTTGTGGCCGCGCTTAAGTACTTTCCCTATTGAAAATAATATTCAGCGCAGCACTTGGTTTATGCGCAACGGTGCGTTTCTAAGGCTCAAACAGGTGGAAGTGGGCTACACTTTCGCTCAAAAATTTGTTTCCCGTGCAGGTATAGCTAATGTAAGGATTTACGCCAACTCAAGCAACCCTTATCTGTGGAGTAAATATAAATTGTGGGATGTGGAAATGGCCGGAAACGGATTAAGATACCCAATTCAAAAAGTATTTAACATTGGTTTAAATGTGAACTTGTAATGTGTAAACTAAGTTGTTAATAATAAAAATAAAATATACGTATATGAGAAACAAACTCTTTAAATATACATTATGTACGCTATTGCTTACTTCCTGTAACAAGTACCTGGATATAGTGCCGGACAATATTGCCACCATAGAGCAGGCCTTCAATATGCGCAATACAGCAGAGCGATATTTGTTCACCTGTTACAGCTATATGCCTCAGCATAGCAATATTACTCAGAATCCGGCGTTAACTGCCGGGGATGAACTGTGGTTGCACAACAATTACAACCAGCCGGGATGGCAGATTGCACAAGGCTTTCAGTCTGTCAGCAATCCTCAGCTCAATTATTGGCAGGGTACAAACGGAGCAACCGACCTTTATGAAGGCATTCGGCAATGTAATATATTTCTCGAGAACGTAGCACGTGTGCCAGATATGGATGAATTTGAGAAAAAACGGTGGATAGCTGAAGTAAAATTCCTGAAGGCGTATTATCATTTTTACTTAGCGCGCATGTACGGGCCTATATCGATAAAAAAAGAAAATTTGCCGGTAAATGCCGATCCTGAAGCCATAAGAGTTTACCGCGACCCCGTAGATGAGGTTTTCAAATATATCGTAGAACTCATAGATGAAGCCAGCGTAGATTTACCAGAGACCATAATAGCAGAAGCTACTGAGCTAGGCAGGATCACGAAGCCCATAGCATTGTCTATGAAGGCATATATGCTTGTAACCGCTGCAAGTCCGTTGTTTAATGGCAATACTGATTATTCCAATTTTAAAGATAACAGGGGAGTGGCCCTTTTCAACACCACTTTTGATGCACAGAAATGGGTAAAGGCAAAAGAGGCATGCCGTGAAGCTGTAGAGCTCTGCGAATCGCTGGGTTATAAACTATACTACTATTCCCAAAGCGCAAGACAATACAATGTATCTGCTGAAATTAGAACACAAATGAATATTAGGAATGCGGTAAATGAAAAATGGAATGCAGAGGTAATCTGGGGCAATACAAATAGTCTTACAAATAATTTACAAATTCATTCTACGCCGCGTGGCCTTGACCCGGCTTTGATTCAGTATCAACATGCCAGAGGGAATGCCGCAGTACCTTTGAAAATAGCTGATTTGTTCTATACCCAAAACGGAGTGCCCATTGACGAAGATAAAACTTGGCACTATAACACAAGATTCAACATTCAAAATGGTACTGACGCCACGAAATATTATATCAAAAGCGGTTATCCAACAGCGCTTACAAACCTCAATAGAGAACCCAGGTTTTATGCAGATCTTGGATTTGATGCTGGTATCTGGTATGGCCAGGGCAAATTCGATGATAAAGATACCTGGTATATTTCTGCTAAACGCGGAGATGCAGCAACCAACGTATCGCCGCTTACCTTCAATGTTACAGGTATATGGCCTAAAAAATATGTAAATTATACCAATGTGATACAGGCATCAGGATATACTGTAGATCGCTATCCGTGGCCGGTAATGCGGCTGGCAAACCTTTATTTGTTATATGCAGAGGCTATGAATGAAGTAGATGGGCCCAGCGCAGAAGTTTATGAAATGCTTGACTTGATTAGAACTAGGGCCGGACTTGCTGGTGTAGTGGAATCGTGGTCCAATTTCGGACGTAATCCTGCCAAACCTTCAACACAGCAAGGCCTCAGAGAAATTATCCATAGAGAACGAATGATAGAACTTGCATTAGAAGGACAGCGCTTTTGGGACCTCAGAAGATGGAAAAAAGCTATTGAAGAATATAATAAGCCTATAACAGGATGGGATAAAGACCAACGAAACCCCGATGCATACTATCGAGAAAAAGTGTATTATATGCAAAACTATACAACACGCGATTACCTGTGGCCTATTGCAGAAAACGAAATATTGGCTAATAAAAATTTAGTGCAAAATCCCGGATGGTAAATCTTCAACAATTAAATTTTTGAAAAATGAAAATAATTTTAAATAAACTATTCCTTTTGTCAATAGTTGCGATTATACTTATATCGTGTTCAAAAGAAAAATATGTGGAGCCTTTGGATAAAGATAGCGCTCCTGCAAATGTTACGAATGTAACCGTTGAACCCTTGCCGGGAGCCGCCAGGATCTCATATGAATTACCCTTAGATAAAAATCTTAGATACGTAAAAGCTGTCTATGAGATCCGTCCTGGTGTAGAGAAAGAATCCATCAGCTCTTTTTACGCAAGTTCTTTAGTCGTAGACGGGTTTGCTGATGAAAAAGAGTATCAGGTGAAAATTTACTCCGTAAGCAAGGGTGAACAAATGTCTGAAACACCTGTAATAGTAAATGTAACTCCTTTAACTTCCCCGATAAAAGAAGCTTATAATACTTTAGCTTTTAAAGAAACTTTTGGAGGAGCTACCCTCAGTTTTGATAACAGCGGAGCTGCAGCGCTGTCGGTAAAAATACTTACCGATTCAAGTGGCAGGTTGCGAGAAGTAGAAACCTATTATACAAATGCAGTTCAGGGGAAATATTCTGTCCGGGGGTTTGCAAGTGAACCCAGGTTATTTGCAGCTGTTCTAAGAGACAGATGGGGTAATATTTCCGATACCATCACTCAAATGCTTACACCTATTTTTGAGCAGGTCATTCCTAAAGATAATTTTAGGCATGTGCCATTATCTAATGACACATATGAGCCGCATTCAACGCCTGTATGGAATGTTACTAAATTATGGGACGGAAAATTACAGGGCGATGACCAGTATAGTATTTTCCATACTAAGCCCGGTTCAGGCATGCCTCAGTCATTTACATTTGACATGGGCGTTACAACAATATTAAGCAGATACAAATTCTGGCATGCTGGCGCAGGCGCTTACCAACGTGGCGCTCCTAAGCGATGGGAAATATGGGGAAAAGAAACAGCGCCTGATCCTTTAGGCAGTTGGGAAGGCTGGACAAAACTAATGGACTGTGAGTCGTATAAGCCTTCCGGTGAAGGGCCAATTACATCAGGAGATCTGAATTATGCTAATGTCCAGGGAGAAGATTTTGATTTTCCGGAAGGTATTCCGGCTGTTAGATACCTTCGGTTTAAGACAATTGAAACCTGGGGAGGGTTGGATTATATTTATATTGGAGAATTAAGCTTCTGGGGCAAGATTCAATAACCTTTAAAAATCACGTCCGATGAAAAAGCATGTTTATTATAGTACTTTATATATACTTATTATTGTTTTCATTATTACAGCTTGTAAAAAAGACCCTATTTACAATTATGAAGAAAATAATAAAGGCCCTTATATATTGCGCGCAGATTCAGCCAAATTATATTCCGGCCGCAATCGGTTGTTGATCTCCTGGGTCAATAAAGATCCGAATTTAGCTGTAGCCAAACTCTACTGGAAAAGTTCTGTGCATGCTACTTCACAAAAAGATTCACTAATATACCAAGTAAATCAAGGTGCTCAAAATATAGATATATACATCAACAATCTGAAGGAAGGAAATTATAACCTGGAATTATTCACTTACGACAAAGCAAATAACAATTCAGGAAAAGTATTGTTATCTGGCTATGTGTTCGGAGATGCTTTTGCTGCAGGTGGCGACAGCGCTAAACTTAAAAATATTACCTATCAAAATGAAAACCTTGTGCTTGAGTGGTATGCCTTGGATAACACATCTGCATTGGGCTCGCAGGTAGTATATAAAGATAAATCTGGAATGGAAAAACAGATATTCGTAGAAAGGCAGCAACTACAAACAGAAATTACAGGTGTTAGTGATGATATGAGAGGTACTGTTAAATACCGCACAGTATACGCCCCCGGTATAAATATTATAGACACTTTGTTTTCCAATTATAAAACTATCCAATATGTGAACAGATTGGCAGTATTCGACAGTTTGCCCGGCTGGAAGTTCAGGTGTAAGGTTATGGCAGAATCTACTACTGTAGAAAATCATGGCGGCATGATTGATTTCAAGCAGAAAATGGATGAGGCTATGGCAAAAGCCAGTAAAAAGTTTCAGGTGAGCGGTTTAAACGATGTGGGCAGCAACCAGATACATTTTTATGCCACAGAAGTTATACCTTTTACAGGTACATCATCTCAGTTTACCACCAAACAATGGATAAATGATAACTCTTTAGATGTAATGTTGGTGGTAAATGATAATGCTGTTTCGGATGATGATTCCTGGGGGTGGCGCCGCAGCCCGTATCTTACTTTGGGGCATGACTATAAAGGACTATTCGGTCCAAGCGCAGTAGACGCCTTATTGCATGAGTTTGGTCATACGCGTGGAATGTATGACCTGTATTTAGGCGAAGTTATTGCATCGCGCAACCCAATAAGTAATCAGGCGTATGAATCAGACAGGTGTATTATGAATTATCCTTATGGAGAAACTGTCTGGTCTGAATTCTCTAAAATCATTATAAACGAATCTGGAGGCGATAGAATAGCTAAACTTTACTGGAATTATTTTCCTGATGTTTTCAAGGTCAGTGTAAGGCGCAAGAACAATGCTGTAGCTACAGGCGCCCAGCTTAAGTTTTACCCGGTTATACAAACCAGTTCCGGAAATGTAGTAAGAGAAAACGATGTTGTCTTATACAGGGCTACTATTTCCAGCAGCGGAATTTATGATTTCAATTCAAATAATCCTTTTGCAGTAAACCAGGTGCCCAGCAATAATATATACAACTTCCTGGTTGAAGTAGTATATAAAATAAACACTACTGAATATAAAGAATATGCCTGGATGCCGATGAATAACGCGCTTATTGCTGGCAGTAAAGGATTGCCCTACGAATTAAAAATAACATTATCAAGGTAACAATCTATAAAATAAAAAATTATGCAAAAGAAACGAAGCACAATAAATAGTACCCACATTCGAACATACATAAGCGTAATTACTAATAGATTTCGAAACAAAAGCATCAGCCACAAGATGGTTAACAAAGCAAATATATTGATGCAACGCAATTTGATAAATATTATATCAGGGTTGCTGATATGTTTATCCGGTTTTATTGCAGGATGTTCTAAAATGGACGATACGTACAAACAATTTCTGGAAGGAGGCCAGAAAAAGTATGTTGGTAAAGCAGATTCCGTAAAAGTGCTTTCAGGCAGGGACCGTGTTTACCTGCAATGGCTGAGATCAGCAGACCCAAGCGTTGTGAAAGCCAAGATATATTGGAATGCAAAATCAGATTCTCTTGAAGTGCCAATTGACAGAAATGCCGATACGATCTTGGTACCAGTACCAAACCTACGCGAGGGGAATTACACCTTCCAGATTTATACTTATGATTTAGAGGGTAACAGGTCTGTAATGGTAGAAGCCTTTGGCACATCTTATGGGGATAAGTATGCATCGCTGTTGCTTACACGTCCTATAGAAAAAACACTTTTCCTGAATGACAGTACCCTGGAAGTGACTTGGGGCCCCGTTTCAGATACATCCTTGCTTGGGAATGAATTGCTTTATGGCGACCAGAAAGTTGTATTTGTTCCTAAGAGCGCTACTACTACACTTTTGCAATCATTCAAGGGAGGCATGTTGAAGTATCGTTCACTTTTTAAGCCCGACAAATGGTCTATAGATACATTTTATACTGCTTATGATTCGATAAGGGTAAAAGGTCAACCTATTGAATTAAGTAAAAACGGATGGACAGCTACTGCCTCAAGTTTTGATAACAGAAGCGGTGCAAACTACAGGCCGCCTTCCAATACCATTGATAATAACAGCGCTACTCTCTGGGTAAACTTTATCGGTACCCCTGCCGTTAAGTACCCGCACTGGTTACAGATAGACATGGGTAGTGTACAGAAAAATGTTGAAGGATTTGTGATCATTACGCGTGTCGGTGATGCCGCAGCAAGGGCAAAGACAGTAGAATTATTAACAAGCCTCGATGGTAGCAATTGGCAAAGCTTTGGAGATTATATTTTACAAAATAACGGAGATAAACAGTTTTTATCATTTTCTGAATCTACAGATGCTAGGTATTTCAAAATGATAGCCAAAGACGCACATGACGGAGGCAATAATATTGCTCTTGCTGAAATAGGTGTATTTACAAGATAAAATATTTGAATATTATTGGTTGGCAATTCCAATAATTGCCAACCATTATTTCTAAAAAATTTATTATGAAAAGAACATATGCAATAAGCTTATTGCTTGCTTTTTTTATTGTATTTACAGGTTGCAATAAAGGTGCTGACAGTGCTGTTAAACCCATTCTTGATCCACCGCAGACTACCGTCCCCGATCCGCCTGCTGCCAGCCCTACATTCACTAATCCTGTCTGGGGGCGTGGTGCAGATCCCTGGGTGGTTTTTGAAAACGGAAAATATTATTTCACCTACACAGCAGGAAATGAATTGCAGGTATATGTTGTAAATAAAATTTCAGATTCGCTTAAGGAGCCGAATGCAGTCATTCATTCAAAGTGGCGCCCTCCGGCAAATACTGAATATTCAAAGGAACTATGGGCCCCTGAACTGCATAAGGTGAACGGTAAATGGTATGCTTATATAGCGGCTGATGATGGTGAAAACCGTAATCACAGGATGTATGTCTTGGAATATTCAGCATCTGTACTTCAGCGGGGTGGTGATTGGGTGTTTAAAGGAAAAATAACTGACCCAACAGATAACTGGGCAATCGACGGTACTATTCTGGAACATAACGGTCAACTGTATATCATTTGGTCCGGCTGGTCATCTCCTACACAGACTTCCGTTCAGAATTTATACATCGCTAAAATGATTAATCCGTGGACAATAGAAGGTAACCGTGTTTTAATTTCTGCACCACAGTACAGCTGGGAAAGACATGGTGGTGCAATTAATGAAGGGCCGGCTATTCTTAAGAATAAAAATGATGAGGTTTTCCTTACTTTTTCAGGCAGTGGTTATTGGGTAGATGATTATTGTTTAGGACTGATGAAGCTAAAAAAAGAAGGTGATCCAATGAAACGTTCGGATTGGGAAAAATACCCTGAGCCGGTATTTACCAGGAATGATGCAGGGGGCGCTTTTGGTCCGGGACATAATGGATTCTTCAAATCTCCCGATGGTAAGGAAGACTGGATTATTTACCATGCCAGGAGCCTGCCAAATGGCGGGAGCACAAATTATCGGAATACAAGGATTCAGAAGATCAATTGGAAGCCGGATGGGTCTCCAGATTTTGGAGTGCCAGTGAAAATAGGGGAGAAAATTCAACGCCCATCCGGCGAATAATGATAAGAGATTGCGCTCCGCAGGAGAGAATTAGCAACAATTTAAATGCTAGTAGATTTGGTTCCAAAGGAATTTTTGATGAAAGGGTGTGATCGTAGAATCATGTTTTCAGAAACTTAAAGAATTATGAACTAAGTATTTTATATTCCTTGAGGATCAGCTGTCCAATATAATAGTAAAAACCTGCTCCATAGGAGCGAAATAAATCATCATTCTATTCTAAAATGAAAGGAAATAAATCGCTGTTTATATTCTTAATTATTTGTATAAATGTAAATATTGTCTCTGCAAAACTGCCTGATGAAAATGGCTACAAGTTGTGGCTCCGATATGCGCCTGTTGCGGGTAAAAAAATTCAGGAACACAAAGAGATATTATCAAACATTTTCATCAGCTCACATGTATCAACTGCCGGAGTAATAGCTGAAGAGCTTAAGAAAGGTATTTCAGGGATGCTTGGAATAACCCCTGCCATTCATCAGTCTAAAAAAGATAGAAGCTATCTACGGATTATAAAACAGCCGGGCAGTGAACACCTGAAAAATCTGGGAAAGGAAGGGTATACAATAAAAACAATACGGCAGAAAAACAATAAGATCATTTTTATCAAATCAGCCGGCGACTCAGGGCTTGTCTACGGCACTTTTCACCTGCTGCGACTGATACAGACACAGCAACCCCTGCACAATATCCATATTACTGAAAAGCCACAAATCACTTTTCGTATGTTGAATCATTGGGAGAACCTGGACGGCAGCGTAGAAAGAGGTTACAGCGGGGCATCTATTTTCACATGGAACGACTTAACTAAAGACAATCTGCAGCGGATAAAAGATTACGCCCGCGCTAATGCATCTATTGGGATTAATGCAGTGGTGTTGAACAATGTAAATGCAGATCCGCGCATTCTGCGGAATGATTATTTACAGAAAGTAGCCAAAGTTGCTGATGTTCTCCGGCCCTATAACATCCGGATATTTTTATCAGCCAATTATGCCAGTCCTTTACCGCCTTCTTCCACACCCGATGTGATCAAGAAGCAAGGTGGTATTGGTAATTTGGCTACTGCCGATCCCCTCAATGAACAAGTGCAGCAGTGGTGGAAGCAAAAGGTTGATGAGATCTACCGGCTTTTACCAGATTTCGGAGGTTTTCTGATAAAAGCCAATTCGGAAGGAATGCCTGGCCCGCAGGATTATGGAAGAAGCCATGTGGAAGGGGCTAACATGCTGGCAAGGATCCTGCAACCACACGACGGTATCCTGATCTGGCGAGCGTTTGTCTATGCCCACAACAATAAGGAGCCCGATCGTGTCAAACAATCGTATGCAGAGTTTCAACCGCTGGATGGTCAATTTGATCAGAATGTCATCCTTCAGGTAAAGAATGGCCCGCTTGATTTTCAGCCGCTCGAGCCGCCGCATCCCCTCTTCGGCGCTTTAGAAAAAACCAATGTTTTTGCTGAGCTACAGATCACCCAGGAATATCTGGGTCATTCTACCTATCTTGTCTATTTGGCACCTATGTGGAAGAAATTTTTAGAATTTGAAAATTATTCTTCTCGTATTTCTGATCAATTAATCAACCATAATAAAAATAGAATAAAAGGTATGGTGGGTGTATCCAATGTGGGTGATAATCTAAACTGGACAGGACATCATTTTGCACAAGCTAACTGGTACGCATTTGGAAAGCTCGCCTGGAATCCTAATGAAGATATTGATAACATAACAAAAGAATGGATAAAAAGAACATGGACTAATAATACAGAGTCTTTATTGAAAATAAAACAATTCATGAATAAGTCTTGGATGAGTTTCTCCAATCTACAAACGCCCTTCGGTTTAGTGGTTACAACAGATAATTCAGCTCATTATCATCCTGCATTATCAGATAGGGCAAATACTTATTGGAAAATAAATAAAGAAGGTATTGGTTATGATAGATCTCAGAATGGTTCCGGATATGTAAATCAATATGACAATTACAATCAAAACATTTTCAATAATATACAAACTTGTCCGGAAGAATACCTGCTTTTTTTTAATTTTGTAAGTTGGAAGTATACGTTAAAAAATGGTAAATCGCTTAAAACCAATTTATTTAATGGCTTTGAAAAAAGTATTACAGATATAGAAGAGATAATATGTTTGTGGCAAAGTATAAAATTAGATATTGATAATAAAAGATTTAAAGAGGTAATGGACAAAATGAAGCAGCAGAAAAAGGACGCAATAAGATTTAAAACAGCTTTTAAAGATTTTATAAATTTGTATACTGAATAAGAAAATATATAAACAAATGTAACTTCTTCCACAAGATTCATTAAAATATTTCTATTAAAATCTTAATAAGAATGAAATTAAAACTGACACTTAACTTCTATTTCTTCTTTTTAATAGTAGGGATTGTTACAGCACAGTCAATTAATCCGGTACCATTTTACCAAGTGCAAATGACAGATTCTTTCTGGCAGCCGCGCATTCAAATACAACAAACAGTACTATTGCCGCATGCATTCGCAAAAACCCGTCCGGCTGTTGAAAATCTCATTAAAACAGGAAATTTTTTAAGAGGTATTAAAGACAGTTTACCCTTTCCCCACAGATATATAGTTTCAGATTTTTACAAAGTAATGGAAGGAGCCTCTTATTTATTAATGAATAATAGAGATACGGCTCTTGAATCTCGAATGGACAAACTTATCGATATTATCGCATTGTCTCAGGCGCCGGATGGCTATATGTACGATGCACACATTACGGGTTCATCGTCAAAGCATGAGCATTGGGGTGGTGCCGGCATGGGCAACAAACCTTATTCCTGGGTGTTGCATAGCCACGAATTGTACAACATGGGGCACATGTACGAAGCGGCTGTTGCCTATTACAATGCCACCGGTAAAAGGAAGTGGCTGGATGTGGCGGAGAAAAATGCACAGCATATCAATAAAGTTTTTTTTATTGGCGATAAAAATTACAACAACGGTAAACCTGTCATGCAGGCGCCGGGTCATGAAGAAATTGAATTAGCGCTCGTGAAACTTTATTATGCTACCAGTAATACACTTTATCTGAAAATGGCAGAAAAATTTCTGGATATACGCGGGGTCACTTACAAACCTGAAGGTACCGGTGTCATGAGCGCAGAATATTCGCAACAGCACGCCCCCGTAAAAGATCAGCGGAAGCCCACAGGCCATGCTGTTAGGGCGGCTTATCTGTATGCGGGTATGGCAGATGTCAGTGCTGCTGCCAACAATCCGTCTTATCTTATGGCATTAAATAATATTTGGAAAAATATTACAGACACGCGCATGCATATTACGGGCGGACTGGGCGCGGTGCACGGCATTGAAGGTTTTGGGGCAGAATATGAATTACCCAATAAAGAAGCTTATAATGAAACCTGTGCGGCTGTAGGAAATGTCTTGTTTAATTACAGGATGTTTTTGATGACCGGCGATGCAAAATTTATAGATGTTGCAGAAGTATCGCTTTACAATAACGTTCTTGCCGGAGTGAATCTGGAAGGGAATAAATTTTTTTATGTCAATCCTTTAGAGTCTGACGGTGTTACTAAATTCAATGCCGGCTTAAGTGGGCGTTCAGAATGGTTTGGAACCGCATGTTGTCCTACAAATTTATCGAGATTGATTCCACAGATATCCGGTATGATGTACGCATTTTCACAGAATACGCTTTATTGTAATCTTTACGCAGGAAATACTACGACTATCCAGCTTGGCAGTGGAAAAGTTTTTTTAGAACAACAAACGAAATATCCGTTCGGAAATAAAATAGTTATTAAAGTTTATCCGGAAAATCATACACAAAAATTTTCATTAAACATGCGCATACCAACCTGGGCTACAAATCAGTTTGTGCCGGGAGAGCTTTATCAATATATAAATAAAACTAATGCAAAATATAAGGTTCGTGTGAACGGCAGAGTAGTAATGGAAACGAAGAAAGAAAATGGATTTATTACGCTCTCACGTGTATGGAAAAAAGGTGATGTTATAGAGTTGGAACTGCCGATGCCGGTACGCTTTAACCACGCGGATAGCCATGTAAAAGCGAATGTTGGGAAGATAGCCATAACGAAAGGCCCGCTGGTATATTGCGCAGAAGCGATAGATAATGCCGCGTCACCGCAAAAATTCATAGTCAATCAATTTCCAGATAAGGCACAAACGTATTTTTTTAAAGACGGAGAATTGAAGAATATTCCATTCATCACACTTCCCGCCGGGGTGGAAGGTAAAACCAGTGCATTAACATTAATACCTTACTATGCCTGGAACAATCGCGGCGATCACCCGATGGCTGTTTGGTTCTCTTATAAAAGTTTTTAACCGGACTTACGGAAGAGTAAGAGCTATTTTTATTATTTGCAAAGAAAATACATGCAATTGCAAATATCGTATCTGTTATAGAAAAATTCATTCTGTAATTTTGATATTGTTTAAAACAATTGAATATGGCTCTTCTAAAAACCTGGCGTTGGTTTGGCCACGGCGATAAGGTTAGGTTAAGTGATCTTAAGCAAATGGGTGTACAAGGTGTTGTTACTTCATTGTATGATATTCCTGCCGGGGAAATATGGCCTGTAGAAAGAATACAATCTTTAAAAAATGAGATCAACGCGCATGGCATGGAATGGAGCGTGGTAGAAAGCCTGCCTGTGTCTGAAGAGATAAAACTCAATACACCGCAAGGCAGGCAACACCTGGAAAATTATAAAGTATCACTTAAAAATTTAAGCAGCTGCGGTATATATATGATTTGCTACAACTTTATGCCCGTGCTGGATTGGGCAAGAACTGATTTGCAATTTATAGATGATAACGGATGCGAATCTATGTTGTTTGAATACGTAGTATTTGCTGCCTTTGACATGTACATTTTAAAGCGTGCCAATGCAGAAAAAGACTACCCGGAAAAAATAATAAAGCAGGCATATGCTCACTATAAAATGATGAGTGAAGAAGATAAGCGGGAATTGGCCCACAATATTATTGTTGTTACTCAGAAGTTTATAAACAGCGGCGTCGGAGATGTAGAGAACTACAAAGAAATATTCCTTCAGTTTTTAAAAAGATACCATCACGTAAGCAAAGAGGACCTGAGAAACAACCTAATGATTTTTTTGAATGACGTGATACCGGTAGCAGAAGAATATGGCGCTCGCCTTTGTATCCATCCTGATGATCCGCCATTCCCTCTTTTAGGATTACCGAGAATTGCAGGTACCGAAGAAGATTTTGACTGGATATTTTCTCGCAATACCTCACTTGCCAACGGCCTGACGTATTGCACAGGTTCTCTTTCTGTAAGGGAAGATAATGACTTGGAAAAGATAGCCTCGAAATTTGCAGACAGGATTCATTTTATTCATTTAAGAAATATAAAGAAAATTGACGATAAAAGTTTTTATGAGTCGCCGCATCTTGAAGGAGTGGTTAACATGCCTGCTGTAGTAAAAATATTTTTACAGGAACAATTGAGGAGAAGAAAAGAAGGCAGGAAAGATGATGAGTTGCCTTTTCGTCCGGATCATGGCTTAAAAATGCTGGATGATTTTTCGAGACAGGCAAATCCCGGATATCCGCTCATTGGCCGATTGAAAGGTTTGGCAGAAATAGATGGTATACAAGCTGCAATAAAAGATAATTTATAAATATACAATACATGCAAAATAATTTTGACATTTCAGGCCAGGTAGCGGTAATTACCGGTGCCGGCGGCGTGCTTGGCGGAAGCATTTCACGCAGTCTTATGGAAGCCGGTGCTAAAGTAGTAGCCATAGACATCAGGGAAGAAAACCTGAATAAAAGAGTAGAAGAATTAAAAAACATTCACGAGCATGTTGTGGGGCTTACGGGCGATGTGCTGAATTTGGAAAGCCTGAAAAACGTTGCAGAAAAAATCAAAGAAAAATGGGGCCGCATTGATATACTTGTGAACTGTGCAGGCGGCAATATTCCTGGTGCTACGCTTACCGAAGAACAAACAATTTTCGATATGAAAATAGAAGACTGGGAGAAAGTTACGGACCTGAATCTGAACGGATCGGTTTATCCTTGTCTTGCGTTCGGTGCTGTAATGGCAGAGC
>JAFAGI010000008.1 GCA_023422835.1 Bacteroidota bacterium | reverse complement strand
TGCAGGGCATGGGCGGCATCGGCAAGAGCCAGCTCGCGCTGGAGTACGCCCACCGCTACCGCGCCGCGTACGACATGGTGTGGTGGATCGACGCCGACCAGGTGCCGTTCATCGAGTCGGCCATCGGTGACCTCGCGCCCTACCTGGGCGTGCCCTCCTCGGAGTCGAACCGGGAGAACGCCCGGCTGGTGCTCCAGGCGCTGCGCCGCACCGACCTCCGATGGCTGCTGATCATGGACAACGCCGACGAGGTCGAGGGCGTCCTGCCGTACGTGCCGGACGGCAAGGGCCACGTCCTGATCACCTCCCGGAACCTGCAGTGGATCGAACGGGCCACCACGGTCCAGGTCGACGTGTTCAAGCGCGCGGAGAGCATCCAGCACCTCACCGAACGGGTGCCGACGATGCGCGTCGACCAGGCCGACCGGATCGCCGCCCTGCTCGGCGACCTGCCGATCGCTGTCACCGCAGCCGCGGCCTGGCTGGCCGACACCGGCCACTCGGTCGACAGCTACCTCACCGAGATCGCCAACTTCGGCCCGGGCGCGGTGATGGAGCCGAACAGCAACGTCTCGGTGGAGGCCACCTGGGAGCTGTCGCTCAACCATCTGCGGACCCGCAACCCGGCCGCCTACCGGGTGCTGCAACTCTGCTCGGTGTTCGCGCCGGAGATCTCCGCCGACCTGGTCTACAGCGACGAGTTCGCCGAGGCGCTCGTGCCGTTCCACCCGCAGGCCAAGGAACGGCTGGTCCGTCAGCAACTGGTGCAGCAGGCGAACCGGCTCGCGCTGG
Source organism: Bacteroidota bacterium (assembly GCA_023422835.1). GTDB lineage: Bacteria > Bacteroidota > Bacteroidia > Chitinophagales > Chitinophagaceae > Haoranjiania > Haoranjiania flava. The sequence goes on along the minus strand of JAFAGI010000008.1, from coordinate 1,718 downwards.
TCCGCGTCGACCTGCGGGCCGAGAGCCCGTCCGGTGGCGAGCGCGGCCGAGGCGGCCTGGTGCTCATGCACCGCCTGCTCCAGCACGCCGTCCGGTCCCGGATGACCGAGGAGGAACTCGACGAGGCGCGCCGCCAGGTCCACCTGGTGCTCGCCGCCGCCCGGCCCGAGGGCGAGGTGGACGACCCCGACGGCTGGCCCCGGTTCCGGGTCATCTGGCCGCACCTGGAGGCGTCGAAGGCGCCGCTGAGCCACCGGGTGGAGGTGCGGACCCTGATGATCGACCGGGTCCGCTACCTCCAGTTGCGCGGCGACCTGGAGACCGGCCGGCGGCTCGGCGAGGAGGTCGCGCAGACCTGGGAGCAGATGCTGGCCGAGGAGACCGACCCGCGGGCGCGCGACGACCTGCGCCGGCAGTTGCTGCACCTCCAGTTCAACCTCGCCAACATCCTCTCCTTCCTCGGGCAGTTCCAGCAGTCCCGGGCGCTGGACGAGGAGGTCCTCGCGGCCCAGCGGGAACTGCTCGGCGAGGACCACCCGCACACGCTGATGACAGCCGGCGGACTGGCCCGCGACCTGCGCGGCATGGGGAAGTACAACGAGGCGCTGCGCCTCGACGAGATCACGTTCAACGCATGGAAACGGAACTTCACCGAGGAGCACCCACGGACCCTCGTCGCGCTGAACAACCTCGCCACCACCCAGCGCCTGATGGGCGACTTCCGGGAGGCCCGCAAGAACGACGAGATGGTGCTGGCCGGGCGCCGCGCGATCCTCGGGGAGGACCACCCGGACACGCTCGCCTCGTCCGCGTACGTGGGCATCGACATGCGCGACGCCGGCGACTACGAGCAGTCCATCGCCCGGCTCCGCGGCGTCCACCGGGACCTGCTGCGCACGGCCGGGGCGGAACACCTGATGACCCTGCGCGCGCAGACCAACCTGGCGGTGTCGCTGCGCTCGGCCGGGCACGCGGTCGAGGCGGGCAAGCTCCTCGAAGCCGCGTACGAGCTGCTGAACGAGCGCTTCGGGCCGGACAACCCGGAGACGCTCACCTGCCGGCTGAGCCTGTCCGTCAACCTGCTCAGCGTCGACCTGTTTCAGCGCGCCAGCCGGGAGCTGACCGAGGTGCACCGCGTCTACCAGCAGAACCTCGGCCCGGAGCACCCGCTGACGCTCGTCTGCATGGTCAACCTCGCCATGGTCGCCCGCCGCGCCGGGGACTTCGACGAGGCCCGGCAACTCGCCGGCCGGTCCGCCGACGCGCTCGCCGACGTGCTGGGCAGCAATCACCCGTATCCCCTCTCCGGGTGGATGAACCAGGGCATCTGCATCGCCGAGCAGCCCGACCCGCCGGAGGGCCGGGAGGCCGCCGACGTGGAGGCGCTGAGCCTGCTGCGGCGCGCGCACGACGGCCTGACCCGGATGCTCGGCCCCGACCACCCGAACACGCTGCGCTCCCGGGCGAACCTGGTGGTGATGCAGGAGCGGATGGAGAGCGGACGGCGGGCGGAGCTGGAGGCGGTCACCCGTGAGCTGGCCTACCGGCTGGGCGAGAACCACCCGGCCGTCGAAACCGTCCGGGAGAACCAGTTGCAGCGGCGCATCATCGACCCGCATCCGATCTGACAGCGGCTCGCTCCACCGGGTCGGCCAGCCAGGCGAGGATCTCCGGCAGCACCTCGACCGCGCCGAAGTGCGCGCTATGCGGCTGCACGT
>JAFAGI010000017.1 GCA_023422835.1 Bacteroidota bacterium | reverse complement strand
AAAAAGGAAATGTAATGGTCTTGAACAGCGGTTACAATTTCGTGAAAAAGAAATGGAGTAAAGCCGATGGATTGGCAAAATTTAGAGGAGATAAAAATATAGCCGCTTTAAAAGTGAGCTTCTTCGGACCATTTTATTCAGGCTACAATGTAGTGGCTTTAGACGAAAATTACCAATATGCTTTAATTGCCGGAAAGAATTTGAATTATCTATGGATTTTATCCCGCACAAAAACTATACCCGAGGATATAAAAACAAAGTACTTGAAAATAGCCGAAGAAATTGGCTACGATACATCCAAATTGATTTGGGTAAAACATGATAAAACCGATAATCCATATTTGAATGAAAACTAAACTTTCCATATTCTGGTTTCGTAGGGATTTGCGACTGGAAGATAATGCAGGATTGTGTCAGGCTATGGCTTCGGGATTTCCGGTATTGCCGATTTTTATTTTTGATACAGCTATTTTAGATGCGTTAGAAAATAAAAGCGATAGACGAGTAGATTATATTCATCAGGCACTTTCAGCAATCAATTTAGAATTAAAAAATTATCATTCAAAACTGAGTTCTTTTTATGGAAAACCTTTAGAAATTTTTCAACAACTTTCCCAAGAATATGACATTCAAGCGGTGTTTTGCAATCGAGATTATGAACCACAAGCCATCGAAAGAGATACCGAAATTTATAATTTTTTCAAAAGCCAAATCATTCCTTTTAAAGCATATAAAGACCAGGTGATTTTTGATAAAAACGAGATTGTAAAAAATGACGGAACGCCTTATACTGTTTATACGCCTTATGCTAAAAAATGGAAAGAGATTTTAACCGAAAAAGATTATCACATCCACAAAGCAGATTTTAATCACTTTTTGAAACAAGATTTCACCGAAATTCATTCTTTAACTGCAATTGGATTTAAGAAAACAGACTTTCATTTTGAAACACCAACTTTAGAAGCAAAAATCATTGATGAATATGATAAATACAGAGATTTTCCGGCACTTCAAAAAACAACACAATTAGGAATTGCAATAAGATTTGGAACGATCAGTATTCGTAAATGTGTGGATTTTGCTTTGCAGCACAATCAAACTTGGTTGGGAGAACTGCTTTGGCGGGAGTTTTTTATGCAGATTTTGTATCATTTTCCAAAGGTGGTCAATCAGTCTTTCAAGGCTAAATACGATTTTATTGAATGGCGAAATGACGAACAAGAATTTGAGTTGTGGTGTACTGGAAAAACGGGCTATCCGATTGTAGATGCAGGGATGCGACAACTCAACAAAACAGGTTATATGCACAACCGAGTTCGGATGATAGTTGCCAGTTTTTTGTGCAAACATTTGTTGATAGATTGGCGTTGGGGCGAAGCGTATTTCGCTGAAAAGTTGAATGATTACGATTTGTCTGCCAACAACGGAAATTGGCAATGGGCAGCAGGTTCTGGTTGCGATGCTGCACCTTATTTCAGGGTGTTTAATCCTGCATTACAAACCGAAAAATTCGACAAAAATTTTGACTACATCAAAAGATGGTTACCCGAATTTGGATCGAATGATTATCCAAAACCGATAGTAGAACATAGCTTTGCCAGAGATAGAGCTTTAAAAATTTATGGTGAAGCAGTAAAAGAAAGACAATGAAAAAAATTCTAATAGCTGGAGGAACAGGTTTTATTGGACAACAACTCATTGATTTTTTAGTGGGAAAAGGGTATTCTATTCATGTTTTAACCCGAAAGCTAAGAGCTAATTCATCAGAAAATATTCGTTTTTTTCTATGGAATATTGAACGACAATACATCGACAAAAAAGCATTTGAAGGAGTAGAAATTCTCATTAATTTGACCGGTGCAAACATTGGCGAAAAACGATGGACAAACGACCGAAAAAAGGAAATTATTGACAGTCGCATAAAATCCATTAACTTATTGTATCAATATATTTCGGAAAATAAATTCATCATCAACACCTTTATTTCGTCCTCTGCTGTTGGGTTTTATGGTGCCGTAACAACGGATAATACATTTGTAGAAACTTCGGAAAGTGGAAACGATTTTTTAGCTTCTGTTTGTCAGAAATGGGAAAATGCTGCTTTAGAATTTAACGATTTAGGTGTTCGTACTGTTATTTTACGCAAAGGCGTTATTCTTGGAAAAGATGGCGGAATGGTTAAAAAACTAAGCCCATTAGCCAAACTCGGAATAAATGTTTCTTTAGGTTCAGGCAAGCAATATCTTCCTTGGATAGATATTCGGGATTTAGTAAGATTGTACGATTTTATTCTTTCTAACACTCAACTTAAAGGAATTTTCAATGCTGTTGCCACTGAACAAATTACAATGAACGATTTCTCAAAAGTCTTATTGAAATCTTTCGGAAAGAAAAGTTTCTTACCCAATGCTCCTGCTTTTGTCATTCGTTTACTCTTTGGGGAAATGGCGGTGATACTTTTAGAAGGTTCAAAAATCAGCAATGAAAAAATAAAAAATGCCGGATTTTCTTTTGAGTTTGATACAATGGAAAAGTCTTTGTGAGTTTGTGGCGAAGGGGAAATTTAGCTCTTTTGGTTTTTTGTGATTGGTTTGTGCGTTGGCAAAAACAAATGTGCTAAATGTGCGTTGGCAAAAAATAAAACAAAAACTATTTTGATTTTAGTAATTATCTTTGAGATGCGTTCGTCCAATACGCTTGCTGGTAACGATTTGCGCTTGGCGCAGTGGGGGATTTCGGAGCGCTTCACTGTCAACTAAGCACAAACTTTGATAGAAGCACTGCACTTGATTTAACTACGTCAAGCTCCCATTGCGGCAAACGGCTGTTATGGCTCGCGCTTCTTTTTCATCGACCTATTTTCTTGTCAGTTGGTTAATGTCCCCAATCATAAAAGTATGTTTCCCTTTGTCGGCAATTTTGGTAATGGTCTCCATAATTTGGAAGAATTTCAGGTTTTCGTCATCTTTCATGAGTTCAGAAGCATTTTTCAAAGCCCGTGCTGTTGCCACTGCTGTCCTGGCGTTTTCAAGTTCTGATTTTGCTCTTATTTTTGCTTCCAAATGTTTAGCGAACAAGTCCTGTATTGATTTTGGAAAGGTTAAGTCGCGCAGTTGTGCCTGTTCGATGGTTATGCCGAATTCGGACACTTCTTTTTCCATTTCCGCGGTCTTGAAGTCCGTAAGTTCATTTCTTTTTTCGTTCGCGGTTTCACTGTCCATTTCTGCAATCCTGTTTCTGAGATAGATTTGAACGATATTGTAGATTCGCTGCTCAGCTTCCTGAATAATGGCATACATCTCTCTGTCAAGCGCGAACTTGTCAAGAAATTTCTGCCCATCGACGATTCTGTAAATGACATTGAAGGAAAACCGCAGAGCGACATTGTCCTTTGTTAAAACTTCCTGGTTCACGACGGTGAGCAGTTTTGAAGTCTGAGGCAGAAGAAACAGTTCGGTCCTGTTTTTCAAATCCCAAACTTCGTGGTAGCCGGCTGCCAGTTTTTGCTCAAACTTATGGTCACGGTAAAGAAATCCAACAGTGTTTGGTTTTACCTGATATCTTTTTTTGAATATTCCCATTTGTTATTTTGTTACAGTTTTGTTGAATTAAAAAGGGGAAGAACACCAAAAGTTGAGGGAAGCCAAGTTGAGTTTGAACCAGTTGTCCAAACGGTATCCCTTGTCTTGCAAACTCAATTTCAGTTTGAGCATTACTGCTCTGTTCTTCACCTTCTCTTTTTTCAGTGTGATAGGATGAATCGTCTTCCAACGCAAATTGCAACCAATGCACACGGGGAGTCGAACCCCTTGGGACGAAGCTCCGCAATACCCTGTTTAATATGCTTGTCCCCAGTAAAACAGGTGGCGGTTTATCTTTAATCTTTTGTTGTCAATTGTCATTCGTTACTTTATTGTTGTGTGTCTAGCATTAGCCATCACGGGTCTCGGTTTGGAGAAGTGGCGGGTTTCGGAGTACAAAACTTCAAATTTACACCAACTTTGAACCGAAGAACTGCCATTGAATTTAGCGCTAAACCCGCCATTTTTGCCAAACTGCTGTTATGGATGTGTTATTTAATTTTCACCAATTCTACTCTTCGGTTTTGTGCTTTACCTTCATCGGTATTATTATCTGCAATAGGATTGTTTTGTCCAAAACCTTCAGACACCAGTCGATTTGAAGCTATACCGCTTTTTTCCAATTCGGTTTTTACTGTTTTTGCTCTTTGTTTAGAAAGTTCGAGATTGTGTTTCTCCTCGCCTGTGTTATCTGTAAACCCATTAATTGAAACGTTCAGCTCCTTATCATCTCTTAGTGCTTTCGCAATTTCAGCTACGGCTGCTTTACCATCGGCTTTTAAGGTGGCTTTATCCGTATCAAAATTGATGTGGAGAATCGCTTTGCCTTTATTTTTTATGTCTTTTAAGATCTCGTCGGATTTTAATAAGGTTATTGTTTGCTTCAATGGTGCTTTTTGCAAAATCTGAAGTTGACCGCTTGCAGTATTTCCTGAAATCTGAATGTAGATATCTTCGCCATTATTTCTGCGGATTAGATAGGTCTTTACAACTTCGTTCCAATAGTCTATTGAGCCTTCTTCACCGAAATAAGTGGCCTGCTCTTTTATTCTGTCTATTTCTTGCTGAGAAACTTTTCCGTCAAAAATCTTAACACCACCATAGGAAGTTATTGCCTCATCATAGCTTTTCAGGAAGTAGGGCAACGACCAATCTTCATCACTGTCTTCGGCCTTTACAATATAGCTTTTCCATACTTTTCCTTCCATTGGGGTCATTATTCCGTTAATAGGAACAAATAACATGTCAAAACTTCTTTTAATTGGTTTGTTTTGTTCCTGAAGTCCCTTTGGTAAGCTAAAGAAAGGAAATTCGCCTAACTCTTTATCAGAAATCGCAATAGAATTAATATCAAATTCGGCTGTATTAGCCGGCTGTTCAATATTTGAGGTTTCGATTTGTAGGCTATCCTGATCGTTGTCTTGTTGTTTTTCGCTATTATTGTTACAAGAAATAACAAGTAAAGCAAGCCCAGCCATAAGTAATTTTGTCCCTGAGTTTTTCATGATTTAATTACATTTAATTGGATTTATTTTCTGTTGATTTTTAAGTCGGTTTCAAACATATCACATAACGGGAAAAGGCTTTGCGAAGGCGGAGATTTTACAAACTAAAAAGTTCTACTAAAATCGAACCTGAGCAAAAACCATTTTTGTTTTTTCAAACTTACAAAAAATAAAAAAACGAAATGGTTTTTTGCGGCTAAAAATTCCGAAACGCTCAGCGCAAGGACTTCAACCCCGCATCTTGCAAAACCCATGTGTCTTTTGCACAACCTTTCTCAAATACAGACGACACCCTTAAATAAAACAGAAAAAAAGTTAAAAACAGCATAAAATATTGACAATCAATTGCATATGTCGTTAATTCTCCGTAAATTAGCATATGCAGGGCAAAAAAACGTTCGAACCAAAGATATTTTACGAGCTGAGCCTTGACCGGGCTGGTTCCCCAGGACGACTTCTACAACCTTAGAAAGGGATATTGCGGCTTTTGGCAAACTGGCTTCTCAAAAAGACGATACCTTCATTTAAGCCACCCGAAAATCCGCAAAATTTTTCCCTGCAAAATGAAGAACCTCTCTTAAATCGCGTTAAAGAGGCCGCTTATTTATGCATTTATCGGAATCCGCCGGAAAACTGAGGTTGTGCAACGGTTACCCATGTTAGCTGTAGTGCTAATTAGCTTCACCAAAAAATAAACAATATTTTCGGAAGGATTATATAAAATAATTTGAGCTCCCCCTGGAGAAATTCCATTTGTGAAAATTGACCAAGGATAAATATAAAAGTCAGAAGATTTTATTTTTTCAGAATTTGGAAACCAAGGAATGTGATATTCATTTGCATCAATGAGTTTTATAGTTTCGTCTAAAATTTCTGGAAGTTGATCACTTTTATACCATTTTGAATTTGGATGATTTGAATTTTTTAAGACTTTTTCAAAATCTATTTTTTTGATTTGAATCTTGTATGCAGTCAAATAATCTCCATTAAAAAAATGTGGAGAATCATAACTTTTTAGAACTTTAATCGCATTTTCATCTCCAATTTCACACCAGTTAAGAACAAAACGTACATCATTTCTCGTCGCCTTATCAATTTTTTCACGATTTCCAATTGTTGATTCATACAAAAAATAAATTCCCAACATAATAATGGCAAATATTGAAAAAATTCCCCAAATTAAAATTATTGTTTTTGCAATTTTTAAAATTCTTTGTTTAGTCTTCATTTTATATTTGAAACGGGATTTTTGGGAGCATTACAGCTAACGTTTCGGGTATTGCCGAAGGCGGGGATTTTTAGCACGAAAGTTCAATCGAAGAACGAATGTCGAACCTTTCAAAAATGTTCAATCGAAGCTGTCCAGCCCCGCTTTTGGCAATACCATGTTATGCGTTCGCCCTTTTGTCAGCATTCAATGTTGAATTCAAATAAACATCTTCCGATTCAAATAATACGGGTTGCTTTAAAAAAGCATCTGCATCTATTTTTGCTTTTGGGTTCAACAGCAAAGTTTCATATTTTGGTCTTACTTCCTCAAACGGCTCCTTGTTTAAAAACCGCAAAACGGAAGCAGACAAATATTGATGTTCCAACTCAAATGAAAGCCAATTTCTATTAAGTTGTTGAGCTATCCAGCCAGTAGTATTCGACCCAGCAAAAATATCAAGGACTAAATCGTCTTCGTCTGTTAGAAACTTAATAAAGAACTCGGGTAACTTAGAAGGGAATCTTGCGGGATGTCCTTTAATCCCTAAATCTTTACAGTATTTCAAATACTGTGAATTGCTCTCTGTATTCGGTATTTGCAAAAGATTTGAAGGAATTGCCCCTCCGTTATCATTACCAAAACTATCACTAATATCATGGCCGGACGGTCTTTTCTTAGGCGTGTAATATTTGGCGCTGTCCTCAATTAATTTTTTCATTCTATCGGAATACTCAGTTAAAACCTTCTTTACGTCAGCCTTTGGAAAGTCCGATTTTGAAAGCCACCAGACTGTATTTACAGAATCCTTTGCTCTTATTTTTCTTTTGTTTACCCATTCAATAGGCGAAGGTAATTTTGCAGGATTATACCAGAAAAACTCTTCTGCTAATTTCCAGCCTTGTTCATCGCACATTCTAATTAATAGTCGGAAATTATAAAGTGACCGAATTGGTCTGCCTTTTTCGTAAGAACCACCCAGATCAATTACAAAACTTCCGTCTTCAGTGATAATTCTCTTAACTTCTCTTGTAAATTCCAAAATCCAATCAATATAATCACATTTGTCTTTATTGCCATATTCTTTTGGTCTTGAAAGAGCAAAAGGTGGGGATGTCATAACAAGATTAACGGAATTATCGGGCATTAATTTCATTAATTCTAATGAATCGCCAACAATAGCCTTTCCTCTGTTTGTTTTATATAAAAAATCTTTTTCAAACATGTTAATATTCTTTAAGGTCATAAATCCAACTCGTCATTATCTTCCATAATAATGTAACAGCAAAGTATACTTCCGGGTCTTTGGCTTTAATCTTCTCAATTTCAGCTATATATTTTTCCTCTCCTTGAGTTCCGATTATATAAGAAACCCACTCTTTTGAATCGTGGTCTTGTATGCTATTAAGTAACTGGTCAAGAGTTATTGAGTTTGATTTTCCAAGAGCCCATGCAACTCCAGGTCTTTCTGCTGGGGTTGCACTTGTGAATTTTTTCAAAATATCCACGCTATATTTTTTCGTCAATTTGGCTAATGCTCTCGCTGCTTCAATACGGATACTTTCATCAACAGCATTAAAGCTTGAAACAATAGCTGTTATTGCGTTTTTATTTTGCTGTTCACCTAAACCCCAAGCTGCACCTGCTCTTATTTCTGGGTCAAAATTTTCATCAAGTAGGATGTCACAAAGTAATTTACAGGCTCTTTCTGATTTAATTTCGTTTAAGACTATAACAGATTCTAAAACATTTTGAAGGTATTGGTCTTTCAGGCTTTCTTCAATGAATAAGTATCCTTCATCATCGCCAAGTATTGCTAAACTTGCTGCTGCTTCAAGGCGAACATAAATATGTTCTTCGGTTGTTGCAACTTTTGCCTTTAAAGCGGCAATTACGTTCTTTTCATTAAAAAATCTTAATGCTTTTGCCGCAGCGTACCTTTCGCTATGATTAAGATTGGAAAGATTTCCAATAAAGTAATTTGAATCTACTTTACCTTTTGGTATATCGTATACTACAGGTACGACAGAAGCTACAATTTGATTTTCTAAAACTTTATCACCGACTTTAACTAGAGGGTTAAGCACAACAGAGATACCTCCTTTATTCCTTTTCAGTCTACAAGAACTTGCCTTGCCTGTGGCTGGTTTCGCAAAAATTTTATCTTCCGTAACTTCAGTAATGGTTAATTCTTTACTAGCAACACATGATAACCAAGTAATTCTCACCTCGGAACCTTCTTGGACACCTTTCGCTTTTTCAGTAATTACTTCTTTCTTTTGAAACGACTTCCTTAATTCTTTTACGGAGATAAACTGGATAGGGCTATTGGGAATCCAATCAACAGGCGATGAATCGCCTTTTTTGCAAGCAATAAGAGCTACATAATCCTCATTTTTCAAATCGGCATCCCATCCTCTAGCAGGGTCGTTTAAGGAATGTGACATTGTGATTTCAAGCTTGGATTTTGCTCTTGATTCAATTCTAATCCCGTTGTCTACGCATATAATATCGGGGACTCTTATTCGCTTTATTTTAATCTTTTTCCAAATCTTGTAATTCATTGAACCTCTTTCTAATTCAATTGGTTTGTGTCCTAAAGCGACCAATTTTTTAAACACTTCTTGAGTTCCAATTGCCCCTAAAGATATTTTCTCTAAAAAACTTTCGTCTGTCTTAAATGATGTCATTAAATATTTATTCGTGTTAATCGTTCAAAGTTAGTTTTTAATGCAACGCAGAGCTAAGTTACCTATAATTTGTCAACTATCAAGAATGTGGTTTGGACTTGATTTGGTCAGTCGTTTGAAGTCTTAGAGGATGTCAAATAGGGTGACGCATAACGCCCAGATTGACGAACTTCGTTAATCCTTCTTTTTATAAGTTGAATATACGTAACTATTATTTTCACATAAATAACATACGTAAATATAGCCATTTATATGAATGAATGGTATGTACAGTCACAACTTTTTTCTTCAGCTCTATATAGTTAGCTTTATAAAAAAAGCGCCGCCCAAATAGGACGGCGTTGCTTTAAAAACTTAATGTTTATAGATCCCTATGCGGGCTATTGGCAGCTACGTCTTTTAGCTTTGCCTGTTTTTTCCTGAAATTGATGTTGAGCAGCTCCACGGCAAGGCTGAATGCCAGGCAGGAGTAGATAATGCTTTTGCTTACATGCTGGTGTATGCCTTCTGCTATCAGCAATACGCCTATCACTACCAGGAAGCTGAGCGCAAGCATCTGCAGGCTCGGGTGCTTGTTGATGATGCGGCTTACAGGGCCTGCAAACAGCATCATGATACCTATGGCAACCACTACCGCAATAATCATGATCAGCACATTGTCCACCAAGCCTACAGCGGTCAGTATGGAATCCAATGAGAATACCATATCAATCAAAATGATCTGGATAATTACTTTGATTAGCATATTGGCGCCGACAGCTACAGCCTTTACTTCATGGTGCTCCTGCAACTGCATTTTGGAATGTATTTCCAGCGTGCTTTTGATGATCAGGAAAAGCCCGCCGACTATGAGAATAATGTCTTTCCAGGAGAACTTCATCGGCCCGTCCGTAAGCGGATCGCCGAACCAATCCAGCGTAAGTACCGGTTCCTTCAGGCCTATGATCCAGTTAATCATTAATAACAATGCCACCCTGAACAACATGGCAAAGAGCAGGCCTATATTCCTCGCTTTCTTTTGCTGGCTTTCCGGCAGTTTGTTGGAAAGGATCGATATAAAAATGATGTTGTCAACCCCGAGCACAATTTCAAGGAAAGCCAGGGTGAGCAGGCTTATCCAGATTCCGGGATCAGCAAAATTCGGGATGTGCAGGTTGGAGAACAAATCAATGAATAGCATGGTGGTAGTTTTAGTGGTTATGTTATTTGAGTAATGCAAAAATAAAAGAGACTACATAATTTAGTCTCTTTTATTGATATTTTTTTAGAAATAAATTTGTCCGCCCTCGGGGAACTTTAGGATAGAAGCATTAAAATACCGCATAAACTCACTCATCTGCCCTTCGTTGGTTTTGCCCCATGTTCTGAACTGTTCGGGAGACATCGAGGAGAATAGCCACCTGTTGTATGCATCGAAAATACCGGAACGAAGCATTTGCCTGTTTCTGTCAAATAAAGCAAACGGGAATTTTTGATCTTTATTTTGCTGAAACCAGTCTACAATAAATTGCCCGCGCAATGCAGACAGCGTTTCTGCATTCACACCACCGGCAACTACGGCAGCAAACTTGCGGTACGAATCAGCCACTTCTTTTTCAAATTCGTTGCGCCCGTTGCTGTACCGGTTAATATAACTTGCGTTGGAGAAGAGTGTTTTGTATTGTTCCAGCAAAAGCGTTCTCATTTCAACGGTTCTTTGTGTTTTATTCTCCATGTTTACGAAAGTCTCTGCATTCAGAATAGATTTTAACGGGTTGAGATTTTTTGCAAACGCTTTGGCAAGGTAATAATAATTGTTGCTAATATTCGGATCTATCTTTACACCTTTCTCCCAAACGGCAATGGCTTCACTGGCTTTATTGTTATCGGCATAAGTGGTTCCCAGCTCTGCATATAAGACTGCACTTTTAGGGAATTTGGCAATGCCTTCGCCGTAGATGTTTTCACTTTCCTCGTATTTCTTATTGTTCCTGTAAGCAGAACCCAGTATCTGGTACACCTGCTCGTCTGCATCGTCTCTCTTTACCAGTTTATTGCCATGTTCAATTGCTTTGTCATAATCTCCTTTGGCATAGTTGTAATAAGCTATGTCTTTCAGCAGCACTATATTGCCCTGGGCAGACTGTTCTGCTTTAGTAAGTACATCTATTGCCTTGGTGTAGTCGCCTTTTCTTGCAAGTTCAAATGCCTGGTTCTTGGCTACATCTATATTTGTTTGTGCAGACAGCGATAACGTAGCGAATAAAGCAGGAATAAGGAATAACTTTTTCATGTGTTAATATTTAATTTTTCTGTTTGCCCCATGGAATAACCAATTTTTTTAGATTCAATACTCATTCACGGTTGGTATAGATTCCTAGTCTTTATGGTTATTTCATGTGTGTATATTTAATTGTTTTTCAGTTGTCACATGGAATAGCCTTTATTCATTAGCGGTTGGTATGCAACTTTGCTATGGCTATTCCGTTTCTCTACTATTTTTTCTTTTTCTTTATTACAAGTTGCTTGCCATAAGCAGCTTGAAGCTTGATTGTTTAATTGGCTTTTTTCTTCCGGTCGTTAAACATACTCATCAGTTCTGTGAACTTTACCACGCTGCTTACCGGCATAGCGTTGTAAAGCGATATCCGTAAGCCTCCTACAGTTCGATAACCTTTTACGCCTACCATGCCATGTTCTTTGCAAAGTTCCAAAAACTCGTCTTCCCAGTTTTTATTTTCTATGGTAAAGGTTACATTCATCATGCTGCGGTCTTCTTTGGCCGCTATAGGTGTAAACATGTCCAGCGAATCCAATGCAGCATACATCAGCTCGGCTCTTTGCTTTGTACGCTTCCACATTTCCTCCAGGCCACCTTCTTCTTTTATCCATTTTAAGGTAAGGTAAGAAACATATACCGCAAAAACCGGGGCAGTATTCAACAGCGAATCGGCTTCTATGTGTTTTCTATAATCCATAACCGGCGGGATGTCCCTGTTAATCCTGCCTAAAATATTTTTATTCACAATTACCAGTGTAGTGCCGGCCGCACCCGCATTCTTTTGTGCGCCTGCGTACATGAGCGAGAACCTGCTGAAATCCAGCGGGCGGCTGAATATATCACTGCTCATATCTGCTACCAGCGGGGTTTGGACTGTGCCCGGGATGGTATGCCACTGCGTGCCTTCCACAGTATTGTTGGTGGTAATGTGTAAATAATTGACGGCGTCGGGAATTGCAAACACTTTTTCAATGTAGCTATAATTTTTATCCTTTGTAGAAGACACTACGTTTACATTTCCCCAGATCTCTGCTTCCTTAATGGCCTTAGTGCCCCATATGCCATTGTCGCAATAAGCAGCAGTATCACTTGCGTCCAGCAGGTTCATGGGCACCTGCATAAACTGTGTGGTAGCGCCTCCTTGTAAATACAACACTTCATAGTCGGGCCCAAGCTGCATCAGCTCTTTAGCCAGTTGGCGGGCTTCCTGTAAGGTATCTATAAATGCAGTTGTGCGGTGGCCTATCTCCAGTATGGATAGCCCCGTTTTTTTAAAATCAGTAATTGCCTCAGCGGCTTTTCTTAAAACATATTCAGGAAGAATGGAAGGCCCTGAATTAAAATTATACATCTGCATATAAAATTCTTTTTAAAACTTATTGTTGTTCCGTAGATGATTCATTCATGCGCGCTATCAGTTCAAGCAGTTCTTCTTTGCCAGATTTTTTGGCAGAGCTTGTTACAATCACCTGCGGCAAAAATTGGGTGGAAGCCTTTAATTCTTCCAAAAAAGCATCTACATTTCTTTGTACAACACCAGGCTTCTCTTTATCTGCTTTGGTAAATACAAGGGTAAATGGCATTTCCCATTCGTATAGCTGGCTTAGAAATTCAAGGTCTATACGCTGGGGCTTGTGCCTGCTGTCTATCAGTACAAACAGGTTTACCAGGTTTTCGCGGTGCAGGAGATAATCTTCTATCATTTTGCTCCAGCTTTTCCGTTCTGTTTTTGCTTTTTTCGCGTAGCCGTAGCCGGGCAAATCTACCAGGTACCACTGCTGCCTGCCCTGTTTGCTGCCGCTTTCTATAAGAAAGTGGTTGATGAGCTGTGTCTTTCCGGGCGTTGCTGATGTTTTAGCAAGATTTTGCCGGTTGGTAATCAGGTTGATTAGCGAAGATTTGCCTACATTACTTCTACCGATAAATGCATATTCCGGTATGCCCGCAGGCGGACAATTTTTGTAGGAAGGGCTTGAAATAACGTATGTAGCGTTTTTAATGACCATAATTTCGTAAAATTAAAGATAGGTTTTTAAAGAACAGCAGGCGGATATAATCCGCGCTGTGCATATTTAATTTTACAATATCGGTTTATCCACAGAAGCGCGCAGCTGCAACAGCGGCTGAAACAAAAAGCCACCGCAAAAACGGTGGCTCGATTATTAATATTCATCTTCATTAAACATAAAATCTTCCTGGCTGGGATAGTCGGGCCAGATGTCTTCAATGCTTTCGTACACCTCACCTTCGTCTTCCAGTTCCTGCAGGTTTTCCACAACTTCTATGGGAGCTCCGGAGCGTATAGCATAGTCTATCAGTTCATCTTTGGTAGCAGGCCATGGAGCTTCCTCCAGGTAAGTTGCTAATTCTAAACTCCAAAACATATTATAAATTTTTTAAGGTTAGTAAATTTTCGGCAAATGTAGAGTTTCAGATTGAACTTAACAATACCCGGCATTAAATATTTGGTATAAAATCAAGTTTTTAAATCTTAAAACTTTACGTTTGCACTATAGAGTGCTAAATCAAAAATGATGCTAAAGGCTGTAAATATACACAAACGTTACACAGACCTGGAAGTTTTAAAGGGCGTTGATATAGACATCAAGCAGGGTGAGATTGTATCTATTGTTGGCTCTTCGGGGGCAGGCAAGAGTACACTGCTCCACATACTCGGCACGCTTGATACGCCTGATAAAGGAGAGATCTACCTTGACGGGGCTTCGGTACACACGCTAAAAGGCAATAAACTTGCGGCTTTCAGGAATAATAAAATCGGTTTTATATTCCAGTTTCATCACCTGCTGCCGGAGTTTTCTGCTCTTGAAAACGTGTGCATTCCTGCATGGCTGGGGGGAAAGAAAAAAAGGGAAGCCGAGCAAGAGGCATGCCGGCTGCTGTCTATACTTGGCCTGGACGACCGTTTGGAAAATAAGCCCCATGCGCTCAGCGGCGGGGAACAGCAGCGCGTGGCAGTAGCCAGGGCGCTGATCAACAAGCCCTCTATTGTTTTTGCAGATGAGCCTACGGGAAACCTCGACAGCAGGAGTGCCAGAGAACTGCATGAACTATTCTTGAGCCTTCGCGAAAAATTCACCCAGACTTTTCTTATAGTTACCCACAACAAAGAGCTTGCAGACATGAGCGACCGCATTCTAACCATGAAGGATGGTATGATTGTGTGAGTAATAAATTCTTCTGCGCTTTTTGTTTTAATTATGACCATTGCATAAGTTTTCCTGTTAATTTTACTAAGAAATCCCTGGTGCCTTTGTGTTTCATAGCAATAATCGTGACCGTTGTGAAGCCTGTATGGCGTATACTTCCACGAGTGTTTAACCACAATGGGCACAGAAACACAAAGTTTACCAAGAGGCTTCAAAAATTAAAAAACTACAGATCCAGAATTAGCAGATGCGTGCCGGCCTTTACTATATTATCTTCCTGTTGATGGCAACAAATGCTGCTGCACAAAGCAGTAACCTCATCATAGGCACTGTTGAAAGCCTCACCGGCGAACCTGTAGCCCACGCAGCAGTTTACAGTACCGGTGGAAAAAAAACACTTACCGACTCGCTGGGCATATTTTATTTGCCTGCTACAGGTGTGGCTGATTCTCTGTATGTGCTATACAACGGTATAAGGTCTGCAAAATATGCCGTACCAGCCAACAGGATCGTAAACATGGTTATCATTACCAAGCCACAGGATATTTCTTCACGGGAAGAAGTGTTGAAAGATATTATTGTGGTCAATAAAAATCATTATCTCGACTCTCTTGCCAACCGGAGAGAATACGCAAAAATATTCAATGCAAAAAGTTCTGCAAGGTATTTTGTGGACTGGCTCACCAACCCATTTAATATCGGCAACCTGTTTTATGCATTGCAGATCAAGAAAAACAACAAGAAACAATTTTATAAAAACTTTGCCCTATCGCTTGAAGAAAATAATTATGTAAAAAGCAGGTTTACAAAGCCGCTGGTAACAACTTATACGGGCCTTACAGGCAGCGAGCGCGATGAATTTATGCGCCTGTACGAACCGCCGTATGATGTAGCACTTTCAATGAATGAACTGGATATGGCCCAATACATCACCGTGTGCTTTAAGGAATACCAGGCGCGCAGCAACAAATAATTTCAGTTTTTGAATTACCGCGCTAAAAACTATCTTTACAAAAAACAATTCTTTGCAGGCAACAGTATATAAATCCACCGGCAGCTGGTACATTGTAAAAGCCGATAACGGCGAGATCCTTAATGCCCGTATAAAAGGTGTTTTTAAGATTGACGGTATTACCTCAACCAACCCTATCGCCGTGGGCGATAAAGTAGCAATAGAAGCCGATACGGAAAGCGAAAGGAGCGTAGTGATCGTAAAGATCATTCCACGCAAAAACTACATTGCGCGCGCTTCTCCCCACAATAAAAACCAGCATCATATTGTAGCCTCTAACCTTGATCAGGCCTTACTGTTTGCTACTTTAAAAAATCCCAAGACATCGCCTGGGTTTATAGACCGCTTCCTGGTGACGGCCGAAGCCTATCACGTACCTGCTGTTATTATCTTTAATAAAACAGACCTGCATAAAAATAAGGAAGAGGAAAAGTTCGCAGAACTAAAGCGCATTTACAGCGATATCGGCTACAAAGTATCAGGCATCAGCCTGGTGAATAATCAGGGGCTGGATGAAGTAAAAGATTTATTGCACAATAAAACCACCCTCATCAGCGGACACAGCGGTGTTGGCAAGTCTACCTTCATCAATAGCATACTTCCTGAAAAAAACCTGAAAACCCGTGAAGTCAGCGGATGGAGCGGCAAGGGTATGCATACCACCACATTTGCAGAAATGTTTGACCTGGCTGAAGGCGGCGCCATTATTGATACGCCGGGCATCAGGGAGTTTGCGCTGGCGGATATGCCCAAGGCTGAGTTGTCGCATTATTTTCCTGAAATGCGCAGAGTTTTACCGGAGTGTAAATTCAACAATTGCCTGCATGTAAATGAGCCCGATTGTGCTGTTAAAAACGCAGTGATGCATACAGGCAGGGTTTCGCCGGGGCGCTATATAAGCTACATCAATATTCTTGATACACTTTAATTCAGCGATGATGATAATGAACGATATTGTACGGGTAAATTAAAAATCCTGACCTCTTTACAGAAATCAGGATTCTACAACTTTTAAACCTTTCCTTTGTAGAGCGTACGGGACTCGAACCCGTGTTTCCTCCGTGAAAGGGAGGTGTCTTAACCTCTTGACCAACGCTCCATTTTTGATGGATTGCAAAGGTAAATATTTTTTTCTCATTCACCCAAATTTTAAACAAGAAATGTTTATAAAAATTTGGAATACATCTATCAGGCAAAATGGGCAAGTTCTTTAATGCCATTGGGGAGCCCACAAAAAGAGGCAGAAATACAACAGGAAGGAATCTTTACCAACCGAGGATGTAATAAAGATTAAGGTTTTTGGTCCGTTCCATGTGACAACTGAAAAACAATTAAATATACACACATGAAATAGCCATAAGCCAAAATTGCCTACCCGTTGATAATAAAGCTATCTAATGTGTCCCATTTGCCGCAAAAACAGCACACTAAAAAATTTACACATCAATATTTAACAGCAAAAAACTAACGAATATGAAAAAGTTTAGTTTTTTATATCATAAATCATATTCCGTAAGCTAATATATTGTAACTTTGCATCAGAATAAATTAAAAATAAAATTAAAATACTATGAGCGTAAAAGTTGCTATCAACGGTTTTGGCCGTATCGGACGTTTGGTATATCGTGAAATATACAACATGGAAGGCATTGACGTGGTTGCTATCAATGACCTTACTGACCCTAAAACTTTGGCACATCTTTTAAAATATGACAGCGCACAAGGTCGTTTTAACCAGGATGTACAACATACAGAATCTTCTATTATTGTAGATGGCGATGAGGTAAAGATCTATGCTCACAGAGACCCTGCAACTATTCCCTGGAAAGAACATGATGTAGACGTGGTTGTGGAATGTACAGGTTTCTTCGCAGATAAAACAAAAGCAGAAGCACACTTACAGGCAGGCGCTAAAAGAGTTGTGATCTCTGCACCCGCTACAGGCGATCTGAAAACAATCGTGTACAACGTAAACCATGATATTCTTGATGGCTCTGAAACTGTTATCAGCGGCGCATCCTGCACTACCAACTGTTTGGCTCCAATGGCTAAAGCATTGAACGATGCTTATACAATTGAAGCAGGCAGCATGACTACCATCCACGCTTACACTAACGACCAGAATACTTTAGACGCTCCGCACGCCAAAGGCGACCTTCGCCGCGCACGTGCAGCAGCGCAGAATATAGTGCCTAACTCTACCGGCGCAGCTAAAGCAATCGGCCTGGTAATCCCTGAGCTGAAAGGTAAATTAGACGGTGGCGCACAACGCGTACCTGTGATCACAGGTTCTGTAACAGAATTGGTTGCAGTGTTGGCAAAGCAAACAACCAAAGAAGAAGTTAATGCTACTATGAAAGCAGCTTCAAACGAGAGCTTCGGTTATACAGAAGATGAGTTGGTGAGCAGCGATATCATTGGTATTAAATATGGTTCTTTGTTTGATGCTACGCAAACTAAAGTAATCACCGTGGGCGACAAACAAATTGTAAAAGTTGTTTCCTGGTACGATAATGAAATGAGCTACACTGCACAGTTAGTAAGAACAATCAAGCATTTTGCTGAATTGATCTCTAAATAATTTTTGCAAACACAATAGTACAGGCAGCATCTACGGGTGCTGCTTTTTTGTTGCCCTGATCATTTCTCTTTTTCCATTTGCACCGGGCAAAGACTCTACAACAAAATTCAGTTGCCTAAAAATTCTTTTCACGGCTCCTTTAGCGCAATAGGTAACCAGTAATGCATTATCATTCATCATATCACTTACGCACTGCAAGGCCTGTTCAGTCCACATTTCTGGCTGTACCGCAGGAGAGAAAGCATCGTAGAATACAATGTCTGTACCGGGCCTGTCGTGATAGTTTTGTAAACTCTTTTCATAGCAGGTAAATGTAAACCTGGTGCCAAACGATACAGGAATATTTTTTGCAGCGTGCAAACGCAAAAATACCTGCTGTAAATCTGCAGGCAGTTGTAATTGGCGGCTGAAAGCAAGCACCTGATTGTGCGACACAGGAAAAGGTTCAACGCAGAGATATTGTATATGCAGGTTGTTTGCTATGGCAAAGCTGTAAGCGAGTAAAGCATTCAACCCGGTGCCAAAGCCTACTTCAAACAAAACTATTTGACTCTTCCGGCGTGCAGCTTCAGCCAGGCCTGCACGGATAAATACATGCTGAGACTCGCTCAGGGCGCCGTTTTCAGAGTGATAGGTTTGATTGTAGTGTGTATGAAAAAGCGTGGGTGAGCCGTCTTTGGTCATCCGGATCTGGTGTTGAGTTGGCATCTTGATAAAAACATTAGTGCTTAAATTTACATTGTTTCATCGATATGCTATTGGAAAACCCAGCCATCACAACTTAAAACAGGCTTGGAGGCTGATATGTTGATTGCAATGCTTTTTATAGGCAAGTAATGCCCTGTCTCTTGCAAAACTGTGTTCAACAATTGGTTCCGGGTAATCATTGGTTTCGAATTCAGCAGCCATTTTTTAATGACTATCCCTAATTGGAAAAGGGTTCAAACATCCACAATTATGGCACTCTAAACCTTTCCCCTCTTTTACGTTTCTTAAAAAAATGCCTTACAATTAGCATCATCAGGGTGCTTACTAAAAAATTCAGATAATTCCATGACTAATAATTTTAGTACAAACCTCCTAATAAAATTGCTATTCCAAATTAAGGATAGTCATTAAAAATTAAAAATATACACATGAAATAACCATAATCAAAAATTGCATACAAGCCGGGAATGATTCTATGGCGAAACAAAGTTCACTGGAAGTAATTCCATGTGACCATTAAAAATATAAAAATACATACATGAATCAAAAAATCTCTCTACATTTAGGTTTATAAAAAAGTTGTTACGGATGAAACGAAAAGTAGGAACAAGCAATTTAGAGATTACGCCGGTAACTCTTGGCACATGGGCTATTGGCGGATGGATGTGGGGCGGCACCGAAGAAAAAACTTCTATAGATGCTATACGCGCTTCCATTGATAATGGCATTACCTCCATTGATACGGCTCCTATGTACGGCTTTGGCCTGAGCGAAGAAATTGTAGGTAAAGCTATACAGGGTTATGACAGAAGCAGCCTGCAGATACTTACCAAATTCGGTTTGCGCTGGGATACAGACAAAGGCGCCCATAAGATGAATGACACAGACCGCAATGGCAACCGCGTTTCCATTATGCTATATGGGGGCTACGACAGCATTATAGATGAAGTAGAAAAAAGTTTGCAACGTCTGCAAACAGATTATATAGACCTTATACAAATGCATTGGCCGGATCCTACCACGCCTATTGAAGAATCTATGCGTGCGATGGATAAACTTTTGCAGGATGGAAAGGTACGCGCCATCGGTGTATGCAACTACAGCGGAGAGCAACTGGAAGAAGCCGAACGTGCAGTACGCCTGCATTCCAACCAGGTGCCTTACAGTATGCTGAAACAGGAAATTGAAAAAGATGTGGTGCCCTATGCTTTGGTACACCAGCTGGGCGTGATCGCATACAGCCCGCTGGAAAGAGGCCTGCTCACCGGTAAATACAATGAAAAATCTGTATTCCCTAAAAATGACCATCGTGCAAATTATTTTAAACAGTTTGACCTAGCAAAAGTAGATACTCTTCTCCGCAGCCTTAACGAGTTTGCAGATAAGTACGCGTGCAGTATAGCACAACTGGTGATTGCCTGGACCATTGCCCAACCTGGCATTACAGCAGCGCTGGCAGGAGCGCGCGATGCAAAGCAGGCGCTGGAAAATGCTAAAGCCATGAACATAACGCTGCACGAAGCCGACCTGTCGCAGATCAATTATTGGGTGAATGAATATGCAGGTTAACTGCGCAAGTTTATTATTATGCCATATGCCCCGGCGCTGATCTTCAGTAGTGTGTTGTACAAGGATAATTATACAACCCATGCCAATTGCTTTTTTAAGAAAATTAACTACTGTATTATTAGCTTTTATTATACATTTGCGTCAATTTAGCAATCGCTAATACCTATAGCGAACTTAAGTATTAGCCGTAAGGCAAACCAAAAAATATAAGAATGAAAAGAATCCTGGTAAGCATTGCCGCAATTTTTATTGCAACAATCAACCTTAATGCACAAACAGAAACTCCGACACAAGACACCGTTTCGGCCGATGTAGCCGCTGCCATACAGGACAATGCACGCGAAAGACATAGAGACGACAGGCAGCCGAATGTTGACCTTAGCAAAAGAGCCAATGACCACCTGATGATACAGTTCGGCTACCTCGGATGGATGGGAGCCAACGGCCTTGAACAACCCGCCTCAAAGTTCAACAGGGAGTTCAACATCGCCTTTATGTACGACAAGCCTTTTAAAGCCAACCCTAACTTTAGTGTAGGGCTGGGCGTAGGCTACAGCGCAGGCAATGTATTCTTCAACAATGTAAGCCTGGGCCTGAAAGAACCTCCGGTAACAAATGGCAAGCTTGCATTTAAAGATGTGAGCAATGAAATCCACTTCAGGAAATATAAAATGGTAACCCAATATGTTGAAGCTCCGCTGGAACTGCGCTATGCTTCCAATGCAGAAGAACCTGCCAAAGGCTTCAGGGTAGCAGTAGGCATGAAATTTGGCTACCTCATGAAAGTGCACACAAAAGGCAAAGACCTTTACGACCCTTCGAAGGCTACGGAACAAAATAAATACCCAAGCATATACGGCAAGAATTATATACAGAAAGAAGTTGCCGGCGACAACTATTTAAACCAGACAAGATTTACAGGCACTCTGCGTGTCGGCTATAATATTGTGAATGTTTTTGGCACTTACCAGTTAAACTCGTTGTTTAAAACAGGTGTTACCAACAGCAATATTCATCCATTCTCTATTGGCTTAGGGCTGGGCATATTGTAAAAAGACCATCCCGGTATTGGATAACTTACGTGATCAGGGACATATTTGTTCCTGATCTTTTTTGTTTAAATAACTATGCTTTTATAAATTTATATTTGTAATAAATCAGAAACATTGATAGAGAAGAATAATAAGATAAAACAAAATGAAAAAGCCGTGCTGGTGGGCGTGGTACAACGTGGCCAGCAACAGACGGAAGCGTTGGTGAATGAATACCTCTACGAGCTTTCCTTTTTGGCAGAAACCGCGGGCGCTGATACGGTAAAATCTTTCATTCAGAAAATGGATATGCCCGACAGCAGAACATTTGTAGGCAAAGGCAAGCTGGAAGAGATTAAAAAATATTGCACCGGAAAAAATATCGACCTGATCATTTTTGATGATGAACTCACAGGCTCGCAGATCATAAATATAGAAAAAGAGATCGGCGTAAAAACCATTGACCGCAGTGATCTCATCCTGGATATATTTGCACGCCGTGCAAGAACTGCACAAGCAAAAACACAGGTAGAACTGGCACAATACCAATACCTGCTGCCGCGCCTGAAGGGTATGTGGAAGCACTTGGAACGCCAGGGAGGAGGCATCGGGACCAGGGGCCCGGGAGAGACAGAGATAGAAACAGACCGCCGTATTGTGAAAGATAAAATTTCGCTTCTCAGGAAAAAACTGGAAGAGATAGACAAGCAGTCATTCACCCAAAGAAAAGAACGCGGCGAGCTGATACGTGTGGCGCTGGTAGGCTACACCAACGTAGGGAAAAGCACCATCATGAATATGCTCAGCAAGAGCGATGTGTTTGCAGAGAATAAATTGTTTGCCACCTTGGATACCACTACCCGTAAAGTAGTTTTTGGAAATACACCCTTCTTGTTGAGCGATACAGTCGGTTTTATACGCAAGTTACCGCACCACCTGGTAGAGAGTTTTAAGAGCACCCTGGACGAAGTAAGAGAAGCAGATATTTTACTGCATGTGGTTGACATTTCACATCCCCAGCATGAAGAGCAGATAGCAGTAGTAAATAAAACATTACAAGAGCTGGACGCCGCAGACAAACCCATGCTTACTATTTTTAACAAGATGGACCTGTACGAAGAAAAGCACTTCGACGAATGGCTTGCAGACGACATAAAGCAGGAAATAAAAACAGATCTGCGCATTAAATGGGAGAAGCAAACCGAAGGGAACGCCATTTTTATTTCGGCCAGGGAACGAACTAATGTAGACCAGCTGCGCGAATTTATCCTCCTCAAAGTAAGAGAAATGTACCTGGTACGATATCCATATAAGACGATGTATTTTTAGGGAAAAAATATTGACGCACATAGGTGACATTAGGAAAAAGAACTAAATTTGATTTATCTACCCTTTTAATGAAAATAATTTAATCATGCCAGGCAGAAGAAACTTTTTAAAAACGGCAGCCGTAGCGTCAACCGGAATTGCCCTTACAGGTCTGCGGAACACCTCCACAGCGGCAGGTTATAACAGGATAAAAAATGCAGGCAGGAAAATTAACCTGGCTTGCGTAGGCATCGGCAACCGCGGTGCAGACATCATCAGCGAACTGTACAAAACAGGCCTTGCGAACATTGTAGCCCTCTGCGATGCAGACTTAGGCGCTGCACATACACAAAAAATGCTGGATGCATTTCCCGGCGCCAAAAGATTTAAAGATTTCAGGGAAATGTTTGATAAGATGGGCAACCAGGTGGAAGCCGTCTGTATAGGTACGCCAGACCACTCGCACTTTCCTATCTGCATGGATGCACTAAGAAGAGGTAAACATGTATACGTAGAAAAGCCCATGGCTAGGACTTTTCTGGAAGCCGAACTGCTGATCAAAGCCGCAAAGAAATACAATAAGGTGGTTACCCAGGTAGGCAACCAGGGACATTCCGAAGCAAACTATTTTCAGTTCAAAGCCTGGAAAGATGCAGGCATCATCAAAGATGTTACCGCTATCACAGCGCACATGAATGCTCCGCGTCGCTGGCACAACTGGGATGTGAACATAAAAAAATTTCCTGCCGCTGAACCTGTACCCGATACGCTTGACTGGGACGAATGGCTGGCAGCTATTCCTTATCACGACTACAACAAAGATTTTCACATGGGCCAGTGGCGCGCATGGTACGATTTCGGCATGGGCGCGCTGGGTGATTGGGGTGCCCACATTCTGGATACAGCACACGAGTTTCTGCAACTGCAACTTCCCTACGAGATCAACCCGTTGAAGATCGAAGGGCACAATGATTATTTCTTTCCTAAAGCATCTACTATTTTATTCCGTTTTGCGGCAAGAGGCAAAATGCCGCCTGTAGATGTTACCTGGTATGATGGTGTAGATAATATACCTGAAGTGCCGGAAGGCTACGGCACATCGGCGCTTGACCCGAATATACCGCCCGCAGGCAACAACACCATTCAACCGGCCAAATTAAATCCAGGCAAAATTATTTACAGTAAAACGCTGACTTTCAAAGGTGGATCGCACGGCAGTACCTTGTCCATTATCCCTGAAGAAAAAGCAAAAGCTATGGCTTCCAAGCTGCCGCGTGTGCCGGAAAGCACTTCTAACCATTTTGCGAATTTTTTGCTTGCCTGCAGTGGCCAGGAAAAAACGCGCTCTCCTTTTGAAATCCACGGGCCGCTAAGCCAAGTATTCTCCCTCGGTGTAATTGCACAACGCGTGAATAAAAAATTACAATTCAATACACATACACAACAGATCACCAATGATGCCTTTGCCAATGCACTACTGGCAGGACCTGTGCCAAGAAAGGGGTGGGAAGAGTTTTATAAAGTGTGATCAGGAAATTATTTAAAGGAAACAGCTTCTCGCCTAAGGCGATCCCAACGCTGCGATAATTACCTGCTATTGCCCAGGACAGAAAATATAGCCCGCTTGCGGGCAAACTAAAATAAATACACATGAAACGCTCATGATAATTTTTCGCGCACAGGTAAATGTATAAATAGCGTTCCATTCCACAAAAACATTAGCCGCAAAGCGGCGAACTTAAAATTATATGAATGAAATAACCATAATGATTACGAATCTTTACCAACCGTGAATGATAATAAAGAATGAAGGTTTTGGTTATTCCGTGTGGCAAACAGAAAAAATTAAATATTAACACATGAAATAACCATAAAGATTAGGAATCTATACCAACCGAGCATGATAATAAAGAATGAAGGTTTTGGTTATTCTGTGTGGCAAACAGTAAAATTTAAATATTAACACATGAAATAACCATAAAGATTAGGAATCTACACCAACCGCGAATGAATAAGCTAATTTCCTGGGACCATTAAGAAAAATAAAATATACACACATCAAGCATTATCTTTTGTTTACCCTGCTTTTGTCAATGTGCTGCTCTTTTGCTGCTGCACAAAAATGGACATACCTATTCAATGGCAAAGACCTTAGCGGATGGTCCAAACTCAATGGCTCTGCCACATATAAAGCAGCAAACGGTGAGATCACAGGCATTTCACGGGCAAATACACCCAACACTTTTCTGGCTACAGATAAAAAATACAAAGACTTTATTCTGGAATTTGAATTTATGGTAGATAAAGACCTCAACTCCGGTGTACAGTTCAAAAGCAATAGCCTGGCTGAATACAACAACGGCAGGGTACACGGCTACCAGTACGAGATAGACCCGTCGCCACGGGCATGGACAGGCGGCATTTACGATGAAGCGCGCAGGGGATGGCTGTACACTTTAACCTCTAACCCCGCGGCACAAAAGGCTTTCAAACAAAACGGATGGAACAAGGCTCGTATTGAAGCCATCGGCAATTCCATACGCACCTGGATAAATGATGTGCCCGCTGCTGACCTGCTGGACAATGTTACTTCAGAAGGATTTATAGCTTTGCAGGTGCATTCCATCGGCGATAAAAAAGATGAAGGAAAAACCATCCGCTGGAGAAATATTCGCCTAGCAGATAAGGACCTGCATAAATACACCAGGAAGGGTAATAAGATACCGCAGGTGAATGCCATTGCCAACACGCTGTCGGCCAGAGAAAAATCCGAAGGCTGGCAACTGCTTTGGGACGGGAAAACCACAAACGGCTGGCGCGCAGCTAAACACACTTCTTTCCCCGAAAAAGGCTGGGTGATGGAACACAATGTTTTGAAGGTGCTCAAAAGCGGCGGCGGGGAATCTACCAACGGCGGCGACATTATCACCACAAAAAAATTTAAAAACTTTATACTGAAGGCAGACTTTAAAATAACCAAGGGCGCCAACAGCGGTATTAAATATTTTGTAGATCCGGAACTCAATAAAGGCGCAGGTTCTGCTATCGGCTGCGAATTCCAGATACTGGACGACCAGGTTCATCCGGATGCTAAGCTGGGTGTAAATGGCAACAGGACTTTAGGCTCATTGTACGACCTGATACCGGCAAAAGAAAATAAACCATTCCGCAGCGGCTTCTTTAATACCGCCATGATCGTAGTAAAAGGCAACCATGTAGAGCACTGGCTCAATGATGTAAAAATTGTTGAGTACGAGCGTAACAACCAGATGTGGGACGCGCTGGTAAACTACAGCAAATACAAAGACTGGCCCGATTTCGGCAATGCTGCGGAAGGACACATTTTATTACAAGATCACGGCGATGAGGTCTGGTTTCAGAACATTAAGATTAAGGAGTTGTAGAGCGAGGCAAAGTGAGGATTTTTGTCTATAAAAAATCAAAAGGGCTTTTTATTTTTGATTTAAATATGTCAGTAACTTTTGTATATTTTTCTGTAGTTTTTATTGAATTATGTCCAAGCAGTTCCTGGATAAGCCGGATGTCGGTACCGTTTTCTAGCAGATGAGTAGCGAAACTATGTCTCAGCATATGAGGCGTTACGCGCACCGGAATGCCCGCTTTTACAGCAGCCTCACTTACTACCTTTTGGATACTTTTTGCAGAATACTGGCTGCCGGCGTTGCCTTCGAACAGCCATTGCTCCGGTTGATACACTTTATAATACTCCCGCAGCAGAACCAATAATTTATCAGACAAGATTACCAGGCGGTCTTTGTTTCCTTTTGCCTGATTGATCCGGATGCATTTGTTTGCCGAATGAATATCTGATAGCTTTAGTTGAATAACCTCAGACAAACGCATGCCGCTGGCGTAGAGTACAGAAATAATTGTTTTATGTTTCAGGTTTTGAGTAGATTGAATAATTTTGGAAACCTCCTTTACAGACAGATATTTAGGCAGTTTATGCTCTTGTCTTTGCGGATAGAGAAGATACAGGTTGATGTTTTTGTCGAATACGGTCTGGTAAAATTTACCGATAGCAAAGAGCATTTGTTTTTGATAGGAAGCGCTGATCTTTCTTTCGCTGACCAGCCAGTTGATGAATCTTTCTATCAGGTCCAAGGTGATATCCTCCGGCTTGTAGTTTTTAAAAACGGATAGAAAATAACTAACACACCCGGCGTAGGTCTTGATGCTGTTATTACTATATCTTTGTGTGATCAGTATATTTTTTAAAACGATGAAGGAGTTGATCCCGATCCATAGGTTCGTTTATCTGATTTACTAAATGATGCAAAGTCACTTCAATCCCCACAACATCAATCAATTATAAAGTTAATGAAAATTTGATAAACGAACTACATAATTAATAAATAAACGAACTGCGTATATTTGGATGTTAGTGGCAAGTGTAACAAGACGCCATTCCAAATGACAGAACAGACAAATGACAGCAACATACATACAAGACAAAACTTTTGACCGAAACGATACGCTGACAAAAGGCGAATACGAAAACTGTATTTTCAACAGTTGCGACTTTGCGGACAGCGACCTTTCAGAATTTAAGTTTATAGACTGCACATTTAATGGTTGTAATTTGAGTTTGACGAAACTCAACAAGACAGCGTTTCGGGACGTAAAATTCAAAGACTGCAAAATGTTAGGGCTTCGCTTTGACACTTGCAACGAGTTTGGGCTTTCTTTTTCGTTTGACGGTTGCCAACTCAACCATTCTTCGTTTTACAAGACAAAAATCAAAAAGACAGTTTTTAAAAATTCGCAGTTACAAGAAACCGACTTTGCAGAAGCTGACTTGACAAGTTCCGTGTTTGACAACTGCAATTTGACACAAGCCGTTTTTGACCATACGACACTTGAAAAAGCCGACTTTCGGACTTCTTACAATTATTCCATTGACCCAGAAACGAACAGAATTAAGAAAGCAAGATTTTCAATTTTGGGCGTTTCAGGACTTTTAGACAAATACGATATTGATATAGAAAAATGACACCAAGAATTGAAACATCAAACGAAAAAAAGTTAGTCGGTAAGCGACTTTCAATGAGTTTTGCTAACCACAAAGTTGGCGAACTTTGGCGTAGTTTTTCGCCAAGAAGAAAAGAAATAACCAATAGCTTGACAAACGACTTGATTTCATTGGCTGTTTACAAACCGACACATTTTGCGGACTTCAAACCGACAAACGAATTTGAACGTTGGGCAACAGTTGAAGTTTCGGACTTTGACAACGTGCCAAACGAAATGGAAACTTTTGTTTTACCAAGCGGACTTTATGCGGTTTTTAACTATAAAGGTTTAAGCACAGACAATTCAATTTTTCAATACATTTTGGGAACTTGGTTGCCAAGTTCAGACTACGTTTTAGACAACAGAGCGCACTTTGAAGTTTTAGGCGACAAATACAAAAACAACGACCCGACATCAGAAGAAGAAATTTGGATACCGATAAGACCGAAGAACACCTGCCACTAACAGCGGTTTTGCGTCAGGCGGGCTGACGTGCTTCGTATGAAAGATTGTGCTAAATTTGAGCTTTCGGCTTCGTATCAAGGTTAGTGCTAAAAATCCCGCCCGAACGCAAAGCCGCAAACCGTTAGTGGCAACCTTAAAAAACAACAATGGCATACATAACCAAAGCAAACTCTAAACGAATTTTAAGGAAAATAAACCTTAATGACATTCCTGACATTGCAGGAGAAATCTATAAGAAACCTATTTACTTTTTAAGTAAGTGGGAGACAAAGTATTTGTTGCTTATGCAATCATTATTAAAAGAACCAGAAAAGTTTGCCATTGAAGTTTATCATCCAGTTGTCAACAGAGACACTTTTCAATATGTTTTTGAAAGTGAACAGCCACCTTCATATCATTCAAACAAAAATTGTGAGAGACTAACATCTAAATTCAAAAACTTTGAAATTCCATTTGAAATAAAAGCAAGAGTTAGAGAAAAAGCAGAAAAAGAAGGCAAGACCGAACAAGAAATTACTGAGCTCGAAAAACAGCAGGTCGAAGTTTTTAGAGCGTGGTTTAAAGAGAATTTTGAGCTTTTTAATGCAGACACAGAAGAGTTTTTAAAGAAGCTCGACATAAGATGGAACATTCAACGAAATGTAAGCGAAATTGAAAGAGACAATTCAGGAGTTGAAATTTTTGACAATCTCAATTTGGCTGAACTTGAAATAGAAATTGACAAAATAATTAGTGAAGCAGGTCGCTATTTCGTAAACAACAAGGACAAGCAACACATAATAAGAAGATTTCAGAAATTGACATTTCTTGCTTACAGAAAAGGAAGCATTGACATTAACGACACAGAACTTTCTGATGATGAATTGAGACAATTTTTATTGGAATACGACACTAAGTTTAAAAAACCAATCAAGGAACTCTTAATACAATATTATAGGGTTAAGTATAATCCAGACCTATCATTTGAAGGACAACTATTAGAACGATTAAATTTTAGGGCTTGTTCTGTTTGTGACGGGACAGCAGACTTTGACTATGTAATTAATGCGGCACTTTCAAACGAACACAAAGAAGAAGAACACGATGACTTACCATTTTGACAAAGGAAAGGCAGCCACTAACACGGGTTTTGCGTCAGGCGGGCTGACGTGCAAACTTGGAGCTTTTTGATTCTAATAAACTTTAGTAATAAATTGAAACTTTGTGCTCCGAAACCCGCCCGAACGCAAAGCCCGAAAACGTTAGCTGTGATTTTAGAACGCCACACCAAAAACGAAATGAAGACAATATCGGAGATAAAATTTGACAAAATAATTAAAGATGGATTTCACGAAATCTTGAAACCTTTGGGCTTTAAGAAAAAGGCGAATAACTTTTACTTAAAACTTGACACTATCGGACAAATCATTAATGTTCAGAAAAGTGCGTTTGGAAACAAGGACAGTATCAGTTTTACTATAAACACAGGAATTTTTGTTCCTGAATATTGGCTTGCATTTTACAATTTCAGCGATAAAGGACTTCCTGACTATCCTACTGAACCAGAATGTTTGATTAGAAAAAGAATTGGAGACTTGCGAAACCAACATGATACTTGGTATGACATTAAAGAGTGCACTGACGAGCAACAGCTTATTGACGAGATGAAAAAAAATTTGACAGATTTCATTTTGCCATATTTTGACCGAGTAAATAGCACAGAGAAAATGCTTCAAGAGTTAGACAAAGCAGATTTGATGATGACACCTTTGGGAAAATTAATTGTTTATGGAGAATTTAAACAGTTTGACAAAGCTAAACGAGAATACGAAGGACTACTGAATAACAAAATAAACCCACATTTCTTAATGACAGTAAAAGAGTATGGACAGAAATATGGACTTGACAAATAGAAAAACCACAGCTAACATCGTATTGGCAATAGTGGGGCTGACAGTTGTAAAATCAACATTTGTAATTCTATTGGGCATTTGTACATATGTTGGGCTGACGTTTTTCAAATGCCCCACCATCGCCAATACGTAAAACGATAGCTGTAATCCTTAAAAACGAAAACCCTAAAAAATATGGCAGTAAATTTAGCTTATATGTCGTCACCAGGAACTTTACCAAAAATTCTCAATAAAATTTGTGAAGCGACTGTCCCTGAAAACTTTAATGGAGATTTTCTTGGAACTAAACTTGGCTTTAAAGGAGGAAATCAAAAAAGTTTCATTTCTTGGGCAAAAAAATGTGGACTTTTAAATAGTGATGGAACACCCACACAATTGTATAAAAACTTTCGAAATCCATCTTCTAGAAAAGAATCAATGGCAAGTGCCTTAAAAATTGGATATTCTGACGCATTTGAAAGAAACGAATATGCCAACGATTTGGATAGAAAAAATTTCACAAAATTAATTTCTGAAATAACTGGAAGTCCTCACGATAATTCAACAGTAAAGAATATTGTAAGTTCGTTTTTTTTCGCAAAAGATTTTGCAGATTTTGAGACAGTTTCTACTAATGAAGATGTTATAGAAGACGCTCAAAAAGAAGTCAAAAACTCTCCACCTTTACAGGTAAAAGAACACGCCCCAAATCCAAGAAAAAATCTAAACTTAGGTTTGAGTTATACAATTAATTTGGTTTTACCAAAAACTGATGATCCAGCAATATACAATGCGATTTTTAAATCACTCAAAGAAAATCTATTAAATGAATAATCAAGATTTACTTTCTCGTATTCAATTATTTTGTCTTTCCAATTCTTTAACCGAGCAACAATTAAATGTAGTAGAGTCAAATTTTGACATTGATTTAGAACGAGATAAAAAGGAAGAAGTTAAAAGAAAAGAATATTATTTACAATTTGATTCAGATTTCCGAATTGAAGCAAGAAAAATGGCAGAACATTATGAAGTATTCTATTGCTTAGAAAAATCAATTCGAAGATTAGTAATGGAGTTAATGAAAGAAAAATATGGTGAGAGTTGGTGGGATAAAGTAAAAGAAGACATTAGAAGAAATGTAGAATCAAATATAAAGAGAGAAGAAGATTCTGGCTTTACAATTAGGTCAGAAGAAAAAATAGATTACACCACTTTCGGAGAACTAAGTCAAATAGTAACGGGAAATTGGGAGGCTTTTGAAGAATTATTTAAAAGGGGTCAAAGAGCTTTCCAAAGAATTACTACTAATTTAAATCAATTGCGTGGACCTATTGCCCATTGCTGTCCTTTAGCAGAAGATGAAATAGTTCGATTAGAATTAACAGTAAAAGACTGGTTCAGGTTAATGGAATAACATAGGACTACAGCTAACACGGTATTGCCAAAAGCGGGGCTAAAGTGCTAAACTCAAGGTTTGTACTTCTATCACCGCCAAAAACGAATTTTATTCGTTTTTTATTTATAAATTTAACTCACAAAAATTCGTTTTGGCTCGCCTCGGTGCAAAATCGAAACTTTCACCTTCGATTTCCCCGCCTTCGGCAATACCCAAAACGTTAGCGGTCAGGCTATTAAAGGCAATGAAAATAAATCTATGAAAGAGAATACAATTAATTTTAAACGAATATTTATTTTTTTAGTAATAGCTATTTCACTTTCCAATATATTTAGATTTGACATTTTTGGAACAAAAGA
>JAFAGI010000002.1 GCA_023422835.1 Bacteroidota bacterium | reverse complement strand
GGTCGAGCAGGTTGCCCTCCGGCCCGATGGTGGACGCCAGGCTGGTCACCAGCTCCTCCCGGATGGCGTCCAGCGGCGGGTTGGTGACCTGCGCGAAGAGCTGATGGAAGTAGTCGTAGAGCAGCCGTGGCCGGGTGGACAGCGGCGCGATCGGGGTGTCGGTGCCCATCGAGCCGATCGGCTCCGCGCCGGTACGGGCCATCGGGCCGAGCAGGATCTTCAGCTCCTCCTCGGTGTAGCCGAAGGTCTGCTGCCGGCGGCGCACCGAGTCGTGGGTGTAGACGATGTGCTCGCGCGGCGGCAGCTCGTCCAGCTCGATGAGGCCGGCGTGCAGCCAGTCCTGGTACGGCTGCGCGGCGGCCAGCTCCGACTTGATCTCGTCGTCGGAGACGATCCGGCCGTTGACCGTGTCGACCAGGAACATCTTCCCGGGCTGGAGCCGGCCCTTGGCCACCACGGCGGCCGGGTCGAGGTCGAGCACGCCCGCCTCGCTGCCCAGCACCACCAGGCCGTCGGCGGTGCGCCACCAGCGGCCCGGGCGCAGCCCGTTGCGGTCCAGCACCGCACCGACGATCTCGCCGTCGGTGAAGGCGACCGAGGCGGGGCCGTCCCACGGCTCCATGAGGCTGGCGTGGAACCGGTAGAAGGCGCGCTTGTCGGCGCGCATGTCCGG
The DNA here is from genome assembly GCA_023422835.1 of Bacteroidota bacterium. Classification (GTDB taxonomy): domain Bacteria; phylum Bacteroidota; class Bacteroidia; order Chitinophagales; family Chitinophagaceae; genus Haoranjiania; species Haoranjiania flava. Next base: position 3,249 of record JAFAGI010000002.1, on the reverse strand, counting down.
GTCGTTCTCCCACGCCTCGGGGATCATCATGAGCACCGCGTGCGGCAGGCTCCGCCCGGCCAGGTGCAGCAGCTCGAGGACCTCGTCGAAGTTGGCGGAGTCCGAGGCGCCCGGGGTGCAGACCGGGAAGACGCGGCGGATGTTGCCGGGCAGGCTGGGGCTGCGCAGCAGGGCCTCGCGGGCCTGCATCCAGTTCCGGTTGCCGCGGATCGTGTTGATCTCGCCGTTGTGCGCGATGAACCGGTAGGGGTGGGCCAGCGGCCAGGACGGGAACGTGTTGGTGGAGAACCGGGAGTGCACCAGGGCGATGGCGCTGACCACCCGCTCGTCGGTCAGCTCCGGGTAGAACTCGGGGAGCTGGTCGGGGGTGAGCATGCCCTTCCACACCATGGTCCGCCCGGACAGCGACGGGAAGTAGGCCGGCACGCCCCGCTCGGCGGTCTCCCGCTCGACCTGCTTGCGCAGGCAGAACGCGACCCGGTCCAGGTCGATCCCGGCCAGCGGGGAGCCGGCGGGGCCGGCCGGCGCGTCGGTGAGCCGGTGGGCGGCCAGGAAGAGCTGCCGGACCCGGGGCAGCACCGCGAGGGCGGTCTCGCCGAGCCCGGAGGGGTTGGTGGGCACCTCCCGCCAGCCGAGGATGTCGGCCCCCTCGACCAGCGCGTACTTCTCCACCACCCGGCGGACGCGGGCCTCGGCCTCGTCGTCGTCGGGGAGGAAGACCAGGCCGGTGGCGTACTGCCCGGCGGGCGGCAGCGGGAAGTCGACGACCGAGCGGAGGAACCCGTCCGGCACCTGGATCATGATCCCGGCGCCGTCACCGGTGTTGTGCTCCGCGCCGCGCGCGCCACGGTGGTCCAACCGGCAGAGCGCCCCGAGGCCGTTCGCGACGACCTCGTGCGACCGGCGTCCATGCAGGTCGGCCACGAAGGCCACCCCGCAGGCGTCGTGTTCGTGCGCGGGGTCGTAGAGCCCCGCCTGCGGGGCCGACTGCGGGCTGGGAGGGTACGGAAAGGCCACCGGGCCTCCTGTCGTCACTCAGGTTGGATCATGATCGGGACGACGTCGGCCCTCTGGGGTTTTATTGAGTCTACGTTAGGGCCGCGGGCGCAAGGCCAGTTCAGATTGATCACACTTCCAGAATCTGGGACATGTAGTCTCGCGCGGTGGATGTCGTACGCGCTGACGTGCTCGACCGGTTGGAGCGGTTCTACGACGCGGTGCCCCGGGATGCGGCCCGTGCGGAGGAATACGGGCCGCTGGTGCTCTTCGTCCGGGACGGCGCGGGTTGGCCGTTCTATGCCCGACCCCGGCTCGACGCCACCGAACCGCCCTCGCTCGCCGACGTGACCGCCGTACGGGCCCGGCAACGCGAGCTGGGCCTGCCGGAGGCGTTCGAGTGGGTGCACGAGCTGGCCCCGGACCTGCTCGCGGTGGCCCGCTCGGCCGGGCTGTCCGTGCTGGAGGCGCCGCTCATGGTGCTCGACCCGGCCAACCTGCCCGAGCCGGCCACGCTCAGCGACGTACCGGTGCGGGTCCTCGATCCGGCGGCGCCCGGCTTCGCGGCCGACGTGGCGGTCCGGCGGGCCGTCGCGGCCGTGGGCTTCGCCAACGGCGGCACCACGCGCGGCGAGGCCGGACCGGCCGAACGCGACGCCGCGATCGCCCAGCTGGACGTGGCGGCGCTGGAGGAGGAGGCCGTCCGGATCGGCGACGGCCGGCGGATCTCGGTGCTCGCCGAGACCCCGGACGAGGGGGCGCTGGCCAGCGGGATGGCGATGCGCGTCGACGACGTCGCGGAGATCGCCGGGGTGGCCACCCTGCCGGCCGCCCGCCGGCGCGGCCTGGGCGCGGCGGTCACCGCCACCCTCGCCCACCGGCTCCGCGCGGCCGGCACCGACCTGGTCTTCCTCTCCGCGGGCAGCGAGGACATCGCCCGGGTCTATCTGCGGGTCGGCTTCCGCCGGGTCGGCACCGCCTGCATCGCCGAGCCGGCCGCCGTGCTCGGCTGAGCCCGCCCGGTCAGGACGGAGGCTGCCAGGAGGCGGCCGCGGCGGCGGCCGTGCTGCGCAGCCGGGGGCTGATCGTGCCGAGCGCGGCGTCGCGGGCGCGCAACGCCAGCCGGCCCCGCGCCTGCAGGACCGCCGACATCCGCCGGGTCTGCCGGACCATCGTGGCCGCGCGGGGGCGGCGCAACCTGTCGTACGCGGTCACCGCGTCCGGCAGCCGCGACTCCCGCAGCAGTCCGGCCAGCGTCGCCGCGTCCTCGAACGCCAGGCAGGCGCCCTGACCGAGGTGCGGCGGCATGGCGTGCGCGGCGTCGCCGAGCAGCACCACGCCGCCCGGCCCGGCCGGGAAGCCGTACGCCTTGGGCAGCGGGCGCAGCTCGCGGATCTCCTGCTGCACCACGTCGTCCGGGTCGGTCGCGTCCAGCAGCGTGCCGATCGGCGCGGGCCAGCCCGCGAACCAGCGCTTGAGCAGGGCGAGCTGGACCTCCGGCGGCTCCGGGCGGGGCGCGCCCGCCGCCGTGGCCACCCAGTAGACGCCGCCCCGGCGGGACGCCCCGGCGTTGCCCCGCTCGCCGAGCGAGGCGGCCAGGAACCGGTAGCCGGCGCCCAGCGTCTCCCCGTGCAGCGGCTGGTCGTCGGGCAGCTGGGGGGCCCGGTACCAGGGGATGACCGCCCGCCACGCCGCGCACCCGGAGCTGACCACCGAGCTCTCCGGCGCCAGTTGCCGGCGGATCTCGCTGTCGGTGCCGTCGGCGGCCACCACGAGGTCCGCCTCGTAGGTGTGCCGGCCGTCGCCCACCGCCGGGCGCTCGCCCGACGCCGCGCGCACCGTCCGCACTTGCACGCCGGTGCGCAGCTCGACCCGGTCACCCAGACCGGCGATCAGGGCGTCGTGCAGGTCCTCCCGGTGCACCACCACCGGCATCCGCTCGGCCGGCGTGGACCGGGCCTGCACCAGCCAATGGCCATCCGGGCGGCGCACGCCGCCGTCGGGCAGTGGGGTGGCGATCGCGTCCAGCCCGTCGCCCAGCCCGAGGGCGCGCAACGCGCGTACCCCGTTGGGCCAGAGCACCACGGCGGTCGCCTCGGGGCGGACCCGGTCGGCGCGTTCCAGCAGCGTGACCTGCCAGCCCGACCGGGCCAGCACACCGGCCGCCGCCATTCCGCCGAGGCCGGCGCCGACCACCACCGCGCTGCGCATGACTCCCCCGCTCAGCTGTCCCGGTCCGCCGGGCGCCCGCCG
>JAFAGI010000019.1 GCA_023422835.1 Bacteroidota bacterium | reverse complement strand
ACATGGAAATCGTCTTGATTGCAACCACCTTTAACTTTAATGGTTAGCATGTTACCATTTCTCTTAATGTCTTCAATATTGAAATCTCCATCATTTCTTTTCTCTACCAGTTCCGCATATTTTTCGGCACTCCTCAGCAGATTGTTTTCAAGAACTGTTTCCGGATTGTTGTCGGATTTTTCACATGAAGTAATAGCAAAGCAAAAAAGCAATGCGAAGGCTGCAGAAATTAAATTTATTTTCATTTTTTTTTAAGTTTTTAAGTGATTAAAATTTTAGACTAATACGACCTCTACACTAAAAACGCTACACTAATCTAAAAATATTTACCAACTATTTTGATTTAGATGGTAAATCTACATATTTTTAAAATACGGACAACACTAACCGTAAAATTTTTATTCAGTCACCATAATTTAGAAATGAATATATCGGTGTTAAAGCTTTTGATAGAGATACGGTCACATTATTAAACATTTTAAGTTGTATCCTTAGGTTTAAGTAGTAAATAGCATAACTTTGTCTTATGGGGAAATTTCGGAGTATTGAGACATTGAGTATCGACAGCACTGTATTGTGCTGTAATTTCGTCAATACTGTCAGTACATGGAAAACCGCTAAAAACTATGACTATTTTGCAGTATATGATGATTTCATTGCGTGGTGTTTTAAATTGGAAATTTCTCCACGAGAACGTCTTGAAAGCTTAAAAGAATTAGCAAATGAACAGCCCGAGCAAGCTTTGATCGCTTTACATCGCATCAAAGAAATACGCAAAGTATTACAAGGGCTGATTTCTGCTGTAGCACAAGATTATAATGATAAAAAATCAGCCTATTTACCTGCTGCTAATCTTTTGATTGTGGATGCGATATCAAGACAGCGTTTACTTTATGTGGATGGCAAATTCACTATGGGTCAAATAGATTCCGCAAACGACTTACTGTCCCCTGTTTGGAAAGCGGTGCAATCGTTGTCGGAACTTTTAACTGACCATGATACAAAACGAATCAAAGAGTGCCCGATGTGTGGCTGGGTTTTCTTGGACGAAACCAAAAACGCCAGCAGGAAATGGTGTAGTATCAAAGCATGCGGCACTACCGATAAAATGAACCGCTACAACCAGAAGAAAAGCCTGAAGTTAAAAAAAGATAAAGGGTAACACCTTTCTTTCTGAATTCCAAAACTGCTGAGCTTGCATAGGCTTACGCATTGATGCTGTTTAGCGAGCGCCTATGAAGGCCTGTATATCATGAATTATTAACGCTCATTCATGTGTATGGGGCAGATAACATTTTGTAATCTCCCTCCTAATAAATTCTAAAATCAATATCTTTTCATTTAATTATATACCATCTATTTTTGTTTAACTAGTAAAATTGTAATATTTTTGAAGGGTTTGATTTGTCATTTATATTGCGAGTTCACTTTATACATATTTTTTTAGATTGTTATGATAAGAAATGTACTAAAGTTTATAAGACTAACATAATTGAGATTTTTCAGAAAAAATCGCTTTTGCTCTTATTGTTTATTTGAAATTGAAAAGAATAGTTGTTATGCACTAAGTTTTATGTTTTGAGCTTTATAGCGATTATGAAGAAACTCTTTTGCAATATTATAATGTAAAGGTGTGGTGATAAAAAGTTAAGATAATATTCAGGTGTTTTTATCAATATCTAATAAATGAAAATGAATTACGTAAATCCAGTAATAAACAGACGCTATGAAATACTCGTTAGAAAAACATCATCTTAGAAATTCACAATAAAGAGGATAAGACTTCATCTGTAAGTAAGCGATTAATTGATGAAGCTTATGAAATGACAGTATATCTTCAGGATCTTTTATTTTCGGTTAAAAAGTACATCATTGAAAATGAATTTAAGAATGATGCCGAAGAGATCCATTTCTTCCGTACCATAAAACCTCAAATACTGGGTAAACTGATTTATTATAATAAAGTCTACCGTATAGAAACTACTTGTCCCGTCAGTAATGGCAATATGCATTACAGTTATTTTTCCAACCATTTAGCTAATCTTAAAAAAGAATATACTGAACATATATGCAATTCTGATTTTTATCGGTATTACCGTTCAGGCCGGACAGACCGTGACCACACCTACTTTAAAAGAGGGAATATTAATTATCACGATGGATTAAACAGCATTGTATTTGAAATTGACCCTGCCTTCTCAACATTTTTTGATTACAAAGTTGCCCGGATAATTTCTAATGAATTATTGTACACCTACCTCTTGACAAAAATAAATCCAGAAGAAAATCCCGATACGGTTTTAAAAAACTCAGAAACCACAAAGGATGTGTTTTGGACTGATAGCAAAAATGCCCTTATAGAACTTGTATATGCTCTTCATGCTTCTGGAGTAATTTCGCATGGCAAAATAGGAATTAGAAAAATGGGGCTTATGTTTCAAATACTATTTCGTATTTCTTTAGGTGATTTGCACCATGCATTTCATCGCATGAAAACACGAAGTGGTTCGCGAACCGCTTTTTTAGATCAGCTCAAAATTTCCCTCGAAGAATACATGGATAAAGATCTTTAGCCATTTTATACAGCTTACATTTCAAACAAATTAAAAGCAGTACCAAAAACGTACTGCTTTTTCATTTACCCATATCTGCCAATTGGTAAATGTTAGCAAAACTCCTTTCTGAAACGCCTCTAATACCTTGAAAGCACTGTAAAACAAGGACTTTTCCTAATTGTGAAAATTTTGAAAAAACAGCCAAACCAATTGGTAAAGCTTGGCAGACAAACCCTGCCTCACTTCTCAATTTTGCATAAGCGACATTAAAGAGTTGTACAATGAAAATTATAACAATTGAAGAAGAGGCATGGAAACAGTTGAACAACCGTATCGATGCCATTGCCGATTACCTTAAAAGACAGAAGTATAATAGCTACGGCGACCTATGGTTGAATAGCCATGAGGTCTGCCAATATCTGCATATCAGCGAGAAAAAAATATTTCGAATGCGTACTAAGGGTGAGATAGCTTATCCAAAATTTTATGGTCAATATTTCTATACCGTTGGGGCCATCAAGGATATGCTAAACGCCAATGCTGTACAAACCAGTGAAGAGTATGTAAAAGAGCTGATGGCAAAAGGCAAAAGTTATATCGAAAAAGGCAGAAAGTTGAAGACTGGTAAACAATAACCCGGGAATTAAAACATATCCATATGAATATAGACAGAATTGAATTTATAGCGTGGATGGAACGTATTTTAGAACGTCTTGATCTATTAAAAGAGCATATAGATGAAAGCAAGAGAAGCCGTAACAGTATAGACGGTGAAGAATTATTAGATAATCAGGATTTGCTACAGATGTTGAAAATAAGTAACCGCTCATTACAACGGTATCGCTCCATCGGTAAGCTACCTTACTATACAATTAGCGGCAAGCTCTATTACAAACTATCCGATGTACACCAGTTTATCAGGGAAAGTTTCAATCCTCCCGCCAAATAAATGAAGCCAAACTGTGACAAATGCTGCCTTTGACTGCCAATTGCTCTAAACCGATGAACGCTTCTTATACATTCGGCAATGAATAATAAATATTTGATAGTATGAGTGAAGAAACAACAACACAAAAAATGCCCGAACAATTTTCAGACATACTGCTAGTATTGGATAAAGAGAAAAAGAAAATTCAGGCTATAAAGAGTATTGATGAAAACGGGAATATGGAAACCGTTGATCCTACGAAAAAAAATCAGAACCAGTTTATGCGGGTGGACAAACATGGAGACTTCTTTTCCAACTTCTTCTTCAATTTTTTTAGCCAGCTAAAGAACCCTAGCAATTTTTCATTCTTCAAGGTACCTGCACCTCTTGCGGTTGAGAAAGCTCAGGAAATGCAGCAACAAATAAACAATCCAACTCCCGAGGGAGAAAAAGTGATGAAAGATCAAGAATTAAAACCAGAGTTAAACCTCGATAAAAAACAAGAAAATCAAGACAATATGGAAACATCACAGACAACACCAGAAACAAGCGAATACCGCTACAAACCGGAACAGATAGATTGGGAAACGATGAACAATCTTGGGTTGAGTAAAGAAAAACTTGAAAAAATGAACCTTCTTGACACGCTGCTAAAAGGCTACAAGACCAATGAACTGGTTCCTGTGAGTCTGAACCTCGGGACAGCCGTTACCCGTATGGATGCTCGTTTGTCGCTACAGCCGAATGATAAGGGACAAATCGTGGTTGCCATTCACGGTATCCGTAAAGAACCCAACCTTAACTTTGAATTTTTCGGACATAAATTCAATCAAGATGACAAGGATAACTTACTAAATACCGGAAATATGGGGCGTGTAGTCAACCTGACCAATCCGAAAACAGGAGAAAGCATTCCGTCTATCATTAGTGTGGACAGACTGACAAATGAATTGATTGCCCTAAAAACCGATTTCATTAAGATACCTGACGAAATTAAAGGAATAAAGCTTGATGAAACCCAAAAGCAAACTTTAATGGAGGGTAAACCGCTTCAAGTAGTGGGTATGATTTCTAAAAAAGGAACAGAATTTTCGGCAACAGTACAGTTCAATGCAGACAAACGTTATGTAGAGTTCCTGTTTGACAGAGCGGACAACAATCAGCGGTCGAAAAATAACCAACAAAAAAGTCAGCAAAATCAGTCACAGGAAGCACCAAGGACATTTAGAGGTAAAGAATTGGATGATGAACAATACAATAAGTTCAAAGCAGGTCAGACTGTTTATGTAGATGGGCTGATAGATAAAAAAGGTCAGAAATACCAAGGGTATATCACACTGAACAAAGAAACTGGTAAAACTGGTTTTTCCTTCCAAAACCCTGAAAAGCTCAAAAAACAGGCAAAACCTACAGAAACCCACAAAACTCAAACCGCTGTCAATTCGGAGGGTAAAACCAATGAAGCGACCAAAAAGATTAAAGAACCTCTACAGAAAGGACAGCAATCTCCGAAAAATAAAAAGCAACAGGAGGAACAAGATAAACCCGAAACACCTGCCAAATCAAAAGGCAGAAAAATGTAAATAAAGTATGAAGACAATTATTGCAGAAAAACCAAGCGTAGCAAGGGAAATAGCCGGACTTGTAGGTGCATCCGATAAAAAGGATGGCTATCTCACAGGCAGCGGCTATTTTGTTACGTGGGCATTCGGACATTTAGTAGGCTTGGCAATGCCGGAAGGTTACGGCATTGCTGGATTTGATAAAGCGGTTTTACCTATACTGCCTAACCCTTTTTTATTAACAGATCGTAAAGTGAAAAAAGACAAAGCTTACACTACCGATGCCGGTGCATTAAAGCAATTGAAAGTAATCAAAGAACTATTCAATAAAAGCGATGCATTATTGTAGCAACAGATGCAGGTCGTGAGGGCGAATTGATATTTCGCTATATATACGAATACCTCAAATGCAACAAGCCATTTGAACGTCTATGGATCAGCTCGCTTACCGAAAAAGCCATTAAGCAGGGTTTTGATAAATTAAAAGATGGGTCAGAATTTGACGGACTGTATAAGGCAGCACAAGGTAGAAGTCGTGCCGATTGGCTCATCGTTATTAATGCTAGTCAGGCGTTAAGCATTGACGCAGGAAATGGCATCTATTCGCTTGGGAGAGTTCAAACACCTACGCTGGCTTTGATATGTAAGCGTTATCTCGAAAACAGGGAGTTTAAAGTGAAGAAGTATTGAATGTGCTTTGAGGATTAAAAATAAGGGCATAAAAAAAGCAGGACGTGAAAATCCTGCTTAATTTATCTTTCTTAATATTCTAACTTCTATCAACGTCCATCCATTAATTTCCTAATATCTTCATAGCGATAATACATCAATCCACCTATTTTTGTATAGGGCAATGTTTCATTTAATCGAAGGTTTTGGAGTGTACCTGCCGAAATCCCTAATAATTTTCGCACCTCATAGCTTTTCAACCATTCCTTTGGTTCTTGTCCTGGTTTTCTAGGGTGCGCTGTATTTCTTCTAATTTCTTGCAAAAGTTCCTTTTTAAAGTTCTCCAAATCTTCCCATGTAATAAGTTCAACTTTCATGTGTTCTCTTTTTTTTATTAAAATCCAGTTTCCATCACGAAGGCAAAAGACAAGTACTTAATACTAAATCATGCCATAACGAATACAAATGAACAAAACTCTTAAACTGAAGATCATAATATGGCACCTATTGGTAGCCTTTGGCTCTAAAAGGCTGCTTAACATATGCAAATCAATTTTTAGCAACCATCCTTTTCCTTAAATTTTGCATATCCTCGCTAAGTTTATGTTCCACTACCTTTGCATAAATCTGAGTGGTACGTATAGAAGTGTGTACCAGCATTTTGCTTACTGATTCTATCGGTACACCATTACTCAAAGTCACAGTTGTAGCGAAAGTATGCCTTGCAAGGTGAAAGGTAAAATTCTTATCTATTCCACAGATTTCAGCAATCTCCTTTAAGTAACCATTCATTCGTTGATTAGAAATAACTGGGAAAAGGGTACCTTTTCCAACCGCTACAGGGTGGTCATTATATTTCTTAATCAAGTTCACTGCCTCTGGCAAAAGAGGAAGCTTAACTATTGTATTCGTTTTTTGTCGATTAGTTTTAAGCCAATCTCTACTATCTATCCCCTTAATTATGTTCTCTTTGGTTAGATTGAATATATCCATATAAGCAAGCCCTGTATAACAACTAAACAGAAACATATCAAGTACAGCTTGTAATCGTTCGATTTTAAAGTATTTTTCTCTCAATACCTTTAATTCCTCTTTAGAGAGGTGACCTCGTTCTACTTTATCGAAATGGAGCTTATACTTGGAGAATGGATCCTTGTCTAACCAGTCCATCATAATAGCCATATTTACCATTTTACGTAAACGTTCCATATGTTTCATCACCCCATTATTATTAAGGGATTTGTGATGATCGGTCGACTCATAATTAATGAGGAAATTTTCGAAATCAAGAATGAACTTATAATTGAGTTCTTTCAGCATTATATCGTTTTTACGATATTGATGTTTAATAAACTTTTTGAGATAACTTTCGGTAGTATGATAATTCTTCATGGTACCTGGTGCAAGTTTTGTAGCTGCAACTTGCCTATGATATTCAATAACCTTTAATAAAGTCATCGTTTCTTCTATATTTTCACCAAGGTACTGGGCTTTAACGGCATCCACGGAAACCGATTTGTTCTGCTGTATCAATTCTTGGTAACCATCAAAAATTAACGTGCGCACTTGCTCCATGTGGTTGTTCAATTTTATGATTTCTTCTCGCTTTCCTTTTGCTCTTCCTTTTGCTTCATCCCAATTATTAATTGACACTTTACTTTTTAAGGAAATTTCAGCTCTGCGACCGTTTACTGTAATTCTTGCATAAACAACAGCCATCTCGTCTTTCTTGTTCTTGGGTAACCGCAACACGAATTAAATCCCAAAGGTGTTTTTACTTTTCATATTCATTTATTTTATGTTCGACTCATACACTTTGGAGCAATTCTCACATTCCGATCGATAGAAGGAATGAAGTGAAGAGGTCAAGTGGCATCAAAATAAATGTCTTAAATAAGTGATTTACAGTTATTTATAAGTTATTCGGTGAGTAAATTTAAAACTCAAAATGACTCACCGTTTAACTCACATTTACCTTGATATTCTTTGGGGTCTCTTGATATGATATAAAACAAAAAACCCTCAAATTCATAGAATTTGAGAGTTTCTGACCTTGCTTAGTGTAAGTATGGTCGGGGTGGCAGGATTCGAACCTACGACCTCCTGGTCCCAAACCAGGCGCGATACCGGGCTACGCTACACCCCGTTAAGGGAATGCAAATGTAGGGGATTTTTATTTTTCACCAAAAAATATTTTCTACTTCGTAAATTTTATATTTTACCGCAATCGTTTTCAATATAATCACTACCAATACTATTCTACCTACAAAACAAATAACTTTGTCTTATTTATCTTAAACACATACCATGATTATCGAATCCGTAAAGAACGCATTTGGCTTCAGTATCACAGAAGCGAAACCTTTAACGACAGGCCTTATCAATTCTACGTTTATTGTCTCCAACCAGGATGGTCAACAATACCTTTTGCAAAAGATCAATACAAACGTTTTTAAAAATCCTTTAGCTATACAGGAAAATTACCAGCTTATTCAGGCGCATCTTATACATAAAGAAAGTTTTAAGTTGCCGGAGTTGATCAAAACAGTCAATGGTGATCTGTTGTTCACGGATGAGGAAGGTGGTGTTTGGCGTGCATTTGAATATATTCCTAACTCTTACAGCCCGCTGGCTTCTACTACGGTAGAGGAGGCGTCGCTCGTGGCTGAGTGCTTCGGTAAATTTTCCAACGACCTTACCGGGCTCGATACTTCCAAAATACAGGCAGTACTTCCCGGCTTTCACGATCTGGCATGGAGATACCAGCAGTTCCAGGATTCATTGCAAAAAGCTACAGCTGAAAGAAAAGAAAAAGCTGCAACGCTCATCAGCAAGGCAGACGATTATAAATACCTGGTGGATTATTATAATGCCATCAGCAACGATAAAGAAAATTATCCCCTGCACATCCTGCACCACGATTGTAAGATCGCTAATATTTTATTCGATAAAGATTCCAAACAAATTATCTGCCCTGTAGACCTTGACACTACACAGAACGGATTTTTCTTCTCCGATATGGGAGATATGGTCCGTTCCATGACGCCAAGCCTGCCCGAAGGATCTAAAGATATTGATGCTATTGAACTGCGTGAAGATTTCTATAACGGCATTAAAAAGCATTACCTGCAAGCTATGAAAGACGAGCTTACACCTAAAGAAGTAGAGGATATTGATATGGCCGGTAAAATTATTGTGTACATGCAGTCCTTGCGTTTCCTTACAGATTATCTCAACAATGATATTTATTATAAAACAGAATACCCCGAGCAAAACTATTTCCGCGCAGCTAACCAGTTTAAACTGCTGGACTTGGTTGTAGAATTTACGAAATAAGATCTGATGAAATGCGGATTCTTGATAAGAATTCCCATACATGGTGCAGAAAATTATGGTTCCCGGGTAAAGCAGAATACCCGGGTTTTTTATTCATAAAATTTCTGATCACATACCGGCTGAAAAAGATGCATTAAGCTTACCTTTATTGCACGGATTTTGTTTAAAACTATTATGCTCTGCAAAATGTTTTTATGCTTTGTATTATTTTCATTCGTATCGTGCGACTACATCGGCATGTTTCCACAGGCAGGTAATGACACTGCAATATATGCAGACAGCAGCACAACATTGACCGATTCACTGCCTGCTTACGACAGCGCTAACCTGCTCAATCCAAACGACAGCTTCCGACTGGATTCTTCCAACATCAGCATCTTAACACCCGCTACATCTGTTGATACCAGGAACGTACGCCCGGCCGAATTGGTGAACTTTGCCCAAAAGCTTTTACATGTCCCTTACAGGTATGCCTCAGCAGACCCTGCACAAGGGTTTGATTGTTCAGGATTTATAACGTATGTTTTCAATAACTTCCATATTTCTGTGCCCAGGTCTTCCATTGATTTTACCAATGTAGGCTTAGAGGTTCCTGTGAACGAAGCAAAGCAAGGCGACCTGATCTTATTCACCGGCACCGAATCAGACAGCTCATATATTACCCGGTCGGTAGGGCATATGGGCATTGTTACGCAAAACACAGACTCACTTCGTTTTATACACGCATCTTCAGGAAAGGCAAACGGTGTCACCATCACGCCATTGAATGAATACTATCTCCGGAGGTTTGTAAAGGTTATTCGTGTGTTCCCGGATTAATCGGACAAATCGTCAATTCATTTATTTTATTTCCGACAAATTGTAGTCAAAAAACTGCATTACTGCTTTGGCATTTTAATTGAACATTCTTTCTTTTACAATATTGTATATTTATAGTCAAAATATTTGTATGAGTAAATTCTTTTTTGATTCACGTGAGGATGCTGATTTTCTGCCGATAATTCCTATGAACGAGCATGATGAAAATGATAAAAATATAGTCTATCCCGATAATGCCATAATCCTGCCGCTACGCAATACTGTTCTATTTCCGAATGTAGTAATCCCGATCACCGTTGGCAGGGAAAAAAGTATCAACGCCGTAAATGATGCCTTCAGAAACGATAAACTGATTGGTGTGGTTGCACAAACAGATGCTGGTATTGAAGAGCCCACCGTAGCTGATCTGGCGCACATAGGCACTATAGCCAAAATCGTGAAGTTGATTAAAATGCCCGACGGCGGCACCACTGTGATCATCCAGGGAAAGAAAAGATTCGAACTGAAAGAGATTACGCAGGAAGAGCCTTATTTCCGAGGAAATATTTTAACGTTGGAAGAGCCGGAATTTCCTGACAATGAAAACTTTAATGCGCACATCAGCAGTATCAAAGACCTGGCTACCCAGATTATACAGCTATCACCAAACATGCCTCCAGAGGCAGCCTTAATATTACAAAACATTGAACAAAATAGTTTTCTGTTGAATTTTATTTCGAGCAACATAACGGCAGAACTCTCTGAAAAGCAATCTCTTTTAGCGTACAATTCTATAGAAAGTAAAGTATCTAAGCTCATAGCGCTATTGCACAAGGAGCTGAACTTTGTTGAGCTGAAGAATAAAGTCACCAACAAGGCAAAAGGCGAAATTGATAAGCAGCAGCGGGAATATTTCCTGCAACAGCAGCTTAAAAGTATCAAGGAAGAGCTGGGCAGCGATAATGACCGCGAACTTAATGAAATGCGCAAGAAGGCCGAAGCTAAAAAATGGCCGCAGACTGCCGCAGACCTCTTCAATTCCCAAATAGCCAAGCTGGAGCGAATGCACCCGGGCACGCCAGACTATTCTGTGATGTTTAACCATCTTGACTTTATGCTTAGCCTGCCATGGGATGAACATACAAAGGACAATTATAATTTGAATAATGCTAGGAAAGTGCTTGATAATGATCACTTTGGTATGAAAAAAATTAAAGAGCGCATATTGGAATACCTGGCTGTACTGAAGTTGAAAGGCGATATGAAATCTCCCATCCTTTGTTTTGTAGGCCCTCCAGGAATTGGTAAAACCTCTCTTGGAAAAAGTATTGCACATGCAGTAGGCAGGAAATATGTGCGCATTAGCCTGGGCGGACTGCATGACGAAAGCGAAATCCGCGGGCACCGGAAGACTTACATAGGCGCTATGCCGGGTAGGATACTGCAGAATATCAAAAAAGTGCATACATCCAACCCGGTTATTATCTTGGATGAGATAGATAAAGTTGGCAGCGATTTTCGCGGAGATCCTTCTTCGGCTATGCTGGAAGTGCTTGATCCTGAGCAGAATAGCCAGTTTTACGACAATTACTTGGAACTGGAATACGATCTTAGTAAAGTACTGTTCATTGCTACGGCCAACAATCTTCAGAACATACAACCTGCCCTGCGCGACCGGCTGGAGATAATAGACCTGAGCGGTTATGCAATTGAAGAAAAACTGGAAATTGCCAAGCGCCATCTTATCCCAAAACAAAAAGAAGCGCATGGACTTAAAGAGCTGAAATTCAAATTTCCTGACAGAGCAGTTCAATATCTTATTACCAGCTATACCCTTGAAAGTGGAGTAAGAGAACTCGACAGGCAAATTGCCTCCATAATGCGGAACATAGCTAAAATGTATGCTACCGAAGAAACAGTACAGCCTGTGGTTACCGTGGAAATGATCCGTGAAATACTGGGCAACGAAAGATATACCAACGAAATTTACCGGAATGCCAATATGCCGGGTGTGGCGGTAGGCCTTGCCTGGACTTATGTTGGTGGTGATATATTGTTTATCGAGGCGCTGCTGAGCAAAGGTAAAAGCGAGCTGAAGCTTACCGGTAATCTTGGAGAAGTAATGAAAGAGAGCGCTTCTACGGCTTTGACCTACATTAAAGCGAATGCAGAAAAAATAGGCATTAGTGCCGAGGACTTGGAAACTAAAAACGTGCACATCCACATTCCCGAAGGCGCGGTTCCTAAAGACGGCCCCAGTGCAGGTATCACTATGATGACGGCTATAGCATCGGCTTACCTCGGCAGGAAAGTAAAATCCCACCTGGCTATGACAGGAGAGATCACGCTACGCGGGCAGGTACTACCGGTTGGAGGCATTAAGGAAAAAGTGCTGGCTGCTAAGCGTGCGGGCATCAAAGAAATTATTTTATGTTATCTTAATGAAAAAGATGTGCAGGAAATAGAGCCTGCATTTATAAAAGGTATTAAATTTGTTTATGTAAAGACAATGCAGGAAGTGCTGGATATTGCAATCACTTAACCTTAAATACCTCTTATGCGTTATCTCTTATTTTTATCTTTGGTGTTGGTATGCTTTTCGTGCAACAGTTTCATAGCCGAGGAGCATACCACAGATTCCGTGATACAGGCAAAAGCTGCCCAATCTGCCAGCGAAAAGATCATGCCCCGTGTAGACACCATGTGTTATGAGCATATTTCGGGCGATGATATTTATACCTACCGCCTCGTGAGAGACAGTAACCTGGTTGCGGGCACTGCGGTCTACGATCATTTTGAAAAAGATGACAGCCGCGGAGCATTGAAAGGTGTTATTACAGGAGATATCATGCATCTCTGGTACGAGTTTCATTCAGAAGGGGTAAATTCCGTTAGTGAAAAGTATTTCAAGATTTCCGCCGATGGCATTACAGAAGGTATTGGTGCCTTTAATGTAAGGGGTGATACCAGCTATTTCACCGATACTGCTGCCATTAATTATAATGGAGGCTTATTTTATAAACGTATCAACTGTAATTAATTAGATTTTTTTTCTGAATAGTGAGGAGCTTGGTTTTGCCTGCTTTTTTCTGATGTGAATTGTCTTCAGGTTCAGCAGCTGGAGCAGTCCATTACGGCGGATAATCACTTTCGTACGGCCTATTTCAAATTGCAATGCTTTCTTCAGCTCATCAAGGTCGTTGGTAAATTTGCTGTTGATTGCCAGCACTTCATCGCCGGCTGCAAAGCCTGCTTCCTCTGCAGGAGAACCGGGAGCAATCTCGCCGGCTACCACTTTACCTTCTACGAAGTAAAGTTCCAGTCCTGAATAAGCATAGTCAAAAGGGTCTGTGTAATTTTTATTGGGCAGCAAGTGAAATTCTTTACTGGGATAATTAAATATACAGTTGAACCTCCTGTAGATATCATTGCCTATAATGCCGCCCATAAAAGGGTAATTGCTAATATTGTGTTCATCTTTAAAAATATTTACAGGTACATTTCTAAAAGTGTATTTACCTAATTTTAATTGCTTTATCAGTGTCAGCTGCATATTTATTTTACCTCCAAGTCCTTCTGCCTGTTTCAGGAAACGGTGTTTATTTTTTGCTATAAAGGGATTGGTATGTAAATAATTTTCAGAGAACAAAATGCTTAAGCCTGCGCCAATGTCTGCCAGGTGGTTGAAAGTTGCCTCTCTTTCATCTTCCACAAAAGCCTGGATGTATGGCAGGGTAGTGATATAGGGTTTTAGCAGCATTCCTTTTTTAGGATATTTTATTTTACCCGGCGACCAGAAAGCCATTTCATTGCGGTCATAATTGATCTTTAGAATATAGCGCATCAGCACGGGAGAGCCGGCAATACCGTCAATCTTTTTACCATACATGGATGACAATACAGACAGGTTGATGATGTGAAAATTAATGCAGCTCATGCACAACCCGCCGATCTGAAGTATATTATCTGGTGAAAAAGCCACCTGTTGCGGACCGCCGATACCACGTACCCTGCGGGTTTCCCTGCTCATAGTGATTCCGGTGCGCAGCGCAGTAACAGAATCTAAGAACATGCCGCTGCTGCCGGTATCCATAATAAAGTTAAGCGTATCTTTTTGATGATTGATCAATACTGGAAACATAACTATACCACCGCTGAACCGGGAAAACTTTACCCGCGCCAGTTCTATGCTGGCTACAGCACGATTGTCTTGTGCTTCTGCAATGTAAGTACAAAGGCTAAAGAATAATAGGAGTATATAAGTTGCGTAAAGCATGACTCTGGTATTAATCTATCATCGTTGTAGCTATTTAATTGTTCCTGTAATTATTAAAACAAATATTTCTGATGTATCTAGGCGTTTCTAAAATTAATACAATAAAGCCACGTTTTTTTATTTTAATAACTATAGATTTTAAAATACTGTAACGTTTTGCTAAAAACGCACGTATATACAACCGAACAAAGAATATTTTTTAAAATTTAAAAGTGATTGTTATGAAAAAATTGTTTTTTTCTGCCATATCTTCTTTATTGCTTGGCGGACTGTTATTAACTTCCTGTATGCCCTCTGCAGATGGCCCAACACCACCACCAAATGCGTTGTTTAACCTTGTCAATGCCTCTCCCAAGAGCGCAGACCTGAAAGTATCATTGGGCGGAAACCCTTCGGAAATGGATTACAAAGAAGTCTTCACCCGTTTACTGGCAACCCCGGGCACTTATAAATTCAAAGTGACTAATAAAGAAGGCAGCAGAGAGTTTTTGAATAAAGACGTGGAGTTTATTTCCGGCAGATATTACTCGATGGTTCTCGTTGATACATTGAGTAAAATGGAACTGGTAGTATTGAAAGACAGCATTGTAGACGTGGCACAAGATTCCGCAAGGATCAGGTTTGCCAATATGGTGCCCGATGTGCAAAAGATGGATTTTTATATTAAAGGGCAGGCAGAACCAGTAGCTAAAGATGTAAGCTACAAGACAGCTGTTGAATTTATGCGCGTAAAATCAGCATCGTCTGTAATCATTGAAGCTAAGGCAAGCGGCACTAACGAATTGCTGGGTACATCCGAAGCAAAAGAGTTTAAAGGCGGCAGTATAAATACCATCTTCGCGAGCGGTTTTAAATCACTCAACGATGAGGGCAAGATCCATGTAGGGTTAATGCAACATTAATCCTTATGAGTTTGTAATTAGAGAATGGCTTACCGCCATTCTCATTTTTTTTGATTGCAGGTAAAGCAATCAAGTGTTTTGTTAATGTTCACTTGCTCCGATAAGGGTACTCATACCAATAATACTATTCTCTACGAGCAAGCCGAGATCGCTGTCTTTATCAATCCCGAAAATTTCCAGTTCGGCTTCTCCCTGCAAAAACCTGGTTTCATAGGTTATGTTTTTAGCCTGGAATTCGTCTTTAAATTTACTGAGCGCATCATCAATCACGCGCGCTATTTCAGCTTCTCTTTTTTTATTGGCAGCTGTAGCTTCCTGCATATTGTCGCTTTCAGACAGGTCGTAAGAAAATTTCTGTAACATAATAAGTAGTTTTAAGTGTTAGGCTTCACTAAATTAGGCTAATATTTTTTTTCCCGGTAAAACAGATGCTTAATCATTTGTAAAATATTAAACTGTTTATAGATTTTAGTATCTAACAACTGGATTATTTAGCAACAAAGATGTAAATTTGTTGTTTAGTTCTTTGATAAATATTATTTGGGGCTGTACTGGTTTTGACAGCATAAGTAATTATAGGTATAAGCATGCAGTGCGTTGTGTAATTAGCACTTAAATATGAATACTCGAACTTTAAATGGCAATAATAATTATGCCATGGCTGCCTAATCAGTGATTAGTTAGTCATTAGGGCCGCGTTGAGCAGGTTTTTCTGTTACCACGCTCCGCCGCCGACTTATCAAACAAATACAGGATGCTGCGTTTGAACACCGTGACAAACGCTTAAGATCATCCGGTTAAGCGGAGGGATTGGTTTGTTCTTTTCCTGCCTTTTGCCGACAATCAATAAAGAACTAAGCATGTAGAAGGCTTATGGCGACTATGTTTGGACAGCGGTTCGACTCCGCTCAGCTCCACTTTTAAAAGGGAAACTTCGGACAGGGTTTCCCTTTTTTTATTTTTTTATCCTCATCTTACCTTGCGAATTCCAGATTACAAAAAATTTGTACATTATCCATTATTCATTATCCATTGTTCATTAAGATTTTCACTTCGCAAATTCATTACTACCCTTATTCCTGCATATCACATACATAATTTTTAATTGGTACAATATTAGCTGCCATTAAGTAAATCCAGTTATGGGCGCAATAACTTGTAATAACTATAAACTCACTATTCACTATCTAAAAAATTACCTTAATGGAAAAGAAAAAAAACGTTGCTGAAAAAAGCGTGGCTAAGAAAGTTCAAGCCAAATCTGATGTTGCCAAAAGTTTATATGACTTGTTCGAAGACGGCCTGAAAGACATCTACTGGGCAGAACATGCACTGGTACACTCATTGCCGAAGATGTTTGAAAATGCAACCGACAACAAGTTAAAAACAGCCATAAAAGAACACTTAGACCAGACAATTGCACAAGTGGCAAGGCTGGAAGAAGTATTTGCATCTATCGGATCTAAGGCTGAAGCCAAAAAATGCGATGCTATTGAAGGGCTCTTGAAGGAGGGCGAATCCATTATGCAGGAAACTGAAGCCGGCGCAGTGCGCGATGCAGGGATTATCAGCGCTGCTCAGAAAGTAGAACATTATGAAATGGCTACCTACGGTACACTCGCAGCTTATGCTAAAACACTCAATGAAAGAACGGCGCTTGACCTGTTGCTTAAAACGCTGGGCGAGGAAAAGAAAGCAGACTGCCTGCTAAGCACCATAGCCGATACTACACTTAACTCACAGGCTATGTCAGACAGCTTCCAGGCTAAAAAAATAAACGCTGTTTAATTGCAGGTGTTTAGCTAAATCAATGAAACGAAGCATACCGCTTTATTGCTGCACAGGAATATATTATGCGGAGTATTTCGATCAAAACCGGCATCAAATAAAAAAACTAAAAAATTGTACGGATGAAAATCAATGAAAGAGAACCATTTGAAAATGGCGCAAATCCCAAAAAAGAACAATTAGGAAAATTCACGAGCGATAGCCAGGGCGAGTTAATGAATACCAACCAGGGCTTAAAAATAAATGACGACCAGAATTCTTTAAAAGCCGGAGACCGCGGCCCTTCTTTGCTGGAAGATTTTATTCTCCGGGAAAAAATCACCCACTTCGACCATGAGCGTATTCCAGAGAGAATTGTGCATGCGCGCGGGTCTGCTGCACATGGCGTATTTGAATTATTTGAACCTTTGGGCCAATATACCAAAGCAAAGTTTCTGAACGATACAACTATAAAGACTCCCGTGTTTGCCAGGTTCTCAACCGTGCAGGGCTCCCGGGGGTCTACAGACATGGCGCGCGACGTGCGTGGCTTCGCTGTAAAATTTTATACAGAAGAAGGTAATTATGATCTCGTAGGCAACAATATGCCTATATTTTTTATACAGGATGCCATCAAGTTTCCCGACTTGGTGCATGCTGTAAAGCCTGAGCCTGATAATGAAATTCCACAGGCAGCTTCGGCGCATGATACCTTCTGGGATTTCGTTTCTCTGATGCCTGAGACTATGCACAATGTTATGTGGTTGATGAGTGACCGCGGAATACCCCGCAGCTACCGCATGATGGAAGGTTTTGGTATACATTCATTTCGCTTTATCAACGATCAGGGTGAAGCACATTTTGTAAGATTTCACTGGAAACCCTTGCTGGGCGTGCATTCCCTCGTGTGGGACGAGTGCCAGCGAATTGCAGGTAAAGATACCGACTTTCATCGCCGGGACTTATGGGAAGCAATTGAATGCGGCCATTTCCCTGAATGGCATTTGGGCGTACAGATCATCCCTGCAGAAGATGAGCATAAATTTCCATTCGATCTTTTAGACCCGACTAAATTGATTCCTGAAGAGTTAGTGCCTGTAAGGATTGTAGGGAAGATGACCCTGAATAAAAACCCAGATAATTTCTTTGCTGAAACAGAACAGGTGGCTTTCCATCCCGGGCATATAGTGCCGGGCATTGACTTTACTAATGATCCGTTGTTGCAGGGACGTTTATTCTCCTACACAGATACGCAGCTATCCAGGTTAGGCGGCCCTAATTTCCATGAAATTCCTATCAATAAATCTATCCCGGAAGTTTTCAACAATCAGCGCGATGGTATGCACCGTATGCAGATCAATAAAGGAAAAGCTTCATATAATCCTAACACTCTTGGCGGCGGATGCCCCTTCCAGGCTATGGCTGCTCAGGGAGGCTTTAAATCTTTTGAAGAGCGCATTGATGCATCTAAGATCAGGAGAAGAAGCAAAAGTTTCTTTGATCACTTCAGCCAGCCGACACTCTTCTACAACAGCCTTACACAACATGAACAGCGGCATTTGCAGGATGCCTTTGCATTTGAACTGGGCAAGGTAAAGACTGTGCCTATACGCCAGAGAGTAGTAAATATGCTGCTTGAAGTAGATGAAAACCTCGCCAACATTGTTGGCAACAAGTTGGGTTTAATACCGCAACGCCTGCCGCAGCCAATTACAGACAGCATTCCGGCGGATGATAATCCTGCTGACTATCATTCCTTTAAAGCCGAACTTCCGATTGATGCATCTGCACCATTAAGCATGGCAAACACTGTAAAAGACACCATTAAAACCAGGCGTATAGCTATATTAACGGCTGACGGCGTGAATGATGAAGCGTTTACGGTTGTCAAAAAAACCTTGTGTGAACTGGATGCAGTTGTCAAAATCATTGCACCTTTCCATGGATTTGTAAAAACAGCGGGCGGAGATGAATATCCTGTTTGCGAAAGCTTGCTGACTGCTGCATCTGTAGTGTTTGATGCGGTGTATGTACCTGGCGGGGGCAGTGTGCAAGCACTTATGACCAGGCCTGAGGCGGTACACTTTATTGCAGAAGCTTTCAAACATTGCAAGACTGTAGGCGCTGATAGCGAAGGAGTTGAACTTTTGAAAATTGCATTACCGCATGATATGGTCCCTTCACCGGGTGTTGTTACCAGCAATAACCTCGATGAGTTTATTGAAGCGGTAAAACAGCACCGTTTCTTTGAAAGGGAGGAGAACCCGGTAGTGCCTGCATAGTTTATCTTATTATAAATTCACAATAAAATTAAAAACATGGTAACCAATCAACAAAACACAGACCCGCATTACGGGCAGCATGATGAGGACCTGCAACAAGACCAGGAACTCAACAATGATTCAGAACTTGAAATGGATAATGATGCACTTGACGTAGACCCTACTCAGTCAGGCATTATCGAAGAAGATTTGGAAGAGGATGAGATATACATTGATGATGAAGATTTGGATGAAGAGGAAGATGATGAGGAAGAACTGGATGAAGAGGAAGATGATGAATTGTAAATTCTACATTCTGGTAAAAAAACGGATCGTCTGTAAAAGATGATCCGTTTTTGATTGATGAAAAGGTGAGTGGGAATGGTGAATGGTGTCATGTACTGCATTAGGTTTAATATACCCGCACCAAACCATTCGCTGAATAGGGTTGAAAAACAATTTATTAATACTACCTCATCTTATATCCTTTGAAATCCCCCATATGAGCTTGGCGTGAAAATAAAACCGTTTTATGAATTCCATTTATGTTGAATTTAGATTATATTGGTTTTCCATTATTATTAAAAATTAAACTGTTGAGTACTATTGCCGAAAAAGTGATTGCCTTTAATAAACAACTGCACTACACAGGCCTGCTGCCGGAGGCATTCAGCGTGCTGAATCCTTTTCGTCAGAACCCGGAGACGATAAAAGTAATGTCTGAATTCTATTATAAATTTTATAATGATAACCGCCAGAGGAAGTTTCTTGTAGGCATTAACCCCAGCCGGCACGGCGCAGCGCTTACAGGCGTACCATTTACCGATACAAAAAGACTGCAAAGTGCATGCGGCATAAAAATGGAAACATGCTACTCGCATGAGCCATCGTCTGTTTTTATTTACGAAATGATCGAAGCTTATGGTGGAGCAGCAGCATTTTATAGCAACGTTTATATCAATTCCCCCTTTCCGCTGGCCATTATAAAAAATACAGCGAACGGCAAATTCCTGAATGCAAATTATTATGATGATAAAGATTTGTTCCGGGCCGTGAAACCTTTTATGGTAGCCTGTTTGAGAGAACATCTTGCATTGGGACTACAAACCGACAGGGTATTTATATTAGGAAAAAAGAATGCACAGTTTTTAGAAGCTATTAACCGTGAAGCAAAATTATTTGGTGAGCTGGTTGTGCTGGAACATCCGCGTTTTATACAGCAATACAAATCTAAAGATAAAGGCCTGTATATAGAAAAATACATAGCAGCCCTGGGAGGCTAAGCTATTGATGCCGCCTTGCTTTATTCACTACTCGCCAGAAGCTTTCTGCATCAGTTGGCAAAGTCAATGTTTCCAGGTTGTTTATGAGCGATGCATCAACATCTGCGTGATCAGATTTTTGACCCGAGAAATAGCTGATTACGTCCTGCAGCGTAAAGCCGGTTTTAAAATCATCGCGCAATTCAGGGGCATTGGCATAGCACACTTCATTAGCCGGCTGATCTTCTAAGAATAACAATCCCGTATTGGCTTCAATTTGCCTGATAATGTGCAATGGTATATGTGGCTTTGCAAGGCTCATATTTTTTTATACATGGATTTTTCAATACCACCATTCACTAAATTAGCACAAAAAATTTATGAGTAAAAGTTAATCCTACATTGATATAAAGAAAAAGGCTGGCACAATGGTGTGCCGGCCTCTTGAACAGTGTATATTATTGTTGCTATATCTTTGCCAGTTCAGGATGCTCTTTTAATTTAAGCTCCCATTCCCACGCAGTGCGCATCATATCTTTAAGATCGTATTTGATTTCCCATTGCAGGTTATCTACCGCAAACTGGTTATTGGCGTAGATGGCCACAATATCGCCGGGGCGGCGCGGCCCGATGTTGTAGTTCAATTTTTGCCCGCTTACTTCTTCAAACGCTTTGATTACTTCAAGTACAGTATATCCGTTGCCTGTGCCCAGATTAAAAATGTCGCATTTAGATTTATTGTTCTCGCCCTGCAGGTATTGCAGCGCAAGGGTATGCGCATGTGCAATATCGGCCACGTGAATATAATCTCTCAGGCAGCTTCCGTCCCTGGTGTCGTAATCATCGCCATGCACGGTCATATCGGGAAGTTTACCAATTGCTGTCTGTGTAATGGCAGGCACCAGGTTTTGAGGCCGGCCAATAGGAAGCTCACCGATCTCAATGGACGGGTGCGCACCCACAGGGTTGAAATATCTTAACAGGATAGTATTTGAATCGTTCACCTTGGCAAAGTCTTCTATGATCTGCTCTGCCATTTGCTTGGTAGCGCCGTAGGGCGATTCAGCTTTTTTTACAGGCGACTGTTCTGTAACCGGTATAGAATCAGGGCTCCCATAAACAGTGCACGAAGAGGAAAATACAAAATAAGGTATTTTGAAGTCATGCACACATTTCAAAATATTGATGAGGCCGAAGAGATTGTTCTCATAATACATCAAAGGCTTTTCGGTAGACTCGCCCACGGCTTTATAAGCCGCAAAATGTATCACGCCTTCGATATCATTATTCTCCTGGAATACAGCGTGTGTGTCTTCAAACTTCTTTAAGTCTACCTGGTAATTTTTTACTTTTACTTTTGTGATCCTTTCAATGCCTTCCAGTAAATGTTTGCTGGAGCGCGAATTATCGTCAATGGAAATCACTTCAAACCCGTTTTCAATCAGGTCTACAATGGTGTGTGATCCTATGTAGCCGCAACCTCCCGTTACAAGTATTTTGCTCATGATGTTTTTATAATTTACTTGAAAACGAAGTTATCTATTTTTATCCACGCAATAAAATTGATTTTACGAAAACGATTGACAGGCTGAAAATTAAAGCTACTGCCGGTTAAACGCATTAGTATTTCACTACCTGTACGAACTCTTTTTCCCGCTTGCTGTATTTTTATTATTTTGCTTTATCAAATATTTACATTCAGGCGGAGCCTGCTGAAAAATAATTATTGCTATGAACCTGTTCTTAAAACATTTTAATATTAAAAGTGAGCTTGAACCTTATGACATTATTTTTGAAAACATAGAAAAAGGAATACCATTCAAAGGCACAAATCTCTGGATATTGTTCTTTGCCATCATTGTAGCATCCGTTGGATTAAATGTAAACTCTACTGCGGTAATTATCGGCGCCATGCTTATCTCTCCTTTAATGGGGCCGATTATGGGACTGGGTTTATCTATCGGCATCAACGATATCGACCTGTTGAAAAGATCTTTTAACAACTATGTGATAGCTGCCGCTATAGGCCTGGTAGCTTCAACGCTGTATTTTCTGGTCACACCTTTAGATGAGGCGCATTCAGAACTGCTGGCACGTACATCTCCCACCGTATACGACGTGTTGATAGCTTTCTTCGGCGGACTGGCAGGCATCATTGCTACTTCCAGCAAGCTAAAAGGCAATGTGATCCCAGGCGTGGCTATTGCTACCGCGTTGATGCCGCCCCTTTGCACAGCAGGGTATGGCCTGGCAACCATGCAGTGGTATTTCTTCTTCGGCGCTCTTTACCTGTTTTTTATCAATACGGTGTTTATAGGCCTGGCAACTTTGCTCACCGTTCGTTTCATGAAATTTCCATTGCGCAGCTGGCAGGATAAGAGAAAAGAAAAAAGATCGAACAGGTATGTAACACTCATTGTAATACTTACATTAATTCCAAGCATATACTTTGGCTATGATGTGGTAAAGACCACGCGTTATGAGGAAAAAGTAGAACGATTTATTGAATATGAAGCAAATTTTCCAAATGATTATCTCTTGAAAAAGCATATCAACTCAGACAAGAAGGAAGTCACTCTGATCTATGGCGGCGAGCTGATATCCGAAGCACAGATAGATTCCGTAAGGCAACAACTGAAAAAGTATGAGCTGCACGATACAAAACTGGCTATACAACAGGGCTTCGCTTATTTAAACAACAACCATATGCAAGATGAAACCAACGCTGCGCTGAATGACCAGATGCTGAAATTGCAGGGCATCAAGTCAAAATACGACAGCCTTATGAGTTTGCAGGCCACAGCCGGACAGATCTATAAGGAATTAAAGGTACAATACCCGCAGGTGAGATCCTTTGTTTTTCAGCCGGTAACGGTGACGGCTGATTCTGTAAAACAGGAAATATGGCTTTCCATTATCAGCCACTCCGGCAATATATCAAACCAGGACCGAATTAGAATAGGTCAGTGGCTGAAAGTGAGGTCCGGACAGGACTCCATCAAGTACATTTATGACAGAAGGTAATTTGTTGAGATGACCCTGAAAACCAGGCATACTGCAGATTTCAAAAAATAATAATTTATAAGTAGCATGGGTAAAATTAATGACACATGCGTAATGTGCTTTTAAGAAAAGCTCATACAACTCAATAAACATTGTTTAAATTAGCGCCGCAATGTAGCGTGTCTACTCTGGCGCCCGTAGCGATTTGGCGGAGCTGGCTTTTTTGCCTAATTTTTTCAGGCAAGCTTAGATAAAAAACTGCACTATGGCATAAATTACTGCTCCAAACAATGCACTGATAGGAATGGTGAGCACCCATGCCCACAATAAGCTTACCGTAACGCCCCATCGCACGGCAGATAAGCGTTTGGTAGCGCCTACACCAATGATAGAGCCCGTAATGGTATGCGTAGTGCTCACAGGAATCTTGAGCATCTCGGTAAGAAACAGAGTAATAGCGCCGGCAGTTTCCGCAGCCACGCCTTCAAACGGTGTTACTTTCGTGATCTTGGTACCCATTGTTTTAATGATCTTCCAGCCGCCGCTTAGCGTACCTATTGCAATTGCGGTATAGCAAGCCAGCGGTACCCAGTTTACCATACCATCCAGGCTGTACTTCGCAGGGTCGAAAGCTACAAACGCTGCCATGATAATACCCATTACTTTCTGTGCATCGTTACCTCCGTGGCCAACGCTGAAGGCCGCGGAAGATACCAGTTGCATGCGCTTAAACCACTTTTCGGCCCGCATGTAGTTGAGTGAGTTGAGGAATAACGTGAAGATGGCCATTACAAAAATAATGAAACATAAAAGGAACCATTTCATGTTGTGCCCGAACAGCAATACTTTCAGCGCGTAGGGTTTGTTGCTGGTGAGCAGCTTGTTGGCATTTTCGTAAGTCTTCTTTTTTACCATGTAAGAAGACTGGGCTTTGTGCAACTCTTTTTTCTGTTCGTGGTTCAGGTTGGTAGCGCCCTGGTATTTGGCTGTTACAGTTTGCAGTTCCTGGTCAGCTTTTACATATTCTGTTTTATGTTTAGCCGTATCCACTACCGGGTCATGTATCATGTTGTAAAACAAAAGCACCGAACCGATAATGATAGCGAAGGACAATAATTTGGTAACAATACCTTTGCGGAAAGAGTTCAGGAACCAGATAGAGATAATGAATGCCATGATCATACCCATCAACGGCGCCAATACAATAAATATCACGGTGGGCACGATCTTGTCCATGCTCACGATTTCTGAAATGCCCAGCCCGTCTCCTGTGTGGCTGATGTAAGCATGAGCCACGGCTGCTCCTGCAAACCCGCCGATAAGCGTATGCGATGAGGAAGAGGGAATACCAAACCACCAGGTAAGGAGATTCCAGGAAATGGCGGCAATCAACCC
The DNA here is from genome assembly GCA_023422835.1 of Bacteroidota bacterium. Classification (GTDB taxonomy): domain Bacteria; phylum Bacteroidota; class Bacteroidia; order Chitinophagales; family Chitinophagaceae; genus Haoranjiania; species Haoranjiania flava. Next base: position 77,263 of record JAFAGI010000019.1, on the reverse strand, counting down.
TGCAAGGATCACATACAAGGTTACAAAATCTGATTTTACAATTTTTCCAACGGTCTCTGCCACGCCATGATCAAAGATAAAATAGGCAACAAAATTAAAAAAAGCAGCCCAGAGAACAGCCTGGAAGGGGGAAAGCACTTTGGTGGAAACCACGGTAGCGATAGCGTTTGCCGCATCGTGGAAGCCATTGATATAGTCAAAAATTAATGCAAGAGCAATAACAACAATGAGTAGAGTGAGCATAGAATGTGTATATAGCAGGTACTAAAACAAGTGAGTATTCTTACGAGTATTTAATGATGATGGATTCAATAGCGTTTGCTGCGTCTTCCATTTCATCAGTTGTTTTTTCCAGCATCTGGTATACTTCTCTCTTCTTGATCACTGTTTTTACATCCTGTTCTGTATTAAAGAGGTCTTCAATGCAAAGGTCATAAATATCATCTGCCTGGTTTTCTATGCTGTTGATTCTCACGAGTGCTTCTGTCATTTGCTTCACTGTTTTCTTATTGCGCATGCACTTGACGGCGCGTGCTACTTCGGATGTACCTTCCTGTATAAGGTCTGCCATTTTCATAATACAGGAATCGCTGGTATCTACTTTGTAGAGATGAATTCTTTTAGAGGATGCATAAATGCCATCGCAGATATCGTCCAGGGAAAGCGCCAGTGCGTGAATATCTTCCCTGTCGAAAGGTGTAATAAAATTACGGCTCAGTTCTGTCAGCAACATATGTGTGCTGTTGTCATTCTCATGTTCCAAGTCATCAATTTTAGATGCGATGATTGTTTTTTGTTCCTGTGTATGACAATGAACCAGTTCTTTTAGTTGTCTGCCCATTTCTTCTACGGTTTCAGAAATTTCTTCGAACATATCGTAGAACATGGTGTTTTGCGGTGTGAACAGTCTTCCGATTGTATTAATTACGCCCATTTTAAAGATTTTTACAAAATTACCACAACCCACTTTGAGAATACCTTGATAACAGATAATTAATACAAACTTAATATAGAGAAGGTTTTGTGGATAACTCGTTTAGAAGAGGAGAGATTAATGGATAAGGAGCAGTTGATAATGGATATAGATATTTTATTATGGATAGTTCATAATGGAAATGAAGTGGTGGTTTAAAGAATTTAATTGAATATGAAAAGTGATAATTGACAATTTATAGTGGAGAGGGAGAAAGGGAAAAGGAAGTTTAAAAATAAATCTTTAACTTTAAAAGGAATTTATTAAACTATGAGATTCGGTATTACGATGACCAGCAACTTCAGGCATACAATTCCAATGAAATATCAATATCCGCTCTCTGCGGCCATCTATAAAATAATTGCGAAAGGTGATTCTGAGTATGCCTCATTCCTGCATGAAGCCGGTTATCGCATAGGCTTTAAGCTTTTTTCATTCTCGCAGATCAACTGTCCTTTTAATATACAAGGCGACAGGATGCAGTTACTCAGCACTGAGCTCACCTTCCAGGTAGCTTGTGTGTTCGCACAAGAAAAATAAGGGTTTAGATTCCGTGGTTACCTCTACAGGATGGATAATAAAACAGGGTGATACAATAACGCTTGGTTTAGGAACGTTGACAAACGGTGACTTCAAAATATATTACTGATGCAAGTGTTTTAACTGCTTTAAATGATGGCTCAAATGCAAATTCCAGTTATTATGGATCAGCATTGAGTAAAAAAGCGAGAGAAACAAAAAACGCTCTTGATAAGAGATATAGCAATGATAAAATGCAGGTTTTCAGGCTGTCTTCCAATCAGATTATTTTAAAATTTGCTATGGGAGGAAGATACCGAATTGACATAGAACAGGCTATTGAAACAGGAGAAAGAACCACAGCAATTGAGTTTGTTTTAAAAAGCTAAATTTATAAATTTGTGAAAAAAGATGTTCCCAACAATACCTGCACGGTCTCACCAGTTTATAATACTTACTGGAATAATTCTAATTTATTTTGCAATACAACTTGACGAAAATAATTCAAAACAAAAAAGGCAGGACTATAAAGAAATCCATTCATTGATAGATTCCGTTGATATATCGGCTGGAAATGTTTTTGTACCATCATTTAGACAGTTTTTTGTGGACTCATTGGAGTACGAAATAAAAATTGAAGAGGCCAGGCAAAAAAAAGATATTTCGTCCATGCTGCAATTGTCAAGGAGTTTTAAAAAATGGCAGATAGTTTTGATTTGCAATTCCACATTATGAAATCAAGGGATAATGTTCATAAGGTTAAGATTGGTTATGCTAAGGAGCTATTGCTTGTACGAGAGGAATCGGAGAAAACTTTTAAAATTAAATTTTATATATTTTCTGTGCTTGGTTTATTTTTAGTATGCATAGGGATGTCAAAATGGATTGCATATGAAAAGAAGGCGGATAAGATTTTAGAGGAACAGATACAAAAAAGCCCTACAGTAATACAATATTTTTCTTCAATGAAAAATAAAAAAGTACCCAATCGTAAAAGAAGGATAAATTAAAACGCCCGAAATTAATCGGAAGTTTTCATTAAGGTGTGTCTGGCGCTGGGGCATCTGCGGGTTGCGGGTTGTGAATTCGGTTAGAATTTGATCATACTGTTGTTTTAGGTGCGTTTGCAGTTCGCCGCTGGCGGGCATATTTACAAAGGTTGTATCTGGCAGGGTTTTGCCTTCTTTGTGTTTAAAATAGCCCAGTTCGCCTTCCTGTCCGCGTGCCTCGCATTTTAGGTCTGTAACGCTTCCTTTGTCTACTATGAAGCATTGCGCGCTGCTCGGCAGCGGTGATCTTCCCGTATGCGTTCGCCTCTGCTTCAATGCGCTTTTGTTCGGCGACAACTTCGGAGTAGATTTTGGAAGCAGCAATACTATCGGTTTTGGATTGCAAAATATCGGCGGATAATTTAAGCTCTTCTGTTGCATCCCAAATTCGAAAGCCTTGTATTTCAAAATATCCTGCTGAACCGCCGTAGTTATTTAAAAATGCGGGTTTAATATAGGCTGTTTGCGGGTGATATAAAAAACTTCGGGCTTAGCCCCAGCATCTATCTTTTAATCGCACCATAGAGGAACTGAAATATCCATTCTCGCCGTGAAATCTGTTAGCATTGATCCCTTTTAATCGCACCATAGAGGTGAATATAGATAACTGCATCACTGGATAACTGGATACTCTTTTAATCACAGTAAAAGAATTGAAATACATCTGCCGCCTGTGCGAAACGATTATATCACGCTGCAAGTTCCCCACCTTACCTGCCTACAATATTCACTTCCCGTTCCAGCTCAATGCCAAATTTGTTTTTCACATCGTCAATGATTTGCCGGGAGAGGGTATAGATCTCATCACCGTTGGCAGTGCCGTAATTGACCAGTACCAAAGCCTGCTTCGGATGCACGCCCGCGTCATCTTTCCGGTAGCCTTTCCAGCCTGCCTGTTCTATCAGCCAGCCCGCGGCAATCTTCTTTTCATCTGTGTGTAATGTAGTGTACACGGGCATTTCAGGGTATTGCTGTTTCAACTGGTCAACGAAGGCGGCCGGCAGAACCGGGTTTTTAAAGAAGCTGCCTGCATTGCCGGTTACCTTCGGGTCCGGTAGCTTGGATTTGCGTATGCGAATCACCGCATTTGATATATCGCGTATGCCGGGGTTATCGATTTGCAACTTTTCCAGTTCGCTCCTGATAGCGCCATACTCCACATGCAGGATTGCTTTTTTCGGAAGCCTGAAAGTGACGTTCAAAATAATATACTGGTCCTTTAAAGCACGTTTAAAAATACTCTCCCGGTAGCCAAACCGGCAATCATTCCCATTAAAAATGCTGATCGTTTTATCGTGCACATGCAGCGCCTCAAGCTGGTGAAAAACATCTTTTATCTCTAAGCCGTAAGCGCCAATGTTCTGCATGGGCGATGCGCCTACGCAGCCGGGAATAAGGCTCAGGTTTTCAAGGCCGGGATAATTGTTGTCAATACAAAAAAGCACAAACTCATGCCATACTTCACCGCCATAAGCTTTTACATAAAAATAATTTTCATCTTCACCAACCAGCTCTTTTCCTTTCAGCTCATTCTTTAAGACAAAACCGTCGAAATTTTTTGTAAGCAAAATATTGCTGCCTCCGCCCAGGACCAGCCGCTGTTCTTTATCTGATATAGCTAAAAGTTGCCTTAACTCTTCTACATCATGAAATACAGCAAAATGCCTGGCTGTTGCATCAATGCCGAAAGTATTGTACGCTTTTAAAGAGAAATGATCATGAACCTGCATCGGACAAAATTAATTGATGAAATTCCAGAAAATGCCAACCCTGATCCAAAGCCCGGGCTTGGGATAATAAGGCCTTACAATAGAAAAATTATTAAAGCCGAATGTTTTATTCTGGTAGCTCAGGCTGTTTAAGTTGGCCGCTTCTGCAAAAAGCCTGAAACGCTTGATCTTAAAATTGAGGTAGTAAGAAATGTCCGGCAGATTGCTGATGCGCATGGTATCGTTGTAGAAAAAATTACCGGTGAAAGGCGAATAGTGGTCCGGCTTGTAAGGCGTATTATACCTCACTTCTATACCTGTAGCAATATCTAAGTTCTTATAAAAATGACCTTCAAAAGCAATACGGTTGCGCGTGAGTACCAGCGGCACATTTACAGGTACATTACCCGCCTTCTGCTGTACATATATTTCTGCATACCACTTAAAAAATTTACCCAAAGACGTCTCTTTTTCCGCGCCCACCTGTAATAAATTAAACAAGGAAGTATTTTGCTTTGCGGTGAAATAATCAGTAAAGTATGCATAGTTCAGCATGGCGTAATAATTGCCTGTAAGGCTGAGTTGCCATGAAGGCACATTGATCTTTGCAAAAGCATGAGTGATGTTTTCTTTAGCGAACTTGCTCTCACCGGTGATCACCGGGAAGTTTGAATGTGGTTGAAAATTATTACCTATAAACTCTATGTATTTTGCACTGTCGGGCGATAGAAATCCTTTGGCCGATGTGTTGAAAATGAATGATGGCGTGCGGTTTACGTTGGTAAAACCAATAGAAATATCGCCGATCCTGGTGCCAAGGTTGCGCTTAAGATTGGCTGTAGCCATATAATCCCCGAAGTAATCACCCAATGCATAGAACCTGCCTGATGCAAGCATATCCCATTTCTGGTTCCTGGTTTTGTTCCTGTATTCACCGCCGACAATAACGTTGTAATAATTTTTTTTGAACCGGCCGAAATCTCCGCCGAGCAATTGAAATTCACCAAACACTTTCACAAACTGTGCTATATTCTTTTTGTCGGGGTAAGTGTAGATGGCAAGCTGGTTGCTCAGCTCTTTCCATTTATCTGTATACATTACCGTATCGTTCTGTACAATCAGCCCGTAATATTGCAGGTAGCTGTCCGGGTTTGGATTTACATCCTTGAAACTGTATTCATATGCTGCATATTTGGCAGCATGTTCAAATCGTAAGCGCGGATAAAACAATCGCACCATAGTACTGTCATTTACTTGCAGGCTGTCTTTCTGCCCGAAGTCGTAGGAGTGCCTGTAGTACAGTGTAAAGTCCTTGTTTTCATTGCCTGAGGATATAGAAACTTTAAAAGGGCTGGGGCTTGCATTGCCAACGCTTCCGATACGTGTAGCCGCTATGTAAGGGCTGTTTACGCCTTTGCCTTTTAATTCATCAAAGTTAATGATGCCGCCATTAACAGCGCCCCTGTTCGAATTCCTGATGCCTATCAGGTTCATGCTGTATCTTTTATTTTTGCTTTGCGCAGATATGTTGGCGCGAATATTACTATGGTTGCTGTTCTGGTTGCGGAAAGCGCCGGGAGCATTTAGCAACCGGTATTCAAATGTAAAATTTACAAGCTCCTTGCGGTTTTGCGTATGCAATACATCAATCACTTGCTCCTGCCTGGTACCCATCATATAAGACAGTGTTGTAAAGGGGCGGGTAGTGGTAAAATATTTTGTACCCTCAAGCGTATACCTGAACGGGTCAAACATATGGAAGCCGGCATCCCACCCTGGCTGCATATGCAATGGCCTGAAAAGCAGTGATTGAGAGGGTGTGCCTATATTTCCCAGGTCGGCATAGGTGTAAGACACAGGCATCATTTTGTTGAAATCATTGATTGACGTATCAATACCATGCGTGCCTGTAGAATCAAAAAAACGGTAACTGATTGTAATGCTGTCTTCGTGCGGATTGCGTTGGGTAAGCGTATCTGCAGTATTGCCGCCGCTCTTGGAAAACCTGCCGCCGATATCATTCAGCCTGTCGAACTGCGCCTGCACACCTGAGCATACAAGTATGCTTAATAAGGTAAACAGCAGCTGTTTATTATTGACCAATTTCATTATTTTATTATCCGGCAAAATTAATTGAAAATACCAGCGCAAAATTAAATGAATTGCATGTTATTCGCATTTGTATTTTTCACCGAGCTTTTTTTCTTTTTCCGAAGGTAAGAAAATAAGCCTTAAAGAAGAATCGTTGCTGAAATAGCTGATCATCCAGTTAATAAAAATGATGAGTTTGTTTCTTACACTCAGTATCAGCATCAGGTGCAGGAACATCCACACAAACCAGGCGAAAACTCCCTGGAACTGCCAGTTCGGCAAGTCTACCACTGCTTTTAGTTTACCCACTGTTGCCATAGTACCGGGGTCTTTGTAAAAGAATTTCTGCTCTGGTTTTCCCTTAAGCCTGTTCTTTAAATTTTTTGCTAAATTTTTAGCCTGGTTGTTGGCAACATTAGCCAGTTGCGGGTGCCCGTTGGGAAAATCTTCGTTTTGCATGAAAGATACATCGCCGATCGCGTATACACCTCCGAGGTTTTTTACGCGGTGGTATTCGTCTACTATCAGCCTGTTTCCTTTACCCAGAAACTCTTTGCCGATACCATCCGGTACATTTCCGGTAACGCCTGCAGCCCAGATCAATGTTTTGGTCAGCAATTGCTGATCATTGCCATAGATCAGCATTTTACCGTCGTAATCTTTTACAAAGGCATTCAATACTACTTTTACACCCAGCTCTTCCAGGTATTTCTGCGAATATTCCTGTGCATTTTTACTCATGTTCGATAAGGTGTGCGCGCTGCCTTCTATCAGGTAAATTTCCAGCTTAGAAAAATCTGTTGAATGATAATCTTTCGGCAAAATATTTTTTTTCATTTCTGCCAATGTACCTGCAAGCTCTACGCCGGTGGGCCCGCCGCCTACCACAACAATGTTCATATAAGCTTTCTTCTCTTCTTCGGTATTGCAGGCAAGCGCTTCTTCAAAGTTTAGTAAAATTTTGTTGCGCAGCGCTATGGCCTGTGGCGTGGACTTCATGGGGTATGCATAGGTCTCAATATTCTCATTGCCAAAATAATTATTCTTACAACCTGTCGCGATGACCAGCTCATCGTAATCATATTCATCATTTAGTGTCAATACTTTTTTAGCCACAGTGTCTACATATTTTACCGGTCCTAAGCGCACCTGTACATTAGACGCCTGCTGAAAAATTTTTCGAAGTGGAAATGATATGGATGCAGGCTCCAGGAAAGATGTGGCAACCTGATAAAACAGTGGCTGAAACTGGTGAAAATTATTTGTATCAATCAGTGTAATGTCGTAATCCGTATTTCTGAGGTATTTAGCAGTACGCAGCCCTGCAAAGCCGGCGCCTATGATGATTAGTTTTATACTCATGGCCTTAGTGTTTTGGTTGGACTGCTAAGGTAGGGCATTTAATAAAGCAGGAAATAATTTATTTATATCCCTGTAATATTACAAAGGCGATCAGCAAAAGTATTATGATGAAAAATAGCACATATAAGGCTAAATTCAGGTCTTTGAGCTTTTTTCTTTTTCTTTCCGGGCGGGTATTTATCTGTTGCTTCAGCTTAGAGTCTATAGAAAGCACATCCTTACGCATCTTGGACACCGAGCTGTAAGCCTGCAGTCCTTCCAGGGCATCTTTGAGAAACGGATCTTCCAGCATCTCTTTTTCAAGCCGGTTTGCTTCCTCACCGGAAATGTCCTGGTTCAGGTATTTCAGCAGATCCTCTTCGGAATATTTGATTCGTATATTGTTGTTTTCACCCATTTGATCTTTGCTGTTTTTTCTCCATAAATTGTTTCAGGTTTCTTTTGCCGTTCTGGATAAAGCTTTTTACCTGCAAAGTGCTGAAACCGGTTATTTGCTCAATTTCTTTGTAAGATTTGTTTTCAAGATAAAAAAGTTCTACACACCTGCGCTGTTCACTATTCAGCTCATCCAGCGAATCATGCAGGTTTTCAAAGATATTTTCTTTTTCCAATTTTTGCTGCAGTTCATTGTCTTCGCCGCGATCGTGTTTATCATCAAAAAGCTCTTCTGTTTTGAGAACAGCATGCTTTTGTTTCCTTATTTTGATAAGGCAGTGATTCTTAGATACGCTGTATATCCATCCTTTGAAATAAGAGACTTTGTGTTTTTTTATCTCATTAAGCGTGTGAAGAAATATTTCCTGCACGCTGTCTTTAGCGCTTTCTTCATCGTTAAGGTATTTCATGCACACACCCAGTAGCAACATAGAATAGCGTTGCAAAAGAATGCCCAACCAATAATCATCATTGGTTTTGTAAAAATTATTCAGCAATTCTTCATCACTGCTGTATTTTTTCTGCTCAATCACAACATGAATTTATGTAATTATTTTATTACACGGTATTAATTTTATAATAATTCCATATCTTGCCAATCATTCTATGCATTTCGTAATTGCTATAACTCCTTTGAATCCTTTACGCGCAGAAGCATCTCACCGTGCGGAGATGGTAAATCAGATGCTATTTGGAGAGACAGCCCAGGTAACAGAGGTTAGCGACGACTTCTACCGGGTAAAAACAACTTTTGACAATTATGAAGGCTGGATACAGAAATCGCAAACGCTGGATGTAACCAAAAAATTTTTTCGCAAAAAGGTCAAAGGCATTTCTACCGAAAACAGGAACATTCTTTTTAACAATGAACCCATGTTGCTGCCCGCAGGCGCCCCCGTGCTTGATACAAATAACATTGAACATATTCCTTTAAAATACGGCAGGGTGCCGTTAAATACCAGCCTTACGCTCAACAGCCAAAACATTATCAGCATTAGCAAAAGTTTTTTGAATGCGCCTTATATTTGGGGTGGCAGAAGTATGTTTGGCATTGATTGCAGCGGCTTTACCCAGCAGGTTTTCAGGATGTTGAATGTTTTCCTGCCGAGAGACGCTTATAAACAATCAGAAGAAGGGGAGGTGATTGGTTTCCTGCCGGAAGTGCAGTGCGGCGACCTGGCTTTTTTTGATAATGTTGAAGGCAGGATCACCCATGTGGGAATTTTACTGAACGATAAGCAGATCGTGCACGCATCGGGTAAGGTCAGAATTGATAAAATTGATACGGAAGGCATTATTAATGTGGAAACCTGCGTAAGGACACATCATTTACGCATCATAAAAAGAATAATGTACTATAAATAGATGCATCAAATAAGCTATAAGATTAAATATGCATATCAACCGGGATAGGTACTAAATCTAAACATGACGATAACCAGCCCGTTAGCAGGCAAAAAGGAAAAATATAGCTAATCTCGCATAAAGCGGTTTGGGCTATTGGCGTATTTCACCCGCGACTACCTGGACCATTAAAACAAAAAAAATGAAACTAACAGCTACAAAATACAATACAATCGCACTCGACTGGGGCTTACTTCTATTAAGAGTTTTTATAGGCATTGCCATGATAGCCAATCATGGATTGGGAAAAGCGCAGAAATTACTAAATGGAGGTGAAATAAAATTTGCTGATCCTATTGGCATCGGCGCTAAAGCTTCTTTATATCTCGCTATTTTTGCAGAGGTCTTTTGTGCCCTCCTGCTTATATTTGGGCTATTTACAAGGCTGGCCACACTGCCTTTGATAGTCACTATGGCAGTCGCCGCATTTGTTGTTCACGCAACAGATCCTTTCTCCAAAATGGAATCAAGCCTGCTTTTTTTATTTGTGCTGTTCCTTTTGTTTTTAGCCGGCCCGGGTAAGTACTCGGTTGACAGGATGATATCCAAAGGTTAATAATTATTTTGCTGCTTGCTTATTTCTTAATCTAGTTCAATGTTTCGCTGTTGCGATGTGGGTAGCTTTGCCCCATAACATTGATTATTCACTAAAAACACAAATTATGGCAAACACAAAATGGATTATTGACAAAGCGCATTCAGAAATTACTTTTAAAGTAAAACATATGATGATCTCTACTGTCACCGGACGATTCAATGATTTTGATTCTACCGTAGATACAGATGGAGAAGATCTGTCTACAGCTAAAATACAATTCAGCGCAGAAGTAAACTCCATAGACACCAGGAACAGCCAGCGGGACGGCCATTTGAAATCGGCTGATTTCTTTGATGCAGAAAATCATCCGCAGATTACGTTTGTTTCTACAAGTTTCGATGGAGTGCATCTCACGGGCGACTTAACTTTAAGAGGCGTAACAAAACAGGTGACGTTATCTGTTGATACCGGCGGTATTATTTCTTCTGACGGACAGAAGCGCGCAGGCTTTGAAGTAGAGGGCAAGATCAACCGGAAAGATTTTGGGCTTAGCTGGTCGGCATTGACAGAAGCGGGCGGTATGGTAGTAGCAGATGAAGTAAAGATCATTGCAAACGTTGAATACGTGCAAGCGTAACCCTACCTAAGCATACAACAAAAATCTGTCACCATTTCCCGGCGACAGATTTTATTTTATCAAAACCATTATTCCCTGGGGGTTGCCAGGCTCGGATCGTAGGAGAATAGGATTTCTCTTGCCTGCCCGCTTCCTGGTGCATCTTCTTCAATTTTTTTAAATCCTCTTCTTTCCAGTTCCACTACCTGGAGTTGAATGTCATTTTCTTGCTTATCATCTGCCTGTAGTGCAAAAACATTTTCTTCCCTTGCCTGCAAGCCAAGTTCCTGTGCTCTTTGTTTTATTTCTTCGGTGGTAAGTTGTTGCTGTTGGTACATATTTTATTTTTATTTATTGAATAATAGTATGAAAACAGCAATTTCCAAACCAAACTTTATGCGTTACTGCAAATGATTTTGTAAGATCATGCATCTTAGCCTAATTACTATTTTATTATTAACTTTGCACACATTTTACAACAAATTTCAATGAGTAATAAATATAAAGAGTTTGGTTCGCTAAATCTGCCGCAAATAGAAAAAGAGGTATTGAGTAAATGGCAGTCTGAAAATGCTTTTGAGGACAGTATTCAACTGCGCAAAGACGCACCGGCATTTGTTTTCTACGAAGGTCCGCCCAGTGCAAACGGCATGCCCGGTATTCACCACGTAATTTCCCGCACCATCAAGGATATGGTCTGCCGCTACAAAACCATGAAAGGCTATAAAGTAGAGCGTAAGGGCGGATGGGATACGCACGGTTTGCCTGTAGAGCTTGGCGTGGAAAAGGAACTTGGCATTACGAAAGAAGATATTGGTACAAAGATCACAGTTGAAGAATACAACAAGAAGTGCCGCGAGGCTGTATTGCGTTATAAAAAGGAGTGGGACGATCTTACTACAAAAATGGGTTACTGGGTAGACCTGCACAATCCCTATATTACATTCGAAAACAATTATATTGAAACGCTCTGGTGGCTATTAAAAAAAATGTACAACCGCGGCTACCTGTATCAGAGCATTTCCATCCAGCCATATTCGCCTGCCGCCGGAACCGGTTTGAGTTCGCATGAACTGAACCAGCCCGGTACCTACAAAGATGTGAAGGATACCAGCGCTACGGTGTTGTTTCAGTTGCTTAAAAATAAGAATGAAGGCAATGCCGCTGCGGAAAAAATATTTAATGCATTAGCTAACAGCCGGGCTGGTAATGAGCCCGCTGTTTACTTTATGGCATGGACCACCACGCCCTGGACACTGCCTTCCAACTTAGGGCTCACTGTAGGCCCTAACATTGATTATGTGTTGGTGCAGACTTTTAATCCTTACACGTACGATCTGCAAAACGTAATACTGGCAAAAAATCTTGTAGGGAAATATTTTAAAGCAGAGGAAGAAAACGTTTCTTTTGACGATTTTGAAGCCGGCGGTAAAAGCATCCCCTGGAAAATGCTGGCTGAATTTAAAGGCCTGGAATTAGAAAACCTGCGCTATGAACAACTGATGCAGTACGATGCCAATACGGCTGCTAGCAGCGGCGGCGACCCTTTTAGGGTATTGGTTGGAGATTTTGTAACCACAGAAGATGGTACCGGCATTGTACATACAGCTCCGGCTTTTGGAGCTGACGACTACCGTGTGGGACAGAAGTACGGTATAGGAGTGCTCACTATGGTAGATAAGGAAGGTAAGTTTGTAGAGGGCATGGGAGAGTTTAGCGGCAGGTATGTGAAGAACTATAAAGATGATAATGACTATCAGGATGTTAACGTAGATATCTCCATTAAACTAAAGAAAGAAGGTAAGGCTTTTAAAGTGGAGAAGTACGAACACAGCTATCCTCATTGCTGGCGTACAGACAAACCGGTTTTGTATTATCCTCTCGATGCGTGGTTTATTAAAACTACCGCTCAGAAAGACAGGATGATAGAACTGAACAAAAACATCAACTGGAAGCCAAAGTCTACCGGTGAAGGCAGATTCGGTAACTGGCTGGAAAATATGGTTGACTGGAACTTGAGCAGAAGCCGCTATTGGGGCACTCCCTTGCCGGTATGGAGAACAGAGGATGGTACTGAAGAAGTTTGCGTAGGCAGCGTTAAGGAATTAACTGATTTGTATATGAAGGCCTGCGAAGCAGGATACAATAAACATAATACGTTAAAAGTCAATAATTCATTGCTTGACATTGACTTGCACAAGCCAATAGTAGATAATATTGAATTGCTTTCTGCCTCAGGTAAACCTATGAAGCGGGTACCGGACCTGATAGATGTATGGTTTGACAGCGGAGCTATGCCTTTCGCCCAGTGGCATTTTCCTTTTGAGAATAAAGAAAAATTTGCTGAAAACTACCCGGCGGATTTTATTTGCGAGGGTGTGGATCAAACCCGCGGATGGTTTTATACGCTGCATGCCATCAGTTCACTCGTGAAAGAAGATGTGCTGGAGGAACTGAGGATTGCCGGCTTAGAGGTTGATGAAAGTAAATATCCCGGTAACGCTTTTAAAACAGTGGTATCCAATGGTTTGGTTTTAGATAAGTATGGTAATAAAATGTCTAAACGCCACGGCAATACCGTTGATCCTTTTGAAACAATTGATAAATATGGTGCAGATGCCACACGCTGGTACCTGATGACTAACGCATCACCTTGGGACAATCTCAAGTTCGATATTGATGGTATCAAAGAAGTACAACGGAAGTTTTTCGGTACGTTGTACAACACTTACCAGTTCTTCGCTTTGTACGCCAATGTAGATGGTTTTGCTTTCAAAGAAAGCCGTATAAATGATGATAACAGGCCTGAAATTGACCGCTGGATATTATCTACCCTTCATTCATTAGTAAAGACAGTTAATGAAAACCTGGAAGAATATGAACCAACCATTGCTTTTAGAGCTATTGACCAATTTGTAGATGAACATTTAAGTAATTGGTATGTAAGGCTTTGTAGGCGCCGTTTCTGGAAAGGTGAATATGAAACTGACAAAATTTCTGCTTACCAGACTTTGTATGAGTGCCTGGAAACAGTCAACAGGCTTATAGCGCCGCTTGCTCCTTTCTTCAGCGACGAACTTTTCAGAAACTTAAATACTGTTACAAACAGGTTTGAAGCCACAAGTGTACATCATACGGACTACCCGGTAGCCAACGAAGCGCTGATCGATAAATCCCTGGAAGAGCGAATGGAGCTTGCCCAGGATGTTTCATCACTGATACTTTCACTCAGGAAAAAAGAAAACATCATTGTAAGACAGCCTTTGCAGAAAGTTTTGATACCTGTATTGGATGCACATATGAAAACCCAGCTTGAAAGGGTGGAGGACCTCATTAAGTCAGAGACGAATATTAAACAAATAGAATACATAACAGAATCCAACTCTGTAATTTCAAAAAAGATCAAGGCTGATTTTAAATCTTTAGGTAAAAAGCTCGGCGCAAGGATGAAAGCAACGGCAGCGGAAATTGAAAAGATGTCTCAGGAAGATATTAAAGTTCTGGAACAAACGGGCACCTTCACCCTCACGGTTAACAATGAGCCCGTGGAGTTGGTTGCCGGAGACGTAATCATCACAGCAGAAGATATACCCGGCTGGTCAGTAGCAGGCAAAGGAAAAGTAACCATTGCCCTGGATATTACTATTAACGAGGAACTGAGGCAGGAGGGCAACGCAAGAATGTTTATAAATCGTGTACAAAATATTAGAAAAGAACGTAAATTTGATCTTTCTGATCGTATTTTTGTACAAATTTTAGACAGTCAGGCTTTAAAGCCATCCATACTTAGATTTAAAGACTATATTTGTGCGGAAATTTTGGCAGATGAACTAACATTTGTATCACATCTGGAAGACAGCGTTGAGGTGGAAGTGGACAATAACCTGTTATACATTACAATTCATAAAAAAGGTTAATATTTGATATGGCTACTACAAAGAAAAAAGCGGTGCAACAATCGAAAGTGAGCAAAACAGCGCCGAAGGCACCGGTGAAAAAAGCTGCAACTGCGAAACCGGTTGCTAAAAAAGCTGTAGCTAAGAAAGCTGCTGCAGTTAAAAAAGCAGCTCCTAAAGTAGCGGCGTCTTCCAAAGCGGCGATAAAAAAAGCAAGTACTGTTAAAGCTGCCGCGGTAAAGAAGGCGGGTGCTGCGCCTTTAGCAAAAAAAACAGTAAAAGCTGCAGCTCCTGAAAAAGCGGCTATTCCTGCAAAAAAAGCTGCAACTGCGCTTGCACCAAAGAAAACGGCAGCAACCGTTAAACCAGCTTCTAAGCAATCGACTGCTCCTGTTAAAGCCGCGGTAGCGCCTGTAAAGAAAAACGATAAACCCGCAGTAGCTAAAAAAGCAGCTAAAGATGCACCTGAGATAGCCAAAAAAGTAAAGAAAGAAAGTCAGCCTTTAAAAGAAGTGAAAGTGCCTAAGATCTCAACTACTTCTAAAAAATCCTATAAACCTTCTTATACACCGCTGGAGCAGAGAGAGGCCGACGCCAATCAGCAACCTCTGGTAACTTATTCGGAAGAAGATCTGCAGGAGTTTAAAACACTCATCTCAAAAAAATTAGCAGATGCCAAACGCGAAGTAGCCTATTTACAGGGCATCATTACGCGTAAAGACGATATGGGAGGCGATGTTGAAAGCAGGTACATGACTATGGAAGACGGTACCGTAAGTATGGAAAGAGAGCAACTAAGTCAAATGGCAAGTCGCCAAATTGCTTATATTGATAACCTTGAGAAAGCATTAATAAGGATTGAAAACAAGACTTATGGTATTTGCCGTGTTACCGGCAAGTTGATTGATAAAGCCCGCCTGCGTGCAGTACCTCATGCTACCTTAAGCATTGAAGCCAAACTCAACAGGAGGAACAACGGCAGCAGCAACGCGCAATAATTTAATTAAGTTACAATAAAATACAGGCAGCTTCACAAGGGCTGCCTTATATTTTCTATGATCAGCAAACCCCTCGCTGACGTACAGAATTTTTAACCATAACAAGCATAAAGGCAGATAAAATACTATAAAGATGACGTTCTTGTCATCGTGAAGGGACAGCATAACATTTTATTCCTGTTCGGCTGTAATCCGAAATGCTCCAATACGCCTTAGAATGTTCAACTGTGCTTTGATTTCCGCTATTTCCCTACGCTAAATTATTTTTGCATCAAATGAATGTTTATTTTACCTACGGATATATACTATAGGCATAAATAAGCAAATAGCCATTTTATTAACTATGCTGTATAATTGAGGAGGTTATGGCACAGACAGTAGAACTAATAGCTAAGAATATCAAACGTTTGAGAGAGGTTAAACACCTTTCCAAAAAAGGAATTATGTGCAGATTAGGGTCTTTCGCAATGTCAATACGGCCGTATTGAGAATGGAAAAGTGGAACCCTCTATTTCTACATTTGAAAAATTGGTTTTCGTCTTGAAGTGAATACGGCTAAGTTTTTTGATGAGCGTTGCAGCCTTTTCTGTAAGAGTAGGTCACCCTTTAGCTGCTCCCCGCTTTACACTTCCTCCCCATTTTTGTAAGTCCGTTTCAGTGGAATAGTCCTGGTGGTAGACACCAGTAATGGAAATTTTTCCACATGCACATAGCTTGGGTCAAGGCCAAAGCTGCGTTCTTCGCTCAGGCTGTATTTCTTTATGCCGAAATACAATTTCATGATCAGCCTTTCAAAATAAGGTAGTTCATTGTCGGTGGAAAGATATTTTTCCATCACAATAAAATGCCAGTCGCCGGCAATATTGTTTCTTTCGAGGCTTTCGTAACGGCTGGTGATGTTTACTTCTTTATTAGCAATTAGGTCTTCCACCACCCGGCGCATCATGGCCTGTATCTTTTGTTCTACCCTGAAGCCCAGCCTGAACTCCACGCGGATAATATCGTTGGGAATAATGTGCTCTACGGTGTATTCTGACGTGTATGGGTCATCCAGCGTATCCACATGCACAAACCAATAGATATCAGCACGTTTCGGCTTCCTATTCAGTATGGAATATATGATCTTATGCTCAATTTCCTTAGGATTATCTGCGCTGGTCATGTACACCAGATGGGTGGTGTACCGAGCAACCGTCTTATCATTGCTCAACTCCTGGATCATGGGAATATAATGCTCAAGGCGCACAAATTCCACATAGCGGTTCTTGATTTTGCGACTTCTGTACCACACATACATGATGGTAAACAATATGCCGCCGATTATGAGCGTTACATAACCGCCGTGCGGGAATTTTTCGAGGTTAGCTATAAGGAAAGATATTTCTATAGTGCCGTAAACACCCAGGAACAACAATATAAGTGATTTTTTTACGCGTTTCTTGATAAGATAAAAGGCAAACAACAATGTGGTTGTTATCATACACAAAGTAATGGCCAGGCCATAAGCGGCTTCCATCCTGGATGATTTCTGGAAATACAATACCACACCGACACAACCTGCCCATAACAGGAGGTTCAGGCCGGGTATAAACACCTGTCCTTTCTCTTCTGAGGGATATTTTATTTTCATCTTGGGCCATACGTTCAAACGGATAGCTTCAGAGATAAGGGTAAATGAACCGGAAAGCATGGCCTGTGATGCAATGATGGCAGCCATGGTGGCTATAACAATACCTATGATCCTGAACCATTCAGGCATGATCTGGTAAAACGGGTTTTCCAGTATCTCAGCTGCCGGGAATTTGCTCGAAAAAGCTTTGTCTGCCAATAATTCTGTATTGGCGAAAATTTTGCCTTTCATGGTTAGCAGGTAAGCAGACTGTCCCATGTAATTGAGTATTAAAGCAGCTTTTACAAATATCCAGCTTATGCGTATGTTTTTTTTGCCTGCATGCCCGAGATCGGAATATAGGGCTTCGGCACCCGTGGTACACAGGAATATGGCTCCTAAGATCCAGAATCCATGCGGGTATTGCGTCAGCAGCCGTGCAGCATAGTAGGGATTGAAAGCCTTTAATACACTATAATCGTGGTGGATGTTGATGATGCCCATGATCGCCAGCATGCAAAACCACACAAACATTACCGGGCCGAAAGCCCTTCCAATGTTTGCCGTGCCTAATTGTTGCACGAAGAATAACCCTGAAAGTATTGTCAGGACAATGCTCACAACACTGCTTTGCCGCATGGTTTCAAGGCCGGGGATCTGCCGGATCCCCTCAATAGCAGAGGTAACGGTAATTGGCGGTGTAATGATGCCGTCAGAGAGCAGGAATGCACCGCCGATCATAGCCGGAAAGATCAGCCACTTCTTCTGTCTTCGTACCAATGTCAGCAAAGAAAATGTACCTCCTTCACCTTTGTTATCTGCATTTAGCATTAGCAATACATACTTCACAGTTGTTTGCAGTGTTAATGTCCAGATTATGCAGGACAGGCCTCCGAGTATGAGTGTTTCATCAATTATTTTACCATTGATCACAGCGCTGAAAACGTATAAGGGAGATGTACCGATATCACCGTAGATAATACCTAAAGCTACTAATAGGCCTGCGGCGCTTAGAGTGTGGATGTTTCTTTTATTCACTTTGTAAAAGCTTTGAAGTCTTCTGCATACAAAATCTATGCAATGTTAGGGTATATTTAAATCTAATATTATTTTTTACCGCTCATTTTTATGAACATTTGTTAAAACAATGTGTTGTGGCAATTCGTGATGCTCAATGTTTTCTTTACTCAAAAGCTGCAGCGGGGGAAATTTGTTAGGGCTGATTTGGTGCGCACAGGAATTTATCGGTTATATTTGTTGCAAAATATTTTTCCTTGGTTTCCTTATTTAAAGAAAAGTCTGCTGTTTCTGTTTTTTTACTGATACTGCTCAGTGCGGTTGTGCATGTATCTTTTTTGTTTAATGCACCTGCTGTGGTTGTCACTGCCAAAGACGGACTGATAGATTTTATAATGGCGCCAATGAAAAACTGGACGCCGGTTTTCCTGTCTTTTTTATACCATCTTATTGTGATTGTACAGGCACTAAGATTAAACTACCTATTGCAGAGCAGGAAAATGTTGCCGCAGGGATATTTACCGGCTATGGTTTATATATTATTTACAGGGCTGTATCCCTTGTGGAACAATATGACACCCGGTTTATTCATTAATTTTTTCATTATTTCGATGTTCAGCCTGTGCTTAGATTTGTCTCACAGGGATGATAAAAATGGTATTGTGTTCAATATTGGTTTCATTGCCGGTCTATGTGCGCTGCTGTATATACCTTCTTTCATGCTGGTGTTAATTATGCTAATTGGTATTTTTACTTTTACCACTTTTACCTTAAAAACGTTTCTTATTTATTTACTTGCCGTTATTCTGCCGTTGTATTTTGCAGTTTCCGTTTTTTACCTCACGGATACGCTGCCGCTTGCTATGAAATACATTCCTGATTTCGGCTGGGAGATACCACAATTCAAAGACAGCCGTGAGCTGATTATTGGATTTTCTTTACTGGTATGTATGGTAATACTTGGATTAATGAAAACACCCTACGCCAACATGCTGATTGTTGCCAGGAAGGGCTGGTCTTTAATGCTCACTGCTTTATTATTGCTGTCTGCCGGCATTGTATTTTTAGAAGACCATTCCCTGGAAACACTGATCATTATTGCCGTTCCTGCGGCAGGCATAACCTCTAATTTTTTTATTTACAACCGGTCTAAAATTGTTTCTGCCTTATTTTTCTGGGTAATCATACTGGCCTGCTGGTATGTAGGATGGGGAAAATTTATTTTAAAATAAGCTTCAGCAAACTTATATTTGTACTACCTGAGTTTAGAACTATTTAATTTTAAACCTTTTGTATTGAGTGTTATCAAATGATCATATTTAAACCAAGACAACATATGAAGAAATTATTACTGACTTTAATTGTAGCATTTGTAGCATTTTCTGCTTTCAGCCAGAAAGACCCGGTATCATTTAGTTCCAGTGCAGTTAAAAAAGGAAACGGAGTTTATGAGGTAACTATTGTAGCCCACGTACAGAAGCCCTGGCATATCTATTCCCAATTTACACCCTCAGGCGGCCCGGAACCAACAGAGATCGTTTTCTCTAAAAATCCGTTGGTAACGCTGGACGGTAAAGCCAAAGAGATAGGAAACCTGAAAACAGTGTACGACAAGAATTTTAAGACCAATGTTAAATTCTTTGACGGCAACGTAAAATTTGTACAGAAAGTTAAGGTAAAAAATAATGTAAAAACATCCCTAACCGCAAATGTCAATTATATGGTTTGTGATGACAATCAATGTCTGCCCCCAACCAGCAAATCCGTTGTTATAAAATTGCAATAAAACGCGCTACATTTTTGATAAGATTAAAGTCTGCTTAGATTTGCAGACTTTTTCATTTTTAATATTATTTGCATGAAATATTTTTCTCCGTTAGTGTTTGCTTTCTTGTTATGCTCCCTCACAGGTATAGCACAAACAAATTCTCCGGTTACCTTTATATATGAAGTTCAAAAAGTAAACGATAGTCTTTCCAACCTGAAAATAGATGCGACTATTGCTGAAAACGTGCAGTTGTTTACCACAAAAAAATTCTCTGAAGAAGATGCGTTTATTACCCAGATAGAATTGGACGAGCGTATTAAGCAATTTACACGTGCCACAGATACGATCACTGAGATCGGTACACTCGAAACCGTAAACAACCAGGCTGTGGGAGGAAACATTCATTATTACAAAAATAAAGTTACTTTCCTGGTGCCTTTGCACAATGTAAAAGAAGCAATTACGATCAAAGGCCTGATCACCTGGCTGGCCATGCAGGGAGAAAATTTCCCCAGCGGCGTAGAAGAAATAGTGACCGTCTACGACCCGGACAAACAAAATGCTGAAGTATCGCAAGCAGCAGAAGGTGGCCTGAACGCGGCCGCTACAGCTCCTGATAATAGCAATCAATCTGCATGGGCCTTATTGGGTTTGGGATTTTTAGTTGGCCTGGCAATGGTGTTTACTCCCTGCGTATTCCCGCTTATACCGGTTACGGTCAGTTTTTTCCTAAAGAAAAGCAAGAGCAGGGCAGAGGGCATTCGCAGCGCTTTTATCTATTCATTATCTATCATCGCTATTTATACCATTCCCACGCTTATCGTTACAAAAATATTTGGTGATAAGGTACTGTACCAGGTATCTACCAGCGCAGGGGCAAATATTTTATTCTTCCTCATCTTTTTGATTTTCGCCATTTCGTTCTTTGGCGCTTTTGAACTAACGCTGCCAAGTAAATGGGCCAATAAATCTGATGAAAAAGCGCGCAAAGGGGGTGTAATGGGCATTTTCTTTATGGCGCTCACACTGGTGATTGTTTCGTTTTCCTGCACAGGCCCATTCGTGGGCAGTATGCTGGCAGAAGCAAGTTCGAAGGGCACAGGCCTGGGTACAGTGATGGGTATTTTAGGTATCAGCGCTGGCCTGGCATTGCCATTCAGCCTGTTTGCTTTATTCCCGTCTATGCTCAGCAGCCTGCCAAAGAGCGGCGGCTGGTTAAATACCGTGAAAGTTGTATTTGGTTTTGTTGAACTGGCGCTGGCATTAAAATTCCTGTCTATGGTAGATCTGCAGTACCATTGGGGTTTATTAAACAGGGATGTATTCCTGGCTGTATGGATCATGCTGGCGGTGCTCTTAGGATTGTATTTATTGGGAAAACTGAAGTTCAACCACGACAGCGACCTGAAATACATCAGCGTGCCGAGGTTGTTCTTAGCCATATCAAGCTTCTCATTTGCTTTGTATATGCTGCCCGGCCTTTGGGGCGCGCCTTTAAAATTCTGGAGCGGAATTTTCCCTCCGGCGTCCACCCAGGATTTTGACCTGAACAAATTGCAGTACATATCCGGCAACCACACAGCGAGCTTTGCTACCCGTACGGCGCAGCCTCCCAAATTGTATGCAGATAAACTGCACGTACCCTTTGGCCTTACAGCCTATTTTGATCTTGAAGAAGGCATGGCAGCGGCCAAAGTGCTGAACAAACCGGTAATGCTTGATTTCACGGGCTGGTCCTGTGCCAACTGCCGGAAAATGGAGAACGAAGTGTGGAGCGATCCTGAAGTATTGAAAAGAATGCGCGAGAACTTTGTACTGATCAGCCTGTACGTAGATGAGAAAACAGATCTTCCACCTGCACAAGTTTATACAGATAAGAACGGCAAAAAAATCACCAATGTGGGAGATAAAAACCTTGACTATGAGATTACCCGTTTCGGTTTCAATGCCCAGCCTTTGTACATGTTCCTTGATACGGATGGCAAAGAACTCAGCAATATTAAATACGGCTATGACTCCAACATTGAAAAATTTATTAACCACCTGGATGCGGTAAAAGCAGAGTTTGAAAACAGGAGTAAATAATTTATAACTACTTTAAAGGCTAATGTATTAGATTTGTATACAGATAACTTAAACTTATAAATCTGATACATGGCTTTTATTGATTACTACCAGATATTGGGCATTGATAAGAATGCTTCGCCGGATTCTATTAAGAAAGCGTACCGTAAACTGGCCCGCAAATATCACCCGGACCTGAATCCCAACGATAATGTGGCCGCTGAAAAATTCAAACAGGTTAACGAAGCCAATGAAGTACTCAGCGATCCTGAAAAACGAAAGAAATACGATCAGTACGGCGAGAATTGGAAACATGGCGAAGAATACGAACAGGCGCGGCATGCACAACAGCAGCACTACCAGTCCGGCGGCGGGCAGTTTTATTCACAGGCAGATTTTGGCGAAGGAGATTTCTCAGACTTCTTTGAACAGATGTTCGGAGGTGCAGCAGGCGGCGGTTTCGGGCATCGTGATTCGGGTGGCAGAAGCCGCCAGTACAAAGGGCAGGACTTCAATGCAGAAGTGGAAATTGCCCTGCGTGAAGCTTACACAACACACCAGCGCACATTTACCATCAATGATAAGAACGTACGCATTACCATTCCTGCCGGTATTGCAGACGGACAGAAGATACGGCTGAAAGGCTATGGCGCTCCCGGTGTAAACGGCGGCCCGGCTGGCGACCTCTACATTACTTTTAAGGTCTCCGGCGATACACAATTCAAAAGGCTGGACAACGATCTTTATACCAATGTAAACATTGATCTTTATACGGCTGTTTTAGGCGGAGAGATAACTGTAGATACCATGGACGGTAAGGTAAAACTAAAAGTAAAGCCCGGAACACAGAACGGTACCAAAACACGGCTCAAAGGCAAAGGCTTTCCCGTTTACAAAAAAGAAGGGCAGTTCGGTGACCTGATAGTAACTTATAACGTGCTCATTCCAGTGAATCTTACTGAACAGCAAAAAGAATTATTCAAACAATTAGCGCAATCTTAAAACTTGTGATCATGGAAAGAAATTTAATTTTAGTTGAAGAATATTGTACCAATTGCAGCGTGGAAACTTCGTTCATTGATTCTCTGGAAGAGCTCGGATTGATTGAGGTAATTGAAATGGAGAGTCAGCGTTTCATTGATGATGCATTTGTGCCAGATCTGGAGAAATTTACAGCATGGCACTATGACCTCGACATCAGCCCTGCCGGGATAGACACTATTCACGAGCTTTTGCAACGCATGGAAAGCATGCAGCACGAAATAGATGACCTGAAAAGAAGGCTGCGCTTTTTTGATTAGCCTTAAGAATATTTTTGCTCTTCGAATTTCTGCATCCCACATGATGCAAAAAAACTTATTTATTTCCCGATAATTTCTTACCTTTGCACCTCAAATTTAATTATTTAACCAAAAACAAATTCAGGGTAATGAACAATTACGAATTGATGGTGATTTTTACCCCTGTGCTTTCTGACGAAGAATTCAAAACCGCTCAGAAAAAATACGCCGACTATATTACAAGTCATGGCGGAGAAATCGTGCACAGCAACCCCTGGGGATTAAAATCACTGGCGTATCCTATCCAGAAAAAAACCACAGCCATTTACTGGGTTCTGGAATACAGTGCGCCATCCGACTTCAATGAGAAGTTTAAAGTACAAATGAACCGGGATGACCAGGTTCTTCGTCACATGATCACTGCACTCGATAAATACGCCGTCGAGTACAATGCCAAAAAGAGAAGTGGTGTAAAAAATACCGAACCTGAAAAAGCAGCAGAATAATTATGGCAAAAGCAAATGAGATCAAGTACCTTACTGCACACAAACAGGAAAAACAACAGAAAAAATTCTGCCGTTTTAAAAAGTATGGTATCCGTTATGTTGATTACAAAGACACTGAATTTCTAAAGAAATTCATCAACGAGCAGGGTAAATTATTGCCCCGCCGTTTGACAGGTAACTCTTTGAAATTTCAGCGCAAAGTATCTGATGCAGTAAAGAAGGCACGCCAGATGGCATTGCTTCCGTACGTAGCAGACCTTTTAAAATAGTTTATAATTACAAGGGTAATTGTCAAGTTCAATTATCAAATTAATTAGTCACCTTCCCTAATCCTGCAATGCAGGAGACAGTCTTAAAGCAAATGCTGACTGGGCTCTTGGGAGCTAAACACAAGCAATGAAAGTAATTTTAATAAAAGATGTGGATAATCTGGGCGCACCCAACGAATTGGTTGAGGTAAAAAGCGGCTACGCGCGCAACTATCTTATCCCGATGAAATTAGCTGTTGAAGCTAATCCTTCTAACCTGAAACAATTAGAAGAAAAACAAAAAGTAAAAGCCAAGAAAGAAGCCAGCATGCTGGCTGAAATGAATAAAGTAGTAGAAGTACTAAAAGCTGCCCCTGTAAAACTTACAGCGAAAACCGGTACTTCAGGCAAAATATTCGGTAGCGTTACTTCCCTGCAGATAGCACGCGCCATACGCGAGCAGAAAGGCTACGATATTGACCGCAAGCGCATCAGTATTGTAGATGAAGTAAAAGAACTGGGCGTACACAAAGCAACCATTGATTTCGGTAACAACAACATTACAGAAATTGATTTTGAAGTTGTAGGCGAAAACGGTGAAACCGCTGCTGCTCCTGCTGCTGAAGCTGAAGCATAGCCGGTACTTTTAAAGCATATTGAAGCCGTTCAATTTTTGAGCGGCTTTTTTATTGCGGCTGTGTGAGATGTATGCACACGCCCTGTTTTTTTGGTTAGATATATTCATATAATCAGCTTGTTTTTGATTAACTTTAAGCCATATTTCAAAACTCAGATATGCTTACGAAACAAGAACAGGAAAAACGTTTCCAAACAATATATGAAGGCTTGAACGAAGCCCAGAAGAAAGCCGTTGATACCATAGAAGGCCCTGTAATGGTGATAGCAGGCCCGGGAACAGGCAAAACGCAAATACTTTCAGCACGCATAGGAAAAATATTATTGACAACAGATGCCCAGCCCGATAATATCCTTTGCCTTACTTATACAGATGCAGGCGTTGTGGCCATGCGCAAAAGGCTGCAATCTTTTATAGGCTCAGATGCTTACAGGGTGCATATAGCCACCTTTCATGCTTTCTGCAACGATATTATCCAGGATAATCTTTCTGTTTTTGAAAAAAATGCGCTTGATCCTGTTTCAGACCTGGAGAAGATTGAATACCTGAAAGAACTGATAGATGCATTTCCGAAAGGACATCCTTTAAAGCGCTATCGCGGAGATGTATATTATGAG
Organism: Bacteroidota bacterium; assembly: GCA_023422835.1. Taxonomy (GTDB): domain Bacteria; phylum Bacteroidota; class Bacteroidia; order Chitinophagales; family Chitinophagaceae; genus Haoranjiania; species Haoranjiania flava. The sequence goes on along the minus strand of JAFAGI010000019.1, from coordinate 51,927 downwards.
ATGATGCCGCTGAGCAACCTGTTCAGTACCATGAAGCGGGAAGGCTGGACACCGGATTTTCTCATAGAAAAAATAGATAAATTCCTGTGCGAGATACGTGACTGCGAAGAAGGTAGCAGCCATTTTAAAGCTTATAAATATCAACGTACTACCACCAATTACAAAAAAGGTGATCCCAGGCCTGCAATGCAGGAAAAGATAGACAAGATGGAGAAACTGCGGGCAGCAGTAGGCGAATTTGATAACTACCAGGCGCTGATGCACAGAAGAAACCGGTATGATTTTGATGATATGATCAATTGGGTGATCAAAGCTTTTGAAGAAAACAATTTATTACTTCGAAAATACCAGGAGCAATATCAATACATACTGGTAGATGAATACCAGGATACCAGCGGTGCACAAAACCGCCTGGTAAAGCTCCTGATTAGTTTTTGGGATAAACCAAATGTATTTGTGGTAGGCGATGACGACCAGAGTATATACCGCTTCCAGGGCGCCAACGTAGAGAACATGATAGAGTTTGCCAACCATTATACCAATGACCTGCTAACCATCATGCTCACCAACAATTACCGTTCATCTCAGCCCATACTGGATACGTCTATGCAGCTGATCAACAACAATCGCGAACGGTTAACGGTGCAACTTCCCGATATTTCCAAGCAACTTATATCGTCCAATGAAAAGGTAAAGAACATTACTTCTTTGCCTGAAGTGTTTGAATATGCGTGCCCGGCACACGAGATGATGGCAATCGCACTCAAGGCGGAAAGCCTGATACAGCAAGGCATTGAGCCCGGCAGAATAGGAATTATTTATAAAGAGAATAAATACGGAGAGGAGCTAGCCCGCTACCTGCAGGTGAAGCAAATACCTTACTATACCAAGCGCAGCGTAAACTTATTTCACGATCCGTTTGCAAAAAAGATATTGTTGTTATTGAGATACCTGGATGCTGAAATGGATACGCCCTACGGCGGCGATGCTATGCTTTTTGAAATACTGCATCATGATTGGTTTTCTATACCGGCTATAGAAATTGCAAAACTTGCCGTGGAAGTGGCCGATAAAAAGTTTACTGTCAATGCTACTTCCCTGCGCAGGGAGATCCACGACAGATCTGTAAAAAATAAAGCCACCTTATTTGACACCGATACCAATAAAAACGTTGCAAGAGCAAGTGACGCCATCGAAAAGCTCATCTCAGATGTGCCGAACGTAACATTGCTAACCCTGTTTGAGCATGTGCTCAACAATACCGGCATCATGCAGTACGTATTGCAGAGCGAGCGTAAAGTAAAATTATTACAGGTTCTTACTGCACTCTTCGATTTCCTGAAAGAAGAAACCAGGCGCGCGCCTATGATGACCCTGAAAGATTTTATTGTACGTTTAGACCTGATGCAGGCAGAAAACATACCGCTGCCGCTGGTAAACATTACCGGCACAGACAAAGGCGTAAACCTGATGACTGCACACGGTTCTAAAGGCCTGGAATTTGAATATGTATTCTTTGCAGGGTGCAATGCTAACTTTTGGGAAAAGAAAAGAAAGATAGGCTTGGGATACGCCTTACCCGGCAATCTCTATGATTCTATTACCGTAAATTCTGATAAGGACAGGGACATTGAAGAATTAAGGCGACTGTTCTATGTAGCCGTTACCCGGGCAGAGCGTGGCCTGCAGATCAGCTACAGTGCATGTAACCATGAAGGCAAAGCCCTGGAAGCTTCCATGTTTATTGCTGAGATGCTGCAGGCAGCAGATATTAAACCAGTGACGCAGGTATTGGATGATAGCGTGGTTGCTGAATTCCAGGCGCTGCAACTGTTGGAAAATAAAGCGCCGGAAATTGAAAATTCAGAAGCTGATCTTATGGACAGGCTGCTGGAAAAGTTTGTAATGAATGTGACGGCGTTGAATAACTACCTGGATTGCCCGCTGAAATTTTATTATAATAATTTGTTGCGCATACCCTCTGCCAAGAATGAGGCTACGGAATTCGGATCTGCCGTGCACTTTGCCTTGCAGCGCCTTTTTGAAAGAATGAAAGACAATGATAATATCTTTCCTGCAAAGCATACCTTTATTGATGATTTTAAATGGTACCTGCACAGGCACCGGGAAAGCTTTACCGAAGAAAGCTACAAAAGACGGCTGGAGTACGGTGAAGAGATCCTTGGCAATTACTATGAAAAATATATCGATGAGTGGAATAAAGTAGTGGTGGTAGAGCGTACGGTGAAGAACGTAACCGTCAACGGCATTCCCATTAAAGGAAAGCTGGATAAGCTGGAGTTTAGCGGTAAAGAAGTAAATGTTGTGGATTACAAAACGGGTAAATTTGAAAATGCGCTGAAAAAATTAAAAGCCCCTGATGAGAAAGCGCCCTTAGGCGGCGATTACTGGCGCCAGGCTGTGTTTTATAAGATACTCATGGACAATGACCGTATAAAGGACTGGCATGCCGTGAGTGCAGAATTTGATTTTATAGAACCGGATACTAAGAAACAATACAATAAAAAGAAAATAGTGGTATCACCGGAAGATGTGGCTTTTGTTACGGCCCAGATCAAAGATACCTGGCAAAAAATACAGCAAAGGGATTTCTACAAAGGCTGCGGCAAAGCTGACTGTGCTTATTGCAATTTTGTAAAAGACAATAATTTATTTGTGGCATTGCACAATACCCAGGCTGAGCAAGAAGCATGATTTGTGGAATTAAATTTGTATTCATTAAAATAAAAACATGAGTACAGAACTGATCACGGCTTTATTTTTGGGCATCGGGCTTAGCGCCTGCTGCGGTTTCAGGGTTTTTGTGCCATTGCTTGCAGCTTCTCTAGCAGGGCATTTTAATGTGTTGCCGTTTGTCGGAAATTTCTCAGGAAACTTCGCATGGCTGTCTACCTGGCCGGCTATTATAGCTTTTGGTTCAGCGTCGGTAGCAGAGATTCTGGCATATTATATCCCTGTTGTTGATAATTTTCTGGATACCCTAGCATCGCCACTGGCTATGATAGCGGGCGCTTTACTTACTACCTCTATCGTACCTGTTGATAATGAAATCTGGCGCTGGATACTTGGCCTGATTGTAGGTGGCGGCAGTGCGGGCATAGTGCAGTCCGGCACGGTTCTCACGCGTTTGTTTTCCAGCAAGGCCACCCTTACAACCGGCAATGCAGTGGTGTCTACCGGTGAAAATGCAGCAGCAATCGGTGGTTCTGTGCTGGCTATTGTAATACCGGTTGCTATGGGCGCGGTATTTATCCTGCTATTTATTTTTATTATCCATAAAATGATCAAAAGAAGAAAGAAGGCGGTGCAGCAGTAGCTTTGATATAAACTAAAATCGTGTCAAATGAAGCACCCTCACACTGCATAATCTGTAAAAGAAGAAAAAAGGCGGGCAGAAAGCACTCAACAATCAGTCCTCAACTAATACAGCAATATGATTTTTCGCAGTTTCCCCGGAACAGCCATCATTCTTCCATGTAAACACGCCTAAGCTCGAGCATGTTCATCGGGTCGGAATAAAAGTTTTTAACCTTTGGTTGTACCAGCCGTATCACTTCGTCATAAAACAGCGGTACAATCGGCGCATCATTCATGATCATCTGATCCATTTTCCTGTAAAGATTATAACGCAGGCTGTCATTGGTTTCCCGGATGGCCTCTTCGTAAAGCCGGTCATAAGCAGCGCTATTGTATCTTGTATAGTTGGGGGGTGCAGGATTCTTGCTGTAGAAAACAGCCAGGTAATTTTCCGCATCGGGGTAATCTGCAATCCAACTGCCGCGGAAGAAAGCAGCCTGGGATTTAGCAGTCTGTTCCATGAGCACGCTTTTCTGTAATACTTCCAGTTGTAATTTTATGCCGATGTTTTCCAGCTCCCTTGCTACAAAAGAACCGATATCTGCGTACATGGGTACGGATATCAGTTTTATCACCGGCAGATTCTTCCCTTTCGGAAAACCTGCCTCTTTCAGTAATTGCAGCGCTTTTGCAGGATCATAGTTGTATCCTTTTACAAATTCTGTATTTTCAGAGGGGAGGCCTCTTGGTACAAAGCCCGCTTCGGCAGCCATTCCCAACGAGTTTCTCAGGTAAAGCATAAATTTTTTCCTGTCTATACCATAATTGATTGCCTGCCGTATTTTTTTTATTTTTAACGGCGAATTTTTTACCAGCGGGTTGTTTTCATCTACCAGTATGCCGTAGTATTCCACGTTCATAAAAGGCCCTTTCTTCAGCACAAATTTATCTTTCCATTCATCGCGCAGTTCTCCTTTTTTGGAGATTACTTCATCTTTAAATGCAGCATCCACATCATTGATGAAGCTGAGCTTATTTTGTCTTAATAATAAAAATTCTGTGGCTTTATTGGTGTTGTAGCTGATGGAAATCGCTTTCAGGTAGGGCAACCTTTTGCCTGAGGAATCGTACTCCCAGTAATTCGTGTTTTTCTCTAGAACCATGGCCTGGCCTTCGTCCCAGTACCTGAGCCTAAACGGGCCAGTTCCACAGGGATGTTTGCGAAAGTCCTTGCCGTATTTTTCTACTGCTTCTTTCGGCACTATAGAACAATACTGCATACTCAGGATACCAAGGATGGGATGGAAAGGCCTGGACAAATGGAGTTCAAAAATAGTATCGTTAACAGCCCTGAACCCGTCTTTATTTATTCTTTCATTGAATATCCATGCTCCCGGACTTGCTGTGGCCGGGTCAATGATCCTATTGAGGCTGTAGGCAACATCTGATGCAGTAAGTTTTCTGCCCCTGCCATTCGGGAAGGCATCGTTGTCATGAAAATAAATACTGTCTCGCAGGTAAAAAGTGTATACAAGCCTGTCGGGGCTTATGTTCCAGCGTTTGGCAATACCCGGCACAATGTTTAAATTTGAATCTATTTCTACAAGGGTATTATAGAGCTGGTGTACCGTCCACATTACAGACTGGCTCCTGGCAAATGCAGGATCCAGCGTTTGTACGCCGCTGGATTCATTGTAATAAAACACTTGGCTATCATCGGTTGGCTGGTTTTTACAGCTTACATTCGAAAGCAGGATTACCAGAGCTGTAAAAAGATACGTTATATTTTGGGTGCGGTACATAATCAAATATCTAAAATAATGTACATTTAAAAAATGTTTTTGAAATTTTATTTAGGATGACAGGTAATGAATAGTTGTAAGGATGCTGTACAAACCATGCATGATTATCCTGAACTACTCCCGGAAAAATCTCAGGGAGAAATTAAAATAAATAAAAATACACGTTGAACGATGGCTGATAAATTTTTCTCATCACGAAGGCTATTGCCGGGAATGTATATCGAAACATTTAAAATATTGAAAGATTTAAGTAGGAAAAAAATATTCTTACTCTATATTTTTACTGCATTTGTAATTTCTTCGGAAGCACAATTTAGAAATACTGCTTATTCAGATTCACGTGGAGACTCTTTGCGCGGAAGCATTACAAGAGAGCGGGCATGGTGGGATGTAATGCGCTACGACATTACGTTTCAGCCGGATTATAATAATAAATCCATCAAAGGAAAAACAGATATTATTTACAAAGTATTGGACGATGGAATAACTTTTATGCAGATAGACCTGCAGAAACCCATGCTTATTGACAGCATTATTTTAAACGGTTTTATCAAACTCAATGTAGCCAAACGCGATGAAAACCTTTTCTATGTAATAATGCCCAAACAGGTTAAAAACAAGAAATATAAGCTAACCGTGTATTTCGGTGGCAAACCTAAAGAAGCGGTGAGGCCGCCGTGGCAGGGTGGGTTTATCTGGGAAAAAGACAGCCTCGGCAGGCCCTGGGTTTCTGTTGCCTGCCAGGGTTTAGGAGCATCTGCCTGGTTTCCATGCAAAGATCACCAAAGTGATAAGCCAGATGAAGGCGCTTCGCTAACAATGATTGTACCTGATACGCTTTCGGCAGTTGCTAACGGCAGGCTGGTTGAGAAAAAAACGTTGAACAATAATCTGGCAAGCTATAAATGGGAGGTAAAAAGTCCTATTAATTCGTACAACATTATTCCTTCCATAGGAAAATACATTGCACAGAAACATGTGTACAGAGGCGAGAAAGGCAACCTGGATGTGACTTTATGGTCATTGGATTATAACGTGGACAGAATGCGGTCGCACGCGCTTCCTGATGTAATGAGAACCCTGGCATCTTTTGAAAAATGGTTTGGCCCGTATCCTTTTTATGAAGATGGCTACCAGCTTGTAGAATCACCGCACCTCGGCATGGAACATCAGAGTGCTATTGCCTATGGAAACAATTATCTTAATGGCTACAGAGGAAATGACATATCCAATTCAAGCTCCGGGTTGAAGTTTGATTTTATTATTGTACATGAAAGCGGCCATGAGTGGTTTGGCAACAGCATTACCGCTTCGGATATTGCAGACATGTGGATACATGAAAGCTTTACCAACTACAGCGAGGTATTGTTCGTAGAGGACCATTTTGGTGCGGCTGCTGCTGCCGAATATGTTTACGGTATCAGGGGAAACATTCTGAACGATAAACCAATCATAGGGCAGTATGGTATGAATAGAGCGGGTAGTGGGGATATGTATTATAAAGGCGCAAACATGGTGAACAATATAAGGCTGGGGATAAATAATGACGCGCGTTTTAGGGGATTATTGCGGTCGCTAAACAAAGATTTTTATCATACAGCAGTAAGCAACCGGCAGGTGCAGCAGTACATCAATGAATTTACCGGCATCAACTTCGACAAGACTTTTGAGCAATACCTTACGACTACCCAGATCCCGGTATTTGAATATTATTTTTCTCCTGATAAAAAGGAAGTCTTTTACAGGTATGGCAATTGCGTGAAAGATTTTGATATGCCGCTGGTATTAGCAAACGATTCGCAGTCCATTAGCCTGAAACCGCTTACTACATGGCAAACTTACAGGCTTAAAGGAGCAGCGGAAAAGAATTTTTTTGAAAAAGATAGTATAGAAAAGCGTTACTATTTGACTGCAAAACAAGTTGAGGATTGATATAAACAAGGCAGAAATTTGTTAAATAATATTATAAGATTGTTATATAAATTTAGCAGGAAAGAAAACTTGCTAAATTCATTTACTTTTGTTGCGAAATGTATAAAATGAAATAGCCATAAGCAAAGTTGCATACAACCGCGGATGAATAAATGCTATTCCATGTGACTATTAAAAACAGCCGCAAAGCCGCATACTCAAAATTACATGAAATAGCTATAAGCAAAGGTGTATGCCAACCCCGAATGAATGAAGGCTAACCCATGTGACCATAAAGAAAAAATTAAAATATACGCATGAAACGTGTAATTATTTGCGTCGGGATTGTAATGATTACTTTTTCTTCCTGCCGGAACCGAGAAGACGCACAAGCCGAAAAAGATACCATAAACACGGATGCTTTGCTGAAAGATACTATGAGAGCTGTTAACACAGATACCCTATTGAAAGATTCGGGGCAGTTAACGGTCAACAGGGAGAATTCGATCATCAGTTTTTCAAATGCTGTTTTAGAAACTTTGGAGCAGAAGAACTTTGATAAACTGGCTTCCTATGTAGATCCGGTTTTGGGTGTTGTTTTTGCGCCTTACTCCTTTATTGAAAATTCCAGGCAAAATCATTTTACCAAAGATGAAGTTGTTAAATTCGGTAAGTCAAACACCAAGCGTATCTGGGGCTATGCTGATGGCAGCGGTGACCCTATTAATCTCTCGTTTAAGGAATACATTAATGAATACGTTTATGATGCTGATTTCCTGATGCTTACAAGCGTGGAAGCCAATAAATCTCTTTTTAGAAAATCGAATGGCGTAGACAACAGCCTGCAAAAGTTTCCGGGCAAGACATTCGTTGATTACTACAAAAAGCCCAAAGCAGGGGAGAGTGAATTCGACTGGAAAAATCTTCGCCTGATTTTTAATGAAAGAGAAGGGCAATACTACCTTATTGCCGTTGTACACAATGAGTGGCAGATATAAGCCAAAACCCTGATTGTTTATTCTCAGTGTTGCCACCAGATTATCTCACCGAATAATTTCTGATTACAGCCCGCAGGGTATTCTGAAGTGACTTTTTGTTGCCGGCACAGTATAGCGTACGCTGCTTTAGAGATGGTTTTTAATTTACCATCGCGCTTTCTCCGGTTGCTTAGATCATGCAAACATGGTGCAAACGCAGCTCAAAACTAAAGTTTATACCTAAGCTGTTCCGCAATCCATATTTTTAAATATATTTGTTTACAAAATAATTTAAACTACTATGGCTAAACAGGTATTATTCATTGATAGGGACGGCACATTGATCTACGAAGTACCGGACGGTAAAATCAATGCTTTCGACAGGCTTACTTTTTATCCCGGCGCTTTGCAGTACATGGCTAAGATTGCTGCTGAATTAGATTATGTATTGGTGGTGATCAGCAACCAGGACGGGCTGGGCACGGAAGATTTTCCTGAAGGGCCATTCAATGAGGTAAATGATTTTATTATAAAAACTTTCAAAAACGAAGGTGTTGAATTTGAAGAAGTATTGTTTGACCGCACCTGGCAAAAAGATAATGAATATACCCGCAAGCCCAATCCTGGCCTGCTTTTGCATTACATGAACAATCCTGAAATAGACATGGAAAATTCATTCGTTATCGGCGACAGGATCACTGATGTAATGCTTGCTAAAAACCTCGGCTGTAAAGGCATCTGGATCAACAACGGCGATAATCTCGGCGCACATGAATTATCAGATACTGCAAAAGAGCTCAGAGAGTGGATAGCACTTGATACTACCTGCTGGAAGGAGATCTATGAATTTCTTTCATCAAAAAAAAAACAGTAGTTCATAACCGCAACACCAAAGAAACACGGATACATGTTGAACTTACCCTGAATGGTAAAGGCAATGCCTATATCCATACTGGTTTGGGGTTCTTTGATCATATGTTGGAGCAAATTGCCCGCCATGGCAGTCTCGATCTCAGGATTGAAACAAAAGGCGACCTGCATGTAGATGAACATCACACCATCGAAGATACGGGCATTGCTTTAGGAGAAGCATTTGTAGCTGCTTTAGGCAATAAACGTGGCATAGAGCGCTACGGCTTTGCTTTGCCCATGGATGATGCTGAGGCCAAGGTGCTCATTGACTTTGGCGGCAGAAACTGGACTGTATGGAACGCAGAGTTTAAGCGCGAAAAGGTAGGAGATATGCCTACGGAAATGTTTTTCCATTTTTTCAAATCGTTCAGCGATGCAGCACGCTGCAATTTAAATATTGAATGCAAAGGCGACAACGAGCACCATAAGATTGAAGCCATCTTTAAAGCCTTTGCAAAAGCTATTAAGATGGCAGTAAAACGAGATCCCATGAGTGATGTGTTACCAAGTACCAAAGGCGTTTTGTAAATAAATTGCTTATATTTGATGTAATGCAATTTGCTTTTTATGCTGAATAAAGACTTACTACTGATGCCGGCGCCTCTGTAAAAAGCTATAAACAGGGAGAATATATTTATAAAGAGGGTTCACGATGTATGTTTTTCAACCAGTTGATGCATGGCACAATGCCTATTATCAATGAAACAGGCGAGGGTAAAGAGTTTTTGCATGAAATAGTTTTTCTTGAAAATTGTTTTGGAGAATTACCCCTGTTTGATGATGCTCACTATACCATGACAGCTGTTGCGAGGCAGGGCTGCGAAGTGTTGCAGTTAAGCCGCGATAAATTCCGCAAATTATTAACAGATAAACCTGAGATCAACACATACTTTACTGCTCATTTTGTAAAGAAGATCCGGTTTGAAGTTTCTAGGTTTAAAACTGAAACTTACACGCCAGCTGATCGCTTGTTCTGTATTATCACCGCCACATGCATAGTGGGCCACTAAAGTTGATAAAATATCGGGGATTTTTTTCTTAATTCTTTTTAAGTTAGTTTATGATCAGAATTTAAGTTAATGTTGACCAAAATTAGAAATTATGGAAAGCAAAATTTTATGCGTTGAATAATAAAAGACGAATTTATCCTTTATTTCAATATGGTTTTTATCATTTTTTAATTCGCAACCAGACAGCGCTATTTAATAGCCATATTTGTCTTTCCAGAGTTTACGAAGATGTTTACGGGCTTCATCTTCCCTGGCATTATTTCCCGGTTCGTAAAATTTCGTTCCCGCTATTGATTCAGGCAGGAATTCCAGGTCTACAAAGTTATTTTCAAAACTATGGGCATATTTATAGCCCTTATGGTAGCCCATATCTTTCATTAATTTGGTAGGAGCGTTACGGATGTGGAGGGGAACTGGGAGGTCGCCGGTCTTTTGTACAAATGCCAAAGCCATGTTGATGGCTTCATAGCTGGCGTTGCTTTTAACGGAAGTTGCCAGGTACACAGCGCATTGAGAGAGTATAATGCGGGCTTCGGGGTGCCCGATTTTGTTGACGGCATCAAATGCAGCGTTTGCCAACAGTAAAGCATTGGGATTGGCGTTGCCGATATCTTCACTGGCAAAGATCACCATGCGCCGTGCAATGAATTTTACATCTTCACCGCCTTCAATCATACGGGCAAGATAATATACCGCTGCATTCGGATCTGAGCCGCGCATGCTTTTGATAAATGCTGAAATAATGTCGTAATGCTGTTCGCCGCTTTTATCGTATAAAGCGATCTTCTTCTGTGCTACCTGCATCACGATCTTATTGGTAATGGTTATTGCTTTATCTGCAGCAAAAGAGTTGATAACCAGTTCAAAGAGGTTCAGCAGTTTCCGGGCGTCGCCACCTGAAAGATTAATAAGCGCTTCATCTTCTTTAATGTTGATTTTCTTTTGGGAAATGAGCGCATCTTCCTTTATTACCCTGTGGAGCAATTCAAGAAGGTCGTTCTTTTCCAGCGCTTTTAATACGAATACCTGGCTGCGGCTCAGCAATGCTGAATTTACTTCAAAGGACGGGTTTTCAGTCGTGGCCCCGATCAGTGTGATGACGCCTTTTTCAACTGCACCCAATAATGCATCTTGCTGGCTTTTATTGAACCGGTGAATCTCATCTATGAATAATATGGCAGAAGTTTGTTTTTTCGCGGTTTCAATTACCTCGCGCACATCTTTTACGCCACTGCTGATAGCGCTTAGCTGGTAAAACGGTAGCTCCAAAGTATTGGCTATAATATTGGCAATGGTGGTTTTGCCCACGCCGGGCGGTCCCCACAGGATCATAGACGGGATTTTGCCATTTTCAATTGCTGTACGCAGAATGCTGCCATCTCCTGTAAGATGCTTTTGTCCTACAAGTTCTTCCAGTGTATGCGGGCGCATGCGTTCTGCCAGTGGTACAGCCATAGATCTTCTATGTTTAATTCAGATAAAAGTAAGCAATTATGAGGAAAAATAGATTACGAAATAGCCGTTGGGCCGCGGCTGATTTAAATTTTGCCGGGTCTCTCCTGCATAAAATATTCAAGTCTGCCTCCGTTGGCTAAATCCGCATGTGTAATAAACGGGGTCTGAAGCTTTTTGCCGTTCAGCAACACTTTGGCAACATACACGTTTTGTTCTGACTGGTTGTGTGCAATGATCTTTAAACTTTTTCCATGCTCTAATTTTATGGTGGCAGATTTTATCAGCGGGCTTCCCAAAGCATACTGATCACTTCCCGGAGCAACAGGGTAGAAGCCAAACGCTGAAAACAAATACCAGGCGCTCATTTGCCCGCAATCGTCATTTCCTCCAAGGCCATCCGGACCGTTTTTGTATTGCGACTTAATGATCATTCGCACTTTTTCCTGTGTCTTCCAAGGTTGGTTTGTAAAGTTATAGAGATATGCTACATGGTGCGCAGGCTCATTACCATGATTGTAATTGCCAATTAACCCTTCCCTGGAAATATCCTCGGTGTTTGCAAAATATTTATCATCGAGATGCATGGTGAAGAGCTGATCAAGCTTTTCTACGAACTTGTTGTCGCCGCCCATAAGCTTAATCAACTCTGACGGCGCATGAGGTACGAAAAATGAAAAATTCCAGGAGTTGCCTTCAATAAAGCCTTCTCCATGTGTTTGCAACGGATCGAACTGCTGCCTGAACCGGCCATTTGCCGATTTAGGGCGCATAAAGCCGATAGACGTATCAAATACGTTTTTATAGCTTTCAGAACGCTTGATAAATTCATTGTACACTTTCGTATTGCCTATTTTTTTAGCCATTTGCGCTATACACCAATCGTCGTAAGCATATTCAAGTGTGGTAGATACAGACGTGCCGCTGTTCTCATCAGGTATGTAGCCATATTTTTTATAATTGGCTATGTTGTCGTAATAACGGTTATTGGCTGTGGCCACACAAGCTTCCAGTGCACGTTTTGCATCAAATGTATTCATACCTTTTACTACAGCATCTGACAGTACCGATACAGAATGATAGCCGGTCATACACCAGTTTTCATTGGCATAGTGCGACCATACAGGCAGCATTTTATGTACACTCTGATCATAGTGCGCCAGCATGGACTTGATCATGTCATTTGCCCTGGACGGCTGTAGTATAGTGAGCAAAGGATGCAGCGCTCTGTATGTATCCCATAAAGAGAAGGTGGTATAATTATTAAAATCTTTTGCCTCATGTATGTTCTGATCAAGGCCCATGTACTTTCCATCTACATCCTGGTAAATTGTGGGATTGATAAATGCATGGTATAGAGCGGTGTAGAAATTTATTTTGTCCTCTTCACTCAACATCTCTACAGTAATCTTTTCCAGTTCTTTCTGCCATTTTCGCTGACCTTCATTTTTTATTTTGTCAAAATTCCAGCCGGGGACTTCTTTTTCCAGGTTTCTCATAGCGCCTTCTGTGCTCACGGGCGATAAGGCAAATTTTACCACTATTTTTTCATTGCTTTCTGTATCAAAATCAAAAAAAGCACGAATCTCATGGCCGGCCATTTCAGGGAAGTTGTTGTAGATATCAAACCTGCGCCAGAACCCTGTGTAGGTTTCATTGCGGGCATAACTTTTATATCCGTAATTTTTAAACGGTTTTGAAAACTGGGCAGCAAAAAATACTTTCCTGTTTTTTGCCCAGCCGTTTGTCTGGCGATAACCGGTAATGGTGTGGTCGTTTTCTACACGAATGTATGTCCAGACATTTTTGCCATCGTAATTGTAAATATTATACATCATATCCAAGATGATGTGTGCCTCCTCAGATTTTGGAAAAGTATACTGATGCACGCCTACACGTTCAGTAGTGGTGAGCTCTGCTGTAATATTGTGGTCATCTAATTTTACTTTGTAGTAGTTTGCTTCTGCAATTTCATTGCTATGAGAAAATGCAGAGCGGTAACCACTGCCCGGGTTGTCAGCAGTTCCGGGATTAAGCTGCAGCTTACCTGCTGTGGGCATTACTAAAAAATCCCCGAGGTCAGCGTGCCCTGTGCCGTTGAAATGAGTGTGCGCAAAACCTACAATTGTCTTGTCTTCATATTTATAACCTGCACAATATTCATAAACTCTTTTATTGTATTCACCGTTTACTTGCATAGGCACTGTATCTGTTTCAGGGCTTAGCTGCACACTGCCAAAGGGAACGGTCGGGCCGGGATATGTATGCCCCATGCGTTCGGTCCCTATCAGCGGGTTGATGTATTTAATCAGGCTGTTGTTTTTTTGTTGTGCCATTGTGAATGTATATGGTAAGCAGATAGCAATGAAAAATATCTTCTTCATAATTATTTTATTAGAAGTATTAAAAGTATGAAAATTTTCCAAAATTGTTTACTAACGGATAACTTAAAAGTTATATTATCCGATAGTAAGAAAAAATAATTATCATTGTGATGATGACGTGGAAGAATTATACATATGAAAACGGCGATCTGGACAAAACGTTGCAGCGCATCGACGAATAGAAAAATCAATTAGGATAAACTTCGCCCGTTGCTTGCTGTTGTTGTGAATAAGATAAAAGAAAGCCTGGCCATAGAATGGACATACAATTCCAATGCTATTGAAGGCAACACGTTTACATTGCGCGAAACACAGATGGTGATAGAAGAGGGAATAACCGTAAAAGGAAAATCCCTGCGAGAGCATTTTGAAGCAGTGAACCATCAGGCAGCGATTGCTATTATTGAGGAGCCGGTTCTGGATGCTGACAGATGTTCTGTCGCTACATGCATTGATCTTACAAAAGATTGAAAAGGACTTTGCAGGCAGGTACCGGAATATGGGTGTAAGGACCAAGGGGCACTATTTGCCACGGAGATACGAAGGCAAGAAGATTTGTTTGTGAACGTTGCGCCTTCTTCGTGAACATCATAGTTAATTGCTTTAACCCCATCCAGCAATATTATCTATTGATAGAGATACCTTTTAATACTGCGTTTCGGCGTTTTGATAAATTCTTCTTTCTGTATCTGGAAGGAAGATACCTGGGCAAAAGATGGCACTTTGTGGTTGAGAGCCTGTATATTTTTCTTAAAGATTTTATTGAGGTCTTCTTCTGTAATCTTTTCGTGGTTAACTACCTCTGCATCCGGGAAAATAAGCGCCACCAGTTTACTATTCCGTTTTATGATCAAGCTTTCGGCCACGGCGTGCATGTTGTTTAAGATAGCTTCAATTTCGTCGGGATATATATTCTGGCCACTGGCGCCTAACAGCATAGTCTTGCTTCGCCCTTTGATGTAAACCGTCTGGTCGGGATCCATGGTTCCCAAGTCGCCGGTGTGCATCCACCCACCTTCCTCAATTATTTCCTGTGTAAGCTCCGGGTTTTTATAGTAGCCAACCATAACATGCTCGCCTTTTACAATTATCTCTCCAGGCACTTTCTCGGGATCTTCCGAAACGATTTTTACTTCCAGGTTGTCAACCACTTTCCCTGAAGAACCTAATTTAAAATCCCGCCAGTCTGTGTAGCTTATCAACGGGCCGCATTCCGTCATGCCATAGCCAACCGAGTAACGGAATTTTATTTTCTTAAAAAATACCTCCACTTCGCGGCTCAGTGGTGCACCTCCTATCACAATGGCTTTAAAATTCCCTCCGAAAGCATCTGAAAGCGATTTGTTTATTTTGCGGTAAACCAGATTTCTCAGTAACGGTATTTTGGTCATGATGCGCACTTTCGTCTGTGCCAGCGCCGGTATGATCCTGCTTTTGTAAATCTTTTCAATTACCAGCGGAACGGTGAGTATCAATGCAGGTTTCACTTCGCCAAATGCTTGCATAGCCACTTGCGGCGAAGGGCTTTTGGTGAGAATGGTTATGTGGCAGCCGAGGGAAAAAGGAAACAGCAATTCAAAGGCACAGCCAAAAGCATGTGCAAAAGGCAGTAGTGATACAATCTTGTCACCTGCTTCCAGCGGCATGTTTTCCCTGGCAAACTTTACGTTGGAAGCAAGGCTGTTGTTGAGCAGCATTACACCTTTTACAGAGCCGGTAGTGCCCGAAGTATAGCTGATTACTGCAAGATTTTCGTTAGGTATATCCGGCAGGTCAAAGTGGCCTTTGGATACATCCTGGATGTTGCACTGCGCATAAATATCATCGTACTCATGATGATCGGTGTGCAGCGTGGCAAAGCTGGAGACAGAGAATATGCATTTGAGGTTTTGCATTACATTGTGCTCTTCGAACTTTGAGAAGATGTTGTCTTCGATATAAAGTATTACAGCATCTGAATGGTTTACCAGTTGCTGCAGGTCATCAGCCTTAAAATCGGGAAGTATAGGCACTATGGTTGCGCCGTAGCTGACTGCTGAAAAATAGATTATTGCCCAACGGGCTGAATTCTTACCGATTAGTGCGATCTTGTCGCCCTGTTTAATGCCCATTTTACGGAACATTTCATGCATGCGTAAAATAATAATACCAACTTCGGCATAAGTGAAAGATTCTCCACGGTAGTCTGTCAATGCGGGTTGCGTCCAGTTATCACAAATGGCGGTTTCTATATATTTTATAAAGTTTTCTTTAACCATATGGTTTAGGGTTTAAATTCAAAAATAAAGAAAATTATTTCAATTGTTACAACGGGGAATTATTTGGCTAACATAAATGTTTCTTTCAATAACCTGGCTGCAACCTTATCTATCGGTAGGGTGACCGATTGCTCTGAAAACTGCTCCATTGGCATAAACCTGTAAGATTCTGTGTTGATGTGAATGTTGTTTCGGTCAACGCGGAATAGGGGGATGTTGCTTGTTGCTATGGCAGTGAGGCAGGGCGGAGCTACCACATAATAATAAATGGAAATAATCTGCTCCCTGTTGCCAAATACGGATGGCTGAAAATAATCGGTTGTATAAAAATGGCTGCCGATTTCCACGCTGAGGTTCATCTCTTCCAGGAACTCTCTTTTCAGGCAGTCGCGCGTGCCTTCACCAAATTCCAGCCCGCCGCCGGGAAATTTGGTGTATTCTTTTCCGTTGATCATTTCATCGCTGAGCAATACACGATCGTGGTCTATGAGAATGCCGTAAACTCTTATATTGAATGGGAATGACATGGATAAGCGGTAATATTGATGCGAATTTATTCTATTATTTCGCTGAGCTCCAGCCAGCGCATTTCTTTTTCTTCCAGCTCCTGAGCAATCTCACCGATGCGCTTGCTTGCTTTGTTGAGTAATTCATAATCGGTGCCGTCAGCTGAGAGCTGTTCTTCCAGCAAAGAACGTTCTGTTTCCAGCGAAGCGATCTCATTTTCGAGCATTTCAAATTCTCTTTTTTCTTTGAATGATGCTTTCTTTTTCTCAGCAGGTTTATGCTCCGCAAATTTTCTTGGCTGCTTTTCGGCGGCTGTTTTCAGTTTCTGCTCTTCTTGTTTCTGCCAGAGCCTGTACTGCGTATAGTTCCCGGGGAAATCGCGGATATTGCCGTTGCCTTCAAATACAAACAGATGATCTACCAGCTTATCCATAAAATAGCGGTCGTGGGAAACAATTAATATACAGCCAGGATATTCAGATAGGAAATTTTCCAGCACAGCCAGCGTTGGCAGGTCAAGGTCATTTGTCGGTTCATCCAGTATCAGGAAGTTGGGGTTGCTGAACAGAATAGTCAGTAATTGTAAACGCTTTTTTTCTCCTCCGCTCAGCGACTCCAGGAATGTGAACTGCTTCTCCGGCGGAAAGAGGAAAAGCTCCAGGAACTGCGCTGCGCTCAAGCTTCCGCCCTTGGCAAGCGGAAAGTTTTCTGCAAATGATTTTACATATTCTATCACGCGCACATTCTCTTTAAAAGTGAGCCCTTGCTGGGAATAGTTGCCGAATACAACGGTGTCGCCGACATTGATCTTGCCGCTGTCAGCTTTTTCCAGGCCCTGTAGAATATTCAGGAAAGTAGATTTGCCAGCACCGTTTTTACCCACGATGCCTATACGTTCGCCCTTGCTGAAAGTGTAGTCAAATCCCTTTAGAATGGTGAGCTCGCCGAAGGATTTGTACACCTTTTTCATTTCAACGATCTTGCCGCCCAGCCTTGACATTTTCATATCCAGTTCCAGCCGAGTATCAACAATTTTCTGACCGGCTTTTTCTGCTACTGCATAAAAAATATCCTGCCTGGCCTTGCTTTTCGTAGTCCTTGCCCGGGGCTGTTTGCGCATCCATTCCAGCTCTTTCCTGTATAAATTCTTTGCCTTATCAATGCTTGCCAGTTCACTTTCAATGCGCAAGGCTTTCTTCTCCATGTAATTGGCATAATCTCCTTTGTAGGTGTACATTTCAGATCGCTCCAGCTCCCATATTTCATCACATACATCTTCCAGGAAATAACGGTCGTGCGTAACCAGCAGCAGGGTGATCTTTTCGTAATTCAGGTATTGCTCCAGCCACTCAATCATTTCTACATCCAGATGGTTGGTGGGTTCATCCATCATCAACAGGGTATGTTTTTCTTCAAAGCCAATATCTACGAGGGTTTTGGCAAGAGCAACTCTTTTGCGCTGGCCTCCGCTTAAGGTATTTACCGGCTGATCTGAAATGTTGATGTTGAGCTTGCCTATGATTTCTTTTACTTTATGTTCAAAATCCCAGGCGCCGGCATCATCCATTTTAGCGATCAGCGAAGTAAGCAATGCTGTGTTTTGTTGTTGTACAGTCTCTTCGTATTGCTTCACCAGTTGAATGGTGGGATGTTGCAGGTGCAGTATATTTTCCAGGATGGTTTTTTCTTCTTCAAATACCGGGTTTTGTTCAAACAAGGCTACAGAAACATCTTTGTGTATCCACAATTTGCCGGCATCAGGCGTTTCTTTGCCTGCCAGAATCCTGAGTAAAGTGGTTTTGCCAACGCCGTTGCGTGCTATCAGCGCAATTTTATCTCCCTCGTTGATGTGGAAGGAAATATTTTCAAAAAGGGGAGTGATTCCGAAACTTTTGGTTAAGCCTTCAGCCGATAAATAATGCATGCGGCGAAGATAGAATTTTAATGGTAAATGATCATTGTAGATTCAATCAGGATTAAGTAATTTTCATATCTGATTAAACTATCAGTTGAATAAAAAAGCCTCAGCTGGATTACTTTAACTGAGGCTTTATACTTAATGCATCAACAGCATCTAATTCCCATATTCCGCTAAAAACTTGATGCGCATTATCTTGAGTTGTTCGTAGTCGTAATCGCCATCGGTAAGCTCCTGCTTGGCTACTTCCAGGTCAGAGGTTTCGCAGCTTTTAAAATAGTCGATAATATCTTCCTGGTCGTACTCGTCAAGCATGTCATCAATGGCATAGTTGAGGTTGAGCTTGGTGCCGCCTGAAACAATGGATTCCATTTCATCGAGCAATTCATCCAGCTTCAGATCCTTGTTTTTAGCAATGGTTTCCAGCGGTATTTTTTTATCTACATTCTGGATGATGTAGATCTTATGGCTGCTTTTGTTGGCAACAGACTTCATCACAAAATCTTCCGGCTTCTCTATATCATTTTCTTCCACATATTTAGCAATCAGCTCTACGAATGGTTTACCGTATTTTATAGCCTTACCTTTGCTTACGCCGGAACATTTTTCCAGCTCTGCCAGTGAAGTTGGGTACACGGTGGCCATATCCTGCAAAGAAGATTCCAGGAAAAGCACAAACGGTGGCAGCTTTTTCTTTTTGGATTCTTTCTGGCGCAGCTCTTTCATCATTTCCAGCAGGGTCTCATCGACTGCAGATGCAGTAGTGCCGCCAGTTTCGGCCTCATCATCGTCGGCATTGGCTTCTTCAAAAGTATTCGCCATCACTATTTTAAAAGACACAGGCTTTTTCAGGAATTTTTCTCCGGCGGGAGTCAGCTTCAGCAGCCCGTACTCTTCAATATCTTTTCTCAGAAACTCGTCCAGCAGCAGCTGCCTTATCAGCGTATTCCAGAAAAGTTCGTCACGGTCGTCGCCTATGCCGAATGTTTTATTTTTTTCATGTCGGTACATCTGTACCTGTGGTGTGGCGCGGCCTATCAGGATGTTTACCACGTATTTTGTGTCAAAGCGTTCATCCAGCTCCTGCACAACTTTCAGCACCTTCAGCGCCTCATCTTTAGCTTCTACCTTCTCTTTAGGATTGGTACAATTATCGCAGTTTCCGCAGTTCTCACTCTTCCATTCCTCTCCGAAATAATGCATTAGTACTTTCCTGCGGCAGACCGAGGTTTCCACAAATGCCAATGTTTCATTAATAAGCTGTGCCCCGATCTCGCGTTCGCTCAACGGTTTATCGCGCATAAGATGCTCCAGTTTTGCCACGTCTTTATGGGAATAATACAGGATACATTTCCCTTCGAGGCCATCGCGTCCTGCACGGCCAGTTTCCTGGTAATAGTTTTCAATGGATTTGGGAATGTTGTAGTGTATTACAAAACGGATGTCAGGTTTATCAATACCCATACCAAATGCAATGGTGGCAACGATCACCTGCGTATCTTCATTTAAAAAATTGTCCTGCCGCTCTGCCCGCAGCTTGGAGTCAAGGCCGGCGTGGTAGGCAACAGCTTTGATGTTGTTTGCCATGAGTACTTCTGCCAGCTCTTCGGTGGTTCTGCGGTTAAGTGTGTAAATAATCCCGCTTTTGCCTTTGTTCTGAGCAATGAATTTTACAATATTTTTTATGGTAATGTCTTTCTTAACCTTGGGCTGGATTTCATAGTAAAGGTTCTCACGGTTGAAGGAAGAAATAAAAATATCCGGGTCGCGCAGCCCCAGATTTTTAACAATATCACTCTGCACTTTGGGCGTTGCAGTTGCTGTAAGGGCAATCACGGAAATGTTCTCGTCTATTGCATCCATCATTTCTCGCAGGCGCCTGTATTCGGGTCTGAAGTCGTGCCCCCATTCAGAGATACAATGTGCCTCATCTACTGCAAAAAATGAAATAGGGATAGATTTAAAGAAGTCAAGGTTTTCTTGTTTGGTGAGTGTTTCAGGTGCTACATACAGCAGCTTTGTTTTGCCGGCTGCAAGGTCTTCTTTAACTTCCCGTAGTTGGGTCTTATTGAGCGAGGAGTTCATAAAGTGCGCCACATCATCATTTTCACTGTAGCCTCTTACCAGGTCTACCTGGTTTTTCATCAGCGCTATAAGCGGGCTAACCACTATGGCACATCCGTCCATGATCATTGCCGGAAGCTGGTAGCAAAGGCTTTTGCCGCCTCCGGTAGGCATTATCACGAATGTGTCTTTGCCGCTTAGCAGGCTGTTGATAGCTTCTTCCTGCCGCCCTTTAAACTGGGTGAACCCAAAATATTTTTCAAGATTTGTATAGATATCGTATTGGTGTGATGTCGTTTTACCGGCTGGTTTTGCTTTTGTTTTCTCTTTTGTGGAAGTTTTGGTTAATACTCCCTTTACACTTTTTGTCATAATTAATAATACATATTACTGTACGAATATTTTTCTAATTTACGACATATTCGTAAATAATAAAAAATTTTTTGATGCTTACTGATCGGCCAACACGAATTTTTTAACACATGTAATAGCCATAAGCAAGATTGCATACCAACCGCGAATGAATAAAGGCTATTCCATGTGGCCATTAAAAACAGCCCCGAAGCAGCGAACTAAAAAAAACCCCGTAAGTATCACTTACAGGGTTGGTTATAATAAAATCCTAAATAAAAGACTACATACATTCGTGGAAGGTTCTTTCAATTACTTCCAGCTGGTGTGCCTTGGAAAGCCTTACGAAATTAACTGCATAGCCAGATACGCGAATCGTTAACTGCGGATAATTTTCAGGATGGTTGTAAGCATCCATCAGCAATTCCCTGTTGAGCACATTTACATTCAGGTGGTGTGCATTTTTAGCAAAATAACCTGTCATCATATCTTCCAGGTTGTCGATCTGTTCTTGCCTGGTAGCTCCTAATGCTTTCGGGATGATGGAGAAAGTATTGGAAATACCGTCCTGTGCATCTTCGTAATCCAGTTTCGCAACGGAGTTCAGAGAACTGATAGCGCCTGAAGAGTCGCGTCCGTGCATTGGGTTAGCGCCCGGAGCAAAAGATTCATGAGCCTGTCTTCCGTCGGGAGTAGCCCCTGTGTTTTTACCGTACATTACGTTTGAAGTAATGGTGAGCAAAGACATGGTAGGTGTTGCGTTTTTATAAGCTGTGTGCTTGTTCAGTTCCTGTGAGAAGAAAGAAGCAATTTCCTTGGCGATGCTGTCAACCCTGTCGTCATCATTTCCGTATTTAGGAAAATCTCCTTCAATTTTGAAGTCAACAGTCAGGCCTATTTCATTTCTTACAGGTGTTACTTTTGCATATTTAATAGCAGAAAGAGAGTCAGCGATGATGGAGATGCCGGCAGCGCCGTAAGCAACGTCTACATGCGGGTTTGTATCGATCATTGCCATTTGTGCCCTTTCATAATAATATTTATCGTGCATGTAGTGGATGATGTACATGGATTTGGCGTACACTCTTGCCAGGTCTACCATTGCTTTCTTGAAGTTATCCAGTACTTCCTCGTATTGTAGGGGCCCGTCGCTGAGCGGAGCAATGCCTTGCATAATCTCGATGCCTTTTTCTTCCTCTCTACCAGTGTTAAGCGCCAGCAATAAAGCTTTTGGCAGGTTTACACGGGCTCCGAAATGCTGGATGGATTTACCTATAGCCTGGTGAGATACACAACATGCAATACCGTAGTCGTCACTACCTCTTGAGGCACGCATCAGATCGTCGTTTTCGTATTGGATAGAAGAAGTATCTATAGATGCCTGTGCACAGAATTTTTTAAATCCTTCGGGAAGGTCTTTGCTCCAGAGTACTGTAAGGTTTGGTTCGGGAGAAGGTCCTAAGTTGTATAATGTTTGTAAGAAACGGAAGGATGTTTTGGTAACTTTTGTTCTTCCGTCGAACAACTGTCCACCGATAGCTTCAGTAACCCAGGTAGGGTCTCCGCCGAAAATATCATCGTAAGAGCCGGGGCGCAGGTGGCGTACCAGCCTTAATTTTACTACAAAATCATCAATTATTTCCTGGGCTTCCGCTTCTGTAAGCATACCCTGTTGAATATCTTTTTCAAAATAAATATCCAGGAAGGTAGAAACATTACCCATAGACATTGCTGCACCATCCTGTTCTTTGATGGCAGCCAGGTATGCGAAATAAACCCATTGAGTAGCTTCTTTGGCAGTAGTAGCTGGTTTGGATACGTCAAAGCCGTAAGCAGCCGCCATTTTCTTGATATCTTTCAGCGCTGCGATCTGCATAGATATTTCTTCGCGCAACCTTACTTTTTCGTCTGTCATTTGCCCGTCTACAGCTGCTGCATCTGCCTGTTTGAATGCGATCAGCTGGTCAGCGCCGTAAAGTGCCAGCCTTCTGTAGTCACCGATAATGCGGCCTCTTGCGTAGTTGTCGGGCAAGCCGGTAACGATATGGTTGCTTCTGTAAAGACGTATCTCTTTGTCGTAGGCTGAGAAGACCGCGTCGTTGTGGTTCTTAGCGTATTGAAATATTTCCTGTACTTTAGGGGAGATTTTCAGGTTTCTCTCTTCTAATGCGCTCTCTACCAATTTGATACCACCGAAAGGTTTGATGGAGCGGCGAAGAGGTTCGTCGGTTTGCAAGCCAACAATCAACTCCTTTTCATGAAGAATGTAGCCGGGTTTGTGGCTGGTAATGGTAGAGATTGTTTCTACGTCTACACTTCTGAGACCGTTATTTTTTCTTTCTTCAAGAAGATATTCTTTTGTCTTGTTCCATAACTCCTGTGTTCTTTCCGTAGGCCCTTCAAGGAAGGAAGCATCTCCTGTGTAAGGAGTAATATTTTCGATAATAAAGTTATTGACGTCAATTGTTTCTTTCCATCTGGTTCCCTGAAATTCAGGAGCAGTTACTTTAGTTTCTGTATTCATTTTATTGAGGATTTTTTGGTATTTTATTATAACAGTACAAAGGTAAGACGGAAAAACTATCGAAAAGATGAATTTAAAGATAAAAATAAGTGATTTATTTCATTGGAATATCCGGAAAAAATACTTATCTTTGCAGGTTTTTATTTCACTATAATATTTTTCAGGCCTTCTTCTTCAAATATCCGCACCGTGCGCTCTTTGAGTTCGGCCGTCGGCGATTGTATGCCATGTAATTTATATTCTTTGCCTAGCTCGCCGTATTTAGGCACGCCCAGTGTATGATAAGGCAGCACCTCTATCCGCTCTACACCGGGGAGGGTATGAACAAATTTTGCCCAGTTTCTTAAGTCATTATCAGCATCGTTCCATTCGGGTACCAGGACATACCTGATCCACAATCTTTTATGAAGCGGTTTAATTTTTTCAGTAAAGTCAAGGATAGGGGCCAGGTGTACGCCCGTAAGTTTTTTATGGGTTTTGGGGTCAATGTGTTTAATATCCAGCAGTACGTAATCGGTATGCTTAAGCAATTCTTCCACATGCTCATTCCAGACGAACCCGTTGGTATCCAGAGCGGTATTGATACCTTTTTCATGAAGAGCTTTAAAAAGCGGAATCAGCCCTTCTGCCTGCAACAAAGGTTCGCCGCCGGAAACCGTAACACCGCCGCGCGTGCCGAAATACTCTTTCTGGCGCAAAGCCTTGTCAAGCAATTCTTCCCAGCTCATGGCAGTGCCGCCTTTAAAAGGCAGTGTATCGGGGTTTTGGCAGTAGAGGCAGCGCATTTTACAGCCTTGTGTAAAAATTACCATTCTTATTCCAGGGCCATCCTGTGTACCAAAACTTTCGATGTAATTTACCTGAACTTTTTTCATGCAGTTGAGCGTTGAACAATTGAGGCGTAAAGGTACAAAAACCTTTTGAGTCTTGCTTTCTTGAAAAAGTTCTTATCTTCTAAAGTAGAATTATTTTACATTTACATATGAATTTCCTGGCGCATGCATACCTGTCCTTTGATTATGAACCCTTCATTATCGGTAATATGATCAGCGATTTCGTGAAAGGAAAAAAGAAGTATGCATTTGATGATAAAATACAAGCAGGTATTCAACTTCACCGCGATATTGATACTTTTACAGACGAACACCCCGTGATTGCGGAGGCTAAGCAGGTTTTCAGGCAGACAACAGGCTTGTATTCGGGAGCATTTGTAGATGTAGCCTTTGATTATTTTGTTGCCAATGACCTGTCGCTGAAAACGCCGCTGCAATGGCAGCAATTTTCAGAGAAGGTTTACAATGTATTGAGTAAGAATATACACATACTGCCGGAGCATTTCCTGAAAATCCTGCCTTCGATGGTACGTGAAGACTGGTTGTACAATTATCGGTTTAAATGGGGCATTCAAAACAGTTTTAACCATGTAACGCGGCGCGCCAAATTCCTGGATAATGACCTGGACGTTTTTGCTGATTTTGAAGAGAACCTTGATTTTCTCCGGGAAAAATTTAATACCTTCTTTCCGCAGCTCTACCTGCATGCAAAAGATACCGTTCGTGCACTCATCGGGGAGCGGGAGCTGTAATACTTGTATACATTAGCGCTATTTTAAACTCGTTTTTTCCTTCGAATTGTAATTTGAAGCATGTATCTTCGCTATCTGTTTCAACAATATACAATATCAAATGAGTATAAGAATTGGTTACGGCATAGATTATCACCGGCTTGAGGCCGGGCGCGACCTGTGGATCGGCGGTATTAAAATTCCGCATTCAAAAGGCAGCATCGGGCACAGTGATGCCGACGTATTGTTACACGCCATTTGCGATGCCCTGCTTGGTGCGCTGGCTTTAGGTGACATTGGCACGCATTTTCCTGATACAGATGCAGCTTATAAGGATATTGACAGTAAAATTTTACTCTCAAAAACTTTTGAACTGATACAAACTGAGGGCTATACTATTGTTAACGTTGATGCTTCATTATGTTTACAGGAGCCTAAAATTAAGCCCTACATTGCTGAAATGCAGCAAGTGATAGCCGGGCTTTTAAACCTCGGCGTAAAAGATGTTTCTATAAAAGCAACTACTACCGAGCTGATGGGTTTTGTGGGCAGGGAAGAAGGATTAACGGCACATGCCGTTGTGCTGCTTCAAAAAATAACAGATCAAATGTAGCAGGAAATAGCCATAAGCGTGCGGCACATAAAGCGTTATAATTATTTGGCTTTCTACATAGCTATCGGAGCTTATTAAAAAATTTAAACACGGATGAAGGTAAATATTATCAATAAATCAACAAATGCATTACCGCATTATGCCACGGCAGGCTCTTCGGGCATGGACTTAAGAGCGGATATTGCGGAATCGGTGACTTTAAAATCATTGGAAAGAAAACTAATCCCTACTGGTCTGTTTATAGAGCTACCGCAAGGTTTTGAAGCGCAGATCAGGCCACGCAGCGGGCTGGCAGCCAAGCAGGGCATTACCTGTTTAAACACGCCCGGGACCATAGACGCTGATTACCGCGGGGAAATAAAAGTGATCCTGATAAACCTGTCCAATGAAGACCAGGTGATTCATCCTGCTGACAGGATTGCGCAGATGGTGATACAAAAAGTGGAAATGATCAGCTGGAATGAAGTGTCCGAGATCAATGAAACAGACAGAGGCGCAGGTGGTTTCGGCCATACAGGTAAAAATTAACCTAAAAAATAAGCGTAGTAGCTATAACAAAGCACATACCAACCGCGGATGAATAAGCGAAACGAGTTTACCCAAATATTCCATCTCGCAACTGAAAAAAAAATATTACAAACATGCAAATCAAAAGATATATTATATTGCTGAGCGTTGCAGCATTAAGTTTTTCTGCCTGTAAAACGGTGCGTAAAACACAGGCCCATCCTGCAGTTGACCATTCCGGCAAAGTAGTGGCTGTTGACGATGCGAAGAAAGCAGAAAAAGATTATGCTTTGAAACTGCTGAATGAAATCAGGAACAATAAGATCTATTTCAACACATTTTCTGCTAAAATCGGTTTGCAATTTCAAAGCCCTAAAATGAGTCAAAGCGCCAACGCAAACCTGCGCATGGAAAAAAATAAAGTTATCTGGATGTCGGTAACAGGGCCGTTCGGTATAGAAGTATTCCGTGCTAAGGTTACGCCGGATAGTGTTGTATTAATTGATAAGCTGCAAAGCAAGGTGATACGCAGAGATACGCGATACCTGCAGAGCCTGGTAAAAGTGCCCGTAAATTTTTATGACCTGCAGGACCTGCTCGTAGGCAACCCGGTATTTATAAACGGTGAGCCTGAAAGTTTTCAGAACTCGTCAGACAACATTCAATACACGCTTGTTGCCGATGCCATCAGGAATTTATTAACGGTAATGAAAAGCAATACCGGCGCGGCTTACGCATCTAACAGCCAGGTTTCCGACGCCACATCATCCCGTACTGCAAATATTACTTACGGCGATTACCGTAACCTGTCTGGGAAAAACTTTTCTTATCTCAGGAATATTGTTGTGAAAGAAAATGGCGCTACCACTAACATTCACCTGGAATATAAAGAACCTGTTTTTGATCAACCGGTTACTTTTCCTTTCAGTGTACCCAGGGGATATTCAGAAGGATAATTTTAATAGCTTATAAACATTAAAGCTATCAGTTTATTAATATATTCGTACGATTAAATCAGAACCTTATTGATGATCCGCAGACATTATTTCTTAGTAATATTATTTTTAACTGGCAGCCTACACTTTTCTCATGCCCAGACCAAAGAACAGATCCGGGCGCAGCAGCAGGCATTACAGAAAGAGCTGAGCGAGCTGAACTCTAACCTGAAAGAAGTAAAGAAGACACAGAAAATATCTCTGGCACAATTAAAACTTATTGAAGAAAAAATATCTACCCGCCAGCAGCTCATCAACAATATAAGCACAGACATCAAAAATCTCGACGGCCAGATTGCTGCTTACAATGGACAGCTTGAAAAGCACCGGCAGGAACTGGATACCTTAAAAGCCAAATACGCCCAAAGCCTGGTGGAGGCATATAAAAAAAGAAATAACTACGATTACATTAATTTCATATTCTCTTCCAATTCTTTCAACGACGCCTTTAAGCGGCTGGAATACTTAAAAAGCTACCGAACTTACCGTGATGCACAGGTGAGCGACATTAAAAATACGCAAACGCTGATAAAGGGCAAGCTTGACGAGATATCCAGGTTAAAAGGCAATAAGAACGTAGCATTGAATACCCAAAGCGGACAGCTAAAAGGGCTTGAGTCCGATAAACTCGAAAAAGATGAGGCCATAAAATTATTGCAGGGAAGAGAAGGTGAGCTGGGAGAAGAGATCGCTGCAAGAGAAAAACAAAGAGATCAGCTTCGCCGCGTGCTCAATGATGTTATCCGCAGGGAAATAGCAGAAGCGCAAAGGCAGGAAAGAGAACGCCTCGCTAAAATTGCTGCAGCCCGGATTGCAGAAGAAGAAAGGCAGGCCCGCATAGAGGCACAGCGGCTTGCGGATGCTGCTGTAGAAAAAGAAAAAATAGCGGCGTATGAAAAGGCAAAAAGAGAGCGCGAAGAAGCTGCTGCAAGAGCTGCCGCAGCTGAGAAAGAGAGAAAACTGGCAGAAGAAAGAATGGTGAGGGAGAAAAAAGAACGCGAAGAAAGATTAGCCAGGGAGACAAAAGAAATGGAAGAGCGCCTGGCACGAGAAAAAGCCGATGCTGCGCGCAAAGCAGAACGCGACCGCCAGTTGAAGCGTATGGAAGAAAGAAACCGTGCCATAGATGAAGCCAACGCACGTGACCTGGCCAAGAAAAAAGCCGAGGAAGAAAAAGCAAAACAGGAAGTAGCGCGGCTGGAAAAAGAGCGGGAGACAGCACGGGTGGCTGCAGCAGTGCCTAAAACGGAAGAACAAAAAGCTGAAGTAAAAAGAAGGGTAGAGCAGGAAGTTGTACAGGAATCACGCGAAGCTGCAACCAACCGCGGGCGTACATACAACGTGCTCGAAGCATCGAAAGAAAACATGACCCAGTCGCTTGATTTTGAAAAGAACAGGGGCGCTCTGCCATGGCCGGCATCAGGATATGTGAGCCAGCCTTTCGGAAACTACACCTTGCCCGGCTCCAAGATACGCGAATACAATCCCGGCATTGAGATCACATCCAACGGCGATCCCGGTGTGCGCTCTGTAGCTAATGGCGTTGTATCGGTAGTGGTAAATATGGATGATGGCTATACGGTAATTGTGCGCCATGGTAAATATTTCACTACTTATAATCATCTTGCCAATGTATTTGTAAGCAAAGGCCAGAATGTACAGGCCGGCACGCCTTTAGGTGCAATGGCTACAGGCATTCACGGAAAGCCTACCATGTTATTTATTGTAAGTGACGACAGGGGAAATGATATGAACCCTTCCGGATGGCTGAGGTAATTTAAAAAAAATAAAATTAAAAATATAAAAATATGAATAACCATACAGATTAGGAATCATACCAACCGGGGATGAGTGTTGAATCTAAAAAATGGTTATTCCATTTGGCAATTTAAAAACAAATAAATATACACATGAATGAATAAAGGCTATTCCATGTAGCAACTGAAAAAAGAAATAAATATAATACACATGAAATAACCATAAAGATTAGGAATCTATACCAACCGGTAATTAATAGAGAATTAAGCTTTTGGTTATTCCGTGTGGCAAACAGAAAAAATTAAATATTAACACATGAAAGGACCCATATCGCAATTTATAGAACATCATTACAGGCATTTCAATGCGGCGGCATTAGTGGATGCGGCCAAAGGTTATGAAACTCATTTAAACGAAGGCGGCAAAATGCTGATATCGCTCGCCGGCGCCATGAGTACTGCCGAGCTGGGTATTTCTCTTGCAGAGATGATACGCCAGGATAAAGTTGCCATCATCTCCTGCACCGGAGCCAACCTGGAAGAAGATGTGATGAACCTCGTAGCGCATTCGCATTACAAAAGAGTGCCTAACTACCGCGACCTCACACCCAGGGAAGAATGGGAATTACTGGAAAATCACTACAACCGTGTTACTGATACCTGTATTCCGGAAGAGGAAGCATTCCGCAGGCTGCAAAAACATTTGCACAAAGTATGGAAGGATGCTGAAGATAAAGGTGAACGCTATTTCCCGCACGAGTTTTTATACCAGGTGGTGAAGAGCGGCGTGCTGGAAGAGCATTATGAAATAGATCCGAAGAACAGTTGGATATTGGCTGCAACAGAAAAAAATATACCTGTCATAGTACCAGGATGGGAAGACAGCACTACCGGTAACATTTTTGCCAGCTACTGCATTAAAGGCGAGTTGAAAGCAAGCACCGTGAAATCAGGTATTGAATACATGATGTATCTTACAGAATGGTACCGCGCCAACAGCGCAGGCAAAGGCGTTGGCTTCTTCCAGATCGGCGGCGGCATTGCCGGCGATTTCCCTATTTGCGTAGTACCCATGATGTACCAGGACCTGGAGTGGCATGATGTGCCGTTCTGGTCTTATTTCTGCCAGATATCAGATTCCACTACTTCTTACGGTTCTTATTCAGGCGCTGTGCCCAATGAAAAAATTACCTGGGGCAAGCTGGATATTGATACACCTAAGTTTATTGTGGAAAGCGATGCTACCATTGTAGCGCCGCTGATCTTTGCCTGGGTACTGGGCCAGTAATACTATAATCAAATTTTTGTGATACCGGGAGATGTCTCTTGGTATTTTTTATATCAACTTCAGGGAAATGAATCTATATTTTATCGCGGTGGAACCGCCACGTGAAATTTCAGATAAGATACGTGCAGTCAGCAAAGACTTTGCAGACAGGTTTGAAAGTGTAAAGGCGTACAAAAACTTTCCGCACATTACCATTATCCCCGTTTTTAAACTGCCGGAAGAAAAAGAAGAATTGCTGTTGAATAACTTTTCTTCCATAAAATTGGAAACGCCGGCTTTTGAGCTGCAGCTCAATGGATTCCTGGCTTTCCAGAATAAGAAAAATCCTGTGATATACATTCACCCGGAAAATAAAGAACAGCTGAAACAACTTTTCAGTGAACTGTCTGTGTTTTTTAATGCCTCATCCGGTAAAAGTTTTCACCCCCATCTAACCGTAGCTTACAGGGACCTTACGCTTCAGAACTTTGAACTTGCATGGAGTGAATATGAAGGCAAGCCTTTCAGGGAAAGTTTTACGGTTCATAAAACAGGCTTGTATAAATACATCAATAACCGCTGGGTATTGCAGCGCGAAATTAACCTGCCTGCTGAAACTGTTTAGTGAACTTTTATGGAAAAGATTATTACGCGCCACCGGCATCTCGATCAGTATCCTATTGCAAAAGATGCCAGCAAGCTGATTGTGGGTACCATTCACCCGCATAATCACGATACATTCCAGCTCCCGTTTTTTTATGGTAATAAAAATTCTATATGGGAAATATTTGCCGACGCCTTTCCCTCATTGCTTTCCCGCCCTTTGACTGTTGATAAGATACTTAGCTTTCTAAAGAAAAAGAAAATCGCGGTAAGCGACACCATTGTTGTGTGTGAACGGCAGGCATCTA
Source organism: Bacteroidota bacterium (assembly GCA_023422835.1). GTDB lineage: Bacteria > Bacteroidota > Bacteroidia > Chitinophagales > Chitinophagaceae > Haoranjiania > Haoranjiania flava. The sequence goes on along the minus strand of JAFAGI010000019.1, from coordinate 20,925 downwards.
CTTACCTCGATAATGACCTGATACCAACAGAACTAAATACTGCGTTGGTGGAGCAAATAAAAAACTCTAACATTACAGACGTATATTTTACCAGCGGCTTTGGCAAAAACAATGCTTTTAAATTGTTTTATGTAAACATACTGCATAGAAAAATTACGCCGGAGATCAGGAAAAACAGAAAGCTGGTGGTTGATGATGTTTTCGGGCGCAAAGTGACGTTGCATGTTTTGTATTCACCTTCCGGCAGCGCTAATGTGGCCTGGTCTGCTTCTAAAATGTATAAGGAAAATGCGCACCTGTATAAAGACTCAAAAAGGCCTGTTTACGATTTTAAAGTAAATTATTACAGGGAGCTTTTCAAATAATTTCCATGTGTTTATATTTATTTTTTTATGGTCACATGTAATAGCCTTTATTCATCTACAGTTGGTATAGGTTCCTAATTTTATGACATTTTTAAATCCAGATTTATTTAAAAATATTTTCCATAAAGTGTAGCGAAATGAATACCTAACTACGTATAAGAGGTAATAAGATTCCTGATATATTTGTTTAGTCAGTGTTTTACGATTGCTTGTCAAAACAAAAAGCGAAAGATCACCGTCTTTCGCTTAAATTTTTAATAGTGTTATTGCTATTGGTAATGGTTCTCGTCTATATAAAAATATCCGTCTGATCTTTTCCAGTACCACAATGCATTGTTGGGTATTTTATAAAGAAAATATACGCCTTTTGTTCCCTGTTTTTGCATACTTGCCGGCACATAGATCACGCGCGGTGGTATGAAGTTGTACCTACTTGATAAGTTCTTTGCCTGGTTAGGCGTATACGCACGCACTACCATGCTGATAGAATCCAGGTTGTGGTTGACGTGTGCCGGTAGCGTATTACGATCAATCACCACATTGCCTTTGCTGTCTATAACAGCCACAGCCTTCTCGGCAGCGGTTGGTGCTTTTGCAGCATTGGCTTTAATGTTGGATTCTACATTTTCATTGCCTTCAACTTTATTCACCGGCACCGTAGCTTTTACCATATATTTCTTATCATCAGCAATGCGGTCAGGAGCCACGGGCGGGCGCTCAGTTGTTACGGTAGTAGTTGTTTTTGCGGGTATATTTTTCCTGCCGCAGGCAGCAAACAAAAGGATGGAAAATATAGCCAGCAGGAAAATTTTATTGTTCATAGGTAAAAACTTAAAGCTTAAAATTAATCATTCGCAAGCAATCGTGATCAGGAGCGAAGATAATTTATCATTTCTTTTATATTGTGGTTATCAAAAGATAATTGTTCGCCTTTGTTGAGGTTTTTAATGTTGCATTTATTTTGTTTCACTTCTTCTTCGCCCATGATCACCACAAACGGAATACGTTTTTTCTCGGCATATTTAAACTGCTTATCAAACTTTGCTTTCTCATGGTACATTTCACAGCGGATATTTTCCCGGCGCAACTGTTGCATCAGTGCGAAGGCAGCCATACTTTCTTGTTCGCCAAGGTTAAAAAACAAAACATCTGTGGCGTGCTGTAAAGTTTCTGGGAAAAGATTAAGCTCGTCCATTACATCATAGATCCTGTCAACACCAAAGCTGATGCCCACTCCGGGCATGCCTGGCAAGCCAAACAAGCCGGTAAGATCGTCGTAACGCCCGCCGCCGCCGATGCTGCCAATGGTTACATTCTTAGCTTTTACTTCAAAGATAGTTCCTGTATAATAATTAAGACCGCGCGCCAGTGTAAAATCTATATGTAGCCTGCCATCCGCAAGATTGGTGTGTTTCAGCAGGTATTCCAGTTCCGAAAGACCCTCTTCTGCCAGGCTGATGCCGCTCAACAACGTTTTTACCTGTGCAATCTTTTCTTCACTACTGCCCCTTACAGACAGGTATTTTTCAATAGTGTCTATTTGTGCAGCATTTAAACCCCGGGCAGCTAATTCTTCCTTTACTTTCTCCGGCCCTATCTTATCAAGCTTATCAATAGCAATGGTAATGTCGGTAAGCTTATCTGCGCCGCCGCATTTTTCGGCAAGTGAGGCAAGTATTTTCCTGTTATTGATTTTGATTTCAACGTCAACCCGCAGCTTATCAAAAGCGCTGTTGTAAATCTGGATCAACTCCAGCTCATTCATCAATGTACTGCTTCCCACAATATCACAATCGCATTGGTAAAATTCCCTGTAACGACCGCGCTGAGGGCGGTCTGCGCGCCATACGGGTTGCACCTGGTAGCGTTTAAACGGAAAGGTAAGTTGCCCGTGATTCATGGCTATGTAGCGTGCAAAGGGAATGGTAAGGTCGTAGCGCAATGCTCTTTCCGTAATGGTTTTGTCTGATCTTCCTGCAAGTATCTGTTGGAAACCCGCTTCCGTTTTCTCTTTTTTGTTGGGATTATCAAGACCGTTGTTGAGCACTTTAAAAATAAGTTTATCGCCTTCTTCGCCATATTTCCCCATAAGTGTATCCAGGTTCTCCATCGCCGGTGTTTCCAGCGGTTCAAAGCCGTACAGCTCAAATACAGAGCGGATGGTATTAAAAATATAATTGCGTTTCCGCACTACTTCCGCGCCAAAGTCCCTGGTGCCCTGCGGTATGGATGGTTTCATTTTTTAATGTTATAGGTTGATGTTAGAAAACACATATCAGTTTTAGCTAAGCATATTTTTTAATGATATGATCGGTAGCCTTATCCAGCATATCGTATACTTCGCTGAAAGCCTCGTCTGTATTGGCATACCACGGATCAGGCACCTGCATGTTTTTGCCGGTATACGCTTCATTCATGATCAGGTCTATCTTGTTTTCATCAAAATATTTACCTGCCATGCGTTTTACTTCCTGGTAGTTTTCGCTGTCCATTACATAGATCTTGTCATAATATTCAAAATCTTCTTTTTTGAATTTGCGTCCTTTCAGGTCGCAGATATTAAACCCTTTTAACCTGGCAATTTTTTGTGAACCGGCATGTGGTGGTTCACCCACGTGCCAGCCGCCTGTGCCTGCACTGTCTATTTCCCAGTTGAGCCCGGCCTCTTTTACTTTATGTCTTAGGATGCCCTCAGCCAGCGGGCTGCGGCAGATATTTCCCAGACATACCATTAAAATTTTCATGGCGCGAAGATAATGAATGTAAAAGAAACATGCCCTGTGTGATAGTGATCCACTATTAATATATAGATTAAAGTTATTCTAAAATAGATAAATCGAATAGTTTACACATATAATGTGTTGTAATTTTGCATAGTCAATTAATTATAAAACAATTAAATTATACACTATGTCATTTGTAGGAAAAAAGTTCCCGAATTTAACAGTCGACGCCATATCAGAAATGGGCGATAATCTTAGGATCAATATTTATAAAGAAGCGGTAGAGAACAACAAGAAAGTACTTTTATTCTGGTATCCTAAAGATTTTACTTTTGTTTGCCCGACTGAATTACATGCTTTCCAGGAAGCTTTGGGAGAATTTGAAAAAAGAAATACAACAGTTATCGGCGCATCCTGCGATACACCAGAGGTGCACTTCGCATGGCTGAACACACCCAAAGAAAACGGCGGTATTGAAGGCGTTACTTACCCAATACTGGCAGATACACACAGGGCGCTTGCAGACAGGCTTGATATCCTGGATGTAGACTATACCATAAATGAAGAGACTGATGAAGAAGAGATTATTGGCGGCAATGTGAGCTACCGCGCTACATACCTCATAGACGAGGATGGAAAAGTATTCCACGAAAGTATCAATGATATGCCTTTGGGAAGAAACGTGCAGGAATTTTTAAGACTGATAGATGCTTACGCACACGTGCAGAAACACGGTGAAGTCTGCCCTGCAAACTGGGAAGAAGGAAAAGATGCCATGAGTGCAGACAGAAAAGGCGTAGCAGAATATTTAAGTTCACACTAAAAATTTAATAGTATGTTCCAGGAATTGACCGAAGATAAACTTGACAGCATTATAAACGGGCAGCAAAAAGTAATGGTTCAGTATGGCGCTACCTGGTGTGGCAACTGCCGTATCATGAAGCCGAAATTTAAAAAACTTGCATCTGAAAATAGCGATGTTGCTTTCGTATACGTAGATGCAGAAAAATTTCCCGAAAGCAGGAAGTTTGCAAAGGTTGACAACCTGCCAACCTTTGCTGCATTTAAAAACGGCCAGCTTGTAAACCAGGTGCAAACCAACCAGGCTGAATCCCTGCATAATTTATTCAAAGAACTTAACTAAGTTTTTGAATGGCACGTATGCGAACCGGGGGTAGCGCACAGTTTTATAACATCACTGTTTATCATTGCTGTAAACATATTTGAAAACAAAAAACAGCTATGCCACACCCCCGGATAGCTATTGCGTTCATTAAAAACAATTAGAATATAAAATGAAATTACCGATAATTAGACAATTGTACCAGACTATAGAACCCGGCAAGCTGGAAGCTGCAGCAGAAGTGTTGGAATCATTTTCAGATTTCCGCGGTGTATCCGATGAAGAGCTGAATGTTGCCGGTGAATTAATGACCAACATTTTCGGCGCCATTGAAGTGCATCGACTGGTGAAAGAAGGAAAAAAAGAATCAGAGGCGTTGAATGCGTTTGCACAAAAAGTGTTAGGTGCTATAGACAAATAAATTTTTCATAGGGATTTGTAGATAAGAAAAAAGACTGCCTGATTCTTCAGGCGGTTTTTTTATTGCATATGTTGATCATACATCAAAATATAATACATTTGCAACGTTTCAACCCAAGATAGCAACTACTTATGAATTACACTTACAATAAATCGCTAACAGAATTCAAGAACCTGGTGGGCACACGCTTTCAGCTTTACAACAGCCTGTTTACGTCCCTGCCTTTTCATAAAGTAGAAAAAACGGGCGTACTGCTCTCCTTGTTCCTGCTGCATTGTGAAGAAGGCTATGTAAAAGGCAAAAACCCGATGGAACTGGTAGATTCTTTTTTAAGTGAATATGCGCATTACTCCAGGGAGCAGCATAAGATAGACCTGCTGTTTCGTTTTATACAATTTGCAGAAAGGCAGGTAGTGTTGTTCGATGCGCTCGAAGATGCTTCCTTCGGTAAAGTAAACGACATGAACGGCCGCGGCACCGTAAAACAACTGGAAAGCATTGTTTCTCAAAACAACAAAGAAGAGGATCTGCGCCAGCGGTTAAAAGATTTTTCCGTAAGGCTTGTACTTACGGCTCATCCCACACAATTCTACCCGGGAGAGGTGCTTGGTATTATTCACGACCTGAGTGATGCACTGGAAGAAGGCCATACAGAAGAAGTAAACTCTTACCTGAAGCAATTGGGTAGAACACCGTTTTTTAGAAAACAAAAACCCACGCCTTACAACGAGGCGCTTAGCCTGGTATGGTACCTGGAGAATGTATTTTATCACGCAGCAGGCAATATTTTGCACCAGTTAAAAACTTTATTCAACGATGTGGTAGACGATAAAAACCCCGTAATCAGGTTAGGCTTTTGGCCTGGCGGCGATCGTGATGGTAACCCGTTTGTGAAGTCAGAAACAACTTTGCAGGTGGCCAGGAAACTCAAAAATGCCATCATGCATTGTTATTACCGCGATGTACGGGAAATGAAGCGCAGACTTACTTTCAGAAACGTAGATACCGTGTTGCAGGAGGTGGAGGCGTCTCTTTACGGATTTTTATTTGAAAACAAAGACAGCAGCTATATTTCACAAGACGAACTCATAGCAATCTTCACGAAATTGCGGGATGTCGTTCAGAGAGATCACAATGGTTTACACATCAGCATGATCGATCAATTTATAGCCAGGGTGCAGATATTTGGTACTTTCTTTGCTACGCTCGACATTCGCCAGGACAGCTCTGTACACAGGGAACTGGTACGCTGCCTTAATGAGAAATTTCACTTGCTTCCAAAGAACTACGATGCTTTAAGCGAAGAGAAAAAAATTGAAGCGCTGCTGAAAATGAAGGCTGAAAAGGATCTTTCTTACCCCAATGAGACTTTTGAAGACACGCTGAAGGTAATGAAAACGGTGAAACAAATTCAGAAAGAGAATGGTGAGCAAGGCTGTAACCGTTACATCATCAGCCATTGCGAGACGGCGCTGGATATGATGGAGGTATTTGCGTTGTTTAAATTGTCCGGCTGGAATATGCATAAACTTTCTGTAGATATTGTGCCTTTATTTGAAACTATTGAGGATCTGCAGAATGCAGAGAAAGTGATGAAACAGCTGTACGAAAATAAGGTCTACAGCAAACATATTGCACAGCGGGGCAATAACCAGACCATCATGCTTGGTTTTTCAGACGGCACCAAAGACGGCGGCTACCTTATGGCGAACTGGCGCATCTACCAGGCAAAGGAAAAACTTACAGCGCTGTCAAGGCAATATAATATCAATGTGTTATTCTTCGACGGCAGGGGAGGCCCTCCTTCGCGCGGCGGCGGAAAAACACACCGTTTCTATGCCTCCATGGGTGAGACTATTGAAAACAAAGAGATACAGCTAACCATACAGGGACAAACCGTAAGCTCTAATTTCGGTACCATAGACTCGGCGATCTACAATATCGAACAGCTCATTAACGCGGGCATAGTTGATGATGTATCTGATGAAAAAGTAAAAGCATTTACTGAAAAAGAAAATGCATTGTTTGAAGAGTTGGCAACTGAAAGCTTCCGGTCATACACCGAGCTTAAGTCGCATCCGTATTTCCTGGAATATCTGTCTCATGCAAGCCCTCTGCGTTTTTACGGCGATACCAATATTGGCAGTAGGCCTGCTAAGCGCAATGCATCTTCGAAAATAAACATGAATGACCTGCGTGCTATTCCGTATGTCGGCTCCTGGAGCCAGATAAAGCAAAACGTTACCGGCTATTACGGCCTTGGCACTGCTTTAAGTGTATTGGAGAAAAAAGGAAAATGGAAGGAGTTGAAAGCTTTGTATAGCAGTTCATTGTTTTTCCGCGCTCTGATGGACAACAGCCAGATGTCTATGCAGAAATGTTTTTTTCCTATCACACGCCACCAGTCTAAACATCCGGTGTACGGGGAAGTATGGGAAATGGTTCACGAAGAGTTCCTGCTTACAGAAAAGATGGTATTAAAGCTGGCCGGCGAATCAGAACTGATGGAAAAATACCCGGTGGAAAAAATGTCTATCCAGATGCGCGAAAGAATTGTATTGCCATTGCTCACCATACAGCAGTACGCTATGCATAAGGTCAGCGAGATCAATGCCAGGCACAGCGATTCGGACTTCAAGTCTACTTATGAAAAAATGATCATGCGCTGCTCTTTCGGCATTATTAACGCGGGAAGAAATTCGGCGTAGAGGCATTAGCCCGGATTATATTGTTACAGCATTGCAGGCCTGCTATTTAGAAAATAGCGGGCTTGTTACTTAACAGCCTCTAATAAAAAAGGATGCCTTTCGACATCCTTCTGTAGCGGAGACGGGAGTTGAACCCGTGACCTCAGGGTTATGAATCCTGCGCTCTAACCATCTGAGCTACCCCGCCAAAAAAATTGAGAACTTATACACTTGCTCATCTCCTAAATCACGCTGTATAAATGATTATCACCGATATTGCAAGGGCTGCAAAAGTAATTCTATTTTTTAAATGATCAAAAAATAACACCAGGATTTTTGATAAAAAAAAGGCCCGTAGTGGAAACTACAGACCGTCTTCGATTGCTTGCCATATGAAAAAAGAGTTAAATAAATGTTTGTGAACCAGGCACTCTGCCTCGTTTTGCACAGCCCTCAAGTACAAAGATAAAGATGTGATTGAAATAAACAAAAAAATCTAATGTTTTTGTCTTTACCTTTTGTAGACTTTTAGTGCTTCCTCTAAAACGTCCATTGCCTCGTTTATACTATCTGAATTTAATACGTAGGCAAGGCGCACTTCGTTTCTTCCCAAACCCCTGGTAGCATAGAAGCCGGGGGCCGGCGCTATCATCACGGTTTTTCCATTGTGCGAGAAACTTTCCAGCAGCCACTGGCAAAAATCTTCAGCATCCTCAATAGGCAGTTTAGCCATTGCATAAAAAGCACCGCCAGGAGTAGGGCATAGAACGCCTTCCATTTTCTGTAAGCGTGATACCAGCGTGTCACGGCGTTTGCGGTATTCCTCTTTGGTTGCTTCAAAATAATCTGCAGGCAGTTCTGTCGCTGCTTCGCCCAATACCTGTCCGAAAGTGGGCGGGCTAAGGCGTGCCTGTGCAAATTTCATTACCGTATTATATAGTTCTTTGTTTTTAGTGACCAATGCGCCAATGCGTGCGCCGCATGCACTGTAGCGCTTACTGATAGTATCTACCAGCACTACGTTGTTTTCCGCACACTTGAGGTTCATGGCGCTGAAGTGGTCGCCGTCGTAACAAAACTCTCTGTAGGCTTCATCTGAAAACAGGTACAGGTTGTGCTTTAAAATTATTTCCTTTAGGGTTTCCATTTCTTCGCGGCTGTACAGGTAACCCGTGGGATTATTTGGATTACAAATGACAATCGCTTTGGTCCTGGGTGTGATCAGTTTTTCAAAATCAGCCACAGGCGGCAGTGCAAAACCATTAACTATGGAAGAGGCAACCGGTATAATACTGATACCGCCTTCGATTGCAAAGCTGTTGTAGTTAGCATAGAGCGGTTCGGGGATAATGATCTCATCGCCTACATCGCAACAGGCCATAAAGCCGAAGATAATAGCTTCTGAACCGCCCGTGGTAATAATGATGTCTGTATAATCTACATCAATGCCTGCACGTTTATAATTTTCAGCCAGTTTTCTCCTGTAAGATTCATTGCCTGCACTGTGTGAGTATTCCACGATCTTTGAAGAGTAATTCTTTACAGCCTGAATGGCAGCTTCCGGGGTTTCTATATCCGGCTGGCCGATATTCAGGTGGAATACCTGAATACCGCGTGCTTTGGCAGCTTCGGCATAAGGTACCAGTTTCCTGATCGGGGATTCAGGCATTTGCCCGCCTCTTTTGCTAATGGTTAACGACATAGTATTTGTTTTAAACGCCGATTTTTTCTTCTATTAAATAAACATTCCTTTCCGAAGCATTCCTTGTAACCAGTTCTCCTACAAAGCCTGCAAGGAACAACTGCATACCAATGATCATGACCGTGAGTGAAATATAAAAAGCAGGACTATTGGTAAGCCAGAAGTGCGGCAATACAAGCTTTTGCACGATCAGGAAAAATATGATGAGCAAACCGATTATAAAAAACAAAGTGCCGTACAACCCGAAAAAATGCATGGGCCGCTTACCGAATTTACTGATAAAACTGATGGTAAACAAATCCAGAAAACCATTGACAAAACGGTTAAGCCCGAATTTGGTAACGCCATATTTCCTGGGGCGATGCTCCACAACCTTTTCGCCTATTTTCCTAAAGCCTGCCCATTTGGCCAGCACAGGGATGTAGCGGTGCATTTCCCCGAACACCTCAATGCTTTTAACTACTTTATTTCTGTATGCTTTCAGCCCGCAGTTAAAATCATGCAGTTGTATTTTAGAACTTTTCCTGGCAACAGCATTGAATAATTTGGAAGGCAGGTTTTTAGTAAGCTTATTGTCGTAACGCTTTTTTTTCCATCCGCTCACTACATCGTATCCGCCATTGATGATCATATCTCTTAAACCCGGTATTTCGTCGGGACTGTCCTGCATATCGGCATCCATGGTAATTACCACATCGCCTTTTGCCGCTTTGAAGCCTTCATTGAGCGCGGCAGATTTTCCATAATTACGCTGGAATTTTATGCCTTTAAAATTGGTATTTATTTTCGAGATGTGCTGGATGATCTCCCAGCTTGTATCGGTACTTCCATCGTCGATCATTATTACTTCATAAGTAAAATTATTCTCTTTCATCACGCGTGTGATCCAGTCGCTCAGCTCTGGCAAAGATTCTTCTTCATTAAACAAGGGAACAACTACTGTAATATCCATAAATATCTATTTAATTTTTGTTTGGTCGTATGCATTGTTTTTTTTTACTAAAGATGCTGCAAGCAATGCACCTACTATACCCGATATTGCATACATAAACAGGGTAGAGCTTATAGTAAGTACATTAAAATATTTTTTAGAGAAACTGAATTGCTGTTCCACTTCTTCTCTGGGTACGCCTACTTCAATTAATTCTTTCTGTCGCTCTGCAATGAGCCTGGTGGTGTGTTCAGGGAAAATTACCTGGGAAGCTAGGATATTCCAGGACACCATGATCAGCGCTGTAACGCAAATAGCTTTAAAGCCGTAGCCGAATACATCACTGAAACGCGCATTGCCTGTGCGTTTTGCATAATTGAAACAAAAAAATATCACCGCAATTACTATAAGCGGGTAAATAAGATAGCTTAAATAATTATTGCCGTAAACCCCTGTAAGGTGATATATGACGGCGAGTACAATCAAAAAAACTGCAAGCAGCGCACCGTCTCTGATATGCGTTCCTGATCTTTTATTCATCGCAAAGAAATTTAATTTTTATAAAAATTATTCTTTGCAAATACTGCTTCTACTCTGCCTTTCAGCTCCTTGCCAAAAAAAGGAGAGTTGATAGATTTGCTCTTGTTTATTTCTTTCGTAAATATAAATGTTTTTTCTGTAGAAAACACGGTAAGCTCTGCCGGCTGGCCTTTTTTAATTGTTGTGGGCAGCCCAAAGATGGCTCGGTTGTTTAGGGAGAAAAGCCTTGCAATTTGCAATGGAGTAAGTTTAGGTATGGCGGTCTTTACAACCGGATATGCGGTTTGTAAACCGATCATGCCGTTTTTGGCGTATTCAAATTCGCAATCTTTATCATCCAGATGCTGGGGGAAATGATGTACGGCAATTGAATCGATCTGGCCATTGCTTACTGCATCTCTCAACGCATCGCGGTCGCTGCGGTTTCTTAGTGGCGTGTTGAGTTTCAGGTTGGTGTCATAACTTGTAAGGTCTTCATCACAGAGCAGCAGATGATAGGGCGTAACACTGCACGTGATGTTGAGGCCTTCTTTTTTTGCATTGCTGATAAGCTCCACACTTTTAGCAGTTGATATACCGGTGATGTGCAGCCTGCTGTTTGTATACCGCAGTAGTTCAATATCGCGCATGATCATAATATGCTCGGCCACCGCAGGCATTCCGGGGAGGCCCAGTTGGGTGGATACGATGCCTTCGTTCATTAAGCCGTTGCTGCCAAAGGTAGATTCTACGGGCTGTGTAATGATGAGGCCATTGATGGTTTTAATATATTGTAAGGCTTTTACCAGCAATCCCGGAGACTGTATTGTTTTTTTGCCGTCGGAAAACGCGGTGCTTCCTGAGGCAGCCATATCGTACATTTCAGCCAGGTCTTTTCCTTCCAGTTCACGGCTAACGGCACCCAGTGGAATGATGTCTGCCGCTGCATTGTTTGCTTTGTTCACCACATATTCCACCGAAGCTTTATTCTGTACCGAAGGAGATGTGTTGGGTAGAATAAGCACTTTGGTAAAGCCTCCGTGTACGGCGGCAAGTGCACCGGTTGTAATGGTTTCTTTATGTTCAAAGCCGGGATCTGCAAAATCAGAAAATATCTCCATCCAGCCTGGAGAAACAAATGTGTTTTGCGCATGAAAACATTCAATATCATTTTTTGAAATATCATTTTCTATTGCCGTAATAATGCCGTTTTCAATTAAAATGTCTGTTTTTTTATTGTTGTGTGAAGCGTTATCATCAACAATATGCGCGTTCTTAATGAGCAAATCCATAATCTTTCAAAAAATTTAGTGCAATATACTTTAAATCAGTAAAAACGTATTAAATTTGTGCCCCCAACTTTAAAGTTCGGGACGTAGCGCAGCCCGGTAGCGCACTTGCATGGGGTGCAAGGGGTCGCTAGTTCGAATCTAGTCGTCCCGACTGTTTTAAAAGCACTTACAAAAATTATAAAATGTAGGTGCTTTTTTTTATCTATTGATTTTACTGTTTAAAATATCTGTGCTTTCAATAGCAGTTCTCCGATAAGCTTATTACAGTATTTTATCAGTGTTGGTAGCATATTCAACAGATGCAGGTATTGTGCAAAAACAATTCACAACCTCTATAATGCATCTCTTACTACTATACAATACTCGTGATCTCTTAATTAATAAAAAAGTTTGCTACATTTTAGATTTGAAATAGTTTGCGACAATGCTTTCACAACTGCCGAAACTTTATAAAAGTATTTCTATACTGCAGATTTGAAGATTTTTTATTAAGTTTGTTTTCTATCGGTTTATTAATGACTAAGGAGAATATTGCATATTTAAATTATAAAATTTCTGAAGAGGACGATCAGCAAGCCTTTGAACAGCTATACAGGCATTATTATTCTGGATTGCTGAGCTATGCAATGACCTTCCTGGAAAACAGGGAGCTTGCCGAAGAAGTTGTGGAAGATGTGTTTGTAAAAATATGGACCAATAGAAAAACCTTGACCACTATCTCACGCTTTTCTTATTACTTATACACTGCTACCAAGCATACCTCTCTTAATTACCACAGCAAAAGAAAAAAAATTGCGACCGATTCTATAGACCCGGCTGACAATGAAATATTTTTAGATTACAATGACCCTGAAATCTCAGTAATCAGAAAAGAAAATATCAGTGCAATAGAAAATGCGATCAACACACTACCAGAAAAATGCCGCCTCATTTTCCGGCTGATAAAAGATGACGGCCTGAAATACAAAGAAGTTGCGCAGCTTTTAGGTCTTTCTCAAAAGACAATAGAAGCACATATGAGTCTGGCCTACAGTCGTATACTAGCCAGCTTGCAGGAAAACCTTCCTGAATATGCATTTAACAGATCTTCCAGGGCCGGCAATTATTAATAAATTATTATTTCTTAACTAAGGGTTTCTTAAAATATTATTGTCTTAGTAGTAAGAACGAAATTTTTTGTGCCTGATAACAACAATCGCTTAATAGAACTGCTGATTAAAAAAGAATCAGAAAATCTTACGCTGCTTGAGCGGAAAGAGTTGCTAAAGCTTTTGGAAGAAGACGAAAGTTATCTGGATCTTTTACATTTTCTGGATGTAGCTGATAAAAAAGAAGAAGTTTTTTTTAATAAGAATAAACAAGAGGATGTTGAAAAGAGTATTCAACGCCTGAAAAAAAAGATCAATGTAAAAGCCAGGCGCTTTCCCGTAAAAAAATATTTACTGGTAGCAGCGTCTGTTTTAGCGGCTTTTGTATTTATTAAATTTATGGGCTTTGAGGCAGATACAAAGAAACTGGCCGGTAATACTTACAAAACGGAAAAGGGCTCTAAATCTAATCTCACGCTGCCTGACGGTTCAAAAATTTGGATTAATTCCGATACAAAAATCAGCTATAAGGATGATTTCGGAAACGCTAGCCGTGAAATATTTTTAGAAGGAGAAGCGTATTTCGATATTGTAAAAGATGAGTCGAGACCCTTCATTGTGCACACATCAAATATGAATATAAAAGTGTTGGGCACCGTCTTTAATGTGCGTGCCTACAATGATGAAAACAATACACAGGCATCTTTGATAAAAGGCTCAATTGAGGTAACACTTACAAAAGATAAATCCAAAATCATAAGGCTTAAGCCTTATGAAAAGATTATCCTGAGAAACAATGTCCATAAAAAGGTCCAAAGTAAAAATGCCGATGAGACCGCTATCTTAATTACAAACATTAAAAGGCTGGAAGCAGATTCAAGCGTAGTAGAAACGCTTTGGATAGAAAACAAACTGGCATTCAGAGAAGAAAGCCTTGAGAATATTATCCTGTTATTAAAGCATTGGTATAATGTGGAAATTATAATAGCCGATGCAAGTTTAAAAAACAACTTATACAGCGGAACATTTAAGGAAGACAATATAAACGATGTGATGAATGCCTTGTCTTTAACCGGCGATTTCAGTTACAGTAAAAAGAACGATACTATATTCCTTATACCTAAATAAATTATGTAACAATAAAAAATAACAGACTATGTAAACAAGACAATACATAAACGGAGAGTGTTCGCACCACCCTCCGTAGAAAAAATTGAAAGAATCAACGCCCCTCCAGGCATTTATCCATCATTTTAACTTTGTAAAATTATGAAAAATAATGATACGCGTATCATTGACAAGCGAATACAGACCTTCATCAATTACTTACTCATGATGAAATTTACCATCTTACTTCTTCTTATTTCTTTTCAGTCGGTAGCGTTCAACAGCACCGCGCAGGATAAGATAGACCTGAACATTAAGAATACGCCCATTGTGCATGTGCTTCAAAGTATTGAACAACAAGGCAAATATCGTTTTGTATATAAAAATGATATCATCCCTGAAAGAACAAGAGTGAGCGTCAACGTAAAAAATGCAGATTTTGACATGGTGATGAATAAGGTATTAAACAATACTTTATTAACCTATCAAAAGCTGAACAACGGCCTTGTTGCTATTGTAAAAAAAGCTCCGCAAAGAATACCGGTTCGGGGCGTCATCCGCGACTCTACCGGGAATCCATTGCCGAATGTAAGCATTGTAGAAAAAGGGACAACAAATGGTACCATCAGTGAAATAGACGGTTCTTTTACACTGGAAGTTGCGGATGCCAATGCCACCTTGATCTTTTCACACGTCAATTACACTACGCAGGAAATACTTGTTGGCCAGAATACAGTTCTTAGCATTGTGCTAGAAGCCATTGAAAGTGAAGAAGAAGAAGTGGTGGTAGTAGGGTATGGCACACAGCAAAAAAGCAATGTTACAGGGGCTATATCTACTATTCAGGCAGATGATATTGTTACTACTACCAGCTCCAGCCTGGCGCAAAGTATTCAGGGAAAAATACCAGGACTTCAAATCAGGCAGCAGAGCAGCGAGCCAGGGTCTTTTAGCTCCACTATTAATATTCGTGGATTCGGCGAACCTTTGTATGTTATTGATGGTATTGTACGCGATGGCGGTGTAGAGTTCCAGCAATTAAATCCCAACGACATTGAAAGTATTTCCATACTGAAAGATGCATCAGCAGCCATTTACGGACTGAATGCCGCTAATGGCGTTATTTTAGTGACTACTAAAAAAGGTAAAACAGGAAAACCAACCTTCAGCTACAGCGGCGTGGTGGGTTGGCAGGTACCTACACATGTGCCAAAAATGTCTACGGCCTCCCAGTATTACGATATGTACAACGATGCTATTTTCTTTAGAGACGGCAAGCCCTTTTTGACCAACGAAGAATTGGCAAAGTGGCGCGAAGGCGGTGAAGGCTACGAAAGCACCAACTGGTACGATGAAACCTTTAAGAAATCTGCTTTTCAGCAACAACACAACTTTTCTGTACGCGGCGGCAATGAAGCTGTGAACTATTTTGTAAGCTTAGGTTATTACGATGAAAACGGGTTATTCAAAAGTAATGACATGAAATATAACCGTTATAATTTCCGTACGAATATTACAGCAAAGATTACCAAGGATTTAACGGCAGACGTGATGCTATCTGGTAGATACAGCATCAGAGATTATCCCGGAGGGGACGGCTTTATCTGGATTTATAAAGGTACCATTATCAGCCACCCTTACGATAAACCTTATATAAATAACGATCCGCAATATCCGGCTAATATTTACAATCAGCAAAACGCTGTATTAATGTCGCAAAACAGATATGCGGGTTATACCAACGACAGGAACAAAAGTTTTCAGTCGTCCGTATCTTTAAATTATAAATTTCCTTTTATAAAAGGGTTGGAAGCCAAAGGAACAGCTGCTTATGACAGTTATAACATGTTCAACAAAAAGGTTTGGAAGAATTACAGGGTATACAGCCAGGATCTTACCTCGCAAATAGTTAACCCGCCGCGTATTGTAAATGCCATAGACGATGTAGACAGAGTAGTTCTTCAAGGACAGTTGGATTATAAACACCGGTTTAATAGTGTTCATAATCTTGGAGCTACCTTAGTGGCAGAACAGAAATATTACAATAAAAAGTACTCTTATTTAAAAAGAGAATATGATTTTTATACCATAGACGTAGTGGATTACGCGTCAGGACTTCAGACCAACAGCGGTAGTGAAGATGAACAGGCGACTGTTTCTTATATAGGAAGAGTCAATTATGATTATTTAAGAAAATACCTTCTTGAAGCTTCTTTCAGGTACGACGGCTCATACAGGTATGCGCCTGGAAAGAGATGGGCTTTCTTTCCCAATGCCTCGCTTGGCTGGAGAATTTCTGAAGAAGGATTCATCAAGAATAATCTTCAGTTTGTTGACGACCTTAAATTAAGAGCTTCCTATGGTGCCATAGGAGAGAATGTGGGTGATCCTTTTCAGCATGTATTGGGCTTTACACCGGTAACCAATCACGGTGCTGAATTTAATAACGGCTCCTATACGGGAGGCATGGCAGCGCCGGGAGTGATCAATGAAAATTTTACATGGGTTAAGTCTGTAATATTCGATGTGGGTATAGACGCAGGTTTTTTTGATAATAAATTAAGCTTCACAGTTGATTATTATCAGCGTGAAAAAACAGGAAAACTTAAAACACGCTCCGGAGGCCTGCCCGATACCTTCGGCGGTGATATGCCAATAGAAAACCTGGATAGTGAACAAACAAGAGGTTTTGATTTCGTAGTATCGCATAAGAATCGTATAAATGATTTTCGCTATGGTGCCAGTTTCAATTTTAACATTGCCAGAACCATGCACAGATTCATAGACAGGCCGGAATCAAGAAGCAGTTACCACAACTGGTCAAGCAATTATACCAACAGGTGGGACGATTTTGTGTGGGGTTGGACAAGAACCGGTCAGTTTCAAAACTTTGATGAAATTTATAATGCCCCTGTGCACGGTGGCGATTTGGGAAATACACAACTATTGCCCGGCGACTATGTTTTCGAGGATGTGAATGGCGATGGAGTGATCGATAACAAAGACATGTTGCCAAACTTAAGAAATCGCACACCGAAAATGTTCTTCGGGATGGTGCTGGATGCTGCATGGAAAAACTTCGATATGAATATGGTTTGGCAGGGCGCCTCTATGTACTCTGTGAGGTTCAATGAAGTATTCAGCCTAATGTTCTTTAACAATGGCAATCTGCCGGATTATTTCCATGACAGGTGGCGTTTGTCAGAACCCGGTAATATGGATAGTGAATGGATCCCGGGCAAGTGGCCGGCAAGCAGGTTTTCAGAGTATATGCAATCATCCTACAGGGAGAGCGATATCTGGAGAATGGACGCCAAATACGTAAGGCTGAAAAGCATAGAAGTTGGCTACACACTGCCGGTAAATAAAGTAAGAAATAATTTCATTAACAGTATGAGGGTGTATGTGAATGCACATAATCTGTTGACCATCTCAGATCCTTTCCTTAAACAGTTTGATCCTGAAAAATATGAAGGCGATTATTTCGCAGGATATAATTATCCGCTCATGAAGAGCTTCAATGTAGGACTGAACTTATCATTTTAAAAAATTGTAAATTATGAAAGCGACTAAATATTTAATATATATATGTATAATGGCGTTTGCGCTTGGCTCCTGCTCTAAAAGGCTTGATCTGCAGCCAAGAAATAAAATTCCTGGAGAAGTAGTTCTTACTGACCCGAACGGAATAAAAGCGTTCGTAGCAGATTTATATTATCAGGCTCCAATAGAAGATTTTGTTTATTTTCCTAGAGAAGGGTTTAATGCACGAGGTAATACCGGCTCTATGTCTTTATCGCAATACGGATTAGAAGCCATACATTCTGAATGGCCAAATTTTAATGAGTTTAATAATGGCTGGTGGGGCAGCGCTTATAAGCTAAACAGGAACATCAACGTATTGATCGAGGCATTACCTAATCTGGATATTAACGATGCGGATAAAAAAACGTTGTTAGGCGAAGCATCTTTTCTGCGCGCTTACACCTATTTCGGCCTCGCAAAAAGATACGGTGGCGTGTCTATCATCACTACTAACCAGGCTTATACCAGTGATTTTGAAAGTTTAAGAGTGCCGAGAAGCACAGAGAAAGAGACCTGGGATTTTGTTTTGGCAGAATGTGACAAGGCGATAGCAAATTTGCCCGAAACAAGAGAAAGCAACGACGAAACTAAAAGACGAGCCACCAAGTGGGCAGCTTACGCACTCAAATCACGCGCGGCTTTATATGCGGCTTCCGTTGCAAAACATTGGAGCAAAGCGCCGCTTTCCGGCGAAGCGGTAGACAAAAAACTGGTAGGGCTGGATATGGCGGATGCCAATCGTTATTACCAGGAATGCATTACAGCTGCAGATGCTATTATGAGTTCGGGCAAATTTTCATTATATGGCGCAAACCCCGGAAGTGTTGCAAATGCCATTGGGAATTTGAAAAATTTATTCACAGATCCTAATGTAGCGCCGCAGGAAGTAATATTTATGAAAGGATATGGAAAAATAGGAGAGCCTCTTCCTCATGATTATGACGGATGGAACAATCCTAACCAAAACGCGGAAGGATTTCCTTATCGCGGAAGAACCAATCCTATATTGGAATTGGTAGATACTTATGAAAGTTATACTAATCCAGGAGTTTCATCACCCATTATTACAACTGCTGACGGCAATGTTGATAATTATGAGGGATATAATCAAAATGCCGCTTACCGCCGCTTTAATACGCCTGATGAGATTTTTAAAGATAAGGATGCAAGATTTTTTGCCACAATTATTTACCCGAATGCAACATGGAAATCAACACAAATAGTTATACAGGGCGGTGTGGTAAGGCCAGACGGAACCCTGATGGATACAAGAGGTTCCTATACCCACAACGGAGTTACTTACTATACATATGGCAGAGAATTTCAGAATCAGTATTCAGGCTATGATGGTTCAGCCAATATGACCCGCTCCGGATTTTTACTACGTAAATTTTTGAATGAGAACTGGAGGATTACCAATTTTGGTCAGTCTACTACAGACTTTGCAGATTTACGATATGCAGAGGTATTGTTGAATTATGCCGAAGCAGTCATTGAAAGCGGATACGCTCAGAATAATGCACAGGACAAAGCTAAAAAAGCAATCAATGATATTCGCTTCAGAGCCGGGCATACAGTGGAAATACCATTGACGCTTGAAAATGTTTTAAGAGAAAGAAGAGTTGAGTTGGCCTTTGAAAATAAAGAATACTGGGATTTGAAAAGAAGACGCGATTATCACATCATTTTCAACAATAAACTCAAAACCGCGCTGGTGCCTTTGCTCGATTTAAGAGGCACAACGCCGCAGTATATTTTTGTCAGAAAATATGTACCCGGCGACAGGCACCGAACAGTGGATATAAGGGATTATTATTTCCCGATCCCCGGAATTGCCAATAACGGTCTAATACAAAATCCTCAGTACTAATCATACCATGACATTAAAATACACAGATGAAATGAGCCATAATCCTGTTACCTATTCCAAACAGGGATTGCTTTAGGCGAATTCCATCTGACAATTATGTAGAAATAAAAAAATAGCAGATGAAAACAATAAAAATATTATTATACACCTTATGCGCCGCATGCTTGTTTATTTCTTGCGGACTGGAAAAATTAGATAATTATCCGGGCCCCAACGCAAAAATTTATGGTGGTATTTATGATGCAAAAACCGGTGAGCTGATTGAGCAGGACATCATAAGAGGAGCGCAGATAGAGTATATTGAAAAAGGATGGGATAATCCTGAAACACAATATATGATCTTTAAAACAGATGGAACTTACAGGAATAATTTAATGTTCTCGGGCGACTATCTCATAAAACCTGTAAGAGGAAATTTTGTCCCTGTTGATGCCAAAGAAATAAAAGTGCACGGCGATACGGAGATTAATTTTGATGTCCAACCTTATATCAGGATTAAGAATGCCACTATACAACAGAGCAACGAAAGAATAATAGCCTCTTTCAATTTGGAACAAACCGTACCTAATAAAATTGTAAGAATAGGGCTATTTGCACATGCTGAAAAGAATGTAGGAGAGCCATTCCATAGCGTTGCCACACAGTTGAACATGAATGCTGACGCGGATCCCAGCAGGCTGTACCGCCTTGAAATTGAATTGCCTCACAATGCGGATAAACTTAAAAAAGGAGGTACCTATTATTTCAGGATCGGTGCACTTATTGACGCGCCCGAAGCTAAATTTAATTATGCGCCGACTAAAGCCATCACTATACAGGATTATGTGCCGCCTACGCCAGGATCAAACTCGTTTAAGCTTACATTGCCCGTATTTGTAGACTTTGGTACAAATATTTCACCTTATCCTTACAACAACTATGTACGGCCCACGGACAATATATTGAGTAACTTAATAGATCAGGAAGGGAGCAATACAAAGTTTGCCGTAAAGGTCACAAAAAACTTCAGTGGAGAAAATACATTGGGAGTTAATAATACTTCTCTGCGCTTTGCTCCAACAGCTACCGGAGATGCCTTCTGGAGCAACGGAGTAGAAACGCTAACAAGCGAGGTAACTGTTTCTAATTTAAACAAAACAGAAAACTATTCATTTGTATTCTATGGATCCAGAAGAGATGCCGGAGACAACCGCGAAACCAGGTATCATGTAAAAGGCAAAACGGAAGGAGAAGGTTTTGTAAACACGGCATCCAATAGTGCTAATGTAGCTATTGTCAAAAATATTACACCTAATGATGACGGTACTATTATTATTACCCTCTCTGCAGGACCAAATAACAACAACGGCTCAAAATTTTATTACTTAAATACAATGCTTATTACACCTGCGGCGTATGAGTTTACAAGGCCTTAAGGAAAACCAATGCGCATCCCGGCATGTTCATTCATTGCAGCGATGCGCATTTTTACTTATTAAAACCAAAAGAATTAACTATATCTATTATGAAAAG
>JAFAGI010000006.1 GCA_023422835.1 Bacteroidota bacterium | reverse complement strand
GGGCGGTGTGGACAGCGGAAAGCGCATGCCCGACTCTCCCCCGCGGACCACCCCGCGTGTCAATCCGGTTCAGATCGTCAGCAGCCCTCCGTTGCGGGTGTCGTCCTTCACCGCGATCAGGTTCGCCACGACGTACGGGATGTTGTTCGCCCGGTGGAAGTCGGACGGGAAATAGGTGCCCAGGCGGGACACCTGGAACCGGCACCGGATCTCCGGCACGAAGCGCGCGTACTGCTCGTTGGTGAAGTACCAGAACGAGTTCTCGTTGTAGAACGCGACGTGCGTCGGGTCCTGGTACGCGCCCCGCCCGTCGGTGCTCGGCGTCAGCGACAACAGCATCCCGTTCGGCGCGAGCACCCGGTACAGCTCGTTGAAGATCGCGATCTTGTCCGGGACGTGCTCCAGGAAGTCGACGGCGCGGATCACGCCGACGCTGTTGTCCGGCAGGTCGATCCCGTTCGTGACGTCGCAGACGATGTCCACGCCGTCGCCCGCCCGGCGGTCCAGCCCGAGGAAACCCTCCGGCTTGTTGTGCGCCGCCCCCATGTCCACTGCAAGCAGATCCCGCCGCTTCGCCCACGCCAGCGCGTTGAGCTGGACGTTCCGGTCGTAGATCTCGACCGACCGCTGCTGGATGCGCGCGTTGAGGGCGGGATCGCGCTGGGTGTTGCGGGCGTGCATCCGCTGCAGGTAGAGGCAGTTCGGAATGCGGTGGAACTCGGCCGCCTGATACAGCCGGCACATCAGATCCAGGTCGTCGGCCACGTCGAGCGTCTCGTCGTACCCGCCCACCTTCTCGTACAGGTCGCGGCGGAACGCGCGGACGTGGTTCGGGGCGTACCAGATGTAGCTGACGTTGTGCGGAGTCGGCTCCAGGGCGTGGCAGGCCAGCACCTCGCGGCCGTCGACCCGCTCGTCGCGGTAGCGCCAGCCGTGCGTGGCGGCGAACCGCGACTCGTCCCGGCCGCCGTCCTCACCGATCTGCGCGGTGTCGCTGTAGACGAAAC
The DNA here is from genome assembly GCA_023422835.1 of Bacteroidota bacterium. Lineage (GTDB taxonomy): Bacteria > Bacteroidota > Bacteroidia > Chitinophagales > Chitinophagaceae > Haoranjiania > Haoranjiania flava. The sequence goes on along the minus strand of JAFAGI010000006.1, from coordinate 6,546 downwards.
CCACCCCCGGGTACGCATCGAAGGCCGCCGCGACCTGCGCCAGGCAGTCGCTGCTGAGCAGGTCGTCGTCGTCGAGCTCGACGAGGATGTCCCCGTACGCCTCGGCGCACGCCTGCCGTTTCACCGCGCCCACCCCGGCGAGGCCGTCGTGCACCAGGAGGCGGATCCGTGGGTCGGCCACTTCGGGACGCCACCGGTTGCCCTGGTTGAGGATGACCACCCACTCCCAGTCCGAGTACGTCTGCGCCAGCAGCGACCGCAGGCACTCGTCGAGGAAGCGGGTCCGGTGACTACCTGTGAATACCGTGATGTGCGGCGTCTTCACGGACGATCACCTCGCGGGCTTCTGCGGCCGGTACTTCTCGGGCACCGACGGGGCCAGCTTCGCGTCGGCGGCGAGCGCCGCCGTGAACGCCTGCCGGGCGCCGTTCTGATCGTTGCGCTTGTCGAGCATCAGGCCGAGCCGCAGGTACGAGGTGGAAGCGCCCTGGTCGGCCTCGACGATCTTCCGGTACAGCGCGATCGCCTCGTCCGGCTTCTGCCCCTCCAACAGCAGGGCCTTGTTGTACAGGGCGGGCCGGTAGGTTCCGTCGATCTCCAGCGCCTTGTCGTAGTCGGCGAGGGCCTCGTCCGTCGCGCCACGAGACTGGGCCAGGTAACCGAGGTTGAACCAGGCGAACTTGTTGTCGGCCTGGAGCGAGAGCACCTTCTGGAAGGTCTCCTTCGCCTGGTCGCCCTGGCCCGCCCGCCCTTGCTCAATACCCTGCTGGAGCAACGCCGCCGGGTTCGTGGCGGCCGAGGTCTGCGCGGCCTCGTTGGCTCCCTTCGAAGGCTCCTTCGAGTCGTCGCTGCAACCGGCCAGGCCGGCCACCAGCACCGCGCCGCAGGCCAGGGAGCTGAACATCTGTCGCATCTTCACTGTCTTCCTGCTCCTGTCGATCGTCTTCATCGAGTTCCGCTTCACGGCGTGACGTCCGCACAGACGACGTAGGCCTCGTTGCCGTTCGCCAGGAAGAGCCACTGCCAGCCGATCGGAGTGGCCCCCTCGGTGCCGGGGATCGGACGGCTCCCGTTCACCCCTCCGTTGGCGTTGTAGAAGCCCCCGCTCAGCGCGACGTCACCCGCGTCGCAGTAGAGGTTCTGGGTGCCGTCGAGCACGCCCTCGGCATACCGGATGTACACGTCACTGAGACCGGTCCCGGCCGGGCCCTGCGCGCCGGTAGCTCCCTGCGGTCCCTGGAAGCCCTGAGCACCTTGCGCGCCGGCGTCGCCCTGCGGTCCCTGCGCGCCCTGCGCTCCGTCGGCGCCCTGTGCGCCGGTAGCACCCTGTGCTCCAGAGGCCCCCTGAGCACCCGTATCGCCCTGTGCGCCGGTGGCGCCTTGCGTTCCCTGGAAGCCTTGCGGACCCTGCGCACCGATCTCGCCCTGAGCACCGGTAGTGCCCTGTGCACCGGTCTCGCCCTGAGCACCGGTGGCGCCTTGCGTTCCCTGGAAGCCTTGCGGACCCTGGACGCCGGTAGCGCCTTGGGCACCGGTGTCGCCCTGCGGACCCTGCGCGCCCTGAGCACCGATGTCGCCCTGCGCGCCGGTAGCACCCTGCGTTCCCTGGAAGCCCTGCGGACCCTGAGCACCGGAGTCGCCCTGCGCTCCCTGGACACCCTGAGCACCGGTAGCACCCTGAGCACCGGTCTCGCCCTGCGCGCCGGTAGCACCCTGAGCACCGACCTCGCCTTGCGGACCCTGAGCACCGGTAGCGCCCTGGGCTCCAGTAGCACCCTGAGCACCGATCTCACCCTGCGGTCCGGTAGCGCCCTGCGCTCCCTGGAAGCCCTGCGCGCCCTGAGCACCGATGTCGCCCTGCGCACCGGTCTCGCCCTGCGCTCCCTGGACACCCTGAGCACCGGTCTCGCCCTGAGCACCGACGGCGCCCTGCGGACCCTGCGCACCGGCCGCACCCTGGAAACCCTGAGGACCCTGCGCACCGATCTCACCCTGCGCGCCGGTAGCGCCCTGAGCACCGACCTCGCCCTGCGGACCCTGAGCACCGGCCGCACCCTGGAAACCCTGCGGACCCTGCGCACCGATCTCACCCTGCGCGCCGGTAGCGCCCTGCGTTCCCTGGAAGCCCTGCGGACCCTGCGCACCGGAGTCTCCCTGCGCGCCCTGGACACCCTGCGCACCAGTGGCACCCTGGGCGCCGGTAGCGCCCTGCGCCCCTTGGAAGCCTTGCGGTCCCCGGGCACCGGTAGCGCCTTGAGCGCCGGTCTCGCCCTGCGAACCTTGCGCGCCCTGAGCGCCGGTAGCGCCCTGCGTTCCCTGGAGACCTTGCGAACCGGTTGCGCCCTGCGCACCGACCTCGCCCTGCGGACCCTGCGCCCCGACCGCGCCCTGAGCACCTGTTTCGCCCTGAGCACCGGTAGCGCCCTGCGCTCCCTGAAAGCCTTGTGGACCCTGAGCACCCTCAGCGCCCTGGGCACCTTGGGCACCGGTCGCACCCTGTACGCCGGTAGCACCCTGGGCACCGGCAGCGCCCTGAAAGCCCTGCGGACCCTGCGCGCCGTCCTCGCCCTGCGCGCCTTGGAAGCCCTGTGGACCCTGAGCACCGGCAGCGCCCTGAGGCCCAGGGCGGCCGGGTCGGCCCTGCTCGCCCTGTGGACCCTGCGGGCCCTGGCTGCCATGGTGGTGCCCGTGCTTGCCCGGCCTCTGCTCCTGCCACTGCCAGCCCTGCGGGCCGTAGGTCGGGCCGCCGGAGTCCGGGCCGTACGTCGGGGCGTCGGAGCCGCCGTTCGGAGCGTCGTCCCGGGTGAGGGGTCCGGTGGGCTGCCAGGCACGGACGTGCCCGAGCGGGCCGGGAGTGCCAACCTCGGCATGCTGGGCACGTGCCTTCAGGACGATGTCGCTCGCCGAGGCGGGGTCGGCCCCGGTCGTCATGCCGGCCATCAGCAGAACGGAACTGAGACCGGAAGCCGCCTTGACGTGCTTGAGGCTGCTCAGCGGCTTCCGTTGCTTCTCCCCCACGGAACCTCCACCAGGAACGATCAGTACTCAGCCGGCCGCCTTGAGTTGACGCACGGTCACCGTATAGTCACGAAAAGGACATGAAGGACGTCTTCGCTGCGAATCACCCCAAAAATCCATGTAAATATGCTTCGCATTGACTGCTCCAGTAGCACAGCACACGCGAGGAGCCGGCCGCCCGGCTAGAGTGCGCCGGTGGCAGTGACGGCAGCGGGCGCCTTCCGGCGTACGCCGCGGGAACGGGCCGACCAGCGACTCGCCTGGGAGCGCGCGGACCAGCCCTTCTTCGCGGCCGGGGCCTGCCACATCCTGGCCTGGGTGTGCCGGGACACCTACCCGGACCGCCCGATCGGCCTCGCGGGGTTGCGGTTCGCGGGCGAGCGCCAGGTCTTCCACGTGTACGCGACCTGGGCGGAATGGGCGTTCGACCACGCCGGATGGAACCGGGAGGCGGACCTGCTCGCCGCCAACCGGGAGTTCGAGCGGCGCTCACTGGACCGGATCGGGATCACCGGCGACCTCGCCACGTTCTGCCGGGCCCAGCGGCACCGCACGCCGCGCCAGTACTTCGGTGACCCGCTCCCCCGCGCCCGCGAATACGTGAACCGGCATCCCCCGCCGTGGGCGTGACGTCGTCCGGAATCCGGTCGGCCCGGGCCGGGGCGGCACCACATACCGGATGTGGCCGGCTGCCCACGGCGCGCGCGGACGGGCTGGGCCCGCCGTCGTCGGGGCGGGCCCAGCCTCGCACCGGCTGGGAGGGACGCCGGTGCGCGTCGATCAGCGCCGAGTCGGGCTCGGCGACGGGACGACGGCGTCGGGCCGTACCCCCGGATTGCTCGGGTCCCGCGGACCGATCGGGACCGGCGACGGCGCGCCCGGCGGCGGATCGACGGGCTCGCTCCGGCTCGGCTGCGGGACGCTCGTTCCCGGCTGCGGCGAGATCACGGCGTCGTCGCCCCGGCCCGCGTAGGCGAACGGTGCGCTGATCACGAGCACCGCGAGGACGCCCGCAGCGCCTGCCGCCACCGTGTTGCGTCGACGGCTACGCGCGCGCCGTTCCGCCCTGGTCAATGAGTCCCGCACAGTCGGTGCCTCCTCGGCGATGTCGGTGAGGGTGGAGCGGAGCAGACCTTCGAACGGATCACTCATCGCTGCATCTCCAGAAGCTCGCTGTCCGGCAGGATCTGACGCAGTCGGGTGACCGCCCGGTGGGTCCGGCTGCGCACCGTCCCGACCGAACAGCCCAGCAGTTCGGCGACCTGAGCCTCCGGCAGGTCCTCGTAGTAGCGCAGGACCACGACGGTGCGCTGCGCCGGTGGCAGTTGCCACAGCGCCGCCCGCAGCGCCAGCCGGAGGTCCGTACCGCCGGCCGGGTCGGCCACCACCGGCTCGTGCCCGCCGCCCGGCGACTCCCGACGGCGGCGCAACCGTCGCCACCAGCTCACCTGCTCCCGGTACATGACGGCGCGGAGGTACCCCTCCGGGTCGGCGTGCCGGATGGTCCGCCACTTCGGGATGATCTTCGACAGCGCCGACTGGAACAGCTCCTCGGCGCTGCTGCGGTCACCGGTGAGCAGGTAGGCGACCCGAATCAGCGCCGGCGCCCGGCTCGCCACGAACTCGGCCAGCACCGCGCGCTCGCCCTCTTCCACCGCACCACCCTCGTCTCCTCGTTCACCAGTGACAGACGCGCGGGGACGCCGCCGCTATCCCGAAATCGGCGAGCATTCCGCTCAGGGCTCCGACTTACGGGTGACGTCCTGCTGCTGCACTCGTCGTACCGGAGTCTCGGGTTCGTCGCCGGGGGCACCCACGCGGTGGTGCTGGCGCTGCTGGAGGCGCTCGGACTAGCACGCAGACTTCTGGACGAAGGTCTCGCGTTCCCCGGTGTCCGGGTCGTTGGCCCAGTGCCACAGGCTCACATTCCCCCGCCAACTACGCCGCGTTTTCAACTCAAGGCTTGCTTTGGCATCCTTCATCGTCAGGACCAGATGGCCGTCCGCTGCCAGGTCATCCGGGCGCAACTCGCCGCTTCCCGAGACCGTGTCGTTGGGGCCGAACATGGCCGCAGAGACCGTGAATGATCGATCTGACTCGATCTTGACGACCCCACCCTGCCGAGACTGGAAGACGCCGCACAGAGCATCGATGCGAACCGGCCACAGTGATCCCCAGGCCAGGGCACATGGCAGCAGCGCGATCAGTAGGCCGGTGGCCACAAGCGAGACCTTTCGCCTGCTCATGCCCGTCTCCTGTCGATGTCCGCCGTCGGCATGGTCGGCACCGCTTCCGCCTTCATCCCGGCAGAGTAGGCGGTGACGCCGCCAACCGTTCTCGCCTCAGCCCATCTCCGCGGTGGTCCGCACATCGCGGAACTGGCCCGCTTCCACCTGGTCGTGCTGCTGCACGCTCAGGTCAAGATGGGCGCATCGAACGCACCCGCCTTTCGGGTACGGTGACGCTTCACGAGTCGCGTCCCTACCGTCGATGGCCTCGCCGTTCAGGAGGTATCGCGCGTGCGAAGGGCCAGCCGCATGTTGTGCTGGCCGCTCAGCGTCTGCCTGATGGCGGCGCCGGCAGCCTGCACGTCCTCAAACGGTTCCAGCCAGGGTGAGGCCAAACCACCCGCGCCAACTGCGTCTCTGGGCACCGACCCCAGCGCGTCCCCGTCGGCTGACGCGAGCGCCGGCCAGGAGTCGTGCACCGTTTCGGTCGATGCGATCACGGAACCGCCGGCGGGTTATCGGCTCGTGGGAGAGGACGTCGCGGTACCTGCCCGGCCGGTGCTTCAAGCAGCGGAATCGGGGCAACCGGACCCGGCAGCCCGGCTGTTCGCCAAGTGGGGATTGGTCGTACGCGGCGGCGCAGTGGTCGACCTGCGGGTGGCACCCGGCTGGGAGGACAAGGCGCGCATCGGATGGGGCTCGTCGGTGGTGCCGGCCGTGAGCGCGCATGTGCGTGCCTGCGCACCTGCCGATGACCGACCTGAGTGGCTGGCCTTCGTCGGCGGCACGTGGGTCGCGCGACCGGCCTGCCTCCCGCTCACCATCACGTCGCGGGGGCAGACGGCGCAGGTACAGCTGGGTGTCGGTGTCCCTTGCGACGGAGCCGGCCCGCCGAGTTCCTAGGAATGCTGAGCGTGAGACCTACTCGCCTAGGGCTCGAGCGTGGCGGGCATGCTGAAGGCGGCGACGTGACGGGCACCGATGAAGGCGTTGCTCTCCACGATCTTCCCGTTCTCGATCCGGAGTACGTCGACGACCAACGCCTCGTAGTGCGGGCTGCCGGGCCGGCGGAGATAGTTGATCAGTGCCGGGCGCCCGTTGGCCGAGCTGGGGAACGTACGCCAGTCGAGCGGCCGGCCGAGAAACTCCGCGGCCGCGTCGATCCCGACGACCGGCGGCTCGGGCGGCATCGTGATCCGTACGTCCTCGGCGAGCAGTGCCCGGATCGTCTCCGGGTCCTTCGCGTCGGCGTAGCGGCGCAGGATCTCTTCGTCCTCACTGGTGAGCTGCGGGCGGCGCC
>JAFAGI010000024.1 GCA_023422835.1 Bacteroidota bacterium | reverse complement strand
ACGACCACGCGCCGTTCGTGAGAGTGCAGTCGGTGAAGGCGACCGAGCCGGCGGCGGCGACGCGCTGGAGGGTGGCGTAGTCGAAGCGGCAGCCGTCGAACAGGACGTCCTTGAGGCGTACGTCGGTGAGTCTGGTGCCGGTGAACCGGGAGCCGGTGATCGCACACCGTTCGATGGTGATGCCGGTCAGGGTCGCTCCGGAGAAGTCGGTGCGGGTGATCTCGCAGCCGTAGAGGCTGCCGGCTTCCCAGGTGCTCTCGCTCAGGTCCGCACTGGTGATCATGCTGCTGCGGATACTGGCGTCCTCAAGGTGCGAGCCGCGCCACGCCGAGCCCTCGACGAGGGCCTCGGTGAGGCCGTTCACCAGGTCCGTCGTGGTGTCGAGGTCGTCCGGTTCGAGGTCCGGCAGCAGGACCTTTACGTCGCCGATCGTGGTGGTGCGCATGTGTCCTCAACCTCTGCGGGCGCGGGGTGGGCACGTCACCCCGCGCGCCCCGTGGCGGGGGCTACTTCTTCTTGTTCCAGTTGTCCCAGCCGGGTCGACTGTCGAACTTACCCTTGTTGGCCCAGGTGGGGCGGTTGTCGAACTTCGCCGCGTCGATCGACGTTACCGACCGCTGCGGGTCGACGCCGAGGCGGGCGAGTTGCTCGGGTGCGGCGTTGACGAGGACCGCGAGAGCGTCGGTCATGGTGCTCCTCCTGCTCTTCGATGTTGAAGCCGACCGACTCGCAGCCGGGCAGGCCGGTGAAGAAGCCGACGAGAGCTTCCGCGTGGTCGATGGTTTCCGGGGTGACCACACAGATCACCGAGCACGGCAGCCCCGCTTCGGCCAAGGTCTGCATGCCGCGCAGGGTTCGGGCGTCCGTCGGGTTGCCGGCCCGGTCGAGGCGGTTACGGTTCAACGCGCCCGGTCCGTCGATGCTGACCCCGACCTCGAACCCGTAGGTGGTGAACAGCTCGCACAACTGGCGGTTGATCAGAGTGCCGTTGGTCTGGATCTCGTGACGCACCATTCCCGCGCGCCGGAGCTTCTCGAAGGGGCCAGCAGGCTCCGGAAGAGCCCTATGGGTGTGTAGCAGTAGGTGCAGTCGAGGCTGTAGAAGCTCGTCGGCTGCACGACCAGGGTGTGGAAGCTGCCGGAGACCGCCGGTTGGCCGGTGGCGTTGATGAGGCCGAGGCTGTTCACGAGGTGGCCTCCTCGTCGATGCTGGCCGTGGTGGTGCTGACCCGATAGGCGGGAGCGTGGCGGGCCGGCCAGCCGAGGAACCGGTCGAACATGTCGGCGGCGCTGCCCGTGACGCTCGGGTTGAGCCGGTGCAGGTCGTCGATCGCGTCGTGCAGGCAGCCGGCCAGGTAGAGGAACAGGCTCACCGGCACTTCTCGGTACTCGGCCAGGAGCGCGAGCTTCGCTGCGCCGCAGGGCCACGGCTGCCCGCATCGGCGGCACAGCCACAGCGGGCGCGTCGGCAGATGTTCCACCTCGGCGGGTACGAGCCGGTTCACCGCGGGACGACGCTGTGGCCCGGTCACCGGCGACCGCCCTCGCGGGCCTGCTGCTCGAACAGCCGACGCCACACGAAGGTGAGCAGCGGCGGTTCAGCGGGCCACACCTGCCCCGGCGAGGCCGTCCACCTGGGCTCGGGGCGCCGCGCCTGGCTGGCTATGGCGTTACGCGAGACGTACACCGTCATGCCGCCACCCCCACCAGGGACGATGAGCGGCGGGCCCGCCGGGGGAAGGGCGAGCCCGCCACCGCACCGCGGCGGCTGGGAGCAGACCGCCGATCACCCACCCGCGCAGCCCTCATGGCGGTACGCAGGCGGGGATTCACCCGTACGGTCGGCGGAGTGTCCGGCGCGAGCACTTGCCGGTGCGTCGGGTCGCATTCCGACCCGTCGCCGATCGACACGTCCATCTGGTTCTCCCTGGCGATTGCCGCTGACCCGCCGGCGCCATGGGATCAGGATGGTCCTGGACCGTTCCGCCGACGTGTTCCTGACGTCCACGATCGCGGGAAGCACGGGCCCGAGACAGACCCAGCGTGGTGGGCCACGGTGGGCCTCCTTGTGGTCGACCTCGGTCGATATGAGGAGGACAGGTGGTACTACCCCGTCCCTACGAGACTCATCTCAGAGGATGTGCCAGCGGCGGAGCTCCGGCTCGCCGTGGACAAGTCCTGCAATCCGGTGGTGCACCTCGTCGGCGGCGTCGGTCCCGGGACGGGACTTGCGGGCGTTGGTGGCGATCATCTGTAGTTCGCGGAGCTGGCACAGCTCCTCGAACCCCGGCCAGCATGTGGCATCCCAGCCGTAGGCGGCGGTGAAGCAGGCGAACGCCTCGGGACCGGGAGGATCGAACCGGCGGCAGTGGACAGCGACCGTGGCAATGTCCCACTCGCGAGGCCCGAGGGCGGCGCCGTCCCAGTCGGCGAGTACAGGCGTGCCGTCGAAACGCCGGAGTGCGTTGCGGATCTGCGGATCTGACTGGATCAGGCTTGTGCCACGGGGAAACCGCATCGTCTCCCAGCCGGCGGCCAGCGTCTCGAGCCGGCCCAGCAGCAGATCCTGTTCCTTGCCGTTCAGGATCTCCGAACGGATCACGGATCGCTCGATGCCATGGATCGGCCGCAGCACGGGCAATGGCACAGGTGGCGCAGGAAGGGCATGCAGATCCCGGAGAAGGCTTCCGAGCTCGGAGACGGTGATCGGGTCGTCGTGTGCCGGGTCCAGACGCTGCCAGACCGTAACGGCGTGCCCGCCCACCTTCAGCGGCTGGGACAGGCCCGGGTGAAGGCCGACCGTGGGGAAATCTCGGTCCACCAGCCAGTCGACTACGGTCACCATCGCGCGCACCCGGTTCAGGTCCTGGTCGCCAGGGGCGATCTTGATGACGATGTCCCCGACGGCGTAGACGGCGTTGGTGTGGTGCCGCAGCAGAGCCGCGTTCGAGTCGGGGTAGCCGAGAAGACGACATACCTCGGCGAGCACCGGCCGGGTGCGCGCCTCGACGAACATGGGGCTCCTAGGGACCGAGTGCGGCTGTGGTCCCAAGACTACGGGCGCGCTCGCGGCAGGTCCGTACGTAGTCCGTCAAGGTGGCGACCTCACCGCGATGGCTCTCTTCGGGGATCGCCGTGGCCACGTCGGTCGCGCGGGTCAGGATGATCTCCGTCCGCTGCGTCTCGGGCAGGTTGGCGACGGCGTCGCGCGCGGTCGCCGCCGCCTCGGTCGTCCGCCGGTCCCGCGCGAGGCACATCGACCGGTCCAGGGCGATGAGCGCCACGTCGATCGGTACGGCCGGAGCCGTGCCGTAGAGCCGCACCGCCTCTTCCTGGACCCGGTAGGCCTCCACCGTGTCACCGAGCCAGGTGTACGCGCCGGAGAGGTAGAGCAATAGCCGCTTCGCCGGAAACCTGAAGGCCACGTCGGTGTCCTCGTCACCAGCCTGGTCGAACAGCCGGCGTGCCTGATCGACGGCCGACCGCGCCTGCTCGGTGGCACCGATTCTGGCCAGGGCACGCGCCCGGCCCGCAGCCGCCAGGGCACCCGACGACGACGCGACCGACGTGGCCGCAAGCGCCGCATCAGCCAGAGCGACGGTCTGGGCGGGGTCCCCGAAGTAGTACGGCAGCATCGCCGCCTGGGCTCGCACGAGCACCCGGAACCGAGCCTCCCCGCTGTCGTCCGCCGCGTGGATCGCTGTGCCGTACCACCGTCGAGCCTCGGCGACATCCCCGAGCCTCATCAACGCGTCAGCGCACATCGTCGCCAACAGAGCCGCCACCGCCGACAACCGGGCCTGGACCGCCGCCGGCTGGCGCCGAAGCGACAGCGCCTGCACCTCTCGGCAGTCGGCCGCCAGCAGTGACAGCATCGTCTGCGGCGAAGCCGAGGTATAGACCCGCAGGTGCTCGCCGGCGCTTTGCTCGATCAGCTCAAGCTGCCGAGGGGCGACACTCGACGCCGCCAAAGCCTCGTCCAATCCCAGACGGAGTCTGACCAGGCCTCCGGCCTCGCTGCTCCCCATACGGGCAGGCGATCGATCCGCTCCACCGGCCACGGTCTCGATGCTGACGTCGCGCGGCATAGTGCTGTCCTCGTCGCGGCCGAGCCCCATGACCGGACGCGGAATATCCAGACCCACGGCGATCCGTTCCAGCACCTCGTACGCCGTGACCTGCCGGACGCCCTTGGCGATTTCAGTAGCGCGGTGGGGCGAGAGGCCAACGAGAGCGGCGATCCTGCCGTAGGACATGCCCCGGGCGTGAAGGAAGCGGAAGACCGTAGTCATGTCACGTTGTCGCAGGAACTCGAGCATCGGTCGGCCGTTCCACAGCCCCGAACTCCACCACTCGGGATCCACCTGCACGGCCACGATCACCTCCGATCGGACGACGACCACCCGCCAGCACAGCGCATCCGCGCCGTCACATCAAGTCAATGGCGGCCGAGTCGACAGCCCATCCAGAGTCGGCGCTTGGGGTGGCATCCGAAAGACCCACGATGAGCTCTCAGGGTGTCCCCTCGTGGGATCAGCGCAGGCTCCGGAGCACCACAATCTGTCCAACCCGAGCCTTGGTCATCGGCCTGCGCAACCGAAGCAAGTGAATGCAAATGAGGGAAGAGCGGTCTATCAATAATCCGTCATAGCTCAGCCGAAGGAGCGGATCTATAGGCACCCAACAGGCAGAACGCCCGCAGAAGGTCGAGGCCGAAAGGGTCGAGCCACCCCGCCCTGTTCAGACACCCATTGGCACCCATAACTATCTTACGTAGGGTCACCAGCTAGTCGCTTTGAGCGCAACAGACCGGGCGGTGACTTGCGGATGATGACCAACACCCACAGGGCTAACTGCGCAAACGCCCGACGGCCGGGCTGCGAGTGCTCCGGCTGCGGGGGCTCACAACACGGCTGGCAAGGATGGATGAGCCTGGCCGCCGACCAGCCAGAGAAACGCGACGACCGGCGGCGCGAACTCAAGGAAGAGGCACAAGCAGACCAAGGATCCGGACGCCTGGGTTTTAACGCCCGCAACCGCCAGGTCTACTTCGACCTTGCACGCCTGGACATCGCCGACTACCTGTGGGCCGCCGACGATCGAGCCAAGATCAACGGTCGGTTGCCCCGCGATGTTGAACCATCATCGACGTCATCAGACCTTGGCCGGATAGACACCGTCGGCCGAGAGGTCATGGGGAACACGTGGCCCGAGATCTCAGCCGGCATAGACAGCCTCGTCCGGAACAGGGCTGACGCCAGGGAGGTCAAGAGATGCTTGGCCGATCACACGTGGTGCAGCCTGTTGGTGGCCCTGATCCAGTTGATCGAGAGGATCAACAAGGCCGTCGACCTGCTCTCGGATACCGCCAAGCAGTTCATCACCGGCGTGTTGTCGCAGCGGTTCGGTTCGGGGGTGCCCCGGCTGGTGACCGACGCCGTAATCCGCCTTGTCGTGGACAAGGTGTGGTCAGCCCTGGCGAGGCTGCTGGAGGCTCACTTTCCCCTCCTCGGAACAGACACCCTGCGCGTCCTGAGGATGCTGGCCATCTTCACCTGCCCCTCGGTCGAACACCACCCAGAGGTCTACAAGCACGCCGTCAGGCCTCTCATGGGCGACGCGCACGAGATCATCACGGACGAGATCAAGACGCACGTAGTAACCCTCTTCACCGCGTGGTGGCGGCGGCGCGCTCCGGAAGCTCTCGCCTAACGCCCGGACACGTCTGGCCCTTCAACCCCGGGGAAGAACCAGCGGTGCGCGCCACACGCACACGAGACCCGCGTAAGCGAAAAAGGCCCCGACCCGGTGCGTGACACCAGGTCGGGGCTTTGATCGTTGGTGCGCCGCCAGGGACTCGAACCCCGAACCCGCGGATTAAGAGTCCGCTGCTCTGCCAGTTGAGCTAGCGGCGCTCGCTGACAACGGGACGAGACGTTAGCACGCCCGC
>JAFAGI010000012.1 GCA_023422835.1 Bacteroidota bacterium | reverse complement strand
AGTGGCACGTGAACTGGGTTCAGAACGTCGCAAGACAGTTCGGTCTCTATCTGTGGTGGGCGCTAGTAAATTGAGAGGACATGACCTTAGTACGAGAGGACCGGGTCGTATGTACCGCTGGTGTATCAGTTGTGCCGCCTGGTGCAGTGCTGAGTAGCTACGTACAGCAAGGATAAACGCTGAAAGCATCTAAGCGTGAAACCTTCCTCAAGATGAGTTTACTTTTAAGGGTCGTCAAAGACTATGACGTTGATAGGCTATAGGTGTAAAGGTGGTAACATCAAAGCCAAGTAGTACTAATTGCCCGTAAGCTTTATTTTTTTATTTTTCAATCGAAAAATATACAACTCCTATGTGAGCTTTTCCAATATGACCTTATTTGTTAAAACGTAATTGTTTTAATTACCTTTTTATGGTGATTATTCCGAGGGTGTTCACCTCTTCCCATTCCGAACAGAGAAGTTAAGCCCCTTATGGCCGATGGTACTTGGGTTTTGTCCCTGGGAGAGTAGGTAATTGCCATATTCATTTTAAAAGCCTTGTAGATTTTTTCTGCAAGGCTTTTTTTTTGCTATTACATTTCTGCTAAAATCCAGTCTTTGCCGTGACCTTTTAAAGATATTACATATTTTTTTTGGACCAATAACCTTCTTAGCCTTACGCTTGTAACAATGGGAATAGAGAATGTGCAGATTTCCACCTATAAATCTCTTCTTTATTTCTACTGGTGCTACGGCATGTTGCCGATTTCTCCACAAAAGCCCCGAAGAGCTTATTTCACCTATGAATGCACTAAGCATTGTGCAGACACCCGTCGGCAACATAATGAACATGCTGTTGGAATGTCAATAAATAAAATGCTATAAAACGTGGTGGTGCTGTTTACACACTTTAGGCTGATGTATTATGTTGTAATTTATTTTTACAAGATCAATGCAATTACCTTACGCCATCGTTGAGCTGGAGGTCATAACTCTTTACTAAGCATATATTTGTATTTAGGCACGAGAGAGCTGTCACATATTTTACTGCACATTGTATATCTAAGAATATAGCAGGTAATGGCTGTCCATATTCTGTAGAATTGCATTGGAGAGATGCCATAAAAGAAGGTGTTGATTCAAGAATTAAATGCTGTTTAGCGTTAGTGCCATATGACTTTTGTAGATAATAAGAAAAAGTAGCGTTATCGCTTGCAGCAGCTTTGCACTTTTAAAAGATCAGCAGATATCCGGAGATGTATATGATTGGGCACAACAGTTTTTTAGCTCAAAAGAAATGGTTGATCTCACTTAGCTATAGCGCATTTCAATATGCTAAAGCGCGCGGCTATTACGTTTCATAAGCTACCCGGATATATAAATGTCTTTAATTAAACCTCTGTATATCTGTTTACAGGCCAATAAAAAAGCAGTGAATAATTTAAGGTATTTTGCCGCAGGCACAGAAACGATCAATGCAATTTATCGGGGACGATGGTATCAACATACGGCACATTAATCAATTTTAGTTCTATGTGTTTATTGAATGCTTTTAAACGGTAATCATGAATAATCTCCAGTATATCATGATCTATATACACTACACCTGTGCCTATAATTTCTACAACTGAATATGCAGGAATATTGTCTAATTCATCCATTAATTTTTTCTTGTTTAAGAAACTCACATTCATAGCAAGGTCTATACGATAAGTGGTAATACCGAGCTTCACAAAGCTTTCTATGGTGTAGCCCGCACGGTAAGTATGTTTCACAATAAAATATACAGAGTAAGCTATACCTATAACCACACCTATCAAAATGTCGGAAAACAAAATGGCGCCCACCGTAATCAGGAAGGGATAAAACTGTTCGCGTCCGATACGGAAAGTGTGGATAAATAATTTTGGTTTGGCCAGGTTGTAACCCGTCCTGATCAGGATCACAGCCAGTACACAATAAGGAATACGGTTTATAAGCGGCACTGCAAACAATATTGCCAGCACCAGCCAAACGCCATGCGCTATGGTGGAAAATTTTGTCTTGCCCCCGGCTTCCACGTTGGCAGAACTCCTGACGATAACGGCTGTGATGGGTATGCCGCCCAATAGCCCGCTGATAAAGTTTCCTGTGCCCTGCGCAACCAGTTCCCTGTTTTGCGGAGAAATGCGATTGTACGGGTCTAATTTATCTATAGCTTCAATGCTGAGCAAGGTTTCAAGTGTAGCTACAAAGCAAATCACCACTGCATTTTTCCAAATAGCTGTGTCGGTAAACAATGCGCTGAACTGCGGAAACCTGATCTCTGAAAAAATATTACCGGGTATATTTACAAATTGTGACGGTTTAAGCTGGAATTGCGGCAGGAACATTTCAAGCAGGTAAGCCAGGCATACCCCGAAAACTACGGTAATAAATGAAGTAGGGATGAAAGAGATTTTTCTGGAAAAGAATTTTCTCCATAAAATAAGCAATATAAGCGAGCTGGCTGCAATCAGTAGTGCACCGACAGATACGCTGTTGGCAAAATCCACTATGCCAATGAAGCCTGATTTAAAAGTAAAGATATTGAAAAGCTGTTTTGTCCAGAAGTCAGGCCTGTCATAGCCCAGCAGTAAAGGGATCTGTTTAGAGATAAGAATAATGCCTATAGCTGCCAGCATACCTTTGATCACTGCCGAAGGAATAAAATGTGTAAAACCCCCCAATTTGAATATTCCCAGCATAATTTGTAACATGCCCGCAATGGATACGCTCAGGAAGAAAATTTCCAAAGCGCCCAGCTCTGTAATGGCTGCTGCACAGATGGCCGTTAAGCCCGCCGCAGGACCGCTCACGCTCAATTGCGAACCGCTGATAAAACCAATTAAAATGCCACCTATAATGCCTGCTATAAGTCCTGAGTAAACAGGCGTATTCGATGCTAATGATACGCCCAGGCAGAGTGGAAGTGCTACAAAAAAAACGCTTATGCTGGCTCTGAAATCGTGTTTGACAAAAGCATTTAAATAGAATTGTGTTCTCCGGTTAAATATTTCCATGGCAGGGCAAAGGTCCTGAAAAATTAAGAATTAATAGTATGTTTTTGCTCATATTCACACATTGCCATTGAATTTGCTTACAAGCCGCACTGCCTGCACAGCTTCTTTTACATCGTGCACGCGCAGGATATTTGTTCCTTTCTGTAAGGCAATGGTGTTTAAAACAGTGGTTCCGTTCAGGGCTTCTTCTACGGGAATGCCGAGAGTTTTATAGATCATGGATTTTCTTGAAATACCCGTAAGTATTGGTTTTCCCAGGATGCTGAATACGCCGGAATTGTTGAGCAGCTCAAAATTATGTTCCCTGGTTTTTGCAAAGCCGTAGCCCGGGTCAAGTACAATGTCGTTGATGCCTGCCTGCAGGCACTTATCTATTCTTTCAATAAAATAATCCATTACTTCGCGGGTGATGTTTTCATAAGCGGCAAGGCTTTGCATGGTTTGCGGTGTGCCGCGCATGTGCATGGCAATGTAGGGGGCGCCGAGCCTGCCGGCTGTTGATAGCATTTGTTTATCAAAGTGTCCTGCTGAAATATCATTTACAATGGCAGCGCCCGCTTGCACGGCGGATTCAGCTACTCCTGCATAAAATGTATCTATTGAAAGAATGGCGTCAGGAAAGGCTGTGAGAATGGCTTCAATGGCAGGCATTACGCGCTTCAGCTCTTCTTCTGCAGACAATAATTTACTCTTTGGCGAAGTGCTTTGGCCGCCGACATCCAGTATGGAAGCTCCTTCAGCCAGCATCTTTCCGGCAAGTTCTACGGCATCGTCTGCGCCTGACTTCCGGCTGCCTGCGTAAAAAGACTCATTGGTAATGTTGATGATGCCCATTACCACCGGCTCCTCCAGCGATAGTAATCTTCCCCTGCAATTGATACTGCGCATTTTTTGTTATTTTTGCAAAAATAAATGTATTTTAATTTATGTCCGATACATCGCAGCAGTACGATAAAGCCGTAGATGCTTGTAAAGATATTTTTCTGAAAAAAACCAAAGATTACGGCACATCGTGGCGTGTATTGAGAACCATCTCTGTTGTTGACCAGATATTCATCAAAGCTTTGCGCATTCGGAATATCCAGGAACTGAAAACACAGAAAGTAGGCGATGATATCATCAGCGAATTTAAGGGCATCATCAACTATGGCGTTATCGGCCTGATACAGTTAAAGCTTGATAATCCCACGGTGGAAGAATTATCGTTGCAGCAGGCTGAGGAAATGTACAATGAACAGGTAGCCTTTGCCAAAGATGTGATGATGTCTAAAAACCACGATTACGGCGAGGCCTGGCGCGATATGCAGCAGGAAAGTTTTACAGACCTCATCATTGTAAAGCTCTTGCGCATTAAACAAATATTGAACAACGACGGTAAAACCCTCATCAGCGAAGGCATTGACGCAAACTACGTAGACATTATTAATTATGCGTTGTTTGCGCTGATTATGGATGCAGAAAGCAAGGGATAATTTTCATTTCTAAAACGGCTTTGATTATGCAAAAAAACAGTACAACAATTACTACACTCCGGTGGATAGTTGGCCTTCTTTTCATTATTTCCGGGCTGTTGAAAGCGAATGACCCCCACGGACTGAGCTATAAAATGCAGGAGTATTTTGATCTTTGGGGAATGAGCGGGCTGAACCACTTCTCTCTTCCATTGGCCGTAACCATGAACATTTTTGAGGTACTGGCAGGCGTGGCCATCATACTTGGCTTTGCCATGAACCTGTTTAGCTGGCTATTACTCTTGCTGATCATTGCTTTTACTTTTCTTACAGGATATGCTGCATTGAGCGGGAAGTTCAAAACATGTGGCTGCATGGGAGATTGCATGCCTATTCCGCCACTGGCTTCTTTCCTGAAAGATGTAGTTTTGCTTGTGCTGATACTGATTATTTTTAAATACCGGAAGAAAGTGCGGCCTGTTGTTGACAGAGCTGTTTTAAACTTGGTACTGCTGGTGTCAACCGCCGTGTTTGTACTGGTGGCACAAGTGTATGTGCTCAAAAATCTTCCTTTCTTTGATTGCCTTCCTTACCGCGAAGGAAATAAACTGCTGCAGGAGATGCAAGCGCCCGCCGGCTCTGTGCCTGATAGCGTGGCTATTGTTTTTAAATACAAAAAAGATGGCAGGATCGTGGAGTTCGGCGCTGAGGAATTTCCTGGTGATTTTGATGATTCTTATGAATATATTGACCGTGTAGATAAAGTAGTACGTAAAGGAAATGCTACCCCAAAGATTGAGGATTTTGCTTTGTTAAATATTCAGGGAGAGGATGTGGCACAGCAACTACTTTCTACGCCTGGCCGCCATGTGCTGGTGTTTGCACAGGATTTTTCAGGATTACAGGGGTCGGTAGCCGGTTTTAAAAACCTGTTGAATGCAGCAGCCCATAAAAATATCCCGGTGAGGATCGTTTCGCCGCTGGCAGATCAAAAGCCTGATTTTGTGCCACAACAGGTAGAGCTTCTAAGGCTTGACCCGGTAGTAAATAAAACGGTTGCCCGCGCAAACCCAACATTCATGCTGCTTGAGGGCGATAGGATTTTGGCTAAGAAAAGTTATAACCAGCTCAACGATTTTATTGAACAACTATAAAGCTCAGGCTGATAGAGACAGGCACGGCATCATTATCTTTGACGATACATGTGTGCTGTGCAACCATTTTGCACAATGGATCATAAAGGGCGATACCAGGAGATATTTTAAGTTTATTTCCCTGAAAGCCGCATCATGCAATGGCCTGCTCCCGGAAAATTATCACGGCAATAATACGGTGATATTGCTTGAAGATGATAAAATTTACACCGAAAGCAATGCAGCATTGCGCATTGTAAAGCAATTGGAAGGCTGGAAAAAATGGTTGTATATCTTTATAGTTTTTCCCAAACCTTTGCGCGATGCGCTGTATAGGTTTACTGCACGTAACCGCTACCGTTGGTTTGGAACCACTACTACCTGCAGTGTGGACAGCAGCAGGCTGGTAGAATAATTACAATTCATAAAACATTTTATACATATCGTATCCTTTTGCCCAGTAATCTTTTATGATTTCATGAAGCACAAATCCGTTCTTCTCATAGAATTGATAAGAGAACTGCGATGTGCGCACTGTGACCGCTCCAATGTTTTTGAGCTGTTTTAAAAGATTTATACGGTATTGTAAAAGTTGGGTTCCTGCTCCTTTGCCATGAAAGGCAGGGTGTATGAAATCCCAGCTGATGATGCCGGTTCGATGATTAAAATTGATTCCACCGGAGCCAATGATCTTGTTATTGTATTCAATGATAAAATATTTTTCAACGCAGTTTTCTGCATATTGCTCAAAGTCTGAAATTTCGCTTTCAGCAAAATATGCAGGCACATTCAACTGCAGGATTTCCAGCAGAGCAGGTTTGTCCTCAGGCGTATAGTTTCTGATGATGAAATTTTCTTGCATGTGTATCTTTTATGATTTTACTGCTGCCTCGGATAGTTTACGGGTTCCGGTTTGTATGCAACATTCTGCCTATTCATTTCTATAGCAGGCTGAATGTATCTCCGTCAAACAAGCCTTTATCGCTGAGTTTTAGGTGTGGTATTACCAATAATGCCATAAAGCTGAGTGTCATAAAAGGGGCTTCCAGGCTGCTTCCCAGCGATTTGGCCAGGCGGTCAATAGTTTCGTATTGTTCTGCAATCTCGTAGCCGTCTTGATTGCTCATCAGGCCTGCCACAGGCAGCGGCAGCACATCTGTTTTTCCATGTTTGCTTACGCTTACGCCGCCCTGGGTGTCCATAATCGCATTAATAGCCGCTGCAAGGCTTTCGTCGTCTGCGCCCACAGCTATTACGTTGTGGCTGTCGTGTGCCACGGTTGATGCAATAGCTCCCTGTTTAAAACCAAAGTTGGTGATAAATGCTTTTGCAACTCCGGCTTTATTGTAGCGGTTAATGACCACTATTTTCAGCACGTCATTATTTATATCGAATACAATATGGCCGTTTTCTATTTTTGCCGGGAAATATTTTTTCGGTGTAATAAGCTGGCCGTCTATCGCTTCAATCACAGGAATCTCGTTATTGTCATTAAGCGGATACTTGTCTATTGCTACAAGCAGTTCTTCTTTAGTGATCTTTGCAGTAACGAAATTGTTGATGGTTTGCTCTTGCACCGGAGCCAATAAGGTATTACTGTTTTCAGCTACCAATTGGCCGTTGATATAGGTTTTCAATACTTCAAAGCTTTCCAGGTTTTTTACCAGTATGAAATCTGCCGGGTCTCCTGCTTTCAATAATCCCACATTAAGTTTGTAATGTTCTACCGGGTTAATGCAGGCTGCCTTTAAAACCTTAAATACATCTACACCTTTTTCCACCGCGCGTTTACAAAGTTGATTGATATGTCCCAATACCAGGCTGTCGGGGTGTTTGTCGTCGCTGCAAAACATCATCTCGTCTTCATAGTGGTGCAGCAGGCCTATCAAAGCATCAAAGTTTTTGGCGGCGCTGCCTTCACGGATCAGTATCTTCATGCCGCAGGCAAGTTTTTCTTCCGCTTCCTCTTTGGTAAAGCATTCGTGATCTGTAGAAATGCCTGCAGCTGCATATTTGCGCGCATCTTCGCCGCGCAGGCCCGGAGCGTGCCCGTCCACAGGTTTGCCCAATCTGTGTGATGCTTCTATTTTCCTGCGTACTTCTTCATCGCCGTGCAAAACGCCCGGGAAATTCATCATTTCAGAGAGGTATTTTATTTCCTCCATTTCCAGCAGCTTGATTACGTCATCACTGTTAAGCTCAGCGCCCGCGGTTTCAAAAGTTGTTGCCGGCACACAACTCGGCGCGCCAAAATAAAATTTAAAGGGACAACGTCTGCCGTTTTCAATCATGTAATGTACACCCTGCATGCCGCATACATTCGCTATTTCATGCGGGTCTGAAATGGTTGCCACCGTGCCGTGTGTTACTGCTATGCGTGCAAACTCCGTGGGAATAAGCATGCTGCTTTCTATATGCACATGGCTGTCAATAAAACCGGGCATTGCATAAGGCAATGTCTCATCCGGCATATCATTTATTTTCCTGATGGAAATGATTCTTTCATTAAATAAGATTTCAGCTGTATAAATTTTCTTTGCGGTTATATCTACCAGGTTTACCTGTATTTGTATATTCATTTAGTGCATTAAACTGTGAAATATTAAATTAGCTAAGCCGCATTGTCTGCAAGCACGGAAGCATAAAGGTGTTTAAAGTAAGCTATATTTCGTCTTCTACGTTTTGCGCTTTTTTATACCAGTAAAAGGCCAGCAACAGCCAGCATATGGCAATGATGCTGTACAATATGGTTTTAGACCTGTTGCCAAGGGTGTATGCATTATAAAATGTGTAACCGTACACAATGGCAAGTGCGCCGCATAGTACGGTAAATATCTGGAAACGGTTTCTTTTCGGGTTCTTCTTATTCATGGTTGATGGTTGCTAAAACTTCTTCGAGGTATTGCCTGTCGTTGGAAAGCCTGGGTACTTTATGCTGGCCTCCCAACTTTCCTTTTTCTTTCAGCCATCGCTGGAAGGTTCCTCTTGGAAGCGCGTGTATCACGGGTAGGCGCAAAGCAATGTCCTTGTGTCTCTTGGCTTCATAGTCACTGTTTGTTTTCTTCAGTTCCCTGTCGAGCGTTTCGGCAAAGAGCTGCATATCTTCAGGATCTTTTTCAAATTCAAACAGCCATTCATGTGCGCCATTTTCATTTTCACTGAAGTATACGGGCGCGGCAGTGTATTCAGTCACAGATATATCCAGTTCCTTACTGGTATTGAAAATCGCTGTGTCTGCATTTTCTACGATTAGTTCTTCGCCGAATGCATTAATGAAATGTTTCAGCCTGCCCACAACTTTGATGCGGAAGGGATAAAGCGTAGTGAACTCAACGGTATCACCCGGGATGTATCTCCACAGGCCTCCATTGGTAGATATCACGATCGCGTACTTTTTGTTGAGTTCCACCTCTGCAAGCGATAAGGTTGTTGGCTGGTCTTTGCCGTATTCTTCAACAGGCATAAACTCGTAATAGATGCCGTGGTCCAGCATCAGCAACATGCCTTCCGCATCTGCCTGGTCCTGTGCTGCAAAAAAGCCTTCGCTGGCGTTGTACATATCGCGGTAGCAAACATTTTCACCCAGTATTTTTTTAAACTGCTCGCGGTAGGGTGTAAATGAAACGCCGCCGTGCATGTACAATTCAAAGTTTGGCCATACCTCTTTGATATTTTTTTTGCCTGTGATTTCCAGTATCCTTTTCAGCAGTACCAGTGTCCAGGTGGGCACGCCGGAGATAGAAGTAACTTCTTCATTAATTGTGGTTTGTGCAATGGCTTCTATTTTAGACTCCCACTCGTCCATAAGTGCTATGGACAATTGCGGCGTTTTCATCCATTGTGCATAGAAAGGAGAGTTTTGCAGAAGAACTGCGCTGAGGTCGCCATAAAAAATTTCTTCATTAAGCTGGCTGATCTGGTGACTGCCGCCGATCACAAGCCCTTTACCGCTTAGTAATTGCGAATTTGGATTTTCATACAGAAATAAGGTGATTACATCCTTGGCAGCCTTGTAGTGGCAGCCTGCCAGGCTTTCTTCGGTGATGGGTATAAATTTGCTTTTATCGCTGGTGGTGCCGCTGCTTTTGGCAAACCAGGTCACCGGTGTATTCCACAATACATTGTTCTCCCCGTTCATCAGCCGGTCAACATAAGGTTTTAATTCCGTGTATTCCTGCACGGGTACATGTTTCCTGAAATCAGCTGAATTAAAGATGTTGTTGAAATCGTACTGCATGCCAAAAGAAGTGTACTGGCCGTGAGCGATAAGCTCCTGCATGACGTTTCTCTGGGTTTCGAGCGGGTGGTCCATCCACTCTTTTATATTTTTATATCTTAACTTCGCAAGTTTTGAGACTGTAGGACTAATAAACTTCATGTGTTTATTTGATAGTTATTAATGACCGCAACTTGTGCCGCGGCGGATGTATGTATATGCTGTTCAGCGTTGCTGCCGGCAACTTTTCACGCCATTTTCTCCGCGGAGGAAGAAAATATTTTCACGGCAAGTTATAAAAATAATGATAAATTGCGAAGGTTGATAATGCATTATATTTGAGTTTTTTGAAAATATATTTTTATCTTTTAATAATTTCACTATTATTGCAACCTGTTTAACGTATTAACTAAATCAGAATGGCTAAAAGGCAGATTTACACTTTAGAGTTCCCGGTGCGTTGTTCGCCCAATATCTTATATAACTTTCTTTCTACGGCGTCCGGCTTACAGGAATGGTTTGCCGATAATGTGGATGAACGCGATGGTATCATGAGTTTTTCCTGGAGTGGCGGCGCGCCTGATAAAGCAAAGATCATTGCCCGCGAAGAAAACCTATGCGCACGATATAGTTGGCTGCATGAAGACCCGAAAGAATACTTTGAATTTAAATTGACCGTGGCTGAAATTTCCAACCAAACCATCCTCGTGGTAACAGCCTTTGCAGACAAAGATGATGTAAAAGATGAAGCCATGGTATGGGAGCATCAGGTTAAAGAACTATTCCACAGGATAGGCAGTTAAGCGCTGGTAAATATTCTACTTTTAAATAATAAAATCCTGCAGCTACGCAGGATTTTTATGTTATTGCTAATATGTTTATTCATTTTAAAAGAATAATTTTGCTCTCTTAAAACGATGGAAAATTAAGTGATAAAAAAAATAGATACACTTATCCTGAAGGCATTCATAGGGCCGTTCATTGCTACGCTGCTGATATCGGTATTTGTATTGGTGATGCAGTTCTTCTGGCTTTACATTGATGACCTGGTGGGCAAAGGCATAGATCTGATAACCATACTTCAATTGATTGGCTATGTATCCGTATCTATTATTCCGCTTGCTTTACCGCTCTCTTTGTTGCTTTCTTCCATCATGACCTTTGGTAACCTAGGAGAGACCTTTGAGCTCGTAGCCCTGAAATCTTCCGGCATATCGCTGGTAAGGTTTATGCGGCCCTTGCTGTTCGTGGCATTTATACTGGCCATTATAGCTTTTTTCCTGTCTAATAATTTTATACCGGTAGTTAACCTGAAGCTTGATAGGCTTAAGTACGACATCATTACTTCAAAGCCGGCGTTCGATATTAAAGAAGGTACATTTTACGATAAAATTGAGGGCTTCGTGATCAAGGTGGGTAAAAAAGAAGAAGACAACAAGACTATCCGCGACATTGTCATTTTTGAAAAAAATTATGGACTGCAGGATAATTTGCTGATAGCCAAATCAGGCAAAATGGAAATAACGCCTGACAATAATTACCTGGAGTTTAGCCTCAAAGACGGGTGGAGATATGAAGAAACAGGCAATGCAACAGAAAATGATCAAACGCAGTTTGTAAGAATGGGCTTCTCTTCTTACAAAAAAGTATTCGACATGTCGAGTTTTAAAATGAACCAGACAGACGAAGAAGGATTTAAATATTCTCCTAAAATGCTTACTGTGCGCCAGCTTGCGCCAGCCATAGATTCCCTGGAAAGAAGCGACAGCTTATTTGCCGCAATGTCTGGCAATGAGTTAAGCGCCTCGTTTAATTTTTTGAAATTCAAAGACAGTACCTGGCAACCCTACAAAGGAAAAGTAAAAGGAGATTACCTGAGCCGGTTTACAGATTCTGTAAAAGGTATACATTTCAATTCAATCATTTCGCAGTTAAACTCTGTTAACAACAGCAATCAATTTCTGATGCAGGAGTTTACAGATAAACAGGATTCTCTTCGTTTACATAAAATTGAATGGCATAAAAAGTTTACACTATCGGTAGCCTGTATTATTTTGTTCCTCATCGGAGCGCCGCTGGGTTCTATCATTCGTAAAGGCGGATTGGGCCTGCCCTTGGTATTTGCTATTATTTTCTTTGTACTGTTTTTCCTCCTCAACAATTTAGGTGAAAAGTTTTCAAAGCAGGGCGTTGTAGCCGTATATAAAGGCATGTGGCTTTCTTCGATAGTGCTATTGCCTGTAGGCATATTTCTTGTGTACAAAGCCATGCACGATTCGCAATTATTCAATAAAGAAGCCTATTACAGGTTATTCAGAGCTATAAGCAGGTTTTTAAACAAAGCAGGCCTGCTCAGGAAGAAAAAGTCACCTGCTGCATAAACACCACACTATGCCAACCGCAAAAGCAAAAGAAAACCTGAAGGTGCAGAAATGGATATTTGCACTTTCTGTTTGCCTGTTTATCATAAAACTGGTGGCCTTTAAAATCACGGGATCTATGGCTATACTTTCTGATGCGCTGGAAAGCATTGTCAATATGCTTGCAGGTTTCATCGGGTTGGTAAGCCTGTTTGTGGCGGCTATTCCTAAAGACAAGAATCATCCCTACGGCCATGGCAAAGTTGAGTTTTTATCTGCAGCAGCCGAAGGTACCATGATCATTGGCGCCGGTGTTTTTATATTTTATGAAACTATACAGACCTTCTTTACAGAGACCAAGGTGGATAAGCTGGACTCAGGACTGATGCTGGTGCTTGCAACTGCTATCATTAACTATGCAGCCGGCTATTTTTGTATAAAGGTGGGTAAAAGAAATAACTCTGTAGCTTTGCAGGCGAGCGGTAAGCATTTGCAGATAGATACCTACTCTACCCTGGGTATTGTCGCCGGTTTAGTGATCATTCTATTGACCAAAAGCTACGTGCTTGATAAGATCATAGCTATTGCAATGGGTGCGCTTATCATCTACAATGGTGTAAAAATATTGCGCAACGCTTTCTCCGGCATTATGGATGAGGCTGATGTGCAGGTGCTGGAAAGGGTAGCCAATGTACTGAATATACACCGCAAAGAGAATTGGGTAGACGTGCACAACCTGCGGGTAGTAAAGTATGGCGGCCTCATGCATATTGACTGCCATTTTACGCTGCCCTGGTATATGAACCTGGTTGAGGCACATAAAGAGATCAACGCAATGCAGCGCCTGGTGGAAACTGAGTTCGGCGACAGCATAGAATTCTTTATTCACACAGATGATTGCAGGGAAAAGAACTGCGCCATCTGCATCAAGAGTGATTGCCATGTACGGCTGCATGCATTCGAGAAGAAAATTGAATGGACGCTGGAAAACATTGCCAATAACGAAAGACATTCCGTTAACTTATAAAAAAACTTATTTTTGCCGCTGCAATGGATAAAAAAATCACCATACTGGCAATAGAATCCTCCTGTGATGAAACAAGCGCATCTGTGTGTGTGGACGGAATAATATTGTCTAATAAAATAGCTAGCCAAAAAATACATGAACAATACGGCGGGGTAGTGCCGGAGCTGGCAAGCCGCGTGCACATACAAAATATAGTGCCAGTGGTAGATACAGCGCTGAAAGAAGCGCATACTGCTATGAATGATATAGATGCCATAGCTTTTACACAGGCTCCCGGCCTGATAGGAAGCCTGTTGGTGGGCACACAGTTTGCAAAATCCCTGGCGCTGGCACTGAACAAGCCGCTGATAAGTGTACACCATATGCAGGCACATGTATTGGCAAACCTCATCACCGAACAAAAGCCTGAGTTTCCGTTCCTGTGCCTTACCGTAAGTGGCGGGCATACCCAGATTGTAGTGGCGCGCTCACCATTGGAGCTGGAAGTGATCGGCGAAACAATTGATGATGCTGCAGGCGAGGCTTTTGATAAGACTGCCAAATTGCTGGGACTGCCCTATCCCGGCGGACCGCTGATAGATAAGCACGCGCGCGCCGGAAACCCGCATGCTTTTACTTTTGCCGAACCGCAAATACCCGGCCTGAATTTTAGTTTTAGCGGTGTGAAAACTTCAGTGCTTTATTTCCTGCAAAAGCAAACCAAAGAAAACCCTTACTTTATTGACCAGAATCTGGACGATCTCTGTGCATCTATTCAATACACTATTGTAAATATACTGCTAAAGAAAGTTAGGAAAGCTGTAGAAAAAACAAAGATCACTTCTGTGTGCATAGCTGGCGGTGTGAGCGCTAATTCAGGCCTGCGCAATACTTTAACTGAAATGGGGCAAAAATATGGCTGGAAAACCTATGTTCCTGAATTTCAATACTGCCTTGACAATGCCGGCATGATCGCTATTACAGCCTACCATAAATTCTTAGCAAAAGAATTTGCAACCCTCGACATCAGCCCCAGCGCCCGCGCTGAATGGTAGCGCTCCTTCATCATCAATAATGTATATAATTTTTAGTGCGCCGCTCTTTGCGGCTGTTGTTAATGGTCACATGGAATGCCTTTGTTCATTCTCGGTTATGCAACTTTGCTTATGGCTATTTCATGTGTCTTGTTTTTTCGGCAACATTTTTGATTTGTATAAACCAACGGCAAAATATTTCTTCTAAAAAATATATTGTTGTTGTGTACATAGCAGATAATTACACATATTGTACTAATTGTGTAACCTTTGTGCACTTTATGTTTAAAAATTGAAAACAAAAATAAATTAAACATGAAATAACCATAAGATTAGGAATCTGTACCAACCGGGAATGAGTATTGATTCTAAAAGCTGGTTATTCCATGTGACAACTGAAAAACAATTAAATATACACACATGAAAAAAAATCTTCTATTTGCTCTTGCAGCAGTTGCGGTTTCAGTATTGCTGTATTCCTGTAAAACATCAAGTTCTCATTATGTGAACAGGGTAAATCTTGACGGTAATTACATCCTCGAAAGTGTACAGCTTCACGGTGTTCCCAATGATGTAAAATACAAAGTCAGTTTGCTGAATGACGTAAGCGCTGATTGCTTCACCGGTTCTGACTGGGTATTGCCGCACAACGGTTATGGATCTTATACTATTGGCAATAAAAGCAATTGCTATGCTGGAAAAAGAAACATCAATTGGTCTGTAAGAAAAAATGGCGCGCAAAGCGTATTACAGCTCAAAGTTTTAGACGGCAGGAAAGCTAAAGAAGTTTCCGAAGGCTATATTATGAAAATTGTGAATGCTACGCCACAAGGATTTGTTGTAGAATCTCCTGTTGTGGTGGAGGGCAACACAGGCACTATTGTCTACAACTTTGTAAAGAGATAATCGGTAAGTATCTTATAAAAAAAGACCACCTTTTGAGGATGGTCTTTTTTTTATGTAAAGTATATTCTTTATTTAGGCGCTGCACCAGATGCAGGCTCTTCTACTTTAATTCCTAATTCTTTAGCAACAGGAATGATCAGGTTTATGACACCGCTCTGGTCGCCCAGCATATCCAAAGCAGCAGGTTGCAATACAATTGTTACACCTTGTGCCTTCTGCACTTTATGCAAAGCTTTCTGTACTTTCTCAGCCAGGGGGCTGCTCAATTCAATGTATTTGTTTTGTGAACTTTGCTGTGCTATTTGGTTCCAGTAGATAAGCTGTGTTGCCAGCTCCCTGCGGTTCTTGTCGTCAAGGTCAAGGATAGCTTTTGGTTTTTTAGCAATAGAATCTTTTTTGAAAGTTTCATCTGCCTGTTTGTATTTTACCTGCAATTCGTCGTAAGCTTTGCCCAAAGAATCTCTCTGGTAAGATTCCAGTTTCTTCTGTACCTGCTCGTGTTCAGGCAATGCCTGTATAACATCTTCAGAATTAAAAATACCGATTTTTTGAGCCTGTACCTGGGTGGTAGCAGCCATAATGCCAAACGCGGCTGCCAGAGTAAACACTAATTTTTTCATTCTTTATTTTGTTTTTTAATTATGCGGAAAATTGCCTTTTAAGCAAATTTTGACCCGGTTGTAAAATAGTTCTATTTTAGAACGTTTTGCAAATATGCTTGTATTTTGACGTATAAAAAAATTTTATTTTCCGGCTGGAAGCCTGTGGTTTTTGATATTTTTTTTTAAAAAGCTTGAGCGGTTTCCGGCTACTGTGATGCAGTCAGCCATATCCTCTTGGCTTAGACCTACCTGTCTGGATAATTGTTTAAAGTAATTGCTTAAAATAAAAAATTTTCATCAATATTCACTTGTGCAATGCAAAGTTTGCAGGTGTTATTAATCCGGCTGCATACCCATCATGAAGGTAAATTTGCCTGCGCCTTTCAGGCCGCCGCCCGGTGTGATCCTGTCAAGGCCAATACCATAGTCAAAGCCTAACAGGCCAAACATGGGCAGATAGAACCTCATACCTAAGCCAACAGATCTGCGCAATTTAAAAGGATTGTACTCTTTAAAATCGTACCAACCGTTGGCTGCTTCAAAAAATGCCAGCCCATAAATGGTGCTGCTTTGCGCCAGGGTAAGCGGGTATCGAAGCTCTGCGGTATATTTATTGAAAATGGTGAAGTACTGCTGTGCCATACCATTGTCGGGGTTGTATCTCGGGTTTGAGCTTTCGTAAATCGGGTAGCCTCTGTGAGAGATAATGTCGTAGCCGAAGAATTGGTAAGTGTTACTCATACCAGCATCACCCAGCTGAAAACGTTCAAAGGGAGAAACCGGCATCTTTGAATTATAGTTGCCTATATAGCCCAGCTTTACTGAAGCCCTGAAAACCAGTTGCTTGTTGTCTTCACCCAAGGGCCTTGTCAGCGGCACGTACCAGTCGCCGCCAAAACGGTATTTCTGGTATTCTATCCATTTAAATCTTTTCGGATCATTCAGCGGCAGTTCGGTAAGGCTGGGGTTGAATAAAGAGTAGGGTGGTGTAAGCTGTGCGCTAAAATATATATCAGAGCCTGAGCGCGTATAGAGTGGGTTATCTGTAGAGTTCCTGTTTAGAGTAAACTTGATATTGAAGTTGTTTGAAAAACCTGAAGTAAAGAAAGGAAGGTTTACCCTGTCAATCTGATAATTATCCAGTTTATACCTGGTAAGGTTAGCCTGAACGCCAAAGCGGAAATAATCATCCGGCCATCTCAGTTGCTTTGAATAGCCAATGCCCAGGCTGGTTGTGTTGAAATGCATGGTGTCTGCCTTAGGATCGTATTTGATTTTCTCTCCCCCATAGCTGTAATTGCCGCTGTAGATCGGGTTAGCGAGTGGCGAATACTTTGTGTGCTGGAAGCTTACGCTTAATGCGTTGGGGTTTTTGCCGCCCAGCCACGGCTCTACAAAGTTTACACTGTAGGAGCTGTACATACGTCCATTACTCTGAAAGCGAATAGCAAGCTGCTGCCCGTCTCCGGTAGGCAGCGGATCCCAGCCTTTTTTATTGAAAATATTGTTGATAGAGAAGTTGCTGAAAGAAACACCCAGCGTACCGGTAAAGCCAATTCCGCCCCCGAAACCAGCGCTCAGTTCTATCTGGTCTGCCGATTTTTCTTCTACTTGGTAGTTGATGTCTACCGTGCCGTTTTCATTATCAGGGACAGGCACAGGGTTTATCTTTTCAGGGTTGATGTAAGACAAAGCTGCCAGCTGCCTGTAAGAGCGCATCAGCGCTTCTCGGTTCCATTTATCGCCGGGCAGTGTCCTTATCTCGCGGCGCAATACATGCTCGTTGGTTTTTTCGTTCCCGGATATGGTTATGTTCTTCACGGTAAATACCGGTCCTTCCATAATGGTGATCTCAAAATCAATGGTATCGTTGTAGATACTTTTCTCTACGGGGGTAGCGCGGAACATAAGATGCCCGAAGTTCTGGTAGAGCTGGCTTACACTGTATTCCTCCATACTGTTGAGCTTTTTATCCAGCAACTCGGCATTGTAGGTATCGCCTTTATAAATGTTCAGGATGTTGTTGAGCACGCTGTCTGAATATTTTGTATTGCCTCTCCAGGTAACATCACCGAAATAGTATTTCTTTCCTTCATTTACCTGCAGGTCAATATTCAGATGGCCTTTATTGTTGTAATAAACAGTGTCTCTCAATATTTGTGCATCGCGGTAACCCAAAGAGTTGTAATAGTCTAATATTTTTTGTTTGTCTTCTACGTATTTTTTTTCGTTGAATTTAGATGCCGATAGAGAGAATTTGGCGTATTTTTCAAGCAGCTTCCTGGTCCTGGTGTAGGTAAGGAAACCATATTCATCCATATATTCTTTAAAAGTATACTCATTCACTCTTCCCCAGGGGCTGTAGGTAGCAGAAGGAAATAAAGTAAGGCGGTTCATTTCCTTGGTTTCTTTCATTTTCCTTTTCAGCGTACTGCCGTCGACATCGTCGTTATCAAAAAAACCGATCCTGTCTATCTTTACTTTGCTGCCTTTATCTATATTAAAAACAAGCTGCACAGAGTTTGAGTAGGCCGTGTCCGGCGTTTCAACAATGTCAATGTTCAGGTCGCGGAATCCTTTTTCGAAATAGTAATTTTTAATGGCTTCTACAGCGGTGAGTTTCATGTTCTGGTTGATGGCGCGCCCAGGTACCAGCCCTGTTTTGCTTTTAAGTTCATCTGCCCGTGATTTGGAAATACCTTTAAATACAAACCTGGATAAGCGCGGGCGTTCCGTCACCTGGATCTCAATAAACAGGTTGTCGTTCACTCTTCTTACCAAAAACACTTTAATATCGCTGAAGTAATTCTGTGCCCACAGTTTTTTTATGCCGCGGGAAATTTCATCGCCGCCGGGAACGGTTATTTTAGATCCTACAACCAGTCCTGAGATCTGAGAAAGTACATTCCTGTCGAAAGTATTGTTGCCGGAAATGAGCACACCTGCAAGCGTGTATTTTTTGCTGATAGGCTGTTTGAGTACATTCAGCAGGCTGGTATCTATAGTTATAGATTCAGGAAGTGTATCAACAGCAGTAGTGGTAGTCCTGGGAACTGCAGTAGCAGCAGGATTTATAATTTGCGAGAAAGAAATTACAGAAACCAGGGAGGCTATTATAACCAATAAGGATCGAAAATATCTATGCATTTAAATGATTATTATCTTATTATTTATCACCATTGATTCAGATTATTTTGACGCGATAAAAGTGTCGCAAATTAACCTGTATTTTTAAAAGTGTTTGTTAATTATTTTCACCTGTTCGCTGGTTTTGCCAAACCTGCGCTCTCTGTTCTGAAAGTCAGCAATGGCTTCGTACAAATGTTTTTTCTGGAAATCAGGCCATAGAATTTCGGTAAAATACAATTCGGAATAGGCAAGCTGGTAAAGCAGAAAATTGCTGATCCTGCGCTCCCCACCTGTCCTGATCATCAGCTCGGGGTCGGGTATGTCTTTGGTGGTAAGGTATTTTCCTAAAGTATCTTCTGAAATATCTTCTAGCTCAAGCGCATTGTTTTTTACCTGCCTGGCAATGGCCTGTATTGCGGCCTGTATTTCCCAGCGGCTGCTGTAGTTAAGCGCCAGGATCAGGTTCATACCGGTGTTTGATGATAAAGATTCAATTGCCTCGATCAGCTCTGTGCGTGCATTGTCCGGCAAAGTATTCATATCGCCGATAACACTGAAGCGGATGTTGTTTTTATTGAGGTCTTCTACCTGCCGTTTGATGGTATCTACCAGCAGCCCCATGAGGCCGGCAACTTCTTCCTGTGGCCTGTTCCAGTTTTCTTTGCTAAAAGTGTAGAGTGTAAGGTACTTTACGCCCGCTTCTGCGGCGGCCTCGGTGATCAGGCGCACAGCTTCCACACCATTGAAATGGCCAAAGAGCCTGTCTTCACCTTTTTCCTTTGCCCAGCGGCCGTTGCCGTCCATAATGATGGCAATGTGGCTGGGAACCCGGTTCTTATCAATATTGTTTAATAACTCTTCAGACATCGAGTGTAAAGATTGCAAAAATAATGAAATATTATTATGGTGCGTACCAAATATACACTAAGATTATTAGGAAATATAAGTACATGCTCTTATTGCAAATAATTTAAAATTTTGTCAAAAGTAATTGTGTTATTTTAAATGACTATTCCTGCCGATACAAAGAAATAAAACAACTAATTTCTTTTATCCATTCCCCAGCCAAGCTTGCTTTTCAGCGAGCTAAGGAAACTGTTTTCCTGTAAACGTACAATATGCACATAGAAGCTTTCTTTGCGTATGGCTATTTTTGTTTTCATGGGTGTTTCTACTCGGCGTGCATCAAGGGAGCAGATAAACTTATCTTCAATTCGGCTTTCAATTTCAAAAGATATAATGTGCGAATCAGGTACAACTATTGGCCGGGTGTTGAGGTGATGAGGCGCAATGGGCGTGATTACGAAGCTTTCTGTAGATGGGAACAGTATGGGGCCACTGCAGCTCATATTGTAGGCCGTAGACCCTGTGGGTGTAGATACAATCAACCCGTCTGCCCAGTAAGTATTCAGGTATTCGCCATTGAGGAAAGTCTTTATCCTGATCATGGGCGAAGTGTCTTTTTTGGATATAGTAAAATCGTTGAGTCCGAAAGGTGCATGGTCAAACAACTGTGCATCTGCATCCACATGTATCAGCGACCGCTTGTCTATATCGAAATTATTGTTTACCAGCGACTGGATGGTGCTTTTAATGTCATCTTTTCCTGAAGCAGCCAGGAAGCCTAGCCTGCCGAAGTTAATGCCAAGGATGGGAATGTTTTTGTTTTGCACATAAGTCACCGTATCCAGCAGTGTGCCGTCGCCGCCGAGGCTTATGAGGAAATCTATTTCTTTGTCCAGATCCTGGGGCTGTCCAAAAACTTCTATGTTTGAGTGGAACTGCGTAATTTCCGGGAAGCTGTTCATCAGTGTTTCATGCACCAGCACGGTCTTGCAATAACGTTGCAGCTCCATTAATATGTTGTAGAGATGCGTTTTATTATCCTCGGAAAAAATTCTTGTATATAAAGCTATGCGCATAATACAAAAGTAATATTAAAAAAATTACCTTAAGCATTATCCTTTCTTCTGAGCTACGTAGCCGTTTTTGTAAGGAAAGGAAAATCCAATGCCTATGAGGCTTTTTACCTGCAATGCCGGGCTTTTTTCTTCGGGGCCGAATACCCTTATATCATCATCATAAATAAGGTCCAGGCTGTAGGTGGCAGAAATAAATTTATTGATCCTGAAAGTAAGCAGGTTGTTCATTAGTATGTCTACGTTTTCGGGGTGATTGGTGTAATCAGAGAACATATCCAGCCTGCTGCGGTAATTCACATTTTTAATGATGTTGTTTTTCGCATAGTTGATGGATGCAAAGGCGCCGGGGGATGCTTTGAAGCGTATGCCTTTCTCCAGGTACAATCCTTTAATGGCTATCTCCCGGTTGGGCACTGCTGTAAACCTGGAAGTGATCGGGGATACAAATACAGAAAGATGTTCATTGGGCTTGTAATCCATTCCCAAAGAAAATAACTGATAGGATGGCGAGAAAAAAGTGGAGGTCAGCTCGCTGCTGTCTTTCTTAAAATATTTACGGCCGTCAAAAAGCTGGGTTCGTAAATCGTAGAGTGCAGAGAAAAAAAGTTTTTTGCTGCTGTCTGCCTGTAGGCCATACTTGGAAGTGAAATTAAAACGATCATCATTTTTCCTGGCGCCCTGGCTGGTGGTTTGTATGTAACCGAAATTCATATCTACATTATTGTCCCACGTGTGCTTCTCTTTGCGATAATAAATAAATGCGTTTTGAAAAGAGGAAATGGTCAGTGTAAATTTTTCCCCACCACTTGCCCAGTTCCTCAGTGAAGTTTGCCCAAGGTTAATATTGTTGTTGCCTCCGTATTTCCATTTCCAGTCCACGGTATCGCGGCTGTCTTTACGCACTTTTTTAAATATCTCAGAGGGCAGGGTTTTAATTTCGTCCCTTCTTTGAGCGTAAGTTGCGGGCATAGAAGAAAACACGACCAAGATAAATATGAAATAACGAAGAAAATTCATTAGCGGCATTAGAAGTAACTAAATATCAATGAAAGACAAAGGTAGCTTATTGAGAAATAAAAAGATGTTAATCGTCTGTCAATATGTCATTTTACCTAAAAAGTATGTATTTTTGCAGTTTAATCCAGAATTACATGAGCTTTACAGAAATACCTTCTAAAGTGATTGTTGACGAGAGACAGGGAGAGGCCTATGCACCTTTTAAAAACGACGCTAATCAATACAGAAAAAGTTTTTATATAGAAAGCTACGGCTGTGCCATGAACTTTAGCGACAGTGAAATAGTTGCTTCCATCCTAAACGGTGAGGGCTTCGGCGCCACCCGGAATACTGAAGATGCAGACCTGATCCTTATCAATACCTGTTCCATCCGCGAGAAAGCAGAGCAGACCGTACGAAAAAGACTTACTGAATTCAGGAAGCTGAAACAGTCAAAGCCCGGTTTGCTTATTGGCGTGTTGGGGTGCATGGCCGAGCGGCTGAAGACAAAACTGCTGGAAGATGAAAAGCTGGTAGATATTGTTGTGGGCCCCGATGCTTACAGGACATTGCCGGTGCTGGTGGAAGAGGCAGGTGGCGGACAAAAAGCTGTGAATGTATTGCTTAGCAGGGAAGAAACTTACGCTGACATTTCCCCGGTAAGGCTTGACAGCAATGGTATTTCCGCATTTGTTTCCATTATGCGCGGATGCAACAACATGTGTACTTTCTGCGTAGTGCCGTTTACCCGCGGACGCGAAAGAAGCCGCGATGCGCAATCCATCCTGAAAGAAGTGGAACAATTGCATGCACAGGGATTTAAAGAAATAACACTGCTAGGGCAGAATGTAGACAGCTATTACTACACAGCACGAACCGGCGATGAGCCTGTAACCTTTGCCAGATTGCTGGAGATGGTGGCACAGGTAAGCCCCGAAATGCGCATACGCTTCAGTACGTCCCATCCTAAAGATATTACGGAAGATGTGCTGCTCACCATGGCTAAATACCACAACATCTGTAAATATATCCACCTGCCGGTACAAAGCGGCAATACCAGGATATTGCAACTGATGAACCGTACTTATACCCGCGAATGGTACTTGGGAAAAATAGACCAGATAAAACGCATCATGCCGGATTGCGCCATCAGCTCAGACATTATTACCGGGTTCTGCACTGAAACAGAAGAAGAACACCGGGATACTTTGTCGGTGATGGAGTATAGTAAATTTGATTACAGCTACATGTTTTTCTACAGCGAACGCCCGGGCACCCTGGCGCAGCGCCGCTATGCTGATGATGTGCCGGAAGAAGTGAAGAAGAGGCGTTTGCAGGAGATCATTGAAATGCAGAACAAGCTTTCCTTGGAAAGCAATCAAAAAGATATAGGCAGGACGTTTGAAATTCTGATAGAAGGCAACAGCAAGAAAAGCGATGCGCACTGGGCAGGCAGAAGTTCCCAGAACAAGATGGTTATTTTTCCTAAAACAAATGATGCCTGTAAAAAAGGAGATTATGTGCATGTGAAAATTGATGCCTGCAACCAGGCTACGCTCTTCGGGCAGCTTGTTGCTGACCAGATCCATGTTTAATAAAGACACTAATTAAACTCCGCAAGGAGAGAAGACAATTCGGAATGACTGATTTACAATCTATAAAAAACAGGTTTGACATAGTAGGCAATTCACCATTGCTCAACTACGCACTTGACGTGGCTGTGCAGGTAGCGCCTACTGATCTGAGTGTACTGATCATCGGGGAAAGCGGGGTGGGAAAAGAAGTATTCTCCAAGATCATTCACGAACTTTCGCCCCGCAAGCACAACCCGTTCCTGGCAGTGAACTGCGGCGCCATCCCCGAAGGCACTATCGACAGTGAACTTTTCGGCCATGAAAAGGGCGCTTTTACGGGCGCTGTAGACAGCCGCAAGGGATATTTTGAAACCGTCAATGGCGGCACCATTTTCTTAGACGAAATCGGTGAAATGCCATTAGGCACACAGGCAAGGCTGCTGCGTGTGTTAGAGTCAGGTGAATATATTCGCGTAGGCTCTACCAAAGTGCACAAAACAGATGTGCGTGTGGTAGCTGCTACCAATAAAGACCTGTACCAGGCTGCACAAAACGGTAGGTTCAGGGAAGATCTCTACTACCGTCTGAATACAGTGCCTATAAGGGTTTCGGCGTTAAGAGACCGGAAAGAAGATATCTTATTGCTCTTCAGGAAGTTTATGGTAGACTTTGCAGAGAAATACAATACTCCGCCTGTTCAACTGACTGATGCTGCCAAGGAAGCGCTGGTAAACTATGCCTGGCCGGGCAACGTACGAGAACTGAAGAATGTAGCAGAGCAGCTGTCTGTTTTAAGCAAATCAAACCTGGTTGATGCCGAAGAGCTGAAAAAATACCAGCCGCACAATACCAGCCGTTTGCCTGTGCTATCGCAGCAAAGCAATAGCGGTAGAGAGTTTGCCAACGAGCGTGAAATATTGTACAAGCTTTTTTTCGATATGAAAAAAGATGTAAACGAGCTGAAAAAAATGTTCCTCGATCTGGTGCAAAACCCGGCCATCGCAGGCCAGGTAGCAGAATATGCGCATGAGAATATTTTTCCGGAAGTGCCTATTTACAACGATCCCGCAGTAGCAAACCCTTACAGCCACGTGTCTGCCTTGCCTGTAGAAGTGAACAAGCCGGTCATACTTTCGCCCAATGGCATCAACGAGCATGAAGAAGTGGAAGAGACCCTCAATATTATGGAGAAAGAAAAAGAGCTCATTGTCAAAGCGCTGAAGAAACATAAAAATAAAAGAAAGGATGCTGCGGCAGACTTGGGCATCAGTGAGCGGACTTTGTACCGCAAGTTAAAAGAATATGACATAAATTTATAGCCGAACTATTACATGAACACAAGAATTATTGCTTCGTTGTTGGTTGTTTCGCTGATTGCGCTTGGCACGGTGTCCTGCGGTATTTACTCCTTCCGTGATGTGAGCATCCCGCCGGAAGTAAAAACCATCAAGATCAATTATATCCAGAACCGCGCACAGTACATCAACCCGCAGCTAAGCCCCAAGCTTACAGATGCCTTTACCAAAAAAGTGATACAGCAAACCAAACTTAGAAGGATTGAGGATGCCAACGCAGATTATGTAGTAGATTCGGAAATAACCAACTACATGATTACTACTTCGGGTGTGTCGCAAAATGAGGCTGCAACCAACCGCATCAGCGTTGGTATGCATATAACTTTGTATGATAATTTTAAAAACGATGTAAAGGAGTACGATATTACGCGCGATTTTGATTTTCCTGCAAGCCAGTCTTTCACACAGGCAGAAGCCCGCCTGATGGATGAAATGATAAAAACAATAAGCGACGAAATTTTCAATAAAATATTTTCAAACTGGTAATTTCCCATCATGCAGATCCTGGAAAAAGATATACATGTATTGAGACAGATCGTTACTAAATACCCGTATTTTTCTATGGCGCAGCTGGCGCTTGCCAGGAAGTGCAGGGAAGCAGATGAAATAGACCTGGAGGTAATGTTGCAAAGGGCAGGCGCGCATTTCAGCAACCATATCTGGCTGAATTATCTTTTAAATGCAGATGATTTATTGCTTTCTAAAGCTGAATCAAAAGACACAGCCAGCCAGCCAATTGCCGAAGAGGCTTTTGTAGAAGCGCGGCTATCGCAGATGTTGTCTCAACAGGTGGCGGGTTTCAACAAACCTATGACAGGTGAGGAAAAATTATTTACCGGCGCCGAACCCTTGTTTAAAACCGATTATTTCAAGCACCAAGGTATTGAAGCAGATGATAGCGAAACCAAGCTGGGCCGTAAAGTAAGAAAGTTCACCGACTGGCTCAAAGAAATGAAAAAGCTGGATGCTGCCGTGCCGCAGTTCAATACTTCGGAATCTGAAGAGAAGGCCGCAGCATTGCAGGCCCTGCATTCACTTGAAAACAGCGAAGTTTTTACGGAGCCCATGGCCGAAGTGTTGTTGCTGCAAGGCAAGAAACAGCAGGCCATAGATATATATAAAAAATTAAGTTTGTCAAATCCCGAAAAATCAATTTACTTTGCGTCCAAAATAGCGTTTTTAAAAGAAAATAAATCATAAAATGGCAGTATTAATATTTGTATTATTGTTTGTAGCCTCTGTAATCTTGGGCTTTATTATCCTGATCCAAAACCCTAAAGGCGGCGGGCTTACAGGCAATATAGGCGGCATGAGCAACCAGATCATGGGTGTAAAACAAACCAATGATATCATGGAAAAAGGCACATGGATATTTGCTGGGCTCATAGGCCTTATCTGCATTGCCTCTACTTACCTGCTTACAGGCAGCGGCAACAGCAATAAAACGCTTATTGACAAAGTAAATACAAATGCGCCTGCACAGGCTCCTGCAACACCGGCTCCCGGCACAACGGCCCCGTTCAACGCGCCCGCACAACAGGCAGCGCCTGCACAGCAAGCGGCTCCCGCAGCGGCAGACACCGGCAATTAAATAGAGCTTAAAATATTTTGATAATCCTGTTCATTGCGGACAGGATTATTTTTTTATAATGATATGATATAAATTTGAGGAATAAGGAAATTTAATGAAATGAATAAACTATTCCTTTTCTGTTTTCTTGTTTTTCCTTTTTATTTCTCCTTCGGCCAGTCAGATCTTTTTACAAAGAAAATTCAACTGACCGATAGCCTCAATACATATCACTCGCGTGAAAAACCTTATGGTTAAAGGATATATTTTTACCGCCGATCAACAAGCCCAATGACAGCAGCAGGATCGCGTATGTGGAGCTCATTAATGATAACAGGGAAGTTGTGAAGCGTTTGAGCCTGCAATGTTTTAAGGTACCTTCTTCGGAAATATTTTTCTCGACGATAATAATTTTAAACAGGGAGCATATGTGCTGCGCGCATACACTAGTTATTTGAGAAATTTCGGCGACTCGCTTTTCTTTGAAAGCCTTTTAAAAATTGTAGACCTTTTAGCAAAAGAATGGAAAGCCGTGATAAAAGAAATTAACTTACAGAAAGACAGAATTTCAATCTTAACCATGCTGAAAAACTCCCAGTGTTTATTTATATAAACCATTGGTGCCGGTTGTAGGTTAACAATCTTACAATCCAAAATATACACTGGAAGAAGAAAGTACATAACCCGATTTCCGATCTACCGTTTATTGGGCGCCACATGTGATCAAAGATAAAAACGGCGTGGGGCACATCAGTTTTTTTATCTCGCAAAGTAATAGTGCTTGCCTGATCATGCAGGGAATTGATTTTAATGGCGGCATGGACGTGCATTATGAAATATTAAAAATCAAAGAGGATTGAAGTAGTTATTTTCATTAATCAAAAACTTTATTACTTTAGCGCAGGTTTTACCTGCCGGCACTACCGGTAGGTGTAAATCAGAAAATTATCACAGATGAAAAGGTCTAGGCTGGTTTGGATTATTATTTCAGGTGTACTGTTGTTTACAGGCTACCGCTTAAACAATGCTTTAAACAAGAGCATAACTAAATTTGATGCAGAGGCCAGGTATGTATTTAACCGCGAAGAGGGCAATGCAAAAGAAGAGATCAAAAAGCAGATCAGGGAAGGCCAGCTGCTGCAGAATGAAGACCGCTTTTTCCGCATCGCAGACCTGCTGAATGTGTGGGGCAACGTAACGCCGGGAAGATTTGAAATTAAAAAAGGCGCAACCGGTTGGGAGATCATGCAGACATTAAAAAACAACCAGCAATCCAACCAAGTAGATTTTACCATTAAGAAACTGCAAACCAAGGAGGGCCTTTCGTCCATCATCGGAAGAAGGTTTCTTACAGACTCAGCTACTGCCTATAAGTTCCTTACCAGCCTGGATTCGCTGGCGCCGTTAGGTGTGGATACGCATACGGTTTTTACACTCATCATCCCAGATGATTTTTCCATACACTATAAAAGTGATACCAGGAAAATACTGGAGCATTTTAAACAAAAATCCGATTCCTTCTGGGTTGCTGATAACAGGCTTGATAAAGTGGCTCAGTCTGGCCTTACAAAGAGGCAATTTTATATACTGGCTTCTATCGTGGAAGAAGAATCCGCTAAGGACGATGAGAAAGGGAATATTGCCAGTGTGTACCTGAACAGGATGCGCCGCGGCATGAGGCTGGGAGCCGATCCTACCGTGAAGTTTGCTTTGCGCCGGTTTGACCTGAGGAGAATTTTGAATGAAGACCTGAAAGTGCAATCGCCGTACAACACGTATGTCAACAGCGGATTGCCGCCCGGCCCCATATGTACGCCATCTGCCGCTACCATTGATGCTATGCTGCCCGTACCGGCTACCAATTATCTGTTCTTTGTAGCTAAGGACGACTTCAGCGGCTACCATGTATTTACTACCAATTACAACGATCACCTGGCTTTCGCAGAAAAATACCGCAAAGCGCTGGACGAGCAGCATATTAAACGATAAGTTATACTAGCTATACCAGCACTTCTGCAAAAAGGGCTTACAGGAACTCATCATCATAGTTGCGCTTCACTTCGGCTACATAATCTTTCAGCTCGTTCTCTTTATTTTTCTTGCAGATCAGCAGCGAATCTTTGGTGTCGATAATGATGAGGTCATCCACACCCTGAAGCACTACCAGCTTGTTGTTGTCTGTGCTGATCATGCATTGTGTGGCATCAATGATGATGGTTTTATCGCCCACCACGGCATTGCCCAGGTAGTCTTTTTCAAGGGTTTCGTATACACTGCTCCAGGTGCCGATGTCTGTCCATCCGAATGTGGAAGGTATCACATACACATTCTGCAATTTTTCCAGGATAAAATTGTCGATAGACATCACTATGCAGAAAGGGTAAATGCGGTTGATGGCATTGCGTTCTTCCGGAGTATTCAGTTTGTCTTTTTCTGCATCAAAGACCTCGTAAACTTCCGGCAGGTGCTTTTCAAAATTGTCTAAAATATTTTTAGCTCTCCAGATAAAGATACCCGAGTTCCAGAGAAAGTCGCCGCTGTCGAGGAATGCCTGGGCAATCTCCAGGTTTGGTTTTTCGGTAAAGGTTTTTACTTTATAAATACCCGGCACAGCATCTACATGTGCATGCTGAATGTAGCCGTAATTTGTGTTGGGGTAGGTGGGCTTTACCCCTACGGTTACCAATGCTTTGATCTGGTCTGTAAAGTCGAGCCCGCGTGTTATCTCTTCTTCAAAAGTTTTTTGTTCCAGTATCAGTTGGTCTGCCGGGCTGATGATCAGGTTGGCGCTCGGGTTTCTGCCGTAGAGTTTCATGGCGCCATACAATACGGAGGAAGCCGTATTCTTGCCGCTGGGCTCAATCAGTATATTTTCTGGTGCGATGCCGGGAACCTGCTCGTGTACGATCTGTTCAAAGTCCTTGTGAGTGATTATATAAATATTCTCTTTGGGAATAAATGATATGTACCGTTCGTAAGTGATTTGCATCAACGTTTTGCCCACGTTTAAAATATCAAGAAATTGCTTGGGCAATCCGCATTTACTTTTAGGCCATAACCTGGTGCCCGCACCGCCAGCCAATATCAGGACATAGTGATTGCTGTTCATTATCTGCTAGGAGTATATTCGAAGAATTATTAAAGGCCAAAATTACATATTTTACCGTAATTCGGCATTTTATTCCTGAAATAACGGATGTAGCCATTATTAATGAACCTGCGACAAATCAGCAGCTAATTATAGCTTTACCTTCATAATTGAATGATTTCTGCATAAAAACGTTATTTTTTGGTTTGAAATAGTATTTTTGCCGAAATAAATATAACATTATGGCAACCACTTCCGACATCAGTCGTGGAATGATTCTTAAACTTGACAACAACTTATATTCTGTAGTAGAATTCGGAGAAAACAAAACAGCAAGAGCAGCCGCAAAAGTATGGGCAAAATTAAAAGGTGTGGACACCAACCGTTCCATTGAAAAAACCTGGAACAGTGGAGAAAATATCTATCCCGTGCGCGTTGAAAAACACACTTACCAGTATTTATACAAAGACGAGGCAGGCTACAACGTAATGAATAACGAAACATTTGAGCAGATCACCTTGTCTGAAGAAATGATAGACGCACCGCAATTCCTGAAAGACGGTTGTGAAGTTTTTGTTTTCATCAACACAGAAACAGAACAGGCCATTGGTGCAGAACTTCCCGAAAAAATTGTATTGCAGGTTACCTATTGCGAGCCCGGCCTCAGAGGCGATACCGCTACAAGAGCGCTTAAGCCGGCTACACTCGAAACCGGCGCCGCCGTTCAGGTTCCCTTATTTGTAAACGAAGGAGAACTTATCCGCGTAAACACCAAAACGGGTGAATACGTGGAAAGAGTAAAAGAAGGCTAATGCTTGCTTCATCCGGCCTGGAAACTGCAGCCAAAACACATTTCAGGAAACGGGCAGGATGCTG
Organism: Bacteroidota bacterium; assembly: GCA_023422835.1. Lineage (GTDB taxonomy): Bacteria > Bacteroidota > Bacteroidia > Chitinophagales > Chitinophagaceae > Haoranjiania > Haoranjiania flava. Next base: position 488,552 of record JAFAGI010000012.1, on the reverse strand, counting down.
TATAGGATCATTAAACATTATTCATAAAATAATTCACAACCATGGACTACAAACAAATCCAGGATCTTATTAAGTCGGTAAACAAAAGCAATATCGGTGAATTGTCAATCCAGCAGGGCGACTTTAAAATTACTATTAAACAAAAGAAAGAAAATATCCAGACGTTTGCAAACCCCGCATATTTCATGCCCCAGCAGCCATCGTTGCCGCAAACTGCACAGCCGCAGCTCGCAGCCTCTGCCCAGCCGGAAGCCGCCAAGCCCGCAACTCAGGAAGATAGCATGGCAAACGCTAACCACCTCATCATCAAAAGCCCGATGATTGGTACTTTTTATAGGAGAGCCTCTCCTGACAAACCAGCGCTCGTTGAAGTTGGCTCCGAAGTAGAGGTAGGCCAGCCGGTATGTGTGATAGAGGCAATGAAACTTTTCAATGAAATTGAAAGTGAAATCTCCGGCAAGATCGTGAAAGTGCTTGTAGATGATGCAAGCCCCGTAGAGTATGACCAGCCTTTATTCTTAGTAGAACCGTAATCGCTCATTTATTTGGTTACTTATCTCAATTAAATTATGTTCAATAAAATATTGATTGCCAATCGTGGCGAAATTGCGCTGCGCATTATCAGGACCTGTCGCGAGATGGGCATAAAAACGGTAGCCGTTTACTCTACGGCAGATAAAGACAGCCTGCATGTGCGTTTCGCAGATGAAGCCGTTTGCATCGGTAAGCCGCATAGCTCAGATTCTTACCTCAACATTCCCCACATTATTGCAGCAGCAGAAATTACCAATGCAGATGCAATTCACCCTGGATACGGTTTCCTGGCAGAGAATGCACGTTTTGCACAGATCTGTCAGCACCACAATATAAAATTCATTGGTCCCACGCCGGAGATGATCTCCCAGATGGGTGATAAGAATACGGCAAAGGCAACCATGATCCGCGCGGGCGTGCCGGTGGTGCCGGGTGTGGAAGGATTGCTGGGCAGTGTAGATCACGCCATAGATTCTGCCAAAAAAATCGGTTACCCCGTAATACTTAAAGCTACTGCAGGCGGGGGCGGCAAAGGCATGCGTGTGGTTTGGAAAGAAGAGGAAATGGAACGAAACTATAACGCTGCCAAACAGGAAGCTGCCGCATCGTTTAAGAATGACGGCATTTACATGGAAAAATTTGTGCAGGAACCTCGCCACATAGAAATACAGGTTGCAGGCGACCAGCATGGTAATGTGTGCCACCTGAGCGAGAGAGACTGCTCCATTCAAAGGCGCCACCAAAAGCTGGTGGAAGAATCTCCATCACCATTTATGACGCCCGAGCTTCGGCAGAAAATGGGCGATGCTGCCGTGAAAGCCGCAGCAGCCATCAATTACGAAGGATTGGGTACTATAGAATTCCTGGTAGATAAAGACCGCAATTTCTACTTTATGGAAATGAACACCCGTGTACAGGTAGAGCATTGCGTAACCGAAGAAGTGATCAAGTTTGACCTGATCAAGGAACAGATACTTATCGCGATGGGTGAAAAAATTTCAGGCAATAACTATATTCCCGAACTGCATGCTATTGAAGTAAGGATCAATGCAGAAGATCCTTTCCACGATTTCCGTCCATCCCCGGGCAAGATAAAAGTATTTAATACGCCCGGCGGCCAGGGAGTACGCGTCGACAGCCATGCTTATGCCGGCTATGTGATACCCCCTTATTACGACTCTATGATCGGTAAGCTGATTGTGGTGGCCCGCACAAGGGAAGACGCCATCAAAAAAATGCGCCGCGCTTTAAGAGAATTTGTGATAGAAGGGGTAAAGACCACCATACCTTTTGCACAACAGATCATGCGCAATGAAGACTTCCAGAAAGGTAACTTTACCACGAAATTTCTGGAGACTTTCGAAGCGAAGGAGCCTTAGTTTTTAATTGACAATTGATAATTGATAATTTAAAGTGGAAAGTGGGAAAATGCAGAAAGAGAGTTAATCGTCAATCCGGAGAGGATGAATTATTCAAAAAAGGAGAAAATCTATATAAATAAAAAAATCCTGAAATTCAATCTGCTGTTCGGCATTTGAAATGGCGAACCCTTACCGCGGGATTTGTAATCCGTATGTTTGAATCATAGGAACGATGGCGCTGTTCATTGAGTTCCTCGCATAGCATGATCCGTATAAGGATCCCCGTTTCAGAAAATATTTATTTATGCGTTTAGATGTATAGTGCCTACGCTCATTTTAGTTTTTTCCCTACCTTGCAGCAATGGAGAAATTGATTCAGTTTAAAGACCTGTCAAGGTTTACAAGCGATGTTTTCAAAAAGATGGGATGCAGTAAGGCCGATGCACAAACGGCAACAATGACCCTTCTGAGCGCAGATCTGCGCGGTGTTGACAGCCACGGCGTGGCCCGCTTAAGCGGTTATGTAAGATTGTGGGAAGCTGGCCGTATAAATACGTCTCCTCAGATAAAGATCATTCACGAAACACCCTCGACAGCAGTTTTAGATGGAGATGCAGGGCTCGGGCTGGTAGTAGCCCCCTTTGCCATGCAGGTAGCCATACAAAAAGCTGCCACTGCCGGCACTGGGTGGGTGGCGGTAAAAAACAGCAACCATTACGGTATTGCGGGCTACCACGCTATGATGGCGCTGGAGCATGATATGATAGGCATATCTATGACCAATGCAAGCGCGCTGGTGGCGCCTACTTTTTCCAAAGAAAGAATGTTGGGAACCAATCCCATAGCCGTAGCCATACCTGCGGGAGAACAGCCGCCTTTTGTCGGTGATTTTGCTACCACCACAGCATCCAACGGCAAACTGGAAATTTTGCAACGCCAGGAAAAGGAAGCGCCCAAAGGTTGGGTGCAGGATATGGAAGGGAAAGCTACAACAAACGCAGCCATCCTGAAAGAAAACGGATCTATGCTGCCCCTTGGCAGCGATATTGAACATTCCAGCCACAAAGGTTACATCTTGGGCAGCCTGGTAGATATTTTCTGCGGTGTGCTGAGTGGCGCATCTTACGGGCCCTGGGTGCCGCCTTTCCCTGCTTATGTGCCAATGCCGGAAAATATGCCCGGCCAGGGATTAGGACATTTTTTCGGCGCCATGCGGGTAGATGCTTTCAGGCCTGCAGCGGAGTTTAAAGCCGAAATGGACCACTGGATCAACAGGTTCAGGCAGGCGCAAACAGTGGAAGGTTACGATAAAGTGTTAATACCCGGCGACCCGGAGCGTGAGTCTGAGAACATGAGGTTGCAGGCGGGAATACCGCTCATGAACAGTGTATACGAAGACCTGCAAAAGCTGTCCGGTAAGTTCAATGTAGATTTTATCTGAACGGTAAAGTTCGGATAACAAAGTTTTTTCTTGCCTCATAATAAAAACAGCATTTGTGATACTGTTTTTATTTTCCGATGGTTTATATTCGCGCAAATCAAATAACTATCGGGAGCAACTGAAAAACAATAAATACATACATATGAAATAGCCATAAGCAAAAAGTGCATGCCAACCGCGACTGAATAAAGGCTATTCCATGCGACCATAAAGAAAAAATAAATAAATACACATGGAATAACCAAAAAGCTGGTTATTCCATGTGGCAAACTGAAAAAATTAATTATACACACATGAAAGTAATGAAATTCGGTGGTACAAGTGTAGGCAGGCCAGAGCGCATGCGCCAGGTTGCAGAGTTGGCCACCCGCGACAACGAAGATAAAATTATTGTGCTGAGTGCACTTAGTGGCACCACCAATGCACTGGTGGAGATCAGCGAGCTGCTGGCAAAAACCAACAAGGAAGCAGCCAAGGAAAAGATTGACGCGCTGGAGAAGCATTACCGCAATTTTGTTACAGAACTGGTGCAGCATGACCTTTACAGGCAGAAAGCAAACGATGTGGTATCAGAGCATTTTGAGTTCCTGAACATTATTTTAAAAATATCTTACAGCGATGCATTAAGCAAAGACATCCTGGCGCAGGGTGAATTAATGAGCACCAAGTTGTTCAGCGTTTACCTCAACGAAAACAAAATAGACCACCTGCTGTTGCCGGCGTTGGAATTTATGCGCATAGACGCCAACGAAGAGCCTGACCTGAACTTTATTAAAACCAACCTCAACAAGTTGCTGAACAAACACAGCGGCACCAAAATATTTGTAACGCAAGGCTACATCTGCCGAAACCACCGCGGCGAAGTAGACAACCTGAAGCGCGGCGGCAGCGACTATACCGCATCGCTGATTGCAGCGGCCGGCAGCGCTTCTGTATGTGAGATCTGGACCGACATTGACGGCATGCACAACAATGATCCACGTATAGTGGAAGCAACACATGCTATTGAAAAACTGAGCTTCGACGAGGCGGCCGAGTTGGCGTATTTTGGTGCGAAAATCTTGCACCCCACCTGTATCTGGCCAGCGCAATTGTCGCATGTACCCGTGAAATTGCTAAACACCATGGAGCCGGCGGCCAAAGGTACTACCATACAACAAAGCGTGGAAGATACCGGCGCCAAGGCCGTGGCTGCCAAAGACGGCATCATCGCCATCAAAGTAAAGAGCAGCCGAATGCTGTTAGCTTACGGTTTCCTCAGAAAAATATTTGAGGTGTTTGAAAAATACCGCACACCCATAGACATGATCACTACTTCGGAGGTGGCGGTTTCTCTCACCATCGATTCAGATGCATATTTAAAAGAGATCATTACAGAGCTTCAGCCCTTTGGATCGGTAGAGGTAGACGGGGATATGACCATTGTTTCCATCGTAGGCAATAAAATTATCGAGAGTAATCACCTGCTGGCTAAATTATTCAGTTCCATTGAGAACATTCCTGTTCGCATGATCAGCTATGGAGGCAGCAGGCACAACATTTCTTTCCTGGTGAGCAAAGAGTATAAAGAAGATATGCTCAGAAGAATCAACGCGGGTATTTTTGCATAACATGTCTGCTACAAACCATACGATCGGGGAAAAATTCAACGGGCTAGTCCGTATTATGGATGAGCTGAGAGAGCAGTGTCCCTGGGATCAGCAGCAGACCATCCACACGCTTCGCTCCATGACCATTGAAGAAATGTATGAGCTGGGCGATGGCATTCTTAATGAAAACTGGTCTGAAATAAAAGAAGAGCTCGGAGATATATTGCTGCATATATTATTTTATGCACGTATAGCGAAAGAAGAAGATAAGTTCACTATTGGCGACGTGATTGATGGCATTGCAGAAAAAATGATCGAACGGCATCCGCATATTTATGCAGATACAGAAGTAAAAGATCAAGAAGATGTAAAAAGAAACTGGCAAAAAATAAAGCTTGCCGAAGGCAAGCGTTCTGTGCTGGCCGGGGTTCCCGTATCCCTTCCGGCTATGATAAAAGCTGCACGCATGCAGGAGAAAGCAAGACAGGTAGGTTTTGAGTGGGAAAATAAATTGCAGGTGTGGGAAAAAGTTGAAGAAGAAGTTAAGGAGCTAAAACAGGCTGAAAATGAAGCAGCTCAGCATAAAATTGAGGAAGAATTTGGCGATTTGCTGTTCAGCCTGGTAAACTATGCACGGTTTTTGAATGTAGATGCAGAAAGCGCTTTGGAGATGACCAACAAAAAATTCAAGCATCGTTTTAGTGTTATGGAAAGCCTGGCAAAAGATAAGGGTTTGCAGCTGGCAGATATGACACTGAATGAAATGGATAATTTGTGGAACAAAGCCAAAAACATTCAACCTGGCAAGATCTGATTTTTTAAATGAAGAACTTTTACAAACGCTTAATTTATAAGAACGGGTACATACTTATTATCGCTGCCTGGTTTTATACATTGTCGTTTGTGGTGGGCAACTACTTCAACTACAACAATACCCCGCTGGAAGTAAAAAGTACCCTGGAAAAATTTCTGCATGTGCAGGAAAAGGGTTTTGAAAACCTCACCAACAACCTTTCTGTATTTACAACGCTGGTAGATGAGCATGCCGATAAATCAGCGCTGAATCTATACAATAGCCCCAGCGGTATTTACATTTACAAAATGCTCAAAGACTCGTCTCTGAAACATATTTTCTGGAGCCGGTTCGATATGGAGGTTTTTCCCGAAGAGCTTAATTACCGCGATGGCAGTTATTTCGTAGAGCATACCAACGGCAGCTATGAGTTAATCAAAAAGACCATAAGGCTTGATAGTAATACATTTATAGCAGCCGGGATGATCCCCGTTAAATCAAAATATTTTTTCGAGAATAAGTACCTGAAGAATACGTTCATTGCCGATAAAAATATCAGCAAGTATTACGACATCAGTGCAGGCGGCGGCATTCCTGTGGTAAACTCCAAAGGCGAAAAGCTTTTTTATATAGATAAAATTGATCCTGATGCCAAGCCGCGCATGCCCTTGTCTGAGGGCATCTTAAAAGCAATAGCGGTAATTTTTTGCCTGTTGTTTCTCAATTACTTCATCCTGGATGTTACAGAAAGGAAAGGGTTTAAAACAGGTTTCCTGCTGTTGGTGGCGAGCTTATTGATCTTGCGCGGTTTTTCTTATTTTGTGCCATTCCCATTTTTCTTCAGGCAGTTTGAATTATTCAATCCTGCTATTTATGCTTCCAGCGCGCTGCATCCTTCTCTGGGGGCGCTGATGATCAATTCTTTGCTTACCTTATGGATTACCAAGTTTATCCGCTACCGGTACGATTATAATCTTTATACAGAAGGCGACAGGAAGAAGAACCTCATCCTCAGTTATGTATTCTTCACTGGATTTATTATTTTTTCATTTTTTGTATTTAGCATTATACGCAGCCTCGTAGTAGATTCGGGCATACCGTTTAACGTGATCAATTTCTTTGAGCTTAATAAGTACACGGCTGCGGCATTTTTTATTGTTTCGGTACTGATACTGATCTACTACAACCTTACCTACATTTTAATGCAGCCTGCCAACCAGATGGGCATACCGTTATGGCAAAAATTAGCCATTGCATCAACTCTGAGCATAATAATATTATTTGGTTTTACAAATACCATTAGTATATACGTACAGCTTGGCATGATGGTGTGGCTTATCGGCTATATAATATTTGTACATTATAAAATTAATGACTTTGAATCGCGGCTTATACGTTCTCCCTATTTTTTATTCTGGGTAATATTCTTTTCATTCTCGACAACATTCCTGCTGAAAGAAAGTGATGTGCTTGAGGAAAAGAAAGTAAAAAATATTGCAGAAAATTTATCCTACAAATCTATCAATACCGATCAAAACTTGTTGACCCTGAGTATTGAAGAGCTCAACACATTTTTTCATAAAAAAGATTTTTACCGCTTTAAAGATTCGTTGCAGAACCGCTTTATCAAAGACAGCCTTTACGTAAACAACTTTTCTGCCTACCTCAATAATTTTGATATAGGCATCTATACATTCAATTCAGCCGTAGAGCCGCTGTTCAATAACAATGATCTGTCAAAGGCCGAGCTTGATTCTGTGATCAGCAAAAGCCTGGAGATCAGTGTACGCGACCTTTTCTATAATGAGTCTGACTCGGGAACCAACGCTTTTATTTACAGGAACGAATTTGTGAGCAACGATAAAGACAGCGCCGGTTACCTGTATTTGACCATTACGCCCAAAGAGTATATGGACAATAACCTGTACCTGCAGTTACTTGCAGAAACAGATAACATGGAAACGCTTGCCAACAATTATTATATTGCCATATACAAAAACAGGCGCATTGTACATGAGAGCACGGACTATGATTTTCCCGATACCATTGACCCGTCGCCTTTCCCGGTAGAAGAATTGGTGGTGGTGTCCGATTTTAACGGCAACCAATACTGGTACAATGCAGGCAACAATAAGATGATAGTGATCGTAAAAAGAAATGGTGTGCTGTTTGAATTCATTGCCATGTTCTCTTACCTGCTGGGCTTTTGCATGGTTTCTATTTTACTCATCAACTTATTGTATTTCCTGATAGAATCCCGTTTCCGGAAGAAAGCCATTGTGCAGAAGGTACAGCTATCCATGCGCACGCAGGTGTACACGGCCATTATTTTTGTAAGCTTGTTCTCCTTTGTACTTATCGGCGGCTCTACCATATCTTTCTTTATACTAAATTTTGAAAAAGAAAACGTCAACAGGCTGCATAGCGTTATCAACCGTTTTATCAAAGAAATTGAGTTTGATGCAAGGATCATTTTCGGGCTCGATAAGCCGGTACCTTCGCAGGAAGAGTTTAATGAATTCATTACGGCAGAAATAATGAGGATGGCTTCTGTGAGCAATGAAAACATTAATTATTACGATACTTCCGGCAAGATAGTGACCACCTCTCAACCCTATATTTACAACCGTAAGATATTGAGCAGCCAGATGCATCCCGTAGCATACAACCAGATGCGCGTAAATTTCAAAAAAGACTTTTACCAGAACGAACAGATAGGTTCTTTCCGCTTTTTGAGCGGCTATGCGCCACTGCAGTTGCGTGGAGTAGATATGGGCTATCTCAATATCCCGTTCCTTAACTCACAGAGCCAGCTTAATAAAAATATTTCTTCGTTCATTACCATCATCATTATTCTTACGGCGCTGGTGTTTCTGCTGGCAGGTGTATTGTCTGTATTCCTCACACAAAGGATACTCAACTCCTTCTCCGTACTCAAAGACCGGATGAAAATGATCAATATCGGTAAGGAAAATGAAGAAGTATACTGGGAAAAAAACGATGAGCTGGGTGCGCTGATCAATGAGTACAACCGCATGGTGCGCAAGCTCGACGCTTCTGTGCAGCAACTGGCTAAAACCGAGCGTGAAGGCGCATGGCAGGAAATGGCCAGGCAGGTAGCTCATGAGATTAAAAACCCGCTCACACCCATGAAGCTGAACCTGCAGTTCCTGCAAAGATTGGTTGATATCGGGGATGAATCATCCAAAGAGTTGTCTAAGAAAATTGCGGACTCTCTCATTGAACAAATAGACCAGCTTGCACTGATAGCAGGCGATTTCGGGCAGTTCGCCAATATTGGCAATGTGCGCCTGGAAGAATTCCACATATCTGAAGTGCTGGATAGCCTTGTAAAAATGTATTCTGTGGAAAGCGATTATGAGATAGTGTATAAAAAAAGTGGTAAAGACCTTATCTACTTCGATAAATCACAGACTACCCGCTTATTCACCAACCTCATCAAGAATGCCATTGAAGCCAGCAGTGCAGAGGAAAACAATTCTATTGAGATCATTATGCAGGATTATGGTGAAAATGTGGTTGTGTCTGTACATGACTATGGCATGGGCATTGATGAAGAAAAGGCCAAGCGTATTTTTGTACCGAATTTCACCACGAAGTCTTCCGGTACAGGCTTGGGTCTTGCCATCAGCAAGGGTATCGTTGAGAATGCCAAAGGCCGCATCTGGTTTGAGAGTATCCCCCGCGTTGGCACTACCTTTTACGTGAGCCTGCCATTAGTAAAACAATAAAAAAAACATCTTGAAAGCCATTCGATTATGTTGTATATTTACGGCATTCGGGCTGGTGCATTTTAAAAAAATAGGATCGAATAAATGAGCAAGAAATCAATCAAAAAATCGTTGGATGCAGGAGCTTATCTCTTAGAGAAACAGGTAAATGTTTTTTCTGATGCAGCGTTTAAAGATGAATATTTTTCCCTGCTGAAAAATATTTTCGGTGTCTCATCTCTTGCAGTAAAAATTTACAACTATGCGCAGACAGCAACAAAGCTCGATGACTACGTAATACTCAAAGAAGCAGAGATCGCAGCGGCGCTCAATATTAAAAACAACGATAAGATATCCAAAGCCATTAAAGAGCTTTTGAGTTCAGAGCTCATTACACCGGCGCCTTCCAAAGAGCTTTACTGCCTCGCCACAGATAAGCCTTTCAACGAAGAGAAGCATAATGAAATATTGTTGACCATTTCCATAAAGAAAGTAAGCGCCATACATGAAGACCTGGAGCCTGAAGCCATTAAAGCTAAAAGCCCGTCACGCAAATTTGAAGACCTGAAAGAATACCTGCGCCTTGACTTTGGCTATACAGATAAAGACATTAAAGAGCTGGAAGAAGTGTTTACCCAGGAAGGCTTTACCAAAGAAAAATTTTTCGGCAAAGTAGAAGAATGGAAGAAGAGCATGCGTGCAGATATTACTATTGCCCAGAAAAGAAATTTTATATCGGCCTGCCTGCTCAACGAAGAGTGGAAATAACCGGCATTAAAAATACAAAAAACAACATAGAAATTTAGTGCAGATAGTATGGAAAGTAAAAAAAACATAATGAAGATTATTGCTGAGAGTAGTTATGATAAATTAATGCGTTTGCGCAGTCAGTATGAGAAAGATATTCAACGCAAAGGCAAAGGAAAAACCCTGGATACACAACGTTTTGAACTTTACAGCGCCAGGCAGATGGAAGTGCACGGCGTAAGGATTGCACAATCACATTCCATAGATACCGCAACTGCCAGCGATACCATTCTCAAAAGGCTGGGCGATAATGAAGATACCCTTGAAACGGTGCGTGGACTTCTGGCAGATTCAGTTACAGCCAACATGCCTATTGTGCCGGCAGCCGAGTGGTACTTAGACAATTATTACCTGATAGATGAGCAGATATCCATCAGTAAAAAACACCTTCCCAAAGAATACAACCGAAACCTGCCGCACCTTAGCAAGGGTGGTTCTGCAGGTCTTCCGCGGGTTTATGATATTGCACTGGAGATCATTTCCCATACCGATGGAAGGATAGATTTAGCCAATGTGGTGAGTTTTATTAATGCCTACCAGTCTGTTACGCCTCTTACCATTGGTGAATTATGGGCCTTGCCTATTATGCTGCGTATTGCGTTGATAGAAAATTTAAGGCGCCTTGCCAACCGCCTGGCTATGGACCGTATCGATAAAAACCTTGCCAACCATTGGGCGGATTCTGTATTGCAAAAAGCAGAAAAAAATCAGCGTGATGTAATATTGGTGATCGCGGATATGGCCAAATCAAAGATCAACCTTACCAGCGCTTTCGTAACCGAATTTTTCCGCAGGCTGCAGGGGCGCGGTGCAGCAGTAGCCATCCCGCTTACCTGGATAGAACAGCAACTGGTAGACCAGGGCCACACCAGCAGTGAGCTTTTAAACTTCGAAAGCCAGAGGCAGGCAACCGATCAGGTAACTATGCGCAATACCATTGAAAGTATACGCATCCTGAAAGAAACTGAATGGAAAGATTTTGTTGAAAGCGTAAGCACCGTAGATAAAATACTGCAGCAGGATATCAACGGCGTGTACGGCAACATGGACTTTTCTACCCGCGACAATTACCGCCACGTAATTGAGCACTTTGCCAGGCGCAGTGATTTTTCAGAGGCCGCTATTGCGGAGAAGGCCATTAACATGGCTAAAAACAACGCGATTAAAAACGAGCATCCCCGTAAATGCCATGTAGGTTATTTCTTATTAGATAAAAAAGGCCGCGCTGAACTCCAACAAGAGATACACATGCGCATGACCTTTAATGATAAACTTAAGCTAGCAACAGGCAGGCAGCGATTGATCATTTATATAGGATCTATCGTATTGCTGTCTTTATTCCTGGCATTTTGTGTAAGCTTGTTTTTATACAACCGCGGTATAGATACCTGGCTGGTATTATTTGCAGGCATCATAAGCTGGGGTGCATTCAGCCAGTTTGTTATGTCAGTGGTCAACTGGTTGTCAACTATCATCGTGCGCCCTTCGCCATTGCCTAAGATGGACTATTCCGGTGATATACCCACATCAAACAGGACCATGGTTGTAGTGCCCTGTATGCTGGGAAGCACAAGCATCATAGACGGGTTGATAGAAGATATGGAGGTAAGGTACCTGGGCAACTCAGATGATAATCTTTATTATGCTTTACTTACAGATTTTCCGGATGCAGCCGCTGAAACCATGCCTGACGACCAGCAGCTTACTGCCTATGCAAAACAGCAGATAGAACTGCTGAATGAAAAATACAAGAAAACTTCAAAAGATATTTTTTATCTGTTTCACCGCCCGCGTAAGTGGAACCCGCGCGAAAAAAAGTGGATGGGCGAAGAGAGAAAGAGAGGCAAGCTTTCGGCGCTGAACAATTTGCTGCTTGATAACTCCAAAACAGAGCCCTTCTCGCTTATCGTTAGCGATATATCCAAACTTGGGAAAATAAAATATGTTATCACCCTGGATGTGGATACACAGTTGCCGCGCGAAACAGCAAGGCAGTTCGTTGGCGCTATGGCACACCCTTTAAACATTCCTATGCTCCATAAAAAATGGAACCGCGTTGTGGAAGGATACGGCATTCTACAGCCACGTGTAGCTGTGAGCCTGCCGGGTGAAAAGAGCTCTTACTACAAAAGGATGCATGGCAACGATTCAGGCCTGGATCCGTACACGAGGGTAGTGTCAGATGTATACCAGGATCTGTTCCGCGAAGGGTCTTTCGTGGGGAAAGGAATTTATGACCTGGAAGTTTTTGAAAAAGTGCTGGGCGAAAGATTTCCTGACAACCGCATTCTCAGCCATGATCTTTTGGAAGGCAATTATATCCGTTCTGGTTATCTTACAGATGTGGAGCTCTATGAAGAGTATCCCTCTACCTATGCAGCGGATGTAAACCGCCGGCACCGCTGGATCCGCGGCGACTGGCAGATTGCAGCGTGGGCATTGCCTTTTGCACCCAACAAAGCAGGTAAGCTGAAAAAAACTTATTTGTCTTCTCTATCCAGATGGAAGATAATAGATAATCTTCGCCGCAGCCTCGTGCCCATGGCGTTGTTGTTGCTGATGATGTTGGGATGGACACTTTTACCCAAGAAAAATATTTGGCCGTTAATTGTTATCGGTGTTTTATTCTTGCCGAATATTACCAGCTCCGTATGGCATTTTTTTCATAAATCAAAAGAGGTAAACCTGAAGTTTCACCTGTATGATGTTACACGTAATTTCATTACCGGGCTTACACATTTTGTTTTCAATTTTGCGGTGCTTCCGTTCGAAGCCTTCAACAACCTGGATGCCATTGTTAAGGCGCTTTGGAGGATGATTATTTCTAAAAGAAAGTTGTTGGAGTGGACTCCTTCAGCAAGTCAGCAGTTTAAGTCAAACGGCTCTGTTGTGGATGCCTTCAGGTTTATGTGGATATCGCCTGTAATTTCAATTGCGCTACTTGTGTATCTTTCCGTGTATGTGCCGGCAGCGTTGGTCACTGCTATTCCTATAACGCTCCTATGGATCTCCAGCCCGTATATGGTATGGTGGCTTAGCAAGCCGCGCGAGAAAAAAATAGCAGAATTGTCTGCGGAAGATACCATCTACCTTCGTGCTCTGGCTCGCAAAACCTGGCTGTTCTTTGAAACTTTTGTTACTGAAGAAGACAATTGGCTGCCGCCGGACAACTACCAGCAACACCCTAAGGAAGCCATTGCGCACAGAACCTCGCCAACCAACATTGGTATGAGTTTGTTGTCATCGCTGTCGGCTTATGACTTCGGCTACATCACTGCAGGGCAATTGATAAAGTCTACCGAAAGAACAATAGAGACAATGACGAAAATGGAGCGTTACGGCGGCCATTTTTATAACTGGTACGATACCCAAACCTTAGAGCCTCTTTATCCTTTGTACGTGTCTACGGTAGACAGCGGAAACTTATCCGGCCATCTGCTTACCCTGCGCCAGGGCCTTTTGGATATACCGGCAGATAAAGTTATAGACAACAAGCTATTTAACGGATTGCTGGATACCATTGCAGTGATGCAAAGCGAACTCGGTACCCTGGAGCAGGCATCCTTAAACAGATTCAAGGCAGACATCCGTGAATTTTATGAGAAAACACCGGTGCAGATCAGTGAAGTCCTGGTAGCGCTTGCGCACTTTGAAGAAATTTCCAAAGAGCATATTAATAAGTTCCAGGTGATACAGCAAAACGTAGGTGCAGTATGGATGCAAAAACTCGAGAAGCAATTGCAGGATATCCGCGCTGAGCTTGAGTTTTACATGCCATGGATTATACACCTGCCATTGCATGAGAAGCATACAGAGCTGGCATTCCTCAATGAAGTGCCTACTTTTAAAGACCTCGCTACGTATACAGAACGTGCTTATCCCGTGCTGGACCAGGTAATGAAAACAACAGCCGATCTCAAAGAGAAAGAAATATTGCTTGATGTAAAACAAAAAATATCGAACGCAAGCCGAACAGCAACGGAGCTCATCACACGTATAGATAAACTGAGCAGGCAATGCAATTTGTTTGTAGATGTTGAATATGATTTTCTTTACGACCGTGATAAAAAGTTGTTGCACATTGGCTACAACGTAAGTGAGCACCGCAAAGATGCCAGCTATTACGATCTGCTTGCATCAGAAGCGAGGCTCGCAATTTACGTAGCAATCGCACAGGGGCGTATACCCCAGCAAAGCTGGTTCGCGCTTGGCAGACTGCTCACCATGGGCGACAAGGCGCCGGTGTTGCTTTCCTGGAGCGGCTCAATGTTTGAATACCTGATGCCACAACTGGTAATGCCTACTTACCCCAATACGCTCATTGATCAGACTTCAAAAGCTATGGTTGAGCGGCAGATTGAGTATGGCAAGCAAAACGGTATTCCTTGGGGTGTATCAGAATCCGGCTATAACATGGTAGATGCTAATCTTAACTACCAGTACAGGGCATTTGGCGTACCGGGTATGGGCCTGAAACGCGGCCTGGGAGAGGACCTGGTGATTGCACCGTATGCCACTATGCTTGCTCTGATGGTAGCGCCGAAGGAATCGTGCGACAACCTGCGGTTAATGTCTAAAAAAGGCTTTGAAGGTCGCTATGGTTTCTTTGAAGCCATTGATTATACCGCATCACGCTTGCCGCGCAAGCAAAGCTATGAGATCATTCGGTCGTTCATGGTGCACCACCAGGGTATGGGATTGCTGGCATTGGCTTATATTTTATTAGATAAAAAAATGCAGATGCGCTTCCGCGAAGACCCGCAGTTTCAGTCAACCATACTGCTGTTGCAGGAAAGAATACCGCGTGTTTCAAACTACTATACACAGGATGCCCAACTGTCAGACCTTATCACTTCCACACCGGAGCCGCAGATGAGGATCAACAATACGCCCAATACCATCATTCCCGATATACAATTATTGTCTAACGGTA
The DNA here is from genome assembly GCA_023422835.1 of Bacteroidota bacterium. Taxonomy (GTDB): domain Bacteria; phylum Bacteroidota; class Bacteroidia; order Chitinophagales; family Chitinophagaceae; genus Haoranjiania; species Haoranjiania flava. Next base: position 473,363 of record JAFAGI010000012.1, on the reverse strand, counting down.
AATACCAGATGATGCTGACCAATGCGGGCGGAGGTTACAGCAGGTGGAACAATATTGCCATTACACGCTGGAGAGAGGATACCACTCTTGACAACTGGGGTTTGTTCTGCTATATCAAAGATGTGGAAACAGGAAAATACTGGTCAAATACCCACCAGCCTACACAGGTAGAAAGTAAAGATTATGAGACCATCTTTTCCAAGGGACACGTAGAGTTCAGAAGAAATGATAATGGTTTTGAGGTAAAAACTGAAGCAGTGGTTTCTCCTGAAGATGATATTGAAATGCGAAGGGTAAGGATCACCAACCGTAATTCTTCCAAAAAAACTATTGAGATCACCAGCTATGCAGAAGTAGTTCTTGCGCCGCAGGCTGCCGATGAAGCACATCCTGCGTTCAGCAACTTGTTTGTACAAACAAGGATCGTTCCGGCTAAGTCTGCCATCATGTGTACCAGGCGCGCCAGGTCAAATAATGAAACCCCGCCGTGGATGTTTCACCAGATGTCTGTAAGCGGCGTGGAAATAGACGCAGTTTCTTACGAAACCGATCGCATGAAATTCATAGGCCGCGGTTATTCTGTACAGAAGCCGGAAGTGCTTGAAAAGAATGTTGCATTATCAGGTATGCAGGGTTCTGTGCTGGATCCTATCGTGGCTATACGCTACCGTATATCGCTGAAGCCCAACCAAACTGCATCTTTTGACCTGGTAATAGGCATCGCGCATACAGAAGAGATCTGTGAAGGCCTCATGAGTAAATACCAGGATAAATACCTTAAGAACAGGGCATTTGAACTTTCCTGGACACACAGCCAGGTGTTGCTCCGCCAGATCAATGCTGCGGAAGCAGACGCGCAATTGTTCAACAGGATAGCAAGCTCCATTATTTACAACAACCCAAGCTACCGCGCAGATTCCAATATTATCAAGAGCAATAATCGCGGCCAGTCGAGCTTGTGGGGCTATGCCATCTCGGGCGACCTCCCGATCGTATTGTTGAAAATACAGAACAACGAAGAGCTCGAGCTTACTAAATACCTAATCAAGGCGCATATGTACTGGCACCTGAAAGGCTTGTCCGTAGACCTCGTTATCTGGAATGAAGATTACGGCAGCTACCGCCAGGAGTTACAGGACGAGATTCAAAACTACATTGCAGCCATGAGTAGCGTGTATATCAATGAAAGGCCGGGAAGGATCTACGTAAGAACCAGCGACCAGATTTCCAATGAAGACAGAATATTGTTCCAGACTGTAGCCAGAGTGATCTTTGACGGTGCGGCAGGAAGCCTGTCTGAGCAGGTAAATAAAAAAGTGCTTTCAAAGGCAATGCCGGCAGCCATTCAGCCTGTGTATTCTGTGTTGGGAGAGACGCTTCCAAAACAAAAACTGGTGCTGCCTGATGATCTTATTTTCAATAATTCGGTAGGCGGCTATACCAGTGACGGAAAGGAGTACGTAATATTAACTACACCCGAAAAAACCACACCTGCGCCCTGGAGCAACCTGATTGCCAATGAAAAGATCGGTACAGTAGTTACCCAGAGCGGATCGGCATACACATGGGTAGATAATGCGCATGAATACAGGCTTACACCTTGGTACAACGACCCGGTAGGCGAGCGCGCGGGTGAAGCTTTCTTTATCCGCGATGAAGAAACAGCCAGGTTTTGGTCGCCGATGCCTTACCCGAAAACAAGCAAATATCCATACCTTACAAGGCATGGCTTCGGATACTCTGTATTTGAACACGTGGAAGGCAATATATACACCACTATGAAAGTGTTTGTAGATGCGGAAGAAAGTGTGAAGTTTTTTGAGCTGAGGATCAAGAACAATTCAGGCGAAGACCGGAAACTTTCTGTTACCGGCTTTGTGCAATGGGTACTGGGAGACAGCCCGCATAAAACAGGCATGTACGTTATTACGGAGAAAGATGTGAACGGCGCCATGTTCTCTCGCAATAAATACAACACTACTTACGCAGAAAAAGTAAACTTCTTTGATGTGGATGGTTCCGATAAAAGCTTCAGTGGCGACCGCGTGGAATTCATCGGGAGAAACGGCAATATTGAAAGGCCGGCAGCCATGCGCAGATCGAAGCTCTCAGGAAGAGTAGGTGCAGCTTACGATCCCTGCGCAGCCATTCAGCTTAAAATAAATATATACAAAGAGGAAGAAAAGATTATTGTTTTCAGGCTAGGTTCAGGCAATAATATCACCGAAGCAAAATTGCTCTGCGATAAATTTAAAGGCAGGGCAGCCTGCGAAGCAGCATTTGAAAGAGTGAAAGATAAGTGGACAGATATCCTGGACGACATCAGGATCAATACACCGGATAAAGCGCTGAATGTGCTGGCCAACGGCTGGCTTACTTATCAGGTGCTTGCAAGCCGGTACTGGGGGCGCAGCGGCTTTTACCAGTCAGGTGGCGCTTACGGCTTCAGGGATCAGTTGCAGGATGTAATGTCGCTGATGCACAATCACAAAGACATTTCCAGGGGACACATTCTCCGGGCAGCATCGCGCCAGTTTAAAGAAGGCGATGTGCAGCACTGGTGGCACCCGCCAACGGGAAGAGGTGTTCGTACTACCTGTTCTGATGACTATCTGTGGCTGCCGTATGCAACCGCACGCTATGTGGAAATCACAGGTGACAAGGATATTCTCAGTGAAAGTGTACCATTCATAGAGGGAAGGTTGTTAAGGCCCAATGAAGAGTCTTATTACGACCTGCCGGTGTTCCTGAACCATTACGAATCCTTGTATAAACACTGCGTATACGCCATACGCTACGGATTGAAGTTCGGTAAGCACGGGCTGCCACTGATCGGATCCGGCGACTGGAATGATGGCATGGACAAAGTGGGCGAGCATGGCAAGGGCGAAAGCGTGTGGCTCGGCTTCTTCCTCTACGATGTGCTGATTAAATTTATTGATATTGCACATATGAATGATGATCCTGAATTTGCAGAAGAGTGCAGGATGCAGGCAGAAATTCTCAAAGACAATATCAACAAACATGCCTGGGATGGCAAGTGGTACCGCCGCGCATACTTTGATGACGGCACGCCGCTGGGCTCTGCTGAAAATGAAGAGTGTAAGATAGACTCCATCTCTCAGAGCTGGTCAGTGCTTTCAGGCGCGGGCCTTCCGGAACGGTCCGCAGAAGCGATGGAATCTTTGAATGAGCACCTGGTAAACCGAGAGCATGGCTTTATAAAACTGCTGACACCTGCGTTTGATAAGGCCAATCCAAACCCTGGCTATATCAAGGGCTATTTGCCGGGCGTGCGTGAAAACGGCGGGCAATACACCCATGCTGCTATCTGGTCGCTGATGGCTTTTGCAAAACTGAAAGATCAGCGTGCCTGGGAGCTGTTCTCACTCATCAACCCGGTGAACCTGGGCAAGACCGAGAAAAAAATAGAGCGCTACAAGGTAGAACCTTACGTGATCTCGGCGGATATCTATGGCGTGGCACCGCATGAAGGAAGAGGCGGCTGGTCGTGGTATACCGGTTCTGCGGCGTGGATGTACCAGTTTATAATTGAGTCGCTGCTCGGATTGAGACGCAAAGCAGAAAAACTTTACTTCGATCCGTGTGTACCTGAAAACTGGAACTCTTTCCGCATTGATTATAAATATGAAAACACTTTGTACAGGATATCTGTATTCAATACAAATTCCGGCAAACCCGCGAGGTACATTATAGATGGAGCAGAGCTTCAGTCAGACTACATCACACTGGTGAATGATGAGCAAACGCACCAGGTAGAAGTTCATGTATAAATTTTCAATTAAGCAGTTTCATGTGCCCGGTTACAAAAGTTGCCGGGCATATTTATTGCCAGCGGGTATTAAATCATTATTAATTTCTTTGAAACTTATTATTTCCAATAAAATTTCTTGCTAAATTTATAAAAACAATAAGCCATGGCATACGAAACTTCAAACATTACACAAGAGATCATTGATATTGCAGAGGAGTTAGGGAACATTCGCCAACAATAGATCCGCTGTTTTACCTTACCGTGGAAGGTAAAACAGCGGATGAGATTGAAAATACGCGTGATAACGCCGAAGCTGCCGGATTCTTCTTTAACGGTTTTGGCGAAACGGCATCTGGAAAGAGTGCAATGGAATTTGTGTACAAGTAGTTTAGCAAATTAAGCTACAGCATTATCATCTGAAGCTTGCGTTGCTTCTTCAGTTACATCAATAGTGGGAGTAGCAACATAGCCTTCGTTTGTTTCCGGCTTTTCTTCTTGAGGTATCGTGGTGTTAGTAATGCCGATTGCTCTCAACGCTTCATCAAATTCTTTGTAATATTGGCTGTCCGCCTCTTCACAGTTGAGCAATAGAAGGCCCTCGCCTTTGGCAGCCTCTATTTTGTACTCTATCCCCGGCAGCTTTGCAGTGTACTCGCTGATGATATTTTTAATTGTTTCAACTTTTCTCAGTCTCCTTTCCTCGTTATAGCTCTCTTCTTTTTCTACAATATCTGAAGGGATATAGTCATAACTGAATTGATAAGTTATTTCCATGTTGTTGCTGTTTAAGTGTCAGAGTTCCGGAACTTCTTCCACAGGTATTTGTTTTAAAAAATCGTCAAATTTCGGGCCGGGGTTGTCTGAATAAGCCCCATAGGTATCAAGTATAAAACTTTTGCTGCCTTGTGCATCTTTTACTATATACAATGCAGAATTATCTCCGGGGTCAGACTGCCCTTCAAAACGGTATGTTTTAATAATGGTCAGCTCCTCGGGCTTGAATATTTTCCCGGATTTATCATGTTGCATTTCGTTGGCATCATTTAATTTTATCTCGCTGTCTATGCCTTTTTTTCTGAGGCTATTCATTACTTCTGCGAGCGTAGTCATTGGTTGTGGTTGCATATTTTTATAGTTTTTGTATAGTGTAGTTAAATCAAATATGCTGCCAACTTACTGGTTGCAAAAGTTTCATTGATTAGCTGTATCAATAATATCTTAAAAAATATAAAAAATGCAACAATGCAGATGCAAATAAAAGTTTGGCTCAACTTTTGTTTTAATAGAACTAAACACTAATTTTTTTAATTTTAAAAACAAAAAACTATGGGAATTTTATCATGGATTTTATTTGGTCTGATAGCAGGAGCTATTGCCAAAGCTATTCGCCCGGGCGCTGATCCAGGCGGTTGGATCGCATCTATCATTATAGGTATCCTTGGAGCTTTTGTAGGCGGCTGGATAGGTACAATGTTAGGATGGGGAACAACAGATGGCTTCAACATCAGGAGCTTCTTCCTTGCGATCTTGGGCGCTATCCTTCTTTTATGGATCTACAGCATGATAACAAAAAGAAAAGTATAGTACAATTTTAAAAGTCTTATATTAAAGTCACCCATGAAACGGTGGCTTTAATTTTTTTAAGGATAGAAGAACATTATATGAGACTCAGAACTTTTGAATCTTTCTGGCTGGTAAGCAACGGCTTGCTCAACAGTTATCCCTCGCTTCACGAAAATATTTCTACCGATATTGTGGTTTTAGGTAGCGGCATTACAGGCGCATTAATGTGCTACGAACTTATAACAGCCGGCTACGATGTAGTGCTTTTGGATAAAAGAGATGTGGCGCAGGGCAGCACTTCTGCCACCACAGCTATGCTGCAATACGAAATAGATATGCCTTTGTACAAGCTGAAAGATATCATCGGCGAAGAAGGAGCAGTAAAATGCTATAGAGCAGGTATAGATGCCATAATAGACTTAGGCGAAATAATCAGCAAAAATAATATTGAATGTGGCTTTGAAACTAAAAAATCCTTGTACGTTTCGCACAACAAAAAAGCATCGCGCTGGCTGCATGAGGAGTTTAAGATCAGAGATAAGTACAAATTAGGCGTGCAGTGGCTTGATAGCAAGGAAATAGAAAGCAGGTATGGCATAGTTTCCAGCGGCGGTATTCTTTCGGATACTGCAGCAAGCGCAGATGCCTACAGACTGGCTCATGAATTAATATCCTTCTGTGTTGGCAAAGGTATGCAGGTGTATGATCATACAGAAGTTACAGATATCAAATGCACGGAGCAGGGTGTGAAGTTAACCACTGAGGCCAAAAATGTAGTAGCGGCTAATAAAGTTATCTTCTGCACCGGTTTTGAATCATTGAAATATATTGATGAAAAAATAGCTGAGATCATTACTACCTATGCTACCATCAGCGAACAAAACATGCCGCTGAAAAAAGCATGGAAAGAAACGCTTGTATGGAATACAGACGTGCCTTATCTCTATGCACGCACTACGGATGACGGCAGGCTGCTAGCGGGTGGCGAAGACGGCAGGTACAGCACAGCCAGCCTTAGTTTTAAAACAAAGAATAAAAAATCAGAGCGGCTCAAAAAAAAATTAAAAGTGCTGGTGCCGGGTATAGATTTCATAGAAGACTTTAGTTGGGCAGGAGCCTTCGGCAGAACCAAAGATGCTTTGCCTTACATTGGTAAATATTCTAAAATGCCTAATGCATTTTTTAATCTTGGCTTCGGCGGCAATGGTATTACCTTTTCTGTGCAGGGTGCAAAAATGATCGTGAAATTATTGCAGGGCGAAAACCCCGAACTCTTGCATTACTACCGTTTCGGAAGGTGATTTTATCTACGAAAGTCTTCGTGAATTTTTTGTTAATTAGTATTTTCTTTATTTTTATTCTATATATTAAATGTTTATTTTGTGATCAGTAAAAACATCATGATTTTAAAAAAATAAATGCAAATGAATATAAAACAAATTTTAGGAGTTGCGGGCATCAGTCTTATTTCTGCCGTAGCAGGAATTTGGGGTTATGGAAAATATATGGAATCAAAGCAGGCGCTTTTTGAATCACAAAATTCTTCCTACCCGGTAAACTATGCCAGCTTTTTAGATTCTTCAAACAGGAATCACCTGTCGCCCGGCGATATAGATTTTACTGCTGCAGCAATGGCTGCCACACCCGCTACTGTGCATATTAAAACGCTTACCAAAGCAAAGGAAATAGAAAGAAGCGAAGACTCTTATAACCCTTTTGATGATTTTTTCGGCCCGTTCGGTGGCATCTTCGGTAATCCTGGACGCGGTGGCAGAATGGTACAGCCCGAACAGAGAGCAAGCGGCAGCGGAGCTTTTATTACAAAAGACGGATACATCGTAACCAACAACCACGTAGTGCAGGGGGCAGACAATGTAACTGTGACCACAGCTGAAAAGAAAACCTACACGGCAAAAGTAGTAGGCACAGATCCCAGTACTGACCTGGCTGTACTAAAAATTGATGGTAATAATTTTCCGCATCTTGTAATGGGAAACAGCGATGATGTAAAACTTGGGCAGTGGGTACTGGCTATCGGTTACCCATTGGGGCTTGATGTTACCGTTACTGCCGGCATTGTCAGTGCGATGGGCAGAAGCATCAACATTAACCAGCGAAACATGCAGGGCAAAGCAGCCGCTATTGAATCATTCATACAAACAGATGCTGCTGTGAATAGTGGTAACAGTGGGGGCCCGCTGGTAAATACCAACGGACAGCTGGTGGGGGTAAATTCAGCACTTGCATCTCCGACAGGCACCTACGCCGGCTACTCCTATGCCATACCGGTAAACCTGGTAAAGAAAGCAGTAAATGATATGATCAAATATGGTGTGGTACAGCGCGGATACTTAGGCATTTCATACGGCGATGTAGGCAGCTTCTCGGATGCACAGAAGAAAGAATTGAAGATTGAAAATTTCAATACCGGCTTATACGTGAGCGGCGTAAGCAAAGATGGCGCTGCTGAAAGCGCAGGCTTGAAAAAAGGCGACATCATTACCAAGGTAGATGGCAGAACAGTAAGAAGCAGCGCTGAACTTTCTTCCTCTATTGGTAGTAAACAACCCGGCGATAAAATAGTGATGGAGTACATACGTGCTGGTAAAGCATACAATACCGCCGCTACGCTTCAGAAACAGTTGGGCGAAGTTGAGAATGAAGTAGCCGCAGCTACCGGTGCAGCAAGCCTTGGCGCTACATTAAAACCTGTGGACAATAGCACAGCCAGAAAGAACGGCATCAGAAACGGTGTGCAGGTTTCTAACCTCAAAGATGGCGTGTTGAGAAAAGCAGGCGTGGCTAATGGCTTTATCATTATCAGTATCAACAACCAGCCGGTGCGTACTCCGGAAGATATTGATAAGGTGTTGCAGGGTTCAAAAAACAGTTATGCCCTTATCAATGGTGTATACGCTGATGGAGATGGCTATGTTTATCAATACCGGCTGGATCTATCTGGACGGGACACAGAATAAATAATCTTCAGCGTATATATCAGGTTTCATAGAACATAGATTTTAAGGGAAGGAGGCTGTCTTGTAGAGATGGCTTTCTTTTTTTATTTTATGCTTATGCCCATGTTTTATTTATAGTTTTATTCTCCTCTTTATTTATCTCCATTTGGATACTTTCGGTAAAGATTAAACACAAAGCACACAAGGTTTTTCGCAAAGAGTCATTATTTTTTTTGCCTTTGCCGCAAAAGCACCAACAAGATGCAAAGAGTACAATGTTATCCCAAAAGTATCACAGAGAATCTTAGGCTGCATCGTGAGGCTTGCGCTGGCTCCTTCTCAACAACGATAGCGCCAGGTGAGGTCAACAACAGGAGTTGTTCTTGCAGTACAAAGTTTTCCGTGTATAGCTTTGCGCGAAGAATCTTGAATTCAACAAATGCGGAAACTTTTTTCTATATTCGGTCTTAATTCTAAACGATGGAGCTATTAAAACTACAGCATCTCAAAAAATATTTCAGCAATCACAAAGCGGTTGACGATGTAAGTTTTTCTATTAACCAGGGAGAAATATTCGGCTTGCTTGGTCCCAATGGCGCAGGAAAAACTACCCTGATCCGCATGATCACAGGCATTACTTATCCCGATGAAGGAGAAATATTCCTGGATGGCAGGAAGCTTAACCCATCGAAAGATACTGCCAAAATAGGCTACATGCCTGAAGAACGCGGGTTGTATAAAAAAATGAAAGTTGGTGAGCATGCCGTTTTTCTGGCCCGCTTAAAAGGATTGTCTAAGGCAGACGCAACAAAAAAAGTACAGGAGTGGTTTTCTAAATTGCATATGGAAAGCTGGTGGAATAAAAAAGTACAGGACCTTAGCAAAGGTATGAGCCAGAAGTTGCAATTCATCAGCACAGTTTTGCACAATCCGTCGCTGATCATTCTGGATGAGCCTTTCAGCGGCCTCGACCCGTTGAATGCCAACCTCATCAAAGATGAAATTTATAACCTTTCAAAAAACGGCAGTACCGTTATTTTCAGTACCCACAGGATGGAGCAGGTAGAAGAGATCTGTGATAAAATTGTATTGATAAACCTCGGCAAAAAAATACTTGACGGCACGGTAAAAGGTGTAAAGCAGCAATATCGCGACAACCATTTTCTTATAAAGATCCGCAACGAAAATATTGACTTTGCCGATGCACCTTTTGAAATTATTAAACACAACAATAGCGAAATAATCATCAGGCTGAATGAATCAATGCCGGGTAATAACGTATTGCGCTACCTGCTTGAAAAAGAAGCAGAGATAGAATCGTTCAATGAACTTTTGCCCTCGCTGAACGATATCTTCATAAAACTGGTAAACGGTACAAATGCCGTCAGCCGAACATTTGAGTAATCCGTACAACAAAAATATATGGACAAAATATTTCTGATTTTTCAAAGAGAATTCCTTACGCGTGTAAGGAAAAAATCTTTTCTGCTTACAACTATTTTATTGCCCGTACTCATATTCGGGATATACCTGGCTATATTTTATTTTATGGTGTACGATGGTACCCAAACAAAAATAGCTGTTGTGGACAATGCAGGTATTTTTAGCGATACCATTCCTGGAAATAAAGATGCCGAATTTATTTTCGTAAACGGCCTTACGCAGCAGCAGTTGGCACAACAAATACAGGAAAAGAAATACAGCGGCTTTCTGGTAACCAGCGACAGCATTGACGATAAAACGCCCATACAGCTTACAACAGGCGAAAGCCTTGGCATTATGGCCAAGGACAATATACAAAAGTCAATCAATGAACGCCTGCGGCAAATGCGTATAAACAATATGTCGCCACAGCAGCGCGAAGCTATAGAAATAGAACGCACCAACCGTGAAGTGCAGTTTGTAAATATGCAGGGCGATGATGAGTCCAACATAAAATCAGGCATCAGCTATATTATCGGCATGATCAGCGGCTATCTGATATTTTTTATTTTACTCATCTACGGCGCCATTGTTATGCGCGGAGTGATGGAAGAAAAAATAAACCGTATTGCAGAAGTCATTGTCAGCAGTGTAAAACCCTTCCAGTTAATGATGGGGAAAATCTTAGGTATCGGTGCGGTAGGCCTGGTGCAATTCTTTATCTGGATTGTTTTAGCTTTGATATTGCAAGCCTTGGCAGCCCCGCTGATGCTCGGCGATAGCTTGGCTTCCATAACCGGGGGCGCAGGCAGGATGGATAATGTGCAGGATGTTTTTACCCAGCTTAATGACATAAATTTCCCGTTGATCATTGCCTTGTTTATCATTTATTTTTTAGGAGGATACCTGCTGTATGCCGCGCTGTACGCCATTATCGGCTGTGCGGTAAGCGAAAGCGAAGAAGATGCGCAGAAGCTCACGCTGCCGATAACACTGCCATTGATCATAGGTTTTGTGATGCTGACCAAAGCAGTAAATATGCCCAATGGAAGCCTTGCTGTATTTGGCAGCATGTTCCCGTTAACCTCTCCCATCGTCATGATGGGCAGGGTAGCGCAGGGTGTTCCGGCAGGCGTTACTTACTGGGAGCTTGCGTTAAGCATTTTTATACTTATAGCATCTTTTATTCTGGCAAGCATGCTTGCAGCTAAAATTTACCGCGTTGGCATTTTAATGTACGGAAAGAAGCCAACCTGGAAAGAAATAATCAGGTGGGGATTCAGGAAAAGTTGAGAGAGCTTAATTGATAATTGATAAGGGATAATTGACAATGAATGGAAAGTGGAGAGCGTAATTGACAATTGACAATGGAAAATGGGCAGCGGAAAGCGAAGATTTTAGTGGAATATCATGGAGTTGTGTATTCGTAAGTTGTGGGCTTGTTTAGTTGTGCAGTTATTTATTGTATTAATTGACAATTGACAAATGAATTACTAAACTGACCGCTGGCCGCTGAATACGTCTCACTTTTACTTTTTTACATCTCACCATTACTCACCATTCACCACACTCAATTATCCACTATCTTTGCAGCTTATCGCCAATAAAATGCAATTATTTTACCATTCAGTCAGTACGCCGTTTAAATATCCTTTTACTATTTCAGGTGGCAGAACCAAAACGCATCAGCCTGCGTTGGTCGTAAGCCTGAGCATAGGACCCTTCACAGGATGGGGAGAAGCGCCGGCAATAGCTTACTACAACATTACCGTAGAGCAAATGATAGCCGACCTGCATGCCAGGAAAAAAATGGTGGAGAAATTTGCACTCACCGAACCGGAACGCTACTGGCATTACCTGCATCACCTGTTCCCTCAAAACCCTTTTCTGATATGTGCATTAGATATGGCTGCATGGGACCTGTTCGCCAAGATGAACGGCAAACCTTTGTATGAATTATTCGGTACCAAATGGGACAACATACCACAGACAGATTATACCATCGGCATTGATTCCATTGAAAAAATGATTGAAAAAATGAGAGACAATCCGCAGCCTGTTTATAAAATAAAATTAGGCACAGCGGAGGATGTGGAGATCATACGCGCGCTCCGGGCTTACACCAATGCTGTCTTCAGGGTAGATGTAAATGCCGGCTGGGAGTTAGATGAGGCATTGCAGAATATACCCCAGTTAAAACAGCTGGGCGTGGAGCTGGTAGAACAGCCGCTTGCAAAAGATAATTGGGAGGGCATGAAAATATTGTATGAAAAATCTGAGCTGCCTTTGTTTGCCGATGAGAGCTGTGTTTTTGAAAGCGATGTAAGGAAATGCGCAGGCCATTTTCACGGCATTAATATAAAACTTACCAAATGCAGTGGTTTAACGCCTGCATTGCGCATGATCAAAGAAGGACGTGCATTAGGTTTAAAGATAATGGCAGGAAGCATGAATGAAACATCTGTAGGTACTGCAGCCATTGCCAACCTGCTTCCCCAGCTGGATTTTGTTGATATGGATGGCCCTTTGCTGCTTGCAGACGATATTGCGTCCGGCCTGGAATTTAGTAATGGGTTTGCATCATTGATGCCGGTGGCCGGTTTGGGCATCGAGATAAATAACAATAAATTTTTTAATTAAAACAAAATTTCTCACTGATCACAGTCAGTATAAGTCAACTCGTATGTACATATTATACTCAGATGGTAATGGCAATATTTTTGAAGATACTTCCCTCTATGCGGTCGGCAGAGCGGGTTGGGATGCTGTACCTGTAGAAGAAGGCGACTGGATAGAACTTCCTGAGGGCGGCAACCTGTATGAGCTGCCCGGCAGAAGGGGCATCGGTATTGATGTAAACACAGGAGAAATGCGGCTTTGTGATAAAGGCTGGGCTGTAGCAGCTTTCATTCCGCCTGCTCACACAGGCTTGTACCTGGCTGCGTACGAAACTACAGAAGATAATGCGCCTACACTGCCTTTATTCTGCTATACTGCTGCAGGATTTAGGGAAGGTAAATTTTATGTATGTGCTATGCGCATAGAGCGCGATATCCGCCAGCAATGCGCCGGTTACGACGAAGAGAAAATTCAGCAGGGATCGCTGGATTTACTAAAACACTATCCTGACAACAGGCTGGTAAAACACCTCATGGAAAATTGCTGCAACACATACCATTGCCCGGCTGCCCGCAACCTTTCGCTGGGAAGATGGGAGTGCCCGGTACCCATGTCTCCGGCCTGCAACGCTAATTGTATAGGTTGTATTTCTTTTCAGCCGGAAGAAGAAACCATCATTGCAACTCAGGACAGGCTTACCTTTAAGCCGCTGGTAGCAGAAGTGGCAGAGTTTACCGTACCACATTTATTGCAGGCGCCTTACCCGGTTGTAAGCTTCGGGCAGGGCTGCGAAGGAGAACCTCTGCTGATGTGGGAAGCTATCCGCGACTCAATCATTGAAATGCGCAGGCATACGGCAAAAGGCAGCATCAATATCAATACCAACGGATCAAAGCCCGACGCCGTAAAAGTGTTGTGCGATGCGGGTTTAGACAGCATACGCGTAAGCCTCAATTCTGCCCAGAAACATATTTACACTGCTTACTATCGGCCCAATAATTATGAGTTTGAAGATATTGTTGAAAGCCTGAAAGTAGTAAGGTCTTACGGTGGATGGGCCAGCATCAACTATTTTGTTTTCCCCGGCATGACCGATACGGAAGCAGAATATGACGCCTTACGTAAGCTTATCGCCGATACGGATATTAACATGATACAGTGGCGTAATTTTAATATAGATCCAGACTGGTATCTTGGCCTCATGGGCGTTGCCGAAACGCAGCCTTTCATGGGCATAAAGAACCTGATGGAAGCTATTCATGAAGAATTCCCGCAAATAAAGTTCGGTTATTACAACCCGCCCATTGAAAGGATCAGGGGAAATTATGAACAGGATTTTGCGCATTAATTAAATTTACCTGTATTTTTAGGCTTTAAATCATACAAATAACTAAAGATGACCAAAACATTTCTCATTGCAGCCGCTATATTATCTTCGGTTACTGCATATGCACAAAAAAAACCCGTTACTCCAAAGAAAAAAATTGCACCAAAGAATACGGTAGTTGTTCAAAAAGTAAACCCCGGTTTTGTAATTGAAGGAAATATTCAGGGCGCTGATAAAGCTAAGGCCTATCTTGTAAGAAGAGTAGGCGGTGAGCAGCATATAGATTCTACAGAAGTTTTAAATGGCAGCTTTTCTTTTAAAGATACCATATCCGCACCATCTACAGCTACCTTGGTAGTAAGGAACGGCGAAGACCAGGCACGCACAATACTGATGCTGGAAAGGGGCAGGATCAAGGTTGCTGGCAAAGCGTCTGAGCCAGGCCTTATAGTTTCCGGTACCCAGGAAAATGATATTTACAGCCAATATAATTCAAAACTTTTCGCCGGCCACCCGGGTTGGGAAACTGAATTCGAGAAAAAATATGTGGCAGCTCGCAATGCCAAAGATACTGGTGCTCTGAAAATGTATGAAGAGGAATATAGAAAAATGGATAAAGACAATGCTAAGATTGCGGCGGACGTCATCCGGGCCAACAGAAGCTCGTACGTGGCTCCAGTACTGCTTTCCATGAAAATGTCTTCAATCGATATAGATACAGCCAACGAGTTGTTGAAGCTGATAGAAGCCGGGCCGGTACAGTACGATCTTACCGCACGATTGAGGGATGCCATTGATAAAAAGCTGGCAACTGCGCCGGGCAAAATGGCGCCTGAAATATCAGAAAAAGATACTTCAGGTGTTAACGAGATCCGTCTTTCTTCCTTAAAAGGAAAGTATGTGCTCATTGATTTCTGGGCAAGCTGGTGTGGTCCTTGCCGCGCAGAGAATCCCAATGTTGTAGAAGCTTATCATAAATTCAAAGACAAAAACTTTACTATATATTCTGTATCTCTTGACAGGAATAAGCCCAGTTGGATCAAAGCTATTAAAGATGATAAGCTTGACTGGCCTTACCATGTGAGTGATCTGCAATACTGGAACAGCGCTTCTGCAAAAAAATACGGCGTTAACGGTATTCCTGCCAATTTCCTGTTAGATCCTTCGGGAAAGATCATAGCTACAGACCTGAGAGGTGAAGAATTACATAAAAAATTAGCAGAGGTTATAAAATAATATGTTTACCCGCAGAAGATTTTTACAGGCCGGATCGCTGTCAATAGGCAGCCTGCTGGCCAATAGCGTACAGGCAGCTGCCAATAAAAAGAACTTACCCCTGGTGATCTCTACCTGGGATGCAGGCATCAACGCCAACAAAGGTGCATGGAAAGTATTGCGCAATGGCGGACGCGCCCTGGATGCAGTAGAGCAGGGTGTAATGGTTACGGAAAATGAGACCGGCTGTTGTGTGGGCCTTGCAGGCAACCCCGACCGTGACGGCTTTGTAACGCTCGATGCCTCCATTATGGATGAGCACGGCAACTGTGGTGCAGTAGCTTTTTTAGAGAGAATAAAGCATCCTATTTCCGTAGCCCGCAGGGTAATGGAAAAAACACCCCATGTATTTCTGGTAGGGCAGGGCGCCCAGCAGTTTGCCCTGAGTGAAGGCTTTCCTTTAGAGCCGCAGGCGCTTTCCAAAGATGCAGCAAAGGCTTACAGCGAATGGCTGAAAACCTCGGAATACAAGCCCCAGGTAAATGTGGAAAGAACAAAAGGCTTGTCTGCCTTTGCTCCCAATAAGCTTCCTGACGGCAGCTGGAACCACGATACCATAGGCATGCTGGCAATAGATAAAAAAGGCAACCTCAGCGGAAGCTGTACTACCAGCGGCATGGCTTTTAAAATGCGCGGCCGTTTGGGAGACTCTCCGCTGATCGGTGCAGGATTATTTGTAGATAATGAAGCAGGCGCCTGCGTAGCTACCGGCCTCGGCGAAGAAGTAATTAAGATTGCAGGTTCACACCTGGTGGTAGAGTTTATGCGGCAGGGGTATACTCCTGAAAATGCCTGTAGGCTTGCCATACAGCGCATCATCAAACGCAACGGGCCTAAAGCCAGAGATATGCAGGTAGCATTTATTGCGTTGAACAAAGCCGGGTTGCATGGCGCTTATTGCGTTCAGAAAGGCTTTCAGTATGCTGTCTGCTCAAGTGACACCAACAACCGGCTGATAGATGCGAAGTATGCGCTATAGGCTGATTGCTGTTTTATTTTTTATACCCGGCTTATTGGCATCGCCGGTATACGCACAGCAGCAAACTCCCGTACAACACCAGAAGGCAGGCACATCATGGATTATGCCGGCAGTACTGATAGGTTCAGGACTGGCGCTGCATTACAGCGATGTAAAATATGATGTAATGCGTATGGTGAGACAGGGCGCGGGCGCAGACTTTCGTACACACCTTGATGATTACCTGCCGGCGATACCGGCGGCACAACTGCTTTCCGGAGATTTATTCGGCTTGCATTCGGCCAATAATATCTTTGCAAAAGCTACCAATGTGGCGGCTGCAAATGTCTTGTCCGGAGGAGCAGTATTGCTCATGAAAAACGCTTTCGGAGAGCTTCGCCCCGATGGCAGCGACAGGAAATCTTTTCCGTCAGGCCACACCGCCATTGCGTTTACCAATGCCTCGCTCTTATTTCATGAATACAGTAGTACGAGCCTGCCTTATGCATTAAGCGGGTATGCTTTTGCTGTAGGTACAGGCTGTTTGAGAATGGCCAACAACAGGCATTATATTTCAGATGTATTGACAGGCGCAGGCATTGGTATGCTGGCAGGTACTGTGGTTTATTTTCTCAATCCGGGTGGTAAGATATTTCCCCATAAAAAAGATAAGGATCAGCTCACGTATATTACCAACCCGCCTGCACAGTTCAGCATAGTTTTTACAATAAAATAATACTCCGGATTATTGTCAAAGCGCTGCTGCAAACGTATGTGAATAAGTTAAGTGCAGGTTTCAGTAATAGATAAAATTACAATACCTTCGCACCGCGTTTAAAAAAATTAATTTTAAAAACAGATATAATCATGGATTTCAGGAACTTTAAAATGCCTTATACCATCAACGATAAATATTCCAGGAAAGTGGCTTATTTTTCTATGGAGTTTGCCATTGACCAGGCATTAAAAATATACAGTGGCGGCTTGGGATTTTTAGCCGGTTCTCATATGCGCAGCGCCTATTCTTTGTCGCAGGACTTAGTTGGCATCGGCATTCTATGGAAATACGGTTATTACGATCAGGCCAGGAACATGGACCAGACATTGCAGGTTACCTGGACTGAAAAAATGTACAACTTCCTCGAAGATACAGGCATTAAATTCCAGATAGATATTCACGATGCGCCGGTTTGGGTAAAAGTGTGGTACCTGAACCCCGAGACTTTTAAGTCTGCTCCCATGTTCTTTTTAAGTACAGATGTGCCTGAGAATGATTTCGTATCAAAAACCATTTCCCACAGGCTCTACGATGGCAACGCAGCTACCAAAATAGCCCAGTACATTTTGTTGGGCAAGGGTGGTGCAAGGCTGCTGGATGAACTGAATTTTGAAAGAGATATTTACCACCTCAACGAAGCACATGGCCTGCCGGCTGCATTCTATTTATTGCAGAAATACAAAAGCCTGGATAAAGTAAAAGAGAAGCTGGTATTTACTACGCATACACCAGAAGAGGCAGGTAATGAAAAGCATGACTTCAACATGTGCTATCAAATGTCTTATTTCTCCGGCCTCGCGATGGATGAAGTGAGAAGGATCTCCGGCATCCAGGACGATCAGTTTAACCATTCGCTTTGCGCTTTAAGAATGGCACATATAGCCAATGGAGTTTCACAGTTACATGGCAGGGTATCCAATGAAATGTGGGGAAAATATGAAGGCATTTGCGAGATCAAAGCTATTACCAATGCACAGGATTATAAATACTGGTCAGACAAACAATTGTACAAAGCCAAAGAAGACAATAACGATGAGCGTTTCGACGACAGGAAAAACTACCTGAAGAAAAGAGCTTTTAAAATCGTGGCAGACCAGACCGGCGATATTTTTGATCCGAATATTTTTACCATTGTTTGGGCAAGAAGATTCGCAGGCTACAAAAGAGCCGACTTTTTGCTGAACGACAGGCAGCGTTTCAGGAATTTACTGGAAAATAAAAAACATCCCGTGCAGATCATCTGGGCAGGGAAGCCTTACCCCCTCGATCAGCCGGCTATTGACACGTTCAATAAGCTGGTAGTGGCAAGCAAGGATTACCACAACATGAGCGTAGTAACGGGCTATGAACTGGAGCTTAGCAAAAGGCTGAAGCAGGCTGCCGATCTTTGGCTAAACAATCCACGTGTACCTCGCGAAGCCTCGGGCACAAGCGGCATGACGGCCTGCATGAACGGCGCTGTAAACTTTTCTACCGATGATGGCTGGATCCCGGAATTTGTAAATCACGGCAACAATGGTTTTGTAATTCCTAAAGCAGATTATGAAAACATGTCTACCGAAGAGCAGGACCGTTACGATTTTGAAAAATTATACGATATACTGGAAAACGAGATCGTACCGTTGTACTATGATGATTATGATACCTGGCGACAGATCATGAAGAATGGTATGGATGATGTACGCTTCCAGTTCAATAGTGATAGAATGGCTGAAGAATACTACGACATTCTTTATAAATAAAATCAGTAAGAGGATGTATCAAAAGTAAAATGAAAGCGTTGAGCATCGCGCAAACAAAAACTTTCTGCATACCCTTACAAAATAAAAAGAGGCTGCCTCGTACTTTTGAGACAGCCTCTTTTCTTTAAAAGAGCGTATGATGCTTTCCTGATACAGAAAAGTGCAAGGACGCCAAACAATTCATCGCGCAACAGATAAATTGGTTTTATTTCCTTATTCCCTTCGGTCTAATGGCTCCTTGCTGAGGCCGCCGTTTTAATTAACCAATCTTTACCATCCATGCCATGTTTTATCTGATCCTCGATACTGATGTTTTGTTCGCTTCTTTATTTTTAAAACGTAAGGATTTGCTGCTTTTTGGAGTAAGGCATAACTGATTATTCAAAGGTTATTTATTTGTACTAAGTGCCTTATTTGCTCTAAAGTTTATCCAGCTATATTCATCGCTTTTGTTCAGCGGGTATTTCCATCATCGTTGTTGAGATATGATAAGTATTTTTATAAGCCTTACCCTGAAGCGTGCCCGGCGTTTTGTCGATAGTAATGGCCTCAATTTTATATTGTCCCGCCCCGGCAGTTTTAAAGCTAAGCTCTCCGGAGCTGATATCCTTGAATTCAGCTATTTTGCCGGAGGGCCCGAAAATAGTAAGGTTGCTTTTATGATCCTTCAGGTTTTGAACCCATAAGCTGGCGCTGTCTTTATGGTTGTGCGTTGGTATTATACGCATAGGCGCTATGTTATGCAAGTGATTCCATAACACAGGTGTGGAAGTATGGCCGACATCAACAACGGAAGCAGCGTAGAAGAAAAGCGCATAAGGCTTGTCCGGATTATGAGCTATCACACCTATCTTCCGGTTTTCCAGCACAACGAAATAGCGGCCGTCCTGGCCGGGAGTAAAGGCGGCAGTATAGCGGTCTTTTTGCTTTACTACATGTAGTTTTATCTTCTCGTTTTTGGGTGTAATAACGTACAGGTCAAAATTCTTAACGTTATTCCATGCTTTACTGTCGGTAAGTTCATACGCATCGTCAGGTTCGGCGAAATATACATTTACGGCGTGCGGCTGATTTTTTTGTCCCGCAGGTTTTGTTTCAAGCCAGAGTGCATGTGCCCACAGGGTTTGTGTGGCAGCCAACAAAATTATTGTTGTAAGTACTGTTTTCATGTGTATATTTTATTTTTTCTGTTTGCCACACGGAATAACCAAAACCCTAATCTTTATTATCATTCCCGGTTGGTATAGATTCCTAATCTTTATGGTTATTTCATGTGTAATGTTTATTTTCTTAATGGTCGCATGGAATTAGCTTATTCATTCACGGTTGGTATACAAGTTTGCTTATGGCTATTTCATGTGTGTTATTTATTTGTTTCTCAGTCGCCCCGGTAGGTGCCGGGATCTTTCTTGGTCTCATACTTATTCGGTTCTCGCATAGGCGGCATGTTTATTTCATGAGGATTAATTTTAAATTGGTAAAAAAAATTTCTATCAGAACGAATAGGTAATTCCTATCCTCATATTTCTCCTTGCTTCTAAAATATATGTATAATACGGTACGGCTCCTTTTGCACTTAATGCTTTGGAAGGATTACGCACGGATCCTGAAGTCATTAAAGTCTGGTCATTAAGCAAATTATTTACGATAAAAGAAATGGCATATTTCCCTCTTTGATAGCTTAGGCCCCCGTCGGCCCGGAAATAATTGGGAAAATTAGGATGTTTGGTTGTTTCTATATGCCTGTCTATTAATGCAGATACGCCTCCCATTAATCCAAACCCTTCCAGAAATCCTCTTTGTATACGATAGTTCAACCATGCATTTGCTGTATGTTTTGCAGTGTTTGGCGTTACATTGCCAATTGTCTTTTCATCTGTGGATGCGGATATGCGTGAATCGGTTAAAGCGTAGTTAGCATTTATATTCATTCCATTGAATATTTCACCGACAATATCAAGCTCTATTCCTTTGGTTTTAGTTTCACCCAGCTGCACCTGGAAAGTTTGCCCGTTTACAACGTGTGACGGGTCGGGGTCTGCAACCAAAGCGTTTTTACGCGTAATGATATAGGCGCTTAAGGTGGATGCCCACCGGCCTGCGAACCAATTCCTTTTTATACCTGCTTCCATATTATTTCCTTTTATAGGTTTAAAAGGTTCGCCCTCCCAGTTAGTTCCGGATACCGGCACATAAGACTGATCGTACAATGCGTAAATACTTGTGTTATCATCAATTGAGTAGCTTATTCCAGCTCTTGGGGAAAGCACCTGGTCTTTTATGCCGGCCGCATTGGTTTTGCCCACGGTTGCTGAATAAGTAAAGCGCAGCCCAAGCGATAACCGTAGCCTGTCATTAAGAAATGCCAGTTCATCCTGCGCATAAACCGAGGCATAGGAAAGCACCGAAACGTAATTGCTGCCGCCTGCCCGTACCCTTACATCTTTTGAGCGGTCTATGGCAGGGAATATATCGCCGGGAAGGCCATACACAGGATTATAAACATTCAAAGGTTTTGCAGGAATGGAATCCAGTAGCGTTCTAAAATCGCCCCAGAATTTTTTATTCCCAAAGTCAGCGCCGGTTAAAAGACGATGGCGCACACTACCCGTTTTTTCTTCTCCGCTAAAATGGAATTGTGCAAAGCGGTTTTCTCCGGCTTCATCTGAAATGCTCCAATATCTTGGCATATCCCCATTTGCCTTCATATAATTAAGCCAGGTACTGTTAGCAATCATATTAAAATTAAAGTAAGCCAATTTAGCATGTGCTTTCCATTGATCATTAAACTTATGATCTAAATAAGCATACACGCTATGATCTTTTATTTTGCTGGGCGGGAAAGAAGGATCGGCGTAGGTAAAATCATTGCTTATGCCCGGATCGGCAAATTGTTTAGGCGAGAAAGAATAGTTGCCGTTAGAGAGATACGTGGAACCCTGGTAAGTATATTCAAGCGTCAATGTGGTTGACTCATCAATGAGGTAGCTGAGCACAGGAGTAATTGCATAACGATTGCTGTAGTTATACTTTGTAAAGAAAGCTTTTTGTTGGCCGGCAAGATTGAACCTGTACAATAAACGGCCGTCCCTGCTTAATTTGCCATCAAGGTCAAGTGCGCCGCGATAAGTGCTGAAGCTGCCTATATTTATGCTGGCAGATCCCTTGGTGAGGCCTGTGGGCTTTTTTGTCACCACATTATAAAAACCGCCCGGTTCACCATTAGCCAGCATAAAGCCTGCAGGGCCTTTTACAAACTCAATCCTTTCAATCATTGATGCGTCTTCCGCAGTTGGTCCCCAAGATGCTTCTATATTCATTCCATTTCTGAATGCGGGTATTTTTGACCCGCGCATACGAATATTGGCATATTGATTGTCCCAATGCCCCACCCGTGTAGCGCCGCTTATGTTACGGGTTACACCATCAACAATATCAAACACCTGTTGATCTGCCATAATCTGAGAAGAAATAATCTGTATATTCTGCGGCACTTCTAATAAAGGTGTTGTTAGCCTGAGGGTACTGCTTACTTTATCATTCAAATATTTATTTCTTAAACTCATTACGGTCACGTCCTTCAGCGAGCGTATATCCTCTTCCAATACAACGTCCTGTATGGTTACGGAAGAATTTTTTACAACAATGTTTTTTTTGAAGTCTTTAAAGCCCATGGCCGAAACTATTAACGTATAATCTCCCTCCGGTACCTGTGCTAACTGGTAGCTGACGTCTTTGCCGGTATTTGTTCCATAACGTGTCTTTTGTAATGCAATACTTGCATCTGCAACGGGTTCTGACTTTTGGTTCAATACTATTCCTTTTAAAGAAATGCCCTGGGAAAAAGCATGGCTGGAAATTATAAAGCAAATGAAAATACTTATTGTTCTTATGTACATTTTTTTATGATTTGTTGTTGTATAATGCCTGGTTTTGATTTATTCTTTGTTCAATGTTGTTTGAGCCTGTTTTTTTACGATTTGTCTTTTGTGGTTGCCTTCGGCTGTTGCATAAACAACTCTCTGAAAGAGAATTTTGGTTTATATGCATGTTCCCGGAATTAGGTGTCATCATTCAGTTTCTGGAAAATATCCGGGAACGAAAACTTCAAGCTGCTGAATAAAGAAATTATTTTTAATATGATCATAGGTTTTTAAACTTTCGTGCAAAAGTGAAGCAAAACAACTTGATGCATTTTCATAATCGGGAAATTTTTTTATGGAGGCAGGTTTTTTTCCTATATTTTTTTTACAGGTTAATTTAGAGAACTCGCGGAGCCCGCCAAGCAATTAAACAGTATACCCAATGATGCTCAAATACTCTTTTTCAGGCATTTATGCGCACATAATTGCAAAACATCCTTTCAACCGGGATAACATGACAAAAATCATTGTCATTAAATTGTAGTGTAGGCCTAAACTCCCTACCTTTGCAACTCTTAACAATTCTTAAATTCAATACCTTAGTTATGACTTTCAAGCAATTTTTTCTCTCATCTGTAGGTAAAAAAATAGTAATGGGAGGCACCGGCATTTTCCTGATTTTATTTTTGATTGTGCATGCCGGTCTGAATGCTACCATATGGGCAAACGACAATGGTGAAATGTTTGAAGCAGGCGCTCACTTCATGGGCGGTACCATCATCGTGCGTATTCTTGAGGTGGGTTTGATGTTGTTTATTTTATTGCACATTATCCAGGGCATTATGCTGGAAATAGACAACAGAAGCAAACGCAAAGTGGGCTATGCCGTTAATTACGGCAACAGGGGAAGTACCTGGTACAGCCGCAGCATGGGCATTCTGGGTATACTTATCTTCATGTTCCTCGTAGTGCACCTGGCACATTTCTGGGTACCCAACAGGAGCGCCCAGGGCTGGTTGCACCTTGATGGCGAAATTCCTTTGTTTGAAGAGATGAGGGATGTTTTCAGTAACCTGTGGATAGTGGTGTTGTATGTGATCAGCTGTATTGTGCTGGCATTTCATTTGCTTCACGGCTTTACGAGTGCATTCCGTTCACTGGGCGTACACAATAAAAGGTATTTAAAAATATTAAACGCGATTGGTATTGCTTACTCCATTATTATACCTTTAGTATTCGCTTTAATGCCTATCAGCTTTTATTTTGGCTGGGTATAGGATTAATACAACAAACAAGTAATTGAAATTTATCATCAGAAATTATTAAGTTATGTCTTTAGATGCAAAAATACCAGTAGGCGAATTAGAAAAGAAATGGTCTTATTACAAAAGCCATTGTAAATTGGTAAACCCGGCAAACAAGCGAAAAATGGAAGTGATCGTTGTCGGCACCGGCCTTGCCGGAGCAAGTGCTGCTGCTGCATTGGGCGAGCTGGGGTATAAAGTAAAAGCCTTCTGTTTCCAGGATTCACCGCGCCGCGCGCACTCTATTGCGGCACAGGGCGGTATTAATGCTGCAAAGAACTATCAAAACGACGGTGATTCTGTTTTCCGTCTTTTCTACGATACTATTAAAGGAGGCGACTACCGCGCAAGAGAAGCCAACGTTTACCGTCTGGCAGAAGTGAGCGGAAATATTATTGACCAGTGTGTGGCTCAGGGTGTGCCGTTTGCACGGGAATATGGCGGGCTTCTTGACAACCGCTCTTTCGGTGGAACACAGGTACAGCGTACATTCTACGCAGCAGGGCAAACCGGCCAGCAATTGCTCATAGGCGCTTACCAGGCATTGGAGCGCCAGGTGGCTTTAGGTACAGTAAAAATGTATGACCGCCATGAAATGGTGGATATAGTGAACATTGATGGCAAAACAAGAGGCATCATAGCCAGGGATCTGATCACAGGCGAATTGGAGCGCCACTTTGGCCATGCAGTATTACTCTGCACGGGAGGGTATGGCAATGTGTTTTACCTCTCCACCAACGCAATGGGCAGCAATGCTACCGCTATCTGGAGAGCACATAAAAAAGGCGCTTATTTCGGCAATCCGTGTATGACACAGATTCACCCTACCTGTATTCCTGTTTCAGGAGACCACCAGTCTAAGCTTACGCTCATGTCTGAATCCCTGAGAAACGACGGCAGAATATGGGTGCCTAAAAAAGCAGGAGACAACCGCAAAGCAAGCGAGATACCTGAAGATGAAAGAGATTATTACCTTGAAAGAAGATACCCTGCATTTGGTAACCTGGTGCCGCGCGACGTGGCTTCAAGAGCGGCCAAGGAAAGATGCGATGCCGGCTACGGCGTAGGCTCTTCCAAGCAGGCGGTTTACCTTGATTTTGCAGATGCTTTTATGCGTTATGGTAAAATTGAATGCAGCAAACTCGGCGATGAAAACCCTTCACCGGAAAAACAAAGAGCGCTGGGCATGAAAGTGGTTGAAGCAAAATACGGCAACCTTTTCGACATGTATGAGAAGATCACCGGGGAAAACCCTTATGAAGTGCCCATGCGCATTTATCCTGCAGTACACTATACCATGGGCGGCCTTTGGGTAGACTATGAATTAAAAACCACGGTGGACGGTCTTTACTGCCTCGGCGAAGCAAATTTCAGCGACCATGGCGCAAACCGTTTAGGTGCTTCTGCGCTGATGCAGGGCCTGGCAGATGGTTATTTCGTAATTCCTTATACTTTGGGCAATAACCTGGCAGATGAGATCTACAACAAACCTATCTCAACAGATCACCCGGCATTTGTGGAAGCAGAGAAAGAAGTTGCTGGCAGGATCAAAAGGCTGATGAGCGTAAAAGGAAAGGAATCTGTTGAAAGCTTTCATAAACGTCTAGGCAAAATCATGTGGAATAAATGCGGTATGGCACGTAATGCACAAAACCTGCAGGAAGCTATCACAGAGATCAGGGAACTGAGAAAAGAATTCTGGGCAAACGTAAGAATACCGGGCAATATTAAAGAATTTAATCCCGAGCTGGACAAAGCAGGCAGGGTAGCAGACTTTATGGAACTGGCAGAACTGATGTGCCTGGATGCTTTAGACAGGAACGAAAGCTGCGGCGGCCACTTCCGTGAAGAACACCAGACAGCAGAAGGAGAGGCTATGAGGCATGATGATGAATACATGTATGTATCTGTATGGGAATACACAGGCAATGAAAACTGGACTCTGCACAAGGAACCGTTGAATTACGATGTAATTAAACCGACCCAGCGAATTTATAAATAACACATCAGAAAAATAATTAGCGAACAAGCAAATTACTACAATAATTATGGAACATTACAATATGAATTTAACCCTGAAAGTTTGGCGCCAGGCCAACAAGAACGCAAAGGGTGAATTTAAAGAATATAAAGTTGAGAATATTTCTTCAGAAACCTCATTCCTTGAAATGTTCGATATTTTAAATGAACGGTTGATCGCACAGGGTGCAGACCCTATCGCATTTGATCATGATTGCCGCGAAGGTATTTGTGGTATGTGCTCAATGGTTGTAAACGGTAAGCCACACGGCCCTTGGGAAAGAAATACCGTTTGCCAGCTTCACATGCGCGCTTACAACAATGGAGATACCATTGTGGTTGAACCCTGGCGTGCCAACGCTTTCCCGGTGATTAAAGACCTGGTAGTTGACAGAACGCCGCTTGACAGGATCGTGCAGGCCGGCGGATATATTTCTGTAAATACCGGCAACGCACAGGATGCCAACAGCATCCCGGTTCCTAAGAAAGATGCAGACGAATCTTTTGCAGCAGCAGCCTGTATCGCCTGCGGCGCCTGCGTTGCAGCTTGTAAAAACAGTTCTGCATTGCTGTTTACCAGCGCTAAAATTACACAACTTGCCTTGTTGCCGCAGGGCGATCCTGAAAGAAAGCAACGCGTGGTAAACATGGTAGCTCAAATGGATAAGGAAGGCTTCGGAGCCTGTACTTCTACAGGAGCCTGCGAGGCCGCCTGCCCTAAAGGCATCCGCTTTGATAATATCTCCAGGCTGAATAAAGAATACCTGAGAGCGGTATTGACTTCAGAATAATAAGTAAATTTTAAATAATGATAGAGGTTGTCTTACGGCAGCCTCTTATTTTTAAATAGCGCTACCACAATTGCCTGCTTTATAAATTAGGGTATGCTTCATTTAATTTCAGCATAATTATCTAATGATATTTTTTGCTTGTCTATGCACCTGCGCATATCTGTAATCTGAGTTTTTTAGCCGGCATTATGAAAAATAACTAACCTGCCTTATTGTTCAGGAAGGTACTATGGGCAGAAACTTATTGCAGATTGCGATATATCTTTTGGATATGGCCAACGAGACAACTGTCTTAGATGGTAATTTTATATAAACTTACTCAGTTGATTTGGCAGGTGCACTTAAACAGTGGTAAAACTGCTGGTGTATTTGATAGATATAAAAAAGCCCCGGAAGTTAATATTATCGGGGCATTATATCTTTGGTGAAAAGCTTATTTAGCTTCTTTTTCTTTTTCTTTTTCCTTTTCTTTACTGGCGGATTTTTTGCTTGTCTTAGGTGCAAACATTACCAGCATTCTCTTGCCCTCCATTTTAGGCATGCCTTCCAGAGCGCCGTATTCGCTGAGCTTTTCTGCGAATTTTAATAGCAGCAATTCGCCCCTGTCTTTAAACATAATGGCGCGGCCCTTGAACTGTACATAGGCCTTTACTTTATTGCCATCTTGTAAAAACTTTATAGCATGTTTTGCTTTGAAATCAAAATCATGGTCATCTGTGCCGGGAGTGAAGCGCACCTCTTTTACCTCGCTTTGCTTGGCATTGGCTTTCATTTCTTTTTCTTTACGTTTTTTCTCGTAAAGAAATTTTTTGTATTCCACAATTCTGCAAACGGGTGGTGCGGCATTCGGGGATATTTCTACAAGATCAAGGCCTAAGCCTTCAGCAATCTCTCTTGCTTTTCCTACGGAGTAAATACCTGTCTCAACGTTATCTCCAACCAATCTCACTTCAGGTACTCTTATTCTATCGTTGATACGATGTTCCGGTTCCTGTTGCCTGTTGAAACGCGGATTATTGTTTCTTCTTTGTAATGCCATTCAGGGGTTTTTTGTGAAAAAATCTTTTAAATTTTTAATAATTTACTTGCAAATATACAACCCTTTCAATTATCAAAATAAAATTTTGTGGGGGCCAAATAAAAAAAGCCAAAAGTTTTTCTTCTGACTTTTTTTGATTATTTACAGGTGGGCTTTAATTTTATTTTCCAAGACTGATTTAGGCACAGCGCCAATTTGCTTGTCTACTACCTCTCCGTTTTTAATGAATAAAATAGCAGGGATGGAAGTAATGCCGTATTCAATGCTTACATTTGAATTCTGGTCAACATTGAGTTTGCCTACTTTTACTTGGCCCTCATAATCTTTAGCAAGTTCTTCAATAACTGGCCCTATTGCACGGCAGGGGCCGCACCATTCTGCCCAAAAGTCTACAACGGTTAAAGTATCGTTATTCAAAACTTCT
Source organism: Bacteroidota bacterium (assembly GCA_023422835.1). Taxonomy (GTDB): domain Bacteria; phylum Bacteroidota; class Bacteroidia; order Chitinophagales; family Chitinophagaceae; genus Haoranjiania; species Haoranjiania flava. The sequence goes on along the minus strand of JAFAGI010000012.1, from coordinate 445,507 downwards.
TCTTGGAAGTTAGCATCAGTAAATTCTAAAGCCATAATTATGTTTGTTTTAAGTTATTAATAATGAGCATCAGCTCAACTAAATAGTACATTATCAAAAATAGTTCCAAACATGTTGTTTGGGTTATAAGGAAATAATGGCATAAAATCAATTGATATTCTAATGGTTTACAGTCATGATGGCATTCTAAATTAGAAATATCTGTTTTATTTACCAAATAACTTTGCCAGCGCATCTTCTTTATAATCAATATAGGTAGGGTTATTGCCGCTTGGCGAAACATTTGGTGTATTACACGCAAACAGTTCCTGCACCAGCAATTGCATCTCTTCAGCATCGAGTTTTCTGCCTGCTTTAATAGATTGCTGGCGCGCCAGGCACCGCACTACTTTTTCTCTTTTGCTGAAACGTATATCGCTGCTGAAGTGTTTAAACTGTTCCAGCAGAAGTTCAATGGCATGCGTTTCATTGTTCATGGTTACGTCTGCCGGCACGCCCTGTATAACAAAAGTATCCTTGCCAAAGCTTTCAATTTTATAGCCGATCATTTCCAGCTCGGGCAGCAGGTCTTCCAGCAGAATGCTGTCTGCAACAGAAAGCTCCACCGTAGTGGGTATCAACATTTGCTGAGTGGCGCTCTTTTGCCGGTGCATCATCTGCCCGAACTTCTCATATAAAATCCTTTCATGCGCTATTTGCTGGTGAACGAGCACAAAGCCACTGTTCGTAGGCGCAATGATGTATGTGTTCAGCAACTGCACACACTTGCCGCCGGCCAACAATTTTTTATCGTCTTTTTTTTCGTACTGGTGCAACAGGTTGTAGGAGGATAGGCCACCGGCGGATAATGTGGGCACCAGACCATCATTGTCGGCGATTTTGTCAGCTTTGGAAGATTCATAGAAGTCTCGCCAGTGCGATAATTCAGATTGCAGGGAAGGATCAATAAAGTGCGCCTGATTTTTTTCTGTGAAGGTTTTAAAGAGCGATGAAGATTCGGCAGACTCTTTCTTTTCATCTGTAAACGGCAGGTTCACTGATTCCAGTTGTTGGATGTTGGCATCGAGCGAAAAATCAATGGAAGGCGCAATGCTGGCCTGTGCTAATGCATGTTTTACCGCAGCCTGCACGAAAGCATAAATGATCTTTTCATCTTCAAACTTTATTTCCTGTTTGGTGGGATGCACGTTTATATCTACCTGTGCAGGATCAAGCTCTATGAACAAAGTATACAGTGGAAAATTTTCTTTAGGCAGCAGTTCTGCAAAAGCGCTGCTCACCGCATGGTTCAGGTAAGCACTGCGGATAAACCGGTTGTTGACAAAAAAATATTGTTCGCCGCGGGTCTTGCGCGAGGCTTCGGGCTTGCCGATGAAGCCGTAAATATTCATGTAGTCTGTTTCCTCTTTTACATTCACCAGGTGCTGGTTTACATTATTGCCCAGTATCTGTACAACACGCTGTTTGAGTGTGCCTGCTTCCAGGTGAAATACTTCCTGCCCGTTGTTGTGCAGCGAAAAAAAAATGGATGGAAAAGCCATAGCCACACGGATAAATTCCTCTATAATGTGCTTGGTTTCCGATGCATTACTTTTTAAAAAATTCCTTCTGGCCGGCACATTGAAGAAAAGATTTTTCATACAGATGTTGGTGCCGTTCTCACATACGCAGGGTTCCTGTTTTTTTACCACACTGTTTTCGATTTCTATAAATGTGCCCAGCTCATCCTCAGCCCTTTTGGTTTTTATTTCTACCTGTGCCACAGCGGCAATGGATGCCAGCGCTTCGCCGCGGAAGCCCATGGTACGCACGTGAAACAGGTCGTCTATCTTGCGGATTTTGCTGGTGGCGTGCCTTTCAAAGGCCATACGCGCATCGGTTTCGCTCATTCCTTTGCCGTTATCTATTACCTGCAATGTATTTTTTCCTGCATCGGCGATAAATACTTTTATACGCGTGGCGCCGGCATCCACTGCGTTTTCAAGCAGCTCTTTCAGTGCAGAGGCAGGCCTTTGGATCACTTCTCCTGCAGCAATCTGGTTAGCAATATTGTCTGGTAATAATTGAATGACGTCCACTAAAGAATCTTTTATTCAGGCGAATATAAGAATTAATGGAAAAATAAATTTGATAGTTTTGTTAACAGAAAATGATACTTTTATGCTGCTTAATTTTAATTAAAATCCAAATTTCTTGCTCATGCAAAAAGTATTCTTTTTTTTATTTTTATTGTTTCTCACAACAAATGTGCTTGCACAAAAGACAGATAAAAAACTTGCCCGTAAGATACATGCACTTGTAAAAGATTTCAATGGCGATGTGGGCATTTATGTTAAGCATTTAAAAAGCGGCAAAGAAGTTGCCTACAATGCAGATACGGTATTTCCTACGGCCAGCACTATCAAAGTGCCCATTATGGTGGCAGTGTTTGATAAGATTGAAAATGGTGCGCTGCAATACAACCAAACCCTTATCTACAGGAAAGACATGCAATTGTACCAGGGAGATGAAGGCATAATAGCATCCCTGAAAGACAGCGCGCATGTGGCTTTGAGCGCGGTACAGATGCTTAGCATTTCTATGAGCGATAACAGTGCAAGCCTGTGGCTGCAGCAACTGGCAGGCACAGGTACACAAATAAATCAATGGCTGGTGAATAACGGCTACACTAAGATGCGCGTAAATTCTAGGACACCCGGAAGGGAGCAGGACAGGGAAGTGTACGGATGGGGGCAGACTTCTCCGCGCGATATGGCTAACCTGTTCATACAGATACGTGGAGGAAAAGCTGTAAGCAAGGCAGCAAGCGAAGAGATGTACAGGATTTTGGGCAATATTTACCTGGATCACCGCTCTCCAAGCCGCATACCGCCTTATATTAAAACAGCTTCTAAAACAGGTTCTGTAAATGCTGCGCGCTCTGAAGTAGTGATGGTAAATGCACCGCATGGGGACTATGTTTTTGCCATATACACCAAGAATCTCAAGGACCAGTCGTGGGGAAAGGACAATGAAGGTTTTAAACTCATCCGCGATTTATCTTCTTTGTTGTGGAATCATTTCGAACCAGACTACGGCTGGAAGCCCCTCGAAGAGAAAAAGTACCAGAAGCTGTGGTAGCTTATTTTTTGTGCAGGTGAAAATACCTGACACGGCAACAAAGCTTAAACTTATCCTCGATTTATCTTCTTTGTTGTGAAATCATTTTTCGCCATGTCCGGTGATTTTACCTGACATATTTTGAGCAATATAGAATATGTTGCTATCTTTAAAACATGTATGACAACTATTTGCAATTTTTTACTGCAACTATATTACAGTGAAAACACCTGCTGAAAAACGACAGCTACAAACAAATCATTACAGATAGTTTGCAATTTCTTTCCGATCGTGAAAGAGTAAAGACATTATGGCTTCTTGAAACATTATAAGCATGATTGACTTGCGTTGGCATTAATACTTTCTGTCAGGTGAAAAAACCTGACACAAAACACCTGACACGACAAACGTCAGGCACTCACCGCAACCCTCACAGCTTACCTTTAACTTCCTATTGGTCACCATGCTCCATTTACCTGCATCGCGCCATTCACTTCTTAAAGCTACCATCCTTTCTGTGTCTCCCGCTGTCCTTCGCCGGCAGAGCGTTTCATGATTTTGTTCTGCAGGTTTTTTTCTTCTTCGCGCAGGTTGTCGAGGTAGCGCTCGGCCTGCTCTTTATTCATGTTGTTCTTGTCCTGGTTCTGTTGCTGTTGTTCATTCTGCTGCTTCTGTTGATCCTGGCCGCCGCCGCCTTTGTCTTTATTTTTATCCTGTTGGTCTTTCTGTTGCTCTTGTTTGGCCTTGTTTATGGCCAACTGCAGGTTTTCCCTTGCTTTCTGGTCCTGTGGCATTTTGCGCAGGGCTTCTTTAAAGTCATCAATAGCTTCGCGGTATTTCTCCTGCTTAGCGTTGTTGACGCCTTTGTTGTAGTTGACTGTTGAACGCAAACCAGCATCCCTGACGGATTTCAGCGCTTCATTGTAGGCTTTGTTTGCTTCTTCTGTTTTGTTGGTTTTGTTGTAGGCTATGCCTTTATTTACTTTCGCAAATTCATTGCTTGGATTGATCTTCAGCGCCTGGTCATAAAATTTCAGGGCCGTTGCGAAATCGCCTTTCCTGTATGCCTCATTGCCTTTGTTCACTTCTTTATTGCCATTTTGCTGGGCAGAACTTTCTGTAAACACACCTATAAAAAACAAGGATAAAATTATGCTTAGCAACTTTTTCATACCGATTTTCTTTTTCTGTCAGAAATAAATATATCCAGTATCAACAGCAACAACATCAGTCCGATAAGAATTGGAAATGAGGAAATGTAATTTTTTGCCCCGGCATTCGGTGTATTCAGCAATTTTTTTTCCATGCCATTAATGCCCCGGGCGATTTTATCAGCTGCATTCAAATCATTGTCAAGCCTGAAATAGGCGCCGTTAGTACGTTGTGCTATTTTGTTTAACCCGTCTTCTCCCAATTTGGAGATCACGGTCTGTCCGTTATTGTCGCGTACATAGTCATTGGCTGCAGGGTCGAAAATGGGTGTTCCTTCTGCACTGCCAACACCGATCGCAAACACTACCACGCCGGCATCTTGCAGTTCTTTGATGGAAGCGTTTGTCCTAGTATCATGGTCTTCGCCATCCGTGATGAGGATCACTGCCTTATGTTTTTTATCTGCCACATTTCCCAGGGCCTGATTTGAAATAGACAGCGCTTTACCGATCTCGGTACCCTGTACAGGTATCATGTCAGGCGTTAAATTCGAGATCAGCATTTTTGCTGCTCCCACATCATTGGTCACAGGCATTTGTAGGATTGCCTGTCCTGCAAAAACTACTACACCGATGCGGTTATTGCCCAGGTTTTCAATCAGCTTATTGATCAACAGTTTGGCCTGGTCGAGGCGTGTAGGTTTAATGTCCTGTGCAAGCATACTCTTGCTTATGTCCAAGGCAATGATAATGTCAATACCCATTTGTTTATTGGCAGACAGCAGGTTGCTTCCATCATTTTTTTCCATTCTTAAATTCATGGCTGCCAATACTCCAATGATGATTGCGGCAATCATCAATAGCAGTTTAAGCTTGAATTTACGATGCGCATAGTTTTGTGTAAGCCTCTTTACCAGCTTATGATCGCCGATGCTGAGCGCTATTTTTTTCTTCCATTTCACAACGCCGGCAAACAGCAGTATTAAAGGAATGATGATGAGTAATGCCCAGGCTAATTCAATATTTTCAAACGATAACATGTATGTCTATTTCTCTAAAATTATTCCAATATTACGATGCAAAAAGGTTACTGCAATTAATTTAACTTTTTGTGATCTACTTTTTACCTTCAAAGAAGCCATAATCTTTTAAAATTTCTTTCAGCAGCTTTTCGCTGTTTCCGCGGAGCATTTCCTTCTCTGCATGTTTGGTTGTAAGGCTGAAAAAGTAAACATGCTTATTCTCCACGATCCAGCCGGTAATAAGCGATACAAATTTATCGCCATGCGGCGCTATGCCTTTATTGTACGCCAGTGTATATTTGGTATTCGCTTCCTTGCCCAACAGGTTTTTACCAATTGCCTGTGTCCTTTTCTGGAATGGAAGATTAGAGAAATATAAGTTTTTAATAAAGCCCAGTTGCTCGTCAGCACTTAATTTCAGTGAATTGTCTTTCCAGAAAGCGGAAACATTTTGGTCGATTTTTACCTGGCCGTAGTGCAAGCTGTCGATCCAGAATTGCATGTGGTCTTTGCCTGTGTGCTTAGCCAGGCTGTCGAAGAATACAGGATTTTTTTCAAACGAGTTTTTAAGGGTGTTGTTTGATCCGGTATTTTCCAGAAAGCTGTTCTCATCGGTGATAGTGCCGGCTTCAATAGCGATCATTGCATTCAAGAGGTCGAAAGCCGGGCCCGGGGCGTATGCCGAATCGCGGTAATCTTCTAAATTGTAAATGCTGAAATCATCATTGGCATTGTTGAGCAAAGCAAATGACCCGCTGAACTGGTATTTTTTGAAAAATTCAGCAAGATGGTTGTTCTGCGTTACGTTATTCGGAGAACACGATATAAAAAGCAGCACCAAACCTGCTATCATATAAATATTTCGCATTGCATCATACATTTGCTGCAAAACTAAGCATTAGTTTTTTATGGTTTCACTTTTAACTATTGCTATTATACAGCATCCAAAAAATATGAGGAGACTACCGTTGAAAATTATATTATTTCTTTGGCTGGCCATAGGTTCAGTCCAATTATTCGCCCAGACTGCAGATGACCATCCTGAGCATGAGCTGATTTTTAAAAACCTAAAAGGAGATACTATTGCCTTGTCTGAATTGAAGGGTAAGGTTGTATTTTTGAATATCTGGGCAACTTGGTGCGGACCATGTGTGCAGGAGATGCCCGGGCTTAATCATTTGTACACACTCTATAAAAATAATCCTGAAGTATTGTTTTTGTTTGTTGATGCTGACAGTGAACTTAAAAAGGCAGAACGTTTTATGAAACGGAGAAAATTTGAGCTTCCCGTGTATGAATCTGTAAACGGCTTCCCGAGAAGTATGTTCAGGGATGTATTGCCCACCACTATGGTTTTTGATAAATCAGGAAAAGTGATCATGTTTTATGAAGGCGCAGCAGATTACAGCAATGAAAATTTTATCAGGAAATTTGACGAATATCTTAAGCAGAACTAAGGTTTATTTCATTGTTTAACCACAACGGCTATGAGGGATGCACAATGAGCAGAAAGATAATGCTTTGAAAGTGATGCTTATACAGTATTTTAGTTTATATACAACGGCAACGAGGATGCGAAAGCAATACAAGAGATAACACTGAATAACAGGTGATTGTTATGGCATTAAAAATTTAATAACGAACAATCCTAACTTTCCCTGGCTTTTCCGATCAGCGATTCCAAAACAAAGGTAACCAATGAAAGTACAATGCTGAACCAAAAAGCTGCCCACCAGCTTTCTACATGAAAGCTTTCCACAATGCCGGATGTGAATTTAATAATGATAGTATTGATCACCAACAAAAACAATCCGAAGGTGACCAGTGTTATAGGCATGGACAGGAACACCAGTATCGGCTTGATAAACGTATTAAGCAACCCAAGCACCAATGCTACTACCAAAGGTGTAAAATTGTTCTTCAATTCAATACCCGGCAACAAATATGCAGCTATAATTACAGCCAGCGTTGTGATAAGAAACCGTCCTATAAATCCCATGATATGTTGTTTTTAAATTTTAATAAACTACTAATTGCCAGAAATCTTCTTCCTGCAGGTATTTTTGAGCAAAATATTGTATTTCCTCCGAAGTTACGTTTTTAATATCATTAGTGCTTTTGTAAAAATAGTTTTCATCCAGCCCTTGCAAAACATATGTTTTCCAGTGGTTCATGATCTGGAACGGCCCGTCAATATCTGCCAGTATACTGCCGATCAGGTAATTTTTTACCAGCATTAATTCTTCTTCATCCACAGGTTCTTGGCGCATTTTTTTAGCTTCTTTCCATATTTCTGCTATGGTGGCATCGCACACATTTCTTCCTGCTTCGGTAGAGATCATGAGCGCCGTATCTTTAATATGGTTTTGAACATAGCTGTGAATGCCATAAGTATAGCCTTTTTCTTCCCGTATATTTGCCATTAATCTTGAACCAAAATAACCGCCAAAAATAGTATTCATCACGAGCGCTTTCGGGTAGTTTTCTGAATGCCGGTCCGGAAACGGTCGCGCAATCCTGATGGCACCCTGCACAGCATTCTCGTCATTGATTACCGTGTGTTTTTTTTGCGGGCAAGGCTGTGTAGTATAATTGAAAGAAGCAGGAGCATATGGCCTGATATTAAAAGGCAGCTTGCCAAAATGCTGGTCCAGTAACGTTTCCAGCCCATCAGGCAGGTAGCCGGAAACAAAGAGCATGCAATTGCCGTGTGTATAATGTTTTTTATAAAAGTCCGCCAGCTCTTCTCTTTCTATGGCATCAAAGGCTTCTTTAGAAGTATACCTGCCGTAAGGATGATCAAAGCCGTAAACGTATTCATCAATAAGCCTGTTGGCCACAAAGTCTCCTTTAGTAAGGTTTACTTCCAGTTTTTGCTTCGCATTGGTGCGGTAAATGTCAAGCTCTTCCTGCGGGAATGTAGCATCTGTAAGTATTTCAGCCATGGCGGGCAATAGCTCCGGTAAATGCTTTGTGAGCGCATGCAATGTAAGTGCGGCTGTTTCATTATAACAGCTTCTGTTTAAAAAAGATCCGTAATAATCAAAATGCTCATTGATCTCAAAAGCAGATTTTTGGGCGGTACCATTCTTCAATAAAAAGTTTGTTGAGGCAGCTACAATATTTTTTTCTTCAAAGGAATTGCCTGCAAAAAATACAAAGTCTACTGATACTACTTCTTCTTTGCCTGCATGCAACGTATAAACAGGCAGGTTGTTGCTGAGCCTGAAATGCGCACAGGGCTTTATTTTCAGGTTAAAGTCTAATGCATTGTATATTTTTGGCGCTATTTTTCTGTTCATTGTTGTTTAGTTTCTTTCTTCTGCTAAATATTTCAAAGTACAGGAATTGGTCTCTTTGAAAATCTCTCGCGCATATGTATGAATCTCTCGGGTTGTAATCGAATTGTAATGATCCAGCTCTGCATTGATGAGGCCTGCGTCGCCCAGCAATTCGTAAAAAGCAAGGCTGTTGGCGCGGTTCATGATGCTCATATCTTCAAAGTGTATCATGCTTTCCGTCTTGTTTTTTACCTTGTTGAGTTCTTTTTCTTCAATCCCGTTTTGCAGAAAATCGTGTATTTCTTTGTCAATAGCAGCTTCTGCTATATTAATATCAACACCTTTTATCAATCTTCCTTCAATTGCCAGCAGGCCATCGTCTATACTGCCGAGATGATAGCAGGAAATGGAAGAAAACAACTGTGCTTCTTTCACCAGCCGCTGGTAAAGCCTTGAAGAAGAACTCCCGCCCAGTATTTCAGTGATTAGGTCGGCAATGTAATAGCTCCTGTCGAGCCTTTTGCCTATATGCCATACTTTATAAATGGCGTCGACAGGCACTTTGGCATACACCACCTCTTCCTTATGCGCTTGCTGCATTGGTTCCTGCACTAAGTTTCTATAATACTTTTTGCCGGCAGGAATTGATTCAAACCATTTTTCTGCAAGCGTTTTCACATATGCTGCGGTTACATTTCCTGCAACTACCAGGATGGCGTTGGCAGGGGTGTAGAATTTCTTAAAGAAGTTTACCACATCGGGCAGTTGTGCATTTTCAATGTGCGCAAGTTCTCTGCCAATGGTCATCCACCGGTAAGGATGTTGTGTATAAGCCAGCTCTCTCAACTTCTGCCAAGCATCTCCATAAGGCTTATTGATATAGTGCTCTTTAAATTCTTCGCAAACCACTTTCTTTTGTACTTCCAAGCTTTTCTGAGAGAATGCAAGGCTTAACATGCGGTCGCTTTCAAGCCAGAATGCTGTTTCCAGGTTCTCTGCCGGTATCTGGCAGTAGTAGTTGGTAAGGTCATTGGTTGTATAAGCATTGTTCTCTCCGCCTGCAAGTTGCAGCGGCTCATCATAATCCGGAATATGTATACTTCCCCCAAACATCAGGTGTTCAAACAAATGTGCAAAGCCGGTTTGTGCCGGGTTTTCGTCGCGTGCGCCTACATCATACATTACGTTTACTACGGCAAGTGGTGTTGAATCATCTTCATGTACCAGTACCCGCAACCCGTTCTTCAACTCAAATCTTGAAAAATCGATCATTTTCAGAAAAATTAGGCTGCAATTTAAAGAAGCTTAATGACATTTTAATAATATGATTAAAATCATAGCACTTAAACAAATATTTTAAAGATTAATTAAGGCTTGTTTATTTATTTTGTTTTAATTTAACGCTTTCAAAAAAATGTTTGTGTTAATGAAATGAAATAACCATAAGATTAAGTATGTATAGACCGCGGAAGATGGTTATAACAGGCCACGAACAGAAAATAAAAACACACATAGAATAACCCATCAAGATGACACATCTTTTCCAACTAAAGATGATAATAAAGAATTAGGTTTTGGTCATTCAATGTGGCAAACAGAAAAATTAAATATTAACAAATGTATACATGGAAAGAAGGGAAGCAGTAAGAAATATGGCGCTGGCGCTCGGCATTGCGGTTTCTGCTCCTACAATGAGTGCCTTGTTTAGCAGCTGCCGTTCTGAAAACAAAGAAAAAGGAATTGCTTTAACTATAGAAGATGAATCACTGATTGCTGAAATAGCAGATACAATTTTGCCTGCCACCAACACGCCGGGTGCCAAAGCTGCAGGTGTGGGTCCCTTTGTAGCGATGATGGTGAAAGATTGTTATACCGCCGACGATCAAAGGAAATTCAGTAAAGGATTAAGAAAGATCGACAGGTTGTCTGAAAGAAAATTCAAAAAAAAGTTCACAGAACTCTCAGTGCCCGAAAAAAATGCACTGATCAAACAATTGGCAGAAGACACTGTGAAGTACAGGAAAGAGCAGGAAGAATTAAAGTCATCTGAATTAAAAAATGTTGATTTCAGAGGCATTGATGCCGCTGATAAAGAAGCTAAAGTGGAAGATGATAAAGACGACAGGTCTGAATCACACTTTTTTCCCATTATGCATGAGCTTACCTTGCTGGGATATTTTACTTCGGAGATCGGAGCAACGCAGGCATTGGAATACATACCCATTCCTGCAAAATTTGAATCATGTGTTGATATGAAACCCGGGCAAAAAAGCTGGGCAATATAACGGAAAATTTATGAGTAATACATACGATGCTATTGTTATCGGTTCGGGTATCAGCGGAGGCTGGGCTGCTAAAGAGTTGTGTGAAAAAGGCCTGAAGGTGATTATGCTGGAAAGGGGCAGGAATATAGAGCATCCCGGCGGCTACGAAACAGCCAATAAAAACCCGTGGGAATTTAAGCACCGCGGCAGGCTTACAGTAACCCAGCGTGATAATCACCCGGTGCATATAAGGGATTACCCGTATTCTGAATTTAATGAAGATTTTTGGGTTAATGATCTTGAGAATCCCTATATAGAAACCAAAAGGTTTGACTGGTACAGAGGCTATCATGTAGGCGGCCGTTCTCTTATGTGGGGTAGGCAGAGCTACAGGTGGAGCGATCTGAATTTTGAAGAGAACGCCAAGCAAGGCGTAGCTGTTGACTGGCCTATACGTTACAAAGACCTGGAGCCTTGGTACGACCACGTGGAAAAGTTTGCCGGTATCTCCGGTCAGGATGAAGCTTTTCCGCATTTCCCAAACAGTATTTTTCAGCCTGCAATGGCACTGAACTGTGTAGAAGAAGAAGTTAGAAAACGTGTTAAAGAAAAATATAAAGGCACGCGTTTGCTTACTAATGCCCGCATAGCCAATCTTACAGAAGACCTGCCCGGCAGAAGCAAGTGCCAGTATAGAAATCTTTGCAGCAGGGGATGCCCCTTCGGCGCTTATTTCAGCACCCAGTCATCTACTTTGCCTGCAGCAGTAGCAACAGGAAATCTTACACTCAGGCCCTTCTCTATTGTAAATTCCATCATTTATGATAAAGATAAAAAGCGTGCAACCGGCGTAAGGGTAATTGATGCAGAAACAAACGAAGTTACAGAGTTTTTCAGCAAAATTATTTTTGTAAATGCTTCTACATTAGGCACTACCTTTATTTTGCTTAATTCCGTATCTACAGCTTTTCCAAACGGACTGGGCAATTCAAGCGGCCAGCTGGGCCACCATCTTATGGATCACCACTTCAGATGCGGCGCATCAGGCAAGGCAGAAGGGTTTGATGATAAATATTATTTTGGCAGGCGGCCCTCAGGCGGCTTATTTATACCAAGATACAGAAATATCGGCAATGATAAAAGAGATTACCTCCGCGGGTTTGGCTACCAGGGCGGGGCAAGCAGGGGCAACTGGCAAAGGCATATTGCTGAGTTTGGCATTGGCGGAGATTTTAAAGACGAATTGTCGAAACCAGGCCCGTGGACAATTGGCTTAGGCGGTTTTGGTGAAATGCTTCCTTATTTCGAAAATAAAGTTACTATCGATAAAAGCAAAAAAGATAAATGGGGGCAGCCGGTGCTGAACATTGATTGCGAATTTAAAGCCAATGAGAAAAAGATGCGTGTGGACATGATCAATGATGCTGCCGAAATGCTGGAAAGTGCAGGTATAAAAGATGTGCATACCTACGATGGGGGTTCTTATCCCGGGATGGCTATTCATGAAATGGGAACCGCAAGAATGGGCCACGATCCGAAAACATCTGTGCTAAACAAATGGAACCAGATGCACGATGTGCCGAACGTTTTCGTTACCGACGGAGCATGTATGACATCCTCAGCATCCCAAAACCCTTCCCTGACCTACATGGCGCTTACGGCTCGTGCATGCGATTATGCAGTCAGTGAATTAAAGAAAATGAATTTATAGTGATATTTATTTTGATAAGTGCTGGTGTTGTTTAATTCGGATAATAAAAATATTGCCAGATAATAAAGATTTACTAATTTTCCGGTAGATTGCAGAAACCGGGCTTTGAAAACAGGATATTGGACTATTGGGTTTTGATATTTTCTATAATTATTTTAATTTTTAAATTTTAAGACATGTCTTCAAAAGTAACTCGGAAGAAATTTCTTCAAACAGGCTCAATTGCGGCTGCCGGAGTAATGATTGCTCCATCGTCTATATTGGGTAAGTCTCACGGCCACACTTCTCCCAGTGATAAATTGAATATTGCTGGTATTGGTGTAGGCGGTATGGGTTTTGCCAATCTTAAAAAGATGGAATCAGAGAACATCGTAGGGCTTTGCGATGTAGACTGGAAATACAGCCAACGCGTTTTTGATCATTACCCCAAAGCTAAAAAGTACAAAGATTACAGGAAGATGTACGAAGAGCTGGGAAAGACTATTGATGCTGTTGTGGTAGCTACAGCAGACCACACACACGCCATAGTATCTGCAGATGCAATGACAATGGGTAAACATGTGTACCTGCAAAAGCCGCTCACTCACAGTGTTTACGAATCTCGTCTGCTTACAAAGCTTGCTGAAAAATATAAAGTAGCTACACAAATGGGTAACCAGGGAGCCTCCCTGCCCGGTGTACGCCAGGTGGTTGACTGGATCTGGAACGGAGAAATAGGCACGGTAAGAAAAGTAGAGACATTTACCGACCGTCCTATCTGGCCACAGGGTTTAGAGCGCCCCGAACAATCTATGACTGCACCTTCTACACTTGACTGGGAATCGTTTATAGGTCCGGCTCCCATGCGTCCTTACAACCCGATATACACGCCCTGGAACTGGCGCGGATGGTGGGATTTTGGTACAGGCGCCCTAGGCGATATGGCCTGTCACATATTACATCCTGTGTTTAAAGGTTTAAAATTAGGCTATCCCACAAAAGTAGAAGGCAGCTCTACCATGTTGCTGAGCGAGTCTGCACCTAATGCAGAAAAAGTAAAATATACTTTCCCTGCCAGGCCTGGTACTGCTAAAGTTGCCTTTCCTGAAGTTGATGTTTATTGGTACGATGGCGGTATATTGCCTGAGCGCCCCAAAGGTTTGCCTGCCGGAAAAAATTTGAACGATTCTGGCGGAGCCTGTATTTTCTACGGCACGAAAGATACGCTTATCTGCGGTTGCTATGGTATGAACCCTTATTTATTATCCGGCAGAAAGCCAGCCTCTCCAAAAACTCAAAGAGAAATAAAGCTTTCTCATGAGATGGATTGGGTACGTGCTTGTAAAGAGAACCCTGCCAGCCGCTTACAGACTTCTTCACCGTTTAGCGAAGCGGGTCCTTTCAATGAGATGGTAGTTATGGGTGTGCTTGCCGTGCGCCTGCAAAGCTTAAACCAGGTGCTGCACTGGGATGGCCCGAACATGAGGTTTACCAATATTCCTAAAGACGCTACTATCCGCACCATCGTAAAAGACGGCTTTAAGATTCATGACGGTCATCCAACATTTGATAAAACTTACACTGAGCCGGTGAATGCCAACGCATTTGCAGAAGAGCTTATTAAGCACACTTATCACAATGGTTATCAGTTGCCTGCCATGCCTAAATAAATGTATAATTAAAACAAACAATAAAGAGATGAAGAAAATACTTTACAGCCTTACGGCGCTTATAATGTGCACTATGCTTACAGCCTCTTGCAATTCTGCCAATAACCAGGCAGCAACAGACTCCACAGGAAAAGATTCTGTGAAAACCACTTCAGTAGCAGATACAACCGGTTGGGAAACCGTTTTCAACGGCACAGATTTTACCGGCTGGCGCGGCTATAACCGTACCGATATGCCCAAGGCGTGGACTATTGAAGATGGCGCTATTAAAATCAACGGATCCGGCAAGGGCGAAGCAGGAGCGAAAGATGGTGGCGACATAATCTTAGATAAGAAGTATAAGAATTTTGAAATGACCTTTGAGTGGAAAGTTTCTGAAGGTGGCAACAGCGGTGTATTCTACCTGGCCCAGGAAGTACCCGGCAAGCCTATTTATGAATCTTCTCCCGAGTACCAGATCCTGGACAATGCCAAACACCCTGATGCCAAATTGGGCAAAGACGGTAATCGCCAGTCTGCCTCATTGTACGACCTGGTTCCTGCCAAGCCTCAGAATTCTAAGCCTGCAGGTGAATGGAATACAGGCGGCATCATTGTGTACAAAGGCACAGTGATCCACCAGCAAAACGGGGAAAACGTGGTTGAATATCACCTGTGGACAGACGACTGGAAGAATATGGTAGCCAACAGTAAATTTAAGAATTGGCCCAACTTCCTGAATGCCGGCGGCGAAAAGCAGGAAGGTTACATAGGTCTTCAGGATCATGGCGATGATGTATGGTTCAGAAACATTAAGATCAAAAATTTAGATTAATTAATTGAATGATTGATTATAAGTGTTTCGGATTCCATGTATTCCGGAACACTTTTTTGTTTAAAATTATTTCTGCAAATCTTCCGTTCAAAAAATATACAGATGCAACGAAGCGAGGGTAGTTTTACGGAATGATATCTTAGCGGAGTTCCATCTGTCAATAATAACAGCCTCAGCAGCGGCGCACTAAAAAAATATACAGATGAAACGAAACACTTCTTTTCTTTTTTTCGCATTGATTGGCATGGTTGTATTCTTTGCCTGCACATCAGCCCGTACAGCATCAAATATACAGCCTGTCAAAAAGAATATTTACCTGCAGCTTTATTCCCTGCGCAGTGATATAGCCAAGGACTTCGGCAATACCATAAAGCAGGTAGGTGAGATGGGCTTTAAAGGCATAGAAGCTGCAAGCTATAACAAGGGTACCTTCTACAACATGTCTCCTGAGGATTTCCGCGCATCACTACAGGCGCATGGGTTGGAGCCCTTATCCTCACACACAGGCAAAGCATTGGCAGATAATCCGTCTGCGACCAATTGGAATGAAGTATGGCAATGGTGGGACCAGGCCATAGCTGCACATAAAGCTGCCGGTATGAAATACATTGTAACGCCCTCGATGCCAACACCTAAAACCCTGGCTGACCTGAAAATATACTGCGACTATTACAACCAGGTAGGGGAGAATTGCAAACAGGCCGGGCTTCGTTTCGGCTACCACAACCACGATTTTGAATTCAAAGAAATTGAAGGCAAAACCATGTATGATTATATGCTGGAAAACACGGACCCATCCAAGGTATTTTTTGAAATGGATGTGTATTGGGTAATGCGCGGTAATAAGAGCG
The DNA here is from genome assembly GCA_023422835.1 of Bacteroidota bacterium. Taxonomy (GTDB): domain Bacteria; phylum Bacteroidota; class Bacteroidia; order Chitinophagales; family Chitinophagaceae; genus Haoranjiania; species Haoranjiania flava. Next base: position 429,665 of record JAFAGI010000012.1, on the reverse strand, counting down.
CAGTTGATTATTTCAATAAGTATCCCGGCAGGTTTGAGGTATTGCACATAAAGGATGATAAAGAATTAGGCGCAAGCGGGCAGGTAGATTTTGATGCTATTTTCAGCAACACTGACAAGGCAGGCACTAAATACCTGATGGTTGAAGTGGAAAAGTATAATCATGCGCCTGTGGAAAGCGTGCGCATGAGCCTGGAATACCTGTTGAACCATAAGCTCGTAAAAGCTGATTACACAAAAAAATAGTATGCAAAACAGAAGATCGGCAATAAAGCATATGCTTACGGGGACGGCAGTAATTGCAGGCGCTGGCTTATTGCCGGTTTCCTGCTCCGTTATGACCGCGCCAAACAGCTCAACAAAGCTAAAAGGCAACATTAACCATTCGGTATGCCGCTGGTGTTTCTCTGATCTTACCCTGGAGGAACTATGCAAAGAGGCAAAGAGCATCGGCATTAAAGCCATTGACCTGGTTGGCCCGAAAGAATGGCCTGTGTTGAAAAGGTATGGACTGCATTCTTCTATGTGCAATGGCGCCGAGATCAACCTGGTAGATGGTTTTAATGACCCTAAGTTTCACAATACGCTGGTAAAGAACTATACAGAAATGATACCGCTGGTAGCAAAAAACGGGTATAAAAACCTGATCTGTTTTAGTGGTAACCGTCGCGGTATAGATGATGAGACAGGATTGAAGAACTGCGTTACTGGGTTAAAAAAGATCATCAACATTGCTGAAAAGTACAAGGTTGTTTTAGTGATGGAGCTGCTCAACAGCAAGCGCGATCATAAAGATTACCAATGCGACCATACTGCCTGGGGCGTAGAATTATGTAAGCAGCTTGGCTCTGAAAATTTTAAACTGCTCTACGATATTTACCACATGCAGGTAAACGAAGGCAATGTTATAGATACGATACGAAAACATCATGCTCATATTGCGCATTACCATACCGCCGGTGTGCCGGGAAGAAATGAGATAGACAATTCCCAGGAACTATATTACCCCGCTATTATGAAAGCCATAGCAGGCACGGGTTTCAAAGGTTATGTAGCGCAGGAGTTTATTCCCAAAAAAGAAAATAAAATTTCATCATTAGCCGATGCGGTGCGTATTTGTGACGTTTAGTTAATGGATAATTGACAATGGACAATTAACAGTGGATAATTGAAAGCGGAAAGAGGAGAGTAGAGCGTTTAATTGGCAGATGAAAATGGAAGATGAAGAGGAGAGTTGAAAGAGATGCTAAGAGCCGTTGGCCTCTCCGGAAAACAATGCAAAAGTACGTAAAGCAAAACTCATCGACATCATAGGCCGCCAGGGCGGTATAAATGTACAGGGCGAGAACAAATTTGATTGTCAGAAAACTTTACAGCTTTCCTAAAATAGCAGAAGCAATGAATTCCGTAGCTTCCAAGTTCAGGCCACCGCCCATTACCAGCATGTCTGCACGCTGCCTGGAGGGCTTAATGAACTCTTCATACATCGGCCTCACTGTTTTATAGTAGCGTTGCAAAACCTCCTGCGCTGTGCGCTCGCGCTTTTCCATATCTCTTTCTATAATCCGTGAAAGACGCAGGTCGGCATCAACCTCCAGGTAAATGCGCATGTCCATTGCTTTACAGAGGGGCAAGTATGAGAAAATGAGAATGCCTTCCACGAGTAAGATTTTCTTCGGCGCTATGTGAATTGTTTCTTCCAAGCGCGTACAACTCAGGTAGGAGTAAGTAGGGCACGCTATTGGCTGCCCGCTTTTTAATTGCTGAATATGCGTCAGCATCAAATCCCATTCAATGGAATCCGGGTGATCGAAATTTAATTGCCGCCTTTGTGCCAGAGGAAGGTGCGCAGCATCTTTATAGTAAGAATCCTGTGCCAGCACGGCAATCTGATCATAAGGAACTTTCTCAAGAATGGAATTTACCAAAGTGGTTTTGCCGGAACCGGAGCCACCCGCAATGCCAATTACGAACATATCTCTATTCAAAGCGAAGAAATTTTATCAGCCACAAAAATAAGTTTTTGTTCAACGCATATACTCATTGCGTGCAGGAATATTTCGTATTTTTAAGTGAACAAAAATAAAACTTATGAACGCAGCTGGCACTTTCTTTCATACCTGGCTGGAACAGCTCGGCAGAATGGCATCTATAAATGAAAACATTGAAGAACTATACACAAAACAATCCCCGGATGATGCATATGATGTGGAACAAGGAAACCAAGAGGAATTGGAAGCAGAGATACTCCGTTTACAATCAGAACGGAAAAAAATAAAAGACGCTGCTGACCACAATAAAAAGGCATTAATGCAGATGTTAGAGCAGGTGGAAAACCAGGAGCTGATCATCAGTCCGCGCCAAGACACCGGTGGCTTAACACCGCATGCCTACAGGGTTTACTTAGAGAAAGGCGAATTGAAATACCTTACACTGAGCTGATGCTTATGGAGTAGCGCCATCTTATCACAGCTATATTTTCCACGGCGCTTTCTCAAGTGGCATGCTGGCTGAAAATTTTAAATCGGTTTTCTTTAAGAAAAGCATTTTGTATATTGCCTGCAACAAAAATAATTATATTATGCAGCAGTACTTTCATTGTGTTACGTTTGGTGAAATACTTTACGATATATTAAACGATAATAAAGAAGTGGGTGGCGCGCCCTTTAATGTGGCTTATCACCTGGCCAGGATGGGCATTGGCACTGCCATGATCACAAGAGTAGGCAACGATGAAAACGGGGAAGGCCTTTTAGCGTTTATGCAACAAAAACATATAACTACCGCTTTTGTTCAGATCGACTATGACCATGAAACCAGCACTGTCATTGCATCGCAGTGTGATGCAGGTGAAATGTCGTACGAGATCAAGGAGCCCGTAGCCTGGGATTTTATTGAGTGTTCGCAGGAGGCAATAGATGTAGTAAGCAAAGCAGCGTGGTTTATTTTCGGCAGTTTATCATCACGTAATAAGGTTACAGAAAAAACATTACTCAAACTGCTAGAGCTGCCGGTAAAGAAAGTTTTTGATATCAACATGCGCCCGCCATATGTAGATAAAACCAGGATTGAGCAACTGCTGATGCTGAGCGATGTAGTGAAAATGAATGATGTGGAATTTGATACTATCTGTAACTGGAATCATATTGAATCATCGGAAGATTCGCTAAATACCATCATAAGCAGGTATGAGCTGGAAACGCTTATAGTGACAAAAGGCAGCAATGGCGCATTTATGTACCACAACGGGAAACGGTATGATAACAGTGGCTATAAGGTAAACGTTGCCGATACTATTGGTTGCGGCGATGCTTTCCTTTCCGGGATAATTTATGCTTTTATCAATCACATACCGCCGCAAGAAGCTGTGGACTTTGCGTCTAAGTTAGGGGCTTTTATTGCTACGCGTTCCGGCGCCACGCCCGATTACGACAAGCAGGACGTGTTGGATATAAGCCATTCATAGCGCTGGTTACATGATATCATCTCAATCACTTGATCAGTCCATAACTATTCTATATTAACTCGTTTTCTTCCTGGCTCGCATACTCGCTTTGGAGTTTAGGCAAAACTTTAATAACCGAATCTTTCAATGCAATCAGAGATGATGATGAATACAGGCCTATGCCATTGGCTGAATATTTATAATCTATAAGCGTGAGCTTTACCTCGTTGGCGAGCGTTAGCTCTATATAATTTCCATAGCGAATCAACTTAAAGAAAAAAGTCCTGTCTGTAGGTATTGCAAAATTATTTGATTGAATATTGCTGTACACAAAGTTTGAACGGTTATCGTCAGGATTTAACCCCCATGCCCTGATCTGCACAAATCCATTCTGTACGTCAAAGGAAATAAAGTAGCCGTTACCATCTTTATCCATGTCTGAAACAAGGCCGAGTTTGCCCATGCCTTCAACTTTTAAAATACCCTCCCAGATAAAATTCTCAGATGGTTTTTCGAAATAAAAAATTTCATAGCCGCTTCTTGAGCCACAGGTAAATTTATTTTCTTCCACAATTATTTCCGCCGTATGATTACTAAACAATGGTACGATCTGTCCAAAGTCTTTCTGGTGTATTTCACGCTGCACCATTTTTTCCCAACGGTAATAGCTCTTTAATACCAGGCGGCCTCTTTCATCTACATCAAGTTGTTTGGGCGGCGGCAATACCCGTAACTGGTTTATTTGCCCGGCATAGAAAAAATTGTATAAAACTATATAACCGTCTTTTTCTTCAATGATCCTTGCAGCATAGTTTCCTTGTGGCAACAGTGTGCTTGCGTGAAAGCAATGGTATTCTCCCAAGAAATCGGGGGAGAACCAATAGCGCACTTTAATATCTTCTCGGATGGAACCGATGAGGTAGTAATTGCCTTTGAGATAAAATACGCACGGGCACTCAACATCATCATACATACGTGGAAAATGCATCGGCGGCAAGTGCTTCATTTCATTACCCTCCAGCTTGGCAAGGCCCACACATCCTCTGCGCGAGACCGGCCCGTGGTTTACTCTTGCACAGATCAGGAAATATACTTCATCCTTATATTCATAGCGGAAAGGGTCGCGGTAGCTGAGCCATTTCCTGTCGTTATAGTCCAGCGTTTCATACTCTTTTCCTTCCGGTGCAAAAGGGAATAGTTGATTGGTGACTTTTGTCCAGGTGTACAGGTCTTCAGACACTGCCAGCCCTATGCGGGAAATGATGCCCCTGTCCTTGCGTTGCAGGCCTGTATAGTACATTTCAAACTTTCCGTTTACTTCGCACACATGCATGGTCCACAGCATGTCATCGTCCCACTCGCCGGGGTCGCCGACGAATATAGCATTCTTTACACGGCGCCATGATATACCATCTTTAGAAGTTGCGTGTGCTATGTAGTCGTGGTTGGGAATGATAAGATGAAACAAATGATAGGTGTCTTTGTGCTTGATCACTGTAATATCGCCTATCTCCCAATCTGAAAACCCTGATCCTGAATACATAATTTTTAAATACTTATTTTGATATTTTGCCTATTCTTTTGTTTATTTACTTATACTTGCACACATACATTTAAACTATAAGATGAAATATTATATACAACTTTTTAGCCCACACGGATTAATCCGCTACAATGAACCTGAAATAGGCAGGGACAAAGATACAGGCGGCCAGGTGAAATATGTGCTTGAGCTTCTTGAAGCTCTCTCCAATCATCCAAAAGTACGGAGAGTAGATCTTTTTACACGTAAAATAAATGATAAAAGAGTTTCACCTGCCTATGCAGAGGAGATAGAGAATGTAAATGACAAAGCAAGAATTGTGCGGATAGCATGTGGAGGCAACCATTACCGCGCAAAAGAGCAGCTGTGGCCTTATCTTGATGAGTTTGTAGATAAGACCATCAGGTTTATTGAAAAGAACGATGATTTTCCCAACGTGGTTCACGGCCATTATGCCGATGGCAATTATATCGCCGGCGAAATCAGTAAAATTTTCAGCATACCTTTTATAGCAACCGGGCACTCTTTGGGCAGGAATAAGAAAAATATCCTTCTGCGCGACGGATGGAGTGAAAATAAAATTGAAGAAAAGTTTCTCATGCAAAAGCGCATAACTGAAGAGGAGAAAACCTTGCAGCATGCAGATACCGTGATCGTAAGCACCAACCATGAAATACAGTTGCAATACGCATCTTATCAGAACAAAGAAAAGGCAAATTATAAAGTAATCTCTCCCGGTATCAATACAGATATCTTTTACCCTTTTTACCGGGTAGATATGCCTTCTTTTAAAATGACTATTGAACAGGAGAACGCTGTATACCGTGTGAACTCAGAGATTGAGCGTTTTTTGTTTGCCCCGGAAAAGCCTTTGATCTTGTCAATTGGCAGGGCCGATAAAAGAAAAAACTTTGAAACGATCATCACCAGCTATGGCCAGGATAAAGAACTGCAGGCAATGGCTAACCTCGCCATCTTTGCAGGTGTAAGAAAAGATATTACACAAATGTCGCCCGACGAGCAGGAAATTCTTACCAACCTTTTATTGCTGATGGATAAATATGACCTGTATGGTAAAATGGCGCTGCCTAAGAAGAATGACCCTACCAATGAAGTGCCTGAAATATACAGGGTGGCAGCACGTAAGAAAGGTGTTTTCGTGAATGCTACACCCGGGGAGAACTTCGGGTTAACCATCATAGAAGCAGCAGCCTGCGGGCTTCCTGTGGTTGCATCGCCAACCGGAGGGCCAAAAGAAATCATAGAGCAGGCCGACAATGGTATTCTGGTTGATGTGGGCGATACGAAAGCTATTTCATCTGCATTGAAGAAAATAATTGCTGATTACAATTTGTGGGATACATATTCTTCCAACGGTATTAAAGCAGGCCAGGAAAGCTATACCTGGGAGAGCCATGCAAAAAAATATATAGAAGTAGTGGATGAACTCTATGCCAAAACTTCTTTTCAACAACAATCACCCGGCAGCAACTCCTCTGTTGGTAAGCGTTTGCTGCATGGCAAAGAGTTTTTAATATCCGATCTTGACGGTACGCTGATTGAAGGAGAAGATACTACAGGACTTAAAGAATTTAGCAAATTCATTGAAGACAATAATATTATTTTCGGAATTGCATCTGGGCGCAACAAGGAACTTACTTCCAAAGCTCTGCAGGATTATGATCTGCCTCAGGCGGATATATTGATCTGCTCTGCCGGCACTGAAATTTATTATACCCATAATTTCTTGCCCGACCCGGGATGGGAGACACACATTAGCCATCAGTGGAAAAGAAGGGAACTGCAACAGTCCTTACAAGGTTATGCCAAAATAAAATTACAGGAAGAGGATGCCCAGTGGAAATACAAACTCAGTTACTACGTAGACAGCAGCTTTAATGAAGATGACCTGGCCAACTTATACAAATTCCTCGACGATAAGAAACTGCGCGCACGCATACTGCTCACCGACAATAAATACCTGGACATTATACCTGTAAGAGCCGGCAAAGGCAATGCAGTGCGCTATCTCAGCTACAAATGGGAGATACCGATAACACAGATATTCACAGCCGGCAACGGAGGCAATGACATCGGCATGCTCAAAGGCAGAACCAAGGGTATTGTAGTTGCCAACTACAGCCCCGAATTAGAACCTTTACGCAAAAGCAGGTATATTTACTTCGCAAAAAATAAATTATCTGCCGGGGTGCTGGAAGGGATAAAATATTATAAAGCCAAGGGTGAATAAGTACATGTGTACTACAAATTTATTTTAAGATTGCTGATGTATTCCTGTACGCTTTGCCCTTTGATGGCTTTGAACTGTTGGTAAAAAGTAGTGCGTGAGCGGTAGCCGCAGGCTTCAGAAAGTGCTATTATAGACATGTCTGCATCTTCCTGCAAGAGTTCACACGCGTAGGAAATCCTTTTTTCATTCAAAAACCGTATGAAGGTTTTACCGGCTTTCACATTGAACACCTGCGATAGGTGTGCCTTCTGAATGCCTGTTTTTTCTGATAATACACCAAGATTAAACTCAGAGCTCAGGTACTCATCAAGCCCTTTTTGCAAAGAGGATTGGTAAACTTTACTATTTCTAATTTATTACTCATCGCCGATAAACTCGAAGTGGATCTAAAAGAATTAATGCCCTAATCTTATTACAGTAGATTTATTTTTCTCAATTGCTCTGTATTCCAAACGAGAAATTCTACATTATACGGTAACTTTGCCACATGCAGGTATATTGTGAATCTTTGACGGAATACCGTCGTTTAAAAACAAGGGAAGTAAAAATCGGCGATCTGCTTATTGGCAGCGGCCACCCCATTGCATTGCAGACAATGACCACCAAAGACACCATGGACACCATCGGTACAGTTGAGGAAACCATCCGCTGTATCGATGCAGGTGCCCAACTGGTGCGCATTACAGCGCCTTCTAAAAAAGAAGCAGAGAACCTGCTCCATATAAAAAATGAATTAAAGAAACGTGGCAAATATGTACCGCTGGTTGCCGATATTCATTTTACACCCAACGCGGCCGAGGTAGCTGCACGCATCGTGGAAAAAGTGCGCGTGAACCCGGGCAATTATGTAGACAAGAAAAAATTTCAGCAAATAGAATATACAGATGCGGAATATGCCGAAGAAATAGACCGCATACGCAACAGGTTTATACCGCTGATCCATATCTGTAAAGAGTACGGTACTGCCATGCGCATAGGCACCAACCACGGAAGCCTCAGCGACCGCATCATGAGCCGCTACGGCGATACGCCGATCGGCATGGTGGAAAGCGCTATGGAATTTCTACGCATTGCACGCGATGAGAATTACCACCAGATCGTGCTGAGCATGAAGGCAAGCAATACCCAGGTAATGGTACAGGCATACCGCCTGCTGATCAAACAAATGAATGAGGAGTTCGGCGATATCTACCCGCTGCACCTGGGCGTAACCGAAGCCGGCGACGGAGAAGACGGGCGCGTAAAATCTGCAGTAGGCATCGGCACATTACTCGAAGACGGCATCGGCGACACCATTCGTGTGTCACTCACCGAAGATCCGGAACTGGAGATCCCCGTATGCCGCGACCTGGTAAAAAGATATGCTGTCACCAATATCGGGCAGCAGAAAAATCAAGAAGGCGTTCCTGCTTTATCCGGTAAAACAGAGGATACAACACAAAATCTGAACGGAAAAGTAAGTGTCATCAGTTTGCCATACGACCCCTTCCGCTACAACCGCAGAAACACTTTCGAGATCGCGAACATTGGCGGCAAGCAGGTACCGGTGGTTATTGCCGACCTTTCGCACTTGGAAAAAATTACACCCCAACACCTTGAGAGTGTGGGATACAGGTACGATCCGGGTCTTGACAAATGGAACATTAGCGACATGGCGGCAGATTATATTTTTACCGGCAACCAATTGCTTGATTTTGACCTGCCGGGCACGATTAAAGTGATCGTATTTCCTGCAGCCTGGCAATCAGCACAGGATAAAGAAAAATATTATCCGCTGTTTGAAATTCACGGCTACAGCGGGTTTGAGGGTGAAAAAGCTGCTTTGAATTTTGTTATGATCGACTGTTTCAGCGATGATACGCCGGTAAACGATTTCAGCCTGCTGAACAAAGTTGCCAATGACCCTTCTGTGGTATTGTGCCTTTCATCAAAAAGAAAAAATGCCATGCAGGCTATCCGCCGCATGTTCATAGAACTGATGAAACGCGGCATACAAAATCCTGCCATAGTAATGATCGACAGCGGATGGGACACGGCAGACGATCACCTCATTCACTTTTCTACTGAAGCAGGCGCATTGCTGATTGACGGCATGGGCGACGGCGTGGCATTAGGGCTGAAGCAACAGGCATACGAGCATCTATGCGAAAATTATGCTAATGCCAGCGGCAGGAACTACCAGGAAAATAATACACCCGAACAGTTTTTAAACGCATCTGCATTCAGCGTATTGCAGGCAGCGCGCACACGCATCTCCAAAACAGAATACATATCCTGCCCCAGTTGCGGCCGTACCTTATTTGACTTGCAGGAAACCACAGCTAAGATACGCGCTGTAACACACCACCTGAAGGGGGTGAAAATTGCTATCATGGGTTGCATTGTAAACGGCCCGGGAGAAATGGCTGACGCGGATTTCGGCTACGTTGGCAGCGGCGTAGGCAAGATTACTTTATACAAGGGCAAAGACGTGGTAAAACGTAATGTAGGCAGTGATATAGCGGTAGATGAGCTGATCAACCTGCTTAAGGAAAATAATGCATGGGTGGAAAAGGAGTAGTGAAGCTTTATATACCACAAAAAATGACTAATAGCTTAAGCAGCATCTTTATGTAAAACTTATTTTTTCGTAGTGCTCTTAGTTAAAAACATTATTAACGCTTAACTTTTTAGTAAAATAAGCTGCACATGAAAATATTTATTACCAAAGAAATACCTGCCATCGGTATCCAAATGCTGAAAGAAGCCGGGCATGAAGTTACTGTTAACCCCGATGAAAACACACCCATCCCACAGCACGCGCTGATAGAAAATTGCAGGCAGCACGACGCGCTGATTGTATCGGGCTTTGCAAAGCTCGATGAACATTTTTTCAGCCAATGTAGCCATCTGAAAGTTATTGCTCTTTTCTCCGTAGGATATGACAGCGTTGATATGAATGCCGCTACCAGGTATAACATTCCTGTAAGTAATACACCGGATGTCCTGAGCAAAGCTACTGCTGAAATAGCCTTTCTGCTGATGCTGTGCGTGGCCAGAAAAGCATTTTATCAATATCAAAAAATCGTTAATGGCCAATGGCAACAGTTTGAACCCGTAGCAGATCTCGGCATAGATTTGCACCATAAAACAATCGGAATTTTCGGCCTTGGCAATATCGGATTTGAAATGGCCAGGAAATGCCGGGATGCTTATGGTATGCAGGTGATTTACCACAACAGAAGCCGCAATAAAAAGGCAGAAGAAATGTTGCAAGCAAAGTATGTATCTTTTGATGAGTTGCTGCAGCAAAGCGATGTATTATCCGTACACGCCAATCTCAGCAAGGCAAGCACCGGCATTTTTAATGCAGATGCTTTCAAGCAAATGAAACCCAATGCTATTTTTATCAATACTGCCAGGGGCGCAATGCACGATGAATCAGCATTAAAAAATGCACTCGATAACAACATCATTTGGGGAGCAGGCATGGACGTTACCAACCCGGAGCCGATGGATAAAAACAACCCGCTGCTGTTTATGCCCAATGTATGTGTACTGCCGCACATCGGCTCTGCAACCAGGGAAACACGAAATGAAATGGCAGAGCTGGTAGCCAGGAATATTATTGCAGGCCTAAAAGGTGAAAGGCTGCCAACTATTGTAAACAGTGATGTGTATGATTAATACAAACTAGCCTAAGGAGGGTACATGGACATATATATCTTGTCAACATAAATATTTAAAGTGATAACTTGACTGCGAGATTTCATATCGCAATTATTTATTAATTTACAACAAACAAAATAAATAATATGTTGAAGTCAATACTCGTTACTGTTTTTGCAGGCTTTTGCTGCTGCAGTAGTTATGCCCAATCTCTAAATGGTGCATGGCGGCTGCAAAATGGAGATACAGTACAGGTCGCCATGTTTATTGATGGCTATTTTTCGCACAGCGTATTTGATAAAAACAATAAGAAATTTATTGCTACCCGTGGAGGCACTTACAAGACTGATGAAGATAAAATTGTTGTGGTATGGCAGTATGATACCGAAAAAGCCGCTACCGCTATTGCTGTTGATACATGGGTTGGTACAACAGGCCTCTTTCAAATAAAACAAAGCGGCAATACGCTACATACCAATATTTCCGGCGCTTCTGCAGAATGGATATGCCTGGATAAAAACGATGCGCCCCTTGCAGGCGTGTGGAGGATCACTCACCGCAAACAGGAAGGACAGCTTTCAGAAATTCCGCTCCGCGACAGGCGCACACTTAAAACACTCACGGGCACACGCTTTCAGTGGGTAGCTATCAATATCAAAACCGGTGAATTCTCCGGCACAGGTGGCGGCACTTATACTTTTAAGAATGGCAGATACACAGAAAATATTGAATTCTTTTCCAGAAACAATGCGCGTGTGGGCGCATCGCTGACGTTTGATGGGCGTATGGAAAATGGAAAATGGCATCATGCAGGCAAAAGCTCTTCGGGCGATCCTATTTATGAAATATGGGGAAAGCTGAAGGAGTGATCAATTATCCTGCGCTTTGCTGATGGCATAAGAAATATCATCGGTGGTGAATTATCCGCTGATATCAATAAATACAAGCTCTGAATCTAACTGTACAGACAGCATTAATTTGTTGATCATACGCGCGTTTCCTCTTGAGCAGATGCGCACTTTCTGGCCTTCGTGGTTTACTGTAAGCCAGTCATCAAAACGGTTCCGGTCGTGATACCTGCCGTACATCCGCATTACCGCAGGTTGTTGGCCTGAAACGGTCATAACCCTTACACGTTTGATCTTTTTACCAGCCTGATGAGCGCTTCGCTTTCACCATACACAGCGCATCGCGAAGGCTTCCACGTTGCCGAGCTTGTGCAGTTTATCTTTCATTTGCCAGAGTTTTATCATTACGTTTCTGCACAGCATCCTGCGATTCATCTGCACATGCCAGCATTCTTTTAGCGAAACGGAACATCTTATCTTTTAAGATGAATACCGTATGTTTAAAATCCTGCTCCGTCACGAATTGGCCGTTTAATAGTATCACAACTGAAGAAAAGAAAATGTTACATCCTTCGGAAGAATTTTTTATATTTACGTAAATATAATTTAACGCGATGCAAATTTTAATAAAAATACTATTTATTTGTATAGCACTGCTCACGGCCTCTTCAGCCAATTGCCAGGAAAAATCATTGATACCGCAGATCAGGAAGGAATACCTGAATATCAATGCCAACAAATTCAAGCAGAAGAAAACGCTTAGTAATAAAGATTATTTAGGATACGAAGCCGACGGAGGGAGTTCACTCACAGGCTATTTTAAGAAAAATAAGCTTGTGAAAATTGTAAGTTGGGTAGGCATTTCGCATGGGATACACATTGATGAATATTATTTCAAAGACGGCAAGCTGATCTTTGTGTACAAAAAATTTAATTCATTTCCCTACGATGCCCAAAAGAACAGGATCAACATGAAGAAGACGACTACTACTTTTGAAGGCAGGTATTATTTCAACGATGATAAACTGATAGACGCACAAATCAGAGGTGAAAACATTTTCAGAGATAAGCAGGAAGACGAACAAAAGCAACTGCTTAATGAAGCAGACAACTACCGTACGCTTTTGCAATAGTTATACCCTCTGTAGATCTTCCAGGGAAATTTTATTTTCATAGATAGCTTTACCTACAATAGCGCCGCTACAGCCAATAGCTTTAAGCGCCTGCAGGTCTGCAACAGACGCAACACCGCCACTGGCTACAAGTTCTATTTCCGGGAACTGGTCAATGATTTTTTTGTATAAGTCGGTAGAAGGGCCCTGTAAAAGCCCGTCTTTACTTACGTCTGTACAAAAAATATTTTTTATTCCTTTGGAGGCGTAATAATCTACAAAGCTGAAAACATCCCTGTCACTGGTTTCCAGCCATCCGTGTATAGCAATCTTTTCATGCTTCACATCTGCGCCCAGGAAAAATTTATCGGCACCGTATACATTGATCCAGTCGCAAAAAGCAGCTTCATCTTTTACCGCTATGCTTCCCACCGTTACCATTACCGCGCCGGAGTGTAAAATGGTTTCTACATCCTGCCGCTGCTTTACGCCGCCGCCAAAATCTATATCAAGGTTTGTGTTGGAAGCTATCTTCTCCAATACTTTCCAGTTGACGACTTTGCCGGCTTTTGCACCATCAAGGTCTACAAGATGCAACCTGGCCATTCCGGCATCCTCGAAAGATTTTGCCACCTCTAATGGGTCGTGGTTATAAATCACTTTCTGCCTGTAATCGCCTTGTGTCAGCCGTACACATTTGCCGTCAATCAGGTCAATCGCTGGAATTATCTGCATATACAATTCATTTTTTTATAAAATATTCCGCCGCAGCGAATGTAATGAATTTGTTACTTCAGGCATAATGAAATTAATTGCTTAGGTTTGGAACGCTGATCTGTTCTTAAAAACGTAACTTATGTATTTAAGCCCAAGAAAAGGCCGATCAAAAATAGAATTAGATTAAATTTGTAAATCCTAACTTTTAAGAAAACTAACAATGGCTCAATCAAAGATCTATTACACACTGACCGATGAGGCCCCGATGCTGGCTACTCATTCATTCTTACCAATCGTGAAAGCATTTACCAAACCTGCAGGCATTGAAATTGCGGCGCCCGATATTTCGCTGGCCGGAAGAATTCTGGCCAACTTCCCGGAAGTACTTACCGATGAACAGAAAATCCCGGATTACCTTTCAGAACTGGGACAATTGGCAACGCAACCGGAAGCGAACATCATTAAATTACCAAATATATCAGCATCTGTTCCGCAACTGGAAGAAGCGATTGCTGAACTTCAAAAGCAAGGCTATAATTTACCAAATTACCCGGCAGAACCTAAAAATGAGGAGGAAAAAGCGATCAACGCAAAATATGCAAAAGTGCTTGGATCGGCTGTAAATCCGGTGTTAAGAGAAGGAAATTCTGACCGCCGCGCGCCGAAGTCGGTTAAAGATTATGCAAAAGCCAACCCACACAAAATGGGCGAATGGAAATCTGACAGCAAAACTGAAGTTGCCCATATGGTAAAAGGCGATTTCTACGCGACAGAAAACTCCGTTACGGTTGAAAATGCCGGCCAGTTCAAGATTGTATTCTACGGAAACGACGGTACTACAAAAGTTTTAAAAGACCTTGCACCATTGAAAGCCGGTGAGATCATCGATTCATCAGTTTTAAATTTAAATGAATTAAAATCTACTGTTGCTGAGGCGATGGAAAGGGCAAAATCGCAAGATGTACTACTTTCCGCTCACCTCAAAGCAACGATGATGAAGGTTTCGGATCCAATTATTTTTGGTGCGATTGTGGAAACTTACTTCAGGGATGTTTTCACAAAATATAAAGACACTTTCGTTGAACTTGACATCAACCCGAATTTTGGTTTGGCGACACTTTACGAGAAAATCTCCGGACATCCGAAAGAAGCTGAAATTAGATCTGATATTGATGCTGCAATCGCCAACGGGCCAAGAATCGCAATGGTAAATTCTGACCAGGGAATCACAAATTTCCACGTTTCATCTGATGTTATTGTGGATGCATCCATGGCTGCGCTTGTACGCGAGGGCGGAAAAATGTGGAATAAAGACGGCGCGGCAGAAGATACCGTTTGCATCATCCCGGACAGAACTTATGCCGGTTTTTACGAAGCGATTATTGAAGATATGAAGAAAAACGGCGCAATCGATCCGAAGACTTTTGGCTCCGTGCCGAATGTAGGTCTGATGGCGCAAAAAGCAGAAGAATACGGTTCCCACGACAAAACTTTCCAAATTTCTGCTGATGGAACGGTGAAAGTTGAAGACGAAAACGGAAATATCCTTCTTCATCAAAAAGTGGAAAAAGACGATATTTTCAGAATGTGCCAGACTAAAGATGCACCAATTCAGGATTGGGTGAAACTTGCCGTAAACAGGGCGAGACTTTCAAATACGCCGGCGATTTTCTGGCTGGATAAAGGCAGAGCGCATGATGCACAGATCATCAAAAAAGTTGAAAAATACCTTCAGGATTATGATTTGACCGATCTTGACATCCGAATTATGGATGTAAAAGATGCTATGCTTGAAACTCTGAAAAGAGGGCGCGAAGGTAAAGACACGATTTCAGTTTCCGGAAACGTTTTAAGAGACTACCTGACCGATATGTTCCCGATTCTGGAACTGGGAACTTCAGCCAAAATGCTTTCTATCGTTCCATTGATGAACGGCGGCGGCCTTTTTGAAACCGGAGCAGGTGGATCTGCACCGAAACACATCGAACAGTTCATTCAGGAAGGTTATCTGCGTTGGGATTCTTTGGGTGAATTCCTTGCACTGCAGGCGTCTCTCGAGCATCTGGCACAAACCCAGAATAATCAAAAAGCTCAGGTTCTGGCTGATGCTTTGGATGAAGCGAATGCGCTTTTCCTTCAAAATGATAAATCACCAGCGAGAAAAGTTGGCGGAATTGATAACCGCGGGTCGCATTTCTATCTGGCGATGTATTGGGCAAATGCTTTGGCAAACCAAACCAAAGACGCAGAACTTGCGGAAAAATTTAAACCGGTTGCGGCGGCTATGAATGAAAATGAAACAAAGATCAACGAAGAGCTCATCGGTGCACAGGGTAAACCGCAGGACATCGGCGGCTACTACCATCCGGATTTCGCCAAAACCGATGCGGCCATGCGGCCAAGTACCATTTTGAATGAGATCATAAATTCAATATAATCCTTTTAACCTGAGCTGATAAACCTGTTAGACTTAAAACCTGGCAGGTTTTTGCCTTTTATGTATTTATGGTTCTTCGTACGGTTGTTGGCTATTTCATTCATATAATTTTAAGTTCGCCACTTTGCGGCTAATGTTTTTGTGGAATGGAACGCTGATTATACATTTCCCTGTTTGAGAAAAAATATCATGAGCGTTTCATGTGTATATTTTTTATTTTTTCTTTATGGTCGCATGGAATAGCCTTTATTCATTCCCGGTTGATATAGATTCTTAATCTTAATGGTTATTTCATGGCATTGCGGTTTTGTAATTAAGATCACCGTTAAAAAATCCATTATCAGGTATGATAAAAATAGAATAATAAAGATAAGTCTTTTAAAACAATTTCCATCGCCCGAGATTTTTTCCCTTATCAATTTCTTACCTTTACTTTCCTGAAACAAAGTGAGCCTATTTTTTCTTTACGGAATGATTGGATTATGCGGAGTTTTTCCAATAGCTATCGGAAACTATTCAAAAAATTAAAATTTACGAATGAAAGTACAAATATTCATTCCCTGTTTTATAGATCAGTTGTATCCCCAGGTTGGCTTTAACATGGCAAAGATCCTGGAGAAAGCCGGCTGCGAAATTACATACAACAAAGACCAGACCTGTTGCGGGCAACCGGCCTATAATGCGGGTTTCAGGGAAGACTCAAAGGCCGTCTGTAAAAAATTTATCCGGGATTTTAGTGGCAGTGAATACATTGTTACGCCCAGCGCAAGCTGTGCAGGGTTTGTAAAAAACGGTTTTAAAGTATTGTTTGAAAACACAGCACAGAAAATGGAAGCTGAAAAAACTTCTGAACGCATATACGAACTTTCAGATTTTTTAATTAACATATTGCACATAGAAAACTTTGGCGCCAGGTTAGAAGGCACAGCCACCTACCATAACAGCTGCGCCGCTTTGCGCGAATGCAACATTAAAGAAGAACCTCAAAAGCTGCTGAAAAATGTTGAAGGATTAACGATGATACCGATGGAAGACAATGAAACCTGTTGCGGCTTTGGCGGAACATTCGCTGTAAAATTCAATTCCATCAGCGCAGGCATGGGCGAACAAAAAGCACAACATGCCATTGATACCGGAGCAGAATACCTCATCAGCACAGATATGAGCTGCCTGATGCATATTGATGGTATATTAAAAAAACAGGGAGGAAACCTCAAAGTTTTGCACCTGGCAGATGTACTGGCAAATGGATGGTGAAGTTAGAGAAGCGTTTAATGGATCATTGACAATGAATAAGGATTATCGTGGGTTGTGGGGTTGTTTATATTCGCTGAATACTTTTTAACTTCTTACTTAAAATCAATACGAATGAAATGGCTGGTAAAGTCTGAACCCTTTAAATACAGTTGGGATCAGTTTGTGGAAGATAAACAAACCTTTTGGGATGGTGTGCGCAACTACCAGGCACGCAACAACCTGCAACAGATGAAAAAAGGCGATGAAGTTTTCTTCTACCATAGCAACGAAGGTAAAGAAATTGTGGGCATTGCCAAAGTAGTAAAAGCGGCTTACCCGGATCCTACAACCACTGATGAACGCTGGGTTTGCGTGGATCTGCAGCCGGAAAAAAAACTAAAAAAACCTGTTTCACTGGCTCAAATGAAAACAGAGAACAAATTAGCAGATTTCGCATTGATAAAACAAAGCAGGCTATCCGTAATACCGGTTACTGATGGGGAATGGAAAACAATCCTGGAGATGAGTGAATAATTAAAACAATCTTATGAAACGACAATCATTTTTTTCAACCCTGCTCATTATCATTCTTTGCATGGCTATTGCCTGTTCTAGAAACTATTACCAGCATACTCCGGGAGAAAAATGGCCATTAACATGGGAAGAAAATTTTAACGGGAATAGCCTTGATCTGAGCAGATGGACAAAAATCCCACGCTGCACAAGCGATTGGAACAGGTATATGTCGGCCTACGACTCCTTGTATGAAGTAAAAAACGGTAATCTTATTTTACGTGGTGTAACAAATACTTCGCAGCTCGCAGACACTGCATCCTACCTTACCGGTGGTGTGTATACCAAAGATAAAGCCAACTTCGGGTATGGCAGGCTGGAAATACGTGCAAAGCTGAATAGCGCAAAGGGTGCATGGCCTGCATTCTGGATGCTTCCTGCAACCGGCCGCTGGCCGCATGGAGGTGAAATTGACATTATGGAACGTTTGAATTTTGACGCCATTGCCTACCAGACAGTACACTCGCATTATACTTACAATCTTAAGATAAAAAGCCCAGCGCAAGGCGCTACCATGCCTATTAAACCTGACGATTATAATATTTATGCTGTTGAAAAACACAAAGACAGCCTGGTGTTTTTTGTAAACGGAAAAAGAAGTTTTACTTATCCGCGCATAGAAACTGATAAAGAAGGCCAATTTCCTTTCGATCAGAGTGATTTCTATTTGTTGCTTGATATGCAGCTGGGTGGAACCTGGGTAGGCGCCATTGACAACAGGCAACTGCCCGTAGAAATGTACATCGATTGGGTAAGATTTTATGAATTGAAATAGTTTAGCGTATAATCTATTAAAACACCGATGCTAAACACTATTTTTATTTTTATTCCGCAATTCTAAATAAGTACATGCAAATGCTCCTAAAACCGCAACTATCAACTGGATGATGATGACAGTTATACTTATCGCTTCCTGCTCGTTCCTCATTATATGAAAGAGACTAAGTAAACCAAAAAGTATTACGAAGGAAATGAAATACTTTATAAAAATCTTATTCTTTTTCATGTGTGTATTTTATTGTTTTTTAGTTGCTACATGGAATAACCATTTTTTTAGATTCCATATTCATTCCCGGTTGGTATAGATTCTTAATCTTTATGGAATTTCATTTATCTTAGCGCATTAATTTTTCAAAATATTAAAAGATATAACCGGATGAAAAAAATCTTCTCATTTCTTATTGCGTGCCTTTTTGCTTTTCAATCTTTTGCAGATGAAGGAATGTGGCTGCCGTACCTTTTAGGGCAGGAAACTTACAACAACATGGTAAAACGTGGGCTGAAACTCACTAAGGAACAACTTTACAGCATCAACAAACCTTCTGTAAAAGATGCAATCGTGATCTTTGGCGGCGGCTGTACCGGCGAAATTGTAAGCGATAAAGGCCTGCTTTTTACTAACCACCATTGCGGCTACAACAACATTGCAAATGCAAGCACAGTAGAGCACAATTATTTAAAAGATGGTTTCTATGCAAAAAACATGAAAGAAGAAATTCCTTCCGAAGGGCTTAGCGTAAAATTCCTGGATAAAGTTGTAGACGTAACAGAACAGTTCCTGCCCAAATTAAAAGGCTTAGCGGGCGCTGAACGCCAGAACAAAGGCAGTGAAATAGCACGTGAACTTATTGACAAATCTACCAACCAGGCTGCAGGCCTTGAAGCAAACATAATCCCTTTCTACAAAGGAAATCAATACCTGCTGTTTGTTTACAAGGTTTACAAGGATGTACGACTGGTAGCAGCCCCACCAGAAAACATCGGCAAATTTGGTGGAGATACAGACAACTGGGAATGGCCGCGGCATACCGGTGACTTCTCTGTTTTTCGCGTGTACATGAGTCCCGAGGGCAACCCCGCAGCTTATTCTCCCAATAACGTTCCTTACAAGCCCAAACACTTCCTCCCTGTTTCTATCAAAGGTGTAAAAGAAGGCGACTACGCCATGATCTATGGCTATCCCGGCGGCACCAACCGGTATGAAACCTCTTACGGCGTAAAACTTAAAAACGACATTGAGAATCCAACCCTGGTAAGCCTCCGCGACACACGCCTGAAGCTGATGATGAACGAAATGAAGAAAGATGCTGCTACCAAATTAAAGCTGGCTTCTTCCTACGCGGGCATTGCAAACTATTGGAAATTTTTCGACGGAGAATCAAAACAACTGAAAAAACACAATGTATACAATGTAAAGCAGGCACAGGAGCAGCAGTTCATTACCTGGGCAAAAAACAAACCTGAATACAAAGATATTTTTACCGACTATAAAACCGCCTACGAACAATGGACTCCATATGCTAAACAAAGAGTCTACTACACAGAAGGCATTATGGGCGCGCCCGTTGCAAGATACAGCAATATGTTGTCCGGTTTGGAAAAACCACTTGCTGAAAATAACACGGAAGAGATCAATAAACTTAAAACTTCTCTTGACAGGGTAAGAAAAGGATTTATTGCAGAAGAAGACATACCAAGCGATAAAAATATTCTTGCTGCAACTGCACAGCTTTATTACAACGATGTAGATAAAAGTCAGCAACCAACCGAGTTCTACAACTGGCTGCAAACAAAATATGGCGCATTGGACGATGCCGCTACTTACAAAAAATGGGCTAACGATGCTTTTGAGAGCTCGCTGCTCATTAATGATGCTAAGTGGAACACTTTTATTCAAAACCCTACCTTGGCCCAGCTTAACAGCGACCTGGTGTACCAGTACGTGCGTGCTTTTGGCAGATATTACCAGGAGCAGGTAGCTCCGAAATATGCTGCATTCAACAATAGGATCAGCGACCTCGGCAGGCTGTACATAAAAGGCTCGCAGGAAATGAATCCCAAAGCAAATATATACCCTGATGCAAACTTCAGCATGAGGCTTTCTTATGGCACCGTACAATCTTATACGCCCAGAGATGCTGTCTTTTACAACTACGCCACTACCATGAAAGGTGTATTGGAAAAATATGTGCCCGGCGATTATGAATTTGACCTGGCGCAGAAACAGATAGACCTGTACACGAAAAAAGATTTCGGCCAATACAAAGATCCCAAGTTTAATGATGTGGTAGTAGGCTTTATTACTAACAACGACATTACCGGTGGTAACTCAGGCTCGCCTGTGTTGAACGCTAAAGGTGAACTTATCGGCCTGGCATTCGATGGCAACTACGAAGCGCTGAGCCATAAAATTGCTTTTGACAAAGATCTTAACCGTACTATAAATGTAGATATCCGCTACGTGTTGTGGGTAATAGAGAAAATGGGCGGCGCTAAAAATATCATCAATGAACTAAAAATTGTGAGATAGGCATTTTGTAATTTAAGTTTCAATAAGGTCATCTCAATAAGGTGGCCTTATTTTTTTACGGATTACAGACAAATAAATAAATTTTATTAAAAATTAACATTTGATAATTGAAAAAATTATCGACATTTGCATGTAGATTCATTCAATCATTTTTAAAAAACGTTTACCGATCGTAAACAATTGTATTAATTTATTAAAAAATATTTAATCGGATGCTAAAAGAAATTTTAAAAAGAGAACAGGCCATAACGTTAGTAAAAGATACTTTTTCAAATGCGTTGGCGAGAGAATTAAACCTGGTGAAAGTGTCTTCACCTTTGATAGTTTTGGACGGCACCGGTATAAATGACGACCTCAATGGTATTGAAAGGCCGGTGACTTTTCCCGTAAAGAGTATGGAAGAGACACGCGCGGTAGTGGTGCATTCCCTGGCTAAATGGAAACGCCTTCGCTTAAAAGAGCTGGATGTGGAAGCAGGAAAAGGAATTCTTACAGACATGCGCGCCCTGCGCCCGGATGAAGATTATAGCCCGCTGCATTCCATCTATGTAGACCAGTGGGATTGGGAAAAACACATTGAGCCTGAAGAAAGAAACCTTGCTTATCTTAAAAAAACTGTCAAAAAAATTTACAGGGCTTTTAAACATACAGAAGCAGTTGTGCACGAGCATCATCATCACATTAAACCAACGCTGCCGGAAGACATTACCTTTATTCATTCCGAAGAGCTGCTGCAACGCTATCCGGGCAAGAAAGCAAAAGAAAGAGAGAATCTTATTGCCAAGGAATTTGGCGCTGTGTTTATAATGGGCATTGGCGGCAAGCTATCCAACGACGAGCCGCACGATGGCCGTGCTGCAGACTATGATGATTGGAGCACCCAAAACCACGACGGCTACAACGGCATCAACGGTGATATTATTTTCTGGCATCCGCTGCTAGAATGCGCTTTTGAAGTCTCGTCCATGGGAATCAGGGTAGATAAAAAAGCCATGAAACAACAGCTGAAACTTAAAAACTGTGAACAAAAAGCCGAGCTTCCATTTCACAAACTGTTGCTTTCGGGCAAGTTGCCAGAAAGTATAGGTGGAGGCATCGGCCAGTCCAGGACCTGCATGTTTTTATTGAAGAATACTCATATTGGTGAGGTACAGGTAAGTGTGTGGCCGGAAGATCAAAGAAAAAGAGTGCAGCAAGACGGCATTACACTGCTTTAGCTTTCCTGATCTTTTCTATATTTTTTCTGCGCCGCTGCATTTCAAGCTGTATCTTTGATTTACTCTGCGTAACAATATAGACACCGGAAAAAACAAGTATGGCAGAAAGGATATTTTCATAACCGAAACTGCCCATGCCCATGCCTATAGCAACAACAGATGCTACAAAAGGCTGCAAATAATTATACATGCTCAGCGTAGTAGGCCGGATGGTTTTCTGGCCGACCGGGATTAATAAATAGGCTATAAACGTTGCAAACACTACAACGTAGCCTATTCTTAACCATGCATCTGTTGGCAATTGACTGAAAGGTGTATTAATAAAAGCGGTAAAGCAAAGAGGAATGCTTATTATTAAAGAAAATAAAAACATCCATTTCATAATGTGAACCGGGTGATAAGTTGCAATAAGTTTTTTGAATAAAGTGAGATACAGCGCATAGCTGAATGATGAAAACAAAATTAACAGAATACCGTGTAAGCTGCTGTCGCCGGTCCCTTCGGCATTTGCCATTATAAGAAGCAATGCGCCTGAGGCGCCGACAGCCACGCCTGTCACTTTCAGCCAGCTGATAGGTTCA
Source organism: Bacteroidota bacterium (assembly GCA_023422835.1). Lineage (GTDB taxonomy): Bacteria > Bacteroidota > Bacteroidia > Chitinophagales > Chitinophagaceae > Haoranjiania > Haoranjiania flava. The sequence continues at coordinate 406,748 of JAFAGI010000012.1, read as the reverse complement.
CTAAGTATCAGAAATGATAAAACCATTGTGATCACCGGAAGCAAAGTTGTTATTAAAGAAGCTGTAACGGGTGAAGTTGTGGAAAGACCGATGATAAATGATAACTGGTTGATGAGAACCCCGAGCATACCGGCAAGAAATAATTTGATGAGATCTTTAAAAGGTATTCTTGCTTTTTTAATAAACACAGAAGCTATCCAGAAAAGCAGCGCTGCACCCGCTACCCTGAAAAGATGCAGGGATAAAGGCTGCAGCATATCCGGAAGCAAAGATCTTGATACGGCCATATTCAGTCCGAATATAATATTAGCTATCAACAGCGCAACGTGCCCCGAAGATCTTTTGATTATCCTCATTGAAAACAGTTAATTAGGTAAGGCACAAATATCATCAAACCGGTGATAACGGCCAAAAGAGAAACAAGCAATACAGCACCTGCCGATACATCTTTGACAACTTTGATAATTTCATCATAATCGGTTGTGACGCGGTCGCAAAGTTTTTCAATGGCTGTGTTGAGCATTTCGGCCGCCATCACTACGGCACACAAGATCAAGACGATGAGCCATTCTGTTTGTGTAATGGAAAATAGCCACGCAAATACAATGGCTATAACGCTTACTGCAAGCTGTATCTTGCCGTTTCGCTCTTTGGAAAAAAAAGTTATAATGCCGGAAAGTGCATACATAACCGATTGCAGGAATGGCACTTTTCTATTCTTCATTTCCCCAACGATAAGCCTGGTTATCAAATCCACATAGATCAATTATCCTGTCTACCACGGTGGCGGCAAGCGCTTCAATAGTTTGCGGGCGGCTGTAAAAGGAAGGAGACAGCGGGCATACGATGCCGCCGGCAAGTGTTACAGTTTGCATATTCTGTATATGTACAAGGCTGTAAGGCGTATCACGGACAGCTAAGATCAGCTTTCTTCTCTCTTTCAGTATCACGTCTGCGGCACGGGTTACTAGGTCGTTGCTCATACCGGAAGCGATGCGGCCTAATGTGCCCATGCTGCAAGGCACAATGATCATGGTATCGTACCTGGCAGAGCCTGATGCAAAGGGCGCATTAAAATCCATTTTATCATAATACTTTGCAGGGTAGTGTTTGTAAGCATCATTCTGCAATTCCGTAGACCACACATCTTGGGCGTTTCTGCTCATAACAATGCTGACATCTTCCCATTGGTCCTTAAGCATCATGAGTTTGTCCAGCAGCAATTTTGCATACAGCGATCCGCTTGCACCTGTAACCGCTATCACTATTTTTTTAGACATTGTGCAAAGTTACATTTTAAACTACTGATCGCGCAAACCCGCGTACACTTCCTTTATAAAATCTATGGCAAACATTATCTCTTCACCAGTGGTGAACCTTCCCAGGCTAAAGCGCACGGAACTTTTTGCCATATCTTCCGGCACGCCCATTGCCGTTAAGACATGGCTGGGCATATTACTTTCGGCGCTGCACGCAGAGCCGGCAGCTACTGCCATTTCTTTAGACAGCTCCGCTATCAGCCGCTTGCCACTGACTTTTTTAAAAGACAAATTGCACACATTGAATATACGACGCTGCTTGTGCCCATTCAGTAAGACGCCTTCAACACCAAGCAAAGCATTTTCAAGCGTATCTCTTAATGTTTCTATGCGTTTAGTTTCTTCTTCATGAAAAGTATCCAACGATTTGCCTAATCCCACTATTCCCGGCACATTCAGCGTGCCGCTGCGCCAGCCACGCTCATGGCCACCCCCGTGCACCTGTGCAGTAAGATTTACCCGCGGGCTTTTTCTTCGCACATACAAGCCACCGATGCCTTTAGGCCCGTACATCTTATGCCCTGAAAAGCACAGCATGTCTATGTTTTCGTCCTGAACATTCATTGGTAACTTACCTACTGCCTGGGTAGCATCGCAAAAGAAAAACACGTTTTTTTGTTTACAAATATTGCCAATGATTTTTATTGGCTGTAATACACCGGTCTCGTTATTGGCGTACATCACTGCTATTAGCAACGTATCTTCGCGGATGGCGCTTTGCAGCGACTCCATATCTAAAAGCCCGTGTGAGTCAACCGGCAAAACAGTGAGCTCCGCGCCTTTTTCCTCTAAGCTTTTGCAGGTATCCATTACTGCGCTGTGCTCCGTAGCCACAGTGATGATATGCTTCTTTCTACCGCCATACATTCCGAATAAGCCTTTAACAGCGAGGTTTACAGCTTCCGTAGCGCCGGAAGTAAAAATAATCTCCTGCGCATCGGCATGTAAATGAGCGGCAATTTTTTCACGTGCATTATCTACCGCTTTGCGGGCCTGCAAACCGTAAACATGTGTAGCGCTTGAGGCGTTCCCAAACTGTGTGGTAAAGTAAGGCAGCATCTCCTGCAATACATTTTCATCAACGGGTGTTGTGGAATTATAATCCAGGTAGATCATGATCTGTTTTTAAATAGCAACAATATTTTTACTTTTATTTTCCTTTATTTTTTCCGGTAAAGATTGCAATACCTCGTGTTTCAACAGGTTTACCAGTTTCTTTTTCACAAAGTCTTTGTTGGTTACCAGGCTCACTTCGCGCATGGGTTTTGGCGCTTTAAAGAGTTTTAGCTGCCGCAGCTGTTTCACGCCTAAATTTAATGTTGCCAGCTCGGGCAAAAACGTTACGCCGTCTGTTACGTCTACCAATCTTATTAGGGTTTCCAAGCTGCCTGCCTCGTATTCAAACAAGCTGCCGTGCAGGCTGTTTTTCCTTAATTCACAAAAGTTCATCACCTGTGAACGGAAGCAGTGGCCTTCTTCCAATAGCCAGAGCTTATCGGGGTTTATATCTTTTGACAAAATATATTCCTTGCCAATAAGGTCGCTTTTTTTAGAAGTATACACCATCAGCTCTTCGTAGAATAAAACATTTTCCATGATGTCCTTATCGTAGAGTGGTGTTACTAGAATGCCGGCGTCGAGAGCACCTTCTTTTAAATCCCTTATCAGCAGGTCTGTAGTAACCTCATTGACAACAAGCTTTATTTTAGGATATTTTTTTGTGAACAGCGGTATAAACAAAGGCAACAGGTAAGGGGCTAGCGTGGGTATAATGCCTACCCTCAATTCACCATTTACAATATCTTTTTTATCCGATATAGACTGCAACAGCTCGTCTCTTTCCGCGATTATTTTCCTTGCATAAGTTATCACCTCCTGTCCTGCCTGTGTAACTGTTACAGGCTGTTTGGTGCGGTCGAATAATTTTACACCCAGCTCATCTTCCAGCTTTTGTATCTGCATGCTCAGCGTAGGCTGCGTTACATAACATTTCTCAGCCGCCAGAGAAAACTGTTTGTGGATGTTTAAGGAAATAATGTATTCTAACTGCGTAAAAGTCATATTGATAATTTCTATAAAGATAAGTAATTATTATCAATACATTTTATAGCTACTTTTTAAGGAAGCGTTTCATTTCTTTTGCATTATCCCTCTGTTTAATGGTTTCGCGTTTATCGTAGATTTTTTTGCCCTTTGCCAAGCCTACCTCTACCTTTACCAGGTTTCTCTCATTCACGAATATTTGCAGAGGCACCAACGTTAATCCTTTTTCTTTTAGCGCTGCCTGTATTCTTTTGATCTCTCGCTTTGTAAGCAACAGTTTACGGTCGTGTACAGCTACGTGGTTGTTGCTGGTTCCGAGTTTGTATTCAGCAATATACAAGCCCCTCAGCCAGATCTCACCTTTATCAAAAAAGCAGAAGCTGTCATTGAAACTCACGCGCGCTTCGCGCACTGATTTTACTTCGGTACCAAGCAGCACAATGCCAGCGGTGTATTTATCTTCGATAAAATAATGGTAATATGCCTGCTTGTTACTTATGCGTATATCTTTCATTGCTGCTCACTCTTTAAAAAATCAAAAGCCCCTCGCTTGGTGAAAGGCTTTGAAACTATCTGTCAGAAAATTTTATTTCAACAAGTTCACATACACAGAAACCCGCTGTTTAAGGTCGTGCCTGTGTACAATAAAATCCAGGAAGCCATGTTCAAGCTGGAACTCGCTTTTCTGAAATCCTTTGGGCAGCTCTTTTTTAATGGTGTCTTTGATCACCCTGGGGCCTGCAAAGCCAATGAGCGCGCCGGGTTCAGCAAAGTTGAAGTCGCCCAGCATGGCAAAGCTTGCAGTAACGCCGCCAAAAGTAGGATCTGTAACCAGCGAGAAGAACGGTATTTTAGCATTGCTCAGTTGTGTAAGCTTGGCGCTTGTCTTTGCCATCTGCATTAAGCTGAAGGCACTTTCCATCATACGTGCGCCGCCGCTTTTGCTGATGACCATGAACGGGACCTGATGCTCAATGGCATAATCTACCGAACGGCTAAACTTCTCTCCCATGACACTACCCAGTGAGCCGCCGATAAAGGCAAAATCCATGCTGGCGATAATCATCTCATTGCCGTTGACCTTGCCGGTAGCCACGCGCATACTGTCTTTCAGGTCGGTTTGAGAGTATAGTTTATCTAGCCTTTGCTGGTAAGATTTTAAATCTGTAAAGCCTAAAAAATCTATGCTTTTAATTTCATTGTAGAGCTCCTTGTATTGCGCATCATCAAACATCAGCCTGAAATATTCTTCGCTTTCTATGCGATGGTGGTAGCTGCACTTCGGGCACACATATTTATTGTCTGCCAATTCCTGAGAAGTACATATATAGCTACATTCCGGGCATTTACTCCAGAGGCCTTCGGGCATCTCCTTCTTTTCTGAAGTGCTGGTGCTGATGCCTTTCTTTAAACGTTGAAACCAACTCAAATTATCTTCTTTATTTTCAAGGTTCTGAAATACAGTTATATTCTCCGCTATAGGATCAAGGTTATCCGTTTCGTGATCCTGCTTATCAATTTCTTCTGCCATAGAGATTTGTAAAAAAACAATGTTATCACAAAATTAATGAACAATTCTATTCTACGTGTTTTTTATTGCTTTAATCGGCAAAGTTAGCAAAAATCTCCTAACATTAATTCGGTTTGTTGCTTACCGAAAACATGTTTAATTTTGCATAAAATTTTTTCAAATTAAAAACTACAAAAAATGGCAAAATACAGAAGTGGCGTACTTTATGGCGAAGAGTTAAGGGCTTTGTACAACGATGCAAATGCTAATAAATTTGCAATGCCTGCCGTAAATGTAATTGGCACAAACTCTATCAATGCGGTACTGGAAACAGCGGCTAAAGTCAACTCTCCCGTTATCATACAATTCAGCAACGGCGGCGCCCAGTTCTTTGCCGGAAAGGGTATGCCGAATGACCAGTTGCAAGCCAATATTGCCGGAGCTATCAGCGGCGCCCTGCACGTACACAATGTAGCTCAATATTATAATGTGCCTGTGGTTTTACACACAGACCATGCCGCAAAAAAATGGTTGCCCTGGATAGATGCACTGATCAAAGCAGGCGAGCAATTTAAAAAAGAAAAAGGCCAGCCTTTATTCAGCTCCCACATGCTTGACCTGAGCGAGGAATCTTTGGAGGAAAACATTCAAACTTCTGTAGAATTTTTTAAGAAAATGGCTCCGCTCGGCATGAGCATTGAAGTGGAACTGGGCGTTACTGGAGGTGAAGAAGACGGTGTAGACAATACAGATGTAGACAATTCAAAATTGTATACCCAGCCGGAAGAAGTATGGCAGGTGTATGAAGCCCTGAGCCAAGTAGGCGACCTGTTTACCGTTGCAGCTGCGTTTGGCAATGTACACGGCGTGTACAAACCGGGTAATGTGGAATTGCGTCCTGATATTCTTAAGAGCAGCCAGAGCTTTGTGTGTGAAAAATTAGGCTTAGGCAGCGAAGAAAAACCTGTATGCTACGTATTCCACGGTGGCAGCGGCTCTCCGAAACACCAGATCACTGAATCTCTGGACTACGGTGTAATCAAAATGAACATTGATACAGATATGCAATGGGCATTTTCTGAAGGTGTGTTTAATTATTACAAGAAAAATGAAGCTTACCTGCAAGGGCAATTAGGCAACCCGGAAGGCCCTGATGCCCCAAACAAAAAATACTATGATCCACGCGTGTGGTTGCGCAAAGGCGAAGAAACTTTCGTACAAAGATTACAGGAAGCATTTACCGACCTGAACTGTATTAACAGGAACGCATAATAATTCATTGAAATATTTTAACTTTAATCTCAGGACAACCTCCTGGGATTTTTTTTTATTTAAAAATAATACAATGATTAGGCTGCTACTGCTATCAACGGCCATGTTGCTATCTTTGAATGCATCTGCACAGAAAGATACAGCCGGCATTGCTCCTGAAGACAGCACCACGATTGGCTTTGCCATGTACGACCTCTACCATAAACTGCCCGAAGGGCCGCTGGGAAATTTTATTGCTGATGGCATAAAAACAGCAGTACAGTTAAAATGGGGCAATAAGATACATATTGCGCTGGTTTCTCCGCAATCGATCAGAGGAAAAATAGAGAAAGGCACTTTTAAGAAAAACCAGTTATTAAAGCTGTTGCCCTATGAAGACTCTATTGCTGTGATGAAAGTAAACGGGGCACAACTTAAACCCATGCTCGACAAGATCGCTTCTTTGGGAGGCTTCGCTGTAGCCGGCCTGCAAATGCAGATAAACAACATGCAGGCAGACAGTATTTTTATCAACAGGCAACCATTGGACAGCGCTCGCGAATACATGCTGGCTATACCCTATTACCTCCTTGTAAAAAAAAGAATTCCTGTACCGGCAAATATACCCGTTTTAAATGCTGACCTGAGCATGCGCCGTGCCATATGTGAATATATTCAATGGCTTACCAACACCGGAAAAACTATATGGCCTGTTCCGTACAGAAGAATACGCTATGCTAACTAAAATCGCCGGAAATGGCTAGAACATTGGATTGTATGAATATAATGCGTATCTTCAAATCAAATTCTAAGTAACCAGTTGTTTTATGCATTAGATAAATTTGAGCGAAATAAAAAATTTTTTTTTCAACAAAAAAAGCAAGAAATTCGTCTTCTGTTTTCGAGAGGTTTTCAATTGAAAATGAACGACATTTCTCATTATTAAATGTGTTTGCAATTAAAGTAATGAATAATACTGCGGAATCTGTTTGGAACAATTGTTTGAATATTATTAAGGATATTGTTGAGTGGCAGGAATACAAAACCTGGTTCGAACCCATTGTGCCCATTGAACTAAAAGATAACGGACTGTTAATACAGGTTCCCAGCCAGTTTTTTTATGAATACCTGGAAGAGCATTACGTTTCTTTATTGCAAAAAACACTTACCCGCACTTTAGGCCGCGGCGCTAAACTGGAATACCGCATAATGATAGACAGCGGATCTCAAAATAAAAGCGGCACTACAGATATACCAGGCGGCCATGCTAGGCCAAGCAGCGACAACAGCATTGAACTTCCCTGGAACTTCAACCGCGAAAAATCCGTAACCATCAATCCATTTGCCGCTCCCGGCATTACAAAATTCAAGATTGATTCACAACTCAATGATAACTATACTTTTGAATCTTTTATAGAAGGTGATTGTAACCGCGTGGCAAGAAGAGCAGGCAAAACCGTGGCGGAAAGGCCCGGCTCCACTTCGTTTAACCCATTGGTGATCTACGGCGGCACAGGCCTGGGAAAAACCCACCTGATACAGGCTATAGGAAACGAAACCAAAAAGGCTAATCCCAATAAAGTTGTGCTGTATGTAAGCTGTGAGAAATTCATCAACCAGTTTATTAACCACTCCCGCAACAACCAGATAAACGATTTTATTCTTTTCTACCAGTTAATAGATGTGCTGATCATAGATGATGTGCAATACTTTGCTTCGGCCGACAAGAGCCAGGATGCCTTCTTTGCCATATTTAACCACCTGCACCAGAGCGGCAAGCAACTGATCATGACATCGGATAAACCGCCCAAAGACCTAAACGGTTTGCAGGAAAGACTGCTGAGCCGCTTTCGCTGGGGATTGAGCACCGACATACAAATACCCGATCCTGAAGTTCGCCTGGAAATACTTCGCCAGAAAATGCATAAAGACGGTGTAGACATTCCGAAAGAAGTATTGAAATACGTAGCCAACAATATTTCCACCAACGTGCGTGAACTGGAAGGCGCTTTCCTTTCGCTGCTGGCACAGTCATCGCTGAATAAAAAGGAAATTGATATTGATATTGCTAAAAAAGTTCTGCGCAACATCATTAAATCCAATTCAAAAGAAATAACCATAGAAGCCATTCAGAAAATGGTATGCGAATATTTTGATGTGCCTTATGAAAAGCTTCTGCAGAAAACCCGGAAGCGCGAGATTGTACAGGCAAGGCAGATAACGATGTACCTGGCGAAGGCATTTACAAAAAATTCCCTCAAGACCATCGGCGAACATTTTGGCGGCCGCGACCATACCACCGTGATCCATAGCTGCCAGACTGTAAAGGACCTGATGGAGACCGATTCTGTATTCAATGAAAATGTGATGGAGCTCACGCAAAAAGTACAGCTTGCCACGCTGAATTAGCGGTTAAAAATTTGGTATTATAAAAATGGAGTAATACATTTGCATCCCTGTTTAAGCGAAAGGTGAGGTGGATGAGTGGCTGAAATCAGTAGTTTGCTAAACTGCCGTACGGGTTAAACTGTACCGAGGGTTCGAATCCCTCCCTCACCGCAAAAAGACATTGAGCATCAATGTCTTTTTTTGTTTACACTCAATTTACTCCAATAAAATTAATAGGACCTTGTGTATTGCGCGCATTCTACTGCTTCACCAATATATTTCTAAATAAGCATTTAAATCAATTGAAGATATTAAAACCAATTTGCTTGCTCTAAATTAGTTGCATAAAGATCTTACAAAAAATCAACTGCAGCTATAAATTCTTGCGTAACGGTCCTTTACAATTCATCCTGGTGTGGTGACACCTTCTTAGGTGATACAACTGCTGAGTTAAGTATGCAGACAAGAACAATTTTATTGGTATATACACCATCACGTTAACCATAATAATGGAGAGAATGTTATATTTACAATACAAATATTACAAGGAGTGGTACAAGATAACCACTACATATCTTTTATAGCAGATATAGTGGCACTCAGCGACGGAGACGTTTGGGAACGTGGGCTAAAAGCTATCCAAGACAAAGCATACTTTTTGATTAAATTATAATATATGGCTATCTCTCTTTTTAAACCAAACTCCTTTTGGAATCATATCAAACTCGCTTTATTGTCAAAAAGCGTAAGTAGGGGCATTATTTCACATTTTGCAAAGTACTGCATCAGTTCAGATGGCCTAAGATGATCTCCTTTCTATCAGCAACTTTTAAATACACATGGTAGTTTGATTCTTCTGTACAGATTAAAACCGGCCAGGGGTTTAGTTTAATTGCTTCTATCAGTTGCTTATCTACAATGTTGAAAAACTCTTCTTGCAAATTTGTTCGGCGCCTGCCAATGGCTGCCTCGGCAGTTTGTTTAGGATGCAAAAAACATTCTCTATAGGAAAGCTGCCTTCTAACTCCTGCACCACTTTGTCGTTAAAAGCTTCAATCAGGCGTGCCTTGTCCTTGCTTAGTACCAGCAGGTAATATTCTTTATCTTTATATAAAGCTCTGATTAAATCGCGGGTAGCGAAGTATTGCCAATGCTTACACGATTTTCCACTACTATAGGGAGCCGGGTATATTCGGCTGTTTTCTCATTAGTTTTTGCCAGGTCACTTAATTTTTCAGACAGCTTCTTAGCTACATTAGCATCGCATTCTTCCGGCAAGCGCTGAGTAGCTTCCTATATCAAATTTTTCAATACTATCGGGTCTTTTTCATTGTCCGGAAAGGTATTGTGTGTGTTGAGAAGAATTGTAACACAACATCCACTGGATAGATCTTTTATTTTTTTAAGTATATGGTTCATAATTCACAATTTATTGATAGCCTTCAATTTTTGCTTTATGAAGTTTCTTAAGGATTTTCATGGAATCTGCATCGGAATAAATACCGTCCGCAACAAGCAAGATGCCTTTTATGCCGGTGTGTGTTTCAATACCATATACTGTTGTTTCGTCACCGGGATCGCTTTGGCCTTCGTAGCGGTAAACAACCGAAATTTTTAATTCATCAGCATCAAATTTTTCATCTTCGCACACAATGTATTCCCCTTCAATGCGAAAATCTTTGTCAAAGCCTTGTTGCTGTAAATTGCTAACTGCCTGCGTTGCGGAGGCATATCTGAATTTCTTATTCATATTTTATCAATTTATATCTTTATCTATTTCTTGTGCGTAGGCGCATTTTTAAGAAAACCAATGCACACATAGACGTCATCCCGCCCGCGCTTTCATGGTGTAGACGAAAATAACAAATTTTTATTTGTTTTTCAATTGCACATGAATGACCAGCCTTTTAGATTGAATACTCATTCCTGGTTGGTACACATTCCTAATTTATGGTATTCAAGTCTGCATTTTTTAGTGCGTCTCTTTGCGGCTAAGTTTCATGGAACGCTCTGGTTATACATTTCCCTGGGTACAAAACATTATCAGGAGCGTTTGATGTGTGTATATTTAATTTTTAATGACTATCCGCTAATTGGAAAAGGTTTTATACCATGGGTTTGATAATGATGCTATCAGCACTCTGTCGAACAAATGCTCACCGAAATATCTTCGGTTAAACTTATAGCAAAATTCATTGAGGTAATTACTTGCTAAAAAATCCAGATAATTCCATAACTAATAATTTTAGTACGAATCTCCTAATAAAAGTAGCTATTTCAAATTAAGGATAGTCATTCAATATTTTATTAGGCGAACTCAGGTCATAAATACTCATCTTACTATTTAATTTAAAATAGTTAAAAAATATTATCCTGCTTTCGGTTGATAATAGCTCGCTATCCACCAGGTATTGCCGTTGCTGTCTTTAACTCCGCCGTAGCGCTCTTTTTCATCATGCCTGGTTTGAGGACGCATAACGGATACAGCCCCGGCTTCCAGCGCTTTTGCGTAGGAGGCATCGCAATCGGCAACGTATACATAAATGCCTGCAGTGCATTCTTTAAAATTTTCAGAAGCCGCGCCAGCCATGATTGTTGAGTCCTCTATCCTTATTTCGGCGTGGGCAACAGAGCCACCAGGCCGGGTAACTTTTTCTATCACCTGTGCGTTAAAAGTTTGTTCAACAAAATAAATAAGCGCCGCAAGGTCTTTGTTGATCAGGTATACATTGGCAGTATTTACTCCTTGTGGTTTGTAAGGTTGATACATAGTGTTTTTCGCTATGAAAAACGGCCGTTGCCGGCCGTTGTATTATTTACCAGGTTTCTTTTTAGCTTTGACGTTACGTATGCGTTAGGCATCGGTACTGAACTGTCTGACTGCTTGTTGTAAGCATTCGGCATAGGCACTATGCCTGTTTTGGCAATGACTACCAACGGGATTTGTACCGGTTTTGTTTTTGGTAGCGTGTTTTTTTTCTTAACAGCCGCATAAGCTTCGCCCTGCTGCTTATAAAATTTAGATAGCGCTGCAGTATCCAATTTGAATGTATACATGTGTTGCTTTTTGGAGGAATCTTTTTCCTGTGCAAAACCGGCGATAGTTATAAAAAATGCTGCGATGAAAATGAGAAGCTTTTGCATAGCGATTGTTTTAAAATTAGCTAACAAATGCACATGACACATTAAAGGTAAGAAAAATCAGTTGCTTATTTTCTCATCTCTTTAAATTTGTTAATGAGGCCGTTGGTTGAGCAGTCATGCGCAGAAACTTCTTCGTTATTCTCCAGTTCGGGAAGTATTTGGCCTGCCAGTTGCTTACCCAGCTCCACGCCCCACTGATCGAAGCTGAAAATGTTCCAGATAATGCCTTGCACAAATATTTTATGCTCGTACAAAGCGATCAGGCTGCCCAGTGTTTCCGGCGTAATTGCTTTGATCAGGAAAGAGTTGGTCGGCTTGTTGCCTTTGAATACTTTAAACGGCGTGAGTTTCTTAATTTCTTCATCGGTTTTGCCTGCTGCCTTCAGCTCTTCGCGTACTGTTTTTTCATCTTTGCCATTCATCAGCGCTTCTGTCTGTGCAAAGAAATTACTCATCAGCTTCAGGTGGTGATCGCCAATAGGGTTGTGGCTGATGGCAGGAGCAATAAAATCTGCCGGTATCAGTATGGTTCCCTGGTGGATCAGTTGGTAGAACGCATGCTGGCCGTTGGTGCCGGGTTCGCCCCAGATCACAGGTCCGGTTTTATAAGATACTTCATCACCCTTGCGGTCAATGCTTTTGCCATTGCTTTCCATATCGCCCTGCTGAAAATAAGCTGCGAAGCGGTGCAGGTATTGATCATAAGGTAAAATTACCTGGGTCTGTGCTTTAAGGAAATTAATATACCAGATGCCCAACACAGCCATGATCACGGGAATATTTTTATCTAAAGGAGCGGTTTTAAAATGCTCATCTGTTTTGTAGGCGCCTTTGAGTAATGCTTCGAAATGATCATAACCGATAGTCAACACTATAGACAAACCGATGGCACTCCATAAGGAATACCTGCCGCCAACCCAATCCCAGAACTCAAACATGTTGGCCGTATCTATGCCGAACTGTGCTACGGCTTTTTCGTTGGTGCTCAGCGCAACAAAGTGTTTGGCTATCTCGCTTTCGTTTTTAGCTGCTTCTAGGAACCAGCTGCGTGCAGTATGCGCGTTGGTCATGGTTTCCTGGGTAGTAAAAGTTTTAGAAGCTATTAAAAAGAGCGTCTCTTCGGGATTTACTTTTTTCAGGGTTTCAGCAATGTGTGTACCGTCTACATTGCTTACAAAATAAGGTTCAATACCTTCAATCCAGTACGGTTTCAGCGCTTCGGTAACCATTACGGGGCCCAGATCGCTGCCGCCGATGCCGATGTTTACAATGTATTTTATTTTTTTGCCGGTGTAGCCTTTCCATTCACCGGAATGAACCTTTTCCGCAAAGCTTTTCATCTGTTGCAGTACGCGCTGCACATCGGGCATTACATCTTTGCCATCAACCATTACAGGGTTTCCTGAAAAGTTCCTGAGTGCAGTGTGCAGCACTGCCCGGTTTTCTGTTTCGTTGATGCTTTCGCCGTTAAACATAGCATCAATGGCAGACTTTACCTGGCAATCTTCGGCAAGACTGCGCAACAATTGCATGGTTTTTTCCGTGATCAGGTTTTTTGAAAAATCGAAAAGTATATCGTCAAAACTGATGGAGAATTTAGAGAACCTTTCTGCATCTTTTTTAAAAAGGTCGCTGATCTTTGTGCGGCTGATCTCATCATCAAAATGCTTTTTCAGGAGCAGCCATGCCTGTGTAGTTGTCGGGTTGATCTTAGGTAACATAACTAAATCTTTCTTTACTATTAAATTGGATGCCAAAGATAAGTGCAATCTTCAAGTAAATAAGATTAATTTTTGCGTTGGCAATAGGTTGCCGCGACGTAAAAAAAGCTAAAGTGGTAAAATTGTCGTAAAAACCGTGAAAACAAACTTTTTATTAGTTTTCGGTAGAATTTTTGTACCTTTGCAGTTTGTAATTTAGGATACATATCAACATTTCATACGTATTTTTCGCAAAGTACACATTAAAGGACAAATTAGTTTATGAGGCAACTAAAGATTGCTACCCAAATCACCAATCGTGACTCTCAGGCGGTAGAAAAATATCTACAGGAAATTTCAAAAATATCCATGATCACTCCTGAAGAAGAAACTACGCTTGCACAAAAGATCAAGATGGGTGATCAGAGAGCTTTGGATAAACTGGTACAGGCCAACCTGCGCTTTGTGGTGTCTGTGGCCAAGCAATACCAGCATCAGGGGCTTTCACTTAGTGATTTAATTAACGAGGGCAACCTCGGCTTGATCAAAGCAGCACAACGCTTTGACGAAACCAAAGGTTTCAAATTCATTTCATACGCTGTATGGTGGATCCGCCAGTCCATTTTACAGGCGTTGGCAGAGCAGGGAAGATTAGTCCGCCTGCCTCAAAACAAAATAGGCACTTATAACAAAGCCAACAAGGCTTACATGGCTTTTGAACAGGAACATGAGCGTGAACCCAGCACCGAAGAACTGGCAAGCATCCTGGAAATGAGCGAAACGGAGATCAACAATATTTTTCAAAGTAATACCCGCCATACTTCACTGGATGCCCCGGTACACGAAGCAGAAGACGTGGCTATGGGCGACCTGCTCGAAGGCGCAGACGATACCGATGATGATGTAATGAAAGATTCACTGCGCGAGGAGATCCGCCGCGTATTGAAATCGCTGAGCCCGCGTGAAGCTGAAATTGTGAATGCTTATTTCGGTCTTGATGGCGAAAACGGCATCACCATTGAACAAATCGGGCAGAAGTACGACCTTACCAAGGAGCGTATACGCCAGATCAAGGAGCGTGCCATTAAACGCCTGCAGAAAGCAAGGTACAGCGGCGCTCTGAAGTCTTATTTAGGTTAAACATTTGTTGCAAAATTTACAAAACCATTCGTGAAAGCGGATGGTTTTTTTTGGTGTGTTTCATTTTGCTGATGCAATTCCCTCTCTTGCGCGATTCTGTACGTCCAAATACCCACTTGTGTGATACAATAAATCTTTGCCGTAATTGATACGCTACGAGAATAAGCATTTTCTGCATTCAGGGTCAATTAATTTTAGCCGTCTGAAAATTATTAATTGACAGGATAAATTCACTCTCTGAACTTAATGTAGGATTTTTTAAATAAATATTTTTTATTGCATTGAATCCTCTATTTTTGAAAAAATTATAAACCATTGAACATGAGATTCTTGATTTTAAGTTGCGCATGCATGGGGTTGGCTTTGGCGGGATGCAACAGCTCCGGCACACAACAAAACGGCGTTGATAGCGCCAAAGCCGATACGGTTGCTGCAAAAGGAGAAAAGAAAGCCGGCGAAGCTACACTGGATACGGCTGACTACAACAAAAGACTGGCACATATGGCCAATAAGGATACCACAGGCAGGTGGCCGGTAAAAGGTCCTTACCCGCTGCCCGGCGCAATATTGCCATTTAACCGCGTAGTGGCTTACTACGGTAACCTGTATTCCACCAAAATGGGTGCGCTGGGTGAATACCCGAAACCAGAAATGTTCAAGCGCCTGCTGGCTGAAGCAGACAGGTGGGCCAAGGCAGACTCTACAACACCTGTAATACCCGCGCTGCATTACATTGCTGCTACTGCACAGGGTGCTCCGGGCAAAGACGGCAAATACCGCTACAGGATGCCGTTTGCACAGATAGATACCATCATCAACTGGGCCAATGAGATCAATGCATTGGTGTTCCTGGATATACAGGTTGGCCACAGCTCCGCAAAAGCAGAAACAGAAGTGCTGAAAGAATATTTAAAAAATCCGAAAGTACACTTTGGGATTGACCCGGAATTTTCTATGAAAGGCGGCGAACGCCCCGGCAGCGTTATCGGCCATTTTACGGCAAGCGACATCAATGATGTGATAGACATACTGGCTTCAGTGGTAAAAGAAAACAACCTTCCTCCCAAAATGCTGGTGGTGCACCGTTTTACCCAAAACATGATCAAAAATTATAAGGATATTAAGCTGGTGCCTGAAGTGCAGGTGATCATTGATATGGACGGCTGGGGGCCTAAAGACCTGAAGGCGGGTACCTGGAGGCATTTCATTGTGCCGGAGCCAGTACAGTTTACCGGCTTTAAATTATTTTATAAAAACGATCTTAAAAAAGGCGGGCTTTTATATACACCGGAAGAGCTGGTAAACTTTACGCCACGTCCTCTGTACATACAATATCAATAAAAAATCTTTAATCAATCAGCCATTCGCATTCATGCGGATGGCTGTTGTATATATTTACTGTGAAGTTGATTTAAGATAAAGTTCGGATGTTACTTTATGTCGCACACTCATCATAATTATTTCATCTCTATGAATAAATATTTTTTAGCAATCGCATTGCATATGGGCTGAATGTGCCTGCGCAGGAATACTTAAAAGACCGGCAGTACTCAGTTAACCTGAGTCTGCCGGGATTGTCTTTGGCAGGTGAGTTCAGGATAGCGCCAAGATTAATCATCTATGCAAGTGCCGGCTATGGCATGCTTACCTTTAATACCATCAATGTAGACAGGTATTGAGGTATGGGTGAAAACTCTGATGATGTTTCATTCCCTAAGCCGGGAATTGCGCCTTTTATTAGCTTAGAAAACAGGAATTACTACAACCTGCAAAAACGGTTGACTAAAGTAAAATAGATTAAAAACAACAGTGGGAACTACTATGGGTTCCAGGCAGCGACATTTCTACCGTAAGTTCGGATGGCAGGAGGAGATGAAGGTATAAAAGCCAATTATCGTATCGGCGCTATTTTTGGTTTGCAGAGGAGTTTCGGTAGTGGGAAGAAGATGGCTGTTTAATATAAACCTGAGTTCGGTTTAAGCCGCTGGCATTAGTTGCATTTGTTTTTGAAATTGCTCAATAAGTTTTGGGTTGGTTTCCTCTATATCTTTTTTTATGGAAGGTTTTTTAGGAAAGAATGCGTACGCTGCTATGGCGCTCATGAGGTTTAGAAAGAATCCGTTGATAGACCGATGTCTGGTATGCTCTGCATGGCAGATGTTTTTGATTTCGTCGTTCACTGTTTCGATTACAGAGCGTTTACGCAGCAGCAACTTCTCCTCATTGCTCAGATGCACACAAACATATTGTGTATAAAAGAATTTAAAATTGGCGAAGCCGCAACTATGAAAAGCGATCAAAATGGAAATAATTTCACTATCGCAAAGTGCGGCTTTTCTGTTGCGACGTTTTACACCGGAAGCCTCTTGCAGGAGTAACTCTTTAATGGGATTTACAAAATTGAGACAAAAATCATCTACGGAAACAAAGCACTTCCTTTGGAAGGCAATTTGCTCCCGGCATACGGCCAATAAGCTTGCGGTCATTATTTATAATATGCTGACAAAGTTTCAACAGTTCAAATCCCTATACTAGCGAAAGGCATGAACAAAAAGATAGAAAAAGAGAGCTTTAGAGAGTCGACAATATTGTTCAACGATGTGGTGTAAAAATAGAAGAGCTAAGTTTTTCATACTCATAAACAATGAAGTAGGTTTAGCTGTATAAGATGTACCGCAGGGCATCTCGAAGCATAGATAAAAGTAGATTTAAAATCTACCATACAACCCAAAGAATTCAGGAGTAGTCAAATTTATAAATTGTGAAGTTCCACTATATCAGTTTTTTTTTAATCTCTGGCCATTGCCTTGCATGGGCGGTGGTGGCACCTCTATCGTTGCCGGTTCTGAGCTGGTTTCTTTGTCTTTCTCTGTTTTTATTTCGGTATACTCGTAAGACTTTTTTACGCCATGACAACTCGTATAGAAAACAGTACCTTTATTATTGATTGCCTTCGGCTCCCTTACTGATTTCCGGATGGGGCGTTGCAGAACATATT
The DNA here is from genome assembly GCA_023422835.1 of Bacteroidota bacterium. Taxonomy (GTDB): domain Bacteria; phylum Bacteroidota; class Bacteroidia; order Chitinophagales; family Chitinophagaceae; genus Haoranjiania; species Haoranjiania flava. Next base: position 389,255 of record JAFAGI010000012.1, on the reverse strand, counting down.
TTCGGATAATGCGCATATCGTTATAAGGATTTTGCTTATAATAGTTGTTGTTTAAATTATCTTTAAAAACATAACGGTTATTTTTGTCATCGAAGCGGTAACCGGAATGAAGCTCTTCTTCAAGCTGACGAGAATGGCGGTTAGCATAAACATATTTTTCTTCTGCTGCTTTCTCATACGCTTTTTTCATGTTCAGAAGTTCCTGCATATTTTCCTCACTTTCAGTTGCTTTATCTAAGCCATCGCTAGAGCCAAAGAGAGGAGTATAAAATAGTATCTTTTTTTCCTTAGCATTAATATGCGCCAGTAAAATACTTTTGATTGCAGCTGGGGAAACATACATCACCATAAAATCGTTTTCTTTATTTTTAAAACTGTAGGTATAAGCAAAACTCGTACTTAGGTCCTCGTGCTTGTGTGCTACATCGTAAAACGTAAGCGACGCGAGAGACTTTTTTGTCTGGTAAACAAACGGGCCGCTGAAGCAGTTTGCATCATCATTAAACACTCTTTGTGCCGGCTCATTGTTAAACTGCAAGTAGGTTTTGCCTTCAGAAAACTGACCAAAGACCACCCGCACACTGTCTACCAGTTGCGGGTTGTAGGTGGCATAAAGCACAAAGTGGCTGCGGACGTCCGGAAAAAGCCACAGTTCGTCATTCATATAATAATAGTTGCCAGGTAAAAAAGTAGCATATCCGGTGAGTATATACCGCCCATCCTCGAAAAGCGTGAGTCCGCCCATTCCGCTTCCATACAACCCGGCATTTGATTTGTACCGCGCATCAGTAAGCGGGCTTCTTGCCCGCAATACCTTATTTGTATGGTTTTCCGGATCTTTTCCCGAAGCATCACCGCCCACCTGGCTCAATACCATCCGTTCACCCTTTAAATCATATGTATAAAGTTCCGACGGCGTTTCGGTTGGCGTACATTTTGCGTTGCCGTCAGTATAAGCGGGTACAATTAGTACCTGATCATCTCCGGCCAGACGATATATGCCGTACTGTTTAAAGCAGGATAGCCCGGAGAAAACCTCAGCCTCTGCAAACTTCACAAAAGCAAAATCTTTCGGCAGTTTTTCCGGATCCCATTTCTCTTTTCGCATGTAAAAATTATTTTGAGCGTCGGTAGAGTCCACTCTCCATAAAGTATTCTTGAAGGGATTTGTCTGTGCGTGCGCTGCGATGGCCAGAAGAAATACCGTGAAGGTTAATAAGTTTTTCAGCATTTTCATTTTCTGTTTTTAGTTAAATAAACACCTGTCCTGCGCGTATAAAAGCAAGACATTCGACGATAGGATTAATGGATTATGAAAGCTTTCGGATCGCAGTGCTGCGGGGTACAAATTGCCTATTGCGTATTTTGCACAGCAATTTCCAATCCTTTATCAGCTTGCGAAAATTTCTCGTTTAAAACCAGATACATCCATAGATATATAAGCAGCATTTTGACGCCGTAAACTCCATAAACAACAGCAAAATTGGGCGAATACCCATAATCAACCCCAATTGCGATGATGAAAGAAAGACAGACACCAAAGAGTCCAATATTGATTAAAGTTATAGATGCCCCAAATAATTTCCACTACAAAAACGGTAGCGAACAAAAATCCAAAGGCCATAATGCCCATTTGCCTTTCTAGCACAAAGCCCAATTAGATGGTATGATGAAAGATGGATGGCGATAAACAATGAAAAAACATCAAAAATGATGAGCCTCGAACTGATGTCTGAATTTAAAATTCCTTCCATAATTATTCACACTATTCTTTCCTGCACCGGCAAAAGAAAACGTTAATACAGAAATTAATATTATATTTTAGCTGACTAATGTAGCTATTTCTTTCCAACGTATTTATGATCGGGGTTTCTGTCGAATCCTCCTTTATAAATCATAGCTAATCCCGTGATGGCGAGCAGCAAAATCAATATTGACAGCGCAACCTTTGCTACATCACCGTAATTCACCGGGATCCAGCCCCACAAATAATTTAAACTTAAGAAGCAAACTGCCAGAAGGCACAGTATGAAAAGTCCTGTAATGAAGTATTTCATAATAGAACGGTATTATAGGTTGTTTAAAAATTTTTTCTTCTTCTCGTCAAACTCCTCTCGTGTGATGATATTTTCGTCAAGAAGCAGTTTTAATTTCTGTAACCATTGTACAGGGTCTGTATTTTCTCTAGGCTCCGTCATCTGATCATCCGATTGGTTGAGCATCTGCGCCATACTTAAGCCCGCGCCTAACCCTGCTCCTATACCAGCAACACCGCCTTCGTTCTTCGCTGCATCGCGCAAAGCGCGTAGTCTTTCCAGCTGCTCATAGTTCAAGCCTGCTTCTGCAGCAGCCATTGCGTCTGCGGTTACATCTGCTATTCTGCCAATACGCTCTTCCGTTCCGGCATCAAATTGATTTCCTTCTATTCTGAAATCAATAATTTGCAAGCCGAGTTTCTCAAATTCCAGGATCATCTGCTGTGTTATCTCTCCTGCAATCTCATTCACATACATATCAATTTCACTAAAAGCAAGCTGCCTGTTAGCAAAATATGTAATCAACAATTGCGGTATGCGTGACTGGACGATTTCTCTAAACTGCGCTGTAGTCCATTGGTCTACGGAACCCGTCAGTTCACTAAATACTCTTGTTGGGTCTGATAGCTTGTAAGAAAAATTACCAAATGCGCTTAATTTTACCGGCACTTTGTACACAGAGTCCAAATATTTCACAGGAGCAGATGTACCCCAGCCCTGATTCAGCACTTCGGCTTTTCTGTAAAAATACAGTTCTGTTTTATGCTCACTTTCAAAGAACTGCATCACTTTGAGTAGCGTAGTGATAAAAGGAATATTATCTGTCCTGATCTCGTAGGTGCCTGCTTGGTCCAGCATGTCAGTTACTTTTCCTTCATACACAATTATACAGCCCTGTCCGGGAGTAACTATAAGTTTACTGGCGTTTTTTATTTCATCGGTGAGGGCAGGGTATTTCCATAGCAACACATCAGGTTGTTGAGGCTTCCACTCAATGACAGTGGCCAGTTGTTTTTTGATTAAATTAAATATACTCATAGTTTATTTAAGTTCTAAATTATTTAAATCGAATTCTTTAATAAGAGAGCCGTCATCTTCCTTTAAAATGATATACTTGCGGATGTTCGTCGATCCAAAAGTGTACAATTCAAATCCCACCGCATCTTTAGCAACGGATATATAGTCAAATTTAGCTTTATGCGCTTCGGGGCTGTACGTCCAAACAACCTTTCCGGTATTAACATCTATTTTCTGAAGCAATGGCGTACTCTCCGGATTGGCATCGGGCATGGTTTTGATAAACACCCGGTTTTCATCCTGGTACTCAATGGACGGGCTAAAATACATTCTCCCGGGTGTAAGATCTTTGTATTTACTAACTCTTACGTTGTAGGAATCGAACGGTGATTTGTAGGTTACGTATTTGCTATAGCGGTAATCTCGCACATTTTGCCACCTTGCGCCATAAGGCAGCCGGATAGGGTAACCCGGTTTTTCTATGTAATGATATTGCAGCAGTTGAATGGGTTCATCTGGGTAGTCAAAACTCTTTTCGGTAAAGATGTAGTATGTCTTCTCTAAAGCGCCGGGGGGCAAAGTACTTAGTTCTTTCGAATCATTTGTAAGGACTGTCCTATCGTTATAAAGCTTACCTGCAATAGGATAATAGTAATATTCTTTTCCATCATTGCTCATTATCTGAAAGCCATCGCCCATACCATCACTTACAAATTTAATAGTCGCTACTCCGGGGCCTAATTCAGCTTTGCCTTCAAACATTTTAGTTGTCAGGTCTACCAGTTTATGATTTTGTAGATCCAATTTATACAAGTGGTGGGCATTTAAGGGCATTATATACAATGAACCGTCGGAAAATTTCTTATATTGTAGGATGCGGGTATTGCCCCAGAATTGACCCTGTTTTTGCTCGCTGATGATTTTATTTTTAACAGGGTCATAAAACAGCGTCAGAAATTCATCCTCTTTTTTGTTAAACCCGCTATGTGTCCTCTTTACGGAAAACAGGACTTTTAAATTTCCATCAGCATCATTATAAATCATTTGATCCTGTGGCCTGTCGGAATAAGTTTCTTCGGCAAAGGAACTTTTTGAATTTTTACCCACCAAGAGGTTAGACATCATAAAAGCCAGGAAGATTGCAGCCGCAGCAATAATACCGGAGACAGTTTTTTTTGTGACCGGTGTAAAAGAATGAGGACTCGTGCCGATATGGCGGTGGTTCACGTTTACATTAATGTCATCGTTGTCCAGGAAATATTCAGTACTGCAATGGTTGCAAATATAATGATCGTCTTTAATGGATTGTTTTTTTACACTCCCACATTGCGGACATTTTAAAGCAGTAATTCTTTTGGCCATCTTTGCAGTTTAACTTTTATACAAAGGCAATATTAAGGTGTATAGGGCAGAATTGAGTAAGAGATTTAAAATACGTTGGAGATTATTTTAAATTCGCAATCCTTATAACAGCGTATCCCGGAATTATGCAGTTTTGAGCGCCATATAGAATGCTCATATAAAGCTTTTACTTGGTGTTTATCAGGCCAGTAATCCCTAAAAAATTGTACAAACCCTGATTCCTTTATCTGTTGCATTTATCCAAACTCTGCAATAATCATTATGGAACTTTTTTTTGTACCCATAACTTTGAACCTCGCATCAAAACTATATAGCATAAAACCAACGCTTATCCTCCTAGCACCTGCAAATTTAAAAAGGAGCTTTCCCAATATAAAATTATGGTAGAAGCCTTAATTATTATCTGTATTTTTAACTTGAAATAAAATCCATATAATATGCGCTTATTAGCTTTCCTGTTCCTTTTTTGCTAATTTTAAACTCACCAAAATTATTCTTATGAAAAGCATGAAAGTGATGGCGATTGCTGCAATGCTCACATTCGGAACTACAGCTTATACTCAAAGCATCGGCGGCCTGTTTTCAAACCATTTGCATACAGGTGCCGGCACCGTAAAACAGTCTGATAAGGAAGTGCTGATAGAAGGTGCAGGCAACACCCGCTCAATAACTATGGACGGCGGTACACTGCGTGTAGATGGCGCCAGCAACACAACAACTGTTAAGGGTTTTGTTTCACGTATCCTGATCTCCGGGGCAGGTAACAGAATTACAGCAGATAAAGTAAATAGCGTCAGCATACAAGGTGCAAGCAACAATATACATTACCGTAGCTCAGATAATAATAATGGCAGGCCAACTGTGAATATTAACGGTGCAGGCAACAGCGTCCAAAAGCTGAAATAAGTTGTAGACTTTACACATTAATTGATTTGTTCCGGTCTCTACATATAGCCGGAAGCAATAAGATGGCGGGGTACAGCTATCTGCCTGAATATGCGAACATGCAATAAGTCGCTATTCTAAGTCTGTGTATTAAAATCAGAGTTATCTTCTTCTTAACCCTCATCCAATGCAGATTTCTAAAAAATATTTATCTTCGGCAAAACTAAAAAGATCAGAACGTGCATTCATTTCAGCAGTTAGTAAATATTTACGCACAGAAATTTAACAGGCAACATTTCCCCGCAGAACCGTTTAACCTGTATGAGCCTGCAGATTATTTCCTGTCCATAGGTGGTAAAAGAATGCGGCCCGTAGCCTGCCTGATGGCTAATGAACTTTTTGGGGATATCAGCGAGAACACCTGGCATGCTGCTGACGCATTGGAATTGTTTCACAATTTCACCCTGCTGCACGATGATGTTATGGACAATTCCGCATTGCGGCGTGGTAAGCAGACGGTACATGTACGCAACAATATAAACACGGCCATACTAAGTGGTGATGCCATGCTTATTGGCGCATATGCCAGCCTGAATAAAATCGAGGCAAGCTTCCTGCAGCAGGTGCTCACCATCTTTAACAAGACTGCATTTGAAGTTTGTGAAGGCCAGCAATACGATATGGATTTTGAAAGCAGGACCGATGTGTCGCTTGATGAATACCTGCGCATGATCACCTTGAAGACCTCGGTACTACTGGCTTGTAGCCTGCAGATCGGTGCACTCTTGGGCGGCGCATCAAAATACAATGCAGATCATTTGTATGAATACGGAAAAAATCTGGGCATTGCTTTTCAGCTGCAGGACGATTATCTTGACTGTTACGGCAATGTAGAAAAATTCGGCAAAGAAATTGGTGGCGATATTAAAAGAAACAAAAAAACTTTTTTGTTGATCAAAGCGCTGGAAACTGCTGAAGGCGAAACCAGGGAGAAGCTGAAAGCACACTTAAGAAGTAAGGATGAAAACAAAGTCGCGAAAGTTTTAGACGTGTTTGATGAATGTGGCGTGAAGCAATGGGCGGAGGATCTGAAAAAGCAGTATGCTGCCAAAGCGCTGTCGCACCTTGAAAAAGTAGTGGTGACTGCCGACAGAAAAAAACAATTGTACGATTTTACCGATTATTTATTACAGAGAGATTATTAATATCGCCGGATGAAATTTAAAAGAACCAAAAGCCTGTACGACATTCATAAAGAATATGATCAAGGCTACAGCGAGGGACATACAGGCAATCTTAAAAAAGTTCTCACGGTAAAAGATCTCACGTTTATGGGCATTGCCGCTGTTATTGGCGCCGGCATTTTCTCTACCATTGGGAAAGCTGCATTCGATGGCGGCCCCGGTGTGATCTTCCTGTTTATTATTACGGCCGTTACTTGCGGTTTTTCTGCATTGTGCTATGCAGAGTTTGCATCGCGTGTGCCTGTTTCGGGCAGTGCGTACACATATTCTTACGTAACCTTTGGTGAAATAGTGGCGTGGATCATTGGCTGGGCGCTGATTCTGGAATATGCTATCGGCAATATTGTTGTTGCCATATCCTGGAGTGCGTACTTTAACCACCTTTTGCAAGGCTTGGGGATTCACCTGCCCGACTGGCTCACCGTAGGCTACCAGACAGCCAAGATGAAATACGATGCGGCTGTAGCAGGCGGCGGGAGTGTTGCAGACCTGGTGTACACCAGTGCACCTCAGGTTCTGGGAATGAGATTTATTGTAAACCTGCCTGCATTCCTGATCGTGGTTTTTGTTACCGTGCTGGCTTATGTAGGCATTTCAGAAAGTAAGAAAAGCGCTAATTTTATGGTATGGCTAAAGCTTGCAGTACTTGCGTTTGTTGTAGTACTTGGCATGTACGTGATACTGCGCGATGATCTGGCACACAACTGGTCGCCGTTTTTGCCTAACGGCTTTCAGGGAGTGCTCCGAGGTGTATCTTCTGTGTTCTTTGCCTACATTGGCTTTGATGCCATCTCTACTACTGCCGAAGAATGTGCCAATCCCAAGCGCGATATGCCGCGCGGCATGATCTATTCTTTAATAATCTGTACGATCATCTACGTGATTGTGGCGCTGGTAATTACTGGGATGGTTAATTATAACGAGTTTGACGGCGTAGCCGACCCGCTGGCCTATGTATTTAATAAACTCAACATGCAGAAGATAGGCATGATTATCTCTATCAGCGCTGTAGTAGCAGCCACCAGCGTGCTGCTTGTGTTCCAGATAGGGCAGCCCAGGATATGGATGATGATGAGCCGTGACGGATTGATGCCGAAGAAATTTTCTTCATTAAATAAAAAATATAAAACGCCCGGCTTCGCCACCTTTATAACGGGTATATTGGTAGGCATACCTGTATTGTTTATTGATGATCTTTTGATGACTGATCTTACCAGCATTGGTACGCTGTTCGCATTTGTGCTGGTATGTGCCGGCGTGCTGGTGCTGCCGCGTATCAGTAAAGAAAAAAATAAGTTCAGGCTGCCTTATATCAACGGCAGGTTTATTGTGCCTTTGATAGCATTTGCATTTATCTTTTTCTACCGAGCGAGAATCATGTCGCTGGCATCTCATATAGCTTCGGATAATTTCCAGGAAATATTATTTTTACTTTTTGTAGTGGTATTGATGGTAGTTGCCGTTTTGTCTTTCCTGCGCAGGTTCTCTCTGATCCCGATACTGGGAACCTTATTTTGCTTATACCTGATGACGGAAATACCGGTGAAAAGCTGGATAGCTTTCTTCCTTTGGATGGGTATCGGACTGATACTTTATTATAGTTACGGCAGGCACCACAGCGTGATCGGAAAGAGGCAGAAAGGCACTACAAAATAGATCGGAATTTATTTCTGGTAGTTTTTTCTTTAATGTAAGTTTTCCATTATATCAGGTTTCTCTTTTTTTCAACTTGTTAGAATTTTTTATCATAACGGTCTTTGCTATGCTATAGATATTTTCACGCAGAGCTCGCAAAGGCTGTCGCAGAGTACGCAGAGATATTTTATTCCTTAATTCACCGCTCTTGGTGATTCTCCGCTCTTCTTGATTTGTAATCACGAAGCTCTATCGGGAGATTTCAAATCTCCCATTGGATTATCGGACATTGGCGCCAATATCAATGCTTACTCCTGCTATTTGAAAAGACAAACAGTAGCGCGGTTATCTTTCTAATTCTATCACGGTAATTTCGGGCTTTATGCCCACTCTGCCCATATAACCCAGGAAACCGAAGCCGCGGTTTACGTATAATACCTGGTTGCCTTTCGTATACTTACCTCCCCACTTATTATACACGTACTGTACCGGCGACCAGCGCAACCTGCCTATTTCCACACCGAATTGCATGCCGTGTGTATGCCCGCTGAGCGTAAGGTCAATGTCTTTATACTGTGTATTTACCTGAGCATCCCAATGGCTGGGATCATGGCTCATCAGTATTTTAAAAGGCATCTGCTCTGTTCCGGCATATGCTTGGCTGAGCCTGCCATATTTAGGAAAACGGGCTTTTGCACTCCAGTTTTCTATGCCTATCAATGCTATATTGTCACCGTTTCTTTCAAAAACTACGTGTTCATTCATCAGCAACCGCCAGCCCATTTCTTTTTGAATATTTTTGAGGTCTTCGAGGTTTTTTTGCTTTTCGCGGGGAGAATTCCACTGGTGGTAATCGCCGTAATCATGATTACCCAGAATGCTGTAAACGCCCAATGGCGCTTTGAGCTTTGCAAATATTTGTTTATAATTTTTTAATTCAATGGCACGATCGTTTACAAGATCGCCTGTAAACAGTATCAGGTCAGGTTTTTGCTGCATGATCATTTCTATGCCTCTGGCTACTGCTCCGGTATTATTAAAGCTGCCGCAATGAATATCGCTGATGTGTACAATGCGCAGGCCTTGAAAGCTTGGAGGGAGGTGTGGAAATTTTATCCGCTGTCGAATAATCCTGTAATTGTACCTGTTGGTGATTCCCAAAAGAATGCTTCCGAAAAAAACTGTGCCCAGTGTAAGCCCCAGCCACGAAAGAAAAGCGGAGCGCGAAATGATGAGTTCATCCCCTTGTGTATGGCGAATCTTTTTTGCCGACCAGGCAACAGCGCGTCTGCTGTCATCCAAGAGGAAGAAGATCACCATAATTACTTTGGCGATGATTACGCCCATTAATATGGAGAAAATATAATACCTGATCGTGCCGTGTATATGCTCCACGCTGAAAAGCAGCAGAATGGTAGCCAAGGATAGTGCACAGTGCGTAATAAGCAATGCATTGCGCATCACAGAAGAGAAATGCTGTGTAACACTTCTTAAAACAAAAAACACGTACGTATCCAAAAGTACAATAAGCCCAAAGAGAATCAGCCTGAAAGATAGCATTTTACCCATAGCGGCAAATATATAATTTAGTCTATAAAAGTTATGCCAATAAAATTCTTGTTAATAATAAACCTTAGGGCTGCTTTTGTACGGCTTTCTACACATTTAAAATTAAATTCGCATAAATTCAGGGAAAATTACAGATTACAGATCAAATTATAAAAGTTTATTTCTAATTCACAAAAATCATTCTCATGGACTTCACGTATTACTCACACTCAACATTTATGGTAGCAATAAAAGGCAAGAAAGTGCTTTTTGATCCTTACTTTACTGATAATCCCAAGGCGTCTGAATTTGATGTGAATGAAATAGAGGCCGACTATATTTTCATCTCTCACGGCCATGTAGACCATGTGATGGATGCAGTGCACATAGCTAAGCTTACTCATGCAAAAGTTGTTTCTAACCCCGAGGTAATAGCCTATGTACAGGATAAAGGGGTAGAAAACGTACACGAACTCAATCATGGTGCTCCCGTGCCGTTTGAATTCGGTCATGTGCGTGCAGTGCCTGCTATGCATTCCTCTTCCATGCCGGACGGGCGTTATGGCGGTAATCCTATGGGCTTTGTATTTGCCACAGATGAAGGAAATTTTTATTACAGCGGCGATACCTGCCTCATCACCGATATGCAGCTGATACCTTTATTTACAAAACTTGATTTTGCCGTATTGCCAATAGGAGGTAATTATACAATGGATTACAAAGATGCCTTCCTGGCTGCAGAATTTATAAAATGCGATAAGGTAATTGGCGTGCATTACAACACTTTCCCCTTGATAGAAATTAATTCGCATGCTGCTGTGAATGAGTTTCAGTCCAAGGGAAAATTTCTCCTGCTGCCCAAATGCGGAGAAAGATTTGTGGCTGTAAAAGAGCAAACCGACCTGAATCTGTAATCTCTCTGCACGTAGAAATACACACATGCTTTCATTCTGCCTGAACTGGGTAGTTTTAAAAATAATTAGCCGGTAAAATTATAACCGCAAAATAAATTATCTTTGGCGATAAGATTTTTTTATCAAGATTAATATGGCAAGAATAATAGGCGTAGCTAACCAGAAGGGAGGCGTAGGGAAAACAACAACGGCAATCAACCTAGCTGCGAGCCTCGCGGTACTGGAAATGAAAACATTGCTGGTTGATGCAGACCCGCAGGCCAACAGCACCACCGGCGTAGGCTTTGACCTGCACAATATCACCAGCAGCCTGTACGACTGCATGGTAGACGGCACGGCGGCTCAGGATGTAATTTTAAAGACCAATGTACCCAACCTGGATCTGATACCTTCCCATATTGATTTGGTGGGCGCTGAGATCGAGATGATCAACTATCCCAACCGTGAGAATGTAATGAAATCATTGCTGGATCCTGTGAAAGAATTGTACGATTTCATTATTATAGACTGCTCCCCATCGCTGGGCCTGATCACCGTGAACTCACTCGTGGCTGCCAACAGCGTTGTAGTGCCCGTTCAATGTGAGTTCTTTGCTCTGGAAGGATTGGGCAAATTGCTCAACACCATTAAGATCGTACAGAGCAGGCTAAACCCCGACCTGGAGATTGAAGGCATTCTTATGACCATGTACGATGGCCGCCTGCGCCTGAGCAACCAGGTTGTAAGCGAGGTGAGGCGCCACTTTGACGAAATGGTGTTTGAAACAATCATCCACCGCAACACACGCCTCAGTGAAGCGCCAAGCTTCGGAAAACCTGTTATACTCTACGATTCAGACAGTAAGGGCGCCATTAACTACCTCAACCTGGCAAAAGAAATTTTAATCAAGAATAATATTTCCATAGAAACGGAATAACAAATCAATTATTGACATGTCGAAAGCGAAACCAACGCATGCAGCGAAGAATGAACCAGTGAAAAATCTTAGTAAGCAGCCGCATGTAAAGCCTTCCGGTAAAGAAAAAGCTGCATTGGGAAAAGGATTGAGCTCGTTGTTGCAAAATATTAAAGACGATCTTAAAATGCCTTCCGGTGATTCGCTGAAACAGCAGGTGAGGGATGAGGTAACGTCTGTGGTAAAGATACCGGTAACACAGATAGAACCCAACCCCAAAAATCCGCGCAAGGATTTTGACAAACAGGCGCTGGAAGAATTAGCTGCATCTATCCGCATCCATGATATTATTCAACCACTTACCGTCAGCAAAATTGCAGACGGTAAATACAGGCTTATTGCAGGTGAACGTCGCTTCAAAGCCGCTAAAATAGCCGGCTTGCGCGATGTGCCCGTGTATGTGCGCCAGGCAGATGATTCTGAGCTGCTGGAGCTTGCCTTACTTGAAAACCTGCAGAGAGAAGACCTGAATGCTATTGAGATTGGCCTGAGCTACCAGCGTATGATGGACGAACTTTCCTACACACAGGAAAAGGTGGCCGAGCGTATGGGTAAGGAGAGAAGCACTATCACCAACTATATCCGCCTTTTGAAACTGCCGCCCGATATTCAGCTGGCAGTGCGCAACGGTGAGCTTTCCATGGGCCATGCACGCGCTATTTCCGGGCTGGAAAATGTAGACAGCCAGCTTGTGGCTTTCAAAGAAGTAAAAGACAGGCACCTGAGTGTGCGCCAGACAGAAGAGCTGGTTCGCAGAATGAATATCGCACAAAATCCTGCGAAGAAATCCACGGAGAAACCAGCTTTGCCTCCTGCCTACCAGCGTGTGGAAGACAATCTTTCTTCACATTTCGGCACCAGGGTAAAGCTCGCGCACAATACCAAGAAAGGCGAGGGGTCTATTACCATAGAATATTATTCTTTAGCCGAGTTCAACAAACTATTAGATCTGATGAATGTACAGGTCGGGTAAAAGACCACACCAGCCGATGAGAAAAATACTTATTATATCCATACTTTTGTTTACGGCTGTTACCGGCTATACGCAAAACCAGGATACGGTAAACGTGCTGCAAAATACAGCCAATGCCGACTCCGCCGTAAAAGAAGTAATCACGGCTAAGGTAGTAGTACAGGATTCAGCAAAGAAAGAAACAAGAAAAAGGGATACTTTTTTTTTAAAGAAAAAAGAATATACGCCCCGTGGCGCTACATTGCGTTCTCTGATACTGCCGGGCTGGGGGCAGGCCTACAACAAGCAATACTGGAAAATACCTGTAGTGGCTGCTGCCGTTGGCGTGCCTATTGGTTTTTATATTGATAACCGTGTATGGTACCTGCGTTCCAAGCAGGCCGTGGATATAGCTTTTGAGATTGAAAAAAATAGTGAACGAGAGGCTGAGCTGGTAGAAAAACTGCATCCGCAATTCCGTATTTCCTACAACAATGTAAAAGATAGGCCCAATGGTTTGGAACAGTTTAAGTCAAATGCTATACGCAACAGGAATTATTTCCGCCAGAACCAAGATTATTCCCTGTTGTGGACATTGGCTTTGTGGGGATTGAATGTTGCGGATGCTACTGTGTTTGCGCATTTGAAAAACTTTGATGTGAGTGATGATATCAGTATGAAAATAGAACCAGTTTATTTCAACATAAGCAGGACGCCCGGTGTAAGGCTTGTTTTTACCAGGAGAAAATAAACTTTGAGAAGTGATGAAGTACAGGCTTCCACTCAGCAATGAAAGGCATTATTATAACTGAATAGAACTTTAAATATACGCACATGAAATAGCCATAAGCAAAGTTGCATACCAACCGCTGATGAATAAAGGCTATTCCATGTGACCATTAAGAAAAATAAAAAATATACACATGAAAATTGCATTGATTGGCTATGGTAAAATGGGAAAAGCAATAGAAGAGATTGCTTTGGCAAAAAAACATGAAATAGTATTGCGCATTTCCATAGACAACACCAAAGATTTTACGGAAGAAAATATAAAAAAAGCCGATGTGGCTATAGAATTTACCGGCCCACAGGTAGCTTTCGAAAACATTAGCAAGTGCATCAATGCCGGTGTTTCGGTGGTGAGCGGCTCCACAGGATGGCTAAAAAACCTGGAGGGCATTCAACAACTGGCTATTGAAAAAAATGTGGCATTTCTCTACGCCAGCAATTTCAGCATAGGTGTAAATTTATTTTTTGAGATCAATAAATATGTGGCGAAGCTTATGCGACCTTATGATGATTATAAGCCATCCATAGAAGAAGTGCACCACACCGAAAAGAAAGATGCACCAAGCGGCACGGCTATTACATTGGCCGAACAGATCCTGGAAGAGCGCCCTGAAATTAAAAAGTGGGTCAACCATGCTACCGACAATAAATCTGAGCTGGAAATACTTTCAGAGCGTGAGGAAGCAGTGCCCGGCACACACCGCGTATGGTACAAGTCTGAAATAGACGACATCAGGATCACACATAAAGCGCTTAACCGTAAGGGCTTTGCAGCAGGTGCGGTTTTAGCTGCTGAATATATACAAGGCAAACAGGGTATTTTTACAATGCAGGAAGTTTTATTCGGAAAAACATTATCATAAATGAAGGAGGAGATTTTTGCAAAACTTAAAGAGATAAGCGGAGAACAATACGTTTACTCGGACACGGAAACACTGGACCATTTCAGCCGCGACTATACAGAAAAGCTGCAATACAACCCGGACGTGGTTATAAAACCCGGAACGGCTGAAGAGATAAGCGCCATTCTTAAAATCTGCAATGAACATAAAATACCCGTGACGCCAAGGGCGGCAGGTACAGGGGTTACAGGCGGCGCACTTGCTACCAGGGGCGGTGTATTACTATCTATAGAACGGTTGAATAAGATACTGGAAATAGACGAGCGGAACTTGCAGGTTACTGTGGAATCAGGCGTTATCACAGAGGTACTGCAGAATGCGGTAAAAGAAAAAGGCCTGTTTTATCCGCCAGATCCCAGCAGCAGAGGTTCATGTTTTATAGGGGGCAATATTGCAGAAAACAGCGGCGGCCCCAAGGCTGTAAAATACGGCGTTGTAAAGGACTATGTGCTCAACCTCGAAGTGGTTTTGCCAACAGGCGAAATAATCTGGACGGGGGCAAATGTATTGAAAAATGCTACAGGCTACAACCTTACTCAACTGATGGTGGGCAGTGAGGGCACTTTAGGCATCGTGACCAAAGCAGTATTTAAGCTCATTCCCTTGCCAAAATTTGATCTGCTGATGCTGGCTCCTTTCAACTCCCTGGAGAAAGCTGCTGAAGCTGTCAGCGCTATATTCCGCGCGGGTTACACGCCCAGCGGGCTGGAACTCGTGGAGATCAATGCGCTGAAGATTGTGAGCCGGATGGTCGATAGTTCCATTGTGCCGGTAACCGATGATATGGAAGCGCACCTGATCGTGGAAGTAGATGGCAACGACATGGATGTACTGATGAAGGAAATGGAACAGATAGCCGAACTGCTGGTCCAATTTGATTGCGGCGAAATATTTTTTGCCGATGATGCTACCCAGAAAGAGGAATTGTGGAAGCTGCGGCGAAGAACAGCAGAAGCCGTAAAGTCCATTGGTTACACCATTGAAGAAGATACCGTAGTGCCACGTGCTGAACTGCCCAAGCTGGTAAAAGGTGCTAAAGCGCTCGGAGAGAAATATGATTTTCAGGTAGTATGCTATGGCCATGCTGGCGATGGAAATATTCATGTGCGTATATTTAAAGACGGCCATCCAAACAGCTTTGGCGATGAAACCGTAAAGCCCATACTGGAAGAACTTTTCAGGCTGGTAAAAAGCCTCAACGGCACTATCAGCGCAGAACACGGTATCGGCATTATACAGAAAGAATTCTTGCCGATCGTGTTTGATGAGGCTGCTTTGCGCCTGATGCGTGAAATAAAAAAAGCTTTTGATCCGAATAATATACTTAATGCAGGCAAGGTTATTGATATAGATTAATCAACCTAAAACCAACACACATGCAAAGAATAATCTTCATTTTATTACTTACAATGATCAGCTATTCAGGTCTTGCGCAGTGGCAGTACGATACGGCTGTTGACGGCAATCACCGTGCAGTGATGGCAGCGAAAGAGCGCGATGAGCTTGATGCTCAAGGGATGAGACAAACCCCCTGGTTTTTTGGCGGCGGTCTTGTTGCCGGTTTTAGCAGCTACGGTTCTGCTTTCGGGCTTTCACCGTTAGCAGGCTATAAGCTCAACGACTATGTAGATGCAGGCCTGGGGCTGAACCTGATATACAACAGCAGCAAGCCGCGCGACTGGAATGGCAATCAAACGGATTATAAGAGCCGGGCATTCAACTTTGGAATAATGCCTTTTGTAAGAGCTTTCCCTATCAACAACGTGTTTGCCCAATTGCAGTTTGAACAGGCCTGGGTAAATGGCAATATAATTTCCGGCGGACAAAAAATAAAATTCAACTACGACTATCAAAGCCTCATTGCCTCGCTCGGCTATGCCCAACGCATGGGCGGCAGGGTAGGATTTTATTTCTCCGTGGGTGTAGATCTCCTGCAAGATCCCTACTCACCCTACAGGGACAACCACGGTAGGGTGAAGCCTGTATTCAGCACCGGCATTAATTTTTAGATAATTTCTATAGTCTTGAGTGCTGCCGTTTTGTGGCAGTTTTTTTATGCTGATTTTATGCATCAGCTATTGCAGATCAGCTTTCTCAAACCTTTTGGTAGGCAACACACATTTTGGGTATATCTTAGTTATATTTGTAACCATGAATGTTTTTTACGATATAGAAGCGTTGCCGGTTTTTAAAAACGCTGTTGTTACTATCGGTACTTTTGATGGTGTGCACCTGGGGCACCGCAAGATCATTGAGCAATTAAAAACAGAAGCAGAGGAGCGGAACGGAGAAACGGTGATCATTACATTTTACCCGCACCCGAGGAATTTTTTACAACACCACATTGCAGTGCCCGTCATTACTACGCTTCAGGAAAAAATAAAACTGCTGGAAAATGCTGGCATTGATCATTTGATTGTTGTGGATTTTAATGAAAAATTTGCAGGCCAGACAGCCTGGGAATATGTAAAAGATTTTTTGTTCGAAAAAATTCATCCTTCCTGTATCATCATCGGTTACGATCATCGGTTTGGTAAAGGCAGGCAGGGGAATTACTTGATGCTTCAAGAAGCGGGCAGGGAATTAGGCTTTGATGTAATGGAAATCAATGCAGAGGTGGTACATCATGTTACAGTAAGTTCCACCAAGATCAGGAATGCCGTATTGTGCGGCGATATAGCCATTGCTAATGAATTGCTTGGCTACCCGTATTTTTTTGAAGGTAAGGTAGTAAAAGGTAACCAGCTTGGCAGAACAATTGGCTATCCCACGGCAAATCTCTCCATAGAAAATCCTGAAAAGCTGATTCCTTCCAACGGGGTATATGCTGTAAGAGCAAGCGTGCACAGCGCTGATGGCTCAATGAAATTCAGCAGCTGTACAGGCATGATGAATATTGGCGTTAGGCCTACCGTCGACGGAATTAACAGGATAATTGAGGTGAACATATTTGATTTTGATGAAAATATTTACGGAAGCACAGTGCATGTAGAAGTAATCAGTTTTATACGTCACGAACAAAAATTTTCTGGGCTTGAGGCACTCAAGGAACAGTTAGCAGCAGATAAACAAATTTCACAGAAAATTTTTAACCACAGATCAGCCGCATCATCGTAGACTTAAGCATTGTACAGGTCAGGCAAATGCTTCTAAGCATCAGCCACAATTGGTAGCCAGCTCACTATCTTCAATCTCAATAATGAATTTCTTCATCCTTGGTTTTGATCAGTAATTCTTTTTGATCAGATGCTTCCGTGTACCCGATCACGCGTGCTTCAATACCCAGGTCGTAAGCAGCAGCTATCATACTGTCTGCAGCAGACTCATGCGTGAAGATCTCAATCCGGTGCCCCATATTGAAAACCTGGTACATTTCGCGGTTGTCTGCACCTGAATTTTTTTGTATGAGATTAAATATAGGAGGAGCATCGAAGAGATTGTCTTTAACTACTCTCAGTGCTTTCGGCAAATATTTCATACACTTGGTTTGTCCGCCGCCGCTGCAATGTATTACCCCGTAGATATCGTTGAAATGATCTTCCAGTAACCGTTTCATTAAAGGTGCATAGGTGCGGGTAGGAGAGAGCAGGAGTTTGCCGGTATCTATTTTGCCAAAATCTTCTATAGCTATTTCATCTGTAAGCTGCTGTGTGCCTATGTACACAACATCGTCTGACAGTTTAGGTTCGTAGGTTTCCCGGTAGTTTTCCGCATAGTACTTAGTCAGTACATCGTGGCGCGCACTGGTGAGGCCGTTGCTGCCCAGGCCGCTGTTGTATTCTTTTTCATACACCGCCTTGCCGAAGCTGGCAAAGCCTACAATTACATTCTTTTCAGAAATTTTTTCATTGGTAATGATCTTTGATTTATGCTGTCTTGCAGTCATAGTGCCGTTTACAGCAATGGTGCGTACCACATCGCCCACGTCTGCGGTCTCTCCGCCGAGGTAGTGAATATTTACACCATATTTTTTCAGTTCATCAAAGAATTCCTGTGTGCCCTGGATAACTTCCTGCAGTATATCTACGCCTATCAGCGTTTTGTTCCTGTCAATAGTAGAAGAAAAAAGTATATTATCGTAAATGCCTACGCACAGCAGGTCGTCTAAATTCATGGCAACAGCGTCCTGTGCTATACCGCGCCAAACGCTTACATCACCGGTTTCTTTGTAGTAGAGGTAGGCCAGTATGCTTTTGGTGCCGGCGCCGTCGGCGTGCATAATGTTTACATACGCATCATCTCCGCCGATATAGTCAGGGTACATTTTACAAAACGCATTGGGAAATAATCCCTGGTCGAGTTTCTTGATTGCCTGGTGTACTTCTTCTTTCTGTGCGGAAACGCCGCGCCTGTTGTATAAACTCATGCTGCAAATTTAATTGATAATTTACAATTACATCCGCACATTTTGTATCAGATAGAATATTAGCAAAATACCGATGATACCCAGTGTGAGCACCAGCGCCAGCAAGAGTTTGGAAGATGGCCTGTATGCATTATCCAGTAATTTTTTCTCCGTGTATTTATACTGTATATAGGAAAATACCATACAAAGTAAACCAGCTGCTACAATGATGATGCCCACCACATCCGAGTGGCCTCGGTACACTTTGATTTCAGCGCCGAGCAAATAGGATAGTTGCTTCAGGAAAAAAGAAAATTTTACAACCACAAATCCGAAAGCCATAATGGCAATGCCAGTCCTGATCCATGCCAGCAGTGTGCGTTCGTTTGCCAGGTGGTCGTTGGGTACAATCTTTTTTGATATATTTTTATCTTCATCCATGTTCATGATTTTTTAAGGTCATTGATAAATGCGTCAACCATTTTTTTATCCGTTGCCCAGGAAGTCACAACTCTGATACATGCCCGGTCTTGATCAATTTTCTTCCAGACATAGAATGCATATTTTTCCTGTAGTTTCTTTATTGTATCATAAGGTAAAATAATGAACAACTGGTTGGTCTGTGGTTTGGTGAGAAAGCTGTAGCCTGCGTCAATTGCTCCCTGGGCAATAGCTTTGGCGCATGCATTGGCATGTGTTGCCAGCTGATAAAATAGCTGATTGCTAAACAATGTCTGGAACTGTATACCCATGATCCTCCCCTTTGCCAGCAGCGCACCTCTTTGTTTTAAATGAAAACTGAACCCTTCCTGTAGTGCGGTATTGTTGATGACAACAGCTTCGCCCAGCAGTGCGCCGTTTTTGGTACCGCCTATGTAAAATACATCTGTAAGCTGTGCTATATCTGCTAAAGTAAGGTCATTTTCTTCAGAACATAAAGCTGTGGCTAACCTTGCACCATCCATGAACAATAGCAGCTTGTTTTTTCTACAGCATTGCGAAATATTTTTCAATTCTTCTGCGGAGTAAATAGCGCCCGTTTCCGTAGCGTTGGATATGTATACCATCGCAGGCTTTACCACGTGCGGAAAATGGTTGTAATTATCCGCTATTTCCTGTATCTGTGCCGGTGTGATTTTGCCATCAGCTGAAGGAATGGCTAATATCTTATGCCCGGTAGCTTCTATGGCGCCTGTTTCATTTACATTGATATGCCCGGTGTCTGCGCTGATAACTGCTTCATAAGATTTCAAAGCTGCATGGATCACGAGCAGGTTGGTTTGCGTGCCACCTGCAACGAAGTGAACATGCGCATGAGTAGCATCTGCCTCTTTTTTAATCAGGTCTTTGGCTGCTGCAGAAAAAACATCCTCTCCATAACCGGGTTGTTGTACCAGGTTGCTTTCATGCAGTGCTGTTAAAATAGCGGGATGGCATCCTTCACTATAATCATATAAAAAACTGTACATTGGTTGGGAATTTGTCATCTGTTATGTTCTATTGCGTATAAAAAGTTATCATTGTTTATGTGCTAAATGTGTAATATGTCTTTTACCTTATTTTTTATTAGGTAGCTGTGCACCTCATTTAAATATCTCCCGTTTGTCTTCCGAAATACTGATTCCAGAATACGAGCATACTATATTTCTTTTGTTTCAGAGTAGCGGCTTGTACTGGCTTTAGGTATGTGACAATATCATTGAGGTTTACCAATGTATCTGTGGGCGTACCTCCAATGGCTGGAAAATGCTGCATGTTATTCTTTGTTCTTCATTTATGATTGGGGAAGCCGGGTGCATAGCAATTATTTAAAAAGCTTAATTGCCTGCCCATAGCATTGTTAAAAACAACAATTAATAAAGGTTGCCTGAATTTGTACTTAACAAGGTGATGGACGGGATTGTTTTTCAGTTGTTCTGAATACTCAAAATTGTTTAAAGCGCTAATGAAATTTGTATCTAAGCTATAAATACCATCGCTGATTTTGAACTTATTGGCAAGAGCTGCAATCTCATTATCGTGAAGGAATTTATAGCTTCGGATACCGTATAGCCTGCGCACAGCATTGTTACATGCAGATAAAATAACTATCATTAAAAGAATTAGCCATTGTTTGAATATATTCCCCATATTTAGCCTGATTAATTTCAGAAATTTACCAATACTTTCTAAACCTTCCATTTTTTTACATTTCAAATGTACCGATTATACTATTTTAATAAAATAAGAAATTTATTTTTGCAGCTACAACAACGTGCGATGGATAAGAACTGGCAGAAAAAATCATTGGAAAGTAAAAAGAAATATGTGCGCAGGCTGGAGCGTGCCGATAAAAACAAAGCGCTGAAACTTTTGCCTGCTCTCCATAACGATGCTTTTTCTAAAATAGACTGCCTTGAATGCGCGGCCTGCTGTAAAAATTATTCCCCGCGGTTTAAAACGCCTGACATTAAAAGAATAAGCAAACACCTTCGCCTGCGTGAAAGTGTTTTTATAGATACCTATTTAAACCTGGACCAGGATGGTGATTACGTGGTTAAGTCAGCGCCGTGCCCCTTCCTGGGTAGCGACAACTGCTGCTCTATTTACGATGTGCGCCCTTCCGATTGTGCACGTTTTCCTTACACCAATGAAGATGTGCTCATCAAAAGAAAGAAGATCACATTGAAGAATGCAGAATTTTGCCCCATCGTATTTTACGTACTAGAAAGATTGCCGGATTGAGTTTTGTTTTCCTTCACCAGGCTTCTGGTCTGGACGAATACGGCAACCATGATCAGCAATAACCCTATGTAAAAATAAGGCGATAATTTTTTATTTTCATGAAATAAAATAAACGCCAGCACAATGCCGTACACAGGCTCAAGCGTCAGTGTCAGGTTCATGGTAAAGGGCATTAACTTCCTCAGGGCAGACACGTACAAAAAATAAGTAAGAATAGTACATACCCACGCCAGTACGGCAAGCCACAGCCAGTCGAGCTTTATGGGAATATGATTTTGTGCAGGGAAGATATACTCATACAGCGGCATCAGTACAGATAAGCATAAAAAACCACCGGTGAGCTGGTAAATAGTAATGGTGTCTGAGCGGTAATCATTTACCAGTTTCTTGTTGAGAATGGAGGTCAGTACCGTTAAAACCATTGCCAGCAGCCCGATATAGATACCTGCGGAAAAATGCAGGTTGGTGTAGTACACAATGCCTACGCCCAAAAGTGTAAGCAACCCCAGCAGAATTTCCCTGCTGTTTATTTTTCTTTTAAAAAACAACGGTTCAAGCAATGCAGATGCCAGCGCAGACGTTGAGAGGCAGGTAAGCGCAATGGATACATTAGCTATTTTAATGCTTCCATAAAAACACAGCCAGTGCAGTGCCAGCACAAAACCTACAAACCCGATCCTGATAAAGTCCTTGCCTGATATTTTTTGAATGCGGTTCTGGAAACCAAATAATACCCACAACGTTACAACCGTTATCAGCATGCGCCACCAGGTCAGCCAGCCCGGATTAAGCGAAATTTCTTTGCCCAGCACTCCTGTAAAACCCCATAAAAAAACAGCTATGTTTAATCTTATTAGCGCAGCTTTCAAATTTGTCGTATTTAGTTCTGCAAAGAAAAGAAGATATTTAATAATGTAAATATTATTTCTTTATACCTTGGCATTACATTTGACGTGATCTTCATTCGTACTGTTGTATTAATTTGTAACTAAATAATTAATTTATGAAAAAATATCTATTGAGTGTGTGCGTGCTAATGCTTACATCCACATTTTTATTTGCACAGAATTTTGGGCTGGGAGTAAAGGCAGGTTTGAACATGGGGAAAATTTCAGGCCAGGCTTTTAAAGACGGTTTTAATCTTTCATACCATGTAGGCGCTTTTGGCCACTACGACTTCACTGAAAAAATAGGCATACAGCCGGAGTTGCTTTACAGCCAGACGCAAACCCGTACTGCAACATCTGATGTTACTTACGATAATTTAAAACCTGATACCAAGGCCAAGCTAGATTATATGTACATACCGGTATTGTTGCGTTACAATGTCAATAACCTGGTAACGCTGCATGTAGGCCCGCAGTTCGGCATTTTGATTAATGAAGATGCGACTACGGGAACTAATGTTAAAAGTGCATTTAAATCTGGGGACCTTAGCGGTGTGCTGGGTGCGCAGATCAACCTGAGAAACTTTAATGTGTACGGAAGGTACAACGTAGGTTTACAAAATATAAACGACGTCAGCGATAAAGAAAAATGGACTTCGCAAACCCTGCAGATTGGTGTAGGATACAGAATATTGTAGAAAAGATATACGCGTAATAACTGTTAAGAGATTAAAAAATAAAATAAACTATTGAAAATCTCAAACAAAACTTTCTTCATCCCCTTAAATAAATAGGCTATCTCGGACTTTTGAGATAGCCTATTTATTTGCTAAATATGTTATAATTTTTACAGGTAAAAGATTTGCGGAATAAGCATTATTTCCAATAAAAATTTCGTTAGCCAATTCATAACATTGATTTTATAAGAGCCAAGCTTGCATCTGAAGAAAGTGATCTGAAAAATCGCGACGCTACTAATTAGTAATTTTTCGGCCACATTCCTTATTTTCGCTAATCATAAATTTAATTATCAAATAAATGGCAGCGAACGAGGAGTTAATTGCGGTAGCAAAAGAGTTTGGTACACCTGTGTATGTGTACGATGCAAATAAGATCAAAGAACAGTACAATAAGCTCACTACGGCTTTTAAACATACCAATGCAAAGTTTTTTTACGCGTGTAAATCACTTACCAACATTAATATTCTTAAGTACATGCACAGCCTGGGCGCTAACCTGGACTGTGTAAGCATACAGGAAGTGAAATTAGGATTGAAGGCCGGCTTTGCTCCCGAACAGATCATGTTCACTCCCAACTGTGTGGATTTTGAAGAGATCGTGGAAGGCAAAGAGCTAAATGTGCACATCAACATTGACAATATTTCCATCCTGGAAAGGTTTGGCAACAGGTTTGGCAACTCATATCCTGTTTGTATCCGCCTCAATCCGCACATCATGGCGGGCGGCAACTACAAAATCTCCACAGGCCACATAGACAGTAAATTTGGCATATCCATACACCAGTTGCGGCATATAGAAAGAATAGTAAAATCCACAGGATTGCACGTCAATGGCCTGCACATGCATACAGGCAGCGAGATCAAAGACATCGGTGTGTTTCTTACAGGCCTGGACGTAATGCTGGATGTGGCTACACGTTTTCCTAACATAGAATTTATAGACCTGGGCAGCGGCTTTAAAGTGCCTTACCAGGAAACAGATATGGAAACCGATGTAAAGACATTGGGGGAAAGAATTGCCGAAACGTTTGATAAATACGAGCAGGAAACGGGCAAAAAACCTGATGTGTGGTTTGAACCCGGAAAATACTTGGTGAGCGAATCGGGCGATTTTATAGTAAAAGCCAATGTGATAAAGCATACCACAGCCACTGTTTTCGTCGGTGTGAATTCGGGCTTTAATCATCTCATACGTCCTATGTTTTACGAAGCTTATCACAAAATTGAAAACCTTTCCAACCCCCACGGATCCGACAGGATCTATACGGTGGTTGGAAATATTTGCGAAACAGATACCTTTGCCTGGGACAGGAAAATCGCTGAGGTGCGCGAGGGCGATTTTCTTGTATTCAGAAATGCAGGTGCATATGGCTTTGAAATGAGCAGTAACTTTAATTCGCGGTTGAAGCCGGCGGAGGTGCTGTTGCTCGATGATAAAAAATTACTGATCAGGAAGAGAGATACATTTGAGGATCTGCTGAAAAACCAGGTTGAGGTGCTGTAATTTTAAAACTATTAATCATACACTCATGATTACTTTAAAAAATGTAAAGAAAAGGTTTGACGATAAAGAAGTGTTGAAAGGCGTAAGCATGGACATTGAGCCTGGCAAATGCAACCTGATCATCGGCACAAGTGGTAGCGGAAAAAGTGTTTTGCTCAAGTGCATTGTGGGGTTATTTATACCCGAAGAAGGAGAGATTCTCTACGAGGGAGAAGATATGGTAAAGATGAACACCAAAGAACGTGCGGAGCTTCGGCAGTCCATTGGCATGCTGTTCCAGGGGTCTGCTCTTTTTGATTCTATGACAGTGGAGCAGAATGTACGCTTCCCGCTCGACATGTTTTCCGATCTTTCCAAAGCAGAGAAACAGGAAAAAGTAGATTTTGTGTTGGAAAAAGTAAACTTGGTAGACGCCCACAAAAAGCTGCCGGCAGAAATCAGTGGCGGAATGAAAAAAAGAGTTGGCATAGCACGCTCTCTAATATTAAATCCTAAATATTTATTTTGCGATGAGCCTAATTCCGGCCTCGATCCGCAAACATCTTTGCTGATAGACAAACTGATCCGTGAGATCACCGAAGAATACAACACCACAACCGTAGTGGTTACGCACGATATGAACAGCCTGATGGAGATGGGCGATCATATCATATACCTGCATCAGGGCCGTGTACAGTGGGAAGGTAATAACAAAGAAATTTTCTACAGTGAAGATGAACTGCTCAATGATTTTATCTTCGCATCAGACTTCTTCCAGGACGCAAGAAAAATGAGGAGGATACAAGACGGCAACCCTGAAAAAGAAAGTGCTGATAAACCATGAAATAATTAATCAGCTTTTAGTTTATCTTTAAACACACGCTCGAATTTTTCCATCTTAGGCTTTATCACGTACTGGCAATACGGCTGACGTATATTGTTGATATAATAATCCTGATGGTAGTTTTCAGCCGTATAAAAATTGCTCAGAGGTTCTATAGCTGTCACAATCGGTTTATCCCATGCGCCGCTTTCGTTGAGGCGTCTTTTAAATTCTTTTGCCAGTGCTTCCTGTTCTTTATCGTGAAAAAATATTACGCTCCTATATTGCGGGCCTACATCATTTCCCTGCCGGTTCAAAGTAGTAGGGTCATGTACTTCCCAAAAAACTTTAAGCAGGTCCTGGTAGCTGATCACGTTGGGATCAAAAGTTATCTGGCATACTTCCGCAGCGCCGGTAGTACCTGTGGTCACCTCTTCATAGCTTGGGTTTGGAACTTTGCTTCCCGCATAGCCGCTTACCACATTGGTAACGCCCTCGAGCCTTTCAAATAGGGCTTCTGTGCACCAGAAACAGCCGGTGCCGAAAGTGGCAGTGTCTCTGAAAGCCACATCTCCATTGGCAATATTTTCACTCATAGAACTATGTTTTTTTTGTTCAACACACCCAAACAACAACACCGATAACAGATACAAAGGCGCTGCATATTTTAATTGAATGATCTGGTTAAACATTGTAAAATGTTGCGTTGTTTGGTTTTTTTAAAAGTATGGAAAATAGTGTAAATAAAAACTTAATTATTGCTTTTAAGGCCAGCGCTTACCATACGGTCTTTTCCCTGCATGTCTTTTTTTAAAACTATTTCTTCGAAACCTTCTTTCATAAGCAATGCTACGACTTCTTTTCCCAAAGCTTCGTTTATTTCGAAATACAACCGGCCATGCAACTTTAAATATTTTTTAGCGAATAAGATAATGTGCCGGTAAAAGATAAGCGGATCTTTATCTGGTACAAAAAGCGCAGTAAAAGGTTCAAAAAGCAATACATTGTCTCTCATCTGTTGCTTCTCTGTTTCTTTGATGTAGGGCGGGTTGCTCACAATAATATCGAAATTCTCATTACTGAAGTCCCACTGGTTGCTATCAAGTATATCTGTAAGCTTAAAATGTATTTCAGTTTTTAAATCTTCTGCATTTGTCTGAGCCACTTCCAGGGCTTCCGGGGAAATATCAATTGCGCTCACATCTGCGTCCGGCAAATATTTTTTCAGTGCAATGGCTATGCACCCGCTTCCTGTACCAATGTCCAGAATTTGTGCACCGGGTTTGGCAGAAGTTTTTATCCAATAGGCTAACTCCTCCGTTTCAGGCCTGGGTATCAGCACATGGGTGTTCACTAAAAACCTGTGTCCGCAAAACCATGCTTCTTGCAGTACATACTGTACCGGTTCAGAAAGCAGCAGCCTGTTGAGGCAGTTTGTAAAAAGCTCTTGTTGCGCACCAGTCAGTATGCTGTTCTTTTGTAGCAAGCGGGTTGCACGATTAAGTTGTGTGACATGTGCTAACAGAAGTTCAGCAATATTGTCGGCTTCATTTTCTTCATAAATGCTATAGAGATTTTCTTTGGCTGCTTGCCCGGCTTCTTCAAACGTCATATTGCAAAATACAAAAATTATGATGCAAAAATTCTTTTTATATTTTCTAATTAAAGGCTATTTTTATTGCGAATGAATGATGCTTTTTTTATAAACAGATGTATTGATCTCGCCTTGCTGGGTGCCGGTGCAGTAGCGCCCAATCCGATGGTAGGCGCGGTTTTGGTGTATAATGGCAGGGTAATAGGCGAGGGTTACCACCGGCGCTACGGAGAAGCACATGCAGAGGTGAACTGCATCAGCAGCGTAAAAGAAGAGGATAGGAATTATATTGCATCTTCCACTATGTATGTATCCTTGGAACCCTGTGCACACTACGGCAAAACTCCGCCTTGTGCCGACCTCATTATAAAACAAGGCATTAAAAAAGTAGTTATAGGTTGCAGCGATAGTTTTGCCCAAGTAAACGGTGCAGGTATAAGAAAGTTGCGCGATGCCGGCATTGAAGTGCTCACGGGCCTGTGCGAAGAAGCATGCAGAGAGCTTAATAAAAGATTCTTTACTTTTCATGAGAAACGCCGGCCTTACATTATTTTAAAATGGGCACAGTCGATGGACGGATTCATCGGCAGCGACAGCAAAAGATTGTTTATTACCAATGACATCACAAACAGGCTTACACACAAATGGCGCAGCGAAGAGGCTGCCATTATTGTAGGCACTAACACTGCTTTAATAGACGATCCATCACTGACCAACAGGTATTATTTTGGAAAAAATCCGCTGAGAATGTTTGTTGACAGGCATCTGAGCCTAAAACAACAGGCAAATTTATTGAATAATGAAACAGCTACCGTTATCTTTAACGCAACAAAAAACCTGAGTGATGCAAAAACAGATTATGCTAAAATATTTTTTGAGAAAGATGTGGAAGAGCGCATACTGACTTATTGCTTTGAGAAAAAAATTCAAAGCATCATCATTGAAGGCGGTGCAAAATTTTTACAGTCGTTTATTCATGCAGGTTATTGGGATGAGTGCCGCTTGATCACCAATACTGCTTTGCAGGCATTTGCAGGCATCAAAGCACCCGCTCTGAAAGAAGCGGTATTATTACGTTCTGAAGAGATCTTTTCAGATAGGATAGACTATTATAAAAAAGCATAGTTATGAGCAGCGATACAGAGCAGCAATATTTTCAAACGATTCAGTCGCCTTCGGTTGCGGAATACAAAGACCGCGGCAGTAAATTCCTGGCCTATGCCTACCCCATTAGTTCAGTAGAGGATTTTAAAGAAACGCTGCAACTACTAAAAGCTGAACATCCAAAGGCTGTGCATCATTGCTTTGCCTACAGGCTAGGTGTTGACGGCAATAATTTTCGCGCCAGCGATGACGGTGAACCAGCCGGAACCGCGGGCCGCCCTATCTTAGGACAGATAGACAGCAAAGCGCTTACAGATGTGCTGGTAGTGGTAGTGCGCTATTTTGGAGGTACACTGCTGGGCGTGCCTGGCCTTATCAATGCTTATAAAACGGCAACTTTACTGGCTTTGCAGCTCACGCCTGCAATGCGCAAGATGGTGATGACGCCTGCTTCCATTACTTTTGATTATACCCAGATGAATGATGTGATGCGCTGGCTGAAGCATTTTGAAGCAGAAATTGTTGCACAGGATATGCAGTTGTTTTGTACCATTGAGTGCAGGTTGCCCGCTGCGAAAATCACCGAAGCAGCGCAGATTTTTCAATCGCTGAGAGGGGTGGAGTTTAAGCTAAAAAATTAGGGAATGTGTTGCCGCAAAGACAAGACGACAAAGGGTTCTCTTTATGAGCTTAATGTATCCTTGGTGTACATTATGCTTAAACAAGAAGCCTGAAACACAAAGCGTCACAAAGGTTTCACAAAATGCGCTATACTCGTCATAAAGACACCAAGACATGAAACCTTCTTTTGTGAAGCTTTACATCTGTTGTAGTTTAAAACTGAATACATCAGGTGCACAGAGTGGCTCAAAAAAGATTTGATTACCTTAATAATACATAACCTGGGCTTATCCTCTGCCGCCGCCGCGTGGACCCCTGTTTCCGAACTCCCCGCGCTGTCTCTGTTCTGAGCCTGAACTGCGTCCGGCAAAATTCCTTACATTGTAGGTAAATGACAGCATAGCGTATCGTTGCAATACGTTGCTTCTTGTCTGCTGAATATAGTTATCAGTGCGCGTATTGATGATGGATTTATTTTGATTTAAGACATCAAACACGGTAAGCCGCAGTTCGCCGGCTTTATTTTTAAACAATTGTTTTGCCACACTTGCCTGCAGCAACGGGATGCTTGTGTTAAATCCTTCGCTCAATCCTCTGAAAAAAGTATAGTCAAAGTCAACAGCAGTAATCCAGCCGGATTTGGTATACCATGTGGCATCCAGGGAAATAGATTGTGAATAATAGTTGCCGTCGAGGTTTTTATTTACCGTGTATTTTGCAAAATTATACATCGGTTTAGTGGCAAAGTTTATATCAAATGTCTCCTTCAGGTTTGTATTCCAGCGCAGCCGCTGACCTATGGTGGTTGTGCTAGTAAAGTTCTTCCTGCCGTCTACCAGGCTTACGGTTCTGCCGTTGGATAATTCTGTTGAAAGGTTCACATTAGACTTGGGCTTTTTAACGGGAAACCCATAGTTAAAGAATCCGTTGAGTGTATATACGCCATTCATGTTCACAGGTTGCACGTATTGGCCGCCATTACTCAATTGGGTTACAGAATTCACAATGGCATTGCTGGTTACAGAACCGCTGAGCAAAATAAACATATTGATGCTTTTTTCCCTGTCGAATGAAGCATACCTTATATTGAAATCATTATTGAAAGACTGGCGCAGGTCAGGGTTGCCATCTATTATGTACAATTGATCTGAATTGTCAAGCACGGGCTGCAGCTGCGAAATGCTAGGCTGGCTTGTTCTGCCGCTGTAGCTCACGCGCAGGTTTTTGGTAGTTGAAATGCGGTAAGAAAGATTTGCAGTGGGGAACAAATTAATGTAATCCTGTTTAAGATGCAGATCTTTACTGATGTTGTTGCTTTCACGCTGGCCGAATTGCACACCGCTGCCGGCAGTAAGGTTTATCTTTCCCCTGAAATAGCGGTAATTTAAAGTGGCTCTTTGCGAAGCATACGTATTCTCATATTTGTTGGTAAGCGTTGAGTCCACAACTGTATAATCCATGGTGGTGCTGTCAAAGTTATAGGTAATCCTTTCCGAGTTGTTCGTGCTGTATGAATAGTTGAAATTTAATTCCAGCTGGTGGTTTTTGGCTATTGCCTCTGTGTAAGAAAGTGTTGCATTGATGGCATTATTTTCCGAGCCGGACGTATAATGCTGATTCGTGGTTCTATTCCTGTTGTTGCTGTAAGTAAAAACATTATTCAGGCTTTCCCCGTAGCCCTCATTCCTTCCGGCCGAAACATGGGTATTGAGCGATAAGGTTCTTCCGGATTTGGCAAACTGGTGCCTGTATGTGAGTTCAAGCCCGCCGTCTATGCCATCATTGTTGCTGGTATTGGTGCGGTTGCTTCGGCTGATGCCGGTAGAATCTGCAAGTACTGCACGCCAGATCTCACTGGACGAGATGGATGTGTTTTCAGCTTGCTGGTAAGAAAATCTCGGGCGTACAATCAAAGAGTTGAGTGAATCAAATTGCGTTTCAATATTGAAATTAAAGTTGTGGTTTTCTCTTTTTCGGTTAGAGTAGGAATCAGAAAAATTATTCTGAACCGTATCTCCCTGCAATAAGTTCTGACGCAGTCTGTCCTGCTGAATGTCCAGATCGGTATTGTTGTAAAAATAATTTCCGTAAAGTTGTGTTTTGCCGAAAGTATTGCGATAATTCATGCCTCCTGCAATTGCCCGGGTCTGGCCGGTGTTGTTGTTGCCCTGGAAGCCGCGCCTGCCTCCGCCCATATCTGATGGCAGGCTGAACATTTGCTGGTTATTGTTGTTCCACTGCCCTAATACTGAGATCTGTTCATCTCCCCGGAAGCGGTAAATATTTCCTCCCACGGCATGAAGGTCGCGCGTGCCGATAGCTGCTGTACCCTTACCAAAGTAGCCGCCATTTTTCACTTGCTGTTTGGTGACGATATTGATGGTCCTGACCCGGTTGCCATCGTCAAATCCGGAAAACTCCGCCTGGTCGCTGCTTGCATCAATGATCTGTACTTTTTCTATAACGTCAGAGGGAAGGTTCTGCGTGGCCATCTTGGGATCATCACCGAAGAAACGTTTGCCATCTACATACACCCTGCGTACTCTTTCTCCCTGCGCTTTGATGCTGCCGTCTTTTTCTACCTCAATGCCGGCAAGTTTTTTAAGTACATCTTCTGCGGTTGCATTGGGCTTTACCCCAATCTGCGATACATTAAACTCTGTCGTGTCTCCCCGGATAGTGATAGGCTTTGCAGTAGATAATACAACTACTTCATTTAGTTCGCTGGCGGTAGTGTACATTTTAATAGTATCGATAATAAAGTTTTCTGTACTGTCTGTAAGTGAAAACAATCTCGTTGTATTTTGGTAGCCTTCATAAGAAAATTGTATGCGGTAATTTCCGGGCATAACAGATGTGAATGCGTAAAAGCCCGTTGTATCGGATAAAGCCCGGTGCGCAACAGTTGAGTCTTTCAATTGCAGGATACTGATGGAAGCATGCTCCAGCGGAATGCCGGCAGAGTCAGCCACAATGCCTGCAACGTTGGAAGTGTGCTGCGCGAAAACATAAACAGGCAATAGAAAAAGTATTACTATGAAAACCTTCAATTTCATGAAAATATACATTTTGTACAAATCTAACGGGTGGGTTTGTAGCTTTCGATAATAATCGGTTAACAGGTGATTTAATTAGGTGAAAGGTATGATCTCTTAGACTATATGCTTGTGTATATGCATTTATGTCAGGCTGCTGCGCTGCAGGCTGACATAACGCTACTGGCAACGTGCAACACCAGCTTGGCAAGAAAATTGAACATACCTAATAAAACAAATAACTATGACAGGATATATTTTAATCGCGGTTGTAATGATGATCGTTGGATCTATTGTAAGCGGAACGCTCAATGCCAAGTTCAAAAAATACAGCCAGATACCCGTTTCATCCGGTTTAAGCGGGAAGGAAATAGCAGAAAAAATGTTGCGCGATAATGGTATAAACGATGTAGCTGTGGTTTCGGTACAAGGACATTTATCAGACCATTATAATCCCGCTAACAAAACCATTAACCTGAGCCCTGAAGTATACGCCGGCAGAAGCATTGCGGCAGCAGCAGTAGCTGCGCACGAGACCGGCCATGCGGTACAACACGCCACTGCTTACAGCATGCTGCAATTGAGAAGCCAGTTAGTGCCGCTTGTAAACATCAGTACGAAATTGTCCAATTATGTTATCATTGCAGGGCTGGTGCTGATGGCTGGTTCAGCTTTGGGTAACACGGTATTTCTGATTGGTATACTTTTATTTGCCTTCAGCACATTGTTTTCTCTGGTTACCTTGCCAGTTGAGTACAATGCCAGTAACCGGGCATTGGCCTGGCTGGAAAGAACCAATATGACCAATCCTGAAGAACACAGAGGCGCCAAGGACGCATTGAAATGGGCAGCCAGGACTTATGTGGTGGCTGCTATCAGTTCTATAGCTACTTTGCTTTATTACATTATGCTTTACAACAGGAGAAGCTGATTGTTTCAGTAAAATTTAACGAGGGCATTTCTGCAAAGAATTGCCCTCATTTTTTTATTAATTATAGTGGTGAACGGATGTGTATTTGTCAAGCCACCAGGCAAAAACGTCTTTAGGGTTATTGAATCATTTTGTTTTTACTGTTTTTTTCCCAGGTTTTTAAAACCTGCATCAGTGCGTTTTGTGATTTTAATGCAGCAAATATCAACCCCGCTTTACCATCCAGAAAACCTTTTTTTAAAATATAGGGTTTGAAAAAATGAAAGAAGGGTTTGGTAAAGAGCGCAAATATGCTGTATTTCTTTTGTTTGTGGATGACAGATTCAGAACTGTACCTGTTCAGCTTGGCAATGATTGTCTCCACAGATTCCTGCGGCAGGTGGTTAATGGCCAGCTTTGGTTCTGTAGTAGTGAGGTTGTAGATATCGCCGTCAATTTCAGGAATAGCATGTACATGCGCTCCCCAATGCACAGCATCTTTTCTGAAGAAACGGATGATCCTGTCGGGATAACTGCCGTGCATGAACCTGCCCATAAAAAAATTTCTCCGTGCCATGCGGATGGCTTTATAGGTGTGTGCTCTGCTGATAAAGTCCTGCAGGTATGTTTTCATTTCTTTGGTAATGGTTTCATCAGCATCCAACAATAGTATCCAATTATACGTAGCCAACTGTATGGCAAAATTGCGTGCCGGCTCTACGATAGGTTCTTTACTGTGAAATACTATCTTACAGCCATATTGCTCCGCTATTTGAAGTGTGCTGTCTGTGCTGTGCATATCGCATATAACAATTTCATCAAAGCTGCGCACAGAGTCTAAAGTCTGTGCCAGAAACTCTTCGGCATTGTAGGTGTTTATAACAACTGAAATTTTTTTATCGTGTTCCTTGCTCATCATTTATTTTTTACAAACCAAACCTGGCGAAATACTGTTTTATATCCAACAGCAGCTTGTAGTTTTTATAGTTTTCGGCTTTGTAATCTTTGCGGAATAATTCCCTGAGCCGGGCCTCCATGAATGCTTTTTCCTGCAGAAATTCATTTTCACCGGAAATGTTTTTAAGCTCCATGGTAGCCCTCAGCATGCGCTTGATTGTTTTGATCAGTAAAAGTTTGCGTTGAATCCTTGTAAAACCTTTATACGAAGCTATGAAGCCGTAACGTTCATAGTTTGCCAGAAAAAAGTCTACTTCTTTTTTTGGATTAAAAGAAGAAAGGATGCTGCCAGGTCGCTGAATGTAGTGATAGTCGTTTGTGCCGGTGTGCACCACTGCATTGGCTTTGGCAAAAAGCTTATAGATCGTACTGTAATCTTCAAAACTTCTTCCGGGGGGGAAGAAGATATCTTTAAAGAGCGAAGCACGGAAAATTTTATTCCAGCAGTAACTTCTTACATACTTATCCCAAAACAATTTTATCAGCGCAGTGCAGGCATCCAGGCGTTGTTCCTTCGGTGCATGGTCATGAATTTTAATAGTCTTGTCGCCCTCATTCAGTATAGCTCCGCACATGGCAATGTCTGCGTTGTAATTTTGCACAGCATTGTATAGTCTTTCGAACATTTGCGGTTCAACCCAGTCATCTCCGTCAACAAAACCTATGAAATGCCCCTTGCTTGCTGCCAATCCAATATTGCGGGTTTCGGAAATACCTTTATTTTCCTGGTGAATTATATGCAACCTGTTATCCTTAGCTTTCCATGCTTCGCAGACAGCGCCTGTGTTGTCTGTAGATCCATCGTTAATAACAATAACTTCTATATCCTGCAATGTTTGCGTGTGCAGCGATGCAAGGC
The DNA here is from genome assembly GCA_023422835.1 of Bacteroidota bacterium. Lineage (GTDB taxonomy): Bacteria > Bacteroidota > Bacteroidia > Chitinophagales > Chitinophagaceae > Haoranjiania > Haoranjiania flava. The sequence goes on along the minus strand of JAFAGI010000012.1, from coordinate 354,934 downwards.
ATTTATCTATATATGCTTCTACATTATAAGCTGGTACAATAATGCTTATAAGCGGCTTTGCCTGTGGCTGGTGATGTATGCGGTTCATATAGCAGTTTAGATCGGGTGTGAAATAAAGTAATAAAGGTAATAAAATCGGCAGGTTTATTCAATGGGAATTTTTATCCAGCTATCGGGTATGATGTCCGGCAGATCCACACCGCGCACCCATACTTCGGGGGCACAGACAATTTTTTTTTCGTACCTGTTCAGCCAGGCGCCCCACCAGCTAAAACTGCTGTTGGCAATAATGTTGTGCTTACACAGCGACATGAGCTGCATGTCTTTAAAACTGTTTTTCTTTTTGTTATGATCTATGTAGGTTGCGTTTGGCAAAACAAAGTTTTCTTTTACCCAAGCAATGTCGTCTGAGAAAATAAAGAAATGCGGACTGGCCACCTGTTGATGTATTAATTCTATAGCATTTTTATAATATTCAAGGCTACAAACAGAACCTGTAGTGTGCAACCTTTTCTTCTTTAAATAATCCCCTCTCCGGAAATGAATAGATACCGCATGGCACTGTTGAATTTCATTCGCTATTTTTTCGTTGTATTTGTCAAGTGGTTTTCTGAACATAAATTCTCTATGAATCAGCGGGCCAATGTCTGCAAAGTACTTTTCAGTCTGCCAGAAGCCAATAAAATAGGCATTTTTTACTTCCAATACTTCTGGGTTATACTTTGTGGGCAGCTCATATTCAGATACCACAATTCCCTGTGTTTTCCTTTTTACTTTAAAAAAATCCCTTCTTATTTCTGCACAGAAACTTTTAGATACATCAGCCAGTTTATTGCATTCCTTCTGAGAGGCATATGAGGGGTTAATTGTAAAAATTTTATCAAGCTCGTAACCATTGTGGTGCTTCCTGTACAAAAATTCGGATACGTCTATTTTTGTGTCAGGTTCGCGCTGTTTTAGCGCACAACTGAAAGCGTACTGGAACATCTGGTTTCCCAGCCCTGAATTTATTCTTACAATGTTCATCTTTATGGTAGCAAATTTTTATATACACGCATCAGGTTGTTACCAATATTTTCATCGGAAAATTTTTCAGCATATTTCAACCCATCAGCTTTCATTTTAATTTGTAAATGTCCATCTGCCAGTATGGTGTTAATAGCTGCCGACATTTCTGCAACATTATAAGCATCTACGTACAGGGATGAAGGGCCTCCGCTTTCTTCGAGGCAGCTTCCTGTAGCGGCAATTACAGGAGTAGCTGTACACAATGCTTCCAGCACTGGTATGCCAAAGCCCTCGAACACAGAAGGGTAAATAAAAATCTCTGCCAGGGTATATATTGCTGGAAGATCGGTAGTTGCTGCATCCTGTATAAATATCACGCTTCCTTCAAGGCCAAACTGAGTAAGCAATTGCTTAAGCTCTTGCATATAAGCGGTGGCCTTCCCTACCACTACCAGAGGTATATTTATTTTACCATGATGCAGGGCTTTAATAATGAGCTCAATATTTTTTCTTTTTTCCACAGCGCCTACATTCAGCAGGTATTGCTGTGGCAAGTTGTATTTATCACGCACCCGTATCTTTTCTTGCTCACTTATTTGCTGCCTGAAGATATTGCTGCATCCCTGGTATACAATTTCAATTTTGTTTTCATCAGCCTGGAAATAATGCACAATATCTTTTTTTGTTTGTAAGCTTATAGCAATGATCTTGTCTGCAACCATGCAGGCATATTTATTTTTTTCAATAAAAATTTTCCTGTATGCCTTCGGGTATAAATGCGGGTAGCGCATAAAGATCGCGTCATGCATGGTTACCACAGATTTTACACCTGTCTTTTGTATACGTGCAGGCAGCTCCTGGCTGAGACCGTGATACACATCTACTTTCAGCTTTTGCAGCTCTCTGCTTATGCCAAAAGTACGCCAGAGTGCGGGAAACTTCCTGTGCCACAAAGATTCAGGATAAAGAATTGTATTGTTGGCACCCAGCGCAAGCTCGATGGCATTTTTTCTTTTCGGGTTAAACAGGTAATAATCATTGTCCGGGAAATAAGCATTCATCAGCCTGATCACTTCCCGGCTATAGGTTCCCAGCCCGCGTGAATTGTGAAAGGCTCTCTTGGCATCATATGCTATTTTCATTTCCGGAAGGATATAACATTTTTTTCTATTTGCAAAAGTAAGATTTTTAGATAAGCTTAAGCATTGATAATTTGAGGTGAAAATCACGATATTATTTTCATAATTAAAAATAAAGAGTATCTTTGCAGCCGGCAGGTCTTACACGACCAGCTCCTGCTGAATCTCCCAGGATCGGAAGGTAGCAAGAGTAGGCGGTTGTAGCGGTGCGATGTAATCAGCCTGCCTTTTTTATTTTCCCCTTTACTTTTATTTATAATCTTTTGCCTGTTTAAGCGGTTCAATGTATCTTTATTGGCATAAACATTAAATTACTGACTAATGAAATTTTTTATTGATACTGCCGATCTCTCTCAGATCAGGGAAGCCAACGACTTGGGCATACTGGACGGCGTTACAACCAACCCTTCGCTAATGGCGAAAGTGGGTATTAAAGGTAGTGAGGCTGTTTACCAGCATTACAAAACAATTTGCGAAATGGTTGACGGCGACATCAGCGCTGAAGTGGTGTCTACCGAGTTTAGGGAAATTGTGGAAGAAGGAAAAAAACTCGCAGCCATTCACGACAACATCGTTGTAAAAGTTCCGATGATCAGAGAAGGCATCAAAGCCATCAAATGGTTTACAGACAATGGTATTAAAACCAACTGTACGCTTGTATTTTCAGCAGGCCAGGCAATACTGGCGGCAAAGGCTGGCGCCACTTATGTTTCCCCGTTCATCGGCAGGATTGATGACAGCGGCTGGGAAGGCATACAACTCATAGAACAGATCGCTGAGATCTATGGCGTTCAGGGCTACGATACCCAAATACTCGCGGCTTCTATCCGTAGCAGCAATCATATTATTCAATGTGCACAGGCCGGCGCCGACGTGGTGACTTCTCCCCTGGAACCGATTTTAGGTTTGCTGAAGCACCCGCTAACTGATTCAGGGCTGGCAACGTTCCTGGAAGATGCCAGGAAATTTGCATAGCATAATTTTAAAAATAATTGATGGAAGAAAAACTTAAATGGACAAAACTCTCTTCGGAGTATTTGTTTAAAGAGCAATGGTTTACAGTAAGGAAAGACAGCTGCGAACGAGCAGATGGTAAAATAATAGAGCCATATTATGTTTTTGAATTTCCGGAGTGGGCTACAGCGCTTGCTTTAACGGAAGACAATAAGGTATTGATCGTAAAGCAATACCGCCATGCACTTGGCGAAGTATGCCTTGAGCTGCCGGGCGGCTGTGTAGACAGCACAGATGAAACCAACGAAGATGCTATCCGCCGCGAACTGCTGGAAGAGACAGGCTATACGTTTGAGTCGGTGCACTATCTCGGCCGCACCTCAGCAAATCCGTCTACCAACTCCAACCTCATGCACATGTTTATTGCACTGGGGGGCAGGAAAACAGACATTCAGCAATTGGACGAGAATGAGCAGATCATTGTTGAAGAAATTTCCCTCGATGAGTTGATGGAACTTGTTGATGAAAAACGGATTGTACAATCCATGCATCTGACCACTGTTTTTTATGCATTGCGCTATTTAGATAAAATACAGTTTGTGAAATAGTGTTGAAGAAAATAGCTATCATAGGCGCTGAAAGTACCGGTAAAACACAACTTTGCCAGGACCTGGCAGCGCATTACCAGGTACACTGGTGCCCGGAATTTGCGAGAGAGTACCTGCTGGTGCATGGCAGGGAATATGATTATGACGATCTTGAAATTATTGCCAAAGGACAGGTGGCGTTAGAAGAATCTTACATACACAGATCCATATCAGAAAATAAAGACTTCCTTTTTATTGATACAGACATGTACATCATGAAGGTATGGAGTGAATATGTGTATAACCGTTGCCCCTTCTACATCCTGGAACAGATCGTTTTACGAAAATACGACCTGTATTTGTTTACAGATATAGATATTCCCTGGCAAAAGGACGAACTGCGTGAGTATCCCGACCTGAAAAGCAGGAGAGAGCTATATTTTATGTACAAAGATTGCCTTATTAATCAGAACACACCGTGGTATTTGGTTTCAGGCCATGCAGCGCAAAGAACACGAAATGCTATTGCAATGCTTGTGCGTGCTTTTTCTTATACATAAAATAGATGGGTATGCCTGTGAGCACAATGACAATACCCAGCACGGATGTCTGCCATTTATAGATCAGCAAGCCCAGCGCCATGGTGCCTGCCAGCAGGAAGTAGATGATGGGTATCACGGGGTAGCCAAACGCTTTATAAGACCTTTCCGCATCCGGCCGGCTTCTGCGCAGCCTGAAAATTCCCCAGATGGTCAGTATATAAAATACCAGTGTAACAAATACTACATAGTCCAGCAGCAAGCCGTACTTTCCGCTCAGGCACAACACAGAGGCCCACAAGCACTGTATCCATAAGGCGTGTCCCGGGACATGGTTTTTGTTTAGTTTTTTTGCTCCCTTAAAGAAGAGTTTATCATGAGCCATGGTATAGTATACTCTTGCCCCTGAAAGTATCAATCCATTGTTGCAGCCAAAGGTTGAGATCATGATCATGGCAGCAATGATGTATGTGCCTATAGCGCCGAAGATCTGTGTAGACGCCACGGTGGCCACGCGGTCTTGCGCGGCAAAAGCTATGCTGTCAGCGGATTCCAGGGGATATATGCCGCTTGCCGGCATTGCCGGTACCAGGGGCAGTACCGCAGTGTACATGAGGTTGGTGAATAAATAAATGACTACTACGATGGTTGTACCAAAGAACAAACTGAGCCCTACATTTCTTTTAGGATTTTTAATTTCACCGGCTATATAGGTTACATTTTCCCAGGCAACGCTGCTAAACACAGAGCCTACCATTGCCGCTGATATCAACCCGATGATGAGGTAAATATTATTTGCGGCCATAAAAGCCGACCAGCCGGTCTGATGGCCTGCTGCATCTTTTACAGGTTGTGTAAAAGAAAAATCAAAAGCATTGGACCAGTTGGCATTCCAGACTTCAGGCTTAGCGCCCAGTACCAGCCCGAAGACAATCAAAGCGAACAGGGACAATAACTTCGTGCCGGTAAAGAACTGCTGTATCAGCTTGCCTTCCTTTACGCCACGGGAATTCATATAGGTCAGGAAAATGATCAGTGCAATAGAGACCAATTGCGCGGGATATAGCCTGAACCAGTCTCCCAGCCGGAATAGAATGTTGTCTTCCGTCATCGCCAGGGCCGGGAAGAAATAGCCGGCAAACTTGCTGAAAGCAACGCCAACAGCCGCAATGGTACCCGTTTGTATCACAGAAAAGAAACTCCAGCCGTATAAAAAACCCGTCAGCGGGTTGTACGCTTCTTTCAGGTAAATGTATTGCCCGCCTGCTTTTGGAAACATGGACGAAAGTTCGCCGTAACTCACTGCTGCAAAGATGGTCATAATGCCGGTGATCAGCCAGATTAGGATCAGCCAGCCTGCCGAACCCACGTTCCTGGTCATGTCTGCACTTACAATAAATATCCCGGAACCGATCATGCTTCCGGCTACGATCATAGTGGCGTCAAGCAGTGAAAGCGTAGGTTTTAGTTGCTTCTGTTCTTTTTGCATATAGTAAAAATAACATATTGCAAAGAAACTTTAAGCGTGGGTGAGATATTTTTCTACGAAAGAAAATATTTTTTCAGTAGCGCCGATGTTTTCCTGCACGTAGATTCCGGCAGCGCTTTTTACCCTGGATATCAACGCATCATCAGTAAGCAACCGGTCCATTGTTTGTTCAAACTCCAGCGCATTTACTACTGGGAAGCCGATTGCACGTTCAACCAGGTCTACCGCTTCCGGAAATTTTTCATACGCCGGTCCGAACACCACAGGACTGCCGAATACGAGCGGTTCCAGCACATTGTGTATACCGTCATCGCCGAATGCACCGCCTACATAGCTTATGTGCGCGTAGTTGTACAGCCGGCTGAGCATGCCAATGTTGTCTATTACAAGTACATTTACGCCGGATTGTTTGTCCTGCGGATCATAGTTTGCATAAGCTACCGAGTGCTCATAAATTTTCAGGCATTCTTCAATCCTGTCTTTTTCAACTTCGTGTGGCGCAATGATGAAGCGCATTTCAGGATGTACCTTTGCAAAATGTTTTATTACCAGGTCGTCTGCTTCCCAAGTGCTGCCTGCTACAAATACTTTTTTATTGCCGCAGAATGCCGCAATTTTATCTACCGCGCTCCAGTTATTTTTGGTGGCAAGTACACGGTCGAACCTGGTATCTCCGGTCACTGTTATATGCTCTATACCGATAGTGTGCAATAAATCTTCTGAGGATTTTTTCTGTATAAAAAAATGAGTGAAATAAGAAAGTGTTATACGGTTCAGCCCGCCATACCATTTAAAGAAAGGTTGGGATGCCCTGAACAGCCCGGAAACAAGGAACAGCGGTGTTTCAGCGCGATGTATTTCCTTCAGGTAATAATGCCAGAACTCGTATTTTATAAAAAATACAATAGAAGGTTTAGTGATATTCAGGAACTTTCTGGCATGGTACCGGCCATCAAGCGGCAGATAAAAAACCCAGTCTGCCTGGTTGTAATTTTTCATGACCTCGTAGCCGGAAGGGGAGAAGAAGGTTACCAGTATGCGGTAGTGCGGATAGTCCTTTTTAAGTTTTTCTATCAACGGGCGTCCCTGTTCAAACTCTCCGAGAGAAGCACAGTGAAACCAGGCTACAGGCGATGTATTTGCTGCAAAAGCATGCCTGAGTTGTTTGAAAATATGCTTCCTGCCGTTTACCCACAGCTTTGCTTTTCGGTTGAATAAGGAAAGGATTTTTGCTCCGGCCGAATAGAGCCATAAAAACAATTTATAAAATAGAATACCGGGAAACATCAGACAACTTTTAACGAAGTTAGCTTATTCATTTGTAATGCCTGAAATATATTGTAGGATTTCCGCAGTATTTTCAGGAGCAAACCATTTATAATCTGCATCTTTTTTAAACCAAGTGAGCTGCCTCTTGGCATAGCGTCTGGTGTTTTTCTTAATTTCTTCAACAGCATCTTCCAGGGGCAGGCTGCCATGGAGGAAAGAGAATAATTCTCTGTAGCCCACTGTCTGTAAGGCATTCAGGTGTTGATATGGCTGCAACGACATTACTTCTTGCAACAATCCCTGGTCCATCATAGCATCTACACGGGTGTTGATTCGGTTGTATAAAACTTCGCGCTCCCGGTCTAAGGCAATCTTTATCGTTTTAAAATTTCTATGAACCCTGCCGGCTGTGCGAAAATGGCTTATAGATTTTCCGGTATGTTGTATTATTTCCAATGCGCGCATCAACCGGTGTGGATTTCGTTTTTCTGATGTTTCGAAAAAAACAGGATCTTTTTCTTTGAGTTGAGTTTGAAGCCATTCGATACCTTTAAGTTTATAAGCTGCAGAGATGCTTTCTCTTAAACCAGCAGGCACTTCCGGTATTTCATCTATTCCGTTTAACAAAGCATCAATATACAGGCCTGTGCCGCCCGCCATCACGGCAACATTCGTTCTTGAAAAAATATTTTCAAGAACCTCAAGACCGTATCTTTCAAACAGACCGGCGTTTACAGGGCATGTTACAGAATGGGAATTTATAAAATGATGTGCTGCGCTGTTAAGTTCTTCTTCAGTAGGCTTTGCTACGCCAATGTTGAGTTCACGGTAGCATTGCCGGGAATCTGCAGATAATATTTCTGTATGAAAATGCCGTGCAACTTCAATAGCCAACGCCGTTTTTCCGGATGCTGTAGGCCCCGCGATCACTATCAGCAAAGGTTTTTGCATAGTGGAGATTTTACACTTAATCCTGGAACACGTAGCTGCCCACGTCTTCGGCAGTAATGGTTTTGCCCGAAAGTATCACCAGTCTTTCCACTACGTTTCTGAGCTCACGTATATTACCTGTCCAGTCGTGTGCCTGCAGGCTTTCAATGGCTTTTTTGTCAATGCTTTTTGGTGCCTGGCCGTAGTCTGCAGCAATATCTTTCAGGAATTTATCTACTAGCAATGGGATGTCTTCAATCCTTTCATTGAGGGAAGGTACTTTTATCAGGATCACACTTAGTCGGTGATACAGGTCAAGCCTGAAATTTTTATTTTCCACTTCCTCCAGCAGATCCTTGTTTGTAGCGGCTATTACGCGCACGTCTACCGATATTTCTTTTTCTCCGCCCACACGGGTGATCTTTCCTTCCTGCAAGGCACGCAATACTTTGGCCTGCGCATCTATGCTCATATCGCCGATCTCGTCTAGGAACAGCGTACCTCCGTTGGCTTGTTCAAATTTACCAATGCGCTGCTTTACGGCAGAAGTGAATGAACCTTTTTCATGGCCAAATAATTCACTTTCTATCAGCTCACTCGGTATGGCTGCACAGTTCACCTCAATGAGCGGGGATGAAGACCTGTTGCTGTGTGCGTGTATAGACCTCGCAACCAATTCTTTACCTACGCCATTTTCACCGGTAATAAGCACGCGGGCATCAGTAGCTGCAACTTTATCGATGGTAGCTTTAATCTTAAGAATAGGTTCCGAGTCACCGATCATCTCCACAGATTTATCAATTTTTTTCTTCAGTACCTTGGTTTCCTTAGAAAGGGAGTGCCTGTCAAGCGCGTTTCTTACCGTTATGAGCAAGCGATTCAGATCCGGTGGCTTGGAAATATAGTCGTACGCGCCTTCTTTTACAGCATCTACAGCGCTTTCAATAGTGCCGTGGCCGCTGATGAGAATGATGGGCACATCGGGATTGTAGACAGAGGCTTTTTTAAGAAATTCCATGCCGTCCATCTTGGGCATTTTTATATCGCACAATACAGCGGAGTAAACATTTTGAGTAAACAATTTCCATCCTTCTTCGCCATCAGCAGCTTCCTGGACTTTGTATTTTTCAAAAGACAATATCTCAGCAAGTGTTTTCCGGATAGCTCTCTCATCGTCTATAATTAAAATGGAATTACTCATAACTCGGGCAAAAATTTACACGCGAAGTTACATCTTTGGAAGTGTTTTTTAAAATTTAATTTATTGCTAAAATATTGTTTGTGAAATGTTATACATAGTTGTAAATGAATTTTTTATCAATAATTGATTAACTTTACTAAGGAATGTATTTAATAACTTAAAACTATAAACAAATGAGTGCTAAACAAATTTTAATCGGAACCGTAGCCGGCGTGGTTGCCGGAGCAGTAGCAGGTATTTTGCTGGCTCCACAATCGGGAGAAGAAACCCGCCAGCAGATTTCAGACAAGACAGATGAAGTAAAAAGAAAAGTGCGTAACTGGACAAGCAGCTCAATCGAAGAACTTGAAGACCTGAAAAACGTATTTGCCAAAGAAGTGGTTGGCCTTAAAGACGATGTTCGCGAAAGAGTATTAAAGCTGATCAATGAAGGCAAAGAGTCTTACGAAAACATGAACGCTTAACCGCGATCTTTTTAGATGAATAAACAAACAGGTAGCTGCCGGATAAATGGCGGCTACTTTTTTTTGTATCTTGCAGCCCCATGAGAAAGCTTGAAGATACTTATTTGCATAAAGGCCTAAGGAAGAAATTGGTAGCACAACTGAAAGAGCAAGGTATAAAAGACCAGCGGGTTCTGGATGTGATCAATAATATTCCCAGGCATTTCTTTTTAGATTCTGCCTTCGACAAAATTGCTTATGAAAACAGGCCTTTTCCTATCGGTGAAGGGCAGACCATTTCACAGCCCTATACCGTAGCTTACCAGACAGAGCTTTTGAATGTACAGCAGGGTGATAAGATTTTGGAGGTGGGTACAGGCAGCGTATACCAAGCCCTGGTACTGGCACAATTAGGGGCAGAAGTACATACGATCGAGCGCCAGAAAAAGTTGTTTGATGCACAGGAGAAAAAGCGCAAACGCCAGGAATTCTTCAATCATCCGGATATACATTTTTACCTGGGCGACGGATACCTTGGCGTTCCCGAAGAAGCGCCTTTTGATAAGATCATCATTACGGCAGCCCCACCATTTATACCGGAAAAACTGATGGCACAACTTAGGATAGGCGGCGTAATGGTTGCTCCTGTTCAGGATGCAGACGAACGCCAGATCATGATGCGCATTACAAAAAACGACGATGGTACCTGGGAAGAAGAGCGTTTTGAAGAATTTGTTTTTGTACCCATGCTCATGAATATCAATCATTAAAAGCTGGTTAATTTGGATAAAATTATTTTTAAGAGAGTAGGTTTGAGTAGTTTGATACTTCGTGTCAGAATAGGCTTTAATTGTTGTAATTGGTACAAGTAGATTTAGAAAATTTTAAATAATAATAAATTTGCCATGATAGTAACCAATACACCTTTCATTGAAAATCAAAAAATACAAAAGTACTTTGATGTAGTCAGCAGCCATATCGTTGTTGGTACTAATTTTTTTAAAGATTTTAGCGCCAGTCTTACAGACTTCTTTGGGGGAAATTCCGCTACTTATCAAAAGCAGCTCAACAGACTGTATGAGAGTGCCATAAATGAACTTAAAGTGAAAGCCAAATACATGGGCGCCAACGCAATTATAGCGCTTACAGTTGACTTCGATGAAATAGCAGGTCAGGGAAAATCGATGTTTATGATTACTGCAATCGCTACTCCCGTAATTCTTGACAACTACCATGAGAAAAACAATAATAATTATATTACTGCAGATGACCTGAAAAATTTAAGCCTGGTCTATAAATATAAAGAGCTAATCAGTGAAGGAAAATTGCAAATTAATGAGGATACAATCAACTTTATAGTACAAAATAGCATACATGAAGCGCTTCCATTAATGACTTCCCATTTTAAAAATCTTACAGAAAATGAGGTTACAGGACCTGGATATGAAAAGTTTTACCCGATGTATCTGCGCTATCTCACTGAGATTAAAAATAAAAGCACTATCAATCATTTATATTATGAGTTAAGGTATGGAAGTAATTATTCTAAGGACAGGTTGTCAAAAGTGATGGTTGACCTTAATTTCTATGACATTGATAGAATTAACGAGCTGCTTTCAGAAGATAATATTTTATTGAAAAAAATAGGCCTAACATTGGCCATTGCAAAAAAAGACGTTTATAAAAAAGAAGATGCCAAAGAACTTTACGGCCTCGCTGAACAATCTATTAAAGCATTTCCGGATTTATCAACTACAGAAATTAAAAAAGGCTTGCTTGGTAAAGAAAAGCAAGTTTGGAATTGCCCTTGCGGTAAACAGAATGATATTGATAAAACATTCTGTTCGAGTTGCCTTAATGATAAGTATGGTTTCTCCGAAAATGAACATAACCCAATTGAAATAGCTGATATGCTTTTCAGGCGCTCAAAAGTTATTGACGAGAGTCTGCAATAAGTATTGATACAATTATTTAAAAAGACTTTAAAAGATTAGGCTGCGGTTTCATAGAAGCTATGTACGAAAATTAATAGCTATACTATGGGCTGCGCCACCTAATGCATGCGCAGATGTTGTAGGCGAGCACGAACCTTGACACAACAAATTATAAAAGTTTCACCCACTGATAAGTATCATTGCAGTAAAACAAACTTCTTCTCAGGCACTGTTTTTTTCTTTGTACACTTTCACAAAGCATCTTTTGCACTTCCTGAATGTTCTAATTTGGACATTGTTTTGTGTTGGTTAACAAAAAATTGCCTTATTTTTCGTAACTTTGCATTTCCGAACTAATTTTTAACCATAAATTTAGAAGTGAGAATGGCCAGTCAAAGTTTGTTAGAAAAATTACAACTCGGTAGTGAAAAGAATATCTTGATACAGGGACTACCATCATCCGTCGAAAAACATTTCTCTAAAATCAGCTTTTCTAAAAACGTAACACCCTTACTGAAAATAAAGAAGATAGACTTTGCTTTAATTTTTGCATTGAGCAATAGCCAGCTTTGCAATATTCTCAAAGATGTGTTCCCGGCACTTAACATCAATGCCAGATTGTGGATCGCTTATCCCAAGCCTGCCAGCAAGATCGTCAGCGACCTGAACAGGGATTGCTCCTGGTCTGTGCTGAAAGACAGCGGCTTTGAATCTAAAGAAGATATTGAAATGGACACTGTGTGGTCTGCCATCAATTTTGTGAGAGAGTTTACAGGCGATGCAGAAATTATGAAGGAAGCTAAAAAATCAGATACGGTTTCTGCTCCTACTTCAGCCAAGTTTGAAAAAAAACTGTCCATTATACCAGTGGAGCTGTCTACCTTATTTAATAAGCAGGTTGAGGCTAAAGAGTTTTTTGCCTCCCTGTCGCCCAACAACCAGAAGCAATACGTTACCTGGATCACAGGAGCTAAGCGTGCAGATGTAAAGCAGAGAAGGCTGGAGGCTACCGTGGAAAAACTGCTTGCCGGCAAAAAATCTCCCCTGGAAAAATAAAATATTCCGATCGTGATAGAGTTAATGAAGGGCCGCAAATAATTGTGGCCTTTCTGATATATTGTTGTCAGTGAAAACACCAGGCACGGTGATAATAAAAGACTGCAATCAATTGTGGTATTTTTTTTGAAAGAATAATGGCAGGCAAACAGGTGGGTAAAAATATTTCCTTATCTTTATTTAAATCAACTTTTATCATTGCGGCTATGACTAAATTAATTACCAAAGGCATCCAGATCAGTGTTGAGACATTTTATCAGCGGGAATACAGCAATCCGCTGATGAATGAGTACATGTTTGCTTACCGCATTACCATTGATAATTACAACGGTTTTCCCATAAAGTTATTATCCCGCAAATGGTTTATCCATGATAGTAATGCATCGCTTGAAAATGTGCAAGGCGAAGGCGTAATAGGCCAGCAGCCGGTGATACAGCCCGATGAGCATTTTCAATATGTAAGCGGTTGCAGCCTGCGCACAGATGTGGGTAAAATGCACGGGTTTTACATCATGGAAAATCAGCACAGTTATGAACAGTTCGAAGTAGCTATCCCTGAGTTTATCATGGTATGTCCCGATAAGTTGAATTAAGATAGCTTAAGTTGCCATTATTGTAAATGAATGCGTTCGTGCTGTTCGGGAATGATGACTTCTCTATATCCTTTCTTCATAAGCTTTTCACGAAAATGCAGCTGTACATCATACTCCCCGTGCACAAGGAATAGGGATTTGATTTCTGCCGGGTTCTGGCAGGCCAGGAACTGGCAGAGATCGTCATAATCTCCGTGAGCGCTCATGCTGCGCATAACGCCAACCTCTGCAACCACATCAAAATCTTCCCGAAATATACGCACCTGCTTTTGACCGTTCATCAGCCTGCCTCCCAGCGAATTTCGTTCGCAATAGCCCACGATCAGTATGGAATTTCTTTCGTCTGAAATATTGTTCATGATGTGGTGTTTCACACGCCCGGCGTCTGCCATGCCGCTGGCAGAAATAATCACCATCGGCCTGCGGTCTGCATTCAATGCCTTGCTTTCCTCCACAGAGCCGATAAACTGGAGGTTGTCGAAATCAAATGGGTCATGGTCGTACTGCAATATTTTTTTTAGCCGGTTATTAAAATTCTGCGGGTGACTTTTTACCACCTGTGTAGCTTCGTAGCTTAGCGGGCTGTCTACATACACCGGCACTTTAGGGAGCGATCTTTCGAGGCTAAGCTGGTTGAGAAAATATAACAGCTCCTGGGTGCGCCCAACGCTGAATGCAGGGATAATGAGTTTGCCTTTCTTTTCCATACAGGTTTTGGTAACCCAGTAGAGCAAAGTCTCTGCCGTGTCAAACACGCCTTCATGGAGACTGTCGCCATAGGTGCTTTCCATGATTAGGTAGTCGGCCTGCGGGAATACTTCCGGTGATTTCAGTATTACATCCTTATACCTGCCGATGTCTCCGCTAAAGCTGATGCGTTGTTCTTTGCCTTCCTCCCTGATCGCCAGATGCACACAGGCGCTGCCGATGATATGGCCTGCATCTGTAAATAAAAGCTTTACATCATCATTGATCTGCATCCAGTGGTTGTAAGGAGTTTCTACAAATAAAGGGAATACACTTCTCGCATCTGCAACCGTATACAGCGGCTCATAAGGCGGTAAGCCTTCTTTAGCTCGTCTCTTATTTACAAACTCCGTGTCGCTTTCCTGTATACCGGCGGAGTCTTCCAGCAGTATTTTGGCCAGGTCTACTGTAGCAGGTGTGCAATATATTTTTCCTGTAAAGCCATCGCCCACCAGCTTGGGAATAAGCCCTGAATGGTCTATGTGTGCGTGTGAAAGTATCAGTACATCTATATCTGCGGGATTAAAGCCGAAATTTTCGTTTAACGCAAAAGTCTCCTTACCCATTCCCTGGAACAGCCCGCAGTCCAGTAAAATTTTATAGCCATTTTTAAGGGTGATCAGGTGTTTTGAACCGGTGACGGTGCGCGCTGCGCCATGGAAAGTGATGTGCATGTAATTATTTTTTTTAATACAGATACTAAAAGTAGCAATTTATTAAAACATTAAAAACTAAGTACAAATATCTTTTGTTAAATGAAGTATTACAGAATTTGCCGGAGTGCTTTATTGATGTCTGCAGCCCTGTTGTAAACCATAAAATGTGTGCCGCCACTGATAATGATAGCGCCATTGCCTTTAGGACAGGAAAGTAAACGGTCTTTGTCGCCGTGAATGTATACAAGGTTGCCAGGCTCTTGGTTGTTTTTCCAGGAAGCTACAGCCTTCAAGGCCCAGATGCTGAACTGGCGCGAAGAATCTTTGCGCATGTCTGCCAGCATCTTTCTCTCTTCTTCAGAGTGTGCACCGATAAAAGCAGCTATAAACCGGTTCCTGTTTTTATTCACCAGGTAAGGTGCAGCCTTTTCCAGTTTTAATTTACCTGCAAGCCTTATCCACAAAGGGAGCTGTTGAGAGGTAGCGGCTCCGGAAATAATGATTGTTTTTTTAGGCTGAATGATTTTGTTGATTTCAGAGGCAATCATGCCACCGAGTGACAAGCCAAGCAGTATAAAGTCTTGCTTATCATCAATATATGCTGCTAATCTGCGGGCATATTGTTCGATGCTCTCTGTTAGGTAAGGTTCTATCCACTCAAGATGCACAGTCTCATAATTTTGAGGCAGGTTGATGTTATTAAATACTCTTTTGTCTGTGCCCAGCCCGGCTATCAGATAGATTTTCATGGCTAGTTATTTACATAAACAGGAAAGCAATTACCTGGAAAACCAGGAAAAACATGAAGGTAGTCCAGATCCATTTCGGTACGGGCAATGGCGTGTTTTCTTTTTTAATCATTATAATGCTAAAAATCAGTACCAGGTTGAGTAAGGGAGAAATGATCCAGCCGCCGGATAACGATATAAAAGCCTTGCCGGAAGCATTGGCAATAATTTTTGTGCGCAGTAAAAAATCAGCTGCATATAAGGCATTGAAGATAATTGCCAGCTTAGACAAAAAAGATATTCTGTTCATTTCAGTGCCTGCAAAGTTATATAGATTTTCCCTGTTTATTATTTTTAACTCATGTGTTTTGGCTTATCTTTGACGCCTTAATTAATAAATTTATGGAATATAGTAAATTGATTTCTGTTACAGGAATGGGCGGTCTATACGAACTGGTTGGAAGCAAGTCAGATGGAGCTATTGTGCGCTCCCTGGAAGATAAATCTACCAAGTTTGTATCATCGCGTTCGCACCAGTTTTCGCACCTTGAAAGTATAGAAGTGTACACCGTAAAAGAAAATGTAAACCTGGTGGAAGTTTTTAAGTCAATGAAAAACAGCGCCGAACCCATACCCGATCATAAAGATGCCAAAGCGGTAAAAAGCTATTTTGAGAAAGTTTTTCCTGAACTTGATTTTGAAAGAGTCTACGGCAGCGATATGAAAAAAATGATACGCTGGTACGGTTTTTTTGAACTCAACAATATAGATTTTGAAAAAACAGCTGCGGCAACAAACGAGGATGTTAGTGAAGAAGCTGAGACAGAAAAAGCTGCAGAAACCCGGCAAGCGGAAACAGCTAAAGAAGAAAATGTAGAAACAGAAGTAAACACGGCAAAAAAAGTGGCAGACAAAAAAAGCGCAGAAGCAGATGCAAAAAATGCCGGAGAAAAGAAAAAATCTTCTGCTAAGAAAACCGGGAACAAAGGAGATTGATACAAATACTTTTTATTTATTTATAAGCGCGGCATATTACCGTGCTTTTTTATTAAGTCAGATTTCGCCGGTTAATATCATGCTTTTGGCAGTTTTTTGAAAGCATGCTTACTAATAAAAATATTTTAAAAATAATCCGCAATAAATCCCTGAAAACAAACTATTTTTCCTTATTTTTATCGAAATCTTAAGGCTATGGCAGACAACAAAGTTATTTTTAATTATGATGGAAAGGAGTACCAGTATCCTATCATTGAAAGCACGCTCGGCGACAGGGGTATTGATATTTCTAAACTAAGATCAGACACAGGTCTGATCACTCTTGATATCGGCTATAAAAATACCGGTTCCACAATCAGTAATATCACTTACCTTGATGGGGATAAAGGTGAATTGTTCTACAGGGGCTATCCCATTGAACAGTTGGCAGAGAAATCAAACTTTACGGAAGTAATGTATCTTTTACTTAACGGTGAACTGCCCAACAAAGAGCAGTTTAACCATTTTGAAAGAGAGATCAAAAATCAGAACTGGGTTTCTGAGGAAATGAGACGCCTGCTGGAAGTTTTTCCACGCTCTGCGCACCCGATGGGTGTATTGTCTTCATTGACTTCTGCACTGACTGCCTTTAATCCTAAAGCAGTAAATATTGAATCGCACGACGATGTTGAAAAAGCTTCCGAACTGCTTATTGCAAGGTTTGCTATTCTTTGTGCGTGGACATACAGGAATATGAACGGCTATCCTTTGATCAAGGGGAACAATAAACTGAACTATGTTGAGAATTTTTACAACATGATGTTCAGGATGCCGAACGAAGAGCTGGAAGTAGACCCGGTGCTGATCAATGCTTTGGATAAAATCCTGATCTTACACGCCGATCACGAGCAAAACTGCTCTGCATCTACTGTAAGAATGGTTGGCTCTGCAAGAGCCGGCTTGTTTGCATCTATCTCTGCAGGGGTATCTGCGCTTTGGGGACCGCTTCATGGCGGCGCTAACCAGGCTGTAATTGAAATGCTGGAACAAATAGTGGCAGATGGCGGCAATGTACAGAAATATGTAGACATGGCTAAAAGTAAGGACAGCTCTTTCCGCCTTATGGGCTTCGGCCACAGGGTGTACAGGAACTTTGACCCGCGCGGAAAGATCATTAAGAAAGTAATGGATGAAGTGCTGGACGACCTGGATGTGCATGATGAAATCCTTGAAACAGCATTGAAGCTGGAGGAGATAGCGCTGAAAGATGAGTACTTTATTGAAAGAAAATTATACCCGAATGTGGACTTCTATTCCGGTATCATTTACCGTGCCATGGGCATACCCACAGAGATGTTTACCGTATTGTTTGCTTTGGGCCGCCTGCCCGGCTGGATAGCTCAATGGACAGAACATCGCCTGCACGAAGACCCAATCGGAAGGCCCAGACAGGTTTACCAGGGCTCCGTGAAGAGAGATTTTGTGGAAATGGAAAACAGGTAATAGTATACTATTTACATGATAATTTTGCCGGCGATTTTCGCCGGCAGTTTTTTTAATTATCATCTGCAATTATCTTAAAAACCAGCCAGTTTCCTGATAGCATCCGTGAAGCTTTCCCAGCTGAATTTTTCTTTTTCCTGTTTTACGTTTGCAATAAGCAATGCCTCATCCATGGTGTAGAGCCTTTCAATACCTGCAGCAATTGCAGCAGGTTCGGCCTCTGTAACCACACCGGCTTTTCCGTCGGGTACAATGTCGGCCAGGCCGCCTACATTGGTTACCAGCATTGGTTTTTCAAAATGGTAGGCAAGCGGAGTTACGCCGCTTTGAGTGGCATCTCGGTAAGGCTGTATCAGGAAGTCGCAGGCAGACAGGTAATATTTTACTTCTTCGTTGGGAATAAAGTCTGTGCGCAATACCAATGCATCTTCTATACCCAATGTTTTTATTTGTTCATGGTAAGCTTCCGCATTGCCATAAAACTCACCGGCTATTATCAGCTTCGGAAGCGATGCCTTTCTATCCTTTAATATTTTTATTGCATCCAGCAACAGGTCCAGGCCTTTGTATTTCCTGATAAAGCCAAAGAAAAGAATATATTTTTCGTCAGGCTCGAGGCCCAGGTATTTGCGCGCTTCCTGCTTGCTTACCGGGTCGCCGAAGTTGTCTATCAACGGGTGTTCATGCAATACTACCGGTGCATTGGTAACTTTTTCAGTATCGTTCATCACCGTTTGGCTCATGGTAATAAAGCCGTCAAACGGCTTCACAAAATACCCGGTGAGCATTTCATCGCCCATCCTTTTTTCATGGGGAATAAGGTTATCTACCAGGCACACCAGTTTTGTATGTTTATTCCTTTTTATAATCCGCGCAATAGTGCCCAGGCAAGGGCCCATAAAAGGCATCCAGTAACGTATGATAACTATATCCGGACATAGCTTTTTTATTTCATTGCCAACCATGAGCCAATTGACCGGGTTGACGGAATTAACAGCAACTTTTATATCGACACCTTTCGGCGGAATGCCCAATGAATACTGGGTTTTGCCGGGAAATAAAAAAGACGGGTATTGCAGTGAAAAGGTATAAATTTTTACTTCATCCCCTTCCTTCTGAAACTGAAGGGCCATGCGCTCATTAAAAGAAGCAAGCCCGCCGCGTAAAGGATAGGCCGGGCCTATGATTATGATATTTTTTGTTGTATTGCTGATGTCTGATGCAGATTAGGTTATAGTTGTTATTTCGGGAACATCATCCTGTAATCCACGCTCACCTTGCCTTTGCTGATGTCGTTGAGTTTTCTTTGCAGCATTTTTTTGCGCAAGGGTTTCAGGTAGTCAATAAATAATTTGCCTTCTATGTGGTCGTATTCATGCTGGATTACGCGAGCCGTAAGCCCGTTGAAGGTTTCTGTGTGTTTATTAAATGCCTCATCGTAGTACTCTATAACGATGGTTTCCGGGCGATTGATATCTTCGCGCACTTTCGGTATGCTCAGGCAGCCTTCATTATAAGCCCATTCCCTTCCTTCGTAATTCATAATTTTCGCGTTGATAAAAACTTTTTTAATGCCGGGTTTGTCAGGGTAATGCTGCACTTCAGCATCATCTTCATTATTGTCGAACACCTGTGTACTGTCAACCAGGAAAAGCCTGATATCCCTGTTCACCTGTGGTGCTGCCAAACCCACGCCATTGCTATAATACAGCGTTTCCCACATATCTTCAATCAACTTTTCCAGATCCGGGTAGTCAGGCGAAATATCCCGGCACACTTTCCGCAAAACGGGCATGCCGTACGCAGTAATTGGTAAAATCATACATCAAATTTGACTTGCAAAAATACGAAAGTTATTTCTTTTAGACGAACGCGCCTGGGTATTAAAGTCAAGGCAACCTACCACAAATTCTTTATTGAAGTTTGTCACTGCTTTCCGAAATACTTTGGGTTCCTTGAGAATTTTCTTCCAATGCAGAAACAATTTTTCCTACACATCCTAATAAATTTTTTTTTATTTCATGTTCCCAAAATCTAATTACAACCCAACCATCAGACAACAGAGAATTTGTATTCTCTAAATCCCTTTCTATATTACCTTCGATTTTTTTTATCCAATATTTACGGTTTGCCTTAATTCTAGGTTTTTTTTCAGACCATTTGTAACCATGCCAGAATTCACCATCAACAAAAACCACTACTTTATATTTTTTAAAAACAATATCAGGTTTTCCTTTTAGTGTGGAAACATTAAGACGATAGCGAAATCCGAGTTTCCATAGTTGTTTTCTAAGTGCTA
The DNA here is from genome assembly GCA_023422835.1 of Bacteroidota bacterium. Taxonomy (GTDB): domain Bacteria; phylum Bacteroidota; class Bacteroidia; order Chitinophagales; family Chitinophagaceae; genus Haoranjiania; species Haoranjiania flava. The sequence continues at coordinate 334,884 of JAFAGI010000012.1, read as the reverse complement.
TTTCAGGTTGAGTATTTATCCCACGAATTTTGCTCATTAATTCTGAGCGTTCTTTCGTTGTTTTAAATATTAGTTTAGCCAAGGGTAAGGTGATTTGTGAAAAGCGTGTGAGGGGAAGACACCAAGTTTATATCAAACTTTAATGAAGGTTCAATTTTCGAACTTGCATTATGAATCCTAAAAGATATTTGCCAACCTTCAGTTAGCGAAACTAACAAGGTAGTTTTAGAGTTGTCTTGATAAACAATTTCAATCAATCTATTTGGGAGTTTTAATTTCGGAATTTTGATCTTTGGCTTAATATCTTGAAAAGGTAAATTCAAGGTTCCATGCAAATTGTAAGATTGAATTTCAACTTTATTTCCCCCTTTTATAACTTTATAAAAATCTTGATTGCCTATTAAATATTCAACCAACTTTCGCGCTACAACTTTAGGGTTCTCTCTGTCTAGTCTTAAAAGTTCTTTTTTGAATGCGTTAAGAATGGGTATGTAAACCGCAGTATGGTAATCACCCAAAGCTGACCATACTGCGGTGGCTTTACTTTCACGTCTAATATTGGCTAAACGATCAAAAATAGGATTTATCTCGAAAAAATATTGAGGTGAGCAGGGCGCGTTTAGCCATTTTTCGCCAAAGTCTATAATGTTTGACAAACGAGAATGTTTTACTGCACGATGGTTATTTTTTGCTGAGATTCCAATTTCCCATTTTTGCAATGAACGTACTGCCAAAACATCTCTTACGTCACCGGATTGACCAAGTTTGTCAGAAACAATTTCAAGCTCTAATATATCTTTTTTACTTATCCCATTCGATAAACGCGGTTCTAAATCGATCAAAAAGTTAACGGCAAAGCTTGCGTTTAAATCATATAGGCCTTTTTCTGTTTTGCCAAAATAGTTATAACATTTCTGTGCTGTCTCAAAAGCATTGTTTTCAACAACTGATACAGCCGTAATAATTTTTAATCTTTCCAAGAATGCATTCAGCAAAGCGTATTCGAATGCTTTACCATTGGTAGTTTGTGTTGCTTTTTCTCCCATTATTGGTTTATTGAATTTACTATTTCAAGCATACGCTGTCGTACAAAATGTCCATTCAAAAAAATACCCTCTTTTGTGAATTTTGGATTTATTGTATTTCTTAAATTACTTAAATCATTGAAGATTTTTTTTGCTAAAACTTTTCCCATACGTACAGGGACTGCATTTCCTATCATTTTGTATCCAGCCACGACATTGTCATAATGAAAAACAAAACTATCTGGAAAAGTCTGTATTCTTGCACATTCTCTAACAGATAGGCGTCTATACAATTCTTCCTTTCCTTTTACAAACTCTCTGATATTTTGTTCGATAAATTTCATCTTAGGTGCTTGAGGATGTAGTGGTGCATGGCGCCCACCTGCTTGGATGGTAAATGAAACTTCATCCCAAGACCGCACTCTATTTCTTGACATAAAAATCGAAGAAAATCCTCCAATCATGTACTCATGATTTGGAATTATGCAATTTTCTCCATTAGTTAAGTTTCCTTCTCTTGCTGGCAATACAGTGGATTTTAGATCACCAATAGCTTGTTCTAACGTAACCTTATTCTTCGGTGTAGTGGGTTTAGGGAACTGGAATTTTAGTCCTAGGTCTTTCCTGTATCCAATAAAAAAAACTCGTTTTCTGTCTTGCGGAATGCCAAAGTCAGATACATTTAATAATTCAAAAGACAGATTATATCCTATATCAGTAAACATTTGTTTAATATTTGCAAGCGCATCCTTATGAGTTGGTAGCAACATACCAGATACATTTTCAGCTAAAAAGAATTTTGGTCTTTTATCTGCAAGTATTCTCATAAATTCATAGAAAAGTTGCCCTCTTTTATCAGCAATACCTTTTTTAGAGCCCGCCTCCGACCAACTCTGACAAGGAGGGCCACCAATAATACCATCGCAATCAGGAACTTCATTGGATAAAATATCAGCAATGCTACGCCTATCTAAGACCGTATTCTTATGATTTTTTTCATATGTTTCCCAAATTTCTTTATCATATTCGTTTGCCCAAATTACATCAAATCCCGCTTTCTCAAAACCTAAGTCAAGACCTCCTGCACCAGCAAAAAATGAAACAACTTTCATATGCTAATAATTTTAGCACAAAATAACGTGTTACTTTGATTCATCCAAATTTTTGTTTAGATTGATTGCAAATTTATAAGAAATACTTGGTGTTTATAAATCAATACTCCATATTACATATGTTGTATTTATTATATATCATGACTGCATTTATTCAAATACTCCTGCAACATGATAGTGGCTGCGATCTGGTCTACATTCTCTTTCTTTTGCCGGTTCTTTTTCTTCATGCCCATTTCCACCATTGCCTGCGAAGCCAGTTTGGAAGTGTACCGCTCGTCTACTTTTTCAACCGGAATCTGCGGGAAATTTTTCTTCAATTGTTCCACTGCTTTTTTTACCAGCGGCGTGGCATGGGTATCGCTGTCGTCCCAGTTTTTAGGCTCGCCTATCAGGATCAATTCCACTTCGTTTTCATCAAAATATTGTTTCAAGAACGGTATGAAATTTCTTGTTTCAATAGTTGTTAGCGCTGAGGCTATTATTTTCAACGGGTCTGTAACCGCAATGCCGGTGCGTTTTCCGCCATAATCAATACAAATTATCCGCGCCATAGTTTCTTGTGTAATGAATGAAGATTTAAGAGAGCATTACCAGGTCTGCGATTACAAACGCAGCAAAAACAATGCTGGCGATGCCGTTGGCAGTCATGAATGCAATATTTACTTTGCGCAGGTCATTTGGTTTTACCAGTGAATGCTGGTAGACAAGCATACCTATAAACACCGCTACACCAATCCAGTAGAGCCAGTGTACATTTGCAAAAAAACCTATCACAACCACACAGGCCGCTGATAATATATGTAGTAATATTGAAAAATTTAATGCACTCCTTTTGCCCAATGCTGTGGGTATGGAATGTAGTTGCTGCGACTGGTCAAAGTCCACATCCTGCATAGCGTAAATAATATCGAATCCGCTTACCCAGAATATAACGGCAAAGGAAAGCAGCACAGGAATAAAACTATTTTCCCAACTTCCCGTCACGGCCAGGAAAGCGCCTATGGGTGCAAGTGAAAGCCCCAGTCCCAGTACCAGGTGGCAAAGCGAAGTGAATCTTTTGGTATAGCTGTAAAACAATATCACAAATAAGGCTACAGGCGACAGATAAAAACACATTTTATTGATAAAAAAAGTAGCAGTCGTAAACAGCAGGCAATTGATGATCACAAAACGCAATGCATTGTTGGGAGAGATAATGCCTTTGGGTATTTCGCGAATGGCTGTCCTTGGATTTTTTTCATCAAAGCTGCGGTCAAGATAACGGTTAAAACCCATCGCAGCGCTCCTGGCTGTAACCATACAGGCCAATACCAGCAACAGTTTCACAACGATCTCCGTTGTAGTATAAGTTTTGGCTACCGGCTGCATTACGCCCAAAGTAAAACCTATCATCGCGAAAGGCATCGCGAAAATAGTGTGTGAGAATTTTACTAAAGACAGGTAATTTTTAACTGTTTGCATACGTTGCAAATTTAATCATTTCCACCATAAGAAGGGTGTAAGCCGCAAACAATCATGGCTCATAGAGGTAGGCAGCCAATAGTTTGGGAAAAGCAAACTGTTTCAGCACATCTTCTTCCACCCATTGTTGCGCATGTAGTGTACCTGGCGCCTCTGTAAAATCAATTTCTATGATCTGCGCTTTGATCTTTTGATGTGTAAGCTGCTGTTGTGTTTTAGGAAGAATATTTATTTGCTTCGGGTTCATGCTAAAAACATGGTTACAGAAATCTTTCACTGACTCAATATTCCAGTCGGTCTTCTCCTCTTTTTCTACCAGGTAAAATTCATAGAGGTTTTGCCATATATCGTTTGCTGTTCTTTTATAGATCAGCACTTTATTGCCTGCGCTTATTTTTAACCAGGTCAGGTGCCTGATCTTCTTCCGGATAATATTTTCCTTTACGGGCAGGTGATTGACCAGGCCATTCAGGTAGGCTGCGCAAAAGCTATTCATTATACAATTGTTGCACTCGGGCTTAGCAGGCTTGCAAACTGTTGCCCCAAAATCCATGATTGCCTGGTTGTAAACTCCTGGCAATTTTTTGTCCAGGTTCTGGTGTGCCAGATCAGTGAAATATTTTTTTCCTTCCTTACTGTCTATAGGTGTATTAATGCCGTAAATTCTTGCCAGTACCCTGAACACATTGCCATCTACAACCGCATAAGGCTTGTTGAATGCAAAAGACAACATAGCAGCGGCCGTGTAAGGCCCTATACCTTTCAGCTGAATGATATCTTCATAAGCATCAGGAAAGCTGCCTCCTTTTTCAAAATAGATTACGCGTGCAGTTTTCAGCAGGTTTTTGCAGCGGTTGTAGTAGCCCAGGCCCTCCCAGAGTTTGAATACGCTTTCATCACCGGCTTTTGCCAGGTCGCCAATGGCGGGGAATGCTTCCAGGAAACTTTCATAGTATTTGCGGCCTTGTTCTACGCGGGTTTGTTGCAGTATAATTTCGCTCAGCCAGATTTTATAAGGGTCTTTTACACCTTTCCACGGCATTGAGCGTTTGTTGGAGGTTTCATTCCAAGAGAGTAAATTTTTTCTGAAACGCGCTGGCTTATTCTTCATCTTCAGCAAACATTTCCCTTTCCATTTCTTCCATTTGCACCATATCCCATGCTTCGCTTTCGGTCGGCGTAATATTTAAATTATCCCATAAATTTGCATGGGTCAATTGTCTTTTTATTTCCGGTTGTATATTGCAGATTACCATAGAAGCGTTTTCTGAATAAACCTTTCTATGCATTTCGGCCAGGGTATTTAATTTTTCACTTCCGATTGTTAGTACATTTTTAAGGTCAATAATGATATTTTTATTGCCTGACAGGAGTATTTCCTTCACTTTTTCATTTAATTCATATGCTATATTGTCAGTAAAATGATCCTTTAGTGGGGTTAAAACATTGAATTTCTCTTTGGTATCAATTTTGATTTGCATAGCTTGTTATTGTATTAATGTAATTTTCTGATAATAATTCTGCTAAAATAATCCTATTCGGTTACCTTAGTCAAAATTAAATTAATACTTCCTAAAAGCATCTAAATAAAAAAGGAAAAATACTTCATGGATAATAATTTTTCATTACAATTAAAAGAGGTGATCTCCTTCAGCAGGGAAGAGGCATTGAGGCTGGGAAATGATTTCATCGGGATTGAACACCTCCTGCTGGGCATTATCAAAGAAAAGCAAAATTCGGCTGTAAAGATATTGGAGCAAATGGATGTAGACGTTACCAACCTGCGCGACAGGGTGGAAGATGCAGTGAAAGACAGAAGCGGCAGGAACATTATGAACATTCACAGCTTACCGCTGACCAAACAGGCAGAAAGAGTGATACGCATTACCGTGCTGGAAGCCAAATCACTCAAGAGCTCACAGATTGAAGCGGAACATCTAATGCTGTCCATTCTCAAAAACAATGAGAATGCCGCTACCCAGATATTGAACCAGCTTAACGTTGATTACGAAAATTTTTTAAACAATGTAGGCGTAACAAAGAATGATTTCACTGCGGAATATTCAGACGAGGGTGAAGATGATTTTGAAGAGCAGGCACGCCAGTCTCAGCAAAGGCAGGCACGCGGCACAGGCGCATCTAAAAGTAAAACACCCGTACTGGACAGCTTCGGACGCGACATTACCAAGATAGCTGAGGCCGGTAACCTGGATCCTATTGTTGGAAGGGAGAAAGAAATTGAGCGTGTATCGCAGATCCTTTCACGCAGGAAAAAGAACAATCCTATACTCATCGGTGAGCCGGGCGTTGGTAAAACCGCTATTGTAGAAGGCTTGGCCTTGCGTATTGTTGAGCGTAAAGTGAGCCGTGTATTGTTTGATAAAAGAGTGATCTCTCTTGACCTTGCGGCGCTGGTTGCCGGTACAAAATACCGTGGCCAGTTTGAAGAACGCATGAAAGCCATTATGAATGAGCTGGAGAAAAACCGTGATGTGATCCTCTTCATTGATGAGATCCACACCATCGTGGGAGCAGGCGGCGCCAGCGGCTCACTGGATGCCAGCAACATTTTCAAACCTGCTTTGGCGAGAGGAGAATTACAATGTATCGGCGCCAGCACACTAGATGAATACCGCATGCATATCGAGAAAGATGGCGCTTTAGACCGGCGCTTCCAGAAAGTTCTGATAGAGCCGCCTACGGTAGACGAAACCATACAGATACTCAACAACATCAAACCAAAATACGAAGAGTACCATAGCGTTACCTACTCAAATGATGCTATTGACGCCTGTGTAAAACTCAGCGACCGCTACATGACAGACCGGCTTTTGCCTGATAAGGCAATTGATGTAATGGACGAAGTTGGCGCGCGGGTGCATCTGAAAAATATACATGTGCCTCAAAATATTCTTGACCTGGAAAAGAATATTGAAGAAATAAAAGAAGAAAAAAACAAGGTTGTAAAAAACCAGCGTTTTGAAGAAGCTGCAGCATTGCGGGACACCGAAAAAAAACTGCAGCAGGAGTTGGAAACAGCCAAGGAAAAATGGGAAGAAGAGAGCAAGCACACGCGCTACCCAATTGATGAAGAGGCCATTGCGGAAGTGATCAGCATGATGACGGGCATACCCGTAAAACGCATGGTAGAAGCAGAGAATCAAAAACTAAGGAAAATGGGCGACGCCATGCGCGGGATGGTTATCGGGCAGGATGAAGCTATTTCCAAAGTTGTAAAAGCCATACAGCGCAACAGGGTAGGCCTGAAAGATCCGAAAAAACCAATCGGAACATTTATCTTCCTCGGTCCTACAGGTGTAGGAAAAACCGAATTGGCACGTGCCTTGGCGCGCAATATTTTCGACAGCGAAGATGCGCTGGTACGTATTGATATGAGTGAGTACATGGAGAAATTCTCTGTATCCCGCCTCATAGGTGCACCTCCGGGGTATGTAGGCTATGAAGAAGGTGGCCAGCTTACAGAGCGCGTACGCAGGAAACCCTACAGCGTAATTTTGTTTGACGAGATAGAAAAAGCACATCCTGATATCTACAACATTTTATTGCAGGTATTGGACGACGGGCAGCTTACCGACGGTATGGGCAGAAAGGTGGATTTTAAAAATACATTGATCATCATGACTTCCAACATTGGTGTGCGCCAGTTGAAGGAGTTTGGTGATGGAGTTGGCTTCGCAACCCAGGCAAAGGTGCAAAGCCAGGAAGAAAATAATAAAGCGGTGATTGAAAAAGCGCTGAAGCGTACATTCTCCCCTGAATTCCTTAACCGTATTGATGATGTGGTGATCTTTAATTCCCTTACCAAGGAAGATATATTCCAGATCATTGATATTATTATGAAGGGCGTATACAAACGTATGCATGGCCTGGGTTACACGCTGGAAATATCCGATGAAGCAAAAGATTATATTGCTGAAAAAGGCTATGATGTACAATTTGGTGCAAGGCCACTACACCGCGCGATCCAGAAATACCTGGAAGATCCTTTGGCTGAAGAAATCCTGAACAATACCATTACCGAAGGCGATAAGATCATTGCCCACTTTGATAAAGAGCAGGGAAAAATAATCTTTGATGTGGAGAGTAACAAAGAAACCCAGGATGCGTCTGCTCAGAGCAATGCAGAATAAAAGTTGAATAAATTGTATAATGAAAATCCCGGCGCTAACCGGGATTTTTTTGTTACCTTACTTTGCCTAAGCTGAATTTTAATTGTAGACTTATCAATGGCCTTTTCTGATTCAGGTATCCCTATGCCGGTAAATTTGCAGGTATAAACATATACTCACATTCAAACGGGATGCAAACCGTAGAAATGTTTTGAACAAGAAGTATTGTGGTGGTTGTGCCACCGCTATTGGTTACCACTTGGTCTGTGATTTTTCCTGTAAGAAAACCAATTTCTGCGCTATCATACAGGTGAGAAAGCCTGTTCGGTTTTCTTTTGCCGGCCATTGATGAAAATTCATGCAGGTTAAATTGATTTCTCTCATTAGTGCATGCTATCGCTTTGAAACTGTGCCTGTGCAGCGGTACTAAAAAGCAATAAGAAAGCAGAAGAAACTATTTTTGTGAAAAATTCTTTTTTCATAGCAGTTCTGTTTAATTAAAGTTACTACTTTAAGCAACTAAAAAACTACACAAGGAAATAATAAAAAATTTAAAAGATAATAACAAGTTTGATCTACATTGTTATAAATTTAGCTTCTGTAACTCTTTCACCACCTTGCTTACAGGCAACCCCACAACGTTGTAATAATCTCCGTTGATAGACCCGATGCCTACAGCGCCGATCCATTCCTGTATGGCGTACGCTCCGGCTTTATCAAACGGTTTGTATTTCTCTACGTAATGAATAATCTGGTCTTTAGTTAATTCATGAAAACTTACTTCTGTCACTTCATGAAAGCTTATCTTATGTTCTGCTGCAAGGATCACGACACCGGAAATCACCTGGTGTGTGTGGCCGCTCAGCTCGCTGAGTATGTTTATAGCATCTTCGCTGTCTGTGGGTTTGCCGATGATTTTATTATGAATGGTTACAATGGTATCTGCGGCAAGGATGATCTTGCCCGAGTTATTTTGTTGTACAGTCAATGCTTTCTGCAAGGCAATGTATTGCGGTATTTCATACAATGATAGATTGTCAGGAAAGGTCTCATCAGTTTCAGCAACACATACTTCGAAAGGTATTTCTGCCATTTCCAGTAATTGTTTCCTGCGCGGCGATTGAGATGCGAGTATAATTTTTTCCATGAGAGTAAAAATAAAAAATCCTGCCAGATTATGACAGGATTTTTTGAGGCTCCGAGCGGATTCGAACCGCTGTGCAAGCTTTTGCAGAGCTCTGCCTAACCCCTCGGCCACAGAGCCAAATATTGGACGGCAAAAATAATAAAAATTTATCAAATTGGCAATGTTTATTTATTGATTTAAATTAGCGTAATTAAAAATAAGCAATATGACACAGGCTATTCCTGAAAGTGAACTGATCATCAACAGCCGCGGCGCGATCTATCATCTTGACGTGCGGCCGGAAGAACTGGCAGATACCATAATTACCGTTGGCGATCCTGACCGTGTAGCAGAGGTGAGCAAATATTTCGACCATGTGGAGGTGAAAAGACAACACCGCGAGTTCGTGACACATACCGGCACCGTAAAAGGCAAACGGATCAGCTGTGTGGGTACAGGCATTGGTCCGGATAATATTGATATTGTAATGAACGAGCTGGATGCACTGAAGAATATAGATTTTGAAGACCGTGTAGTGAAAGAAAAGCTTACTGCGCTCACCGTTTTGCGGATAGGTACCTGCGGTTCTCTTCAGGAAGATATTCCTGTAGACAGCATGGTTGTTGGCACACACGGCCTGGGCATTGATAACCTGCTAAATTATTACCGCATGGAAAATAATGATGAAGAAAAAGAGCTCTTGCAGCATTTCCTGGCTTTTACGCAGCTAGACGGCAATTCCCGGCCATACATTTCTTCAGCAGGCTCGTCTGTATTGAAGCACTTTGTAGAAGATTTCCATCATGGCATTACAGTCACCTGCCCCGGTTTCTACGGGCCGCAGGGCAGGGTATTGCGTTTAGGTCTCCACTATCCTAAGTTAGTAGATTCGCTCACCACCTTCCGCTATGGCCAGCACAGGATCGCTAACTTTGAAATGGAAACCAGCGCTATTTACGGCCTTGGTAAACTCTTGGGCCACCAGTGCCTGAGCATAAATACCGTGGTGGCTAACCGTGTAAGTAAAACATTCTCTAAAGACGGAAAAGCTTCTGTAGATAAAACTATTCAGTACGTTTTAAGTATTTTAGCGGCTATCTAAAGCAAATTATTTCAAACACGATGACAATTAATTTCAGTAAATACCAGGGCACAGGCAATGATTTTGTAATGATTGATGGCAGGCAGCGGGAGATAGCGCTTAGTAAAGAACAGATCTCAAAACTATGCGACCGCAAATTTGGCATTGGTGCAGATGGTATCATCATTTTGAAAAATAAAGATGGTTACGACTTTGAAATGGACTACATCAACCGCGACGGCTCACGCAGCATGTGTGGAAACGGCGGCAGGTGTGCCGTACAGTTTGCAAGGCAGCTGGGGATACAGAAACAGGAATATCATTTTTTGGCCATAGACGGTGAGCATATCGCTGCCATTGACCATGTAACACGCTGGATAAATTTAAAAATGAATGATGTAGAATCGGTTAAAAATGCGGGAAATGATTTTATACTGGATACCGGCAGCCCGCACTACGTGCGGATTGTGGAAGATGACCTGCGCCAATACAAGGTTTTTGATGAAGGGAGAAGTATAAGATACAGTGATGCTGTGGCTCCCGAAGGAGCAAATGTAAATTTTGTAAAAGTAATCAGTGATAACGCTATATTCGTAAGGACTTATGAGCGTGGTGTAGAAGATGAAACCCTTAGCTGCGGCACTGGTGTAACTGCGGCAGCGCTTACGTTTCAGCCACATACAAAGGGCTTCAGCATAGTGTACGTGGAAACTTTAGGAGGCAGCCTTGCTATAGAGTTTGTAAAATCAGATGATGGTTTTACCAATATCCGCCTTTGCGGCCCTGCAGAATGTGTATTTAATGGCACGATTAATGTTTAATCTTTGAATAATTGACACTGTCAATGAAATAGAAAATTAACCCTTTAAACAGCATATGAAACGCCTGTTGCGGCTGCCTGCGCGTTAACGGTATCTGTTACACGTTACATATGACCATTAAAAACAAAAACAACGTCATGAAAAAGTTAATAGTAGGCCTTTCGCTTGTGTCTATGATGGCAGCGACCTCTTGCGGCACTATGAATAATTCGGGTATTTTAGGCTCTGTACTGGGGCAAAGTAAAGAATCATTAGCTTCAAGAGCTATCCGTGAAGTGCTCTTAAACGGTGTGTTAAGAGGTATTACCTCCTACAACGGAAACTCTAATGAATTGTATAAGCTCTTTCTGCCCAAAGACCTGGCGAACGTAGTAAATACCCTGGAGCAGCTTGGTATGGGCAGTCTTGTCAACAACGTAGTTTCACAGATTAACGAGGGAGCAAAAATGGCTATTAATGCCGCTGAGCCTATTTTTAAAAATGCCATACAGAATATCACTATTGCAGATGCCATCCAACTGGTGAATGGGGGCGAACATTCCATCACAAACTTTTTCAGGCAGAAAACTTCTGGCCAGTTAATACAGGCTTTTTTGCCGATTGTGTCTGAAAAGCTTAGTAACAGCCAAGCACTGACAACTTATTCCAGGATAGCTAATACCATTAACGCATTGCCGATCGGCAACGCAAAAATTTCTACTGATCTTTCTGAATTCGTGGCGCAACAGGCTATGAACGGCATGTTTAACCTCATAGCGCAGGAAGAAGTAAATATCCGACAGAACGTGGCAGCTCGCACATCTGAAGTGTTGCGGATCGTTTTTGCCAACCCAGGGAATTTCTAATTATAGTTTTCTGTATAATTTCAAAGGTGCCAGCGGCGTAGGCAATAGCTGTTGATGATGCACAATATTTTCCATCCGGCGTTTCCTTGAATTGGTGCAGAATTTCTTTCAGCGGATCTGTGCATTTCTCTATGATCGGCCTTACGTCAAACTAGATGATATTATCGCTTCCGGCCTGCAACAGCCATGCAGGGTTGGGGTTTTGAGCGGAAATATTATCTGCTGATTTCTCAAATATGAAGCTGCTGTTTTCCAATGCTTCTGCTATTCCTATTTTAATTTAAAAAATTTATTGCCTTTTCAAAAATAATTTTGCGTTTTGCAGACCTGATTTAAACTGGTTTAGATTTACCTTCTTAAAAATATTATACAATTGCCTGCGGGTGTGTTTGTACTCATGGTGTATGGGGCACGGGTTTTTCTCAGAACAATAATTGAGGCCAACGCCGCAACCTTTGAATATCTTATCCCCGTCGATAGCTATAATTATATCTGCAAGGGAAGCTTTGGCATTTTCTTCATTAACATAAAATCCTCCATATCTGCCTTTTGACGACTGAAGGAAACCTTTTTTACTCAAGCCCTGTAAAATTTTCCCTATAAAAAGTTCCGGCGAGTCAATATTCTCTGATATCTCCTTAATGTTTACCATGTTGCCGTCTTTGGAATGCTGTGCCAGGTATATCATGGCCCTGAGGGCATATTCACAGGTTTTGGAAAGCATGTTATTTGATTTCGGTGCAAATATAAGAAATGTTTTAATTCAGACAATTACGTACGAATAAAACGTAGGCCTAAAAAATTCGTGTGTAATTGCAGTTATCACATTTTTTTGCATAACATTGTAACAAGTCATCAGAATGCGCTCAAAAATTATCGTTTACTATCTTCTATTGCTTTCCGGTGAGTACGATTACCGTATCACCGGCGTGGGCATTGATTTCGGCTATCTGTCTATCATCGGCCTTGTAAAATTAAATTTACAGCTATTCCAATGCTATTAACGGATGGCGCGGGTATTTCAGTTTCGGGCACAAGTTTTAATAAACCATTATCTTTGCGGCTCGTTCTATGTATTAATAATTTAGCGCTCATGTACGTTTTAAAGAATATTTTTTTCGGGTTAATATTCTTGTTGTTTTTGCTTGCGGGTTGTAAAACAGCAAATGTGGTTTATTTGAAAGATTTCGGTGCGATGCCGGACACCAGGCAAAATACTGCTGTTGCCGCCGCAAAGCTGGTGCAGTTCTTGCAATCGCATAAAGATGCCGGACCATTAACCGTTCATGTTCCCAAAGGTGTTTATCATTTTTATGAGACAGATGCGTTGGTAAGAGAATACTACATTTCCAATCATGACCAGGACAATCCTAAAAAAGTTGGTATAGAACTGAAGCAATTAAAAAATATTACTATAGACGGGAACGGCTCTACATTTATCTTTCACGAGCGTATGATACCACTGGCTATTCTGCATAGCCGGAACATTACCATAAAAAATATTTCTTTTGATTTTGAACTGCCGGCGCTCCGCCAATTGAATGTATTGGAAGCGAATAAAAATATGGGCGAAGTAATTGCAGAGATTTACCCCAAAGCCAACTATCAGATTAAAAACAATAAGCTGGTGGTTCTGGGAGAAGGCTATGAATTTGAGCCCTCAGTGGCAATGGCTTTCAATGAAAATAAACGGCTCACTTACATACGCAGGGATATAGGTTTTTCACTGCGCACGGTTGAGGAGGTCAGGCCGGATGTACTGAAGATCAGTGGCTGGAAGGAAGCCGCATTCACCTCTCCCGGTGAGCGCTATGTACTTCGCACCTATTACCGGCCAACGCCGGGGATATTTGTCAGCGAAAGTAAAGACATTACATTGCACAATGTAAAAGTATACTACGCTGAAGGTATGGGAATGCTCGCGCAAATGAGTGAAAACATTACACTGGATAGTTTTGCAGTAGCCCTGAAAGGAAAGGATGATCCGCGGTATTTTACTACACAAGCAGATGCTACCCATTTTTCTGCTTGTAAGGGAAAGATCATTTCCAGGAATGGTTTGTACGAAGGCATGGCAGATGATGCCATTAATGTGCACGGAACTTACCTGCGGGTAGTAAAAATAGTCAACGGCCATACACTTCATGCCAGCTATATGCACCCCCAGGCATGGGGCTTTAAATGGGGCGAAGCAGGAGATAGCGTGCAATTTATAGAGTCAGCAAAAATGGAACTGGTAGGAGATAACTATACGAATAAAATAAAAACCATACAACCCTTGGATAAGCCCGACGACTTTGGCGCCAGGGAATTTGAAATAGTATTTGAAAAACCTCTGCCTGCACAGGTTTCAGCAGATGGCACATACGGTTTGGAAAACCTTGCCTGGACACCTGAGGTTTATTTTACCAACAACATTATCAGAAACAACAGGGCACGCGGAGCGCTGTTCAGTACACCTAAGAAAGTGGTTTGCAGTGATAATATTTTTGATCATACACACGGTACGGCCATACTGCTTTGCGGCGACTGCAACGGCTGGTTTGAGACGGGCGCGTGTAAGGATGTGGAAATCAGCAATAATACGTTTATTAATGCACTTACGGCCAATTATCAGTTTACCAATGCTGTGATCTCTATTTATCCTGAAATACCGGATTTAAAAAACCAGCGAAAATACTTCCATTCAGGCATTGTGATCAAAGACAACAAATTTGATATGTTTGACCGCCCGGTTCTGTATGCAAAGTCTACGAATGGCCTGCGTTTTGAGAACAACACTATTGTTTACAACAAAGAGTTTGCGCCTTTTCACTGGAATAAGCACCTGTTCTTTTTTGAAAAAGTGAGGAACGTGGCAATCAGCAATAACAAATTTCAAAAAATTTTAAAACCTGCAGAGGATGTAAGAATTGAATTGAGTGACTCTGCAACCATTAAAATTGTTAATAATCAGTAAGATAAATTTGGCTGGAGCTATAAAAAAGGCCTCTCTTTAGAGAAGCCCTTTGTGTAAGTGCGGATGGAGGGAGTCGAACCCGCACGCCTCGCGGCGCTAGATCCTAAGTCTAGTGCGTCTACCAATTTCGCCACATCCGCCTGGTAAAGAACCTGTCCGAACGGCAATTCGGGCTGCAAATATAAGATTAATTTTGTTCCGGCAAATTTTTGCGTGTATTTTCTCGTAAAATAGTACGATCGCACATGTATGTCAACAATTTATAATTAAAGCCCTGTAATAGGGCAACAATGTTTTCTTAAAAACTAAGTTCTATCTTTGCGGCTGGTATTTTATTGATATTTTTGCGGTTAGGTTTGTATTTTTACACATAAAATAAATTCTTTGGCAAAAGAGATGAAGCATGAATCGAGGGAGAACTCCACCAGTTCGAACAAAGCCGTATCGTGGTTGTGGAAACTTTTCTTTATAGGTATTATCTCGGTAATACTGTTACTGCTTTTGGCAAATTTCGGCGCATTCGGCAGCATGCCATCCATTGAAGAATTGCAGAATCCAAAAGCATCAGAGGCCAGCCAAGTACTGGCAGACGACGGTACACTGATGGGGAAATTTTACCGGCAGGATAGGGTGAATGTAGATTTCAAGGAGATCAGCCCATATGTGATTCAATCTCTTATAGCAACAGAAGATGAGCGTTTCTTCGATCACAGCGGCATAGACATGCGTTCGCTGGCGAGAGCTTTGTTCTCGCTCGGAAGAGATGGGGGTGGTAGTACTATCACTATGCAGACAGCCAAGAACCTCTTCACCGATTATAGCACAAAAACAATTACCAGGCTTATTCAGAAAATAAAAGAAGCCATCATTGCCATAAAATTGGAAAGGAATTTTACTAAGGAAGAGATCATTACACTTTACTTAAATACAGTACCTTTTGGTGATAATGTATACGGCATCAGGAACGCAGCCCGTACTTTTTATCAGAAAAATCCCGACAGGCTATCTATAGACGAATCAGCGGTACTTATCGGTATGCTCAAAGCCTCAACTTACTACAACCCTAGAAAGAACCCTGAAAATTCTTTACGCAGGAGAAACACGGTGATCAACCAGATGGCACGCAATAAATACATCACCGAAGCGGAAGCCGATAAGTTTAAATCTAAACCCATAGACATGAGCCGTTATAAAAAAATAACGGATGCTACAGGTATCGCTCCTTACTTCAGGGTAGTGCTATTGAATGAAGTAAATGAATGGTGTGCCACCCATAAGAAAGGAGACGGCACCAACTATGACGTGTACAAAGACGGGCTTAAGATCTATACTACCATCAACCCTAAGCTACAGTTGTATGCAGAAGAGGCGGTGAGTAAACATTTAAGTTATGCACAGAAGATACTCAACAGCCAGCAAAATATCAAAAGCGGCTCCGTATGGAAAACATCCGTAGGCAAAAGAACACTGGACCACTGGATGAAGCGTAGTGAACGCTGGCGCAATAACAAAGACCGGGGCATGAGCGATGCAGATAATGCCAAAACTTTTACCGTAAAAGTACCCATGACCGTTTTTGCCTGGAATAAAGACAGGAGCGAAAGAGTGGAAATGACGCCGCTTGACTCCATCAAATACCACCGGCAGATGTTGCAGGTAGGCTTCATGGCTATGGAACCTCTCAGCGGAGCGGTAAAAGCATGGGTAGGCGGTATTGATTTTAAAACTTATGGCTTCGACCACGTGAATGTAAAAACCAAAAGGCAGGTGGGCTCTACCATCAAGCCATTGTTATATTGCCTGGCTATTGACCAGGGAGGCTTTACACCTTCTACCAGCGTGCAGGATGTGCAGCAATATTTTAAAGGCTTTGGCGCCGTGCCTGCAACAGGCAGTACCTGTACCGGCAGGACAGTGAGTATGACCAGTGCACTGGCATGGTCCAGAAACTGTGCCACGGCTTACATCATGAAACAGTTGAACCCTGAAAGAAATGAGGGAGCGAAAATGTTTGTAAACTTCCTGAAGCTTTGCGGCATTAAATCAAAGCTGGAGCCATACCCGTCTATTGCTTTGGGAGCGGCAGAGATTTCTTTGTATGAAATGATGCAGGCGTACAGCATATTCCCGGGAAGAGGTTTTAATGTAGCACCCATGCTGGTGACCAGGATTGAATCTTCCAACGGCACCGTATTGTTTCAAAACACACCTAAACGTACAGAGGTAGTGAGTGATATGGCAGCTACACAAACCGTTACCATGATGCAGCAGGTGGTAAATTCAGGTACGGCTAGAGGTATCTGGGGCTATGGGGTAAAGGGCGAACTCGCGGGAAAAACAGGTACTACCAACGACAACAGTGATGCCTGGTATATTGGCTACTCGCCTCAACTTATTGCAGGTGTATGGACGGGCTGCGACGACAGGTTTATAAGAATATCAAGCAATACTTCCGGCCAGGGTTCAAGGCTGGCGATGCCTGTCTGGGCATATTTCTATGAAAAAGCAACTAAAGATAAGCAAACAGGCATTACAGATACGCTTACATTTAATGAATACTACAGCGATAACAGGTCAATCTTCTATGACTGGGTATTTGATCCTGTGCCGGATTCTGTGATCCAGATTGAAGGCTTTGAAGATCCTTTCCTTCGTGAGGCCGTTCCTTCGATACCTGAAATAGGCGGAGAAAGCGATACAATGGACCGTGGTACCAGCAACCAGCCTGCAGTGGGCGGCGCCAAAGTAGAAAAGAAAACCGACCCATCATCATCAGGCCAGGCACAAAACCAGGGTCAGGCGGAACAAAAGCCGAGACAGAATATTTTTAACCGTGTGTTTGGAGGCAAGCGCAATCGTGAAAACAATGACCAGCAGCAGCAAGGCAACAGTGAACCTGTGCCTAAGCCATAATGTGAATGGTGATTTGTGATTGGAGTGGTAATTTGAATATCAATTTGTCCATTCTCCAACTCTCTTATTTCCTCATGATATAAACGTCGTCGCCGCTGAGCATAGTAACGCCGTAGGAGATTTTGGCTGCGGATTTGTTGTCTGGTATGCCTACGATCACGCTTCTGCCTGCAGGGATGTTTTCTACCTGTAATGTTTCATTCTTTATTACATTGCTTTTCTCGTCAAGGTAGCGCACGCGTACTACCGCAACATTCAGGTTTGTTTTACTGATATTGTTTACCCTGATCTTTGCATTCACAAAGCCTTCTGTCGACGGCTTATTCAGGTCCAGCCTTACGTAGTCTCGTACAGAGCCGCCTTTTTTGGCTGTTTCAGCAGCTTTCGGAGTTTCTTTGGCAGGTGTGGCAGCTTTCGGAGTTTCTTCCTTTGTTACTGTTTTGGGAGCAGGTGCAGGCTTGGTGTTTTCCTTGGGCTTGGTTTCAGTTGCGGCGATCTTCTCTTCAGGTTTCGGTTGTTTTGCTTCAGCAGCTTTTCTGGCTGCCGTGGCAGAATCCCTGGCTGCCGCCAGTTTTTTTGCTAAAGCTATGGAGTCCGTATTTTTTTTGGGAGGAACTACAGCAACCTTTATGCTGTCAAAATTCGGTACAGCCACTTCTGTAACAGGTGTTGTTGCGGTTGCCAGATCGTTCGGATTTACTGATTTAATGCTGTCTTGTTTAAAATCAGAAACCATATCGTTAATCGTCTCTCTTGTTTCTTTACTGCCGTTGCCGGTCCTTGAGTTGTAATAGCTCCATCCTGCAAACAGGCCGCCCAAGATAGCCAGCGGAATGATAAACTCTTTTAAAACGCTGCCTGACCTTTTAGCCGGTTTCTCTTTTTTCTGTTTGGGTTTTATGGGTTCCGTTTTACTTCCGGAGAAGGCAGTGTTGCTTGTCTTAGTATGATTGCCTGTTGTATCCTTAGCCTGGTAGTCAAATGACTTATCCTTGTTTTCTTCAGCTTCGCTCTTTTTTTTAGGAAGCGGTGAGGGCGTTCTTTTAAAAGGTGCGTTATCTGTAGCAGGTTGTGCTGTGTTTTCTGATGCAGCTGCATTGTGCGGGTTAGTGGTATTGCTGATCTCTACCAACTTGCCGTCAGCTGTGATCTTGTATTTAGGTTTAGGTGCATTCTCTACAATCTTATCTTTAAGCTCAGCAAACTTATTGGCAAGTATCCAGTTGCTTCCCTCAACGTCAGGGCGAATAAAGTCTGAAGAATGCAGATTCATGTCCATCAGCTCACTTTTGGTATATGGACCGGTTTCTACATTATCTCTTAAAAGTTTATAAAGCACGCTTACTCAGGTTGTTTTCTGTGTTAGAATATATGGATTACAATATACAACAAATATGCCGAAGAATTTTGGAATTAAACTTTTAAAAATGGTTAAAATTCCAATTGTTCTGCTTGCCAGTAAACCGAATTTATAAAGATCGGCCATTTATCCTGTCTGTAGCCTGAACTGTGCCCGGGTAAACAGTTTATATACAAATGAATAGGAAATTATACCATGTTTAAACACGTAATCTGCACGTTTTTGTACGCTGATTTTTGTTGAGTTTATCATCTTTTTTCTTTATTTTTGAGGATTAAAAATAGCTTCGTAAGCTTATAGAAAGAACGATTAAAAATTAGTATGTCAGAAGAAAATAAATTACCGGAACAGACCGAGGATTTCGACAGGATAATTCCGGTAAATATTGAAGAAGAGATGAAAAGCGCATACATTGATTATTCAATGAGCGTAATTGTAGGGAGGGCATTACCGGATGTGAGAGATGGCTTTAAGCCGGTACACCGTCGTGTATTGTTCGGTATGCACGAACTTGGAAACAACAGCAATAAACCTTATAAGAAGTCTGCCCGTATTGTGGGCGAGGTTATGGGTAAATATCATCCCCATGGCGACTCTTCTATTTACGATACGCTGGTAAGAATGGCGCAGGACTTTACGATGCGCTATCCGCTGGCAGACGGACAGGGTAACTTTGGCACACAGGATGGAGATCCCCCGGCGGCAATGCGTTATACAGAGGTGCGCCTTCAGAAGTTATCTGAGTTTATCCTGAATGATATTGAGAAAGATACTGTAGATTTTCAACTTAACTTTGACGATTCCCTACAGGAGCCTACCGTGCTGCCTTCCAGGGTACCGCAATTGTTGGTAAATGGTTCCAGCGGTATTGCTGTGGGTATGGCCACCAACATGATGCCGCACAACCTGTCAGAATCTATTGATGGATGTATTGCTTTTATAGACGCTGTTTCAGAGGGTAACGATATTGAGGTAGATGAGCTGATGAAGCACGTAAAAGCCCCGGATTTCCCCACCGGCGGTATTATTTACGGTATGGAAGGCGTAGTGCAGGCGATGAAGACTGGCAAAGGCAGGGTAGTAGTACGCGGCAAATGCCATGTGGAAACCAAAGAAAGTGGCAGGGAGAAAATTGTGATTACAGAAGTGCCCTACCAGGTGAGCTTGGATGCACTTACCGATAAGATAGGCCAGCTGGCTACCAATAAAGTTATTGAAGGCATTGCGTATGTCAACAATGAAACAAGTAAGCGCGGCGGTATCCGTATTGTGGTGGAATTGAAGCGCGACGCTGTTGCCAACGTTATCATCAACCAACTATACAAGTATTCCGAATTGCAGACAAGCTTTGGCATCAACAACGTAGCCATTGTACGCGGAAGGCCAAAGACACTGAATCTCAAAGACCTGATCTCTGAGTTTATAGCATTCCGGATGGAGGTGATCATACGCCGTTCGCAATTCGAACTGAGAAAAGCCCGTGAAAGAGCACATTTGCTGAGAGGTTTTTTAATTGCGCTTGATAATCTGGACCAGGTAATTTCTATCATCAGGAATTCACCTAACCCGGAAATTGCCAAAGAAAACCTCATCATTGCAAACCTTACCTTAAAAACAGATCATATTATCCAGCTGCTGGGACCGGAGGAAGCAGGGCATCCCATAGATGAAGCACAGGCAAAAGCTATTCTGGAATTGCGCTTGCAGCGGCTGACCGGCCTGGAAAGAGATAAGATCAGGGATGAGTTTGCAGACATTATGAAAACCATTGCCTACCTGAACGACCTTCTCACCGATGAAAAGAAACGCTATGGTGTCATCAGGCATGAACTCCAGGAAGCGAAAGACCGTTTTGGCGATGAGCGCAAAAGCTCGATTGAATACCTTGCAGACGAGATCAGCATTGAAGATTTAATAGAAGATGAAGACGTGGTGATCACTATCTCCAACCTGGGGTATATAAAAAGAACATCAGCCACGGAATACCGTCAGCAGAAACGCGGCGGCAGAGGAGGCAAGGGCGCAGCTACACGCCAGGAAGACTATGTGGATAAGCTGTTTGTGGCTTCCAACCATGACATGATGTTGTTCTTTACCGAGAAAGGACGTTGCTACTGGCTGAAAGTGTACGAAATACCGCAGGGTGAAAAGAATACTAAAGGCCGTGCCATCCAGAACCTGATACAAATACCGGGCGATGATAAGATCAGGGCTATTGTAAACATTAAGAAAGTAAACAGGCAGGAATATCTTCAAAATCATTTTATACTGCTTTGCACGAAGAAAGGCATTATTAAAAAGACCAGGCTGGAAGACTTTAGCCGCCCGAGGGCAAACGGCGTAAATGCCATTACCATCAATGATGGCGATGAATTGCTCGATGCAAAAATCACGGATGGCAACAACGAGATAATGCTTGCAGTAAGATCCGGAAGAGCTATCCGGTTCCATGAATCCAAAGTACGTCCGACAGGAAGGGGAGCCATCGGAGTTGCCGGTATTGAGGTAGACGATAAGGACGATGCAGTGGTAGGGATGATATGTGTGCCTTTTGAAAATAAAGAGATTACGGTGCTGGTGGTAAGTGAGAGAGGATATGGCAAGCGCACCAAGATCACAGACGAAGAAGGCAACGATATTTACAGGGTTACCAACCGGGGCGGCAAGGGTGTAAAAACAATTAACGTGACCGATAAAGTAGGTAAACTTGTAGGAATTTTAGATGTCAAACAAACCGAAGATTTGATCATCACCTGTAAATCGGGTATAACTATAAGAACAGCAGTTTCCAGCATTAAAGAATCAGGCAGGAATACGCAGGGCGTAATATTGATTAAGCTGAATGAAAACGATGAAATAGCAGCCATCTCCAAAATTGAGGAGCAGGAAGAAGCAATGAACGAAGATGAGATCAAGATAGAGCCAACAGAAGAGATATCTGTTGAAGTAGTTGAAGGCTTGGCTGATGTAAGCTCCGAAGATTCACCAGACGAGGATATGGATGAAGACACGGGCGGCGAGGAAGAAATGCAGGAGGATTAAAAGGCATTCTCAGAGATCAATCTTACAAATAATTAACGGGGTTTCTCCATAGCTTGGGAACCATTAACAAAAATAAAAAATTAACAGATGAAATTAGCCATAACAATGACTATTCCATGTGACCATTAAGAAAAATAAAAAATACACACATGAAATGGCTATAAGCAAGGTTGCATACCAACCGCGAATGAATAAAGGCTATTCCATGC
This sequence comes from Bacteroidota bacterium, assembly GCA_023422835.1. Lineage (GTDB taxonomy): Bacteria > Bacteroidota > Bacteroidia > Chitinophagales > Chitinophagaceae > Haoranjiania > Haoranjiania flava. The sequence continues at coordinate 312,797 of JAFAGI010000012.1, read as the reverse complement.
GACCATTAAGAAAAATAAAATAAATACACATGAAAAAAGTACTATTTACCATCACCTTGTTAGCAAGTGGTATAGGTGTTTTTGCACAAAAATTCAACGACAACGAAATGAATAAGTTGCAATTGTTGGTACTCTCACCACAGAATAAACTAGAAGATGGAAAAACTGCAGTAGACAAATTTGCCGCAGATCCTGCCAATGCCAGCAACCAGGCACTGGATATGGCCAGGTTATTGACTTACGGAAGATTGTATCTCGACTCCACTCTACATGCCAAATACCCCAACGCGGGAGACGTAGCTTATGGTATTTTCAAAAATTACCAGAACCAGTTCGGTGCAGATACAGCTAAATTCAACAAACTATTAAACGACCACAACAGGATCGGCCTGGATGGTGTCAGCAATATTTACGTGCGTTCTTTTAACCTGGCATTAAGGGAATTCAACAGCCAGAACTATACAGGCGCATTAAAACATTTCAGAACAGCTGAAGAGATTTCTGAGTTCCTGCTTCGCAACGGTTTCTCTCAAAACCCGGACAGGAATGCTGTAGATACTGCCACGGTATTGTATGCAGGTTTTGCAGCGCAGAATGCTTCTGTGAACAATCCGGCATTGGCAGATTCTGCAGCTTACTATTATACAAAATTATTAAATCGCAATATTATAACTCCTGAAATGGCTCCAGCCTACCAGTTCATGCTGGAAAGAGCTATCAAAAACAAGGATAAAGCATCTGTTGAAAAATGGCTTCCTTTAGCTAAAAAAACATTCCCGGATTATGCCGCATTGTGGTCAAAATTGGAAATGGATAATATGTCTGCCGGCGCTGCCCTAACAGACCTGCTCGCCAAATTCAATGAAGCAGACGCTGCTGGTACACTGGATGAAAATGGCTATCTGAACTTCGCAGAAGCCCTTTCAGGAAAAGGCTCTGACAGCGCAGCCATTGATCAGATGATCGCATTAAAATCCGCAGGCGCAAAAGCTTACGGCAAGCTGTTTAAAAAAACAAAAGACCCGTTATACGGGCTGAATGCAGCTATCGTAAACTACCAGATATACCAGCACCTGGAAGATGAGTTCCGCGCTAATACAGGACAGGGAGCTGCCTTAAAAGCAAAACGTGATGAAATCCTTAAGCAGCAACATGCGATTGTAGAACAAAGCATAGAGTGGTACCAGAAAGCTATTCCCGTACTGGAAGGCAAGACTGACAGAGACAGGAGGGAAACAAGCTACCTGAGAAATGCTTACCGCAACATGACAAACCTGTTTGAGTGGAAAGCTTCCAAAGCAAGGGGCGTGCAGCCACAACTGGTTGACAAGTACGAAGCTGAATTCCAAAAGTACAATAAACTGTTCGACAGCCTTTCTAAATAATTTTTTATACAAGTAAGAAAAGTGTGGTATATTGTGTATCACACTTTTTTTACGTAATGGCTTTGTTGAGCCTGTTGTCAAAGAAACGCAGCAGGAGGTATTTGTATTTTAAATTTACTGATTAATTTGGAATTAATTATGATAAAGGCAGGTATAACAGGTGGTATAGGCAGCGGCAAGTCACTGGTGTCAAAGATCTTTGAAACCCTTGGTATTCCTGTTTTTGATGCCGATAGCCATTCTAAAGATTTATTGAATGAAGACGACGTTTTGAAGCGGCAGGTAATAAAAAATTTCGGTAACGTGTACGGCAATAACGGCATGCTGCAGAGAAAAATGCTTGCAGAAAAAGTTTTTGGCGACAAGGAGCAATTAACACTGCTCAACAGTATTGTGCATCCTGCCGCTATGCGCGCATTTGATACGTGGGTAAGCCGGCAAAAGGCGCCTTATATTATCAAGGAAGCAGCCATACTTTTTGAAGCAGGTACCGCCGGCGGCCTTGACATTGTGATAGGTGTATATGCCCCCAAGGCATTAAGGATTCAGCGCGCAATGAACCGCAGCAAAAGCAGCAGGCAGGAGGTGCTTAGCCGTATGGAAAGGCAAATAGATGAAGAAATAAAAATGCGGCTTTGCGACTACGTGATTTTTAACGATGAAAGCAGGCTCGTGATACCTCAGGTTTTAGAAATTCACCATGCAATAATAAGTTCAAAAAGTTTAAACTTTTAAGAAAATTATTGTCTAATTTGTAGTAATTTTAAATCACAACACTATAAATTAAACCATGCCGCAAACGGCGATAAAAAAATATGCAAATGAAAAAAATATTATTACTTTCCATACCTGCATTGTTGTTACTTGCAGGTTGCTCCACTTCACGCGTTACAACCAGTTGGGTTTCTAAAGATGCCAATCTGAGCAGGACTAGCCTCAACAAGATTCTCGTGATGGGTTTATTGAGCAACAAAAACCGTTCTTCAAATGTGAGCATGGAGAACCACTTGGTACAGGAATTAAGAAACAGGGGTTTCAATGCCGTGACATCTACAGACACTTACGGCCCGCGCGCATTTGATAAAATGGATGAAGAGCAGGCACTGAGCCAGATGAATCAAAACGGTATTGACGGCGTTATCACAATCACCATGATTGACAAGAATAAAAAGCAACAGTATGTAAACAACTACTGGGGCGGCCCGTATTCCTGGTGGGGATATTATTCTTACTGGTATCCTTTTGCATGGGGTCCTACAGGATATTTGAGAAATTATTCATCTTATACTTTTGAGACCAACCTGTACGATCTTAAGAGAAGTAAACAAATGATTTACTCTGCGCATTCAGAAACCAGTGATCCTTCTTCTGCTGCTTCATTGGGTAAGGACTATGCAAAATCAATTGTAGATGACCTAATGAAGAAAGGATTGTTTCATTAAAAATCTCAATAAAATATTTTAAAAATGGAAATCAGCTCAATGGTTTCCATTTTTTTTATGTGTATGGCGGGCTTTATTACGGTGTAGCCGTTTTTGCTGTATAGCTGATGAATAAATAGTTTCAGGGCTTATCAAGATATTACGAAATATTTCGGCATTTAATTTGTTTATGATTAACATGTAAAAAATTAAAAAAACTATGCTATTTTTTATTTCTTATTTTATTTGTTTATAATTTTACAATATTATTTACTAACCATTAAATTTTAAACTATGGCTATGGCTACAAAAAAGGCCGCTCCTAAAAAAGCTGCTGCAAAGAAAGCTGCTGCCCCAAAAAAGGCTGCTGCAAAACAAGCTCCTCCTAAAAAAGCTGCTGTAAAAAAAGCTGCTGCTGCTCCTAAGAAAGCTGCTGCAAAAAAAGCTGCTGTTGCTCCTAAGAAAGCTGCTGCAAAACAAGCTGCTCCTAAAAAGGCTGCTGCTAAAAAAGCTTCACCAAAGAAAGCTGCTGCAAAAAAATAATTCAATATATTTTTTTGATCAGGCCCCAACAAATTGATGGGGCTTTTTAATTTCTGTTATTGCATTAAAGCTCTTTTTCGTTGCGGGGATTATATTTTAGATTTTCTTGCAGACACTTTTAAGCGCGCTTTCGATTTTGTTATGGTTGCGGACAACAAAATTTTCAGCCAAAAGCGCTCCACAAATGTTTTTATTCAATGTAGTTTCATCTTCTATTACCAAGATTCTCATATGCAAAATTACAGGGAATAATATAGGTGCAAATATACTTAACCAGTCATAATATAACTATCTTACAACTACCTGGCATATCCTTTACTTCACTTCTTTAATTTTTTCACTCATTAGATCTATTTAATTTTCAACCATCATACACTTCCTGCGTAGTATCTTTGCACCAAAAATGACCAACGCTGATATTGCCTATAATTTTGAGCTCCTGGCCGCCCTGATGGACCTGAACGATGAAGACAGCTTTAAAATAAAGGCCTATTTAAAAGCAGCCAGGCTTATCAAAAAACTTCCGGTAGAATTACAGCATGTAAAAAGAGAAGAGATCTTTCAACTGCCGGGCGTAGGTAAGGCCATAGGCAATAAGATACTGGAACAGCTGGCTACCGGTACCATGGAAAAGCTTGACGAACATGTAAGTAATGCCCCGCAGGGCATCCTGGAAATGTTGTCAGTGAAAGGCCTGGGAACACAGAAAATTAAACTGATTTGGAAAGAATTAGGCATTACTAGCATCAATGATCTGCTGGAAGCCTGTAACAGCAACCGCTTGAGCTCGCTTAAAGGGTTTGGCCAGAAAACACAGCAGAATATAAAAGTTGCACTGGAGTTTTACCTCCAGAGCCGTGATGCTTTCCTGCTGGCAACAGTACTGGATTTTGTTATTGCTTTTGATAATACATTGCGCAGTACATTTTCTTCGGATAATTTTTTGCTCACCGGCGAAATATTACAGCAGAGCGATATCATTCACACTGTGCAATGGGTAACGGATGCCGCAAATGATGTGCTTGAGAAAATTGCTGGCTTGTATCAACTGTACCCTTCACATAAGGACGAAAAAAAAATATATACCGCACAGAACGGCATTCGCATCGAGTTTTTGCAGTATCCTGCTGAAATGCTCATTGCCAAACAGTTTGAGCTTTCTTGTACGCCCCAATTCTTTAAAACCTTTATAGAAAAATATAAAACAGGTAATGTAAGTTCAAGAGAACAAATTTTCCTACAGCATAACCTGCAACCCATTCCCCCTTTTCTTACCAACAACATTAAATGGATAGATGCCGCCGCACAGCAAGCAATTCCTGAAGTGATAACAACGCGCGACATCAAAGGCATCATTCATTGCCACAGCAACTGGAGCGACGGGGCTGACAGGGTTGAAGACATTGCTGCCGAACTGATCAGAAATGGTTTAGAATACCTGGTACTTACAGATCATTCCAAATCTGCTTTTTATGCCGAAGGCCTAAGTGAACAGAAAGTGCTGGCGCAACAGCAGCAGATAGATGAGCTTAATAAAAAACTGTATCCATTCCGCATTTTTAAAGGCATTGAATGCGATATCCTTAACGACGGCAGCCTGGACTACGGCAATGAAATTTTAAAAACCTTTGAAGTTGTAATTGCTTCGGTACACTCCAACCTGCGCATGCAGCCGGATGCAGCAACACAAAGAATAATCAAAGCAGTAGAAAATCCCTATACCAGCATATTAGGCCACCTCACAGGCAGGTTATTGCTGCTGCGCAACGGCTATCCTGTAGATCACAAAAAAATAATTGATGCTTGTGCGGCAAACGATGTAGTAATAGAGTTGAACGCCAATCCGCGCAGGCTTGATATCGACTGGCGGTACATGGAGTACGCGCTCCAGAAAGAAGTGCTTATCTCCATCAATCCCGATGCGCACTTCATCAAAGGGTTGTACGATATACGTTTTGGTGTGCTGGCAGCGCAGAAAGCCGGCCTGACCAAAGCACAAAACCTTAGCAGTTACTCCACAGCGCAATTGCAAAATTTTATTGACAAGCAGTCAGAAAAGAGAATTTAATGACTTTTATCAGTCCGAATTTAAGTAATTTTGCAAACTAAATTTCTTGTATGGATCATACGTTGTTTGAGTATATGGTGCTGGGTGCCGTATTGTTGTTGGCCATCATCATTGACATGGGCGCTTTCAGCAGGAAAGGTCATGTAATGACCTTAAAATCTGCACTGTACCAATCAATCTTCTGGGTAGGGCTGGCATTAGCTTATTGGATTTTTGTATGGTATGAAGATGGTGTAAGATATGCTACCAAGTACATCAGCGCCTATCTCATGGAGAAATCATTGAGCATAGACAATATCTTTGTATTCATCATCATCTTTAATTATTTCAAGATCAAAAGCGTTGATAAGAACAGGGCGTTGTTGGTTGGCGTACTGATGGCCATTATTTTAAGGATCATTTTCATAGCGCTTGGCGTGGAGATTATCAACCGCTTTCATTGGATCATGTATATTTTCGGCGCATTCCTGCTATATACGGGGTTCAAATTGTTTGTACAGAAAGACGATCACCAGCTTGACTTGGATAAGAATAAATTATTCAAATGGGCCAACAGGGTATTGCCCATCACCTACAAAGATTCCAACGGGAAATATTTTACCAAAATAAAGGGAAAAACATACCTGACCACTTTATCCATCGTGGTGCTGGTAATTGCCGTTACAGACCTGGTGTTTGCGGTAGACAGCATTCCCACGGTAGTTTCATTGGTGCGAGACAGTGCAGGCGTACCCTTTTCAGACACAGATATTATGATCATTTATTCCAGTAATATCTTTGCTATACTCGGGTTAAGAAGCTTATTTTTTCTGCTGCAGGGCGCTGCCGATAAATTTGATTATTTACAACAGGGTATTGCAGTGGTGTTGATTTTTATCGGCTTCAAAATGTTGGTAGAGTATTTTGATATCCACATTCCTATCGGCATTTCACTGGCTGTGATTCTAGCAAGTGTAGGCTTGTCTATTGTAATGTCCTTATTTTACGATAAAAGAAAAGGTAGGATAGTGCCTGATGAACATTTGCTGAATGCAGATGAAGATGCCGGTACTGGCGCCGGAAATTAATGTAAAACTAACTGAAGATGCAAACGGATTTTTTGATAATCGGTTCGGGGCTGGCAGGGCTCACTTATGCATTAAAAATTGCAGAAGCATTTCCTGACAAAGAAGTTACGGTTATTACCAAGTCATTCCTGGAAGACACCAATACAGCCTATGCCCAGGGCGGCGTTGCCACTGTATGGGATTTTGAGAATGACAGCTTTGAGAAACACATCAGCGATACGCTGGTAGCAGGTGATGGTTTGTGTGATGAGGAACTGGTGGCTTCTATTATTTCCGAAGGCCCTGAGCGATTGAAAGAACTGATCGCATACGGTACGCAATTCGATAAAGATCCGGATGGGGATTACAGCTTAGGCAGGGAAGGGGGCCACAGTGAAAACAGGATACTGCACCATAAGGATATTACCGGCAGAGAGATTGAGCGGGCTATTGCAGCAAAAGCACGGAATACAAAAAATATACGCATCCTGGAAAAACATTACGTGATTGATATCATTACCCAGCATCACTTCGGCTACCTGGTAACCAAATCTACTACCGATATTACCTGTTATGGGGTGTATATGCTGAATGAAAAAAACAATACTGTAGAAAAATGCCTCGCTCCGACAACGGTGCTGGCAACTGGTGGTTGCGGCCAGGCCTACAGAACCACCACCAATCCGCGCGTGGCTACCGGTGATGGTGTGGCAATGGTTTACCGTGCCAAAGGCAGGGTGGAAAATATGGAGTTCATACAGTTTCACCCGACAGCATTGTTCGAAGCCGGCATTTCTCCATCCTTCCTGATCACGGAAGCAGTGCGCGGCGATGGTGGCATCTTGCGGAATCACAAGGGCGAAGCCTTCATGGAGAAATATGATGAACGCAAAGATCTTGCGCCCCGCGATATTGTGGCGCGTGCCATTGACAATGAAATGAAGCAGGAAGGTAAGGAATATGTTTACCTGGACTGCAGGCACATGGACTATGAAAAGTTCCTGCATCATTTCCCGAACATCAACGAAAAATGCTTAAGCCTTAACATAGATATCCGCAAAGACATGATACCGGTGGCGCCTGCTGCACACTACAGTTGCGGCGGCATTAAGGTAGACGGGCACGGTCGCACAACCATCCTGAACCTCTACGCTTGCGGCGAATGCAGCAGCACCGGACTGCACGGCGCCAACCGCCTGGCAAGCAACAGCCTGCTGGAAGCAATGGTTTACGGCCATCGCGTATATGAGCATGTGCGCAGGTATATGCAAAACGGCGGTTATAAGTCTTTCAGGGAAAGCATGAGCCACAATGAGGTGCCTGACTGGATATCCAAAAGTACTACCGACCCTAAGGAGATGATCCTGATAACGCAGAGCCGTAAGGAACTGGAGCTTACTATGAGTGACTATGTGGGCATTGTAAGGAACAATGTGCGCCTGGAGCGCGCTATGAAGCGACTGGATCTTCTCTTTGAAGAAACTGAGCAGCTCTTCAGAACCACCAAAGTATCGCCACAACTTTGTGAACTGAGAAACCTTATCTCTGTGGCTTACCTGATCGTAAAAGGAGCACAGTTTCGCAAAGAAAGTAGGGGCCTGCATTTCAACACCGATTACCCGGAAAAGAGCAACATTGTTCAAGATATTATTTTATAACAATGACAGCCTTTCAACCGGCGATAAAAACATAGGATGCAACATTTATTGTTTAAAATAATCTACGCTATATTTTATATTTTTTCACTGCTGCCGCTGCGTGTACTGTATGTATTCAGCGACATTATTGCTTTTGTATTGCGCGATATCTTTCAATACAGGAAAAAAGTTGTACTGGACAACCTGCAGATCGCTTTTCCGGAAAAAACGCAGCAGGAAAGAGATAGAATAGCGCATGAATTTTACACCAGATTTTGCGACAGCTTTTTAGAAACCCTTAAACTTATTTCAATCAGTAAAGAATCGCTAAGTAAAAGGTTTGTATGCGATTTGCAATTGCTGGAAGACTTGCATGCAAGTTCGGAAAGAAGTATCACGCTTGCGTTAGGACATTTTTTTAACTGGGAAATGGCCAACCTTGCCGTGAGCCTGCAAAACCCTTATAAGCAGTTGCTGGTATATAAAAAAGTGGAGAACTATGTTTTTGAAAACATGATGCTGCGGTTGCGCGGCAGGTTCCAGGCTGCTTTGCTGCCCACCGAAGATTTTCAGTCGCGCTTTAGAAGCCATGCAGGTGAAAAATATTGCCTCATACTCGTAGCAGACCAGAATCCTTATAAACACAGGCATAAAGCTTTCTGGACTACTTTTTTTGGCAGGCTGGTGCCGTTTGTGAAAGGTCCGGAAAAAGGCTCTGTGATCAACGGCAATGCAGTAGTTTTTGGTAAACTTACAAGAGTAAAAAGAGGTTATTATAAAAATGAGCTGGTGCTGATCACAGCCAATGCTTCGGAGACCAGGCGCGGGGAGATCACTAAAAAAATGGCAGGGCTCATAGAAGAAAACATAAAAGCAGACCCGGCAAATTACCTTTGGAGCCACCGCCGGTTTAAATTTGTATACAGTGAGGAAAATGCGCGCAACTTAATTCAATAACACCCGGTAATAATTTTTATATATTTGCATCATTATTATTGTACATGAACAATATTTCGAAAAAAATAAGTGTAGCCCTAATCACAGGCGGACTGAGCGGAGAAGCAGAGATCAGCTACAAAAGCGCGGCCAACGTTGCTGCCCAGCTCGATAGGGAAAAATTTGACTGCTACCTGGTAGACATCTGTAAGGAAGGCTGGCTATATGTTTCTGAAGACGGGCATAAACAGCAGCTGGACAGAAGCGATTTTTCTATGGTGCTGCACGATAAAAAAATAAAGTTTGATGTAGCCCTGATGTGCCTGCACGGTACGCCCGGTGAAGACGGCAAACTGCCCGGCTATTTCGACATGATCGGCCTGCCATATACCTGCTGCGATGCGGCTACATCTGCCATTACCTTCAATAAAAAGTTTACGGTGGCGCTGGCGGCATATTATGGTGTACATGTGGCGCAATCCAGGATGTTTTCAAGGAAAAAAGGCTTTGATATTACAGAGTTAAAGGCGCTTCAGTATCCGGTATTTATAAAGCCGAACAACGGCGGCTCCAGCCTCGCTACATTCAAAGTCCTGGCGTACGATGAAGGCCTTATCCATACACATCTTGAAAAGGCTTTTGCGGTAGATGATGAAGTAATGATAGAAGAGTTTATCCGCGGACGCGAACTTACGGTGGGTGTGTACATGTCTCAGGGGGAAATCATTGTATTGCCTATATCTGAAGTAGTGATGCCCGCAACAGTTGACGGCACCCAATACTTTGATTTTGAAGCCAAGTATAGCGGAAAAACCACCGAGATCACACCGGCAGATGTTACAGAAGATATTAAACAAAAAATCAACGATGCTGCTCTAAGATTGTATAAAGGTTTAAATTGCAGCGGCGTAGTAAGAATAGATTTTATTTACCAGGAAGAAGAAGGTAAGGCTTATATGCTGGAAATAAATACGGTACCCGGCCAAACTGATACCAGCTTTATTCCACAGCAGGTGCGTGCAAGTGGCAGAACTGTTACCAATTTTTATACCGACCTGATTGAAGAAGCTTTACGTTTACATTCGGCAAACACAAAAAATTAGCAGCGTGTCAAATTTTTTTAAAAACAGGTCTTTTTTCTTTAACCTTATCATGGTATTGCTGGCAACATTTGCCATCGGCCTGATATTTATCTCTTCGCTGGATATGCTTACCAAGCATGGCAATTCCGTAAAAGTACCCAATGTACTGGGCATGCGCTACGATAAGGCCATTGAAAAAATTGAATCGGCAGGTTTACAGGCTTTTGTACAAGACTCCTTGTTTTACGATAGTCTGCCGCGGCTTACCGTGGTTGCGCAAACGCCCAGTTCCGCTATTAAAGGCGTAAAATCAAACAGGATTGTTTACCTCACCATAAACAGGGCTACAGCTCCTTTAGTAGAAATGCCCGATCTGCGCGGCTTCTCCAATACCAGCGCTTATTTTCTTTTAAAAAGTTTTGGTTTAAAGGTCGGCAGCACGCGCTACATTCCAGATCTTGGTAAAGATGTGGTAAAAGAGCAGCGGCTGGATAGCCTTACCGAAATAGCGCCGGGCACAAAAGTGCCTGTAGGTACGGTGATACATTTATCCCTCGGCGATGGTAAAGGCAGCCCCAGCATGCAAGTTCCCAACCTGGAAAATATGACTTTTGCAGAAGCCAGGCAATACCTGCTTTCCATGAATTTAAAGGTGGGCGATGTAGTCCTTGACCCCGGTGTTACCGACACACTCACGGCGATTGTTTACCGTCAGGATCCCGAACGTGAAATGAGAGATGAAGTAAAAAAAGGTACACGATACACAAGAGTGAAATACGGGTATCCCATTAACCTCTGGCTGAAGGCCAATACCGGCCCGGAGAATGGTAATACCAGCCTTCCGCAGCAGGGCAAGGTAGAAACTGCAGAATAATTTTAAATTTATAAAACTATGCAAACTACGACTGTTGAAGAAGTAAAAGCCAGGCTCAGCGCAGGCGAACCGCTCAATTTCCTAGATGTACGCGAAGCCGGCGAGCGAGAAGAATACAACATTGGCGGCACACATCTGCCGATGAGCAATATCATGAATTTTGAAACAGAGGAGATCGACCATCTGAAAGATCAGGAATTGATTGTATACTGCCGCAGCGGTAACCGCAGCCAGCAGGCATGTATGTTTTTAGAGCAATGCGGTTTTACCAACACCTACAATCTTGCCGGCGGCATGAATGAATGGAGAAAATAATACAGAGAATAACAATTTTTAAAGCGCCTGGTAGTGGTGCTTTTTTTATGTTTACAACCTTAAAAGTTCATTTACTCGGATGTGCTTCGACAATTCTTCATTAAATCCCAGATTAAATATTTATTTTTTAATATATTTATACATATTTTTAACATTGTCTAGTGTATCGCCATACTTATTTTAAAATGTAAAATTGTTATATTGGGTTTATTGAGTTAAAAAAACAAAAAAATAATATCTGAAAAATTTTTTTTATAAAGTTAAAGAGTTTAATTTGTGCTATTATTAACAATTTTATGCATAGCTAAATTGAATTTTTATGAAGCAATTTCTTTTCTTATTTATTCTTTTGTTTTGCTCCTTTCAATCTTTTTCTCAATCAAAAACAGTTACAGGAACAGTAACCAATGAAAAAGGTGAAGCAGTATCTGCGGCCAGCGTACAGGTAAAAGGCAGAACAACCGGGGTAATCACAGACCAGGACGGCCGGTATTCTATTTCAGCGGGCAGCAATGATGTTTTGCAGTTCAATGCTGTCAGCTACACCGCGCAGGAAAAGAGGGTAGGCGACCAATCTGTGATAGATGTTCAGCTATCCTCCAGCGAATCTAACCTTAATGATGTTGTAGTGGTAGGTTATGGTACGCAAAGAAGAGGAAATATTACAGGAGCCGTAACGACAGTGGATGTGCAAAAAACGTTAGGCAACAGGCCTATTGCCGATGTAGGAAGAGGTTTGCAAGGAGCCGTTCCAGGGTTAACTATAACATCTCCTACAGGGGATTTAGGAACAAACCCTGCTATACGTTTACGTGGTCTACAAGGGTCACTCAGCAACACAAACGGTGCCAGACCTTTATTGCTTGTTGATAATGTTGAATTGCCGGATTTAAGAATGATTAACCCTGATGATATTGAAAGTATTTCAGTGTTGAAAGATGCGGCTTCAACATCAATTTATGGACCGCGCGCAACTTGGGGCGTTATCTTAATTACTACTAAAAAAGGGAAAAAAGGTTTGGATAAATACAATATTTCATATTCAAATAATTTTTCATGGTCTACTCCAACAGTTACACCGGAGATTGCACCGGCTGTGGGCGGCGCACAAGTAGCTTTTCGTGCCATGCAAAGAACGAATCCTAATTTGACAATTTTCAGTGCTGTAGGGCAGTCTTACGATTCTTTAGGGATTGAAAAGATGAAAGAATGGGAGAAATTGTATGGAGGACAAGATTTAGGAGATGAAATGATGTTAGGTAGAGATTTTGAGATACGTAGCGGCAGATTATTTTTTTATCGTCCATGGGATGTAAGAGAGAAATTCATAAAAGATTGGACTCCACAACAAACACATAACCTAACTTTTAGTGGCAGCACAGCTAAAACAACATATAATTTGAACTTGGGTTTGCTAGATCAAAAAGGAGTGCTTAAAGTAAATCAGGATTTATTTAGGCGCTATAATTTAAATTTCGGACTTACTTCTCAAGTTACGGATTGGTTGAATGTACGTGGAAAATTTATGTTGTCAAGTGCTACAACTACTAAACCTTACAATTACGGGTCAGACACGTATGATCCTTGGTATTATCTTTATCGTTGGCCTAGAACCTATCCATATGGCTTGTATGAAGGTAAGCCGTGGCGCAGCGCTGTAACAGAAGTCGAGCAAGCCAAAATGAATAAAAACAATAATACATTAGCACGTGTTAGTGTTGGTGGAACATTTAACATTGCTGAGGGATTAACGTTCGATGCAGACTATACTTACGATGCAATGAATGAGCATGAACAACGTACGGGGGGCAAAGTATACGGATATGACTTCTGGGCAGGCGGCGGAACGATGCCTTATCAAGCGTATACAAGTGCAACATATGATAGAGCGCAACTTTATTCCGATTGGAATAATAGAAATGTTTTTAAAGGTTATGCAACATATAATAAAAGATTAAATGATCACAATTTTAAGCTCACTGCAGGGATGGATATAGAAGAGTATGCTAATATGGGCCAAGGATCAGAAAGAAGAGGGTTGATTGATCCAAACATTGGTCTTCCAAATTTAGCCACTGGCGATCAATTTGTTACTTCTTATAAAGGAAGCTGGGCAACTATGGGTTATTTTGGAAGAATAAATTATGATTATAAGAGTAAATACCTACTTGAACTTAACGGAAGATATGATGGATCGTCAAAATTTCCTGTAAATGAAAGGTGGGGATTTTTTAGTTCTATGTCAGCTGGATATGTTTTAACTAACGAATCTTATATGGACTTTACTAAACCGTATTTATCATTTTTAAAATTAAGGGGATCATGGGGTGCACTCGGAAATCAGTCAATACCGGATTTTAGATATCTTGTTACCATGGGAGCACCTGCTTCAGGATGGGTCATAGGAAATGTAAATATGACAACCGTGGCTACTCCAGGTTTAGTATCTCCAAATTTAACTTGGGAAAAGGTGGCAACACTTGACTTTGGTGTGGATGCAAGATTTTTTAAAGACCAATTTGGTATCACGTTCGATTGGTACAAGCGCACAACAAGCAATATGCACAGTGCAGGACTTACTGTGCCTAATACCTTAGGAACCGGAGCCCCTCTTAGAAATTTTGGAGCGATGGCAACCACAGGATGGGAACTGCAAGTTGATTATAATAAAACGTTCAATAATGGATTTTCATTTAATGCAACTGCTATGCTTTCTGATTTCAAAGAAGAAATTACAGAATCGGCAAACATTACTAAAACACTAGGTACAAATTACAAAGGAAGAGTTCTTGGAGAAATTTGGGGGTACGAAACTGATAGATATTTTACTAAAGATGATTTCGAACAAGACGCTAATGGCAAGTTAATTTTGAACGGGGGAAAATATGTGCTAAAATCTGGCATTCCTACCCAACAATATTGGGAATCTGGCTGGTTCTTTTACGGACCTGGAGATATAAAATATAAAGATCTTGACGGTAATGACACTATTGATTTTGGATCTAATACAATAGAAGATCATGGAGATCTAAGGTTAATTGGAAACACAACTCCTAGATATCAATATGGTTTTAGATTAGGGATGGCATTTAAAGGTATTGATTTCAGTGCATTTATTCAGGGTGTAGGTAGCAGACAAGCATGGGTTAATGGACCTATATTTATACCTGGCTATCGTCCAGGCGAGGCTTGGTATGCTCATCAAATGGATTATTGGACTGAAGAAAATCCTAATGCTTTTTATCCCCGTCCAACAGATCAGGGGCAATCAAACAACACTAGAAATTTTTTACCTCAAACGAAATATCTGTTAAATATGGCTTATACTCGTTTAAAAAATCTTACAGTTGGCTATTCACTTCCTGAATCATTGATCAAGAAGGTTTCTCTAAGTACAGCACGCATATATTTCAGCGGGGAAAACCTGTTTACGATTAGCCATACAGGTAATGTACCACTCGATCCAGAAGTAGATTATACTTCAGCAGGTTTAAACGATCCGAATACTTTTGGCAGGGTGTATCCATTTAGAAAAATGTATTCATTCGGCATTCAAGTAACCTTTTAAAAGCAAAATCATAAAATAGCCACAATCATAAGTTGTGTCTCAACTTAATAATAAAGGCTATTCCATGTGACCATAAAGAAAAATAAAATATATACAAATGAAAAAATATATCTTAACCATAATTTCAGGGCTGCTTTTCTTTACATCCTGTAAAAAAGACTTCTTGGAAAAGTACCCTGAAGACAGACTAGTAGATAATACCTTTTGGACAAGCGAACAAAATGTCAGAACTTATGCTTGGGGATTTTATACCGCTTATTTTACAGGGTATGGTTCCGGATTTGCATGGGGTAACTATTTTTCAGGGCAAAGTCTGAATGATGATTTCGCTTCTTCTTCTCCAGCTCAATTTACCAAAAATGTACCTGCCACAGGTGGCGGATGGTCATTTACTTGGGTAAGGAAAGCTAACCACTTCATTACAAAAGTATCGGAAATGTCTATGTTAGAACAGAGCGCAAGAAATCATTGGATCGGTATAGGGCGTTTTTTCCGCGCTTTAGAATACAATGATCTTACGAAATCTTTTGGTGATGTCCCATGGTTTGAAAAGTATATGCTTGAAACAGATTCTGGATTGTACCGTCAACGTGATCCTCTTCCTTTTGTTATTGACAAAATGTTGGAAGACTTTCAATTTGCAGCACAAAATGTAAGAGCTTCGGATGGTAATGAAGGATCAGCCGTGAATAAATACGTAGTATTGGCGTTTATGTCTCGTGTTTTTTTATATCACGGTACATACTTTAAATATCACAACATAGATGCAGCTAAATCGAAAACGTATTTAGAAGCGGCTAAGTGGGCTGCGGATGAAATTATTAAGTCAGGAAAATATTCTATCACTGATAACTACAGGAGTCTTTTCAACTCGCTAGACCTGAATGGAAAAAAAGAAATCATACTATATCGTAGATATGAAACAGGAGTGCTAACACATAGTCTTCATTCTTATGTAAATAAAGAACCCCAAACTGGCGTATCAAAAGATTTAATTGAAACCTATTTACTAGACGATGGTTTGCCAATATCTTTATCACCACGTTATGCAGGCGATAAAAAAATTGATAGTGTAATGAAAAACAGGGATCCTCGCATCAAGGAAACATTTTTTCCTGTTTTAAGGGTTAATGGAAGTGCCACAAATTATTCCACATCAGGCTATGCTGTCCAGAAGTTTTTTAATGAATCTCTTAAAGATCTTCCTGAAGGAAGCGGAAGTCTTAACGCTACTGATGCTCCTATCATCAGGTTTGGAGAAGTATTATTGAATTATGCAGAGGCTGCAGCAGAATTAGGCACGCTTACTCAGAGCGATCTGGATAAAACAATTAATAAATTAAGGTCAAGACCAGGAATTGCAATGCCCGCATTACAGGTTATAGGTAACCAGCCAGCTGTTAATAACTCCGTTTATGATGATCCTCAGAGGGACCCAACAGTTCCATCTTTGATTTGGGAACTAAGAAGAGAGAGAAGAATTGAATTAGCGCTTGAAGGATTCAGGTTGGATGATCTTAAAAGATGGAAAAAATTGGAATTAACAGATACAAAAGCTAATGTAGATATAAATAGAGGAGCTTGGATTAAAAAGTCAGATTTTCCTGGCATCAAAGATGTTTATCTTGAAAATAATAGTAGTGAGGGTTATATTGTTCCTGCTTTTAAGGAAGAATCGCAGCGTGTTTTTGATAATCCTCGTGTATATTTAAGTCCTTTGCCATTAGATCAAATAAAATTATATAAAGATAAAGGAATAACATTGACACAAAATCCGGGCTGGGCGGCTCAGTAAATTTCATTATAAAAAAAGAAGTTTCCTAGTTTTATCAAAGTAGGAGACTTTCTTTATATATATAGATATATGAAAAAAATTATTCACTTTGCTTTGGTTGTATTAGCAGGCATGGCTGTTTTCAGTGCCTGTACTAAAAGCGGTACAGATGGACCAATTAATCCCCCTCAACCGCCCCCCACTAATGCCGATACTGTTATTATCTCTAAGAAACAAATGCGTGCCGTATGGATGGCCACCGTTTGGGGACTTGATTGGCCTATGAATCAGTATGGCATGGCAGCACAAAAGAAATTGTATACAGATTACCTGGACAAGCTGAAAAGCCTGAATATGAATGCAGTTTTTGTGCAGGTAAAAGGCATGGGCGATGCTTTTTACAATTCACCTTATGAGCCCTGGAGCGCCAGCATTACCGGCACCCGAGACAAAGACCCGGGCTATGATGTAATGAAATTTATGATTGATGAGGCACATAGCAGGGGTATAGAATTTCATGCGTGGCTGAATCCCTTCAGGATTGCAACCAGGGCGGGCAGTTCTACGCCTTACCCTGCCTTGCATGCATCGGTAAAACCGGAGTGGGTGACGAGCCATGAAAAAATTCAGGTATACAACCCTGCAGTACCCGAAGCAAGGCAGCGTTTAGCAGACATCGTTAAGGACATTGTTTCCAAATACGCTGTAGACGGTATTCACATGGACGACTACTTTTATCCTGATCCCTCAGCAGCAGGAACTATGGTTTCCGACCAGCCGGATTTTGAAAAGTACGGCAGCGGATTTACGGATATCAAGGCTTTCAGAAGAGCCAATGTAGACCAGTCAATAAAAGGTGTGTATGACGCAATAGTAAGTACAAAGCCTGAAGTGGTTTTTTCTATCTCTCCTACCTCCAACTTTGATTACAACCTGAATACATTGTATGCAGATATTGTAAAATGGGCAAAAGAAGGATGGATGGATGTAGTAATACCGCAAATTTACCAGCATTCCAGCTTTAATACCAGGCTAAATGATTGGGACAGATTTAACGATAAGCCGCATCTCATGGTTGGCCATGCCATTTATACAGGAAGTGGTATTGTATCCACGCCGGCTGATCTCTCAAATGAACTTTCGTTAACTAAACAGAAGAAAAATGTAGTTGGCAATCTATTTTACAGCGCTAAATATTTAAATGAAAAACCTGAATTTGCCGCTAAGTTCGCTGAAATATTCTTAAGTCCCGCGGTAATTCCATTCCTTGGAAGAGCTGTAGCGCCAGCTCCTGCCAGTCCGCAGAATCTAAGGTTAGAAGGCAATACGCTAAAATGGTCTACTTCAGGAAATGTAAGGTCAGTAGTTTACCATACTAGTGATTTAAAAACTGAAAGCAAAGTTTTAGCAATTACAACCGCCAATGAACTCGCCGTAAGTACAAATGGCATCTATACAGTAACTGCAATTAATGCAGATAATATGGAAAGTAAAGCAGCTAAGTATGTAACTAAATAAATATCATAGTTGTAAGCAAACTCTTAAGTAAAGTACCCACTGGGTGCTTTATTTTTTAGTGAGACAAAATCCTATTAACTTCAAATTGCCTTTGGAAAAAATCAATACGTTTACCTGAAGTGTATTAACCTATGCAGAAGCTTTGGTAAAATCAGCAAACCCGGATAATACAACCCCACGTGAATACTTGAATAAAGTGCGCAGAAGGGCAAAGCTGCAGGACAATATTACAGATGGTGGAGAGTCGCTGTTTGAAGCTATTCTAAAAGAAAGTAGGCTTGAGCTGGCTATGAAAGGGCACAGATATTTTGATATGGTGAGAACAGGCAAAGCTGACACAGCTTTTAAGGAAAAGGGCAATTTTAGGTAAGGTGTCAGCAACCTGATGCCGATACCTCAGGCCGAAATTGAACTGAGCGGTGGTACGCTCGCACAAAATCCATTATAATATACCATTAGAGTACAAATGTTTCCATAAAAAAAGCTGCAATTGAGCAGCTTTTTTTATCTGGCGTGAGAAGAATTAATAAGTTGTTTTTTCTCTTACATCGCCGGTAGTGTTATTAATGGTGCTTTTAGCAGAATTCATAGCTTCGTTTGCTTTTTCGGTAAATCTTTTTCCGGCACCTGCTACCTTGTCTTTTACGTTTTGTCTTTGTTCGGGTGTCATACCTTTAAACCAGTATGCTACAGCAGCCAAACCAGCTGCGATAAGTCCGTTTCTTGTGTTGCTATTCATTTGTTCACTGTTTAGTTGTTAAGTAATTTGTTTAACTATATACAATAAAAAACTGTGCCACAAATTTGGCTTGTAGGCTGAAAAAGGAAAATTAGCGATTCATTTAAATACCTCGCATTTTGTGCAGCAAACAATCAGTAGCGCAAATGCCTTACCGTAACGCCGTTGTTGATGAGCTGTTTCAGTGAATCTATGCCGATCTTTAAATGAGTCTCCACATATTTTTGAGTGATGCTTCTGTCGCTTTCTGCGGTTTTAACGCCTTCAGGTATCATAGGCTGATCGCTTACCAGCAGCAGTGCGCCTGTGGGAATTTTATTATAAAACCCAACGGTAAATATGGTGGCGGTTTCCATGTCTACCGCATATGCCCTTATTTTTACCAGGTACTTTTTAAAATCGGCATCGTGTTCCCACACCCTGCGGTTGGTGGTGTATACGGTGCCTGTCCAGTAGTCTACTTTATAGTCACGGATGGTGGTAGAAATAGCTTTCTGCAAGGCAAAGGCAGGCAGGGCGGGCACTTCGGGCGGAAAGTAATCGTTAGAGGTACCTTCTCCGCGAATGGCTGCAATGGGGAGGATCAGGTCGCCGAGTTTATTTCTTTTTTTCAGCCCGCCGCATTTACCCAGGAACAAAGCTGCTTTTGGTTTTATGGCAGAGAGCAGGTCCATAATAGTAGCTGCGCCCGGGCTGCCCATACCAAAGTTAATGATGGTAATATTCTCGGCAGTGGCACATTGAAAAGGCTTGGTAAGGCCTTTTACCTTTACATCGTTCCACTTTGCAAACAGGTGTACATAGTTGCCGAAATTGGTAAGTAAAATGTATTCACCAAAATTTTTCAGGATTTCCCCGGTATATCTTTGCAGCCAGTTTGTAACAATTTCACTTCTGGTTTCCATACTAAAGCATTTGTTCATGCTAATATCGTACATTTATCGATAAGAAACTATTTTATGTTGATCACGTATCCTCCGCCGGCATTCAGGATCAAAACGGAGAATGACAGGGAATTTATCTGGGATGCCATACGCAAACGCTGGATTTTACTTACGCCTGAAGAGTGGGTGAGGCAAAACTTTGTCCAATATCTCATAGAGGTCAAGAAATATCCTGCCCCATTAATGGCCATTGAAAAGGAGATCAGGCTGGGTGAACTAAAGAAGAGGTTTGATATTGTAGTTTTCAAAAATATGCGCCCCTGGCTCATTGTAGAATGCAAGGAGCCACAGGTGGCAATAAATACTGCTGTGCTTGAGCAGGTGGCACGGTACAACATGAAACTTTCGGGAAGCTACCTGGTTATAACCAACGGAAGGGAAACAATCGGGTGGTGTATAGATAAAGGCTTCTTTCACCGGCTGGATGCGCTGCCCGAATGGTAATATATTTTAAAAAATATTTCATGAACAATTGTTTGCTTATTAAACTTTGATTAAGTTTGTGTATTGATTTTTGAAAAATTAAAGTAACTTTTTATACATAGTATGATGCGTAAGTCCTGGTGGAAGATCTTAACTTTTGTGTTGTTGATTTGGGTGTGCACAATGGGTTTTATAGTAGATGTGCCTAATCTGGATGGCCGTTTGCAGGAGTCTATCCGGAATCTGTTTTTTCATGTGCCGATGTGGATAGGCATGATGGTATTTCTTTCTATATCCGTGTTTTTTGCCATAAAATATTTGCGTTCACAAAAGCAAATAGATGATATTATTTCCCTGGAATTTGCCCGAATAGGCCTGTACTACAGTTTTTTAGGGCTTTTTACCGGCATGATCTGGGCTAACTACCAGTGGGGTGCTCCCTGGAGCGGAGACCCTAAGCAGATAGGTACTGCCATTGCCATACTTATTTACTGCGCTTACTTTGTAGTGCGTGGTTCTATGACGGATATGGATAAAAGCGCTAAAGTGAGCGCAGTGTACAACATCTTTGCTTATTGTATGCTTTTCCCAACAATATGGATATTGCCTCGTTTCGCCGAAAGCCTGCACCCGGGCGGGCAGGGCAGTGAAGGCAACCCCGCACTGAATCCCAATGATACTACAGATTACATGAAACTGGTAATGATCCCTGCTTTCATCGGCTGGTCTATGTTGGGCGTATGGATAGCCACCTTAAGAATTAGAGTTAAGTTATTAATAGAAAATAAATTTAAATAGTATGCAACGCTTGAAATATATATGCTTCACTTCGGTTTTATTTCTTTTTTCATTCTGCACGTTTGCGCAGGCAGCCGATCGGCAGCAAACAGGATTTATGAACAGCAACGGCAAGATATACGTGGTTATGGCAGTAGTGGTGCTCATTGTGGTCGGCTTGTTTTTATATCTGTATCTGTTGGATAAAAAAATAAGCAAGATAGAGAAAGAGGCAAATTCTCACTCCTCTCGCAGTTAAGTTTTACAATAAACAAATTTCAAATATGTCAAACCGACCAAACTTTTTCGAAAATGTCATAAAAAGTTTTGACAAAGCCGCTGCCCTTACCGATTTCGACAAGGGCCTGCTGGAACAGATTAAAGCGTGTAACGCCGTATTGCGCATACGCTTTCCCTTAAAGCGCGACAATGGCAGCATCGAAGTAATTGAAGCTTACAGGGTACAGCACTCTCACCACCGTACTCCGTGTAAAGGCGGTATACGTTTCAGTACGGATGTAAACCAGGATGAAGTAATGGCGCTTGCTGCGCTGATGACCTACAAATGTGCTATTGTCAGCGTGCCTTTCGGTGGAGGTAAGGGGGGGATCAGGATAGATCCGCAAAACTACAGTGAATTTGAATTGCAGAAGATCACCCGCCGCTATACATCAGAGCTGGTAAAGAAAAACTTTATCGGCCCGGGTATAGATGTGCCGGCTCCTGACTACGGTACCAGCGGGCGTGAAATGGCGTGGATTGCAGATACCTACACTTCTATGAACCCGGACGATATCAATGCGCTGGCATGTGTAACGGGGAAACCTATTTCTCAGGGCGGTGTAAACGGTAGGAAAGAAGCTACCGGACTCGGTGTTTTTTACGGCGTACGTGAAGTGTGCAACATGCCTGGAGTAATGGAAAAAGTAGGCCTTACAACAGGTATAGAAAATAAAAGAGTGGTTGTGCAGGGTTTGGGTAATGTAGGCTTTTATGCCACTAAATTCTTCAGGCAGGGAGGTGCAAAGATTATCTGCATCGCAGAAAAAGAAGGAGCTATCTACAATGAAGAAGGGCTCAATGAGGAAGATGTATTCTTCCACAGGAAAAATACAGGCTCGGTGAAAGATTTCCCGGGTTCTGTATTCATTGAAAATTCTGCTGAAGCATTGGAGCTGGATTGTGATATCCTTATCCCCGCAGCGCTGGAAAGCGTAATCCATGAAGGGAATGCAGAAAGAATTAAAGCTAAAATAATCGGCGAGGCAGCCAATGGCCCCCTCACGCCGGAAGCAGACGAAATATTTATCCGCAAAGGAGTGGTGGTGATCCCGGATATGTATCTCAACGCCGGAGGCGTTACCGTTTCTTACTTTGAATGGTTAAAAAACCTCAGCCACGTTCGCTACGGCAGGATGGAAAAAAGATTTACTGAGAATGTAAACAAACGCATCATCAACCAGCTTGAATTATTAACCGGCAAGCAGGTGCCGGAAAGAGACAAGAAAATCATTGCACACGGAGCAGATGAAATAGACCTGGTGCACAGCGGCCTGGAAGAAACCATGATTTCTGCTACGCAGGAAATTATGGATGTATGGCATTCGCATCCAGAAGTGCATGATATGCGCACTGCCGCTTACCTTGTAGCGATACAAAAAGTAGCCAAGGCTTACGAAGAGCTGGGTATTTTCCCGTAACTTTCAGGAAGAATTAGAAAAAATGCCGGGAATTTTACCGGCATTTTTGATTTAGACCTACTACATTTAGCTAATTCCAGGCCTCCGCCAAGACCTCAATATTTATTTACAGCAATATTAAAATATATGATACTACCTTTTTTTTGATTATGTTCCATTATTCGTTAACTTTTATAAATGGAAATTATCAAAGAAATTGTTTTTTTATAAACCATTTTCGACAACTTTTTGAAACCTTAAGAGATAAAGTTAAGGCCAAAATTGACGAAGTGATTTTTATGATAACGATTATAGAACGTGTGGCGACAAAATTTTGAAAAGTATGGAAGCGGCTAAGGGGCTTTTTGAAATCCGGGTTGAATAGGAAAGTAATATCTATCGGATAGCTGTTTCGACAAAGGGAAATTTAGTTGTCTTATTTAGTGGATTTCATAAGAAAACTCAGAAGCACCGCTTAAAGAATTGAAAAACTCAGAAAAATTAATGATGGAATATTTTAAACAATAAAAGAAAGTAAAGATGGACATAAAAAATAAAAAATATCAAAATTTATGCCCAACATCTTAACAAGAGATACGGCATAAAGGGAACTAAAGAAACAACCAAATTTGAAATAAAAGCTAAGTCGTTTGCTATTGGAGAACTGATTAAGGAAGAAAGAAAATTAGCCCAAATGACACAGGAGCAACTTGCCCAAAAAATTGACGCAAGAAAAAGCTTCATATCAAGAATTGAAAATAGTCACAGTGATATTCAACTTTCAACCCTTTATAAACTTATCGAATTTGGGCTTGGCCGAAAAATAAATTTGAAAATCCGATAATAACTACAATAATAATCTATTGCCGAGAATATGTTTGAATGACTTAGGTATTGGCGTATCATTTATTTGCAGACGGATGGTAATCCATAAAACACTAAAAAAACGCCCGGGGCTAATCGGGCGTGTATAAGAATAATTTAGTAAAGAGCAACGTTACCCTTCAAAAGTACTGTAAAAATAAGGCGTCTTGGCTTCAAACTCTGCCGCGCAGGTATCTACCATTTTGTATACGCGGTTAATGCCCAGCGATTTTCTTTTCTCGTATACCTCATCTTCCGAGCAGTCTTTCAGCAGTACATAAGCAATCTGTGCATCGCTAAAGCCGTGGCGCTTAGCGTCTTTGAGCAATTCGGCAGGAACGGTATCGAGTGAATATTCGCCCAGTTTTTTTTCGATGTCGCAGATAATCGCGATCTGGTTAATGAACCACCTATCGATGCGCGTAGCTTCCACGATTGTTTTTTTACGTACGCCTTTCATCAACGCCTCTTTAATGCGGAATATCCTATCCCACTTGGGTATTTTTATGTATTCAATTATTTCATCCACGTTCATCACGTTCTTGCCATATGTGCCCAGTCCTAAAGCATCATTCTCCAGGCTCTGACAGGCTTTTTGAATGGCTTCAGTAAAGCTTCTGCCGATAGACATTACCTCGCCTACAGATTTCATCTGCAAGCCCAGTGTATCGTCTGCACCTTTGAATTTGTCAAAGTTCCAGCGTGGTATTTTCACGATCACGTAGTCAAGAGCAGGCTCGAAATAAGCCGAAGTATTTTGCGTGATCTGGTTTTTCAGTTCATCAAGCCTGTAGCCGATTGCCAGCTTGGCGGCTATTTTAGCAATAGGATACCCGGTAGCTTTAGATGCCAGCGCAGAGCTGCGGCTTACACGGGGGTTTATTTCAATGGCAATGATTTCTTCGGTGGCAGGGTTCAGTGCAAACTGCACGTTACAACCGCCGGCGAAATTGCCCAGTTCACGCATCATGCGGATAGCCGTATCGCGCATCAGTTGAAATGCCGTATCGCTCAGCGTCATGGCAGGTGCCACGGTGATGCTGTCGCCGGTATGCACGCCCATCGGGTCGAAGTTTTCTACTGTACAAATAATTACCACATTATCGGCAGAGTCGCGGAGCAGTTCCAGTTCAAACTCTTTCCAGCCAAGCACTGCTTTTTCTACCAGCACTTCGTGTATGGGGGAAGCGTTCAGGCCGCGGTTAAGCGCATTGTCCAGGTCATCTTTAGAGTGAACAAAGCCTCCGCCTGTACCGCCTAAGGTAAAGGAAGGGCGGATAACCAGCGGGAAGCCTATTTCCTGTGCAAATTCTTTACCTTCCAGGTAGCTGTTTGCTGTTTTTGCAGGTGCAACAGGCACACCCATTTCAATCATCCACTGGCGGAATTTTTCCCTGTCTTCCGCTTTATCAATGGCTTTAATATCCACGCCTATCAGCCTTACGCCATATCTCTCCCATACGCCCAGTTCCTCTGCTTCTTTACACAGGTTCAGGGCTGTCTGCCCGCCCATGGTAGGCAGTACGGCATCGATCTTATGTTCGTCAAGGATTTTTTCTATACTTTCCACGGTCAGTGGCAACAGGTACACATGATCGGCCATCATCGGGTCGGTCATTATGGTGGCAGGGTTGCTGTTGATCAGCGTTACTTCAATGCCTTCTTCTCGCAGGCTGCGTGCGGCTTGGGAGCCTGAATAGTCAAATTCGCAGGCCTGGCCGATTACGATTGGGCCTGAACCTATGATCAATACAGATTTTATGGAGTTGTCTCTTGGCATAGTGGTAAAATAAATCGTGCAAATATAGTTTTTTTGGCTATTGCATTCAGCGATTTTCAGCAAAAGTTTTCCAGGCGTACCGGATAGAATTGTTGGCGGGCTGCTTCGCACCGGGCTTTTCGCTGTATCTCTGTTACGCTGCGCTTCACAGAGGATGCCACTTCAATCCCTGCCCGGGCTCCTCATTCTAGCCTTCTCTCCAAAGAGAAAAAGCCGGGAGACTTCCGTGGGTACAACTTGTGACTTCGGCCTTCATGGCAAGAAAAAAGATCTTTAATTACTTCCGTTTCACTATCGGGTGGCTGATACCATTGGTTGTATTACGCACAATCTTATATTTCGGGATGCTTTCAAAAAGTTTGGTCAGGCTGTTGAAACCATAAGCTCTTGGGTCAAAACTGGGATCAATTTTCCTAAGGTTATTGCCTATTTGAGAAACATACACCTCATCTTCCTCGTTGGCAGAGATATTAAAAGCCTTATCAATCAGCGTAGTGTTTAGCTTCTCTTTTTTATGGGTGTTTGTTGGATTAACAGATGCGCTCTTCTTTGTTTTATCAGGTTGCACAGCGGGCGCTACTTCCTCTACAATATTTTCTGTAAACGTAAATATTTCACAGGATTGTATAAAAGCCATCGGTGTTTTCTTCTCACCGATACCCATTACAAATACACCATCTTCCCTGATGCGCTTGGCCAGGCCGGTATAATCGCTGTCGCTGGAAACAATGCAAAAGCCGTCAACATTCTTACTGTGCAGGATGTCCATGGCATCTATGATCAGTGAGCTGTCCGTGGAATTCTTGCCGGTAGTGTAGGCAAATTTCTGTACCGGGTTAAAGGAATGCTGGTTCAGCAGCTCTTTCCAGCCGTTCATTTTATTGTTTGTCCAGTCGCCGTAAATTCTTCGTATGGTGGCTTTGCCGTATTTAGATACTTCTTCCAGTATCGCCTGCAGGAGTTTAGGTTGTGGATTGTCGCCATCAATCAATACGGCTATATTGAAATTGGTTTTATCCATAATTTTTCTTTTACCGAAGTTCGTAAATAATTTAGAAAGGTATGGTAAAATCCTGCTTTTGAAAATAGGATGGCGTAAAATTAGAAAATGCCTTATTTTACATAAGGGATTGCCGGAAAAGCGGATCTCTTATATAAATTACAATCGAAATTTTTAAATGAAAAATATTGAGAGCTTGATGAAGCTCATTACATTATAAAGCCCAATGCTCTAAAGTATCAATTTTTTGACCAATAATAGTTCTGCCTTTCCATTTCCCTTCTATACTCTTCGATTTTCCTGTGTTTTCTTCTTCGAAAACTGCTTCATAGGAAGCGTTTATTTCACGAATTAAAGCTATTTCTTTATCCACATGAACGTTTAAATATAATATAATGAGTAGAAGAGTAAAACCCCGGTTATATTTCATTGTCATCTTACCGTTAGCAGCTTTGTCTGCCTGGCAGTGAGAGGAAGCAATACACGTAAGGTGATTGCTTCGCCCTTAATATTTTCATAATTTAAGCTTGACCGTAGGCGAAGCAATTGTTCTTGAAGTGCAAATTGCTTCCGGGTCATAGCTGCTGCGCGTGGCTCGCCTATAGGCAGACTATACTTTTTGGTTATTTTTGCGGCAATGGAAAAAAGAACATCTGGCGTAGCGCAGGTTATAGATCGTAGCTGCGGGGAAGAATAGTGCAAAAGGGTTTGGTGAACAAAATCTATAATATAAACCAGCGCTTGAAAGTAACATCTGACAATTTTGATCTTACTTTTTGATTTTGGTGAAACTTAGTTTCTTTGTATCCAAAACCACCTTTGATGTGATACATAAACGGAGATAAATCCTCACCCATCAGCTTGTCCACAAATTATACAATATTAACATATCCGGATTGCAACTCGCAAATAAATCTTATTTTCGCCTTCCTGATTTAAATTAAGGATACAAGTGCGCTTAAAACAATTAGAAATTAAAGGCTTTAAAAGCTTTGCGGATAAAACCATTGTCAATTTTGATGAGGGCATCACCGGCATTATAGGCCCCAACGGTTGTGGAAAAAGTAATATTATTGACAGCATCCGCTGGGTCATCGGCGAGCAGAAGATATCTGCCCTGCGCAGCGAAAACCTGGATGCGCTTGTTTTCAACGGCAGTAAAAACCGCAGCCCCAGCGGCATGGCAGAAGTAAGCCTTACATTTGAAAATACAAGAAACCTTTTACCTACCGAATTTTCTACCGTCACCGTCACCAGGAGGTTTTACAAAAACGGCGATTCTGAATACAGGCTCAACGATGTTAGCTGCCGCCTGAAAGACATACACAACCTATTTTTAGATACAGGTATTTCCACAGACAGTTATGCCATTATTGAGTTAGGCATGGTGGACGACATTATCAAAGATAAGGAAAACAGCCGCCGCCGCATGCTGGAGCAGGCTGCCGGCATCACCATTTACAAAACAAGAAAAAAAGAAGCCAAACTAAAGCTGGACGCGACCGAGCAAGACCTGGCACGCATTGAAGATCTCCTGTTCGAAATCAATAACCAGCTTAAAACCCTGGAAAGCCAGGCTCGCAAGGCTGAACGTTTTTATGAAATAAAGAAAGAATATAAGGAAATATCCATCGAGCTGGCAAAGGCAGCACTGGAAGGTTTTAATTTTACTTACAAAGACCTGACAGAAAAAACGCAGCTTGAAGCCGAAAAACGCGCACAGCTCGATAAAGATATACTGGAAGAAGAAGCTAAACTCGAAGGCGATAAAACCCGCTACTACGAGCAGGAACGGGCATTGCAGAAAATGCAGCACAGCTACAACGAGCTATTGCAAAACCTGCGCACCCAGGAAAATGAACGCAACCTGGCCATACAACGTTTTGAACATTTAAAAGAAAAAGAAACCGGTTACAAGATATTTTTAGAAAGAGCAGAAGGCCGGGTAAGCGATCTAAGCCAGGGCATTGAAACAGCTTCATTGCAGTTTACGGAAGCACAGGAAATACTGGATGAATTGCAGGATAAAATAGCTGTAGCCAGGGAAAATATTGAAGATAAGAAACAGGTATATGAAGAGAAACGCCGGCTGGCAGAAAACCTGCGTTCGGGACATTTGCAAACCCAGCGTTCACAGTTTGATGCAGAAAAAAAAGTAGCTGTAGCCGACAGCTTTATCCAGAACCTCTTACGCACACAGGTGCAGCTCACTGAGGAGAATAATGCACGCGAAGCAGAACTGGCAAGACTGCACAATGCACTAACGGAAAAAGAAGAGATTGCGGCAGACAAACGTGAGCAACTGGAATATACACGCGAACAGCACGAAAGCGCCAAACAGAAAATATTCTCCACCCAGTCGGAACTGGAAAAACTTCGTAACGAGTTAGCAGGGGAAAACCGTACGCTTGACTCCAAACGCAATGAACACGCGCTTTTGAAGAGCCTGATAGATTCAATGGAAGGCTACCCGGAGAGTGTAAAATTTCTCCATAAAAACACCGAGTGGAACCATCGCTCACCCATACTTTCAGACATTATTTACGTAGAAGAGGAATACCGCACAGCGGTGGAAAATGTGCTGGAGCCTTACCTGAACTATTATGTGGTTAATAATTTGCAGGAAGGTTTGCAGGCTGTACACTTGCTGGATGATCATAAAAAAGGTAAGGCAAATTTTTTCCTGCTGGATAAAGTAAGCGAACATTACTTCAGCGCTAAAGATGTGCCGGACGCTATTCCGGCCATGGAGGTGATAGAAGTAGACGAGCAGTATCAAAAGCTGGCTCAATACCTGCTGGGCAACGTATTCATTGCAAAAGATGAGAACGCCATTAGCCAAAACACCGATGGCATTATACTCCTGGAAAAAGACGGCAGGTATGTAAAGGGAAATTACACCCTCACCGGCGGCAGTGTGGGCTTGTTTGAAGGAAAGAAAATAGGCCGTGCAAAGAATTTAGAAAAACTCAATGATGAAATTATCCTGCAGGAAGCAGTGGTAAATTCGCTGAAAACAGAAATACAAAAAAAGCAGGCGCAAGTATTGGAGTTTAACCAGCTGCTGAAAGAAAATGACATTAAACTGCTCGAGATCGATGTAAACCAGTTATCCAATGAAATATTTGCACTAAAGAACAAGATTGAAAACCTTTCTCTCGCAAAGAATAATGCCATTGAAAAACTGCAAGATACAGAAGGTAAGCTGGCAGAAGAACGCGAAAACATCGCCAACACAAGGGAAGAGCTGGAGAAGCTTAATGAGCAGATCCAAAGCATGTCTAAGGAAGTGCAGATCATTGAACGCGATTATATACAGGCAGAGCAGGAATACAATTTTGCATCTGCTTCTTTCAATGAGGCTAATCTGGAACTTACCAGGCAGCAAAGCAAGCTGGTTGCCGCGCAGCAGGAACTGAATTTTAAAAAGAACCAGCTACAACAACTCAATGATGAGATAGCTGCCAACACAGAGCAGCTAAAAGATTCTTCGGCAATGATCGCTGAATCACATGCAGCCATCGCTGAAAAAGAAACCTTTCTGCAAACGCTGGCTTCGCAAAAGGTAGAGCAGGAAAAAGTTCTGACGGATACGGACAAAGCCTACTACGCATTGCGCAGTGAATTGAATGAAAAAGAAGCAACCTTGCGGCAAAAGACCAAAGAGCGCGAAACTACCGATCTGTTGCTGAATGAAATGAAAGATAAGCTCAATGAGCTGAAATTGCAGTTAGCAGGCATGAAGGAACGCCTGAGCGTAGAGTTTAAAGTAGAGCTGGATGATATTTTAGGAGAAGAGCGCGCTACAGATACGCCGCTGGAAGAATTACAGACTACTACCGACCGGCTGAAAAAGCGCTTGGAAAATATTGGTGAAGTAAACCCCACTGCTATTGAAGCGTTCACCGAAATGAAGAAGCGTTTTGAATTTATCCGCGAGCAAAAAGACGACCTGGTCAGCGCCAAAGAAAGCCTGATACAAACCATACAGGAAGTGGAAGCCACTGCCAACCAGCAGTTCCTTACTACCTTCAATGAAGTACGCGACAATTTCCAAAAGGTTTTTAAAACCTTGTTCACCGAAGATGATACCGCAGATATGATATTGGTAGATCCGGGCAATCTTGCAGAAACGGGCATTGACATTGTTGCCAAGCCGAAAGGCAAGCGCCCATCGTCCATCACCCAACTAAGCGGTGGTGAAAAAACACTGACGGCCACGGCATTACTGTTTGCCATTTATCTCATCAAGCCCGCGCCATTCTGTATTTTGGATGAAGTAGATGCTCCGCTGGATGATGCCAATGTGGGTAAATTTACCAACATGATCAAAGAGTTTAGTCAAAACTCGCAATTTATCATTGTTACCCACAATAAACAAACGATGAGCTCGGTGGATGTGATCTATGGCGTTACCATGCAGGAGCCGGGTATCAGCAAGCTGGTGCCTGTTGATTTCAGGAATTTAAATTAACAAGTAGATATTTTCCCCGGGATATTGACCGAAATGAAATGTGATATATGCTTACCGCCCCAACTACAGGACTTATAAAAAGCCCAATATACGGATGAAGACAAACCATACAGCAGAAACAGCATCCGGCAGAAATTCAGACCGCCCAAAGAAAATTTTACTCACAGGCGCTACCGGTTTTGTAGGCAGGCACCTGATGGAAAGCTGGAAACAACGCAATGATAAAATATTTGCCATTGCTACCAATACAGCGCCTGTAAAATCTTTTGCGCCTGCGTACATCACCTTGCTGGATATGGACATTGTAGACGAGATGAGCGTGGCTATTCTGTTTGAAAAAATTCAGCCCGACATAGTAGTGCATACCGCAGCAATGACCAAGCCGAACGACTGCGAGCAGGACAAGGAGTCTGCTTTTGAGACCAATACACTGGCAACAAAGAATATAGCCGAATGCTGTAAAAAGTTCAACAGCCAGCTGGTATTCTTATCTACCGACATGATCTTTGACCATCCCTTTTCGAGTTCCGAGTCTGACGATAAAAAGCCTGTCAATTATTACGGTGAAACCAAAGCACTGGCCGAGGAAGAGATTACCAAGTCAGGTTGCAGGGCAGCCATATTGCGCATTATACTCGTTTACGGAAAATTGCTGAAGGCATCCAGGGGTACGTTTTTACATTGGGTAAAGGACAGCCTTGAGCAACATAAAGAGATTTTTGTTTATACCGATCAGCACAGGAATACCTTGTATGTAAATGACCTCTGTGCAATGATAAACCACATTTTAGATCACGGCAATACAGGGTTTTATCATCTTGCAGGCGAAGAGATCTTTACACCTTACGAGATAGCAGTGAAGGTAGCAGAGCATCTTCACTTAGATGCCCGCCTTATTCATCCGGTTACTTCCGGGCAACGTCCGGAAATTGCGCGACGCGCGGCCTATTCTGTCTTGAATACCCATAAAGCAAAAAAAGAATTGGGCTTTGTACCTACACCGTTTGATGTTGCGCTGAGAGAAAGCTTTGATTAATGATAATTGATAATGGATAATGAAGTGGAGACAAGGAAAGAGGAAAATTGATTTTGGATTTGAGTGCTAAACGCTGATCGCTGATAGCTGAGCGCTAAACCTGATCACTAACTGACCACAATTGATAACTTCATAACTTTATAACTACATAACTCATTCACTGATTACTTAACCCAATTCACTACTTTTGCTGCATGATCGAAAGAGATATATTAATTATTGGTGGTGGGCCTATCGGCCTGGCAACAGCCATTGAAGCTCAGAAAGCAGGCCTTTCTTATATTGTAGTGGAAAAAGGTGCACTGGTAAACAGCCTGTTTAACTATCCTTTATACATGACCTTCTTTTCCACCGCCGACAGGCTGGAGATCGGGGATATTCCCTTTATCAGTGTAGCGCCCAAACCGGGAAGGAAAGAAGCCATAGAGTATTACCGCGGCGTTGCGGCATACAGGAACATTCAGATACATTTATACGAAAAAATAGAATCGGTAACAAAGCAAGGCAATGCATTCATCTCAATCTCTGCCAAACATACCTATAAAACAAAAAAGGTGATTGTAGCAACCGGCTTTTATGACACACCCATTTTTTTAAATGTAAAAGGCGAACATTTGCCCAAAGTGCGCCACTACTATACCGAACCGCACGAATATGCCTTCCAGAAAGTAGTAGTGGTGGGCGCCAGCAACTCTGCAGTAGATGCAGCTTTGGAAATATTCCGCAAAGGCGGCAATGTAACCATGATTGTGCGCGGCAACGAAATTGGCAGAAGAGTAAAATATTGGGTAAAACCCGATATTGAAAACCGCATAGCCGAAGGGTGCATCAAAGCCTATTTTGATTCAACCATTGAAGAAATAAAGGAGCGTAGCGTAGTTGTTAATACACCCGACGGTATCAGCGAAATTGAAAATGATTTTGTGCTCGCGATGACTGGTTACCATCCCGATTTTGAAATGCTGCGTTCCTTCGGCATACAGCTTTCCGGCGACGGCAAGTATTATCCTGTGTACAACAAAGAAACTATGGAAACCAATGTGCCGGGCTTATACCTTGCGGGTGTTGTCGTAGGCGGAATGGATACGCATCTTTGGTTTATAGAAAATTCCCGTGTACATGCTTCTTTGATCATACAGCATATTCAATCACAAATAAAATTAACCCATTGAGCAGAAGAAACATTGCCGTTGGACTGTTGGTAATTGTAAGTTTTGTAGTGGGCATCGTTATGAAAAACATACGCATGGGCCTGCTAGTGGGGCTTATGCTGGGACTGCTTATCGGCGGCCTTGCCAGGATTAAAAAATAAACACAGCTCAGTGTTTTTAATTTAGTTTTCCGCCAAATTTTTAAGATATTTGTCACTTAAAAACCGTTCGATGGAGTCTAATTTCAATAATTCGGAAATAGCATTCAGGTATAAAACAGACAGCGAATTAAAAAATGCCAGATTGCTGTTTTCTTCCATGAAAGTGCCTGTGTTCTCTACTTTGGGCATTAAGTTTACACCCTTTCTCATTAAAGCGAAGTTTCCTATTCGAAGGGCTATACGCAACACCATTTTCAGGCAGTTTGTAGGCGGCGAAACGCTGGAGCAAACAGAAAAGGTTACCGACCTTCTTGCGAAATACGGCGTAAAAACCATTATGGATTACGGCGTGGAGGGTAAGGACAATGACGAGAGTTTTAATAAAACAACCAAAGAATACATACGCCTGATTGAATATGCCGCAAAGAAAGATGCTATACCTTTTGTAGCTGTGAAGGTTACAGGCATTGCCAGCTTTGAATTGCTGCACAAGCTCAACGATGCTCCACGCGTACGCAGCGGCATCCACGACAATGAAGAACAGGTGGTAGAATGGCAGAAAGTGCATGAACGCATTGTATCCATATGTGAAGCCGCAGCAAAAAACAATGTAGGCATAATGATAGATGCCGAAGAAAGCTGGATACAGGATCCGATCGATCGACTGGTCATGGAAATGATGCAGATCTACAACAAAGAAAGAGTCGTTGTTTTCAATACCATTCAGCTCTACAGGCACGACAGGCTCAACTTCTTGAAAATATCCCACCAGATTGCGAAGGCAAACGGTTTTATCCTGGGCATGAAACTCGTGCGTGGCGCCTATATGGAAAAAGAAAGAGAAAGAGCGCTTGCGGAAGGCTACGAATCTCCCATCCAACCCAATAAAGAAACTACGGACAGGGATTATAACCTGGCTGTAACTTACTGCTTGCAATACTTAGATGAGATAAGCCTTATTGTGGCTTCACACAACGAATACAGTAATCTTATAGCCGCTAATTATCTCGTGGATAACCAGTTGCCTAAAGACCACCCGCATGTCAACTTTTCACAGTTGTATGGCATGAGCGATGATATAACGTTCAACCTGGCTGATATGGGTTTTTCTGCAAGCAAGTACCTTCCCTATGGTCCGCTGAAAGAGGTGATTCCCTACCTGATGCGCCGCGCTATAGAAAACTCCAGCGTAAAAGGGCAAACAGGCAGAGAGCTTATGCTGATAAACAATGAAATTGAAAGAAGGAAAAGTATTAAATAATTGCAGGTTACAAATTACAGGTTGATACCATCACAAATTATAAATAACAAATCATAAATAAAATGTCTTACGAAATTACAGGTAAATTAATTGAGAAATCAGAGGTGCAACAGAAAACAGAAACGTTTAAAACCAGAGAATTTGTTCTTGAAAAAACAGACGATATAGGAGGCCGCACCATTTCTAACTTTATAAAATTTCAATCAGTGCAGGATAAAACTGCCTTGCTTGACAGGTTCCAGGTAGGCGATACAATCAAAGTATTTTTTAATATACGCGGTACCAAATGGAACAAAGACGGCAAAGATCTTTACTTTACTAATTTAGATGCTTGGCGTATTGAGCCTGAAGGAAATATTGCTCAGCAGCAAAGCGGTTATTCTGACATGCCGCCTGCATTTACGCCCGATAATGAATATGATGAGCCTGTAGATGATCTGCCATTTTAAATATTACAATACCATAATAACAACTGTGATAGAAAATTGGCATAGTAGTTGTTAAACATAGATTGTTGCGAAATAAAATTGTTATAATAACAATGAAAACAGGGAATACCTGAGACAATAATTTAAAAAAAATTAAAATTAAAAAATTTATGAAAAAGACATTTTTAGCATTATCAGTATTGGTAGGTGGATTATTCGCCGCTAATAATGCACAAGCACAGATGGTACCGGGTTCAGAATTATCAATAGGTGTAAGCCCGATGTTGCCAGTAGGTGATTTAAGCAAGACACAAACTTTTGGTGTGGGTGGAGATCTTCAGTATGGTTACAACTTTGATGAATCAATAGGGCTAACCTTATCTGCAGGTTATAACCAATTTTTCGGTAAAAAAGAAAATAATATTGAATATAAAAACTTTGGGGCTGTACCCATTAAAGCAGGTGTAAAATACGGTATTGGAAGTTTTTACATTCATCCTCAATTGGGCGTTAGCATTCCTACCACAGAAACTAAGGTTGCCGGAATTACCGGTAAATACCAGCCTGGTTTTGCCTATGGAATAGGATTGGGTACTAATGTTGCAGGTTTTGATCTGAGCTTACGTTACGAAGCTGCTGATCATAAATATGAAATTTCCTCTTCTTCATCATCAGCTACATCCAATGATAAATTGAACGCTGGCTTTGTTGGCCTTCGTTTAGGATACACTTTACCAGTGGGAAGATAATCTCATAAATATAATGAAATACCAGCCGGCAAAATTTGCCGGCTTTTTTATGCATATATAAAGGTATATTTGTACTTAAAACTTTTTATTATGGAAATCATGCAACAGCTCAGAGAAACCGTAGACTATATCAGGAGTGAATATACAGGCACAGTACAAACAGGCATTGTACTGGGTAGCGGCCTTGGAAATCTTGTAAATGAGATTCAAATTGAAAAGGAAATACCCTATGGCCAAATACCTCATTTTCCTGTTAGCACCGTAAAAGGACATTCCGGTAAACTGATTTTTGGTGAACTGAATGGTAAAAAAGTTGTTGCCATGTCGGGGAGGTTTCATTTCTACGAGGGCTATGATACCACACAGGTTACGTTCCCCGTGCGTGTTATGAAATTGCTGGGAGTGGAAACACTGTTGTTGTCCAACGCTGCAGGCAGTGTAAATCCTACATTTAAAGTAGGAGATATTGTTGCTATCAGGGACCACGTAAGTTTTTTTACGCCTAACCCGCTGGTAGGAAAAAATATTGAGGAATTAGGTACACGCTTCCCGGACATGAGTGAGCCTTATTCACTGAAACTGATTGAAAAAGCTAAAGAGATCGCCCTGGCAAAAAATTATGAATTAAAAGAAGGCGTATATGTAGGCGTTACCGGGCCTACGTTTGAAACACATGCAGAATACAGGCTTATCAAAGCTTTGGGCGGCGACCTGGTAGGCATGAGCACTGTACAGGAATGCATTGTAGCCAATCATGCCGGTATGAAAGTGTTTTGCATCAGTGTGGTTACAGACGAAGGCATACGGGAAACGGAAAATAAAATCACACACGAAGAAGTGCTGGAGGCTGCTACAGCCGCTGAACCTAAGCTCTCAGCTATCTTCAAAGGATTGGTTAAGTGCCTGTAATTACAACTTATCTTTTTGTTTTGTGGTGCAATGCATAGTAAGCTATAACTGAGCTTACCAGCATAATAAATGCGCCTAATAAAAAGGCTGCTCCGGGGAAATATACCGGGGCATTTTTTTTGGTAAAGAAATGAAAGAGCCCGGTCATGATCGGCGGGCCTATCATAGAGGTTGCGCTCATGAGGCTGGTAAGTGCGCCCTGCAGTTTCCCCTGTTCGTTGAGCGCCACCTGTGAAGTAATGATTGATTGAAGCGAAGGCCCCGCGATGCCTCCGAGACAATACGGCACCAGGAATAAGAACACCAGCCATTGGTTGGAGGTAAATGCTATCAGGAATAGACCGATGGCATAGAAAAGCATTCCCCAGTACACGCTTTTTTCATCGCCCAGTTTTTTCTTGGTTATGCGTATAAGCCCGCCCTGCACAAGTCCGAGGAATAAACCAATGGCGCCCAGTGAAATGCCCACCATTTTGGTATCCCAACCAAATTTTTCCATGGTAAAGAAATTCCAGGTAGAGTTTACCGCATGTTGAGCGATGAACACCAAGAGCAATGCGATGATCAGTTTGCCTGCGGCAGGTATGCTTTTCAGGAACATCAGTGACCCTACCGGATTTGCTTTTTTCAGTTCAAAAGATTTGCGGTGTTGTTTATCGAGCGATTCAGGCAATACAAAATAGCCGTAAAGGAAATTCAGGAAACATAGTATAGCTGCGGCCATAAATGGTACTCTTTCGCCGTAATGCCCCAACAAACCGCCGAGTATAGGCCCTAAGATAAACCCAAGCCCAAATGCTGCGCCGATCATGCCGAAGTTCTGAGACCGGTTCTCATCCGTACTGATGTCTGCAATATAGGCAGATGCAGTTGTAATGCTTGCACCTGTAATACCGGAGATAATCCTGCCTATGAATAGCAGCGCAATGGTATGTGCATAATACAAGAAAACATAGTTGGCCGCAAACCCCAGTAATGACAGCAACAGCACCGGCCGCCTGCCATACTTATCACTCAGGCTTCCTAATAAAGGTGCAAAAAGAAATTGTGCAAATGCATAGGCAAAACCGAGCCAGCCACCGTACCAGGACGCATCACTGATATTTCCCCCGATAATGTTGGCAATGAGGTCGGGCATTACAGGAATGATCAATCCCCATCCGGTGATGTCTATAAGAAGTGTAATAAAAATAAACCAGATGGATTTACTGTCCGATTTTCTCATAAAGTTGTTTGAAAGGCAAAGTAATATAAATTGATTAGCTTAACGCGCACTTTGATGCTAAAAATTTATGCCAAATTTCCTGCAGCCTTTTTATGCTATCATTATGGTTAAGAGATAAAATTTCACGCAGGGTCTGCGGAAAGCCATTTCGCTAGTAGTGCAAAATCTTAGGATTTTATATGATGCTGCTGGATTTATTATGTTCGTTGTGGCTTATAATTTACCAACCCAGGCACGAAGAAAGTGGCCAGGTGCACGAATCGGGTTTGTATTGTGGTGTTAAGCACAATAGCAGTTGCCAATTTACAACTCTGCCGGCAGCATGCCTGTTGCTAATTCATATGGTGCTTTATTGTTTGTAAATATCCTGGCAGGTAATTTTCCCTGTAAGCTAATATCTGCGCCGGTCACGCGCAGCCAGCTTCCTTCTCTGAGCTCGACAACAGGAGTGATGTTCTGGGTTAAAAATTCCATCAGCCTGGTTTCTCTTGTCTCTCCCATATGCATGGATCCTTCCACCGGGTCAATGTAGTGCGGGTTTATATTGAACGGTACTAAGCCCATTGTGCGGAAGCTTGGTGGGTAAACAATTGGCATATCATTGGTGGTTTGCATATTTATGCCTGCGATGTTTGTGCCTGCGCTCGCGCCGAGATAGGGTTTGCCCTGGGTTACTTCACTTTTCAAAGCATCCATTAGCTCAAGCTCGTGTAATGTTTTTACGAGCAGGAAGGTATTTCCTCCTCCTGTAAAAAATCCTTGTGCCACTTTTAATGCTTGCCTGGGATCATCAAAGGTGTGTAAACCTTTTACGTGAATATTTAGCGGACTAAAAAATTGTTTGACTTTAGCAGTGTATTCATCATGTCTAATGCCACCAGGGCGGGCATAAGGAATGAAAATAATTTCATCCAAACCGGTAAACAGCGCAGCAATTTCTTCACGGATGTATTCCAGGTAGCCACTTCCAAACACCACAGAAGTGCTTGCTAATAGTATATTCATCAAAATAATTTCAGCAATATTAAATAAAAATTATAGAAAGCTCATAGTATTTATACGCGGCATGGATTAACCGGTTTTCCTATAGTTCCAGACTGCCAGCCCATTCAACCCTGCGGCAAAAGCAGTAAGTATAAGAAAGATATTTTTTACATCAGCAAAGGAGCTGCCTTTTAAAACAATCATACGTATCGCCTTCATAAAATAAGTGATGGGAAGCGAGTTGGAAATGTACCTTGCCCATTGCGGCATGCTTTCCACAGAAGTAAACAGCCCGCTCATCAATACAAAAAGCATGACGAAAAAATAAGAAATAAACATTGCCTGCAACTGGTTGTCGCTGATTGTTGAAATGAATAATCCCAACCCTAATAAAGCCACCAGGTAAATCCCGGTTAGCGCATACAACATAGCAATACTACCTACAGGCCTGATGCCGTAAAAAATAATAGCCACTAGCAAACCAACGGTTAAGATGATCATGCCTACAATCCAGAAAGGAATTAATTTGCCTACTACGAACTGCCATTTTTGTATAGGCGTTACGTTGATCTGCTCTATGGTGCCAACTTCTTTTTCACGTACAATATTCAATGCTGAAATGGATCCGGCAAAGATTGTGAGCAAAAAAGCCAGTATTCCGGGAACTATGTACCAGTAATAATTTGCGAACGGATTGAACCAGGATGAAGATTCTATATGTATGCTATATGGGGCCTGCAGCTTCTGATCTTTGAATATTTGTATTCCTGCATTAAAATCCTGAATCACCGAAATAAGATATGCAGAGCCAAGTGACGACTTGGTGCCGTTAATAGCATCAATTGCCAGGTTT
The DNA here is from genome assembly GCA_023422835.1 of Bacteroidota bacterium. GTDB lineage: Bacteria > Bacteroidota > Bacteroidia > Chitinophagales > Chitinophagaceae > Haoranjiania > Haoranjiania flava. Next base: position 273,193 of record JAFAGI010000012.1, on the reverse strand, counting down.
ATTTTGGCACTATTTTCATTTACCAGGTTTTTTTCGAAGGCATTTGGAATTTCCAGGATAATGTCTGCTTCGCCGGTACGGATGTGTTCTATGGCCTGCTTGTAAGCAGGTTCTGCGGCTACCAGTTTGAAATAACCGGAGGCGGCGATCTTATTTATGAGCTTATGCGACACGCTGCTGTGATCATTATCAACGATCACTATGTTTACATTTTTTACTTCAAAGTTCATAGCAATGGGGAGGATGCCTAATTGCAGTAATGGCAGCACTAACATCATAGCCACGATGCTTTTGTCGCGAAATATTTGTTTAAATTCTTTCTGAAGTATAAATCTTAAAACTTTCATTTTAACTATTTCATTTGTATGTTAATGCGCTGCTTTACGGCTGTTTTAATGGCCACATGAATTACTTCCGGTAAACTTCGTTCCCACGTAATCATTTCGGTTGGTATGCCTGTCCCGTTTTTATGCCTATTTCATGTGTATATTTATTTTTTTAGTTGCCACACGGAATAACCAAAACCTTAATTCTTTATTATTATTATTATTATTCCCCGTTGGTATAGATTCTTTATCTTTATGGTTATTTCATGGGTTATATTAATCTAGCCTGATCTTAAATTTTCTCACAGCAACCAGCAACAGCAAAAGCGTCATGCCGGTAAGCACAACAATTTCTTTCCACACATATTCAATGCCCAGGCCTTTGAGCATAATCGATTTTACACCGGTGTAATACCACTTCGCCGGAACAATATTGGAGAACCACTGGAAGAATACAGGCATGTTTTCCAGCGGGAAAATAAATCCTGTAAAAATGATTGTCGGCAACATCATCCCGATCATCGAAATCAGCAGAGCTACCTGTTGCGAATTGGTAGAATTAGAGATCACCAGGCCTATTGCCAGGCAGGTAGATATAAACAAAAGGCTTATAAAAAAGAACAAAACAATGCTACCCAGCATGGGAACGTTCATCACATATACCGACAATAATAAAATCAGTACCAGGTTCATAAGCGACAAAATGAGGTAGGGCAGCGCTTTGGCCACCAGTACCATAGTTGGCTTAAAAGGCGATACCAGCAATATTTCCATAGTGCCCAATTCTTTTTCTCGCACAACAGCTACAGAAGTCAATGCCGTACATACGATCATGAGAATCAACGCCATTACACCGGGCACAAAGTTGATAGAGCCGTTGCCCTCTTCATTGTACAACATGCGCATTTCCGGAATGATGATGCTGCCCGGCAGGATGTTTTCATTGAGTTGCTGCTGGTAATCCATTGTAATTGAACTGATGTATTGTATCAGCATTTTTGCAATATTCGGCTCGCTGCCGTCAGCCAGTACCTGCAAGCTTGCCTGCTTGCTGCGCATAAGGTCGTTGCTGAAATTCGGTGGAAATATGATTGCAGCTTTGATTTTGCCCTTTTGAAACTCCTCCTCAATTTTGTTGTAAGGAATTTGCTTTTCTTCGATGCTGAAATAAGTGGATGCTTTGTATTTATTGGTAAGCTTTTGAGCATGTACATCCCTTGCATTGTCTATCAACAGTACATCCGCATTTTTAACTTCGCTGGTGAGCGCGAAGCCGAACAATATAATCTGCATCAGCGGCATGCCAAACATCACTACCAGCGTGCGTTTATCACGAAACACATGATAGAATTCTTTTTTTATAAATACGAGAAGATTTTTCATTTACAGAGTATAGTGGAAATGTGAAAGAGGAAATTTAAAAGGTGTTTCGACCAAGGTTTTCTTTGTAGTTTTTACGTTGCTTAAAAACCTGATAATCTCATTGCAATGTTTTTGAATATCATCATAGTCTTCAAAACTTATGTAGCCTGTATCTAGGAGAAGCATTAACCATATTCTGTTTCATTAGCTTCTTTTAAAGCAATATTTATTTTATGGAGAAAATCTGCTTTTGATTCAGCATGATTTGATTCACGTACTAATGCACCGATTGCTGTGCCACTTCTTAAAAGTTGCCTGGATAATGTAAATTCTTTCTTTTGTTCAATTAAGAATTTGTATAGCATGATAATTTTAATTGCAAATGCATACGATTTGGTTGCAGTAATGCTTTCCATAAGATAAGATTTTATTGTTTGTGATAATTAAATTGATATCTATGATTTCATTTTGCACTATCACCTCTCCACTCTCCTCTCATTCACTTTCTCGCCAGCTTATAAAAAACATCGTCCATGCTGGTGCCGTTGAATTGTTGTTTCAGGTTGGCGGGAGTATCCAGCGCTTCAATTTTTCCATCAACCATAATCGTTACGCGGTCGCAGTACTCAGCCTCGTCCATGTAATGGGTGGTTACAAATATGGTGATGTTGTTTGCTGCTGCTTCATAGATCATATCCCAGAACTGCCGGCGTGTTACAGGATCTACGCCACCGGTAGGCTCATCTAAAAACACAATTTTCGGGCGGTGAAAAATTGCCACAGAGAAAGCCAGCCTTTGTCTCCAGCCCAATGGCAGCGAAGCAACCATCTTGTTTGCCTGGTCTTGCAATCCGAGCGTTTCGATCAGTTCTTCACTTCGCAGTTTTATTTCCTTTCGCGGCACACCATACACGCCGCCATAAAATTGTATATTCTCTACCGGACTCAGGTTCTCATACAAAGAAAATTTCTGGCTCATATAACCGATGTTTTGTTTGATCTTATTGTGCTCCTGGTAAACATCATAGCCTGCCACTGTAGCTTTGCCGGAAGTAGGGCTCAGTAAACCGCACAACATGCGCATGGCAGTAGTTTTCCCCGCACCGTTGGCGCCCAGAAAGCCAAAGATCTCTCCTCTGCTTACTTCAAAGGATATATTGTCCACCGCAGTAAAACCGCCGAACTTCTTGGTGAGGTCGCGGCAGGAAATCACCATATTATCAAGCGTCAATGCTGTATTGTTTTGCTCTCTATTATCATAAAACTTCATCATGCATTTGTTTTACTTCTGTATGGGGTGGTTGGCGATTTTGCATTGACCTGATAAAACTGTCTTCAATGCCGGGTTTCATTGTTTTTACAACAATACTTACGTGACCTTTTTGTATTGCAATTCTCTCTATTAATTGTTTGCCGTTGTCTTTATTGCCGGTTACCGTTATATGCAGCCATTCTCCGAATGCATAGCAACTTTCAATATCCGGGTGGTTTCTTAAATCTTTCAGCAAGCTGTAAATGTTCACAGCTTTTGCAGCGTATAGCTTTACCGGGTATGTGTCTAAGATATTTCGGGGCGTATCTACCCGCATGATCTTTCCTTTTTGTATCAGCGCAATTCTTTCGCACAGTGTAGCCTCATCCATATACGGTGTGGATACCAGTATAGTAATTCCCTGTTGCTTTAATTTTTTCAGCATTTCCCAGAACTCCCTTCTTGAAACCACATCCACTCCGGTAGTCGGTTCGTCAAGAAATAAAACGCGTGGTTTATGTACAAGCGCACAACACAATGCCAGCTTCTGTTTCATGCCGCCGGATAATTTTCCTGCACGCCTGTTGTTGAAGGGTTTTATCTGCTCATAAATATCTTTTATAAGATGATAATTTTGTTGTTGATTAGTTCCGAATAAGTTGGCAAAGAAATCCAGGTTTTCCTGCACAGTTAAATCCTGGTACAAAGAAAATCTGCCCGGCATATAACCGATGCTGCTGCGGATCTGTTTATAATCTTTTATTACGTCAAAACCTGCAACACTGGCTGTGCCTGTATCTGCGAGCAGGAGGGTAGTGAGAATCCTGAAGATGGATGTTTTGCCTGCACCGTCAGGTCCTATAAGCCCGAATAGTTCGCCTTCGTTTACGTTGAAGCTCACATCATCAACAGCCATCACAGCTCCTTTCTCGTAAGTTTTGGTAATATTATGTACAATGATATCGTTCACGTATGCTAATTTTTATACAATTATTTTTCAGATGTATCAAACACTACTTCACCGTACATCCCGATTTTCAGATAGCCGTCATTTACCACACGTACCTTTATGGCGTACACCAGGTTGGCACGTTCATTTTTTGTTTGAATGGTTTTAGGTGTGAATTCCGACTTATCAGATATCCAGCTGATGACACCTGTATAATATTTATAAGTTTTATTTTCGTTGTCTATACGCACAGTCACCTGCTGGCCGATCCTGATCTTAGGTAATTGCTGCCCGGTCACGTACGCTTTTAAAGAAAGAGTATCCATGTTCGCAATCTTGTACAAGGGCCTGCCGATCGTGACCATCTCTCCCTGCATAGCGTACTTGCTAAGAACCACGCCTGTTACCGGGTTTACTATTTCACCTTTGCTTATCTGGAAGTTGATGATCTCCTGAGATCTTTCCAGGGGCGTGCGTTCACTCAGGATGCTCCGGTTTTGCGTGTTTGCATTATTCCTGTATACATCTGCCTGCGCCTGTGTTGCAGTCATTTGTTTTTGGAGCTGGTCTATTTGTGCATCAATGTCATCCAACTGTTTACGTGGCGCAGCATCTGCATTCACCAGGTTTTCGGTGCGTTGCTTTTCTTTTTTTAGCGTTTGCAGTTGCGCCTGTTGTGCTGCCAGTTGCTTCTGCACTACGGCCTCCTGCGCAGAAGAGGAAACTGTTTTTTGTTGCAGCGAAGAGATGGCAGCTTCTGTTTGCTGCTTTTGCAATTTCTGCGCCTGTACATCTATCTGGCCAACTATTGTATTTTGTTCAAGAGTGTTGCCTTCGCTAATGTTTAGCTCTTTAATCTCTCCGTTTTGTTGTGCGGAAACGATCACCTCGTCTGCTTCAAAGTTTCCGGCAGCATCGAAGTCCTGTTTATTGTTTGTGCAGGAAGTGAGCATTACTGAAATTATCAGTGTAAGTAAGATTGTTTTTTGCATGTGTATTAATGTTATAAGATTAATTGCCTGATGTATTGTTGTAGTTGTACTTTGCTTTTAATAATTGCAATTGATGCAGGTATTTAGTTTGACGCGCCGCGTATTCCGCATTTAGTTTGGTGATAAACTCCGTCACCGTGATTACTTTATTATCCAGTTGCGCCTGCGCCGATGATGTTACTGACTTTCTTAGTTCAATAATTTTATCGTCTTCACGTATCAGCGATTCATATTTCTCAATTTCGCTTGCCTGTTTCTGCAAGTTTATATCCGTATTTAAAATGAATGCTTCCTTGTCTGCTTCCAGTTGTTGCTTGTTCAGTTCAATTATTTTCAGGTTGTTTTTCCTGGTGTATAAGTTGCTGACAGGAAAGCTTAACCGAACGCCGCCAATAGCGTAGGGAGCAAAATTATTATCGAGCATGTTTAAGCCGGGCCTGCCGTAACCACCTTGTACAAATGCAGATATTTTAGGCAGCCAGTCAGACTGTAGTTTTTTCTTTTGGGTATCATAAACAGTTTTTTGGAGGTCGTATAATTTTAGTTCTGCTCTGTTTATCTCGTCAGGAACGTTTACAGTTGCGGGTTTCACAAATATTGTTTCTTCATGTATGGTGGTGCCCAACAATTTTGCCAGCATATCTTTGTAACCTCTTTGGTCTGTTTTTATTTCGTGCGCAGCCATTTGCGCATTTAATAGCTCGGCTTTTAACTCCTGTACATTGCTACGGTAGGAAACGCCATTCGCTAAAGCAGCTTCTGCTTTTTTCAAAGTGCTCTCCAGCACTTCTGTACGCAACTTCTGCTGTGCCAGCTGTTCATCCATCAGCAAGATGCCGAAATAGATTTCAGTGATACGTTCTTTAATGGCGTGCATGGCTACCTCTATACTTTGAAGTTGCACGGCTGTATTGGCTGATTGTAAAGCCTGTTGTGCTTTTACAGCGCCGCCATCATAAATCAGCTGATTTGCTTCTGCTTGTATCCTGTACTGATCTTTATTCATTTCTTTAATGCCGGGGACCGCAACGGGAATGCGTGTTACCTCCGTCTGCCAGGTAGCCTGTGCATTGGCTGAAAACTGTGGCAGGTAAGCTTTTGCGGCGTTTTGTAAAGTGTAATCATTTACAGCTTTTATTAAATTATATTTTTTAATAGCGGGATAGTTTTCCCTACCCAACCTCCAGGCTTCTTCGATCGAAAGTTGCTGGGCAGCAGCTATATGCATAGTTAGAAGCAGCAATGTCATTACAAATACGCACCTGTTTTTATCAATTGATTTAATCATTTGATTAACTTTTGGTTAAAAAAATTTTATTTTACTTTCAGCATGGCTTCAATCCATTTAGGAATAAGCTCAATTCGTTCATTCATCAGTTTTTCAAAGTCTTTATTGATAGTATCTGATATTTCTGTTATGGCCGGGCGCATTACAAAGGGAAAAACGCAGAGCGCCATGATGTTCATGAAAAACTGTTCAAACTTAGCTTTTGGATTTATTTTCCTGATAGCTCCCACCAATGGCGAATGCTGCACCATTTCCACACCTTCTGTAATGCGGGCAAAATGCTTGGGGTTGGAGTGGATTACATTCATTACAAACACAGGGAGATCGGGGTTTTCAAGCAGCAGGGCAATGTAATTTTTGGAGATTAGTTTTACTTTTTCATGAAAGGAGAGTTTATCTGCGAGCAACAAAGGCAGCATACTTTTGAAGAAGGTACGCATTTTTTCTTCCATGATGATGTTGAACAGATTTTGCTTGCTGCGGAAGTAATAGTTGATCAGCGCCAGGTTGAGGCCTGCTTCTTCGGCAATGTCTCGCGTGCGGGTAGCAGCAAAGCCTTTCTTCTGAAATACAGTTGCCGCGGCATGCTTGATTTTTTCTTCTGTAGACAAATCTTCCTGTATGTTTTTCTTCTTTGCCATTGTTGTTGCAAAGATAAAGTATAATATCTGTTTTAAACAAATATTTTAATCAAATGATTAAAAAGTGTGAAGTTGGTGTGTTTCTTCACTTATGCAGTATTATTCTTTTAACCCATTTGACAAATTCATACCAGATCACCGAAATAAAGCCAACGCTTATACACAATAATAATTGGCTGCCGCTAAGATGTGCGAATTTAAAAAATCGCGTAAATACATCTACGTACAACAGGAGGGCTACTATGACAACTGTAATCAAAATTATCAGTGGTATAAGTTTATTTCTGTATTTTAAAGTAGTAAAGATTGAGTAGAAAAATGACCTGTTCACAAGCGTCAGGAATATGTTGGCAGCTATCAGTGTGGTAAATACCATGCTTCGAGTGAGTGCTTCATCATAGCCATTATTTACAGCGTATTGATATGCAAACAGGGTGCCGGCCGTGATGGCTAAACCCTGCAGTATGCTGGTGGCCAGCTCATGCCAGCTAAAAAAGTTACCCGTGGTTTTACGTGGTTTTTCAAACATGGCATTTTTTTCAGGCGGTTCATTTTCATAAATGATGGAGCAGGTAGGTCCCATGATCAATTCCAGGAAGATCACATGCACCGGCGTAAAAATATTCGGAAAGATCCATCCCAACGCAAGCGGTATAAACACCGTTAAAATAATAGGTATGTGTATGGAAATAATGTATTGGATGGCCTTCTTAAGATTGGTATAAATACGCCTGCCCATAGCAACAGCATCTGCCAGTTTGGAAAGGTCATCTTCCATCAGGATCAGCGAAGCTGCCTGTTTGGCTATTTCTGTGCCTTTCCTGCCCATAGCAATCCCGATGTGTGCTGATTTCAAAGCCGGCCCGTCATTAACGCCATCGCCTGTCATAGCTACAACTTCACCGTTTGCCTTTAAAGCATTAATGATATTGAGCTTTGCCTCAGGGAACATGCGGGTAAAGATGTTTGTTTTACGTACTGCTTTTTGGAGGTGCTCAGCATTCATGTGCACCAGTTCTTCGCCGCTGAGGCTTGCGCCACTGTTTTTAAAACCTATTTCTGTTGCGATTGTTTTTGTAGTGGCTGCATTGTCGCCGGTAATGATCTTTACATCAATACCTGCATGGTAGAAATTGTTTAAAAGTGCCGGTATGTTTTTCTTAGGAGGGTCATAAAAGGCTACCATACCTTTAAAGCTGAATTTAAACTCCTGCTGCGTTGCAGGAAACTTATTTCCTGCAAATACCGCTTCGGCTACAGCAAGCACACGGTAACCTTGTTCAGTGATTGCTTCTATAGCAGCAAGAATATCTTTTTTCTCATCAGCTGAAATGTCTGATATTGCTATTAATGCTTCCGGCGCTCCTTTGGCAGCAATGATTCTGTCGCCGTTTTTATTTTCAAAAATGTGCGTCATCATTGGCGGTTTGCCACCCAACGGATACTCGTGTATCATGCGGTACTCCGGACGTTCATCATAGCGGCATAATTCACTATAAGCCTTATGCAGCGAAATTTCCATAGGATCGAATGGTATGGGCTCGCTAGCCCACATAGCTGTGCGTATAAGCTCTTTTTCTGCATCATCTGCCTGCTTACAAAAATCTACAATCCTGTTTTTAGCATGAACATACAATTTCGACAGCGTCATTTTATTTTCGGTAATGGTCCCGGTTTTATCTGTGCATATCACAGTAGCGCTGCCCAGGGTTTCCACTGTTTTCATTTGTTTTACCACGATGCCCATTTTCATAAGCCTGTAAGAGCCCAGCGCCATGAAGGTGGTGAATGCTACAGGGATCTCTTCAGGTAATATGCTCATGGCAAGTGTAAGTGATTTTAAAAGGCTGTCCAGCAAATTGTAGGAACGCATGTAGTTTAGCAGCAACACGATCAGGAACACTACAGCTCCCACGATCACCATCATTTTTACGAATTGATTGATCTGTTTTTCAAGCGTTGTTTTCTCATCCTTAATGTTTTCAAGGCTTTTGCCGATGGCGCCTAATTCAGTATTGTTGCCTGTTGCACTTACTTCAGCTACGGCAAGCCCGCTGGCTACTGTTGTACCGCTGTAAACATGGTTATTTTTGCTTTGCTTATCTTTATACACAGCCATAGATTCACCTGTCAACAACGATTCATTTACAGAGAAGTCGTTTGAATGGATGATGGTGCCGTCTGCCGGTATCAGGTTTCCTTCTTCTACCATCAGGTAATCGCCCACAACCAATTCTTCTGTTTTTATCTTCTGAATTTCACCATTGCGTATCACCATACATTCGGGTGTGGTTAGCTCTTGCAATTTCTCCAAGGCATTGCGGCTTCTGTTGTCCTGGTAAACGGAAATAGCGGCAACCAGTACAATTGAAAACGACATGAACAGCGCATCCGCTGTATCTCCACTGATGAAATAGATCAATGCAGCAGCCAGCAAGAGAAGCACCATCGGTTCTTTTGCAAGCCCTAAGAACAATTCCAGGACCTGGTTTTCTTTTTTGTAGGAAAGCACATTGTCACCGTGTTTGGCTCTCGCTTCCAGTACCTGCTGTTTAGTTAATCCTTTAAGTCCGAAATTTTCTGTAAACATCTTGCTATAATAATTATCAAATGTAATACAGCTTGCAACAATTGTAAAATAAAGTATCGGTTCATACCGGCTTTCTCAAGTACAGGAAAATATACAATCCTTACACATTTAGATTTTTTTGAGGTAATGGTGAAAAATAATGAAAATAAATGAGTTGATCTTTCATGTGAAACACCTTGCATGGCATAAAAATTAGACTGCTTCTACTTCACATCGCAGGTGATGGAAATTTTGGTATGACGCTATTATTTGGAAGGATCTTATAGATCAAAAATATTAATTTACCATTCACAAAGCAGCGCATGCTTTTCAACTACACTCTGCTACGATTTATCTGCAATGATGGGCTATTAAAGCCGTGTTTGAGAGCGATAAGCTGCTATGACTATCGAATGGCTGTCCGTTGATCAGTTTGCCATCGTTTAGAGAATAGCGTGATAACTTATTATCCATTACCAGAAATATTTCAGCACTGTCTTTATTCAGCATATAGCTGTTGATCATTTGTTTTTTCCTGCCGGTTTCAACCAGGTATTTTTGATTGCCATTACTCTTGTCAAACACAGCAATGAAGGGCATTCCGTACTCCACAAGATTATCATTGTAATAAGCATAGCCGCGGTTGACCTTTATTTTTATAATGATGTTTAAAAATTTATTTATGCAATGGGCGCCTAAGGATTTTAGTTGATCAGATTGTGCTGCCAGCAGGCTATAATGACTTTGCGCGCAAGGTGCGAGTAAAGGAAATCTCATTCACCTCATATGAAAGTTTACGGCCCGCACTTTTAACTTCTTACCTCTCACTTCTCACTTTTACCATTCACAGTTCACCAATCACAATTGTTCTCCCGGCAGTTCAATGGCTTTTTTATTGTACATATTCATGGTGCGCTCAATGCCGTTCTGGGCAAAGCTTTCAATCATTTCAACAGCTATATTTATTTTGTGTTTTACAAGTGGTATATCTTCTTTGAACCATTTGCCCAGCACAAACTCCACCTGCATACCTTTGGGAAATTTGTTGCCAATGCCGAAGCGCAGTTTTGGGTATTCGGTAGTGTTCAAAGTGAATTGTATGTCGCGCAAACCATTATGGCCCGCATCGCTTCCCGATGGCCGCAAACGCAGCGCTGACAAGGGGAGGGCAAGATCATCGACAACCGTGAGCGTGTTTTCAAGTTGTATTTTCTCTTTGTCCATCCAGTATTTAAAAGCCTTGCCGCTCAGGTTCATATAGGTAGTAGGTTTGATACAGATAAATACTTTTCCGCGCCATTTCAGCTCCGCTACTTCTGCGAGCCTGTCTGTTTTGAAAAACCCGCCGTTCTTTGTTACAAACGCTGAAACCACGTCAAAGCCTATGTTGTGGCGTGTGTGCTCATACTCCCTGCCAACATTTCCCAGGCCTACTATCAAAAATTTAGACATACTTTTTACATTAACTTTTCTGTACAAGATACCGCAACGCTGCCAATACCTGTTTCCTTTCTTCTATGTTTACGATGGGCAGGTACAATCCCTTATTTATTTTTTTCAATAGATTTTCATAATCATTTTTCAGCACCGGGTTTACAGGAGCTGCTTTCAGCTCTTCCATAAGCGAATATTCGGTTGGTGAATTACTCCTCAAACGCTGTTGCAGGCTTACTACCAGTATTTTCTTAGCCTTGGAATAAAAACCTGTTTCCTGTATTTCCTGTTCTAAAACAGCAATGTTTTTTGCCAGGTCTATATCTTTCATTTCCGGTAGCGCTGTATTTTGCTGCGCAACCGTTTTATAATTGTTGGGGTTGAGCGGCTTGATATTTTCTTTGGTTGAAGGTGGAGCATTTTGTGTGTTTTTCTTTCTGCCAAAGAGAATGAATACAGCAATTGCTGCCAGTGCCATCATCCCGAGCATCCAGAGGTATTTGTTGTTGGAAGTATCAGTGTTTAACGGCCTTTCATATGATCCTTTTTGCAGCGGAGCTGTAAAATTAACGGTTATAGGAACTGTATTGATTGTTTTATAGCTGTTGTCCTCATTATCAAAAAAATAAAATTCAATAGCAGGGATCACAGCAGTGCCTGCTGCTTTGCCGATAATGGGTATTTTAAAAATCTTAGTTCCTTCCATAGGAAAGATCTGTTTGTTCACACTTTGCGAATCTGTAGGTGTAAATGGTTGTATGTTATCCGGGAATTTAATATCCGGTAATTTTATGCCTTCAATATTTCCCTGCCCGGTAATCTGTACCGTGAGGTAATTGTTTTCACCTGCCGGAAGTGTGGCCCGCTCTACATTTGCAGTGATGGTGAATTGGCCGATGTTGCCGTTAAATCCTTTCGGTTTGGCCGGCGGCAACGGTTGTATGGTGATGTTTACCGGTGCATTTTTTATAATAGCAGTTTGTTTGGTAGCGCTTAAGCCATAATTATCATTGACCATGATGTCAGTGGTGACTTCCGCCGCATCTAAAGTGATGGTGCCTGTTTTAAGCGGTACAAGCTGTACCTGACGTATGCGGTACACTACATATTCTTTGCCGTTGTGCACAGTTTTAAAAGGCTCTTTCTCTTCTGTCATCTCTACTACACCTGCACTGTTAAATGAGGGTTGCTTGGTAACGTTAATGGCTGCCAGCCGAATGCCCGAATAAAAATCGTAAGTCACCAGTATCGGTTCGCCCAGGTAGGCGATGGATTTGCTGGGCGTAACTTTTACAAAGTTATGCTCCTTCATAAATTCCTGTGGTGTCTGCCCAGGACGTATGGACGGGCTGGAAGGCTGTGAAGGGTCTTTGAAAAAATCTTCAAAAATATCAAAGATGGAACCGCCGCGCTGTGCGGGCTGTTGCTGCGGCTGGGCAGGGTTGCCTTTTGCACTGCCTTCCGAAACGGTCACGGTTGTGTAGTTGCTCCTGTATACTTTGCCGTCAATAGCTATTTCCGCAGCAGGTACAGTCAGCTTGCCTGTGCGTTTAGGGGCCAGCACAAAGCTGTATGCTACTGTGGCGCTCTTGTTGCCGTTGATCCATGTTTGCGTGGAAGAAGTATTCGGACCTGATAACACTTCCCAGTCTTCAAAGTTGAGCACAGGCATGCCCTCATCACGGCTGGTGCCTGAAAGTGTGTAAGTGACAAACAACTCATCCTGTAAAGAAATGGTTTTCTCTGCTACTGAAAGCCTGAAACTTATTTGCGCCTGTGCTGTAATTGCCGCACAGGCTATACATATGAACAGGAAAATTTTCTTAAACATTTTTCAATAATGTAAGAGCAAAAATAATTTCTATGGTTAAAAAACGCCTGATCGCTATGGTTAAATATTTTCGAATGATAAAAGTTTAACGTTTACGAATGGCCTCGTATATGGCATCGAATATATTCTCCCTGATATCCATCCTGCCCAGTAAAGGATTCTGGCCGTTAGGGTGTACGCGGTTTGAGAGGAAGATAAACAGCAGGTTTTCTTTGGGGTCTGCCCATACGCATGTCCCTGTGAAGCCTGTATGGCCGAAGGTTGCCTCTGATGCGCGGTAAGCAGGATAGTTGTCCCCTGCTTTCCTGATCCTCTCCGGTTTATCAAAGCCAAGGCCTCTTCTACTGATGTTTGATTGATGCGAAGTGAACAGGTCTATCGTTTCTTTTTTGAAAAACTGCCTGCCGTTCCAGCTGCCGCCATTCAACAACATTAGGTACAGTTTTGCCAGGTCTTCGCCATTGCTGAACAAGCCTGCGTGGCCGGCGATGCCGCCGAACATAGCAGCCCCGGGATCATGCACGTAGCCTCGGATAGTTTGCTTGCGAAATTTTTCTTCTTTTTCCGTAGGCGCTATCAGATCAATGGGTTTGCCGTTTACAAGCGGATTAAAAGTAGTAGAGAACATTTCCAGCGGGTAGTAAAAATGCTCCTTTACATACTTATCGAGGTTCATGCCTGATACTGCTTCTACTATTTTTCCAAGGAAAATAAAATCGTTATCGCTATATACATACTTGTTTTTCGCGCCTAATTTGCTGCTAAGTATTTTGTCGTACATGGTATTGATGTACGAATCTTTCAGATAAAGATCTTTAGCAACATTTATGTGGTGCTTCCTGCCGAAATGCTTACGGTACAACTCTTTCAGGGGATCGCCTGTTTTTTCGTCAATCGTTTCCCTGAAGAAAGGTATCCACGATACAAGCCCGCCCTGGTGCAGCAACAGCTCTCGCACGGTGATATTGCTTTTATCAGAATTTTTTACCCAGGGTAAATAATCGCCCAAGGTTTTATCCAAGCCTACCTTGCCTTCTTCATACAATTTCATGATGGCGACGGTAGTAGCGGAAATTTTCGTAACTGAAGCCAGGTCATATATGGTGAGCGGGGTTACCTGCTTCTCTTTGTTTTCGTCCAGATAGCCGTAAGCCTGGTTGTAGATGATCTTTCCGTCTTTTGCTACGATCACATTACAACCGGGATAAGCGCCTTTAGCAATGCCATCATTGGCAATAGCATCTACTTTAGAGAAGTTGTAAGCGGCTGCAGGTACTACTTTAGGTAACACTTCGCCCTGCGGGTTAGTGGCAGCGTACATAATTCCTGTGCCATAGGGCAGCGCCGGGCAAACTGTAACAGGCAACTGTCCTTTGGTGCCTATTTTCCCTAAGAGCAGCTCGTAGGCAGTGTTCTGGAAGATCTCATCGTCTTCATAGCAGGAAATAATATTCTCCCATTCACAAAAGTTTTTAATGGCATATGGGTTGCCAAACGTCATCAGTAAGGTGTTGGCGTTTGTTTTCCTGATATCTTCTGCCAGCCTGATCACACTTGCGCTGATACCAAAGTTTCCGGCCGGAGATTTTTTATAATCGTGAAAACCAATGATGATCTGGTCGTATGTATTGTCTGACAACTTTAGCAACAGGTCAGTATAGGTTTTGCCATCAATATTCATAGCTACATTGTGCACGTCTGCGGCAAAGTTTTCCGCCAGCAGGTTGCCGATTGTGTTATTGGCATTGCTACCCATAGCTACATACGCAATTTTCTTATTGTTTACGGAAAGCAGATTTTTATTGGCGAGCTTTACAGCGGTTATCGCTTCTTCTGCTACAGCCTTGCGCAAGCGGTCCACATCTTTGTTCAGATCGGCTGTAAGGTTGATGGTATCTATATTGCGGTAATCTGCCACGCCGTAATGATATTTTGCTTCCAATACTTTTTTTATTCTTTTTTCAAGATCATCCCATTTAAGTTTACGCTGCCTGATAGCCTGGTGTATCTTTGCCAGCGAATTGCCTATTTCGCCGGGGAGGCAGAGCATGTCGTTGCCTGCAATGAGCGACTCTGCTGAGATTTCTCCCTGCGGGTAAAATTTAGCCACGCCCTTCATTTCCAGTGCATCTGTAAAAGTAATGCCTTTGAAGCCCATTTGTTTTTTCAGCAGGTCAGTAACGACTTTTTTGGAAATAGAGCTTGCCACATTTTTGCGGCTGTCCAGCGAAGGAATAGACAGGTGGCCAATCATGATGCTGCCTACATTGGCTTCGATAGCTTTTTTAAAAGGGTATAATTCCAGCGTATCCAGTTGTTTAAAAGATTTGTTGATCACTGGAAGGTCATGGTGAGAGTCTACATCCACATCCCCATGGCCGGGATAATGTTTGGCAGAGGCCATCACACCGTTGTCTTCCATACCCCTGATGATCTGTACGCCATACTCAGCCACTTTATATTTATTTTCGCCAAAAGAGCGGTAGCCGATCACAGGATTAGCCGCATTGTTGTTGATGTCGATCACTGGTGCATAATCCACGTGGATGCCCATGCGCTTGCACTGTTCCGCCATTGCCTTACCCACTTCATATACCAGCTCTTTATTGTTCATAGCACCCATGGTGAGCTGGTCAGGAAATTTTTTTACCGTCTTCATACGCATACCTAAGCCCATTTCACCGTCAATAGCCACCATCAGCGGTGTTTTAGCAATGCGCTGAAATTCGTTCAAAGCCATCGCCTGGTCATTGGGTTCGCCCTGGAACATACAGATTGCGCCAATGTTGTATTTGTTGATTAAATCAATGGTTTCTTTTACATAAATGCCATTGGGCCCGCTTTCTCGCATTACCATAAGCTGTGCTATGCGCTGGTCAGGGGTAAGGGTTTTGTACACACTGTCTGCCCATTTTTTCGCAGCATCATTTTTCTGTGCAAAAGAAAAATTCAATTGCAGTGCAATAGACAAAATGAGAAGGTAGATAATTTTTTGCATGTTGTATAAGAGATTTATGCCAATAAGAATAATGAAAATTCATCACACAAATTAAATAAAAAATAACCAATTTCCTTTGAGAGATATAGTAACTTTGAAAATATAGTTTTTAAAGCATGAAATAACCATCTCGCTTTTGCGAGGCCAACCGGGAATAAGTATAGAATCTAAAAAAATGGTTATTCCGTGTGGCAACTGAAAAACAAATAAATATATACACATGAAATAACCATAAAGGTTAGGAATCTATACCAACCGAGGATGATAATAAAGATTAAGGTTTTGGTTATTCCTGTGACAAACAGAAAAATTAAATATTAACACATGAAATAGCCATAAGCAAAGGTGCATACCAACCCCGGATGAATAAAGGCTATTCCATGTGACCATTAAAAACAGCCGCAAAGCGGCGAACTAAATATACACACATGAAAATAGCGATCATTAACGGGCCGAACCTAAACCTGCTCGGAACCAGGGAGCCCGAAATATACGGCAGCCTTACGTTTGAGCAGTACCTTGCAAACTTAAAATCCAATTTCCCGCATGTAGAATTTTTTTATTTTCAATCCAATGTGGAAGGCGAGCTTATCAACGAAATACAAAACTGCGGCTTCGGGTTTGACGGTATTATACTAAACCCCGGCGGCTATACCCACACTTCTGTTGCCCTGGGCGATGCGATCGCTGCCATCAATACACCGGTAGTGGAAGTGCACATAAGCAATGTAGCTGCGCGTGAAGATTTCAGGAAGATATCTCATGTATCTGCCAAATGTGCCGGAACCATTGCCGGGCTTGGCTTACAGGGATATGAGCTTGCATTGGAATATTTTATCAGGAAGTCATAATGCATGGGATAACTATTTGCAGACAAGAAATGATGATTATACTGCTTTATTGAACTAACTAAGGGAGCCATCAAAAAATAAAAAATATAAGGATGAAACGAAGCTATAAATTTTTACCGCATTGTTGTACAGACACGTATGTGCGAAGTTCTTCCGATAGCTATTGGAACCATACTTGGAAATTAAAAGCGTAACGGATGAAAAGCGATTATAAATTCTTTACCATTGTTGCATTGTTGCTGATGATCATTGCCTTGCTGGTATTTAGAAAAGATGCAGGCATGACTGGTGTGCTACTGCCCGAAGGTAATGCTGAAACCACCGTGAATACAGGGCTTCCGAAGAAAGAGCCTAACAGCCGAAATGTAGATGCCGGTAATAAAACAGCAACATCGAAAGATATTGCGGCGCTTACCGCAGAAGCAGTAGTGGTACCTTTTGTAAAGAAAAATGGGCGGCTGCCTGATTACTACATTACCAAGCAGGAAGCGCGCAGCCTCGGGTGGATAGCAGCAGAGGGCAATCTTTGTGATGCATTGCCCGGGCGCGCCATTGGCGGCGATATATTTTCCAACCGCCAAAGGAAATTGCCTTCATCACGGGAACGCGTATGGTACGAAGCTGACCTGAACTATGATTGCGGCAGGCGCAATGCCGACAGGCTGGTATTTTCAAACGATGGATTGGTGTACGTTACACACGATCATTACCAAACTTTTGACAAGCAATAATATGGAAACAATCAGTTTTGATTTTGACAGGATAGGCACAGAAAAAGATTTTTACACAACGGCTGCCCTGCAATTGAAGCTGCCTGAACATTTTGGCAGCAACCTCGACGCGCTCTGGGATGTATTAACGGGCCATATAAGCCTGCCGGTGAAAATTGATTTCATTAACCTTACCATGAGCCAGCTTGAAACCTTTTCAGATGTGATCGCCGTTTTTGAAGACGCAGCAGGTGAACTTGGCGATGGCTTTGTTTTTAATTATTCGCTGAAGAGGCTTTGATATCATTGACAGGGGAATGTTCATTTTTATATTTATCAATTACAATATTTAGATATTTCCAGTTCATGGCGCCGCAGGCTTACAACTAATAGAAAACAGCCCCGATTCTCCAATTTAAGCTGCTACGAAATATGGGAGGACGTCAGTTGCGAACAGAGTGCTGTGGTAAGGTTACGAAATTTAAAAAGATAGACGATAGCATTCACAGACCTATGTATGATAAGATGCACAAGAAGCTCACAGAAAATAAAGGCTATTACCGCAAACTCATAAAGGGGCGAAGTGATACTGTAGAGCCTGTTTTGGGCACGCTGATCAACCATCACATATGCGTCGTGTATATACTCGTGGCATGGCAGTAGCCAACAAACATGTTTTAATGTCCGCCTTGGCCTACAACTTAAAGAAATACCTGAAGTTCACCAGCCGGAAACCCAAAGCAATGTCCAGATTATGAACCTTAGAAAAGGGAAATTGTGGCATTTCGCAAACTGGCTTCTCAAAAAGACGATACCTTCATTTTAAGCCACCCGAAAATCCGCAAAATTTTTCCCTGCAAAATGAAGAACCTCTCTTAAATCGCTTTAAAAGAGGCCGCTTTTTTATGCATTTATCGGAAAATCCGCCGGAAAACTGGGGTTGTGCAACGGTTGCCGATGTTATGTGCAGGCAGAGTTTACATTTCGTTTAATACTTCAATTTCTTTACCCTTTTCAGGTTGTCCATCCAAAATTGGCATAGCCTTCATTATTAATTCTCTTACACCTGGATAGTTTAATGAATTATCGTGGTCTTCTTTTGTATTCCATAATTCAGTTACATAAACATCATTCTTATCTTCCTCACATTTTCCAACAATATAAAATTTTGAGCCCTCAGCGTTTGAAATTAATTTAGACGCATCTTTTAAAATTTCGGCAAGTTCGTCACGCTTTCCATCTTTAGCGGTTAGTTTTCCTTGAAGTAAGTACATATTTAATATTTTTAATTCGTGTTTCTTTTTTTACAATTTAATTTTTGTGCAGTTTTTGAACTACTTGCACATAACGTTTTGCGGCTTGACGTAGTGGCGGATTTTTAGCACAAAAGTTCAATCGAAGAACTGCACTTGAATTTATCACTAAATCCGCCATTTTGCCAAACTGCTGTTAGGCGTATGTCCTTTTTCATTTGGAGTTACTTGCCAAGTGATTGTGTCAAAATTGAAATTTGAAAACAGTTCACTTTGACTTATTATTTTCACGTCACCTCGTCTTGTGTCTCTGTTAAAATTATAAACACGGTAAATAAAAGCTGAGTCTCCATACTCCTCAAAAAAATGTTTTTCGTTTTTACTCATATAAAATGCTTGATTGAAACCTCCGCTTGTAGTCTTAACTTCAATATATCGAGGAGAACCGTCATCATTTATCGAGGAAATATCATATCCTAGTCCGTCACCCTGCAATCGGCTCAAATGTTGAACATTTTGTATTGCACTTGCTCTGTTCATTGAGAGAGTTTCAATTAACCGGTCAATTTCAAACTCTAATACAAATTCTTCACCTTGGTCACCAATTTCATTGTTTCGGTCTCTTGCTTTTTCCCAATCGATTTTACGAGCAACGAAGCGTCTTGTTTTTTCCTTAATTGTTGTTACGACAGCAGGTAGAATAACCGTTTGTGTAATAGGGTTTATTAGAGAGAATTTGGCAGGGCGAAAATTCTTGTCAACTATAAAACCTTCATCGTAAATTTTTATTGTTTCTGTTTGGTGAGCAACAATATTACCTATCCTTTGAATAATAAGAACTTCGTTTCGTGTTGCCGATGGAATATTATCCTCTTCACTAAATTCTAAAACTGTGTGCAAAAGAGTTTTTACTTCTGATGTGTTTAATTCACCATAAACCGTTAGCAATGGTTTGATTGCTCTTCTTATCTCTGCTTCTGTATGTGCTGCCATTTTATTCTTTAGTAATTTGTTATTAAAAGGTGTTCCACATTTTTGTCATTACGGTTCATAAAACTAACGAGATAAGTTTTGTCAAATGACCTTATGTTAAGATTGTTATTGTTGTAAAGATTGAAAATAAATTCTGTGTTTTTAATTATCATCATCCATTTTGCTTTGCAATGATTAATTAAATAATCTGCAAGTCTTGCTTGGTCGTCTTTTGTAAATTCATTTTGTGCATAGGTGCTAAATTCACTGTCGTATGGTGGGTCAAGAAAAACAAAATCATTTTTTGTCGGTTTGTGCAAATTGAAAAAATCTTCAAAGTCAAGATTTTCAATAGTCGTTTGGTCTAAAAGAGATTTTAATTCTTTAGTTCTTAAATAGTCAACTTTTTTTAGGAAGTTTTTGCGATTGTAAGCAATTCCGCCATAGGGGACATTGAAGTCGCCACTTGAATTGTAACGGAACATTCCACTATATGCAAAGTTCCTTATGAAAAGGAATATTGCAGATTTGAAAGCAGAATTAAGTTTGTATTTAGTTGAGTTGTTATACAAATGTCTAAAGTGCATATAAAATGCACTTTTTAAAGCTGTTTCAATATTGTCAAGAATATCATTGTCAGGAAGCAAGTTTTTAATTTGCTCCAATTCTTTCATTCTTTTACTTTTCCTTACAAGATTTATCTTTATTTCTTTAATGAAATTTTCAATATTGAAGTTGAATATAACTGAAAACATTCCGTTGAACTGTTCTGAGTTTTTTAAGATAAATTCAAATAAAATGTCCTTTAGTTTTGTTTCATCAATTTTGTCTTGCGAATACTGTTTGTATGTAGTTATAAAAAACTTTGAATTGTCTTGAATGACTTTTGTCAACAAGTCCCAATTATGAATTATTTCGTCAACCGCTTTAAAAAATGTTTTTCTGTCGCCATTTGTTATGCTGCGATATAAACTGATTAATTCGTCTGATTTGTC
Source organism: Bacteroidota bacterium (assembly GCA_023422835.1). Lineage (GTDB taxonomy): Bacteria > Bacteroidota > Bacteroidia > Chitinophagales > Chitinophagaceae > Haoranjiania > Haoranjiania flava. Next base: position 252,770 of record JAFAGI010000012.1, on the reverse strand, counting down.
ATTTATGAAATAATTGTCAGCCTGAACAGCTGTATAAACAGCACCACCTCCTACAAAAGGTTCGTAGTAGTCTTTAAATTTACTCGGTAAATTCGGGATGATATATTTTAACTCTTGCTCTTTCCCGCCTGCCCACTTTAGTATTGGATAAAGTCGTCTTGTGTCAACATAGTTGCCAATACCAAGTCCGATTTGGTTATATGTTTCTACTGGTTCTTCAACTATATTTTTCATCTGTCAAATGTAAGTTATGATACTCTTTTTTTTATTCATTCTCTCCGAAAGTTTTTAACAACGCACTGTCATCATAGCATTACGCCTAACGTTTTGGGGCTTGGCGCAAGTGGCGGAAATTGAAGCGAAAAGTTTCAATTTAGCGACACGGTAAGCAAAAGCCAATTAATTGAATAAATTTATAAAAAAGTCAATATAATTGGCTTTTTGCGACATAGAAAGCCGAAACTTTAATTTTAGCCTTAACCCGCCATTGCGCCAAACCCTTGTTATGTGCAGTATGAATTAGTTATCAAGTTTCTTTGACAGAAATTGTATAATTTTCTTTAGAGATTCAGGCGAATTTTCTTCAATATGTTTGATAACTATTTCAATTACATCATTTCTAGATTTGTTTCTATTCCTTAGTTCTGTGTCAATTCGATTATATAGTTTTTTGCCGTTGTAATCTTTTTCAGATTCGCCAGAATTTTTATAATCTGAAAGAATTGTTCTTAAACTAGTTTGTTGAAAAATATAATCTTCTAATGTTCTATATAATTTTTGGTCAGTTTTTAAAAATAGATTTTCCTTTAGATATTTTTCAAGACTTTCAATAGGTAAATAGTTTATAGGAATATTATTTGAAATATTATTTTTAGAAATGTAATTTTTGGCTTCATTTTGAACATCTGCATCAAGAATAATCATAATTTTAGCATTTCTTCCCATAAGATTACTAACTACTACATCTTGAGCTAATTCAATAACATTAGAATATCCTCCACATGGTAATACATGTATTAGTTTATTATTAATTAAAGAATTATTTCTCAATAGTCTATTGATAATAATTGATGCTAAATCATCTTCAACTAAAATTACATGGTCATATCCAGTCTGATCATATAGTATTTTTGTTGCATATGCAGGATAGCATGGATTAATAATTTCTATAGAATTATCAAAATGCCTATCAATGAAAAAAATATTAGAAGGTTCAATAGAGCTTATAATTTCTAAGGAGTGGGTTGAAAAATAAATTGCATAATTAAAATCATCTGACATTTTTTCTAAAAATTGAACTAATCTTTTTAAAGAAGATGGATGAAGTGCTAATTCTATTTCGTCAAGCATTAAAAGACAAGGAACATTTAAAGTAGTTCTATCAGAATTTCTAATATTTAATGAATTTAAAATGCTTATTAGAAGATTCTCCCCAGTTGACATGTGAAACTGACTAATTTTCTTGTTTTCCTTTTCGTAATAGAAAATATCTCCATTGATATTTAGATTGTTTGGTAAGTCTGAATTAATTACTTTAAATAATTTTGGATAAAAATTTTTATCATTATGTAATATAAGTCCTAGATTTTTACGTATAAATTCTGATGCAGATTTTAAATATTTTTCATCTATTAACTCAAGTTTACGTAAAGTGTTATAATTCGTATTTCTAAACCTATTTCCGTATATTAAACTTCCTTCAAAAAATCCTTTAATTTTAAAATCTCCTTCGGTTTTTCTAGTCCATTTCCATTTATTACGTTCGAAAACTTTTTTATAATAACGTTTTCCTCCATTGAGGTCGAATTGAATAAATGCATCGTTATCAGTATTTCCGAAAAAATCATTCATTTGCATATAAAAGAACACACTAGAAGCACATGAACTTATAGTACTTTTTCCAGATCCATTTTGTCCAGTAATTGCATACAAACCTTTGTCTATAGGAAGCTCTAATTCAATAAAATCAATTGATTTGATTTTATTGATACTCATTTTAAGTTTCATTAGTTTTTATAAATACTCTTTAGTTATAAGTTTTTTTGGTGACATATTGCACATAACACCCAAATTTACGAATTTCGTTAATCTCGCCATTGTATTTCGTTAATCCTTTTTTTGGTATCTTTAGTTCTTTCTTATTACCATTAATTGCATAGGTATCTTTTTTATTAAAAAACTTTTTTGGATTAACGAATGTTATATGAAAAATACAACTTTCTTACAATCTTTTGAAGAAAAAATGCTCATCCAGCGCTATAGCAAAAATAGCATTAAGACCTATGTAGGTTGTGTAAGTTTTTTTCTGAAAACCTTCAGGAAATACGAGCCGGATACAATAACCATAAATTTGATAGAAAAGTATATTTACTGGCTTATTAACGAAAAAAAGATTAGCCCGTCTTACCAAAAACAAATGTTGTTTGCCATCGTTAAATTTTACAAACTCGTTTTTGATAGAGAAATAAATCTGTATGCCTATTACCCTAAAAGACAGAAACATAAGTTGCCTGTATACTTATCTATAAATGAAATACAACGGATGATTGAAAGTACGGACAACCTGAAACATAAGACAATGATCTCTCTTTTGTATGGATGCGGCCTCAGGCTGGCAGAGTTGCTCAACCTGAGGCTTTCTGATATTAATTCTAATAAAATGACGATTACTATCCGCGAATCAAAGGGAAATAAAGACAGAGTGGTAATGCTTCCTGAGAAACTGCTGCCACTTTTACGTAATTATCATAAAGCATATAAACCAAAATTTTGGCTTTTGGAAGGGCAGCAAGGTGGGCAATATTCGGCAAAAAGTGTGCAGATTGTAATAAAAAAAACTGCTGCTACTGTCGGGATAGCATCTCCTGTAACGCCGCACAAACTTAGGCATAGCTTTGCTACACATTTGCTGGAAAACGGTACAGACATTCGTTTTATACAGGAGTTGCTAGGGCACAGATCTATAGAAACTACCGAAATTTATACACACATTACGGATATTTCAAAATCTAAAATTAAAAGTCCTTTAGATTTTATATAAAAAAAATCATGCATTATTCCCTGTACCCATTTACACCTTCCACTCTACAATCTTATCTGCCAGCTCTTCGTTGTAGGGCACGCTCAGTCGGATATAGTTGTCGGTATAGCCTTCCATCATGCCGTTTTTGTTGTGGGCTTCAAACAGTACTTTGCGGCGCTGGCCGGTAAACTGGTTGGTGAAATGCTGCATTTTTTTGTATGAGAGGTTACGCAGCATTTTATTGCGTTCGTGGCGTACCTGTACAGGCACTACTTCTTCAAACTCCAGGGCTTTGGTATTGGGGCGCTCTGAGTAGGTGAACACATGCAGGTAGGCAATATCCAGGCTGTTGAGAAAATTGTAGGTTTCTTTAAAATCTTCATCGCTTTCGCCGGGGAAGCCTACAATCACATCTACGCCAATGGCGCAGTGCGGCATCAGCTCTTTTATCTTCTGCACGCGGCTTTCATACACCTCGCGTTTGTAGCGGCGGCGCATCATGCCGAGTATTTTGTCGCTGCCACTTTGCAGCGGAATGTGAAAGTGGGGCATAAAGCGCTTGCTACGGGGAACAAAAGCGATGATCTCATCGGTCAGCAGGTTGGGCTCAATGGAAGAAATGCGGTAGCGTTCTATGCCTTCAATCTCATCCAGTTGTTTTACCAGGTCAAAGAAGCTCTCTTCCGATTTTTTATTGCCGTCGGGGCCTTTGCCGAAGTCGCCCAGGTTTACGCCGGTGAGCACTATTTCCTTTACTTTACCGTCTTCGGCAAGCCTGCGTACATTGGCCAGCACATTTTCAATGCTGTCGCTGCGGCTCTTGCCACGCGCCATCGGAATGGTGCAAAAGGAGCAGGTATAGTCGCACCCGTCCTGCACCTTCAGGAAAGTGCGTGTGCGGTCGTTGAGCGAGTAAGAGGCGTTAAAACCGGTAACTTCTTCAATATCGCAACTGGATATTTTGGCAGAATCGCCTTTGGCAAGCTCGCGTATATGGGTAGAGATATTAAATTTCTCTGCTGCGCCCAGCACCAGGTCCACACCGGGTATCTCAGCAATTTCTTTGGGTTTTAATTGTGCATAGCAACCCGTGATCACCACCAGGCTTTCAGGGGCCTTGCGCTGAATGCGCCGCACGATCTGCCTGCATTCCTTATCGGCATTGTCTGTTACCGAGCAGGTGTTGATGACGTATACGTCTGCAATATCGTCAAAAGATTTTTTTCGGAAGCCGTCTGCCTCCAGCATGCGCGAAAGGGTAGAGGTCTCCGAGAAATTTAATTTACATCCTAAAGTATGAAAAGCAACAGTCTTCAATGGTTCGGTAATTAGTTTTTTATTTAAACAGTTATTGTCCACAGAGCCAATTTCAGCTACCAAGGCCAGATCCAGCGGTTTTACAGTGGTTCAAAAATAATACACAGCTTTGGCGTTGATATTACCTGGCATGCTTTACTTCTTCAAACACGCCTGTCTGTTTGTTCTTGCGTACATTATCCCAGGTAAAGTAGCGTCCATTCATGGCTACATACACGCCCGGCGGCAATGTCTGCACAAACGCCAGCGCGCTGCCCAGGTTGAACAACCCGTCTGAGCTGCCGAATTTAATGGGTATCATAGCTCCCGTAAGCACAATGGTTTTCCGGATGTCTTTGGAGGCAATATACTCCGCGGTGGTCTGCATGGTGTCGGTGCCGTGCGTGATCACTATTTTGTCTTCATCCGCCGAGGCGCACTGGCTGGCGATGATCTCGCGGTCGTTGTCGGTCATGTAAAGACTGTCTATCATCATCAGGGTGCGTATTTCCACGCTCAGCATACTCCTTCCCATATAAAGCAGATCTTTCAGGTGAGTATTGTTAAAGTACAATTGGCCGGTAAGCTCGTTATATTCCTTGTCAAATGTTCCTCCTGTTACAAAAATTCTGATAGCCATTGCAGTTTTGTTTTGGTGCTTGAAAAAATTATAGCAGTATGCCGCCTAAAAACATGAAAGCAGTAGTAAAATAAATAATAATGCCTGTTACATCTACTATGGTGGCTACAAAAGGTGCGGATGATACAGCAGGGTCAGCGCCGAACTTTTTCAATATCAGCGGCAGCATGGAACCGGTAAGCGATCCCCACAACACCACCCAGATAATGGCAAAGCCTACTACCAGTGCGATAGAAAACCAGTGTTCGCCGTAATTATCCGGCACCACGCCCATGGTCATCAGTACATGTTCTATGGAAACCCTGAAGACGGCAATGATGCCCAATATGATGCCTAAAGTAAGCCCGCTTAATATTTCCCTGCGCATAATGCGCCACCAGTCTGCCAGCGTTACATCGCCCACAGACATAGCTTGTATCACCAGCGTAGACGCCTGTGACCCGCTGTTGCCGCCGCTTGCAATGATCAGCGGCAGGAATATGGCCAGTACGGTTGCCTTCTGCAATTCAGCCTCAAAATAAGACATGGCTGTGGCCGTGAGCAAGCCGCCGAGGAACAATATGATCAGCCACACCACGCGTTTTTTAATCAGTTTAAAGAATGGCGTATCCAGGTAAGGCTCATCCAGCGCCTCCATACCACCTACTTTCTGCATGTCTTCGCTGAACTCTTCGCTGGTTACCCAGAGAATATCGTCAATAGTTACAATACCCAGCAGGATGTTGTTGGCATCCGTTACCGGCAGCGCCACTCGGTTGTTCATCCTGAATATTTCACCTGCTTTTTCCTGGTCATCATTTACATTTAAAGAAATCACCCTGCCGTCTGTAAAATCTTTGACCATTGTGCCGGGGCTGGCCAGTATCAGGTCCCTGATCCTGAAGTCGTCTACCAGTTCACCGTTGTCGTCCACCACATAGATCACATCAATGGTTTCCCTGTTCTTGCCTACTTTGCGGATGGTCTCAAATACTTTTTCCACAGTATCGGTAGGGTGTACCCACACGTAATCCGGCGTCATCAAACGCCCGACGCTTTCTTCAGGGTAGCCCAGCATGCGCAGTGTAACGCGTACTTCATCATAGCGCATCAGCTTCAGCAGGTCGCGCAAGGCTTTTTTGGGAAGGTCTTCCAGGAAGTCTACGCGGTCATCGGGCGGCAGCTCGTTGAGCAGGGCTGCGGTTTTAATGGGCGGTAAATTCTGGATCACGTTTTTCTGCTCTGCAAAATCAAGCATTTTAAATACGCTGGCGGAACGGTGTATAGCCATGTCGCGGATGATATCACTGATATGCTCGGGGTATTCCTCAATGATCTTTACTACATCACTGATATTCTGGTTGTTGAGGAAATCACTGATCTTTGTCCTGTTTCCTTCTGCAATCAGTAGTTCAAATTCCTGCAATAGGTCGTTTTGTTCCAGTTCTACGCTCATTTACTCGATATTGAAAAGCATTTGGTTCGTTGGAGGGCAAAGTTAATATTATTTTACGTGTTTTTTTGATCGTAAAATTAAAATGATGGAGATGATACATTCATGTGTATATAACTTATTTGTTTTTCAGTTGCACATGGAGTAGCCATTATTCATTCACGGTTGATATGCAACCTTGCTTATGGCTATTTCATATGTATATTTTTTTAGTTCGCCGCTTTGCGGCTGTTTTTAATGGTCACATGGAGTAGCCATTATTCATTCGAGGTTGATATACAACTTTGCTTATGGCTATTTCCTGTGTTAATATTTAATTTTTTCTGTTTGCCACATGGAATAACCAAAACCTTAATCTTTATGGTTATTTCACGTGGTGATTTATTTTGACAGCTTAACGCAAGGTTAGCGGCTATTCAAACTTTAATAAGCTTCTTATGCACCAAGCCACCAAGATGTGCACCTAATGGTTTATAATACCTGACACACAAGGTACACAAGGGTTTTGCACTCAGAGCACTATTATAGCCACGAAAACATTAAGGCGCCAAGACTTTGAGGAATTTGTGTCCATAGTGTTTCTGGTGATCTTTGTGATAAAAAATTTTTAACCAAAGGCGTAAGGGTTACGCAAGGTTACGAGGCAATGATTTGTGAGCTTTTTTTAAAACCATTAATGCTGTTCGCGCGGCAGCATCACCGCAGAAAGGATCACATAGCTCATAAATACAATCGGCACCGCCAGCCACTGAAACAAGAAAGCTGCAACTACCGCCACTACAGCAAGCAATATTTTCCAGAAATCTTTTTTCACAGAGATGCTTTTAGATTTCAGGCTCATCATAGGCAGTGAAGACACCATCAGGTAGCTGATCAAAACAATATAACCGTACCAAAACCATTGCGATGAAAACACACCTGCCAGCAAGCCGGTCTTACCGCTGATAAAAATAAAAGGGAACGAAGCCGTGAGCATGCCTGCCGCCGGGATAGGCACGCCCTGGAAGTTTACGCTACTGGCCGTGCTGATGTTGAAACGCGCCAGCCTGTAAGCGCCCGCACAGGCAATTAGGAAAGCGGGAATGGAATACAGGAATGCGGTATAAGGGGCAAAATCAGCTGAAAGGATTAATTCCAGGTAGCGAAACACGATAAGCGATGGCGCAACACCAAAGCTCACCGTATCGGCCAGTGAATCAAGCTGCTTGCCCATTTCAGAAGCGCTGTTCAGCAGCCTGGCCACAAAGCCGTCGAAAAAATCCACAATAGCCGAGAGCAAGATAAACCCCGAGGCGTAAGAAAGCTGTTGCGACAAATGCTGCCACTGGTCACCAGCAGCATCTGCTGTTTTGAGCGGGTGTAAAATGTATAGAATAGCTATACAGCCGAAAAGGAGATTCAGCAGGGTAAACCCGTTTGCAATATGCTTCTTCATATACAAAATAATATTATTGTGCAGTAAAGGTACAGGTAATTTAAGTATAGAGGAGTGTAAATCATTTTTACTTAGAAGCCTGAAGCATCAACCTACCTCATATAATCTTTTCATCCGTTGTGCATCGACAATCACTATACAATCGTCATGAAAAGTAAGATAGCCCTCATTTGCCAGCTTCTTTAAGGTATTGGTAATGTTCTCCCGCGAGTAGCCGGTGAGCTCAGCTATTTCTTTGCGGGTAAGGCCTATAGAGAAAATGTTTTCTTTAGAATATTCCAATAAGAATTGAGCCAGTACTGCCGGCACATTTTTATTCCGGTAATTCAGCAGCCTGCTGATAATTTTGCGCGAATGTTTGTTGGTTTCGTTGAAAATGCCTGCAAAGAAATTAGGATTTTTAGGCATCAGGTTTCTGAATACGTCTGCATTGATCTGCAATACTTCCGCATCTTTCAGCGCAATGGCAGAAAAATCGAACCGGGATTGTGTAAACAAATAATCAAGGCCGATAAATTCCCCTTTCACAGCAATATCATACAAACCTTCATGAACCAACTTTATATACCCTTTCTTTACCAGGTAAATAAAATGAGCAATGCCGTGTTTTTTAAATATAGTTTCATCATGGTCAAAAGTGAGCAGAGAAGAATTTGAACGTACAATAAGCTTTTCATTGGCGTTTAACAGTTCAAAAAGAGGTTCTTTCAAAATTTGCTCCATAAATTATTTACCCTTGAATATACAATTTTTCACTTTATTCATCCATGCATTTCACACAGGTGACGACAAAAGTACACATTTATCTGTAAGATGATAATGCCTGCAAGATATTTATCTAGTTAATATTCGATTTACCTTTGCTTTAAATACATATACATGACAATCATTCTTCTGGAATTTTTAGTAGTGCTTGCAGCCATTTTCATCGGCGCCCGGGTAGGAGGTATCGGTTTGGGTATTTTCGGCATGATGGGCCTGGCGGTTTTGGTGTTTGGCTTCGGCATTAAACCGGGTGAGGCGCCTATTGACGTAATGCTAATGATACTGGCTGTAATTACTGCAGCGGCGGCGCTACAAGCTGCTAAAGGATTGGATTACATGGTATATATAGCGGAGCGCATATTACGCAGCAACCCGTCTGCCATTACTTTCCTAGGCCCTTTTGTTTGTTATATTTTTACGTTTTTGGCCGGCACGGGGCATATTGCTTATTCTCTTTTGCCTATTATTTCTGAGATAGCCACCAAGAGTAAAGTGCGTCCTGAGCGGCCGCTGGCTATTTCCGTAATCGCGTCACAGCAGGCTATCACTGCCAGCCCCATTTCGGCTGCAACTGCCGCACTCCTTACGCCTGCACTGTTGGGCGGGCAGGGTATAACTCTTGCAAATATTATGATGATCAGCATACCGGCAACTCTAATTGGAGTGCTGGCAGGGGCTATAGTATCTAATTTTATCGGTAAAGACCTGGAAAAAGATCCTGAGTATATACGTAGGGTAAAAGAAGGCCTGTTAAAACCCATAGCAGACAACGATGAGAGGTCAGCTATTAAAGATAATAAAAAAGCTAAGCTGTCTGCGTTGCTGTTCTTGTCCGGTGTGGTGATGGTAGTGCTGTTCGGATCCGTTGAAAGCCTGCGCCCTGTTTTTATGATTGATGGCGTAGCCACCAAGCTGGGTATGCCGGAAGTAATTGAGATTGTAATGATGAGCGTAGCCGGGCTGATATTTATCTTCACCAAAGCCAATGTGGCCGAAGCGGTACACGGCAATGTATTTCTTGCCGGTATACAGGCGCTGGTAGCCATTTTTGGTATTGCCTGGCTGGGAGATACGTTTTTCCAGGGCAACCTTGCTTTTTTCAAAGAAGGTATACAGGCCATTGTCACTAAATATGATATTTTGTTTGCGCTGGCATTGTTTGTTATGTCCATATTTTTATTCAGCCAGGCGGCGACAGTACGCACCTTGTTCCCGCTGGGCATAGCTCTGGGCATATCGCCCTGGGCATTGCTGGCCATGTATCCTGCGGTGAACGGTTATTTTTTTATACCCAATTATCCAACTGTAGTAGCTGCCATTAATTTCGACAGGACAGGTACCACAAGGATTGGTAAATATGTATTGAACCATTCATTCCAGATACCAGGCTTTGTCTCCACTATAGTGGCACTGGCAACAGGTTATTTACTAATTAGTTTTATTTAATTCATCCATATAAAAAATATAGAACAATGAAAAAGATTACATCTGTACTTACCGTTTTCCTCCTGCTCATCACCATAAATGTGCAGGCGCAGAAACCCAGGATCAGGATTTTAGCTACAGGTGGCACCATCGCCGGAGTAAGTAAGTCTGCTACTGAAAGCAACTATACTGCTGGCGAACTGGGTATTTACCAGCTTATACAGGCTGTGCCACAGATCAAAGACAATGCAGACATTTCGGGAGAACAGATTGTAAAGATCGGTTCGCAGGATATGAATGATAATGTATGGCTTACGCTGGCCAAGAGGATCAATGAGCTGCTGAATAAAGAAGGGTATGACGGTATAGTGATTACACATGGCACCGACACAATGGAAGAAACAGCCTACTTCCTAAACCTCACCGTAAAGAGCGATAAGCCTGTGGTACTGGTAGGAGCTATGCGCCCCGCCACAGCAATGAGCGCAGACGGGCCGTTGAACCTTTACAATGCCGTACAGGTTGCCGCTGACAAAAACTCTAAAGGTCGAGGCGTAATGGTTTGCCTGAATGATGCTGTGCTGAGCGCCAAAGACGTGACTAAAACAAATACTACAGGCGTACAGACTTTCCAGGATCCAAACTACGGCACACTGGGATATCTTCACAATGGTAAAGTGTTTTTTAACAATATACCGGAGAAAAAACACACCATTCATTCAGTATTTGATGTCACCAGGTTGAGCCAGTTGCCTAAAGTAGGTATTGTCTATAATTATTCCAATGCATCTGCCCTGCCAATGCAGGCATTTATGCAGGCTAAATTTGACGGTATTGTAAGTGCAGGCGTAGGTAACGGTAATTTATACAAAGATATTTTTGACCTGGCAGTTAAAGCACAGAACCAGGGCATACAGTTTGTACGCTCTTCCCGCGTGCCTACCGGCGCTACTACTCTGGACGCAGAAGTGGATGATGCCAAATATCATTTTGTAGCCTCTCAGTTTCTAAACCCACAAAAGGCGCGCGTGCTGCTGATGCTGGCCCTTACACAAACAAAAGACTGGAAGAAAATACAAGAATTCTTTAACGAATATTAATGTGATTTAGCACAGGCTCTTTTGTGTTTCTGCATTCTTAAAAACTCCTCATAAAACGGAGCCAGAAATCCTATGCTTTTTATTGAACGAAATTTTTATGATTAATACATTTAAACACCCATTTATGCGCTTAAAAAATATAATTACATGCTTAGTATGCGGCCTTCCCTTAATGGCTGCTGCCCAGGAAAATCCTGACTTTCACTACACACAGGGGGAAAAAGATTCCCTGAGATCTGTTTACGAGAAACTTGAATCAGTACAGCGTAAAACAGATAAATTCAACGTTTACTTCAATATGCAGGCAGGGTTTGATGTTAATGCCAACGATGAAACTACTACTGAGTTTAAGGCAAGGCAGCTGCGCCTGGAGATCAGGGGCAACCTTACAAACAACGTATTTTACCGCTTCCGCCACAGGCTCAATAAAGCCACCAATGCCCAGTCTCTGGACAATCTCGCTAAGGCTACCGACATGATGTACGTAGGCTATAACGCCAGCGATAAGTTCTCAATGATATTTGGTAAACAATGCCTGGCCTGGGGAGGTTTTGAATTTGACCTGAACCCAATTGACATCTATGAATATTCAGACATGATCGAGTACATGGATAACTTTATGCTCGGTGCAAATTTTATATTCCGTCCTGCCAAAAACCATGAGATAAATCTGCAGGTGACTGACACTAGGAACAATAGAATAGCAGATGAATACGGCGCGGAAATGCTCATCAACTCAGGTGTTGAGCCTGCACGGTCACCGATGACCTATATCGTAAACTGGAACGGAAGTATGCTGGATGATAAACTGCAAACCAGGTGGTCTTACGGTGTAGAACATGAAGCTAAGAAATACAACGCGCAAAAAATTGCGATAGGTACAAAGCTGAATCTTCCTGCATTTAAACTGGCTGTTGATTACATGCGTTCTGATGACGATATGGATAGGAGCCTGATAGCTACCGGCTATACTACGCAGTATTACAAAAAAAATGCAGTAGCTAAAGATGTGGATTACAACACTTTCATTGCCAAAGCAGAGCTTCCTTTTGCAGATAAATGGAATTTCTTTGTAAAAGGCATGTACGAAACTGCAGGGCTGCCCAAGGATGATAATTTTGGAAAAGATTTCAGGAAGGCTTACGGCTATTTTGCCGGCATTGAGCATCGCCCGTTTAAAGAAGAAGACCTTAAACTGTTTCTGGTATATGTAGGCCGCAAATACACATTTGCCGATGCCCTGAAACAAAACAATAGCGATATTTTTAAAGATCATAACACCAACAGAGTATCTTTAGGCATGATTTACAGGATAAAACCATTTTAAAAAAATTTTTTCACCAAAAAATACTATTATGAGTAACTATAGAAAAGAGAGTGACCTGCTGGGAGAGCTGCAAATACCCGCAGCAGCTTATTACGGTGTGCAAACCCAGCGAGCCATTGACAATTTTAAGATATCCGGCGCAAGATTGTCCGGCTACCCGGTTTTCATCAACTCTTTGGCCATGGTAAAGTTGGCTGCAGCCAAAACAAATTTTGAACTGGGCGTGCTGGAAGAAAAAATCTACAATGCAATAGCATTTGCCTGCAAAGAATTAATAGCAGGAAAGTATCATGACCAGTTTCCCATAGATATGATACAGGGCGGGGCAGGTACTTCGGTAAACATGAACGTAAATGAAGTGATAGCCAACATTGCACTGGAACACATGGGGTACGAAAAAGGAGAATACCAGTATTGCTCCCCTAACGATCATGTGAATCTTTCGCAATCAACCAACGATGCATATCCTACCTCTATCAGGCTGGCATTTATCAACATGAACACAGAGCTGGTAAAGTATGTTAAGCGCCTGGTAGAAGCATTCAGAGCCAAAGGGAAGGAGTTTGCCGACGTACTGAAAATGGGCAGAACCCAGCTTCAGGATGCGGTACCAATGTCTTTAGGCCAGGAGTTCGAGGCATTCGCTGCCAATATGGAAGAAGAGGTGGCAAGGCTTAACAGTAATGCGCGTTTGTATTTAGAGATCAATATGGGCGCAACGGCCATTGGCACAGGCTTAAATGCTTTACCCGGCTATGCCAGGCTTTGTGCAGAAAACCTGGCTGCACTAACACAACATCCGTTTATTTCGGCGCCTAACCTGGTTGAGGCCACCCCGGATACAGGCGCTTATGTGATTTATTCTTCTTCCCTGAAGAGAATGGCTGTAAAGCTTTCAAAGATCTGCAATGACCTGCGTTTGCTTTCTTCAGGCCCGCGCGCGGGTTTAAATGAGATCAATCTGCCGGCTATGCAGCCGGGATCTTCCATTATGCCCGGCAAAGTAAACCCGGTAATACCGGAAGTTGTAAACCAGGTATGCTTTAAAGTGATTGGTAATGATCTTACGGTTACATTCGCTGCAGAAGCCGGCCAGCTGCAGCTAAATGTGATGGAGCCTGTTCTGGGCCTGTCTATTATGGAGTCCATCATCCTGATGCAAAATGCCATCGATACACTCATTGAGAAATGTATCAACGGTATTACTGCTAACCGGGAAGTATGCCGCAGTATGATCATGAACAGCATTGGCATTGTTACAGCGCTCAATCCATACATCGGATATAAAAACAGCACTAAAATAGCCAAAGAAGCCCTGGCAACAGGTAAAGGGGTGTATCAACTGGTGCTGGAGCATAATTTGCTTTCGCAGGAAAAGTTAGATGAGATTCTTGATCCGCAAAACATGATCGGCCCGAGCAAATTACGTACGGGGCAATAATTTGTAACCGCACAGTTTCAGTCATTAATTTTACGTTTGGATTAAGATAGGATCATTTGGATTCTGCAAAAAGATGAAGTATTAAATTAAACTGAAAGCTGGAAAAAAGCCTAACAAAAAATTTTATCATCCTTTACCAAATAAAAGAGGCTGTCTCAGATTTTTGAGACAGCCTCTTGTGTATGGAATAGATTTATTCTACAGGTGTCAGGTATTGCGCATAGCTATAGCCTTCTTCACCGTCGTTTGTACGCACCAACCACCATTGGTCATTTGCCTTGCCAACTAGCGTGATTACCTCTCCTTTAGCTGCTTTGCCCACAACCGGCTGATCTGTGCCCGGGCCTTTCCTGATGTTAAGGTTCGATTCATTGGTTTCCACACGTACTTTGCTGCCTACCACTGCCGTAGCTACTTTTACATTCATCACCACATCTCCAGTAAGGAAATTCGGATCAATGCTGCCGTAAATATCCCACAGCCTGTTCTTTACTTCCGCGTTGGGTGCAGTACCGTTGATGTGCAACACACCGGCCTGTTCTGCTACCTGCAGATCGTCTATGCCTGAAGTTTTTGCAGTATCTATCAGGCTTTTATATTTTTCCTGTAATGCCATTGTCATATAGTTTTAGTGTTGGAATAATTATTTTACTTTCAGTTGGCTCATATCGGTTCTTTGCGGGCTCAAGGCGTCTAAGGCCTGTTTTAAAGTCTGCACTCTTGCCTTTTCAAGGCTGCCGGTAACGGTAATCACACCGTTGGCAACAGTAGCGTTCACGCCGGGGAAATCTTTTACAACAGTAGCCACGCCGGTTTGCAATGTGGCATCAGGAGATACGGCAACTGTAGGCGGGGTAACGGTAATGTTGTTCACCACGCTTTTTACGCCTGATTTAGCATCTGTTTTTAAAGCGTTTACTGCACTTTCAGCCTGGGTTTTTGTTGCATCGTCGGCAACGGCGCCGCTGAGGGTTACTACGCCGTCTTTTACATCAACCGTAACGCCGGGAGCAGAGGTTAAAGCATTTTCTACGTTGGCTTTTACAGCAGTATCGTCTACTTTTGATTTACATGCCGGTAATGCCACTACGAGGCTTCCTGCCAGGATCAGCGCAGGTAACATTTTAGTTAGTTTCATAATTTTTTAGTTTTAATTGTTTGAAAATCAGGACATGAAGTTATGTAAATAAATGACTTGCAGTGATTTCGCACTGTTAAAAAATTCTTTATCTAATAAAAAATAAAAGAGAGGATCTCACGGGTATAAAACCGATAGCCAGCTTTGCAGGCGCTCGATCCATTTTTCATTTCGGGAGGGTAGATATAAGCCAAAGCCATGGCCGCCTTCCGGATATACGATCAACTGTGATTTTTTTACCCCGGATTGGCGAAGCGCATTGAAATACATCATTGCATTTTCAACAGGTACAGCAGCATCATCCAATGCATGAAATATAAAAGCCGGGGGAGTGGACGATGTAATATTTTTTTCTGCGGAGAATAAAGCTGTTTGTTCTGCACTGTGCTTTTTGCCCAATAAGTTTTCTCTTGAACCTTTATGGGTAAAGTTTTCCTCGAAAGTGATAACAGGGTAGGCAAGCACACTGAAATCGGGCCGAAGGTTTACATAGTTATTATTTTCAATAACGGGTTTGTCAAAAACAGTTGCAGCCACTGCGGCTAAGTGTCCGCCGGCTGAAAAGCCCAGCACACCTACTTTTGCAGGATCTATTCCCCAATCCCCGGCATGTTGCCTGACCAACTGAATGGCTCTTTGCGCATCCATGAGCGGCGCAATTGCCGGGTTTAAATTGCTTGTTTCAGAAGGTATCCGGTATTTCACAACAAATGCTGTAATGCCCATTTCATTTAATGCATTAGCTACTGCATAGCCTTCTTTGTCTATGGACAGAATATGGTAACCTCCTCCCGGAAATATTATTATGCTGATGCCCCGCGGATCCTGTACTTTGGGCTTGTAAATGGAAATTGTAGGAATAGACACATTATGCACACGTGTGATTCCGTCGTCACCAACTTCGCTTTTTTCAATGTTGGGTATATTCGTCCGGTTATTTGGAACATTGCCTTCATATAAAGGAATAGTTTTCTGGGCTGGCACGTTTTGCAGCATAATAAAAAAGATGAAGCAGGTAAAAAGTAAGCGCTCTCTCATGCTTAAAATTTTACAGCGGTAAGCTTATTCTTCCAACTGGTACAGGTGCTTGTGGTTGCGGCCCAGCGCATCGTAGTCCAGCCCGTAGCCTACCACAAATTTATCAGGAATTTCGAAACATACATAGTCTACCGGCACTGGGAAGGTGGTGGCTTCTTTCTTGTGCAGCATGGTTACGAGCCTGATGGACCTTGGATTCTGGTGTTGGAGTTGAGGAATAAAAGCGTGCAGGGTTTTACCGGTATCTACAATGTCTTCCACGATGATCACATCACGGCCAACCAGGTCTGTATCAAGACCGATGGCGGTTAAAACCTGCCCCGACGATTTGGTACCTTTGTAAGAGGCAAGCTTAATAAAACTTATCTCTGCTTCTATGTCTATTTCTTTCAGCAGGTCGGCAGCAAACATGAAAGAGCCGTTCAGTATAGCTATGAACAAAGGATTTTTGCCCGCATAATCCTGGTTGATGCGCGCGGCTATTTCTTTTATTTTCTGTTTGATGTCTTCTTCAAATATGAAGGGGACAAATTTCTTACCATGTACCTGAATGCCTTCCATACAAAAATTTTGCGCTAATTTAGCACATTAATTTTAGACGAAGCTCTTTTTTGCAGATAAACCTGCTGACCCGCTGCAATACGGCTGTCTGCATTTATCTTATTGTATTTCACCAGGCTTTCAAGGCGTACGCCTTCCTGTAAAGCAATATCTCTCAGGGTTTCGCCCTGGCTGGTTACATGTACCTGCTTATCACCTTTTCTTTTTCTTTTATCCAGGTAAACGAGCATGCCTTTGGTGAGCACATCCTCGTTGGTAAGGTTGTTGAGCGCCAGCAAGCGGGCGTAAGACATTTTCCTGTTGGTGGCAAATGCATATAGCGATAAGCCTTCCGGCGCGTAAAATACCTTACAGCCGTTAATGGTAAAAAATCCTTCGGGGTACCTGCTTTCAGTTTTCTTCTCTGTTACAGCAGGAGCAGCAACTACTGTTACTTTTTCAACGAATTCTTTCTTGTCAGATTTTACGGCATTTTTAGCCAGTGCATGATAGTCATCGGCTTTCATACTCCTGTTTAGTGCCAGTGTCCGGTACATGTCATAGTTAGCGATCACTTCACTGGAATAATCATAGAGCGCATATCTTTCAATCAGGTTAATGAGCAGCGCAGGATAATTTTTATTGGTAGCATAGCCGGCTTTTTTCAGGCCATAAGCCCAGCCTTTGTAGTCATTGAGTTGAAGGGTAAACAGGTCTTTATAAAACGGCCTGTTCTTTAAAAAATCGGAATGATCTACAAAGGATTCTTCCACGTTATTGTACACCCTGAAGCATTCGTCTTTGGCATCATCATCATGATAGGTTTTGGCGCCCGTCCATTCCGTTTTACATTTTATGCCGAAGTGATTGTTAGACCTGGTGGCCAGTGCACTTTCGCCAGCTGCCGATTCAAGTATGCCCTGTGCAAGCGTAATGCACGCCGGCACTCCGGTACGTGCCATCTCCACCATGGCGATGTGCTTGTAGGTTTCAATGTACTTCTTCACCTTTGGATCCTGTTGCTGAGCAAATGTTTGGTATGACGTTAATAACAATAATAAAACCAGCGATTTTATTAACTTCATTGTTATCTTTTTTTGATTAATAATAGCCCGTCTCTGATGGTAAGTAAAATATTTTCTGTGTCGGCCTGGTTGTGGACAAACCGGTTAAATTCATCAATAGCTTTGGCGTTTTTACCTTTTATTTCATCGGCCAAAACGTCGCCGTGAAACAATACATTATCTGCAATGATAATCCCTCTCTCACTTAAACGAGGTAAAACCAACCGATAGTATGCAAGGTAATTTATTTTATCAGCATCTATAAACACAATGTCCCATTTATGGGGCAATGTGGATATTATTTCTTGGGCATCCCCGTTATGCACATATATTTTATCTCGGTATGCTGACTCGGCAAAATAACTATTAGCCAGTTTTGCATCTTCTTCACGTATCTCAATTGTATGCAATGCGCCATGTTCAGTAAGCCCTTCTGCAAGGCAGCATGCGGAATATCCGGTAAAAGTACCTATCTCCAAAATATATTGAGGAGACATTATTTTACTGATAAAAGATAAAAACCTTCCTTGCACATGGCCGCTCAGCATGTGCGGATGTTTATGTTGCTCGTAGGTTTCGCGGTTTATTCTTGCCAGCAGTTCATCTTCGGGGGAAGTAAACCTTTCGGCATACCGCTCAGCCAGTGGATTTACAAGTTCCATTAAAACAGGTTTTATGCTACTGGTTTACAATGGTTGACACTTCAGATTCGCCGTTTGATTTCTTCGAGATCAGCCAAAGGCCTAAGAACGTAAACAGGCCGTTAAGGATAAGCAGCTCAAGCCCAATCTGGAAATCACCAAATAAAAAATGCTGGTATTTGTCTACCACGAAGCTAAGGGCTGGCGCCAGCAGGCATATCCATGGTACAAGCCTGTCATTAACTTTTCTCCTGGTAAAAATACCGAATGCAAACAGGCCCAGCAATGGTCCGTAGGTGTAGCCTGCCAGTTTCAGTATCAGCCCGATCATGCTGTTGTCATTGATCCATTTAAAGATCAGCACCATGATGATGAACGTAAGCGCTACGGTAAGGTGTACTCTTTTGCGGAATCTTTCTTTACCTTTTTCATCCAGGTCGTTCCTGTTTTTCAGGCCGAATATATCAATAGACAAAGAGGATGTAAGTGCAGTCATAGCGCCGTCAGCACTGGGAAACAAAGCAGAGATCAGCGCAATGATAAAAATGATGCCGATAAACGGAGGCATATGGTCAACAGCCACGGTGGGGAACAGCAGATCGCCGGTAGCAGATACATGTTCAGCATCCCCGTACAAATGAAGCAAACCGCCCATGTAAAGGAACAAGGCCAGCACACCCAGCATGATAAAGCCAAGGGTTACCATGTTTTTTTGTGAGTCTTTCAACCGGGTTACAGAAAGGCTTTTCTGCATCATTTCCTGGTCTATGCCCGTCATGGTAATGGTAATAAAAGCGCCTGCAAGTATTTGTTTCAGGAAGAAAGTTTTATTGTCGGGATTCATGTCAAACACTTCCGTTAAGCCTTTTTGCGACATTCTGGTCAGGCTTTCCCCAAAGCCGAGATCCATGTGATTGAGAATATAGAATGTACAGATCACCAGGCCGGCAAGCATACAGGTGGTCTGCAAGGTATCTGTCCACACAATGGTTTTTACACCGCCTTCATAAGTGTAAAGAATAATCATGATAATGATCATCAATGTAGTAATCCAGAAAGGAATCCCCAGTCTGTCCAGGATAATGAACTGCAGAATATTTACCACCAGGTAAAGCCTTGCTGTAGAGCCAACCAGCCTGGAAACAATAAAGATAGAGGCGCCGGTTTTATAAGAGGTCTGCCCGAAACGGTGTTGCAGGTAGCCGTAAATAGATGTAAGCTTTAACCGGTAATAGAGCGGCAGCAATACATAAGCTATCACCAGGTAACCAATCAGGTAGCCGATAGTAATCTGAAGATAGTGAAACTGGTCGGGATTAGGGATTTTTCCTACAGCGCCGGGTACACTAACAAAAGTAACCCCGCTGAGCGACGTACCGATCATGCCGAAGGCTACGAGCATCCAGTTGCTGTTGCGATTACCGATGAAGAAACTGTCGTTATTACTGCCTTTGCCAGTTCTCCAGGCAACATATAATAAAATTCCGAAGTAAATGAAAATGATGATGAGTAATAACCATGCTGACATGAGTGAAAAATTTAATACGCAAACATAAGAAACATTTTTTTTCAAATACAATAAAATCAATCATTTTTGGCGAATGCTGTTGAGGAAATTAAATTTGTAAAATGGACGTTAGCTTTGTTTGTAAATCTTTTATTGAACTTTCCTGTGAAGAGTTGTACGGCATTTTACAGTTGCGTTGCGAGGTTTTTGTAGTAGAGCAAAATTGTGCCTACCAGGATATGGACAACAAAGACAAGGTAGCACAGCATTTAATGATGTATGCACATGATGAACTTGCGGGCTATGCGCGCCTGCTGCCGGAAGGTATTTCTTATGATTGCGTTTCTATAGGTCGGGTAGTAAATCCAAAAGAATATCGAAAAAAAGGGCTTGGTAAACTGCTGATGGAAAAAGCTGTAGCTGAGTGCTACAGGCTGTTTGGTAAAGACAGTATTCAAATCAGCGCACAGGTTTATGCCATTCCTTTCTACCAAAAAATCGGCTTCGAACCATTGGGCGACATCTATCCTGAAGACGGCATTCCACACATTCAAATGATTTTAAAACCAAAATAAACCATGCACAGAAATTTATTTTTATTTTTTTGGCTGATCATATGCAGCGTTCCCGCTGTTGCGCAGCAAAAGCTTATGACCCTTGAAGAAGCAACGCTTGGCAGAGGCAGGCAATTCAATCCTGAGGATAAAACGGGCATGCAATGGCAGGATAACACACACTTTACTTATGTAAAAGATCTGAAAGACCTGGTACAGCACAACATTCTCACAGGTAAAGAACAAATCATCCTCACCTTAAATGATATCAACAGCTCGCTGGCAAATGAAAAAGTACCTTCTCTGAAATATTTCTACACCTATAGCTGGGAATCTCCCGAAGTATTGAAGTTTACAACTGACAACTATGATGTGATGTTTGACATCAACACCAGGAAAATAACCCACAAACTTGATTATGACAAGCATGCTGCCAATCTTGATTTTCATCCCAAGACAAAGAGCATTGCCTATACCATAGACAATAACCTTTTTGTAAAGCAGGCTGATGGAAAAATATCACAGGTAACCAATGATACAGATAAGGGCATTGTAAACGCAAGCAACTATGTACACCGCCAGGAGTTTGGCATCAACAAAGGCACTTTCTGGTCAAATAGCGGCCATGCCATTGCATACTATAGGAAAGATGAAAGGATGGTGGCAGATTACCCGCTGGTAGATGTTACCAAACGTATTGCCGCATTAAAAACTATCAAATACCCGATGGCTGGCGAAACGAGCGAGGAGGTAACCCTCGGCATCTACAATTTGCAAACCGGCAAAAACATTTACATAAAACCCTTCGGCGGCAAGAACGATTACCTCACCCACATTGGCTGGGACCCGTCTGACAGGTTTATTTACATTGCAGAACTCAACCGCGCGCAGAACCATATGCGCTTTAATAAATACGATGCAAATACCGGTGCCTTCATGGCTACTTTGTTTGAAGAGCGCAACGATAAATGGGTAGAGCCCGAGAACGACATGGTGTTTATGAAAACAAAACCCGACCAGTTTTTATGGTTCAGCGAGCGCGACGGATTTACACATCTGTATTTATACAACACATCAGGGAAATTGCTGAAACAATTAACCAAAGGAGATTTTATCATTACTGATTTTATTGGCTTTGATGAAAAGGAAGAAAATTTTTATGTAATGTCTACCAAAGACAGTCCGCTGGAAAGGCATTTGTATAAATACAATATGAAGACGGGCAAAGAAACAAAGCTTACCCGCCAACCCGGTACGCACAGGGTAGCGCTAAGCCCCGATAAAAAATATTTTACAGATAATTACTCTAACTATACTACTCCCCGAAATATAGACTTGCTGGACGTTTCAGGAAAAACCATCAAAAGCATCCTAACTGCAGAGAACCCGGTTGCAGCGCAAAACTATGCTTTGGGTGAAATTCAAACCGGCAGTATAAAAGCTGCCGATGGTACTACAGACCTGTATTACAGACTGATTAAACCGCATGATTTTGATGCTTCAAAAAAATACCCGGTAATTGTTTATGTATACGGAGGCCCGCATGCACAAATGGTGACAAATTCCTGGCTGGGTGGCACAGGATTGTTTGACTATTACCTGGCACAAAAAGGATTTATTGTATTTACGGTAGATAACCGCGGCTCTGCACACAGGGGTTTTAAATTCGAAAGTGTGATCCATCGACAGAACGGGCAGGAAGAAATGAAAGACCAGATCAACGGCGTTGAATACCTGCGATCCCTGCCTTATGTAGATGCAGACCGCATCGGCGTAAGCGGATGGAGCTACGGAGGCTTTATTGCAACATCCCTGATGACAAACTATCAAGATGTTTTTAAAGCGGGCGTTGCGGGCGGCCCTGTCATTGACTGGAAGTATTACGAAGTAATGTACGGCGAGCGCTACATGGATACACCGCAGGAAAATCCCGAAGGCTATGCAAAAACAAGCCTGATAAGGAATGCAAAGAACCTGAAAGGCAGGTTGCTGATGATACACGGCGACGTTGATCCTGTTGTGGTAATGCAAAACAGTTTATCATTTCTAAAAGCAGCCACAGATGCAAATGTGCTGGTTGATTATGCTGTTTATCCTGCACATGAACACAATGTGATGGGCAGGGACAGGGTAAATCTCAATAAAAAAATAGCCCAGTACTTTCTGGATTATTTGAAGTAAACTTCTATTACACCAATTAAGACAAATGTTAGTAATGTAAGCAATCGCAAACGAGAACAATAGACTCTGAGGATTATCATCCTTGTACACTTTTTTGTTGTAGTATGCGGCGCCTTCATCTATCTTCGAAAGTATAGAAACGGCATTACTCTCTCTGCGATTCAATCGTGTAAGTAAAACTGTCTGCACGGTAATAACCGATGTTAAACTCCACGGGCATGTCGTTTACATCATATACGAATCTTTTCCTGATTAATATCGGGTCCTGCGCGCCGATTTCCAGCTTTTCGCCTCTTTTTCCGGCGAGGCTGGCGTTAACTTCTTCTTTGGATGTTTTTACAATTACTTTATAATCATTTTCCAATATTTCATAAAGCTGTCGATTAAAATTTTCGCTGCCTGTAAGCGGAATGGACGGATTGAAGTAAGAAATAAAATATACAAAAGGAAACCCTTTTTTTCCTCTTAGCCTTTCGAGGCACAAAACACGGGTTTTCGGATGAATGTCAAAAAAAGCCGAAACCTCCTCGGGAGGGAATTTCCATTCTATGTGCAGTTCAAAATTATGCACTTCAATTCCTATGGCGCGCATCTCCTGTGTAAAACTCAGCCAGTTCTTGGCGCCGATGAGCAAACTTTTTTTGGCAACTTTAGTGCCGTATCCTTTTTTTCTTACCAAAAGTCCTTCAAAAACAAGTTTGTTAATTGCCTGCCGCAAAGTGTTTCTGGAAATGTTCAACTTTTGGGATAGTTCCACTTCTTTAGGAAGCAATTTCCCTTTTTTATATTCTTCTTCTTCGATCAACTTCCGGAGCAATTCTTCAGCCTGCTGATAAAGCGGCACAGCGCTGGAGTGATCAATCTTGAAATTCATATTTTTTTGGAAGTAAAGATAATCTATAAAAAATTTATTGGAAAATATTTGGACAAATAGAATTATGTTCATACATTTGAAATGAAAAATAAAAAAATATGTCATCATACTCGAAATTTCCAACTATTAAAATAAATGGTTTTATTGTAGAAGGATGCCACAATATTTCCGGTCTCCTTAGTGAACTACTTTCCAAAAATGTTTTAATTGTAGATACATATACAGGTGTTGATTGTAATCAGATAAAATCTTTTTTACAAAAATTAGGCAGTCATTTACTTATTGATACCGCAGATTTGTTTGAAGAGGAGAAAGAGCTAAAGCAAAAAACGCAGGTTTTTATGTCGGAAGATTCGCTCTTCGGCTACGTGAGCAATCTTACGATAGAAGATTATTTCAATAGTGAAAAATTGAATCTTGCACGCATTGAAATCGCAGACAGCAAAAGCGGTGTAATTATTTTCGGACCGGGTGCCAGCTTAGTAAGCGATAGTGGGGTGATGATTTATGCCGACATGCCGCGCTGGGAAATTCAGCAACGGATGCGTAAAAAAGAAGTGATTGCTTTAGGAATGGATAATCGAGCGGAAGATTTTTCTTATCAATACAAAAGGGGTTATTTCAACGACTGGCGTGTGCTTGATAGGCACAAACAAAAAATCTATCAGAAAGTAGATTTTTGGCTGGATACTACCCAAAAAGAACATCCTAAACTCATTGATAAAAAAACCTTTTATACGGGGTTGGAAAAAGCAGCCGCTTCACCTTTCAGAGTAATGCCCTTTTTTGATGCCGCACCCTGGGGTGGACAATGGATGAAAGAAAGGTTTGATCTTGACAAATCTATTGTAAACTATGGCTGGTGCTTCGATTGTGTGCCCGAAGAGAACAGTCTTTTGCTGGAAGTGAACGGTGCAATTTTTGAAACGCCTGCCGTAAATCTGGTGTACGAAAAAAGCCTGCAACTGCTGGGAGAAGCCGTAGAATCAAGGTTTGGGAAAGAGTTCCCGATACGTTTTGATTTTTTAGATACCATGCAAGGCGGAAATCTCAGTCTGCAGGTTCATCCCACTACGCATTATGCATACAATCACTTCGGCATTCATTACACGCAGGATGAAAGTTATTATATAATGGATGCCAAAGAGGGAGCCGTCGTTTATCTCGGACTAAAAAACAATATTGATCAGGCTCAAATGATCAACGATCTGGAAAACGCCAGGGACGGTGACCTTGAATTTAATGCAGATGCATACACCAACGTACTGACTGCAAAAAAACACGATCATTTTCTTATTCCAGCAGGTACGGTGCACTGTTCTGGTGCTGATTCACTGGTGCTGGAGATCAGTGCAACTCCAAACCTGTTCACCTTTAAATTGTGGGACTGGAACCGTCTCGGCCTGGATGGAAAACCTCGTCCTAACAATGTAGAGCGAGGAAAAGAAGTGATTAACTGGAAGAGAGACACACATTACGTGCAAAAAGAACTTGTAAATCAATTTGAAATAGTTGCTTCGGGCAACGGCTGGATGGAAGAAAGAACCGGATTGCATAAGACAGAATTTATAGAAACCCGCAGGCATACATTTTCGCAACCCGTATTGCATCAAACACACGGATCTGTGAATGTGCTGAACCTGGTGGAAGGTGAAGAGGTAATCGTAGAAAGTCCTTTCGGTGCGTTTCAGCCTTATATAATCAACTATGCCGAAACGTTTATTGTGCCGGCATGTGTGAAAGAATACAGCATCAGGCCACACGGTACTTCTGAAGGCAAAGAATGTAAAACAATTAAAGCATTTGTGAGATTCTAAAACAACAGCAATGCAGCATTCAACTCAATCATCCACCAAATTTCTTCCCATTGCAGCCGCATTCTTCGGCTTCTTTATCATGGGATTTGTAGATGTGGTAGGCATTGCAACCAACTACGTAAAAAACGATTTTCATTTGTCCGGCACGCTTGCCAACACCATTCCCATGATGGTTTTTGTTTGGTTTGCCATATTTTCCATTCCGGCAGGGATGCTCATGAGCCGTTTCGGCAGAAAAAATACCGTGCTACTTTCTCTTTCGCTCACAATGGTTTCCATGCTGATTCCGTACATCATGTATTCTTTCGCTGCCATTTTAGTTGCCTTTGCGCTTTTAGGCATCAGCAATACCATTCTTCAAGTGGCGCTCAATCCGCTGGTGGCAGCTATGTTCAGTAAAGAAAAAACAGCCAGCGTACTCACGATGGGGCAGTTCATTAAAGCAGTATCTTCTTTTTCAGGCCCTGTCATTGCCGGATTTGCTGCCAGTGTTTGGGGAGACTGGAAGCTGATATTCATCGTTTTTTCCGTTGGTTCTCTGTTATCGGTTTTGTTATTGTGGAAATCAAAGACGTACGAAGCAGGATTTGAAAATGCGCCATCAGGATTCAGAAGCGTTCTGGGGTTATTGAAAAGTAAATACATGCTGTACTGTTTTCTGTGCATTTTGCTGATTGTGGGCGTTGATGTGGGCATGAATACTTCTGTACCGCAGTTGCTTATGAATCAGACTGAGTTGGAGTTGAGCAGAGCAGGGTTAGGCACGAGCGTATACTTTGCCGCAAGAACGATAGGCTCTTTTTTAGGCGCATTCTTTCTGTTGAAAGTGAAACCAATAAAGTTTTTAAAAGTTTCTCTTTTAGTTGCTGTTGCTGCTTATCTTTTATTTTTATTCTTATCCGGCTTGTGGATGCTTCTGGTACTGATATTCATTATCGGTTTTGCCTGCGCCAATGTTTTTGCGATTATTTTTTCTTATGCTTTACAGAAAATGCCGCTGCGTTCCAATGAAATTTCAGCCTTGATGATTATGGGTGTATCCGGCGGTGCAATTATTTTACCTCTTCAGGGAATCCTTTACGATAATATCAGCTTTTTTGCCGGTCAGGCTGCCTTGCTTGTTTGTTTGATAGTAATATTAACTCTTACGCTAAAATTAAAAGAAGATGTTGCACAATGACGCCCGTATTGTCTTAACGCTTGATGCGGGAGGTACAAACTTTGTATTTTCTGCAATACAGCGATTCAGAGAAGTGGTGCGTCCTGTACTGCTGCCTTCAAATGCTTATAATTTAGATAAATGTTTAAAAACAATTGTAGAAGGCTTTTCAAGCGTAAAAAATCAGCTTGCGGAAGAGCCTGCTGCCATAAGCTTTGCCTTTCCCGGTCCTGCCGATTATGAAAACGGCATTATCGGAGATTTGCCCAACCTGTCTTCCTTCAGAGGCGGCATAGCATTAGGTCCTTATCTCAAAGAAAAATTAGGCATTCCTGTTTTCATCAATAACGATGGAAACCTTTTTGCTTATGGAGAAGCACTGGCAGGCGCACTGCCTGAAATCAACCGGCAGCTTCTGCAGGAGGGCAGTAGTATTAGGTATAAGAATCTATTGGCTGTAACGCTGGGCACTGGATTCGGCGGCGGTGTGGTTATAAACAATGATATTTTATTAATCGGCGACAACGGTTGTGGTGGCGACGTGTGGTGTACCGCCAATAAATATGACAATCAATTAATTGTTGAAGAAAGCGTCTCTATCCGTGCTGTGCAAAGGAGCTATGCAAATTATTCGGGCGATCCGGAAAAACTGCAACCGAAAGAAATCTTTGAAATTGCCGAAGGAAGAAAACCTGGCAACCGCGAAGCCGCCATAAAAAGTTTTGAAGAATTAGGCGCGGCGGCAGGCTTTACCATTGCGGAAGCACTGAATATTGTTGATGGCATCGTGGTTATCGGCGGCGGCATTGCGCATGCACATAAATATATTTTACCGGCGATGGTTGCAGAAATGAATGGAAGCCGGCAAATGAAGACCGGCGAGAAGTTTCTACGCGTGCAGATGAAGGTATTCAATCTTATGGATGAAGATCAGCACGCAGCATTTTTAAAAGACGAATCTACCGAAGTGACCATTCTAGGTACAGATAATAAAGTATCTTATCACAGTTCAAAAAAAACCGGCGTTACGGTAAGCAATTTAGGCACGAGTAGGGCGGTGGCGCTGGGGGCGTATGCTTTTGCGTTGCATAAACTGCAAACAAGTTCATGATATTTTTCATATTAAAACCATTACACATGAAAAAAGTGTTTTTATTTACTCACCTGTTTTCTCTGATAATTTTAACCTTTTTAAAACCTTGTGTGTCAGAAGCTCAAAGCGACACATCTTTATTTACAATGGAAGGAGTTGTTGTAGATAATCTTAACAAACCTTTGCCTGGAGCAAGTATTCAGGTAAAGAGTGAAGCTTCAGGTGTGTTGAGCAATAACGACGGATCTTTTTCAATAGGGGTAAATGCCGGAGATAGGGTCATTATTTCTTATGTTGGCTATGTTTCTAAAGAGATCTTAGCCGATCATACTTTCCAGACAGTTATTCTCGAAGAAGTTGTCGGCACCATGGATGATGTGGTAGTTGTTGGTTATGCCACTCAGCGGCGTGCAGATCTTACGGGCGCAGTATCAACTATATCCATACAAGATATTGAGGGCAAACCCGTTGTAAATGTTGTTGAAGCCATGCAGGGAACATCGCCAGGACTCATTATTCAAGAGAATAGCTCCCAACCCGGCGCAAGAATCGGCATTCGTATCAGAGGCGAAAGAACGCTCAATAATAATGATCCGCTGGTAATAGTTGACGGTATCATTAATGCGGATATACAAAACGTAAACCCTGCAGACATTGAATCCATTTCTATTTTAAAAGATGCTTCTTCTACTGCTATTTACGGTTCACGCGCATCTAATGGCGTAGTACTGGTTACAACAAAAAAAGGCCGGAAAGGAGGAACGGAAGTCATATATGATTTTTCTTATGGCAAACAAACGCCTACCTTTTTGCCAGACATTGTAGATTCGTGGGAATATGCAGAACTTCGAAACGAAGCGCTTGTAAATTCCGGCAAATCTATAAGGTTTACTCCTGAAGAAATTAAGAACTTCAGAGACAATGGTCCAAATGTGAATTGGATGAAAGAGATTTACAAGAATTCGTCTCCACAGCAGTCACACAATATTTCTGTAAATGGCGGAGAAGGCAAAACTACGTATTTGCTTTCTGCAGGTTATCTCGATCAAAACAGTCTCTTGAAAGGCCCTTCTTTCGGTCTGAAACGATATAATGCAAGGTTAAACCTTCAGACTCAATTAAATGAAAAGCTAACAACCAGCGCTTTTATCTCTTTTGCAAGAAATGAAATTAAAGATCATGCTTATTGGACCGATTGGATCATCGAACAGGCTACCCGTATTCCCGCTATTTATGCTGTTAAAGATTCTGCCGGCAATTATCTGCTGCCTAGTGGAAGCAATTCCAACGCGCTTGCACGACTGGAAACCGGTGGATACAGGAAGAATAGAAATGATGATCTTACGGCTTCTCTCAATGCTGAATATAAAATAATTACTGGGTTATCATTGCGTGGAATGATCGGTGGACATCTTACAAATAATTTTATGCATGAGAACCGCAGGGCCATTGCAGGTACAGGTGATCAGGAAAATCGTTTAACAGAAAATTTCGGCAGAACACAAAGTATTATCGGAAACCTGATTATAAACTATGATAGAAAGTTCAAAGACCATTCTGTAAGTGTTTTAGCAGGATACAGTTATGAAGGAGAAGCATACAAATCATTTCAAACTTACCGCCTGGATCAACCCGATTATGATATTTTTGTTGGAGAGCAAGCTACCAATACAGG
Source organism: Bacteroidota bacterium (assembly GCA_023422835.1). Lineage (GTDB taxonomy): Bacteria > Bacteroidota > Bacteroidia > Chitinophagales > Chitinophagaceae > Haoranjiania > Haoranjiania flava. Next base: position 223,606 of record JAFAGI010000012.1, on the reverse strand, counting down.
CAACGTGGGTTGGGCCCAAGACTGGACGCTATATTCAGCCTTTGGAAGAGTAGCGTATAATTTCCAAAGCAGGTACATGGCAGAGTTCAACATCAGGCGCGACTTATCTTCAAGATTTGCGAAAGGAAACCGTGCGGCAACTTTTCCTTCGGTTGCAGCAGCATGGACTGTTTCTAATGAAGCCTTCTTTGAAGGATTGAAGCGTGCAATTCCCACACTAAAAATTCGCTCATCATGGGGGCTGGTTGGAAATAACCGTATTGAAAATTATCAGTTCCTTCCGTCAGTGAGTGTAACAAAGGGTTATAATTTTGGCAACACCATGGTAAACACCGCAGCTTATGCTGTGGTAAACAAGGATATAAGGTGGGAAACAACCCGCATGTTCAACATTGGTATCGACATGGGTCTGTTCAGTAATAAGATGAATATTACTGCAGATGTTTTTGATGATAGAACCTCTGACATTCTTGTAAATCTTCCGCTCGCGGGAATCTACGGCTTCGGAAATATTTATCCTGTACAAAATGCTGCTGTTGTAAGCAACAGGGGCTGGGAGTTGAATGTAAACTATAATTTTTCCACTGGTCATGTACGTCACATTGTAGGAGGAAATGTAACAGACACAAGGAATAAGGTGATAGATATGCAAGGCACCGAAAGGATTGACGGTTCTGATGTGAATACTATTATTAAAGAAGGTTATCCTTTATTTTCTTACTACGCATATAAATGGAATGGTTTTTTCCAGAATGAGGCAGAGGTAAATAATGGTCCTCACCTTGATGGTATAACACCCAAGCCGGGCGACATACGGTACATTGATAAAAATGGAGACGGATTAATTAAGGAGAGTGATGACAGGTATGTATTAGGCAACCGCTTTCCGCGATACACATATGGTTTTCATTACGACTTTACATGGAAAGGTCTCGATTTTTCAATGCTGTGGCAGGGCGTAGGCATGAGAAGCGTATGGCTTAGAGGTGAATCAGTTGAAGCATTCCACAACAATAATGAAGGCCCGGTGTTTAATTTCCATATAGACAGATGGACCCCTAACCATACTGATGCTACTTATCCACGTCTTACTGTGGGAGCTGAATCGGCCAATAATGCAGCAAAATCTGATTTTTGGATCTTTAACGCAGCTTACCTCCGGTTAAAAAATGTCCAACTTGGGTATGCCTTTCCTCAGTCACTTCTAAATTCTGCCTCTGTAAAATCATTACGATTGTATGCAACTGTACAAAACGCATACACATTCACAAAAATGGTGGGTGGCTGGGATCCTGAAACAGCCGATGGCAGTGGACGCATCTATCCGGTGAGCAGAGTGTTTGCAGTAGGAGTGAATATTAAGTTTTAAGGTGAGTGATGATCATAGTTGCGCAGAATATCAATGCAATTAAATTACCAATTATAAATCAAATATAAACCCGATGAAAAAAAATTTCTTTTCAATCGCTTGTTGGGCCGTGATTGCTTTTTTGGCAGCCTCATGTCAAAAGCTGGACGTTCTGCCTTACGACAGGGAGACAGACATAACATATTGGCAAAAGCCAGATGCAGCTATTAATATGGTTAACCGCTGCTATGCAGAAATGACTAATGCTTTTGAAGTTTTGTATTCAGATGCAATGACAGACAATGCTTATACAAAAGTTTCTAATAGCTATAACCAGAGCATTGGGAATGGCTCATATTCTCCGTCAGATAATTATGTTGCCTCATACTGGGATGCCAGATATAACGGCATAAGAAACTGCAATCTGCTGCTGAATAATATAGATAAAGTGCCTGGTCTTTCAGAAAATTTGAAGAACAGATACATTGGTGAAGCTACATTTATAAGAGCGTACCATTATTTTGAACTGTACTCTAAATTTGGCGATGTGCCCTATTTCACCAGTGTTATTTCTATTAAAGAATCTGAATCTATTGATAGAACTCTTAAAGAAGAAGTAGTCAATAATATTCTGCTTGATCTTACTAAAATCATTGACAACAAGTATTTACCCACCTCATACGATGCCGGCGATAAAGGCAGGGCAACAATCTGGGCTGCAATGGCGCTAAAAGCACGGGTGTTACTATTCGAAAAGCGTTACGGCGAAGTCAGAGACATTACTCAAAAGATAATGAACGAAGGTGGCTTTTCCTTATTTTCTGATTACAGCCAGCTTTTTACAATAAACAATGAAAATAATTCGGAAGTGATCTTTGATATTCAATACATGCCCTTAAGCCGCGAACATAATGTGCAATATCATTTTGCGCCGCCATCATTAGGTGGTTACTCACAGCTTTCGCCGTTGCAGGAACTGGTGGATGATTACATAACCTTAGATGGATATACTATTAAAGAAGCTCCTGCCGGCAGCTATAACCCTGCTGATCCTTTTGCCAACAGAGATCTGCGCCTCGCAGCCACCATTGTTTATACAGGCAACTTTTATACACTGGCAGACGGTACAAAAAAAACCATTGATGCCGCCAAAGGTGCGAATCCTGACGGATATGGTTTCTCTTCAAATAGTACCGCAACCGGCTACTATATAAAAAAATATTGGGATAATACCTATCGCGCTAATTTAATGTCAGGATTAAACATCATTTTAATCCGCTATGCCGATGTTTTATTAATGAATGCCGAAGCTTTGGCAGAATTAGGACAATTAGATGCCGCCGGATGGAATAAAACAGTAAGATTACTACGCCAGAGAGCGGGCTTTACTCACTCAGGCGCTGTAGATTTTCCTGTAACGGCCAATTTGATAGAAGTGGTGCGACGGGAGCGGCGTTCTGAACTGGCGCTTGAAGGATTGCGCCATAAAGACATCATCCGTTGGAAGACAGCGGAACAGGTACTGAACCGATGGGCGCATGGGCTTTATACTGGAGATATAACAGGAACAGACAATGGTTTTATTCGTGTAGAACAAAGAAAATTTGATCCGGGTAAACATTACCTCTGGCCAATACCCCAAAAAGACCGTGATATCAATAAAAATCTTTCTCAGAACCCCAATTGGTAATCAATTAAAAAATCAATCATGAAAAATATTTATATAGTAGCTGTAATATGGATGATTTTCGCCAGTTGCAGTAAAGACTATCAACTGCAAACCTCATTTTCTGCTCCTACTCAGCTAAACTCACCGGGAGTAGTGAATATTGATGTTAATTCAGGAAGTTTAGTCACGCTTTCATGGACAGGCGGAGGTACTCCTGATAGCTCTTATGTTACTTACGAAGTACTATTTGATAAGCCAGGTGGAAACTTTTCAAATCCACTTTATAAATCATTCAGCGATAATGGCGCTTTCACACATCTTACGGTGTCTCATGCAATTTTAAACTCCATTGCTCGGAGTGCAGGCATCAAACCTGAAAATTCCGGGGAAATTATATGGACAGTGAACGCTTCAAAAGGAGGACAAACCCAATCTTCTGGTATCAGCCAAACGATGCAAATTAAAAGAGGCGAAGGAATCGATAATATGCCAGCAAATCTTTTCCTGTTTGGGTCAGGTAACGAAAATAATGGCACCACAGGTTTGCCTTTTAGAAAAGCGGCTGAAGGAGTGTATATCATTTATACAAAGGTTATGAGCAGTGGTATGTTGCTGCTTCGTGGTGGCACGGACGCCAATGCAACCCAATATTTTGCTACTGCAGAAGGTAAATTAAAAGAAGGCGATCAGGCTACTACTTTAATTCCTAACGTTAATCCATACAGAATAACGGTAGATTTCAATACCCTTTCACTGAAGGTGGAAAACATCTCTGATATAAGAGCAATTTGGGGAGCCACTTATGGTGTTATAGGAAACCTTTTATACATTGGAAACGGACGTTTTAGGGCAGATAACTGTAGAATAATGTTTATCGATAAAAGCCGTCCTGAAACAAATCCGCCAAGCTGGTTAGGATGGACTGAAGAACGCTATTATTTTATAGCCAAAGTAAACGGAAAAGAATTGTGCTGGGGTAGAAAGGACAACGTCAGTCCTGAACGGCCGACTGGCAGTGAGCCGCTGTCATTCTATGAATTACAAGAATTTCCGTGGAGCCAGTGGGATCACCTCTGGAAGATGAAAGGAGATCTGGACTTAAAGAAAGCCACTATTACCATAGATACCAATCTTGAAGGAATGATGGTTCATCAATTCTCTAATATATCTGCACTTTAAATCTTTTATAATGTTTAAAATAATCAATATACTTTTTATAATGTTGGTGGCAACGGTATCCTGTAGTGACGGATCAGAAAAAGTGATAGTTCCTCCAAAAGATACTACAAATGTGCCAGGCAAAGAAGTGGCGGCACATGCAAGAGGAAAGGAAATGTTTGACTTAATCATCAATAAGTATAAAATTTCTAATACAAACTTCTTTAGTGAAAGCTACCCGCCTCAACCAGTTGACCCGGCTTATGCCTATTTGTGGTCACATGTAGCTACAACTAATGCTGCTGCAACTATTAAGCAGCTAGGTTACAGCATGGATTATACCGGCATCGTCAACACCTATGAAAAATATTTTAGCTCCGGGCGAAACAATAATATTGGCGGATACAATAGTGCAAGCGATGGTTCTGCCGGAAAAGGTACCCGTTTTTATGATGATAATTCGATTGTGGGAATAAGTTTAATAGAGGCTTTTCATATTACCAATAATTCTGAATATATTCAGAAAGCAAAGAGAATCGTCACCTTTTTACAAAGTGGTATTGACACTAAATTCGGCGGCGGACTCTGGTGGAACGAAGATGAGAAAAATATGGAAGGAAATGCCAATTCTAATAAACCTGCCTGCGCAAACGGTTATGCTGTTCTTTTTCTTATGCAGTATTATGAAGTTTGTGACCCGTCTGAGAAGACGCAAGTGCTTAACATGGCTAAAGAATTATACATTTGGCTGAGGACAAATTTATATGACGGAAGTACAAAATGCTATTGGAACGATAAAAATGCCAGTGGTAACATTAATTACACAATCTGGACCTACAATACAGGAGTGATGATACAAAACGGTATCAGGCTGTATAAAGCAACCGGCGATCAAAAGTATATTGATGAAGCTAAGGAATCCGCTTCAGGTTCCTATGATTATTTTATTAAGGTCAGAAATGGAGTCCTGTCTTTTCCTGACCATGATCCCTGGTTCAATACGAAATTATTACGTGCTTACATTGATATTGCTCCGTATTTCAAACCTGCCGAGAACTACATCAACACCTATTTTAATTTTATAAATTATGCTTACGACCATAGTCGCACAGCAGAAGGATTGTTTTATGAAGACTGGACAGGATCATCTCAAAAAAGATATTATCTCCTGCTGATGCAGGCTGCCGTTGTAGAATCTTATGGCGCTATAGCCCTGTACCGGAATGAAGATATTACCAAAGATTAAACGGGTCCAATTTTAAAATGCTAAATTATAATAATGAAATATTATTCTCTGCTGCTGCTTTTTTGCTCATTATCTTTTTTAGGCTGTAAACCAGCTCAATCATTAACACCGGATAGCAAGACAGATCTCACCAGGTTTGTCAATCCAAACATAGGCTCCAACCATAGCCGGTGGTTCTTTTATACCCCCGCAGCAATGCCATTCGGCATGGCAAAATTAGCACCCTCTACAAATGGTTCCTATGGCAACCAATCCGGATGGGAAGCCGTAGGTTATGAAGATGCACACAATTCCATAGAAGGTTTTGCCTGCTTTCATGAGTTTCAGATAGGAGGAATAATGCTGATGCCGGTTACTGGCCAATTAAAAACACAGCCGGGCAAACTTGAAGCGCCAGAAAAAGGCTATAGGTCCACATTCGATAAAACCAGCGAACATGCCACAGCAGGATATTATACTGTAAAACTTAAAGATTATGATATTAAAGCAGAACTGACAGCAACCGAAAGAGTAGGATTTCAGCGGTACACTTTCCCTGCATCAGATAATGCATACATCATTTTTGATATAGGAAATCAGCTGGGTGAAAGCGGTAAAGCAAAAGATGCATCTATCCATGTTATTGACGACCACACTATTGAAGGTTATGTGGTGACTGTGCCGGAGTACGTAAAGAAATACCAAAGCGATGCCGATGTGCGCATGTACTTCTATGCCACCATCAACAAAGCCTCCAAAGAAACTAAAGTTTTCTATCGCGGCGGGGCTGCCCAAGAAGGTAAAACAATCAAGGGTATAGGTAGTGCCCTGGCTTTGCACTATAACACATCCGCCGGTGAACAAGTTGAAGTAAAAATAGGTCAATCTTATACTTCTATTGAAAATGCAAAGCGGAATCTGAATGAAGAAGCTGCCTCCCTGTCTTTCGATCAGGTACGTCAGAAAGCGCACCAGCGTTGGAACGAGTACTTGGGAAGAATCAAAGTTTCCGGTAGGAAACAGGAGGATAAAATAAAATTTTATACAGGTTTATTTCACGCGCTGCTCGGGCGCGGACTGGCGAGTGACGTAAATGGTGCTTATCCAAAAAATGATGGCAGTGTAGGTCAGATCGAGCTAGATGCGAAAGGGAAACCTGTTCATCATCATTACAATACGGATGCCATTTGGGGAGGCTTCTGGAATCTTACACAATTATGGGCTTTGGCATATCCTGAATATTATTCTGATTGGATAAAGAGCCAGTTGCTGGTTTATAAGGATGCCGGATGGCTTGGCGACGGCATTGCAAACAGTAAGTATGTTTCAGGAGTCGGCACCAACTTCACCGGGCTTGCTATTGCATCGGCTTATAATGTAGGCATTCGCGACTTTGATGTGAAATTGGCGTATCAGGCGGCTTTAAAAAATGAGATTGAGAGCAAGAACAGATTAAAAGGCGCAGGCAAAATGGATGTAGGCCTTTTTGTTGAAAAAGGCTATGCACCTTATGATCCCGAAGTCCAATGGACTACTACACCCAAAGGTTCTATGTTTGGCACTTCCCATACATTAGAATATGCTTTCAGCGCTTATGCTGTAGCCCAGTTTGCCAAACATCTTGGCATGCAGAAAGATTATGAACAACTTCTTGGTCTTTCTAAAGGATGGACGAAGGTTTTTGATAAAGATTTTAAATTAATGCGTCCCAAATTGAAAGATGGCACCTTTCTTAAAGATTTCGATCCTTTGGCTCCATGGATAGGCTTTCAGGAAGGCAATGCAGCGCAATATACCTTTTATGTGCCGCACGATCCGGAAGAACTGGTGGATCTTGTAGGCCGGGAAGCATTCAATAACCGCCTTGACAGCATCTTCCTACTTTCTCAGAAAGATATTTTCGGTGGTGGCAAAACTTTAAATGCTTTCTCCGGTTTGCAAACGGTATACAATCATGGCAATCAGCCTAACCTGCATATTTCATGGCTGTTTAATTTCTCCGGCAAACCACACCTTACTCAAAAATGGGTGCGCGCCATCTGCAATGAATTTTATGGCACTGACGGTTCCCACGGGTATGGCTATGGTCAGGACGAAGATCAAGGCCAGTTAGGAGCTTGGTATGTAATGTCATCTATGGGTCTGTTTGATGTGAAAGGACTAACCGGAGCCGATCCTTCTTTTCAAGTCGGCGCTCCATTGTTTGATCGCATTGAAATTCAACTCAACAAAGATTATTATTCTGGAAAAAAATTTATTATTGAAGTGAAAAACAAAAAAGGCGCTGCTTCTTTTATCAGCAACGCTTACAATGATGGTAGCCACATGAACAATTTATCCATTCCGTTTGAAAGAGTTGCCAAAGGCGGAAAACTTATACTTCAGATGGAATCACAAAAATAGCCATAGTATTAATGAAAAAGAGCATTAAAATATAGAATTTGATCCTTTCACTTTTGCACCAGTATGCTACCTCGTGAAGCCGCAAAAGCATGGAAACTTTCACTACCGATCATTTTAGGAGAAATCACACAGGTATCTCTGGGGCCGATAGACAGCGCCATGTCGGTTCCATCGATTACAGGCGGCTGGCGGCTGCTTCGCTGGTGACCAGTGTAATGATCATTCTTTTTATACTCGGCTTCGTCTTTACCACGGCCATTTCACAAAGAGTGGCTAACGCACGCGGCAGGAACGATTCTCAGCGCGTATCTCAATAAAAAAACATGAACGTAAGCAAATGCTTAGTTGACAATGCGGAGCAGGCCCAATGTTATTGAAAAGCAGTAATTTTCTTACTTTTGCGCGCTATGTTACGAAGCGAAGCAGCAAAAACCTGGAAACTTTCCCTACCCATAATTTTTGGTGAGATTACGCAGATATCGCTGGGGCTGATAGACAGTGCAATGGTAGGTTCTATAGATTACAAGCAACTGGCAGCAGCTTCGCTGGTAAACAGTGTAATGATCATTCCTTTTATACTCGGCATCGGCTTTACTATGGCTATTTCACAAAGGGTAGCTAACGCACGGGGCAGGAACGATTCTCAGCGCATATCTCATATTTTATACAATGGTTTCTGGTTGGCCATGGTGTCGGCCATCGTTATATCACTGGGGCTTGAGCTGGGTAGTGATATTTTGTTCCACCTGGACCAGGATCCGGAGATTGCGATGCTGGCAGTACCTTTCTGGAGAATCGTGGGTATATCGGTTATACCCTCCATTTTGTTTATGGGGCTTAAGCAGTTTACCGATGGTCTGGAACGTACCAGGACCGCCATGATCCTTTCTTTTATTGCGCTGCCCTTAAATGTGTTTCTGAACTGGCTGCTCATTTTTGGCAACTGGGGTTTTCCGCGCATGGAACTTGCAGGCGCGGCCTTAGGTACTTTGATCACCCGGTCACTTATCTTAATTGTGATGGTAATTGTACTGTTTAAAAGTAAGCACTTCGCCAGATTTATAATGGTCCGAAAGAATCAATGGCATTTGAAAAGATCTACCATTAAAGAGTTGCTTGGAATAGGCGTACCAAGCGCATTGCAGGCCGGCCTTGAAACCGGTGCATTTGCTATTTCAGGCATTCTCGTTGGTACCATTGGCGCTATTGAGCAGGCTTCTCACCAGATAGCGTTACAGTGTGCTTCTTTTACATTTATGGTTTCGCTCGGACTTGCACAGGGAAATTCTATCCGTATCAGCAATGCCTATGGCAGAAAAGACTGGAAGCACATTCACCTGATCGGTAAGAGCACCTTGTACACTGGCTTGCTCTATGGCATTTTGTGTGCTGTATTTTATGCTGTATTCCGCCAGCAGATACCCTATATTTTTAATGATAATGCAGAAGTAGTGTCGCTTGCAAGCCTGCTGCTGTTGTATGCAGCCATTTTCCAGATATCAGATGCTACACAGGCTATAGCTGTAGGAAGTTTAAGGGGAATAAGTGATGTGAAATATCCAACCATACTTTTAACCATTGCTTACTGGGTAGTGGCGCTGCCCGCCGGATGGTTGCTGGCTTTTCGTGCACAAATGAGTACCCACGGAATATGGATAGGTTTGGTTATTGGGCTTACCTTTGTGTCGATTGTATTGAACCGGCGCTTCTTTAAAATGGTAAACCGCCATCTTACATTCAGCAAATAATTTAAAAATTAAATGAATTAATCACCTCCTTAGTCGAGGCCATCCGGGAGTGGATATTCAATCTAACAAACGGTATTCCGGTAAATATCAGTACAAGTAAATACAAATAAAAATATATGGAATGAGCCTTCAGAATGAAGCATACCAAGCGCGAATGAATAAAGGCTATTCCATGTGACGTAAAGAAAAATAAATAAATACACATGAAATAACCATAAAGATTAGGAATCTATACCAACCGGGAATGATAATAGAGAATTAAGGTTTTGGTTATTCCATGTGGCAAACAGAAAAAATTAAATATTAACACATGAAATAACCATAAAGATTAGTCTATACCTACCGGAAATGAGTATTGAATCTACAAACCAGAGTTATTCCATGTGACAACTGAAAAACAATTAAATATACACACATGAAAAGAATCGTTTTTTTAGCAGCATTGATCCTTCCTTTTTTCCTGTCTGCACAAAAAGGATATATCGTTTATAAAACGATATATAATGGCGAAGTTTCGGAAAGGCGAAGCGTAGTGGTTTTTGATGGCACTATTGCAGAGATAAATGCAGGAACTGATACGCGAGAAAAGAACTATATTGATTACAAAAACAAACAAACCATACAACTGGTAAAAAACCAAGACGGCTCTTACACAGGCCTGCGTTCGCCTTTTGAGGAATCAACGGTATTGAAGAAAGAGAATATTACGGAAACCATTGCCGGAGTGGTATGTAAGAATGCCACTTTTGTGGTGAACTCCAACACCATAGAATTATTTTATAATGAAGATCATCCGGTGAAAGGCGCGCCTTCCATAGGTTATATGCCGCACTTAGGCACCATTTTAAAAGCCGTAAGAAATGGCAACAGCATTGTGCAGGCTGTGGAAATAAAACAGGGTACTTATAAAGGCCTGAAAGCAGAACTTCCGTCCAACGTGCACTATGCCGCCAACCGTGCGGCTTTCACAAGATCAGCTATTGAAAGCAGGTTTAATACGATTAATATTTTCAATAACGATACCATTAATTTTTCAGATAAGTATCCGAAAGTCTTGCCTGATAAGCTTAACCAGGTATATCATTATGCCAACGGGAATATTTTATTGAAAAAGATAAAGCTGCCTGTATTCAAATCCTCAGATGCAGTATTTATCACGGTTACACAGCGTTCCAATGGTGATGCCTATGACAGGACAGGCGTTGTGTTTACCATACCTGTTGATCAGGGTGCGCCGTTAATAAATGCATTTAAAGCAAATGACCTGAAAGTATTGCCTGCTTACAAAGCCGCCAACGGTAAGCATTATTACGCCATGGTAGATCATAAAAGCTTTACAGTGCCTTACGAGTTGATGCGCTTTTTTACACCCTTCGGCATTGGTGCCTATAACGAACGCTCGCAGATAGAAGGCTACAACTGGCCTGACTCTGCAAGTTATTCACAAGAGATCACAGACATGAAAACTGCATTGAGCGGCAGAGAAGTGTATATGATGATGTCGGTAAATAACTACGATGCGGGCGGCCATGTGGTAAGCCTTGACCTGAAAGTATATCCCGGCAGCGGCAACAAAAATGCTATAGCGGGTAATGCCAATTTCCATAAAATGCTTTTTAATACCACCAATGTGGCAGAGTCGATGGGGCAGGGTTTAGGAGACATGTTTGGTGCTGATTCGCTTAAAGTAGCGTTTACACTTGATAAACCTTTGAAAGATGCTTACTTGCGCTATGTAAGTACCGGCTGGGGCGGATGGGGCAATGGAGATGAATTTTTACCTAAGATCAACGACATTTTTCTTAATGGTAAAAAAGTATTTTCTTTTATTCCCTGGCGCTCAGACTGTGTCACTTATAGAAACCTGAATCCTGTATCGGGCAACTTCGGCAATGGTTTATCATCCTCTGACCTCAGCAGGAGCAACTGGTGCCCAGGCACTACTACCAATCCAATTCATATTCCTTTGGGCGACTTAAAGCCCGGCAAGCATTTGCTGAAAGTAGCCATACCAATGGGCAAACCGGAAGGCAGCAGCTACAGCGGATGGAATGTATCAGGATTATTGGAAGGGGTGCAGTAAATTTGATTACAAATTACAGATTACAAATTACAAACTCCATATTAAAGAGTTCAAATTAAAATAAAGATCATTAACTTTCAACATCAATTCACCGTAAATCACCAATTGCTTCGTGTTTGCAGAAATCATCATACCGCTATATCTTCCCCGAAACTACACCTGGTCTGTTCCGGAGGAGTTTACGGACGAGATGCAGGTCGGTATCCGTGTAGAGGTGGCGCTGCGTAACAAAAAATATACAGGCATTGTAAAACGTTTATTTCATGAGCCTCCTGAAGGATTTCAGCCAAAACCCATACTAAGCGTTATTGATAAAGAACCGCTGGTGTATGGCCATCAGTTATCTCTCTGGAACTGGATAGCTCAATACTATTTATGCACGGAAGGTGAAGTAATGCAGGCTGCTTTGCCGGCTAATTTTAAACTGTCGAGCGAAAGCGTTTTGATATGGAATGATGAGATCAATGAAGAAGAACTCCAGGACCTGGACGATGAAGAATTTATTGTTGCTGAAGCATTGTCTATAAAAAAAGAGCTGCGTTTATCGGAAGTGCAACAATTGCTGGATTCCGTGCATATATATCCGGTGATAAAAAAACTGATTGAAAATAAGGTTTGTTTTATCTGGGAAGAGCTTAAGCAAAAGTATAAAGAAAAGAAGGAAACTTACATAACCCTTCACCCCCAATACAACAATGACGAGGCTTTGGAGCAATTGCTCAACGACTGGCAGAGCGCACCCAGACAGATGGAACTGTTGCTTGCATACCTGCATTTGCGCAGTACTGAGAGAGAGGTAATCCAATCTGCGCTGCTTAAAAAATCGGGCGCAACTACTCCGCAATTGAAAGCCTTGATCAAAAAAAAAATACTGGTTGCAGAAAAACGTGCTGTCGGCCGCCTGCCTGATCTGCATGCAGATATCCGGCTGGGTTTTGAATTGTCTGTGGCACAACAGGCCGCCATGGAGGCTATTAAAAACAGTTTTGAAGAGAAGAATGTGTGTTTGCTGCACGGCGTTACTTCCAGCGGAAAAACACAGATATACATCAAGCTACTGGAAGAACAGCTGAACCTTGGAAAACAGGCGCTTTACATGCTTCCCGAGATTGCTCTGACAGCACAGATCATTCGCCGCCTGCAAAAACATTTCGGTGGTAATATTGCTATTTACCATTCTAAGTTCAACGCGAATGAAAGGGTAGAGATTTGGAACAAAATAAAATCAGGTGAAGTAAAAATTCTTTTAGGTGCAAGATCGGCGCTGTTCCTGCCGTTCAAAGACCTGGGACTCATCATTGTAGATGAGGAGCATGATGCCTCTTACAAACAGCAGGAGCCGGCGCCACGCTATCATGCACGCGATGCAGCGGTGTACTACGCTGCTCAATTCGGCGCCAGAGTTTTATTAGGCAGCGCCACACCATCACTGGAAACTTACCTGAACTGTCAAAACAATAAATACGGCCTGGTAGAGTTAAATGAACGCTTCGGCAAGGTGGAGATGCCGGAAATACAGCTTGTAGACTTAAAGACAATACCGCCGCAGCCCGGCAGCAATGAACGCCATATATTATCTCCACAGCTTATCCAGGCTGTTGACCGCTCCATGGAAGATCACAAGCAGGTAATCTTATTTCAGAACCGTCGCGGGTACTCTCCGTATTTTATCTGCAACACCTGCGGATGGATACCACACTGTACGGATTGTGACGTTACGCTTACTTATCACAAAGGTAAAAATAAATTAACCTGCCACTACTGTGGAAAAGATTACCCCGTTGTTCAAACCTGCGTGGCATGCGGCTCTCATGATTTTAAACAAAAGAATTTCGGCACAGAGAAAATTGAAGAGACTGTGGTAGAGACCTTTTCCAATGTGCAGATAGCACGCATGGATTATGATTCTGTGAAAGGAAAGCATGACCATGATGCCCTTATCAGGAGGTTTGAACAAAAACGTATTGACATCCTGGTAGGAACTCAAATGGTTGTGAAAGGCCTGGACTTTGAACACGTAAACCTGGTAGGCATTTTAGATGCCGACGGTATCCTGAATTTTACGGATTTCAGAGTAAATGAACGCGCCTTTCAGCTTATGGAGCAGGTGAGCGGCCGGGCGGGGCGCAGAGGCGATAAAGGTCTGGTGATCATCCAGGTTTCTAAAACCAACCACCCTGTGCTTGATTTTGTGCGTCGGCATGACTACAAAGATTTTTACAAATTTGAAATAGAAAACCGCCGCCTTTACGAATACCCGCCGTTCACCAGGCTGATCCAGGTGGTGTTTAAACACAAAGAAAAACATATTGCTGAAGAGGCTGCAAACATCCTGGTAAACGGCATCAGGCAGCAAGGGAAATTCAGGATCATAGGCCCTGCTGAGCCCGTGATAGCACGTATCCGCAATCAATACCTTTATGAAATACTGATCAAGTTGCCGAAAGATAACAGGCAGATCAACTATTGCAAAACCCTGATTGCCCAGCAGATCATTATACTGCAAACAAGCAAGCGATACCGCAGCGTAGTTATATTGCCCAATGTAGACCCCGTTTAGATCTCCATGTTTATATGGTCACCTAAAAATGCTGCAACATCTTCGCAGGATTTTATAAAGGCTGCCTGGGTAAATTCATGTGTCTCATTTTCGTATTCTATCACCTTATTGGGTACACCTACAGCGTTTAATTTATTGTGCAGCATAGTATGCTGCGTGCGGGAAACTGCTGTATCTTCACTGCCGTACAAAGTTAGCGTAGGCGGCGTTTCAGGGTTTATAAAGTTTATAGGGCTGCTTTCCTTATATAGTTTCGGGCTGCGTGCCGGGCTGCCGTTCAGCAGGTAACTATAGGTCATAGTTGCAATAAAATCATTTTGAGAATAATTGTAGAGCGCTTCCAGATCACAAGGGCCAAAATAGTTCACCACGGCTTTGGGCTTTACCGGTGTATTGTATTTAAAACCCTGGAGCATTGCCAGTTGGGCGCCTGCACTTAGACCTACAAAAACCCAATCAGTAGATACCTCCAGCTCCTGCCGGCGTTCATAAACGTAGGTGGCTGCAGCTTTCACATCATTCTCCTGGGTGGGAAAAGGATTTTTATCCAGCATAGCAAGCCGGTAATTAACGTTCACGATAGCCCATCCTTTCAGTTTTTCTTTAATGGCATCTATCTGCCAGCTAAAATCGTCTTTATCGCCTGAAATCCATGAGCCACCGTGTATCAGGAATAGCACTTTCGTAGCCTTTTTGCTGCGTTTTTCGGGCAAGTATATATCCATGGCCTGCTTACCGTCTGCGCCGTATTGTACATTTTGTTTTATCTGCGATTTCAGGCGTTGAGTTTCATATGACAAGCTCGTTTTGTTGCACGAAATTGCGGTTGAATACAATATAAACATATACCGCACATACCGGTGCATAATCAATGATAAGCATCTTCTGATTGTTACAGTCCTATTCATTGCAGTATACAAATTAAAAGCTGTAAACTTTATCATAGTTAAATGATTGTTTACATAAATATATAACAGTTGTTAAAATGAAATAGGAATAATAATAATATGCTAAAATTTAACATAATATTATTTTGGTAGTAATAAATTGATAAGCAACAGGTTAGTGTGTGGCTACTATATGTATTTATAAATATATTATAAATATGGTGTTAAAACACGATGATGTAATCGTTGTAAATAATAGTACCCTGGCAGGAAAATTATGAGAAGTGCTTTTAATAAATAAGGCAAGTGTTTAAGATAGAGATATGGCAATTTGAAGCCGTTTTTTTACAGCAAAAAAAATTACACTTGCACAGATGAACCTGCATTAATAACTACTATTCATTCAATATAATGCTTCGGATAGTTTTTACAACCCCGTTATCATTATTTGAATATTGTGTAATGTATTTCGATGCGGCTTTAATTTCCGCTTCGGCATTCAGCATAGCATAGCTGTGGGTACCTGCCTGCATCATTTCCAGGTCGTTGAGGAAATCTCCAAAAACCATAGTCTCATCAGCAGTAATGCCGAACTTTTTCTGGATCTGCCTTACTGCTGCACCTTTGTTGGTGTTCAGGTTCATTATGTCTATCCATCTCCTGCCTGAAACAACCACTTTTAAACATGTCGCCATTTGATTGAACAGCGGGTAGCTGTTGGTTCTCGGGCCTGAATAATCGCATATGGCAATTTTTAAAAACTTATCTTCTACTTTTGTCAAGTCTTCAGCGTAAGTTATTTTTTTATAATAATTAGATGCATACTTCAACAGTTGTTCGCTGTTATTTTCGTAGTAGGCGCTTTTAATGCCACATAAAATTATGTCTGTATCCTTTATGGTTCTTGCCAGTTTTATAACATCGTTGGCATGTTCTTTTGTAATTGTAGTAATACTCAGGCATTCTCCGCGAAACATGACCATAGCGCCATTTTCAGCAATAAATATGCACCGTTCACTGATGGGGCCAAACAATTCCAGCAGGTTGTAATACTGTCGCCCGCTTGCTGCGGCAAACAATATGTTTTTTGCTGAAAGTTTTTCTTCTGTGTGCCAAAAGTCCTGCGGAAGGTTTTTGTCATTGTCAAGGAGGGTGCCGTCTATATCTGTTACAATTAATTTTATCATTGTGCATCTGTGTTAGGCAAACTTATTGAAAATTTTCGAGAGCATTTTTATTCTTACTTTTGTTCACCAGAAAAGATAGATCAAATGAAATATTCTCAAATATCAGGCGTGGCGCTGGCCTTGGTTCTTATTGCTGTCTCTTTTATTCCATGGGTACATATAGCTTCTATAGATGCTACAATCACCGGTATGCATACCACAGGCACTAATTTCGGCAAGCCGGCATTTATGAATATATTTTTTTCTGTGATTGCAATCGCTTTATTTCTTGTACCGAAGCTTTGGGCTAAGCGCGTTAATCTGTTTATTTGTGCGCTGAACATGGCGTGGGCCATAAGAAATTTTTTTGTGGTAACTACATGCTTTGGCGGTGAATGCCCTGCAAAAAAAGCCGGTATTTATCTATTGCTGGTATTGGCAGGCGGCATGCTGGTAATGTGTACCTTACCCAAGTTACAGACTAAATAGGTTGTTTTACAGATGTTTATAAGCAAAATCAATATTAAAGCCGGGTAAAATACTGAGATGGCATAATGCCTGCCAGATTTAGTAGTCTTGAATTTCAGCGTGTAGTATCTGCATAAACTCTTTTCTGTCTATCATCCTGGCCCCCAGGCTTTCCAGGTGCTGTGTATAAACCTGGCAGTCAATAAGCTTTAAGCCCTCCTTTTGCAATTTTTGCACCAGGCAAATGAATGCAAATTTGCTGGCATTGCTTTCTTTACTGAACATGCTTTCTCCAAAAAGTACATTGCCTAGCTTTACTGCATACAGGCCACCCGCAAGTGTGCCCCGATGCCAGGCTTCTGCGCTTAAGGCATAGCCTGCTTTATGTAATTGCACATAATGATGTATGAGCGTTTCATTGATCCAGGTACCCTGCTGCATCTTTCTCGGAATACTTTTGCAGTTACGCATCACGTCTTCAAACGCTGTGTTCATGCGGAATTCAAAGCTGTCGTTGCTCAGGGTTCTTTGCATGCTTTTACTTACTCTCAGTTCAGCCGGGAATAGTACAAACCTGGGGTCGGGGCTCCACCAAAGCGGTACATCATCATCGTACCACGGGAAAATTCCATTTCGGTAAGCAAGCAGTAAACGGTCGAAAGAAATATCTCCTCCTATTGCCAGAAGGCCGTCGGCAACAGCATCTTCAACGGGAGGAAACCACAGTTTTTCATTTAATATATGCAGCGGCATCAGTCATCGTGAGCTTCTATGGTAGCGTTTATGCCGCGCTCAATGATCTCGTTTTTCATGGATTTAAGCGTATCGTATTCTCCCGTCTTTACCACACACTTACCTTTGAAATGTATAAGCAGGGTGCATTGTTCGGCCTGCTCCGGCTCGTGGTGGCAGACCTCTATAAGCGTTTGTATTACCCAATCAAAAGTATTCACATCGTCATTCCAAACGATCAGCTGAAATTTATCAACTTTGTCTGTAAGTACGTCTGAATGTTCTTCTTCCCAATGTAACGGTTTGTCGCCATTGTAATTGTTCATGAGGCAAATGTAAAAAATTTTTGAGTCTTAGCAGGCCGTAAGGTTTATTTTATCATAAAGCATACAATTGATGCATGGATGATGGCCTTACAGCCTCTAACACGCTTTCATTTTTTTATTGCTATTTTTGCTCAATTATTTTATGGCAAAACTAAATTTCGATCTTCAGCATACAGACACGTTGTCAAGAGCCCGCGCCGGAAAGATTACCACAGATCATGGTGAAATCCTTACACCCATTTTTATGCCGGTGGGTACTGTTGGGAGTGTAAAAGCAGTAAATCAGCAACAGCTCACAAACATTGTGCAGGCTCAGATCATCTTAGGCAATACATACCACCTTTACCTGCGGCCGGGTATTGAAGTACTTGAGCAGGCAGGGGGTCTGCATAAATTCAACGGTTGGCAGAAGCCCATACTTACAGACAGCGGCGGCTACCAGGTGTTTTCCCTGGCAGGCACGCGCAAGATCAAAGAGGAGGGAGTTTACTTCCAGTCGCATATTGACGGCAGCAGGCATCTGTTTTCCCCTGAAAAGGTAATGGATATACAACGCAGCATTGGCGCAGATATCATCATGGCTTTTGATGAGTGCCCGCATGCAGGCTGCGAGTACGTGTATGCCAGGAAAAGCATGGAGCTTACACATCGCTGGCTAGACCGCTGCCTTGCCAGGCTTGGAGAAACCGAAGGCCGCTATGGCCATACCCAGAACCTTTTCCCCATAGTGCAGGGAAGTACGTTTAAAGACCTGCGCATAGCATCAGCACAATATATTGCCTCTAAAAATGCCACAGGAAACGCCATAGGAGGCTTGAGTGTGGGCGAGACTGAGGAGGAGATGTATGAATTTACAGCGCTGAGCTGTGAATACCTGCCAGCGGATAAGCCCCGCTACCTGATGGGTGTGGGCACACCTTGGAATATCCTCGAGGGAATTTCTTTGGGAGTGGATATGTTTGATTGTGTAATGCCTACCCGCAATGCACGCAACGGCATGCTGTTTACTACTCAGGGCGTCATGAATATGAAGAATAAAAAGTGGGCAAATGATTTCTCACCTATAGATGCCGGGTTTGAAAACGAGATCAGTAATTATTACTCCAAAGCATACTTGCGGCATCTGTTTGTTTCAGGTGAATTGCTGGCCGGGCAATTGGCCAGCCTGCATAATCTTTCTTTCTACCTATGGCTCGTAAAAGAGGCGCGCGGGCACATTATTGCAGGGGATTTTACTTCCTGGAAGCAGGAGATGGTGCAGCGGCTTAAAATAAGGATGTAAAGATCGTGATGTCCGGCCGTGGCCAAGACAAACAATATGTTGCCGCTGCTTAAAACACAGTTGATCCCGTTTATTTATAAAATAGCACGATGCGCGGATGTAGTTTTCATCTGGTGGCGTGGTCAAAACTCTCATGCCTGCCCTATTGTCACAAAATCGCTACAAAATATAAACCTATAGCAATTAAAAAAGGCTCTTTAGGAGCCTTTGCGGGAGTATAACTTAACTAAAAAACAACTATAATGTCCTGGTTTAAAAAAGCTTTCCGGCGCCAATATACCTGTTGGCCCAATATGTTTCATCCAAATCGCTGATGGTAACGCCTTTGCTCGAAGAAGAGTGGATAAATTTATTGTTACCCAAATATATGCCTACATGAGAAACACCGCCGCTTGTGTTGAAGAAAACAAGATCACCCTGCACGAGGTCTTTTCTTGATATTTTATCTACAGATTCATATTGTTCTCTCGCTGTGCGCGGAAGATCTAATTTGTAGACTTCGTTCACTACTGCTTTGGAAAAAGCTGAACAGTCAACACCTCTTTTGGTAGTGCCGCCCATCCTGTAGGGGGTGCCGTACCAGAAATCAATCTCTTTTAAAAGTGTAAGGTCTGAAAGTAATTTTTCTGAATCTACAACTATATTCAACCTGGAAGCGTATTTCGCCTGAAGTGTAGTAAAATTATTCAGCATTGACCTGTTGTCTTCAAGTTTTTCATATTCTTCAAGACTTTCTTTGATCACCAGCTTATCTTTTCTCTCAATATCTTTTTTTACTATTTCCTTTGCAGTAGGTTTAAATGGAAGGTCTTTGGTTAATGCTACCAGTTTAGAGTTGGTTTTAGATAAGGACAGCTGGGTATTTTGTTTTTTAAAGACCGTTTTTTTAGAACTTTCTATTTTCTTTTTACCTAATTTTATTTTTGGCCCGTTATTTGCATATGATATAGTAGGTGTAAAAGCTGAAAGGCAAATAGCGGAACATAAAATAAACAGCATTTTTTGCATAAGTCCGTATTTTTAAGTTTACTGGGTACGATTGCGAAGCGAATATAGTGTATCTGTATTGGCATATTCGTATTTTATTGCCACTTTAAGTTTATTTTAAATAATTGTTAAGCGTAAGTGTTAACTTCTTTTAACACTGTCAGGATATTTTGCTCCAATTTGTTTTACCTCGGCGCATCTGCAGGTAATTTTTTAGAGGCGCATTTTTCGGTTTTTCCAAGTTTTCATCTTCGGAAATTAATTTTTCTGCGTATTCTTTTGCAGCTTCGAGTATATTTCTGTCAGCTACCAAGCTTACCAGTTTAAAATTCAGCTCACCACTCTGGCGGGTTCCTTCTATATCGCCCGGGCCACGCAGCTCCAGGTCTTTTTCGGCTATCATAAACCCGTCATTTGTAGCACACATGATCTTGATGCGTTCACGTGCGTCTTTGCCCAATTGCTTCCCGGTCATCAGTATACAGTAACTTTTTTCCGAACCCCTGCCCACGCGGCCGCGTAACTGGTGCAATTGTGAGAGGCCGAATTTTTCGGTGCTTTCAATCACCATCACGCTGGCATTGGGTACATTTACGCCCACTTCTATCACCGTTGTGGAAACCATTATCTGTGTATCACCGTTTACAAACCGCTGCATGTTTGTTTCTTTCAATTCAGGCGTTTGCCTGCCATGTACCATGCTAATGCTGTATTTATCTTCCGGGAAGTAAGTTTTTACCAGTTCGTAGCCATTCATCAGGTTTTCGTAGTCCAGTTTTTCGCTTTCTTCAATCAGTGGATAAATAATATAGACCTGCCGTCCTTTGTGTATTTCTTCACGCAGGAAGTCCATCACCAGCATGCGCTGTGTTTCATACCGGTGCACGGTAGTTATGGGTTGCCTGCCAGGTGGCAATTCATCCATTACGCTGTAATCGAGATCTCCGTAAGCTGTCATAGCCAGTGTGCGGGGAATAGGTGTGGCAGTCATCACCAGGATGTGTGGCGGCACGCTGTTCTTTTTCCACAGGCGCGCTCTCTGCGCCACGCCAAACCGGTGCTGCTCGTCTACAATTGCAAGTCCGAGATTTTTAAACACTACCTTATCTTCAATAAGCGCATGCGTGCCTGTGAGTATTTGTATTTCGCCCTCAGCAGTTTTTTCCAGGATATCCCTGCGCTGCCTGGTTTTTATGCTGCCGGTAAGCAATGCAATGTTCACGCCCGGCATATCTTTCAGCAATTCCTGCAGGCTTTTGTAATGCTGTGCGGCCAATATTTCTGTTGGCGCCATCATGCAGCACTGATAGCCGTTGTCTACGGCAATGAGCATACTCAGCAGCGCTACGATTGTTTTACCGCTGCCCACATCACCCTGTAGCAGGCGGTTCATCTGGTGTCCGCGTGAAGTATCCTGGCGTATTTCTTTCAACACTCTTTTTTGTGCATTGGTCAGCGAGAAAGGGAGGTGGTGTTCGTAAAACTCTTTGAAGATACTGCCAACCTTATCAAATTTTATTCCCTGCGAATGGCGGCTTCTGCCTATCCTGGTAATGTTCAGGCGTACCTGCGCCAGGAAGAACTCCTCAAACTTCAGTCTTCTCAGCGCTGCTTTCTGTTCATCCATATCTTTAGGGAAGTGAATGGCGCCAAATGCGGTAAAGCGCGGCATTAGCCTGAGTTCCTGTAAAATATTTTCAGGAATATTTTCCGGTATGTCTTTTTGCTGTAGCAGGCTGAGCATTGTGTAGGTGAGCTTGCCTATCTGCCGCGCATTCATATTTTTAGCCTTCAGCTTTTCCGTGGTGGGGTAAATGGGTTCCAGGTAGCTTTTGCCTGTTTGTTGCCAGTCTTTTACAGCTTCCATTTCAGGATGTGATATTTGTGCCTGCCCGTTAAAGAAAGAGACTTTGCCGTATACCAGGAATTCATCGTCCAGGTTAATGATCTTCTGTACCCTGGAAATGCCCTGAAACCATACCAGTTCAATGATGCCTGTATTATCCCGGAAGCGTGCCACAAGTCGCCTCGCACGTTTTTCTCCTACAATGTCAGAAAAAATAAACCTGCCTTTTATCTGGATATAGTCAGTTTGAAAATCAATCTCCGATATTGTAGATACCTTGGTTTTGTCGATGTAGCGCAGCGGATAATGTTCCAGCAGATCGCGGAAGGTAAAGATGCCCAGCTCCTTACGCAATGTATCACCCCGGAGAGGGCCTACACCCTTCAGGTATTCGATAGGGCTTTCCAATATGTCTGCCAGGTTTGAAATGATTTATTTTTTTATTTGAAGCAAAAATAACCATCAATGGCGGTATTAAAAAGCCTGCAGGTTTGCTTTCCAAAGAAATAATCTGAAAACTTTTTTTTGTCTCCCGCAAAGCTGCGCACAGTTTTTCGCGGAGATCGAAGAATGGCTGGATATTTCTGCTATTTTCGAATACAAATGTTTGCAGGTGTAATTGCAGCAGTTTTATTTTATTGTAGGGTAATAAACGTTTACTTTTACCGCAGAAACAACGGATATGGAATTAATAGAAGTCACTACACCACAGCTTGAAGATATATTCATAGAAACGGGCTATCTAATCAATAAAGATTTCCCCAACTACATTCGCCCGTTAGATAAAGAAGTAAAGGAAGTTTTTGATAAGACTAAAAATAAATTCTATAAAGATGGCGGCGAATCCATACGCTGGATATTGGTAAAAGATGGAAAGCATATCGGGAGGATTGCAGCTTATGTATACCCGCGTTATAAGAATAAAGGCACTGACTATCCGGTGGGTTGTGTTGGTTTTTTTGATTGTATTAATGACCAGGCTGCCGCAGGAATGTTGTTTGATGCTGCGAAATACTGGTTGAAAAGCAAACAGGTTGATGCCATGGATGGCCCCGTAAATTTTGGCGACAGGGACAAATGGTGGGGGCTGCTGGTGGAAGGTTTTGATGAACCTATATACGGTTTAGCATTTAATCCGCCATATTACCGACGGTTGTTCGAAGATTTTGGATTTATGAATTATTACAATCAATATTATTATGGTTTGAATATTGATGATGAGCTTTCAGATAAATTCGTAGAAAGATACAAACGGCTAAAATCCAAAAAGGGGTATAATGCACGGCATATAAATAAACATAATCTGGAAAAACATGCACAGGAGTTTGCGAAGGTCTACAACGAAGCATGGTCGCAACACGATGAAGGAAAAGAAATATCGCCTGAGCAGGTATTGAATCTGTTTAATCAACTGAAGCCGGTGATTGATGAAAAAATAATATGGTTTGCTTACTACAACGATGAGCCCATAGCTATGTGGATCAATATCCCCGACATCAATCAGTACTTTAAACACTTTAACGGCAAAATGGGCCTTTGGCAAAAAATAAAATTTCTATGGATGAAGCTGAACAAAACCTGCGATAAATTTATCGGCATAGCCTTCGGGGTGGTGCCGCGCTTCCAGGGAATGGGGGTAGACTCTTTCATGATCTATGAAGGCTCGCGTTACATTGTAGAAAGAAAATTATATAAAACCTATGAAATGGGCTGGTCTGGCGACTGGAACCCGAGAATGCTGAGCGTATACAAAAGCTTAAATGCAGTTGTTACGCGTAAATTGATCACATACAGGTATATTTTTGATAATAAACATCCCTTTGAAAGACATCCGCCGGTAGAAAAATAAATATTATGGAAAATAAATTCAGAACCATTCACAAGAAGAAATCAATAGCCCTTGTAGCACACGATCATAAAAAAGACGACCTGATCGTGTGGGTAAAGCAAAATAAGGACATACTTGTAAAGCACAACCTGATAGCCACAGGTACCACCGGCAAGATGGTGGTCAGGGAGCTGGGCGTAGAAGTAAAGCAGGTACTGAGCGGCCCGCTGGGCGGCGATCAGCAACTCGGCTCCATGATCGCTACAGGAGAAATTGACCTGGTGATTTTTTTCTGGGATCCCATGGAAGCCCAGCCGCATGACAGTGATGTAAAAGCATTGCTGCGCCTGGGTGTGGTGTGGAATATTCCTATGGCGTGTTGCCCTGCCACAGCAGATTTTATCATCAGTTCCGCGTACATGGATTCTGAGTACCAGGCTGAGCTTTCAGACTATAGCGCTTATCTAAACCGTAAGATCGCCAATTAAAAGTTTACCATTAAGCCAAGGCCGTAAATGGCCTGGGTCTGCAATTTAGGCCCTCTGTCCTGTATAGGCCTGTAGAGGTCATCATAGGCAAGGTTGTAATTCACGTTCAGTGCTATCACCTTGGTGATCTTTGCCGTAAGCGTATTGGTCATGAACACGTAAACATTCTCGGGGTTGTAGAGATAGTTGCTGTACAGCTCCAGGTTAGAAGCATAAAAAATGTTCTTGGTAATGTTGAATTTGGCCGTAAGGTTTGCATAAGCACCAAACTGGAATTTAAACATTTCACCGGGGTCAACGCCGAAAGCGCCTGCTTTTGACAGAGAATCGTCCATTACAAAAACACCCCTGACAGCTATGGGCGAAACAAATATGCTTAAGCCTTTAACGGGCCTGTAGTTGATACCCGGTGCAAGTGTTACATACGCGGGTGCAAAAAACCTGGATGTATAACCTTTTCTTTCATCCTGCTCGGTTTCTTTATTCTTTTCATACACGTAGCTTTTGGATATCTGTGTCCTGATCCTGCCCAGGTTAGAGAAGTCGAATTTGGGAGAGAACTGGTGCCCGTACATAGAAATAAAGTCTACCAAGTCTACATTTTTCCTGCCGCCAATCTTGTTGGAACTGGCATTCAGGTAGCCGTATTGTATATTTAAGGTATTGTTCCAGCTGGTTTTTTTGTTCAGGTAGTCTGCGTATAAATTCAGGCTGGAAACTGCCGAAAAAGAGTTGGTGCCACCGCCAGACCAGTTGTCAAGCGTTGTTTGGGAAGCGTTGATGGAGAAAGAGCCGCCTGCATTCCATAGTTTTGTGGTGTCTTTACGGAATTTGCCGTTAACCAGGCCGCTCAGCGCTTCTTTGGTTTTTTTTCTGCCATTGTCTGTATTAATCATGGCATCAACTGTAGATGTATTAGCTTTGCTGGCATTCTCAGCTACATTGCCTGTAGCAGCAGGTATGCTTGCTGGTGCAAGTGTATCCACGAGCCTGATTGTATCGGTAGTATTATCAGGCGGAACAGCAGCCTTCTGTAGATTGAAGTTTCTTGCGGTATCGTGTTGGGCAGTAACTGATTGGATGGTTAAGAACAGCATCAGGAAAACAAAACTAAATTTCATCATGACAATTTTAAATTACAGTTTGCAAAATTGGTAAGCTCTTAAGCCTTGTAAAATTTTCAATGTGCAAAGTAAAATAAATTTGATAAGAGTTCAAAAGCTCCTGGCGTATTTTACGGTTTATAAGCAGGTTACCTGTAAAAGCATCTTGCGGGTTGTTGTTGATGTACGCGGTGATCTCCGCCGTATTTCCTTCGATGTAGTAGGAGTGGGAAGGTATAACATCTGTAAATTCTCCTGCATACAGGTCCAGTATATGCGCTTCTGAAGTGAAAGTTTTATTGATCTGAAAGCCGATTAATTTCGCCAATTCCAGTGAAAAGAAAAGCGGCACGTTTGCGGAGTATTTATTGCCCGATCTATCTGTGTTGATCAGGTAATTTTCCAAAAAGTAAAATAACTCTTCGTTGTCTTCGGTTTCATTTACCGCATTTAAAAACAACTCTACCATATAGGTAGCAATTGCATTTTTAATCACATCAAAATAAAGGTTTTCATACCGGTAGCCCCATTTGTACTCCCTGATAAATTGTAACTGCTTAAAATCGTTTTTATAAACTTCCATATCCAGTATGGCGCCGGGCTGGAAAAAAGAAATGCGGTTGTTGCCTGTTTTGGAGTTTTTTCTTACACCTTTTACAATATATTTCTGTATGCCGAACAGTTCTGTATACACGGTCACAATCAGGCTGGTATCGCCGTAGAAGATGTATTTCAATACAATTCCTTTTGTTTTGTGTGTCATAATATATTGTAGGCAATACTAGTAAATGTTGTTGTAAATATCGCTGTTGTATTCTACAAACCTTGGCCTGCTCACATAATTAGAGTTGTACCTGAAGCGCAGGTTCGTGATCAGCATTATTTTAATCTGGTTTTCCCGGGCAATTTTTTTGGGGAAATAATTCAGCCGCAGTTCTATAGTTCCGAATTGCAGGTTCTCGTTCCTGGTGCGCACGCCTCCGCCGATGGCATAGTACAAATGATCGTGCCAGATGGTATGCCTGCTCAGGTCCATCACGGCAGCATCAAAAGTTAGGAAGGGCGCAAACGCAAAACCCATAACTTTCCCCGGCATAAAAAATATGGATTCCCCGCGCAAAGACAGCCTTTTCTCGCCCATTACTGAATCTTCACGAAAATAATTCAAACCAAACAGGTTGTTGATACGCAATGGCTCAGAAGTATGCGGATTTACCTGCTGGGCATAGCTTGCCTGTATTTTCTGCCTGTATTTGATATGGTTAACATGAAAAAGCCTGCTGTAAACAGATATGCCCCCGATGAAGTTTAGATCCTGGAAAAATCTCTCACGGTCGTAATAACTGCCGGCGCGCAGAAAATATTGCAACATATCGGATCTGCGCGTAAAGGTGTAGTTGTTGATATCCACGCCTACATATGGGCGTTTGATATGCAACTGACGCTGATAGCCTGCCGTGATGCTCGCATTTATACCGTAAGGCATATCTTCAGTAGCTCCAAAACCAAGGATATAGCTGGCCTTGTAGAAATATTGTTTAAAGTAAGTGTATTGCAGCAACAGTGCAGACCGGTCTGAAAGGCTGTCGCTGAACCTGCCTTGCAAGTCGGGAGGATCAACAAAATGATTATTCATATACCGCATCATGATCACGTTGCGGTCCGGCATCTTGTTATCCAGGATGTATTTTTTGGCGTTTATATTGTAGCCCAGAGCCGCATCAATGTAGTTCTGGCTATAGCCAATGTACACTTCTTCGGGCCGGTCAGGTTTGTTATAGTAATCAGGATAAGTATTGTATGTGCGCTGTTTGCCAATAGTGATATCGCCGATATAATTGCTGTATTGTGAGAACAAAGGCCGTTCCAGCCGGAGGCTGTAATCAGTGAGATTGTAAGTTTCGTCATACCTGTTCTTATGAATATTGCCTGCGTTTATGGTGGCGCTGAGAAAACTGCCCAACAGATTATTGATCGTGTATTGCACATTTGCCCCAACTTTAGGTTTACGCTCAATATCGTGCAAAGCTGTAATGGAGATGGCCTGGCCGGTGCCATAAAGATTACTTTCGCCTACCGTCACGTGTTGCCTTTTGTCAGTTACTTCCTTTGCTTCAATGTTCAACCCAAAAAGGTCTTTGGTAATTACAAACAGGTCCAGTGAATCGCTTTCTGGATTTTGCATATCTACAATGATCCTGGCATCTCGTATAAATTGCAGGTTTCTCAGGTAGCGTTCATTGTCTGCCACTACAAACGGGTTTAAAACCTCATTCTCTTTTACAAACATGTTTTGCCTGATCACCCATTCCCGGGAGGTGGTGTGCAGGGCAGATAATATTTTGGTACCGAAATAATCTATCCTGCGGGTTGTATCGCTGAAGTCAACGTTGAAGTCAAACTGGCGGTAGATAATATTCCGGATGATCTTTCCTTCGTACGGCATAAAATAGGTAGCAATTCTTTCATTGAGTATATCCCGCTCGTTTACATATTCTATGATCTTTTCAGATTTCATGTTTTTTACCAGCGCATTCAGCCTTCTGCGGAGTGGCGAAAGCGTGAGCTGCCTGATATGGTTGGTGTCTATTGCGTAAACAACTATCCCCGGATTAGCATCGAGTTTTAAGGTATCAAGTACACTTTGGGCATTCAGGTTGCCGGCAAAGCACATGCAAAAAAATAAAACAAGGCCATATTTGAAAATACTCTTCAAGGTTTATTTGGGGATTGTCTTTTTCTTAAGGGCTTTAAAATTAGTACAATATGGCGGTTTTTATTATTTTGTATGCGGCAATTTCTCACAATAATTTTTTTTCTTAAAACAAAATGTCTAATTTTATTCTGTGAAAATACAAAATCATACACATAACCATAATCATATCTTATCCGAGCGGTAAGCTGAAATGTTTGTGTATGCAAAAAACATTTGAAAGGTTTACCGTAAGAGGTAGGCCTTTTTTATTAAGCTAAACAATAAATTATTTATGCTGAAATTAGCCATTCAAAAATCCGGCAGGCTTTATGAGGAGTCAATGAAGCTGATCAAAGAGTGCGGTATTGAGGTCAGTAACAATATCAAAGACCAGCTAAAAGCGCTGGCAACCAATTTCCCGATGGAAGTATATTTTTTGCGCGATGACGATATTCCTCAATACGTGGAAGATGGTGTTGCAGACATTGGTTTTGTTGGCGAGAATGTGATCTACGAAGCGGGAAAGGATGTAGATGTCGTGGATCTGCTCGGCTTTGGCAAATGCAGGCTTTCCATAGCAATCAAAAAGTCTGATAAATACGAAGGGGTACAGTCGCTGCAGGGTAAAAGAATAGCCACCAGCTATCCGCACATTGTACAGGGTTACCTGGCAAACAATAAAATAGATGCCGAGATACATACCATCAGCGGAAGCGTGGAAATAGCACCGGGTATAGGCCTTACGGATGTAATATGCGACCTGGTAAGTTCGGGTTCCACCTTGTTTATGAACGGACTGAAAGAAGCGGAGATTATTTTGCAATCGGAGTGCGCGCTTATCCGCTCACGCCATCTGAATACGGAAAAAGAAGCATTGTTAGAAAAGTTATTGTTCCGCATCCAGACTGTAAGAAAAGCAAAGAATAAAAAATATGTGCTGATGAATGTGCCCAACGATAAGCTGGAAGCCATTATAAAAGTGCTGCCCGGTATGAAAAGCCCTACGGTATTGCCGTTGGCTGCCAAAGGTTGGAGCAGTTTGCACACGGTATTGAGTGAAAACGAATTTTGGGAAAACATTCAGGAGCTAAAAAATGCAGGCGCTGAAGATGTATTGGTTTTACCAATTGAAAAAATGGTTATCTGAGATGAAAAAATATCTAAGCCCAACAGCCAAGTCCTGGCCCGAAATCGTTGCCAGGCCTGTGTTTGATACAAAACAATTACAGGAAAAAGTACAGGCAGTCCTCGAAAGCGTCAGACTACGCGGCGATGATGCCGTTAAAGAATTTACACAAACTTTTGATGGCATACAGCTGGATGCATTGCAGGTTTCAAGCCAGGAAATAGATACTGCAGAAGACAGGTTGTCCGAAGGGTTAAAGGCAGCCATCAAAACCGCATTGAAAAATATTTATGTTTTTCATGATGCCCACAAAGTTAAACCCGTACGCACCAGCACCATGCCGGGCGTTACCTGCTGGAAGAAAGTGTTGCCCATAGAGAAGGTAGGCTTATACATTCCCGGCGGTTCTGCGCCCTTATTTTCAACTGTATTGATGCTGGGCATTCCCGCACAGATTGCCGGCTGCAAAGAAATTGTGTTGTGCACACCACCCGGTAAAGACGGCGATATTCACCCTGCAATTTTATATGCTGCACAATTAACTGGCATCACAAAAATCTTCAGGGCAGGCGGCGCGCAGGCTATAGCAGCTATGGCTTACGGCACAGCAAGCATACCAAAAGTATACAAGATTTTTGGCCCAGGCAACCAATACGTTACTTGCGCAAAGCAACTGGTACAGATGCAGGGCGTGGCTATTGATATGCCTGCCGGCCCCAGTGAAGTCTGTGTCCTGGCGGATGATACAGCAGATGCGGGTTTTGTAGCTTCTGATCTGTTGTCACAGGCCGAACACGGCGCAGACAGCCAGTCTGTGCTGATAACGGTTTCTGGAAAAATAATGGCTACGATAGAGCAGGAAGTTGAAAGCCAGCTAAGCATTTTAGAAAGAAAAGACATTGCACGAAAGTCCATAGCGAACAGCAAACTTGTCTACATGGACAATATGGATGATGCCATTGATCTGCTAAATGAATATGCGCCCGAGCACTTAATTATTTCCTGCGCCAATGCAGAAGCCATCGCTGAAAGAATCACAAATGCCGGCTCCGTATTCCTGGGAAATTATTCGCCCGAAAGCGCAGGCGACTATGCCAGTGGCACCAACCACACTTTGCCAACTAACGGGTTTGCCAAAGCATACAGCGGCATCAGTGTGGAAAGCTTTACTAAAAATATTACTTTTCAGCAATTAACTGAAGACGGACTGGCAAATATTGCAGAGACAGTGGTGGAAATGGCTAATGCTGAAGGCCTCAGCGCGCATGCCAATGCCGTAAAAATACGTATCAATAAAAACAGCAATTAAGGATGTATACTTTTAAATTCATACCTAGGGAAAACATTGCACAGATAATCCCTTTTTTGCAGATATTAGATGTCAATATTCCGGCCGAAACGCTGGAACAGCGCCTGAACGAGATGTTTGATAATAATTATAAATGCGTGGGCGCTTATCATGAAGACAGGCTGATAGGTGTTTCCGGCTTATGGATACTCACAAAATATTATATCGGCAGGCATATAGAGCCCGACAATGTGATTATTCATCCTGATTACAGAAGCAGGAATGTAGGAGACAAGATGGTCAACTGGATCCATGCTTATGGCAAAGCCAATGGCTGTGTTGCATCGGAACTGAATTGTTATACCGGCAACACACGCGGCCAGAAATTCTGGTCCAGCCAGGGATATGAAATAAAAGCGTTTCACTATAGAAAAATGTTGGATAATGAGCTTTAGTGTAGAGAAGTTGTTGAGGGAAAATATAAAACGGCTGCAGCCTTATTCATCTGCAAGAGATGAATTTTCCGGTGAGGCCAAAATATTCCTGGATGCCAATGAAAACAGCCTGGGATCGCCTTTGGTGAAATGGTACAACCGTTATCCCGATCCGCACCAGGTAGCATTAAAAAATGCCATCAGTACAATAAAAAACATTTCACGGGAACATATATTTTTAGGCAACGGCAGTGATGAGTGTATAGACCTGCTGTACCGTGCTTTCTGCGAACCCGGCAGGGACAATGTAATTATTTGCCCGCCCACCTATGGCATGTACGAAGTATCGGCAAATATCAATGATGTTGAAATCCGCGTGGCGCCTTTGCTTGAGGATTTTCAGCTAAACCTTGCACACATAGAAAGCCTGATCGATGAGCGTACCAAAATCATCTGGCTCTGCTCTCCCAACAACCCCACGGGCAATTCCCTGCACCGGCTCGACATAGAAATGGTGCTGAATAATTTCCACGGGCTGGTAGCGATCGACGAAGCTTATATTAATTTTTCGAGGCAGCAATCGTTTGTAGCTGAATTGGCTGAATACCCCAACCTGGTGGTGTTGCAAACGTTCAGCAAAGCTTGGGGACTGGCTGCGCTCAGGCTGGGTATGGCCTTCGCTTCGGAAGAAATTATTGCTGTTTTGGATAAGGTAAAGCCTCCTTACAACATCAACCAGGCAACGCAGGAGCTTGCACTGAAAGCATTGGAAGATGTAGGCCAGGTAAACGATATGATACGCGAAATAGTAGACATGCGCGTAGCACTAGCTGCTGTGTTCAGGCGTATTCCAGGCGTGGAAGCCGTGCATGATTCTGACGCCAATTTTATTTTGATAAAAATAAAAAATGCAAAAGAGGTGTATCATTTTTTATTGTCAAAAGGAATAGTGGTACGCGACAGAAGCAGGGTAATGCTTTGCGAAGACAGCCTCAGGATTACAATAGGTACCGAAAAAGAAAATACTGCGCTGGTAGATGCTTTGACAGAATGGACAGATGCCCAATATTGACGCTTGTAATTGTTTATTAGCACAACAATAACTTTTAAGCGCTGTGTATGGCAGATCTTTTGCTTTTTTTATACTGTAAATCCAAATTACCATCACTTTAAAATTACTGACTATGATAAACGAAGAAAGAAATGCAAACGTAAGCGATGACCTTACTACCAATGCAAACGCAGATGAAGTTACTTCTGATCTCAGGGACTCTTCGCTCATTAATCTTACGAAATACAATGTAGACGAGAAGTTTATTACAGCAAAATTTGCCAGCTTGGACGATGCCAAAAGAGCTTACGAAGCTTTAACCAAACACGGATATCCCCGCGAATCTATTGTACTGGCCATACCGGGAGAAACTGAAGATCAGTTTTTTAATTCTTTTGATGCATTGGTAACAGAATTTACAAAAGGAGACAAACATTACCGGTATGTCTCTATGGGCTTGGAATCGCTTAGCCCCGAGCAGACTGTATATGTAAGTAGTGTGTGGGATGCACACAATGCAGTTACCATAAATGGTTAACAAAAACTACCGGAGCATATCCGGTTTTTTTGTAAGTAAATGGATAGCAGGAATAGCTGATCTGAATTTTTGCACTAAAATACATTTTCTAAGTTTTCATGCCTAAAGCGGCATTGAGCGTAAACAAGAAGCATCCCGCAAAATTATTATTTACTTTCAAGCCCTTTTAAACTGTTTATATCAAGAAGGGCTGCGAAGAGTAAATACCATCTATAAAACCTTGTATTACCATTGCGGATTATAACCTACATTTGGAAAAATGTTTTCCAATGGCAAAAATCAAAACAGCATTTTTTTGTACAAGTTGTGGTTATGAAAGTATGAAGTGGCTGGGCAAGTGCCCGGCATGCAATGAATGGAACACATTCGTGGAAGAGATCGTTGAGAAAAACGATAAACTTACTGCTGCCAATGAATGGAAGAATTATAAAACAAGTCCTGCCAAAAAAGAAACTAAAATTGTTGCGCTCAGCGAAGTAAATTTTACGGAAGAAAAAAGAATTTTCACTTATGATACTGAACTTAACCGTGTGCTGGGCGGCGGTATAGTCGCGGGCAGCCTGGTGCTGGTAGGCGGGGAGCCCGGCATTGGCAAGAGTACACTTTTGTTGCAGGATTGCCTGCAGTTAAAAGACTACGTAACCCTATACATCAGCGGCGAAGAGAGTGAACCGCAGATCAAGATGCGCGCTAACCGGCTAAAAGCCGAGAATGATAATTTTTATTTGCTTACCGAAACTTCCACCCAGTCTGTATTCAAAGAAATAAAAAAACTCAGGCCCGATATGGTAGTAGTTGATTCCATTCAGACCATGCAGTCGAACATGATAGAGTCGTCGGCAGGAAGTATTTCCCAGATACGGGAGACGGCTGCTGAGTTTCAAAAGTTTGCTAAAGAAACAGGTACGCCTGTTTTCCTGATCGGCCATATCACTAAAGACGGCAACATTGCAGGCCCTAAGATACTGGAACACATGGTAGATACGGTGTTGCAGTTCGAGGGCGACAGGCACTATGCATACCGCATCTTACGTACACTGAAAAACCGTTTTGGCAGCACTTCGGAATTAGGCATTTATGAAATGACGGGCGAAGGCATGCGTATGGTTACCAATCCATCGGAACTATTGATATCCCAAAAAGACGAACAGTTAAGCGGCAGCGCCATTGCAGCAAGTATGGAGGGTATGCGCCCTTTGCTAATAGAAGTGCAGGCGCTTGTGACCCAAAGTGTGTATGGCACACCTCAACGTACGGTCAGCGGCTTTAATTTGCGGAGACTGCAATTGTTGCTCGCGGTGCTGGAAAAGCGAGGCGGCTTTATGTTTGGGGCAAAAGATGTATTTGTAAACATAGCTGGCGGTTTAAATGTAGAAGACCCTTCCACGGATCTGGCCATCGTATGTGCCTTGCTGTCGTCTTATGAAGATGCTGCATTGCCCGAACACATTTGTTTTGCAGGGGAAGTAGGGCTCAATGGCGAGATACGTGCTGTAAACCGCGTGGAGCAACGCATTGCCGAAGCAGAAAAATTAGGCTTTGAAAAGATCATTGTTTCTAAATTCAACAAAAAAGGTTTGAATAAAAGCCACTACCACATTGAGATTGTAGCGCTGGGCAAGGTAGAAGAGGTATATAAGTATTTGTTTTAGTTAAATCTTTTCAAGCTGATATAAAACATATTTTCGTAATGAAAATAATTTGTAATTTAGGTTTTTGAAAATTTATAAAATTTAAAAACTAAAAAAAGATATGGAAATTCCAGCTACACAGCAGTATGCTATTGGTATAGATATTGGCGGCACCAACACGGTCTACGGACTTGTTGACCGTAGAGGCCACATCTCTTACCGGGGAGCAACGTCTACCAAAAAGCATGAAAAAATAGAAGATTATCTTGAAGAGCTTTACGAATCACTGATGCCTACCATTGAGCAGGCAGGCGGTGTTCAGTACATCAAAGGAATTGGCATAGGCGCACCGAACGGAAACTTTTACACAGGTTCTATTGAGTATGCTCCCAATCTTCAGTGGAAAGGCGTGATTAGGCTGGTAGATATGGTGAAAGCAAAATTTGGATTGCCTGCTGCGCTCACCAATGATGCAAACGCTGCAGCGGTAGGTGAAATGACCTACGGGGCTGCACGGGGTATGAAAGAATTTATCATGATCACTTTGGGCACCGGCGTTGGTAGCGGTATCGTGGTTAATGGCCAGCTGGTATACGGCCACGATGGTTTTGCAGGTGAGCTGGGACACAACATCATCATTCCCGGAGGCCGCAAACACTGGGCTACAGGATTTGAAGGATCTTTGGAAGCGTATGCATCTGCCACAGGTGTACGCCTGACTGCATTGGAAATGCTGGAAAAAAATCCTGAAACACCGAGCATCATGCGCAACTATACCCCAGATGAACTTGACAGCCGTTTGGTGTATGACTGTGCTATACAGGGAGATGAGCTGGCAGTGGAAGTTTATAACTACACAGGCAAGATTTTAGGTATGGCGCTGGCCAATTTTGTTATGTTCTCTTCACCGCAGTCTATTATATTGTTCGGCGGGCTTACCAAAGCCGGCGATCTTATATTCAAGCCAACAAAAGATGCTATGGAAGAAAACTTATTGCCTATCTTCAGAAATAAAGTAGCTATTATTCCAAGTGAACTTAAAGAAGCTGATGCAGCCATTCTTGGCGCCAGCGCACTTGTTTGGGAATTACCATAACTTTTCTTTTTTATAATTGTAAAAGCTTCGGATGTACTCATCCGTGGCTTTTGTTTTTTCAATGCTTTTGTTTTAATTTGATGGCAGAAAAATTATTTTATGCAGGCCATTATCTCAGCTGTACAAATGCATCTCGCGGATGAATACACTATTACCCACAAACCTGTAACATCATTCGATCTTATGGAAAGGGCATCTGCTGCATTTGTAGAATGTTTCAGGAAAGATTTTGATGATAGAGGATTGCGTTTGGCAGTTTTCTGCGGCCCCGGCAATAACGGTGGAGATGGCCTGGCTATTGCGCGTATGCTGATAAATAGCGGATACCTCAATACTACCGTTTACAAAATAAATTTTTCGCCAAACCAAAGTGAAGACAATAAAACAAATGAAGCGCTGCTGAAAAAAATGCATGCTACCGTCAGGTATATTTATAAAGCAGAAGATATGCAATTTATCGCAGCCGATGTATTGATTGATGCGGTGTTGGGCTCGGGACTGAATCAGCCGTTGTCTGGTGAATATGCACAACTGGCTCAAAAGATCAATGCTATAAATATACCTGTGTATGCTGTTGACATACCTACAGGGCTGCCTGCGGATGGCGGCGTTGATGAAAACTACAATGGCATCAGGGCACAAAAAACTATTACATTCCAACGCGCAAAATTTAATTTTTTTCTACCTGAAAGCCTGGCAGCCACGCAGGAGTTTGAAGTTGTAAATATCGGCTTGGATGAAGATTATATTCAATCGTTACCGGCCGATCATTACCTTTTGGAAGAAAAAGATATCAGGAAAATTCTGCCGCCACGAAAGCGCTTTTCACACAAAGGAACTTATGGTCACGCTTTGCTTATTTGCGGACAGCCGCAGACTATGGGCGCTGCGTTGTTATGTGCAAGCGGCTGCATCCATGCCGGTGCAGGGTTGGTTACAGCCTGCATCCCCGGTAGCGGGCTTACTACGCTTAATGTTTCCTTTCCCGAGGCAATGTATTTACCGCGCGATATCGGACAAATAACCTCAACGCCTGAAGATTACAACGTTGTAGCTATTGGCTGCGGCCTTGATACCAACGATGAAAGTAAAGTACTGCTTGAAAAAGCGCTGGAAATGCAGACTCAATTAGTCATAGATGCAGATGCTATCAACCTTTTGGCGAAAGATAAAAATTTACTGTATAAACTGCCTCCGGGCACAATACTGACTCCACACATCAAAGAGTTTGACAGGTTATTCGGCAACCATACCAGCTGGCACAGCAGGCTGCAAACCGCAGTGGGTGAGGCTTCCAGCCGAAAGATCACCATCGTGCTGAAAAACCAGTATACTTTTATTTGCCATAGCGATAAGAAGATTTACATCAATCCGACAGGTAACCCGGCGATGGCTCAGGGCGGTATGGGCGATGTGCTTACCGGCATCGTAGCAGGATTGCTTGCTCAGAAACTATCTCCTTTACACGCTGCATGGGCGGGTTGCTACCTGCACGGAAAAGCAGGAGACCGGTTAGCCAGGAACAGCTATGTTGTAAAGGCATCAGCCCTTGCAGAACAGGTTTCTAAAGAAATGAAATGAGCCATACGGGCACTGCATATCAACTGAGGGTGAATATGCGTCGAAAGAAAGTTCACTGAAAGCAATTTCATATGGCCACTGAGAGCAGCGATCATATAAGTGTCAAAACAATTTTACAAGTTACTTAATTACCCAATATCCAAGATAGGTGGCAGCAAGGCCTGATAACACGCTGGCCCCAATATACATAGCTGCTAAACCCAAGTGGCCATTGCGCAACAGGATAATAGTTTCATTAGAAAATGCGGAAAATGTTGTAAAGCCGCCCAAAACCCCTGTTGCTAAAAAAAGTTTCCACTCCTGGTTAGAAGGTTGCTTTTCAAAGAAAGCAAATACAATACCTATAAACAGGCACCCCAGGACATTTACAACTAAAGTACCGTAAGGAAGTATTGTAGAAAGCCTGTTTTGCATGGCAACAGATACCAAGTACCTGCATACACCGCCGATAAAACTACCTATGCCTATGAGAAAGATTGTATAGATGTTAAACATACTGTACGCAAAAATAATTTTATTTATTTAATGGGATGGTTGTATAAACTGTTAAAAAAAATTTTTACATTACTTTTGAATTCCAATGTTTTAGCTTGATTTCTTTCTCTGGTTTTAACAAATTTATATCGCTTGGACGGCTTATAGATTTAAACTTGTATGGTTTTTGTTCATTCTAAAGCCATAAAGAAATGATCTGGGAAAAAGACTTTTTATAAACTAAAATGATACATTATGAAGAAGATATTTTTAATAGTTGCTGCTTTTATTATGTTTTTAGCAGCTTGTAAAAGCAATAACCAGGACAACAATACAATCTCGCAGGATACAGCCGGTCTGGCAGCTTTCAGGCAACAGAAATTACTTGATGCACAATTAGCAGACCAGGCGAGAATTGATTCAGCAGCACAGGCAAAAGTAGATCAGATGAATGCTGAAAAAGCAAGTACTGCAGCAGTTGCCACAAGATCTGCGAATAAATCAAGCGCTGTAAGGCAAAGATCATCTTCATCCAGCGCCAGGAGATCGTCATCTTCTTCATCAGGCACTTATTCAAGTGGTTCAAATGACGGATATGCAAGCGCTCCGGTGCAGACAGCTCCTGAAAGAAGAGGCATTAGCAAGGCAGCTAAAGGAGCCATGATTGGTGCAGGTACAGGTGCGGTAGCAGGTGCTATCATTAACAAGCGTAACCGTGGTGCAGGCGCAGTCATAGGGGGTGTTGTAGGTGGTGCGGTTGGTTATGGAGTAGGCCGTTCACAAGACAAAAAAGATGGAAGATATTAGAAGAAATTAATCAAAATCAATCATAGAAATACATGCAGCGATCGGAATTCCGGTCGCTTTTTTTTGATACCGATGTGAGTTATGGAGTTATAATTGCAAATTGCAAATTGCAGAAACAGATTACAGATTACAATTTCAAATTACAGATTGCAGAATACAAATCCCCATTATAAACCTAATAAATAAAATTATCCATTATCAATTGTCCATTATCCATTATCCCTTCAGCACATAATTATCTGACCAATATCATATTAGCTGCAAACAAAATAAATTACCTTTGCTATTCAATAAAACTAAAATATTAATCATGGAATATCGTATTGAAAAAGACACTATGGGTGAGGTGCAGGTTCCTGCCGATAAATTCTGGGGGGCACAGACGGAGCGCTCCAGGAACAACTTTAAAATCGGTCCTGAAGGTTCTATGCCCAAAGAGATTATTGAAGCATTTGCTTACCTCAAAAAAGCAGCCGCTTTTGCCAATTGTGAGCTGGGTGTTTTAACGCAGGAAAAGCGCGACCTGATCGCTAATGTATGTGATGAAATTTTAGCAGGCAAACTAGACGATCAGTTCCCATTGGTGATCTGGCAGACAGGCTCCGGTACACAGTCTAATATGAATGTGAATGAAGTGGTTGCCAACAGGGCACATGTAAATAACGGAGGAACCTTGGGTGAAAAATCTATCATCCATCCGAATGATGATGTAAATAAATCCCAGTCTTCCAACGATACGTATCCTACAGCTATGCACATTGCTGCTTACAAAAAAGTAGTAGAGCAAACCATACCCGCTGTTGAGGTTTTAAGAAACACTTTGGATGCCAAGGCAAAGGCTTTTAACGATATTGTAAAAATCGGTAGGACGCATTTAATGGATGCAACCCCGCTTACATTGGGACAGGAATTTTCAGGTTATGTTGCGCAACTGGATTACGCTATCAAAGCCATTAAAAATACATTAGCCCACCTGAAGGAGCTTGCCCTCGGCGGTACGGCAGTTGGTACGGGGCTGAATACGCCCAAAGGTTACGATGTAAAAGTTGCGGAATACATTGCGCAATTTACAGGCCATCCTTTTGTAACTGCCCCCAACAAATTTGAAGCCCTTGCAGCCCATGACGGCATTGTGGAAACGCACGGTGCCCTGAAGCAGTTGGCTGTAGCTTTATTTAAAATAGCTCAGGATGTGCGCATGCTGGCATCCGGTCCACGTTCAGGTATTGGTGAAATACTGATCCCTGAAAATGAGCCTGGCTCTTCAATCATGCCTGGCAAGGTAAACCCAACTCAGAATGAAGCAATGACCATGGTTTGTGCACAGGTATTGGGCAATGATGTAGCTATCAGCTTCTCAGGTACCCAGGGACATTATGAGCTCAACGTTTTCAAACCTGTGATGGCCTACAATTTTCTCCAGTCTGCTCAATTGCTGGCTGACGCGTGTCATTCTTTCAATGACCATTGCGCTGTGGGCATTGAACCTAACCATACCAGGATTAAAGAACTGGTAGATAAATCCTTGATGTTGGTAACTGCACTCAATACGCACATCGGCTATGAAAATGCAGCTAAAATTGCCAAGACCGCCCATAAGAACGGTACTACATTAAAAGAAGAGGCGGTAAACTTGGGCTTACTTACAGCCGAACAGTTTGATGAATGGGTAAAACCAGAAGATATGGTAGGCAGCCTGAAATAGACAGCTTTACTGTTTCCTTTGAAATAAATAAAACCTCAGAGAACATCTGGGGTTTTCACTTAAAATTATCTTTTATGGCGGAGAAAAATTTCAAAAAATACCCGGACGCGGGTGGTTTCTTTCAAGAGTATGGAGGAGCATTCATACCCCCGGTATTGGAGTCAGAGATGAAAAAAATATGCGACGCTTATACATCTCTCAGTAAGTCGCATAAATTTATTGCTGAACTAAGAAGTATTCGAAAGCATTACCAGGGGAGGCCTACACCTGTCTATTACTGCAACAGGCTCTCCGAGAAATACGGTGCAAGGATTTATCTAAAACGCGAAGACCTGAATCATTCGGGTGCGCACAAGCTCAATCACTGCATGGGCGAAGCTTTGTTGGCAAAATATCTGGGAAAGAAAAAGCTTATCGCAGAAACGGGCGCCGGCCAGCATGGTGTGGCGCTGGCTACGGCTGCTGCTTACTTTGGCCTGGAATGTGAGATTCACATGGGCGATGTGGATATGGCCAAGGAATATCCCAACGTGGTGCGCATGAAGATACTGGGCGCAAAAGTGGTGCCTGTGACACATGGCCTTAAAACCCTGAAAGAAGCGGTAGATTCAGCATTTGAAGCTTACCTGAAAGACCCGGAAACTTCCATTTACTGCATCGGCTCTGTGGTGGGCCCGCATCCTTTCCCGATGATGGTAAGAGATTTTCAACGTGTAGTGGGCATCGAAGCCAAAGAACAATTTTTTGAAATGACCGGCAGCATGCCTGATAAGCTTGTGGCCTGTGTTGGAGGAGGTAGTAATGCCATGGGTTTGTTTTACGATTTCCTGGAAGAAAACTGCGAGATATACGGCGTGGAGCCGGGTGGCAGGTCAATGGATACCGGCGAACATGCCGCTTCCCTGACTTTTGGCACACCGGGCATTTTGCATGGCTTTAAAAGTTATCTGCTGCAGGATGAGAAAGGAGAGCCGTTGCCTGTATATTCTGTAGCCAGCGGGCTGGATTACCCGGGTGTTGGCCCTGAACATTGCATGCTTAAAGATTTTCAGCGGGTGAAGTATGTAACGGCTAATGACAGGGAATGTATTGATGCATTTTTTGAACTGAGCCGGCTGGAAGGTGTGATACCTGCCCTGGAAAGCGCGCACGCAGTAGCCTACGCAGTAAAGCTGGCAAAAGAAGATCCGAATAAATCCATATTGGTGAACCTGAGCGGAAGAGGAGATAAGGACATAGATTTCGTTCTGGAGAAATACGGTTTGCCTGAAGAAAGATAATGTCAGCTTTTCGCAAGAAAAATTGTTTAACAATAGTCGCTGGCCATCATTCTCCATTAAAATTATATCTTTGCAGCGCTTATGAGTAAAGGAAAAGTTTTAGTGGCTATGAGTGGCGGCATTGACAGTACAGTTGTCGCGTTAATGCTTCACAACGAAGGTTATGAGGTAATTGGCATTACCATGAAAACCTGGGACTATGCTGCCAGCGGCGGCAGTACCAAGGAGACGGGTTGCTGCAATGTAGACAGCTTCAACGATGCGCGCAAAGCCGCTGTGGAAAACGGTTTCCCGCATTTTATTCTGGATATCCGCGATGAGTTCGGCGATTTTGTTATTGAAAATTTTGTAGAAGAATACCTGGCAGGCAGAACGCCTAATCCCTGTGTAATGTGTAATACTCATATTAAATGGCGCGCACTGCTGAAACGTGCAGACGCAATGGGTTGTGATTTTATTGCTACCGGTCATTATGCCAATATTCACCGCCATACCAACGGACGGTATTATTTAACCAAAGGTTTGGACGAATTAAAAGACCAGAGCTATGTATTGTGGGGATTAGAGCAGGACTTGCTTTCACGCACATTATTACCATTGGGCAACTACAGAAAAACCGAAATCCGCAAAATGGCGGAAGGCTATGGCTATCCTGAGTTGGCTAAGAAAAGCGAAAGCTATGAAATATGTTTCGTGCCCGATAATGATTACCGTGGTTTTTTAAAACGGAAAGTAACAGGGCTGGAAGAAAAAGTGGACGGCGGTTTATTCGTAGACAAAACCGGTAAAATTTTAGGCAGGCATAAAGGGTACCCGTTCTATACCATCGGCCAGCGAAAAGGCCTTGTGGCAGTCGGCAGGCCAATCTATGTTACAGAAATTATCCCAGAAACCAACACGGTAGTTTTGGGTGATGAAGAAGACCTTAACAAAAATGAAGTTTTTATTGCCGGTATTAACTGGCAGAAGTACGAAAGAGTAGCAGATGGTACCGAACTGCTCACAAAGATCAGGTATAAAGACAGCGGTACTTTAGGCAGGTTGTACAACCAGCCGGACGGCAATATCCGCTTTGAATTTTATGAAGATGCCAAGGGGATAGCTCCCGGCCAGAGCGCTGTGTTCTATGAAGGTGAAGATGTTGTTGGCGGTGGCATTATCCAGCGGAAATAAAAAACCCGGCAGATCTGTGATCTGACGGGCATCTGAATATAAATCCTGTTAATAGCCGTTAGCAGGACTTTTGATATCTGTAACTTCTATTTCAAAGTATAAAGGCGAGTTGGCAGGAATACTTCCTTTTACGTAGGGGCCGTAAGCGTAAGCGGAAGGAGTTACAAAACGGATTTGCCCACCTTTGCCGACTTTGAACAAAGCATTGTAGAAAGAAGGAATCAATCCACCGTTTCTGAGGTCGAATGATTGATTTTCTGATTCATCAAATACTGTACTATTCAGCAGCATACCCTTATATTTAAGAACAGCAACGGGTTTGTCTTTAGAAATTGTATCTGTAGTGCTTCCTCTATTTACAATCTCGTACATCAGTCCTTTCAGGTTTCCATCTTCCACCATGGTATAGCCTTTGGAAGTTATAAATTTCTGAATGGTATCTTTCTCTGCGGCAGGGTCTCTGGGTTGTAGAGTTTCAGTGCCTTTCAGGCAGGAGCTTACAGTGATTGCGATTGCAAACAATGTCATCAGGGATAGAAAAGTTCTTTTCATGTGTATATATATTTATTTGTTTTTTCAGTTGCCACATGGAATAACCATTTTTTTTTGATTCAATATTCATTCACGGTTGGTATAGATTCCTAATGTTTATGGTTATTTCATGTGTATATATTTTATTTTTCTTAATGGTCACATGGAATAGCCTTTATTCATTCGGGGTTGGTATGCAACCTTGCTTATGGCTATTTCATGTGTGTATATTTATTTGTTTTTTAGTTGCCACATCGATAACCATTTTTTTAGATTCAATACTCATTGCCGGTTGGTATAGATTAATCTTTATGGTTATTTCATGTGTATATTTATTTTATTTGTTTTTTAGTTGCCACATGGAATAACCAGTTTTTTTAGATTCAATACTCATTCCCGGTTGGTATAGATTCCTATTCTTTATGATTATTTCATAAAAATTTTATTTTTTACAGGGTGCAGCGTCCCCATGTGAATACTGTTGATTCTACGTACATGCACGTTGTTGTAGGTATTTCTAAATATTGTTACGTAAAAATAGCGCTTAACGCTACAATTGTTGCAATTGTTTTTCAGATTTGCGCTTCTTGGCCATCAGTTCATTGTATTGCTGCTCCTTCCTGTCCCACTGCTGGCGTTTATAAAACACCGCAAATACTACTGATATGACCACCAGTGCAAGAATAATTACAAGAATATAGCTGCCATTACTGTTTACCATCATATCCGCACGCTTATACCATCCACTGAAAACCATTACCAGTACCGCGCTACAGAATATCAACCCTACATACAATCCCGATTTTAGCTGATGTGACAGCGAGCGTTCCTGTTGCCTGTTTTTTTCCCAATAATCAACAAAATCATTTTCCTCTTTTGTAAGCATGTAAAAAAGTTTATTTTTGTAAGAGACTATCTTTTCAGGTATCTTTCTAAAACAAATTAAAACATTTTTATTTAAAAATAAATCTAAACATTGTGGCAGTTAATATTCAGCAATTGACCGACTATCTCTTGCAGCACAAAACGCTTAGTATGGAAAAGATCGGTAGCATTTCCATAAACAATCCTGTAGAAGCTTCTGAGAGCGGGGAGCAGGCCGGTCCCAACATTTTTGTTTTTGATAAGAAAGCCGTCACTTCCGAAGGCCTTTACGCGTATATTGCTGAACTGCAACAAAAAAACCCGAGCATAATCCGTGCAGACGTAGATTCTTTCATTGAAGAGTCGCGCCAGTTGATGAATATCGGCTCGCGCGCCATGCATTTCGAGGGAGTCGGATATATTTATTCCGATAAAAACGAAGGCTATAAACTCAGCAAGTATTCGCCCGTTGGTTTCAGGGAAACGTTGCCTGCCGGTACCGGTGAAGATAACAGCCTGAATAAAATGCCGAATTACAATTACCGCTACCAACGCAGCAACAATGGCATGAAGGTGTTTTTGTATTTCATCATCCTGGTTTTGCTGGCAGGGATTGGTTATTTTATTTATTCCATGATGCATGAGCGTGCCGCAAATGCCATTGAAGACCAGCCGGTAGCCCATAGTGAAACGGTGCAGGATACCGTTGCCAGCCCAGCGCCTGTTGCAAAAAATAATGTGTCAAAATTCATTATTGAAACTACACCCCACATTAACCGTGTTACCAGTCGTACGGCCCAGCTCACCAAATACGGGCACAATATCCTGGTAGATACTGTTGACATCAACGGCGCAAAGAGTTATAAAATATATTTCCCCATAATCCTGCAAAATCCTGCTGATACTTCAAAAATAAAAGATTCTCTTAGCCGCTATTTCGGTAGAAAAGTGGTCATTGAATAAACTTATTAAAGGTAAAAATGTCAGCAT
The DNA here is from genome assembly GCA_023422835.1 of Bacteroidota bacterium. GTDB lineage: Bacteria > Bacteroidota > Bacteroidia > Chitinophagales > Chitinophagaceae > Haoranjiania > Haoranjiania flava. The sequence goes on along the minus strand of JAFAGI010000012.1, from coordinate 179,035 downwards.
AAATTTTAAAGCTGACATTTTTTGTAAGCCTAACTGTTTAATATTCCCTGTAAAATGCAATTTTGACCTTGATATTACCGTGGCAAAGAAGTTGCAGAACGTTAACCGCAATTGAAACTATAAAACAAAATAAAAAATCAATATTATGGAAACGAATGTGATAACATTGAAGCCACTGCACGACAGAGTGGTAGTATTACCCGCAGCAGCAGAAAAAACCAGCGCAGGCGGTATCATTATCCCCGACACAGCTAAAGAAAAACCACAGAAAGGTACTGTGGTAGCAGTTGGTAACGGTAAAAAAGACGAGCCCATGACCGTAAAAGTAAACGACCAAGTGCTTTACGGAAAATATGCAGGCCAGGAAATTGAAATTGAAGGTAAAGAATACCTTATCATGAGAGAAAGCGATATCGTAGCAGTACTCTAAAACTATATCCGGCAGGCATATGCATGCCAGAACACACTAACTATTTTCTTATTAACGATTAATGAAATAAAATATGGCAAAACAAATATTTTTTGATATTGAAGCAAGAAATAAAATGAAGAAAGGCGTTGATACGCTTGCAAACGCTGTGAAAGTAACCTTAGGCCCTAAAGGCCGCAATGTGGTTATTGAAAAGAAATTTGGCGCCCCCGCAGTTACTAAGGACGGTGTAACCGTTGCTAAAGAAATTGAACTGGAAGACCCCATTGAAAACATGGGTGCGCAAATGGTAAAAGAAGTAGCATCTAAAACCGGTGATATAGCTGGAGACGGCACTACCACTGCCACTGTATTGGCTCAGGCTATTATCGGTGAAGGTTTGAAAAACGTAGCTGCAGGTGCAAACCCAATGGACCTTAAACGCGGTATAGACAGAGCAGTAGCCGCTATCGTTGAAAACCTGCGTGCACAATCACAGGCAGTAGGCGAAGATACCAGCAAAATTGAGCAGGTAGCAACAGTTTCTGCCAACAACGATTCTGAAATCGGTAAGCTGATCGCTGAAGCTTTTGGCAAAGTAGGCAAAGAAGGCGTAATTACCGTAGAAGAAGCAAAAGGCACAGACACTTATGTAGATGTTGTGGAAGGTATGCAGTTCGACAGGGGATATATTTCTCCATACTTCGTCACTGATACCGAAAAAATGGAAACTGAAATGCAGAATCCATACATCCTTATCTACGATAAAAAAATATCTAACCTCAAAGAAATTTTACCATTGCTTGAAAAGATCGTTCAGAGTTCTTCTTCACTGCTGATCATTGCAGAAGATCTTGAAGGCGAAGCTTTGGCTACCTTGGTGGTAAACAAATTGCGCGGTCAGCTGAAAGTGGCTGCTGTAAAGGCTCCCGGCTTTGGCGACAGAAGGAAGGAGATGCTTGAAGATATTGCTATCTTAACAGGTGGTGTGGTTATCAGCGAAGAAAAAGGATTAACCCTTGATAACGTAGACCTGGGCGTTTTAGGCCGTGCTGCAGCATTGACCATCAACAAAGACACAACTACCATCGTAGACGGTAAGGGTGAAAAAGAATCCATTCAGGCTCGTGTAAACCAGATCAAATCCCAGATTGAGACAACTACTTCTGATTACGACAGAGAAAAGTTACAGGAACGCCTGGCTAAATTGTCCGGTGGTGTGGCTGTATTGTATGTAGGCGCTGCTACTGAAGTGGAGATGAAAGAAAAGAAAGACAGGGTAGACGATGCTTTACACGCTACACGTGCTGCTGTTGAAGAAGGTTTTGTAGCGGGTGGTGGCGTAGCTTATATCCGCGCTACTGCAAACCTGGAAGCCGCCCAGGGTTCTAATGACGACGAATCTACCGGCTACAACATCGTAAAACGTTCTTTGGAAGAGCCGATCCGCCAAATCGTTAGCAACTGCGGCGTTGAAGGTTCCATCGTCGTACAGAAGATTAAAGAAGGCGAGAATGATTTTGGTTTTAATGCGCGTACTGAAGTGTTTGAATCACTGTACAAAGCTGGTGTTATTGATCCTACAAAAGTTACCCGTATCGCTTTGGAAAACGCAGCCTCTATCGCAGGCATGTTGTTAACTACCGAATGCGTGGTTGCAGATAAACCTGAACCTAAACAGGCTGCTGCTCCTGCAATGCCGGGCGGTATGGACGGAATGTATTAATAGATTGAATGTTTATAAAATTAAAGGCTCCTGACTATTGTACAGGAGCTTTTTTTAATGAATGATGAAATCTAAAACAATACTGCCTGCCCGCCTTTTGCGGGTGGCTGCTTGCTTAAATGAATGTAAGCTTTTTCCGTGGTTTCGCGCCCGCGCGGCGTGCGCTGCAAAAAACCTTCCTGTATCAAAAAAGGTTCATATACTTCTTCAATTGTGCCGGGCTCTTCCCCAACGGCTGTTGCAATGGTTGTGATGCCTACCGGGCCTCCTTTGAATTTATCTATGATGCAGGAAAGAATGCGGTTGTCCATTTCATCAAGGCCATGTTCATCCACATTCAATGCTTTCAGGGCATGCTTTGTAATGGCAATATCAATGGCCCCGTTGTTAAGTACCTGTGCAAAATCGCGCACACGGCGCAGCAGGCCGTTGGCAATACGGGGCGTACCGCGGCTTCTTCGCGCAATTTCATGGGCTGCATCGTCGCCGATCTTTGTATGAAGAATGCCGGCGCTCCTGAAAATAATATGTTTCAGGGTATCGGAGTTGTAATATTCCAGCCGTGATTTAATGCCAAACCTTGAAAGCAGGGGGGCTGTGAGCAGGCCGCTGCGTGTAGTAGCGCCCACCAGTGTAAACGGCTCAAGCGAAAGTTGTATGCTGCGTGCATTGGGGCCGGAGTCGATCATAATATCGATCTTAAAATCTTCCATGGCAGCATACAGGTATTCTTCTACAATAGTGCTTAGGCGATGGATCTCATCGATAAATAATACGTCATTCTTTCCAAGGCTTGTGAGCAGCCCGGCGAGGTCGCCCGGCTTTTCTATCACAGGGCCGGAAGTTTCCTTAATGTTTACGCCCATTTCATTTGCCACGATCCTTGAAAGCGTCGTTTTTCCCAAGCCTGGAGGGCCGTGAAATAAAATGTGGTCTAGCGCTTCGCCGCGCATTTTAGCTGCCTTGATAAAGATCACCAGGTTTTCAACAAGCTGCGGCTGCCCAGAGAAATCGTCGATGTCGGTAGGGCGTATAGAGTTTTCATACTCCTTATCTGCAGAGCTAAGCCTGGAAATATCTGTATTTAAATTCGGGTTTGACACATGGTAAAGATATAAAAAAGTTGCGTGCTGTGAACGATTTACCTGTTTTCTCATACAAGGTGGCTTAATACACCCACATCGATCATTTGTCTTACTTTTGCGAAAACTTATTTCATTGGGGCAGATAAAAAAACTGGCAGGACAAACGCTTTGGTATGGCGGCAGTAGCGTAGTAGCTAAGCTGTTAAATGCTTTGCTTACACCGGTGCTGACCTATTTGATGGTTGATAAGTCGGGGATGGAGGCCTTTGGCAAAGTATCCCTGATCTATGCTTACTTTGGTGTATTGAATGTGGTATTTACCTACGGTATGGAAACCGGCTATTTCAGGTTCAGCAACAAACCCGGTGTAGACAGCCGAAAGCTTTTCCAGACAACATTCGGCTCACTTTTGGTTTCAACCATACTGTTCTGCGGGCTGTTGTATATTTTTCGTTTTGATATTCTTGATTTCACCAGGATCGGCAACAATGTGCAGTATATTTTCTTGTGCATACTCATCCTCGCATTTGATACACTGGCAGCCATACCCTTCGCAAAACTGCGGCAGGATGCACGTCCTAAGCGGTATGCATTTATTAAGATCATCGGCATTATTATCAATATTTTTTGTGTAATATTTTTGCTTGCCATATTGCCGGGTTTGAATAATAGCTTTGTGCAAGATCTGTTGTCCGGGTTCGATAAAGTATCATTGATATTACTGGCCAACGTGCTGGGCAGTGCAGTTGTTTTTTTTCTTCTTTTTAATGAATGGAGATCTTTCCGTTTCAGCATAGATAAAGACTTATTGAAACAGGTGTTTGAATACAGTTCACCCATGTTAGTAATAGGCCTTGCAGGTATGATCAACGAGGTGATGGACCGCGCTTTTCTGAACAAATGGTACAGCGGCACACCTGCTGAACGCATCACCATTGTTGGTATTTATTCGGCATGCTACAAAATTTCAATTGTGATCACTATGTTCATACAGGCATTCAAGATGGCAGCCGAACCTTTTTTCTTTAACCGTTCAGCAGATAAAAATGCGCCTGCATTGTACGCACGTGTTATGAACTGGTTTGTGATCACGCTATGTTTGGCATTTTTATTTACGGCCCTGTTCCTGGATTACTGGAAATATTATGTACAGGAAAATTACCGGGTAGGATTGTACATCGTGCCAGTGCTCTTGTTTGCAAATATCTTCAGCGGCATCTATTACAATTTATCTATCTGGTATAAGTTAACCGACAGGATGCGTTATGGTATTTACATCACGGTTATTGGTGCTTTGGTTACGCTGTTGGGAAATTATTTCTTTATACCCAGGTTTGGTATGATGGCTTCCGCCTGGACTACGCTTGCCTGCTATAGCTTAATGGTGGTGCTGTGTTATTTGTGGGGACAAAAGTTTTTTAAAGTGCCGTATAATATTTCAAAAATAGTAAGCTACCTCGCCGTGATGCTCCTGGTGTTTTTTATCCAGGAAATTATAAAATCGCTTACGCCTGGCCTTGTTATCAGAACGCTTAGCGGGTTTATTTTATTATTGGTTTTTGTACTATATATTATCAGAAAAGAGAAAGAGCAAATATACGCTATGCCTGTAGTGGGTAAATGGCTGAGGAAGTTTGACTGATAAACTTTATCTTTATCGAATATCTTCAACGAGGAATTTTATCATGCATCCTATCATTGAAAACATAAACCTTATTAAGCAAAGAATCGCCATCGCATGTACAGGCTGCGGCAGGCGTGCAGAAGACGTGAAACTATTGCTTGCTACGAAAACGGTAAATGCCGAAAAAATACGCATAGCTTTCAGCGCCGGCGAAACACTGATGGGTGAAAACAAAGTGCAGGAGCTAAAAGAAAAGTATGAAGATCTGAAAACCATTCCGCACCAGACACATTTTATAGGGCATCTGCAGACCAATAAGATAAAAGAGGTACTGAAATATGTGAATTGCATACAATCGGTAGACCGTATAGAGCTTGCGCGCAAACTCAACGACCGCTTGGCGTTTGAGCAAAGAACAATGGAGATATTCATACAGGTAAATACTTCCTACGAAGACAGTAAGTTTGGCATAGCGCCCGAACAAGCTGTAGACTTTGCACAAGAAGTAAGCAGGCTGGAACGATTACAAATAAAGGGTTTGATGTCCATAGGCCTCTTCTCTACCGAACAGGAAAAAGTGCGTAAATGTTTTGAATTATTAAAAACATTACAACACGAAATACTTGATAAAGGTATTGAAGCCCACGAATTGTCTATGGGCATGAGCCACGACCTGGAAACGGCTATTGAGGAAGGTGCAACCATTGTGCGCGTAGGCACGGCTATTTTCGGGGAAAGAATCTATTCCGACAGCTACTACTGGAACGAAAAATAAATTAATGACAGAGAAACAAAAAATGCTGGCAGGGAAGCCATATTTTGGTTTTGATGAAGAGTTGTTTTGCGAACGCCAACATGCAAAAGACCTGGTGTGCCGGATCAACACACTTCATCCACAGAAAATAGATGAAAGGAACAGCCTCTTTAAAGCATTGTTTGCAAAAACTACAGGCAACTTTCATATTGAGCCCCCGTTTTATTGCGACTACGGTTATAATATTTTTTTAGGGGAAAATTTTTATGCCAATTATAATTGCATCATCCTTGACTGTGCTGGCGTGCATATTGGCGATAATGTAATGTTTGGCCCTAATGTAAATATTTATACAGCAGGTCACCCGCTTGATGCTGAAAAAAGAAATTCCGGGCTGGAATATGCACAGCCGATTCATATCGGCAATAATGTGTGGATTGGCGGCCATACAGTTGTAAACCCGGGCATTACTATTGGTTATAATACGGTGATAGGCTCGGGTAGTGTGGTTACTAAAAATATACCCTCAAACGTAATAGCTGCGGGCAATCCATGTAAAGTCTTAAGAGCCGTTAATAAAGAAGATAAGTTATATTATTTTAAAAAGATGCAGTTTTAAACAGGTTTAAGATCTCAATACCTTCTTGTGAAAAAAAGCAGAAGTTTATGGTAAACAATCCTGAATACAAGCTACATACGATTGCCACGGAGACACAAAATTTCCTTTGCGCAACTTTTTGTCTTTTTTGTGCCCATGGTGGTTAAGGCCATCTGAAATCAACGTATAAAAAGCACGAAAAAAATTGCCTCCAAAAAGATAGTTTTTAATTCTATATCGTAATATTGCAATATAGAAATATAGATTATGGGCGCTTCTAATAAAGATCATTATACCAGGCAGCAAAACCGTATAGCAGTTATAGCGAAAGCTCTGGGTCATCCTGCACGCGTGGCCATTATAGAATACCTGCTGAAAGCAGATGCCTGCATCTGTGGCGATATTGTTGATAAGCTGCCTTTAGCTCAACCCACGGTATCACAGCATTTAAAAGAATTGAAGCAGGCCGGGCTTATAAAGGGCACTATTGAAGGCAATGCTATTTGTTACTGCATTAACGAGGAAACCTTCAACATGCTAAAAGACTATTTTTCAAAAATCATATTGACTGCCAGGAACCAGGACTGTTGTTGAGCAAATTATTTTATAAGTTTTTAAAACATATCCCATGAATACCCAAGAAGAGATCAAAGAAATGGTAAGGCAGAAATACAGCGAAATAGCCTTACAGGATAAGGCCATCAATTCCTCTTCCTGCTGCGGAGCAGGTGGTTGCAGTACGGAAGTCTATACCATAATGAGTGAGGAATACAATGAGCTTAGCGGCTATAACCCTGATGCTGATTTAGGTTTGGGATGTGGCCTTCCTACTCAGTTTGCCAAAATTAAAAAAGGCGATACCGTTATAGATCTGGGCAGCGGCGCCGGAAATGATTGTTTTGTAGCAAGAGCGGAAACAGGCGATTCCGGCAAAGTTATCGGAATTGATTTTACTGAAGCCATGATCAAAAAAGCGCGTGCGAACGCAGAGAAGCTGGGATTTAATAACGTGGAATTTCGCGGGGGAGATATTGAAAAAATGCCGGTAACTTCCAATATAGCCGATGTAGTAGTGAGCAATTGTGTGTTAAACCTTGTTCCAGATAAACAGGCCGTGTTTGCTGAGATATACAGGGTGCTGAAGCCCGGGGGCCATTTCAGTATTTCAGATATTGTGCTTACGGGCACATTGCCTGCAAAGATCAGGAGTGCGGCAGAAATGTATGCAGGTTGCGTTGCGAGCGCTATTGATAAAGAGGCATATTTAAGCTATATCTCAGATGCAGGCTTCAAAAACATCGCTATTCAAAAAGATAAACCAATTGTTGTACCTGATGATATCCTTAAAAATTACCTGGGTGCTGATGAAATAGCAACCTACAAGGCCAGCGATACCGTGATCCACAGTATTACGGTATATGCAGAAAAGCTTAAGTGTGATGCTTATTCCGGTTGCTGTTAAAAAGTTTTGGGAAGATTAAGAATCATCAACTTTTGCATAGCAAATTCCGAATAGCAAAGAACAACTGAACTGACAGAAATTTCTAATTAATCAAAAATATGCACAATACCTAAATCAACGCATCCCTTTAACAATATTGGATTAATTACTTTTCTTTTAGAAACTATTTTAACCAACGTATATTCTTTTATACTACCATCCATCGGCGGGTTGGCCAATATTGTCACCTCAACTATGAGGATATATTTGAAACCTTCTTCAAAAGTAAAAGCCTTAATCTCCCCCTAAGGTTAGCGTAAAGGTTTCCTTTGTCCGTAAATCGGTTACTCGCATAGCAGGAATATTTTGGGGAGCATCCGCAGCAGCCGGAGGCCTTGGCCCGACCTATTCTATATAAGGTGAAATTTCAAAAGATGCTTGATAGGATTGATTCACAGCTTCTTTTTGACACGATAGCAGAGTCATGAACACCAATAAAGTAATTATAATATGTTTCCTATAGCTATTTTATTTTATCGATGATAACAAATATCATAATTAAATTAGAAAAAAGAAAATTATATTCAGAGAATTAATTTTCGTTGATATAAAGCCTATATCAGCTGTTTAGACGCCCTCACCGCTCTTCGCGAATTATGAATATGTTTTACAAGAAATAGCATTCATTTCTGCAGATTGATTAATTTCCTACTTGCGCGACTAAAATGGACTAAGCGTCATTGAGATGCAAATACGAAAGACAACATACAATAAACAGCACTAATTCATTTTCTTCTTCATGGTAGTTACCTGTTCCTGCAGGTTGGTCACCATATTGGCCAGCTGGTTTACATCCCAGCGGTTTTGTTTTTCTGCCTTGGTAATGATCATCTGCGCTTTCCAGAGTTCCAACACATCATCAAGCTGTAAGTTGTAAGGCTCGTACATGGGATTATCGCTTATCAGCGTGATCTTATCCTTTACTTTATTGTTGCGGGAAACTCTTTTGTAAACAATACCGTTGCTTTTGGAAACAACCACGTAAGGATTCTGATTTTTTATCTCCTCCACGTTCTCCACTTTTTCTCCTACAATCACGCTGCCGCTGGGTGTTGGCAGCATACTGTCGCCTACGATCTCAAACGCGCGGTAATATCCGGGTGCAAGCATGGGCAGGGTAAAGGTATTCAGTTCATCCAGGAACTCCGTGTCGGCGTAGCCTGCAAGGTAGCCTGCTGCGGCTTTGACAGGCACAAACTGGATTTCATTGGTTTCTGCTTTTGAGATTTTCATAGCGCGCCGCTTGTCAATGTAGGCGCCGCCACCATTAGGTACAGAAATATCTTTCAATAAAACATCGTCCAGGCTAAGTTTAAAAATGCTGCATACTTTTTCAAGAATATCAATGCGCGGTTCTGCACGCTCTTCTTCGTAAGCGCCCAGCAGGGAGCGTTTGATGTCTAATTTGCCTGCAAACTGATCTTGGGTCCAGCCTCTTAACTTTCTGAGGTAGCGTAAATTTTTTCCGGCGTGGCTCATAATAAAAAGTTTTATTTGTACAACTAATTTATTTAGCAAATATACTAATTTATTTAGTTTGCCAAATCTTTTAGGAAGTTTTTTAGGAAAATTTTTGAGTAGCTTTGCAGCATGCAATTTTTTAGTAGCATTCAAATACCGGAATTGCAACCCGCAATCACCTACAACGACCAAATTTTCCTGACCGGCTCCTGTTTCACGGAGCATATCGGCAATCATTTAAAAAATGTAAAGTTCAATGTTTTACAAAACCCCAATGGGATTTTGTTCGATCCTTTAAGTGTGTGCAGCAGCCTGGTCAGCTATATCGATTATAAAAAATACAGGGAAGAAGAGCTGTTTTACCTGAATGAATCCTGGCACAGCTGGCAGCACCACAGCCGTTTTTCACATCCCGATAAAACTGCCTGTTTACAGGGCATCAATGCATCGCAGCAACAGGCGCATGATTTTTTACAAAAGAGCAAGTGGCTAATCATTACATTGGGATCCGCGTTTTCCTACAAGCTTTCAGACAGCCGTGTACCTGTAGCCAATTGCCACAAAGCGCCTGCGCAAACATTTGAAAAGCATCTTTGCAGTATTGAAGAAATTATCTCAGCATTTGACATGGCACTCTATCGTTTGCTGCAATTCAATCCCGGCCTGCATGTAATGTTTACCATCAGCCCGGTGAGGCATTTGCGCGACGGAGTAGTGGATAACAACCGCAGCAAAGCCAGGCTGATTGAAGCGGTTCATCACCTGGTGAATAAGTTTGACAGGCTGTATTATTTTCCTGCTTATGAGCTGGTGATAGATGTTTTAAGAGATTACCGTTTTTATGATATTGACCTGGCGCATCCCAACTATCAGGCAACGGCTTTCGTGCTGGAAAAATTTTCTGAAAGCTGCATGGATACTGCTACACAGCAACTTGCCGAAGCGTTTAGAAAAATATCCATAGCTAAAAGTCACAGGCCTTTTAATGCTGCTTCCGAACAGCACAGGAAATTTTTGCAGCATTATCATGAGCTTACGAGCAGCTATAGCAGCCGTTTCCCCAATCTTGATTTTAGTGAAGAGCTTGCCTATTTTGCAGCATGCTGATACAATCGTTTGTTTAAAAATTTCGATAAAGCCCTTGCAAAACATTAATTTTGCATCAGTTATTTAGTAAAAGCGAATGGAAAAAACTACTATTGAACAGCACAATCAACTGCTGCTTAACATCGGCACAACTTTACTTGAATCTGGTGCACACTGTGGCAGGATCAACCGCAATGTAAGGCGTATTGCGGATGCTATGGGCATTGATACGGAGATATTTTTTGATTATTCGGGTATGATCCTTACTACCAAATTCAAAGATGATCCTACCGTAACTTCCACCCACTACAAAAAAGTAAAAGGGCATCTGGTGCATTTTGATACGCTGGCAGATATCAGTGTATTCTCCTGGAAGGTGCATGATGAGAAGCTTTCTTTTAACGAGGTAGCAGAAGAATTTGAAGAAATATCGTCACGCCCGCATTTGCCGAGGTGGCAGGTTGTGTTGGGCGTTGGCGTGGCCTGCGCTTCGCTTTGCATCATTTCAGACGGCAACTGGATAGACGTGCTGTTTAGCTTCTTCGCTTCCATGCTGGGACTGATCGTACGCCAGGAAATAACCAAGAGAAGATACAACATCATGATCGCCGTAACTGCTGCTGCATTTGTTACCAGTATGATCGTATCGCTCAACGTGGTGTACGACTTGGGAGCTGCACCGGATAAAGCTTTGGCTACTTCAGTGTTGTACCTGGTGCCAGGTGTACCTTTGGTAAATTCGGTAATAGACTTGATAGAAGGTTATGTATCTACTTCTATACAGCGTGGGTTTTACGGTGCATTTCTGTTGCTGTGTATTGCAGTGGGCATGGCATTTTCAATTTTAATTTTCGGCATACATAATTTTTAAGAGATGGATAATATTTTACTGTTGATGCTCAAAGATTTTGCATTCGCATTTTTGGTGGCGATAGGCTTTGGCAGCCTGTTTCATACACCTAGGAAAGTGTTGATGATAGCGGGTTTGCTCGGCGGGCTGGGGCACAGCATACGTTTTTTATTGCACCAGGGATTTGATTTCGGTCTAATTACTTCTACCATGTGTGGTACTGCTATTATTGGGTTGCTGGGCATTGTGTTTGCACACAGGGCACATACGCCGCCCGTAGTTTTTACGATGCCTGCATGCATCACCATGATCCCGGGTTTGTATGCTTACCGTACTATGCTTGGCCTTATCAGGCTTACAGATGAGACCGGCCTGAACCAAAGCCCCAATGAGTTGCATGATACACTGCATAATTTTGTGCTTACCGCTTCACTTTTGTTCACGCTGGCAATAGGCATTTCCATCAGTGTTTTGCTGTTCAGGCAATCCAGTGTAAAAACCATTAAGCCGCCTGCGATACCTAAACTGAAAAAGAAGGAATAATCAGGTAGTTTGTGATGAATATGACTAAGATAAAAAGTACATTAAGATAACTGTACCATGCCTATAAAACGCTATTCTCTGTTCATTTTTTTTCTTCTTACCCTGTCGGTAAATGCACAAACCTGGCAAGCCGGTAGTCGTTCAAAAGAATTAAAAACACCCTTAATGGGATGGGCAAGCTGGAATCATTACAGGGCCCATATTGATGAAGACATCGTAAAAGCACAGGCAGACGCCTTGGTAAATCTTAAATTGACAGAAGCAGGATATAGGTTTATTAATATTGATGACGGCTTTTTTGGCGGTAGAGACATCAATGGAAAGATTCTTTTTCATAAAAAAAGATTTCCGGGAGGTATGAAAAGTTTGGCGCGCTACATACATGCCAAAGGCCTGAAAGCAGGTATCTATTCCGATGCGGGGGCCAACACATGTGCATCGTATTGGGATAAAGATACTATTGGATCCGGGATGGGATTATATGGGCATGATGAGCAGGACCTGAATCTATTTCTCAAAGAATGGGACTTTGACTTTATAAAAGTGGACTGGTGCGGTGGAGAATGGATGGGACTTGACGAAGAGGTAAGGTATACACAAATAGGCAATCTGGCCAGGCAAATAAAGCCTTCTGTAATTTATAATGTTTGCCGCTGGCAATTTCCGGGGAAGTGGGTAACGAATGTAGCAGACTCGTGGAGAATTTCCGGGGATATAGATAACAAATTTGAGTCTATAGTCAGCATCATTGACATCAACGCTGATTTATGGATATACAGCTCTTACGGGCACTATAACGATATGGACATGTTGCAGGTGGGCAGAGGGATGACTTATGAAGAAGACAAAGCGCACTTTTCTATGTGGTGCATGATGCATTCCCCGCTATTGCTTGGCAATGATTTAACTACTATGTCCCAGCAAACAAAAGATATAATTACCAACCGCGAAATAATTGCCTTAAACCAAAGCACATTTGTATACCAGGCTCGCCGGTTAATCGATTACGGCAACCTCGAAGTTTGGGGCAAGCCTTTACTATCAACTATGAGCGGCGAAGTAGCAGTAGCCTTATTAAACAGAACAAAAGAAACTAAAAATATCAGCTTTGACCTAAAATCAGTAGGTATCAATCCTGCGAAAGGATATATCACTAAAGACTTATGGACTAAAGAAACTTTTAAAAGATCTTATGACAGCACGCTTACCAAAAGTGTAGCGCCTCATGGCGTGGTAGTTTTAAAAATTGCGGGTACATCATTGCCTTACAATATTTTCCAGTATAAAAGCAAATAGTATTTCCGGCTAATCATTTCAGTTGTTGCGCCACGCTATTCAGCATTTGAGATTTCCTACAAGAATACTTCTGCTGATGCTTTGTTCCAGGTATTTGCATAATAATAAACTGCTCCAACCTGCATAAACAAACCCGGCATCAGTTCTTGCCAAGGCAAGCCTGTTTGTACGCTTCACCCTTGGCCAAAAATACAGCTCCTGAACAATGACCCAAAAATGCCATCTATTGATGTAACAACAAATTACAAAATATGTTTGCTGATAAGAACTTAAAAAAATGAAAGCGGTATGTTTGAAAGGGTAAGAAGTACATTCTTCCAGAGACCATTACTTACTTTTTAAATAGCTGTATTGTAAATAAAAAATCAAAACCATAAAAAAAAACAGCGGCATATTTCCGCCGCTTTTTAAAAAAGTAAAAAAGATACTATATCACCACATTGATCATTTTACCTTTTACATAGATCAGCTTCTTCATAGGCTTGCCTTCCATCCACTTTTGAACGGTTTCATTTTGTAAAACAATTGCTTCAACTTCTTCCTGTGAAGCTTCAAGAGAAATGTCAATATTAGTACGCACCTTGCCGTTGATACTTACCGGATAGTCTTTGGCAGTTTCGCGGATATATTTTTCTTCAAATACAGGATAGGCAGCATCTAAGACGGAAGTTTCATTTCCCAGCGAGTGCCATAGTTCTTCTGCAATATGTGGCGCATAAGGTGTGAGGAGGATCAGCACCTTTTCCAGGATAGCTTTTTTATGGCATTTAGCTTCAGTTAATTCATTTACACAAACCATAAAAGCTGATACTGCCGTATTGAAAGAATAACGTTCTGTATCAGTTTCTATTTTCCGTATGGTTTTATGCAATATTTTCAGGTCAATATCAGCAGGACTGTCATTTGTCCAGACAGCTTCTCCGCCGTCTTTGTAAAATAATCTCCATAGCTTTTTCAGGAAGCGGTGCACACCTTCGATGCCTTTGGTATCCCAAGGTTTGCTTTGTTCTACCGGGCCTAAGAACATCTCGTACATGCGGAATGTATCTGCGCCAAAACGCTCAACCAGGTCATCGGGGTTTACGGTGTTAAATTTAGATTTAGACATTTTCTCTACTTCCACACCGCAGATGTACTTACCATTTTCCAGGATAAATTCTGCTTTGGCATACTCCCCGTTTTTCCATTGTTTAAATGCTTCTATGTCCAACTCGACACCATCTACCATGTTCACATCCACATGTATCTTATCGGTTTCATAGGCATCTTTTAGGTTTTCAGAAACAAACTTTTCAGTACCCCTGATCCTGTATACAAAACGGCTGGAACCTTGTATCATGCCCTGGTTAAGCAATTTTTTAAAAGGTTCGTCGAAGCTTAGCCTGCCGATGTCGTACAAGAACTTAATCCACATGCGGGAGTATAACAAATGACCTACGGCATGCTCTGTACCACCGATATAAAGATCAACCTGGTTCCAGTAATCTGTAGCCTGCTTTGATGCAAACTCGGCTTGGTTGTGCGGGTCCATATACCTCAGGAAATACCAGGAAGAGCCGGCATAGCCGGGCATGGTATTGGTCTCCAGTATCATCCTGTCTGATCCGCCGCCGCAAACCTGATTGTATTGCAGTTTCCAGTCGTCCATATTTGCCAGCGGGCCTTCGCCTGAAGGGCCGGGCTCGTAGCTGTCTACCACAGGCAATTCCAGCGGAAGGTCTTTTTCGTCAAGAGGATATGCAATCCCGTCGCGCCAGAGAATAGGGAAGGGCTCTCCCCAGTAGCGCTGGCGGCTGAAAGCTGCATCACGCATACGGTAGTTGGTTTTCCTTTTGCCGATGCCAATTTTTTCCAGTTTATCAATCACTATTTCTATGGCATCGTGCATAGCCATGCCAGTAATAAAACCGCTGTTTTGCAGTATAGCGTCTTTGCCGGGGTTGGCATTTTCCCCATCATAGGCATCGCCGATAATGTTGGTAATGGGAATATTAAAATGCCTGGCAAACCTGTGGTCGCGCTCGTCGCCGCAAGGCACAGCCATGATGGCTCCCGTGCCATAACCGGCTAAAACATATTCAGAAATATAGATAGGGATTTGCTTGGTTGCATCAAACGGATGTTGTGCATAAGCACCGGTAAAGCAGCCCGTGATGCGCTTTTCAGCCATGCGCTCTCGCTCGCTGCGGCTTTTAACGTAGGTGATGTATTTTTCTACATCTTCTTTTTGCTGAGGTGTTGTAATGTTTTGCACTAATTCATGCTCCGGAGCAATTACCATAAAATCTACGCCGAAAATGGTGTCCGGTCGGGTAGTGTAGACACTGAGGAACTCACCCCCTGGCAAAGAACTATTGGAAAGGATGGTTGTCCCTATTGCGCCTCCTTCTACTTTTTCAACTGAGTCGCTATAATGTTCTTTGAAACTATCCTTTCCGGCGATGAGGAAATCAATCTCCGCTCCCGAGCTTTTGCCAATCCAGTTGGTTTGCATTTCTTTCATGGCATCGCTGAAGTCCACTGTTTCCAGTCCTTTCAGCAGCCTGTCTGCATATTCGGTAATGCGCAAGTACCACTGGCGCAACTTTCGCTTTTCCACAGGATGGCCGCCTCTTTCAGAAACGCCATTCACCACTTCATCATTTGCCAGCACGGTGCCCAATGCTTCGCACCAGTTTACTTCGCCATAGCCGCAATAAGACAGGCGGTAATGCATCAGTATATCTGCTTTTTCTTTTTCAGCATAATTCTGCCACTGTTCGGCGGTAAAGCTTACAGCGCTGTCGCCGGGGCATTCATGGCTTTTATTACCCTCAGTGCGGAAAATATTTTCAAGTACACTGATTGGTTGTGCCTTATCTTCCAGCCTGTTGTACCAGCTATTGAACAGTTGCAGGAAAATCCATTGCGTCCACTTGTAATAGCTGGGTTCGCTGGTATTTACTTTTCTTGACCAGTCATAACAAAAACCTATATTGTTCAGTTGCTTTTCGAATGTAGTAATGTTGTTGGCTGTACTCACTGCAGGGTGCACGCCATGCTCAATGGCATATTGTTCTGCCGGCAGGCCGAATGCATCGTAACCCATCGGATGCAATACATTGTAGCCTTTCAGTCTTTTATAGCGGGCAAAAATATCGCTGGCAATATATCCTAACGGGTGGCCCACATGCAGTCCTGCGCCGCTGGGGTAAGGAAACATGTCCAGCACATAATACTTGGGTTTAGCGCTGTTGTTATCAACTTTATAAGCTTGTGTGTCAATCCATTTTTGTTGCCACTTCTTTTCTATCTCACGAAAATTATATTCCATTTTATTGTACAAACTTTAAATATATGGTATTAAAAATTTTATGAGCAAATGTACGTCATTGGGATGTAAACATTAAATTTGCCCTGATTAAGTAGTATTATGGAAGAAAAAATAAAAACTAGGACCAAGAGCCGGCGGATGAATGCTTTGTTCAGCATTGTAGGCATTTCGCTGGTATTGCTGATACTGGGAATAATGGGCCTGCTGTTTCTGAACCTGAAACAAGTGGGCAATAAGATGAAAGAAGATATTCGTGTAAGCGCCTACCTTCAGACTGAAAATAAAGACTCCATTAATCTGATCATGAATTATATCAAGGCGCAGCCATACGCCAAAGATGTAGTGTATATAGACAAAGCCAGGGCAAAGGAAATATGGAACAGGGATAATAATGAAGAATGGGACCAGATACTTGACTACAACCCGCTTCCTGAAAGCATTGATTTCAGTGCAAAAGAGCGCTATGTAAATAAAGACAGCCTGCAAATGATCAGCAGTGGCATTAAAGAAAGGTTCAGTACACAGATCACCGACCTGGTGTACCCGCAGGTGCTGGTTTCTTCCGTGAATGAAAAGGCTACGCAGCTCGGGCTTATATTCCTGGTGATCGCTATTGTGCTTATTGTGATTGTTGTGGTAAGTATTGACAATACCATCAGGCTTACCATGTACAGCAACCGTTTCCTGATAAAAACCATGCAGATGGTAGGCGCTACACGCAGCTTTATTACACGCCCTATGGTTACGCGAGCCATTCTCAACGGCCTCATCAGCGCAGTGATCGCGTGCGTGGGTCTATTCCTGATAACTCAGTGGGCATACAGGCAGCTGCCCCAATTAAAAATGATTGAAGACAGAAACCTTACCATTGCGTTATATGCAGCCATCATCATTTTGGGGGTGATGATCTCTTGGATCAGCACCAGCAGGAGCGTGGTAAAATACCTGAAGTCGAGAATTGAAAATTTATATTAAATTTGCTGTTTAAAATCATACGTATGTCAACAACAAGAAAACCCGTTACTGAAGCCAAAGTTAAAGCAAACCGTTCGCCGTTACAGCCTCTTTTCGGAAGGCAGAATGTACGGATCATGATAGCTGGGCTTGTGGTGATTGCCATTGGCATGTTGCTGATGTCCGGCGGCAAGAACCCCGATCCTAATGTGTTTAACAACGAACTGGTATATGGTTTCAGGAGAATTACCCTGGCGCCGATTGTGATACTGCTGGGTTTTGCCATAGAGATCGTAGGCATTTTCTGGAGAGAAAAAAGATAAGATTTCCCTACATAATATTATTCTTAACCGCATTGATGATGCGGTTTTTTTGTGGAAAAATTTTTGTTCCATCATAATCTTAATCTTCATCTTTTTGTTGCTTATAGCACTGCTTTTATCTGCATGCAATAATGAAACCAACAGCTATCAATACCGGCATTACATATAAATATTGAATAAATTGATTATTTAATTTAACTTACTTTTTATTATCCAAATAATTTGTTTTTTATAATATCAATTTTTAATTTATATAAAATGAAATAAGTTATGAAACTAACTTCTTTTGCTTTGGCACTGTTTTTTTACCTAAGAAATTTTTTAATTAGCTATCATGAAATAGCTTCTTCTGGTAATATTAACGGCATTATTGAGCTTAAAGTATGGCAAAAATTTTATTGTCATACGCGTTAAATTTACCGCTGATGTGGTCGACACTAACTTTTAATGATTTTTTATAAAATTACAGGCGGAAGATCTGAAACCTAATTTCTCCTAATCTTATAAATCGGTACAGGCCTTTGAAAGCGTTGGCCGTTGGAGGGTTGGTTGTAAATTTTATTTACCACGTTCATGCCTTTGATCACTTTCCCGAACGCTGCATACCCCTGTTTGTCGGGGTTCGCATCGCCGCCATAATCATAGCCAGGATCGTCATCAACGAGGATGAAAAATTCAGAGGTGGCTGTGCCGGTATCTTGCCTGGCCATAGAGATGGTGCCGCGCTTATGCAGTATGCCGGTAATATTTGCGCCTTCATGCGGAATGCCGGCCAGTGATTGAGCTTTAGCGGAATTGCTTTCCCAGATGCCTCCCTGTATCAGTTCAGATTTGGAAGCATCGGAAGGCTGGTTTTCTTTATTCAATACACGGTAGAAGCTGCTGTTATCAAATATGCCTTCATCTACATAGCTCAGGAATGCAGCACAGGTCTGCGGCGCTTTTTCAGGATACAATTCCACATATACAGCGCCTAATGAAGTTTTAATCTCAATAACCGGGTTTCCGGAATTGCTGCCACCGCAGGCAAGTAAAAAAGTAATAACTACGAATAATGAAATTTTATAAATCCACAGTTGCTTTTTCATTTGTTTGTTTTAATACGATTGCACCCAATGGCGGCAGGTGCACTTTTATTTTACAGATATTATTTTCTCTATCTATTATTTCATAATGAATGTCTACATTATACACATCACCAGCCCCCCAGTATTCTTTACTGTCGCTGTTGAATATTTCCTTCCATTTGTGTGTAGCATAGGTCTCAACAATCCAGTCCCAGCGCGGTTCTGGCGTCATATTTAAGATCACCAGCAGGTCATCTTCAGCCTTTAATCCTTTTCTTTTAAACACCAGTACAGATTCTGCCCGATGGTTAAGGTCTACCCATTCAAAACCTTGTTTTGAAAACTGTTTTGCATATAGCCCCGGCTCCTTTCTTAATAAACTGTTCAGGTCCTGCACGCACTTTTTCAAGCCTATATGGCTAGGCCAGAACAACAGGTCCCATTGCAATTCTGATTTATAATCCCATTCCTGTGTGGCGCCAAACTCATTGCCCATAAACAATAGTTTTGCGCCGGGATGGGTATACATATAACTGTACAGCAGGCGCAGGTTAGCGAAACGTTGCCATTCATCGCCGGCCATCTTATACAGCATCGGGCTTTTGCCATGCACCACTTCATCATGGCTCAGTGGCAATAGAAAATTCTCATCATAATAATACATCATGCTAAACGTAAAATCGTTTTGCATGTATTGCCTGAAGTAGGGGTCTTTTTTAAAATAATTAATGGTATCGTGCATCCATCCCATCATCCATTTCATGCCAAAGCCCAGGCCTCCGATGTCGGTAGGGGCGGTGGTCATCGGCCAATCGGTGGATTCTTCCGCTATCATCTGCACATCCGGAAAATCGCGGTAGATAGTGCGGTTCAAGTCTTTGATGAAGGCGATGGCTTCTATGTTGCCGTTGCCACCGTAGGCATTCGGCTCCCATTCGCCATCTTTGCGGCTGTAATCGAGCTTGAGTATGGAGCTTACAGCGTCTACCCGGAGTCCGTCTACATGAAATACATCAAACCAGAAGCGCGCACTGCTGATCAAAAAAGATTTCACTTCATTGCGCGAATAGTTGAATACATATGAGTTCCAGTCGGGGTGAAAGCCTTTGCGCATATCGGCATACTCATACGTATGTTCACCATCGAACATATAAAGCCCATGCGCATCGTAGGGAAAGTGGGAAGGCACCCAATCCAAGATCACGCCTATTTTTTCTTTGTGAAAAGCATCTATTAAACGCATAAAGCTCTGCGGGTCTCCGAAGCGGCTGGTAGGTGCAAAGAAACCTGTACCCTGGTACCCCCAGCTGCCATCATACGGATGCTCCATCACAGGCATAAACTCCACATGTGTAAAGCCCATCACTTTCACATAGGGTACAAGCAGTTGAGTGATTTTCTCATAGGTGTGATAAGATTCTTCATTGTATTTGTCTGGCCTTGCCCAGCTGGCAAGGTGCACTTCGTAAATAGAGATGGGCGCGTCCAGGCTGTTGTGGCTGGCGCGGTTTTTCATCCATGACTTATCTTTCCATTTATATTGCAGGTCCCAGGTAACAGAAGCTGTCAGCGGCCTCCTTTCCCAATAGTTGGCAAACGGATCACCTTTATCTTTATTCAGGTCATTAGCGCCGATGATGTAATATTTATACACCTCACCGGTATTGAGGTAGGGTATAAAACCTTCCCAGATGCCCGAGCCGTCATGCCTTACATTCAGCGGGTGGGAGTCATTGTCCCAATCATTAAAATTGCCTTTTACACTGACGAATTTTGCGTTAGGCGCCCATACAGCGAAGTAGGTGCCGTAGGTGTTGAGCACTTTGATATATTTATTCCCAAAAACTTTATATAAACTATAATGCGTTCCATGCTGGAAGTTACGGATATCTTCTTCTGTAAACAGGGAATAGTTCCACACATTCTTTGAAGTATCTACAAAGAATAGCTCTTCGTAATTTTTAGGAGACATCTGTTGATAGTTTAGTACCCAATAAATTTAACTATTAAATACCTACCACCCAAATAATAATTGTAAGAAAAAATCAATATTGATCTGCTATTTGGCTATGCTGATCTTAGCTTTTTTATTTTTTATACGCTCATCTTTCAATAAATGAAATACGGATTTCGTTTTTGCTCTTCTTATGGCAAAAAAAGAATGAAAATCTTTTACCTCTATCAGTCCCACATCTTCTTTTTTCAGGTTGGCTTTTTGCAACAGAAAGCCCACAATATCTATCTTATTTACCTTGTCTTTCTTTCCCAGCGGCATGAAAAGCGTTACCCAGTCTGGCTTTGGGGGCAGTTTGCATTCTTCAGGCAACTGCAATTCGGTTATGGCCGTTTCAATGTATGCAGGTATATTTTCATCAGGCCCTTTCATGAGCACCACACTGCCACTGGCATCCATGCGGGCCGTTCTGCCGTTGCGGTGTGTAAACACTTCTTCCGTTGCAGGCAAGTGATAATGCACAATGTAGCGAACATTGGCAATGTCAAGCCCCCGGGAAGCTATATCTGTAGTTACCAGGAAATTCACGCTTCCGTTCCTGAATTTGGCGAGTGCACTATCGCGGTCAGTTTGTTCCATGGCGCCGTGATAGTATACATTTAATATACCTCTTTCTTTTAAATGATCGCTTACCCTTTCCACCGCATCTCTGTGGTTGCAAAAAATAATGGCTGCACGGTTGCCGATAAAGCATAGCAGGTGGTAAAGCGTATCTATTTTATCTTTATCATCGGTATGCACATAGTGCAGCAGCAGTTTGTTTTCCTCTTTTTCAGCGCTGAGGAAATTGATGATTGCGGGATTCTTTAGCCCGATAAACTGCGGTATATCAGCCGATTCCGTAGCGGAGACAAGCATACGTTTCTGCACATTGAGTGATTCTGCAATGAATTTTACTTCTTCTGTAAAGCCGGATTCAAGCGTTTTATCAAATTCATCCAGCAACAGCATACTGATGCCTTTTACGTGTATGTTTCCACGCCTGATATGATCGCCCAGCCTTCCCGGCGTACCTACAATCACCGCCGGGGCTTCGAGCAGGTTATTCTCTTCTATCTCTCTTTTGTGCCCCCCGTAACAGCAGGTGATTTTATAGCCGGTCTGCATTTGCCTGAAAACAGTTTCTATTTGTTGTGCCAGCTCCCTGGATGGTGCTACGATCATGGCCTGCGTGCCTGCAATGTCTTGTAAACTTTGTACAATGGGTAGAAGATAGGCAAGTGTTTTGCCGGATCCTGTATCTGACAATAGCATAATATCATCGTGCCTGGAATATGCTTCCAGCGTTGCCTGCTGCATTTTGTTCAAGCCCTTTATTTTCAATGGTTGCAGGTAACTGCTGATATATTTTCTGTTCATAGTATTCTAAGTGTAAATGATGCTGTTCATGCCTTTGACTCCCGGATCAGGCAATATAAATATAGTTATTTGTGGTTAAATAACATGCAGTGTGGCAATTACTCTGAAAAAAGGTAGCTGTACTTTCTCAGGATCGGCAAGCCCATTAAAACATGCAACGATTGTAACACGCCATAAATAATAAAAACAACAGACATGCCTTTGATAGCCTGCGCCCAGACAGCAGTGCCTGGCATCTGGGCAAGCTGGTCTGAAGGAATGGAAGCTTGCAGCATTTCGATGCTTTTAGCAATATTTTTGGGGTCGGAGAGCGCTGTAATACCGCTCAGCAATAATTGTAAAGAAAAGAAAAGGGTGATGAAGCCGTTGATGCGTATCCATGCTTTGTCTGCTTCTTTTGCCGGTTGTTCCTTCCTGACATTGTGCAGGAAAAATTTAGACGACTTAAAAGTGTAAATAACCACACAAAACAGCAGGAACGCGATGATAATCATTTGCGGGGCGCTTAATGTCATCAGCAACGCAAAAAAAGCAAAGAACAGTATCAGGAATGAACAGGGTATGAGTATATAAGTTAAGATGGTATATATTTTCTCGCGTTGCATAAATAGTATTATAGTTCTTGCATTAAAGTAATAAAGAGTTGCATGGCTTTAAGCTTTTCTCCGGTGATCTCATAGCTGATATCTTCCATGAAATATTTTTTCAGATCGTAGAGCGGGTAAGGGTTTTCAGCAATGACGGCATCAATATTTTGCAGCCCGGTTTTATTAGCTTCGTTAAAAAGCTTTGTAAAGTCGTCGGGCAATTTTTTATTGGCGATCCATGCAGCCATCATAAAGGGCAGCTTGGTAAACTTTGTCCATTCTTCAGCAAGGTCATAAATATAAGGCTGGCAGTTTGCAGATACTTTTTGTTCAAACACCCTGTCGCCAATGATTACACCTGCTGTAGTACCGCTGATTTGCTGGATATAACCAGCAGTTGCATTTTCAAAAACCACCTCCTTTTTCCAGTGGTTTTTAAATAATACCCGGCAAAGGTTCACGGAAGAAAAACTCTGGTAATCGAGTAATACTTTTTCAATTTTATTCACGGGTACATCGCTGAATAAAGATACGGTTTCCACCTTGCCCACAGAACCAATGCAATAGTCTGAAACTATCTGCCAATGGGGTATAAGGGGAATAAAAGCCACAGGTATCAGCCCCACATCGGCTTCGCCGCTGACCAGCATTTCGCCGATTTTCTTAGGGTAATCTTCTGTCAATATTATCTGAGATAAAAGTTCAGGCGATCTCTTAATTCCGTAAAGCAATGGCTTGGAATTCAAATAACTTACAGCTGCTACTCTTATCTTATCCAAAATAAATTAAATTTGCTCGAAAATAAACAATAATCAGCAATTAAAAGGATAAGTATTTTTCAATTGCATCATAATTTTTCTTTATGGAATTAAATACGTTGACCGCTATTTCACCCATTGACGGAAGGTACAGGAAACAGGTATCACAGTTGGATCTATATTTTTCAGAGTTTGCATTGATCAGGTACAGGGTGCAGGTAGAAGTTGCGTATTTCCTCTTCCTGGCAGATAAGAAGTTCTTCAACGTGAACAATAGCGTACGTTCCGGCTTAAATACAATTGTTGAAGAGTTTTCTCCCGAATATGCACAACGTGTTAAAGATATAGAAGCTGTTACCAACCACGATGTAAAGGCCGTAGAATATTTTCTGAAAGAAGAGCTGGATAAATTAAATGCAGGTGAAATAAAAGAATGGATACACATTGGCCTTACTTCACAGGACATCAACAACACAGCCGTGCCGCTGAGCTGGAAAGATTGTATGGAGCTGGAGTATTTGCCGGCAATCATTAACCTGCAGAATGCTTTGCATGAGAAAGCAAAAGAATGGAAAGGCATATCTATGCTTGCCAAAACCCACGGCCAGCCTGCATCTCCCACTATCCTCGGAAAAGAGTTCATGGTGTTTGTAGAGCGTATCGCTAACCAGGTAAATTTATTGTCGGTTATACCGAATGCGGCTAAGTTTGGCGGCGCTACCGGCAACTTTAACGCGCATGTAGTTGCTTTTCCGGCAAAAGACTGGGTGAAAATGGGCAATGAATTCGTGGAAGAACATTTAGGTCTGCAGCGCATGCAGTTTACCACACAGATTGAACATTACGATAATTTTGCTGCTTATTTTGACGCCATCAAACGTGTAAATAATA
Organism: Bacteroidota bacterium; assembly: GCA_023422835.1. GTDB lineage: Bacteria > Bacteroidota > Bacteroidia > Chitinophagales > Chitinophagaceae > Haoranjiania > Haoranjiania flava. Next base: position 154,836 of record JAFAGI010000012.1, on the reverse strand, counting down.
TACTGATTGACCTCTGCAGGGATGTGTGGACTTACATTTCCATGGAATATTTTAAACAAAAAACAAAGCAGGGCGAGGTGGGTTCATCTGCTATGCCGCATAAAGTAAACCCGATAGATTTTGAGAATGCAGAGGGCAACCTGGGCATCGCAAACGCTCTGCTGGAGCATCTTTCAGCCAAACTGCCCATCAGCAGGCTGCAGCGTGATCTTACCGATTCAACGGTGTTGAGAAATATCGGCGTGCCCGTAGCGCATACACTTATTGCAATACGTTCCATTGAAAAAGGACTTGGAAAATTGTTGCTGAACGAAGCAGCGATCCATGCTGACCTCGAGAACAACTGGGCCGTGGTAGCAGAAGCCGTGCAGACTGTTTTGCGCCGTGAGAAATATCCCAATCCTTACGAAGCTTTAAAGGATCTTACCAGGGGCAAGGCTGCCATCACCAAAAAAGATATCCACAGATTTATCGGCAAGCTTAAGATCCCGGATGAATTGAAAAATGAATTAAAATCAATCACGCCACAAAATTATACCGGTACCACGGCTAAGTATTAATGCACGCCCATACCTGTTTTGCTGCGTTTTCAGAAGCGTTACCGCCTGCTGAAAGCAAGTGTTTCAGTGCTTTGTAGTCGTTTTGAATCCGGGATTTGTACGCGTCATTGTGCAATAGGTTATCCAGTTCGGCAATCAGGTTTCCAGGCTTCAGTTCCTTTTGTATCAGCTCTTTTATCACAGGCTTGTCCATAATAAGATTTACCAGAGAGATGTATTTTATTTTGATCAGTCTTTTTGCAATTGCATAGCTGATGCTGTTTCCTTTGTAGCATACCACTTGCGGTACCTCGAACAAAGCAGTTTCTAAAGTAGCCGTGCCGCTTGTAACCAGCGCTGCATCACTGGTTGCCAATAATTCATAGGTGTCTCTTGTGGTGGAAACATTGGCGTACTGTTCAAGGAGGCCTTTATAAAATGCATCATCCTGACCCGGCGCTTTGGATACTACAAAGCTGTAATGCGGGAAGGCTTTGGTCACTTCCAGCATGATGGGGAGCTTTACGGATATCTCCTGCGACCTGCTGCCCGGCAACAATGCTATCACGTGCTTATCCGGACTTTGCAATGATCTTTTTTCTGCTGCAAAATCGTCTATTACCTTTACCAGCGGATGCCCGACATAGCTTACCGGCCAGCGCCACTTTTCTGCAAAATATTCTTTCTCAAAAGGTAGTATCACCAGCATTTTATCTATATCGCGCTTCATGGCTTTTGCACGGTTTTCCTTCCAAGCCCATACCTGAGGCGCAATGTAGTAAACCACTTTAATCCCCTGTTTCTTTGCCCATCTGGCAATACGCAGGTTAAATCCCGGGTAGTCTATCAGTACCAGTACGTCGGGTTTAAAAGCCAGTATATCTTTTTTGCAAAAAGCAATATTTGAAAGGATGGTCTTTAAATTCAGTATCACTTCTACAAAACCCATGAAAGCCAGGTCCCTGTAATGCTTTACAAGCGTGGCTCCCGCATCCTGCATCTTGTTGCCTCCCCAAGCGCGTATGTGGGCCTGTGGATCTAATTTCCTAAGTTCTTTGATCAGGTTGCTGCCATGAAGATCACCGCTTGCTTCTCCTGAAATAATGTAGTAACGCATGGTTTGTTTTTAATTATAGTGGCGGTGTTTCCACAGGTTCTTCTTCAAAAAATATCCTTACTGTTTCATAAAGCTTATTGTGCCGTGCCTGTGCTACTGATATGTCGCGCAGGCCAAACAGATGAGCGATCTGTCCATTGGATATAGCTAATTCAAGGTTGCCGGCAGAGTTGAACCAGGCCAGCGCACTGCCGGTCTGAACATCGGCATAGTTAGGAGATATCTTTTTTACAATATCATTCCTTGAAAACAATATCTGGAATCTACGCCCTTTGCCATACTCCTCAAATTCCTTGCGGGTGATGTTTACAACAGCATTACCGTATTTATCAATGAATATAATCTGGCCTTCAATCCAGTTAGGCCCTATTGCAGGGCGCATGGGGTATATTTCTTCAATTTCCTCTACAGGTTTCCCTATTTGCCTGATGTACTTTCCTTTGCTCAGCTCATTGGCTATGTTTGCAGCCGTATTCGTTATGGCAATAGTGGTGCGCTCCTGTGCGTTGAGATTTACTTTTACTATGTTTTCAATGCTTTGATTAAAAATCATGGTAAGGATGCCGTTGTCCGGCGCAATGATGTATTGTTGTTTATATTCTGTCAGCAGCAGGTGAGGAGTATTGTTTTTAAAGAGGTCTATCAATACAATGTGTATGGTGTTTTCGGGGTAATATTTAAAAGCATTGCGGCAAACGTAAGATGTATGTGCGTAGTTGCCCGATGAAAGTTCATGCGAAATATCTGTTATGATCAGCTCTTTGTTTAGCGACAGCAATTGCCCTTTCATTGCACCTGCAACAAAATCATTTTCTTTAAAGTCCGTTGATAATGTAACGATTGGCATATGCAAAGCCGGTACTATTTAATTAATTCTCCCGAATCGTTGTAATAATATTTTCTCATCAGTTTATCGGCCCATACGGGAAATAATTTATTTACTAAGACTGCTTCTTTGCCTTCGCGTGTAAGCACGATGGTGCGCTTCTTTTGGCGGATGGCTTTTACAATATGTTGAGCTGTCTGCTGTGCAGTCATTAATTTGCCTTCATCCAAAAGCGATTCTGCTTCAGGTTCCGCTTTGCTGTTCAATGCCACATTGCGAATATTGGAAGCAGTAAAACCGGGACATACCCACATTACATGCACGCCTTCATCCATCAGCTCCACACGTATACTTTCCAGCCAGCCATTAAGTGCATGCTTGGATGCTGAATAGCCGCTGCGCCCGGGCAGGCCGCGATAGCCTGCAATGGAAGAGATGCCTACGATAATTCCTTTCTGTTGTATCAGGTAGGGCAGGGCATATTTGGTACAGTAAACAGCTCCCCAGAAGTTGGTATCCATGAGCTTTTTGAGTGTTTCCAGTTCCGAATCTACAAACTCTGAGCGCATGGAGATACCTGCGTTGTTTATTAAAATGTCAATTGTGCCGAAGTTCTTGATCACTTTGTTGATGAACTGTGCGCAATCCGATTCAGAACTCACGTCTGCGGTGTACACATTCAGCGGCTTGCCTGTATTTTGGGTTTGTAATTTATATAGTTTGTCGAAATTTCTGCTGCAAGTGGCTACTTTGGCGCCGGCAGAAAGAAAATACTCCACCAGGGCTTTGCCGATCCCGTTGGAACCGCCGGTAATCACAATTACTTTATTCTTAAAATCTATCATGGTTATAATTAAAGCAAATTTAAGCAATCCTTGCTGATTTTTATACGTAATGCGCAGATTGTATTTAAATCTGTTTGTTTATAAGCATCTCAGTGATATGGCAGAAAGCAATACGGTATTCCGCAAAACAGATTTATGAAGAACGCCTTATAAAAAAATGGAAAAATTATTTGGTAATAAAAAGAAAAATTCTATTTTTGCAATCCCAAAACGGAACAGTAGTTCCTGAAAGTGTGGAAGATTCCGTAGCTCAGTTGGTAGAGCAATACACTTTTAATGTATGGGTCTTGGGTTCGAGTCCCAACGGGATCACACTTGGGACAAGTCTAAAAATGACTTGTCCCATTTTTTTTGGCTTTAATTCCCTATCTTTCGGGGAAATAACCTTGATAATTTCGTTCAATTCTTTTGGTTCTATGTTGGCACCGTAGATCCAATTCTTTTCATATTCACGGTTTACTATTCTAACCTAAGACTAACATTTGAAATGTGGGTGCGCTATCCGGAGGTTGGACCTGTTCAAAAAGGTAGCAGCCGAAAACGGCCAGACTTTGCTTGTAGTAACGCATGACAATGATTTTGTTTTTGCCAACTGCACCGACAGGATCATACACATTGAAGATGGTAAAATTGTAAGCTGATTTGCTCATTGGATTTTACTGGCAGCTTCGACAGCGGGTAAAAGCAATTCGGGTTATACCATGCATGTGATAAGGCGGTGGTCCTTTCTTTTAAAAATTATTCGTTCCAGATCTTCCAGTTTTCTTCTGCCTGGATGGTAAGCATCGGGTAGCCGTTTTGAATAGCTGCTCCTTTGGCCTTGCCCTGAGAGAGGAACCTGGTGAGGGGCGGATTGTACACCAGGTCAAATAAGTAATGATCTGTAGTTAAATATTGATAGGGAATATCAGGCGCTGTATTAGTTTCGGGATACGTACCCAAGGGTGTAGCGTTGATAATAACGGTGTACATTTTTAGAATGTCTTCGTCTAATTCTTTATAGATAAAGTTATCAGCTTCTTTAACCCGCGACACTTTTTTAAAAGCAATATTCAGTTTATTCAATACAAACATTACTGCAGCGGCTGCACCCCCGGAGCCACCCAGGATCAGCGCTTTGGTGTGCTGTGGTTTAAGATGCGGCGTAAAAGAATGTTCTAAACCTGCCACATCTGTATTGTGGCCATACAGTTTGCCTTCTCTGATTTTTACACAATTACATGCCTGCATCTTTTTTACTGGTTCTGTGGCAAAATGCAGGTAAGGAAGTATATTTTTTTTATGAGGAATGGTAATACAAAACCCCTGCAATTCCCTGTCTTCAAGCATTGTTTTTACTTCATCGATGTTTTCTATCTGGTAATTATTGAAAACACAATCCTGCAGGTCTTCGTCAATAAATTTTTGCTGAAAATATTTTTGAGAGAAAGAATGGGTCAGCGGGAAACCTACCAGGCCATATTTCTTCATTATTTATTTATTTATCAAGGTACATATGAAAGGTATCGCCACGCAATCCTACACGCATAGATTCCAGCGCAATAATTTCTGAAGAGGCAATGTTTCCAAGGTTTACATTGCAATCCAGTAATTGTAAGAAGTAGAGTTGCTGGTTTTTCTGCGGAGCTTCCCAGATAATTTTTTCTTTAGGTATTTTAGTAAGTATCTCATTGACCAGGCCCTGCCTTACTTCGCCGCTATCCCTGTACAGGCCTACGTTTCCGGCTTCTCTTGCCTCAGCTATTACGTAAGAAGCGCCTGCATCCAGTTCTCTTTGCATCAGCTCGATCCATTTGTAGGGAGGCATAATGTTGGCTGCATCTTTACTGCCCACTTCACTGAAAACTTTGCCGTATTTAGTAAGTTTTTCTATGTAGCCGCATTTCTCTGCATGAGGAATAACAATAGACCCGTCACTCACTTCAACATGATCGATACCGTAATCTTTACACACAGCTATGTAATCATCAAACTGGTTGCGTATCAGGAATGCTTCAAATAAAGTGCCCCCAAAATATACAGGCATGCCGTAAGACTTATAAACTTCTATTTTTTCCCTTAGGTTGGGTGTAACCACAGAAGTGCCGAAACCTAATTTTACAACATCTACATACGGGCCGCAGATATTTAAAAAATTTTTTACTTCCTGTATGCTAAGGCCTTTGTCCATGACCATTGTGAGGCCGTATTCCCTGGGTTGTTCTGTTCTTTGAGGGATGTGGGAAAGATTGAAATTCATTACATTTTCTTTATTGTGCAAATGTAATAATGTTCACGTAAAAGATAAAAAAGTCTGGAAAATATCCGATGCGTCATAGATCAATTTCTTTTCCTTGTATTTTTCTTGCTCACAGGATAGCGTGAAAGCAGTTCTATAATAGCGCTGTTCTGCAACAGCAGAGGATTGATGTCTACTATCTTTTTAAAAGCTTTAGGATCCTTGCTCAGCGCCATTTCCAAGCAGTAGGCTGCTTCTTTTTGTTTGCCCATAGCAAACAAAGCAAAAGCTTTGTAATACAGGAACAGGTACTTGCCGTCAGTAAACTCAAACGCATTCTCAGATTGCACGATAGCTTCTTCCAGGTTGTTGGAAAAGTACAGGCTTCTGATTAGCGCTTCCCAGGCGCCAGCATTTTTAGGGCGACTTTTTACAACTATGCCGAAGTGATGTATAGCATCAATGTAAGCGCCCAGCTGGAATTTACATTCACCCATGGCGAGGTGCATTTCTGGAAAGATCTTTTTGGCGCCAATAGCATTCTCCATTGCTTTTTCAGCTTTGTGCCATTGCCGTTCATTCATATAAGTAAGCGCAATTTTATACGAAAGCTTAATGTCGTCAGGGTTCAGGTTCAGCGCTTCAACATAGTGCATTCTGGCTTTGTCATAGTTTTCAAGTTTATGATAGCAATAGCCGATGGCTTCATGTATTACATCTTCAGACCGGGAAAGTTCAAGCAATTTCTCTAAAACCTCTATCGCTTGCTTGTATTTTCGCAGGCGCATGTATGCATCGCCAAGGTTGCGGAATGCATAGTCAAACTTATCGTTGATGGCTATGGCATACAGGTATTTGTCAATTGCTTTTTCATACAGCTTCAGCCCCTGGTATGCTGCTGCTAAGTTAAACCATGCAATTTCATTGTATGGATATTGATCAATGATCTGTTCGTGTATGCGGATACTTTCTTCATTGCGCCCCAGAAATTCTGTCCAGAAGCAGATCTTGTATAATGCTTCCTGGTTTTGCGGGTCAAGCTTCAATACCAGTTTCAGCGAATCGAAAACTTTATCAAACTCATCATAATCGTCGTACAGATCGGTGAGCTCCAGTAAAAGATCAATTGCCTCTTCACCTTCAAACATAGAGACTGCTTCATTAAAAGCTGCATTGGCTTTTTCAAAATCGCGCAACGCCAGGTAGGCATCAATTTTCAGGATGTATAAATTAATGTCGTTTCTGTTGTAGATCTCAGATAGCTCCAGTGTCTGCAACGCTTTCAAATATTTCTTATCGGCTATTTCAAAGTCAGCTTTTTTTATAAGCAAGGCAGATGAAAAAGGAAAATAAGAAAGCCCGATGCCAATGGCTTCAACAGCATTGTCAGCGTTTTCATTATCGTCAAAATATTCTATTAAGTTCAGGTAATCTTCTTCTTCCAGATATTGCAAAGGCTCCCCGTTCCGTATTTTTTCATAGCGTACAAGCAGCTCATCCATTGACGGGAAATTATCTTCAAAATTGAAATTATCCATCATACCACACCTCCTTTATTTTACATGCGGAAGATACAACTTAAAAATTAATCACCAAATCTCTTGTAAAAAGTTAATAAAAAATAAATTTTACAATATTTTATATTCTTTCTGCACCGCGAACCACGGTTTTTAGTTTCCAAAAAGATTGTTTTAAGCGAGCGCGTACATTTTGCCTGGCAGTGCTTTTATAATGTTTTGCAGCTCTAGCTGCAGCATGGTAGCGGCAAGCTTACTGGCGCTAAAACCCGAAGTAATGGCTATCTCGTCTATATGCTTCTGTTCTTTCTGTTTCAGGATGGATACGATCTTTTTCTCATCCTCCGACAGGTCGTAAAACAGTTGCATCTGCTTTTTCGGTGTTTTGCTTTGTTCATTCCAGCCCATCATAAACAAGAAGTCTTTGATTGAATGAAACAAAAAAGCTTTGTTGTTTTGTATGAGGTAATTGCAGCCCTCGCTTTTTTCATCGCCCAGCCTGCCCGGTATGGCAAACACATCACGGTTGTAGTTATTGGCTACTTCGGCTGTGATCATGCTGCCGCCTTTTATAGCGGTTTCTACAACGATAGTGGCATCTGACATACCGGCAACTATACGGTTTCTTTTGGGGAAATTGTGTTTATCCGGCTTGGTATCGTGCAAAAGTTCAGTAAGCACGCCGCCATGTGTAATCATCTCCGCGGCGGTGGCTTTGTGGTTTGGCGGATAAATTGTTTTTAATCCATTGCCCATAACGCCCACTGTCGGCAGGCCGTTTTTCAAAGCCTCTTTGTGCGCAATGATGTCTATGCCTATGGCCAGCCCGCTCACTACCAGTATGTTCCGGCCTGCCAGTTCTTCAATAATTTTTTCAGTGGTTTCTTTCCCGTACGCAGTGTATGAGCGCGTGCCTACTATACTGATCACCTTACTGTGGTTAAGGTCTGCATTGCCTTTGTAATACAGCATGGTGGGCGGATCATAACATTCGCGCAATCTTTGCGGGTAATTCTTATCTCCTATGAACAGTGGTTGTATCTTATATTTTTCAATAAAAGCGATCTCTTTGTCAACGGTTGTATAATCGTCAAATTTTTTGATGGCATTGTAGTGTGTGGCGCCGAAGTTTTCTAAAGAAAGTATATCCTGTTTAGATGCAGCAAATACATTTTCAGCGCTGCCAAAATGTTCTACAAGGGCTTTTGCCCGCACCGATCCGATGTTCGGAGTAATGCTCAATGCTATCTGCGATATTAAATCCTGGCTCATACAGTAAAATTATATAAATATAATAAAACTGGTGAGATGCGCTACCTTATATCTTTTAAAATACCCATGCGAGGCTTGATTGGCATACAGAGAAATAACGCTCTCGGGTTTATCTGAAAAAATCGTCACAGGCCAGTTTTACACTGGGATTGCAATCAATGCCGGGTTCGTTAAGTCCATTAGCATGCATATCCCTCTTTTGCTTAACCGGATATATATATGTCTTAAGCAAAATAGCATGATTTGTTTATGCTCGTTTTTATCTCCTCCAAAACCGCAATCAATATGAGTAAAGGCTATTTTTTCCAGCAGCTGATGCGGTATTGTTTTATTAAATTGCCTTTATGGATAACAGGCAGCTCTAAATTGTTTTTATTAAAATTATCAATTAATTATTGTTCTATATTTTTTTATGGCCAAACTTTATTAGAAGCTATCGTACGGGTGTAATGTTTTGGAAGATTTATGCATATTGCAGGTTTTATATCACCAGGCAATGGTACAAAAATCAAAGCTACCATCCTGTACAATATATGTCTAAGCCAAAATAAAAATGCGCAATAGCGCACTTTTTAAAAAATAATTTCCCGCGTGTTTGCATTAGACATCCATTCAGCATTTTTCCTTGCTACTTACTTCCGGCATATCTGATCTGATCTACTCCGGAGAAAATTTAACCAGTCCTTTTACGGCAGGCGCCGTAAGCACTTCACCGTCTATGCCGAACCTGGAGCCATGGCATGGACAGTCCCAAGATAATTCAGACTCATTCCATACTACATTGCAGCCTAAATGCGTACAGGTATGTGAAAGCACATGTACTCTGCCGCGTGCATCTTTGAATACGGCCATAGTTTCGCCATTGTATTTTACAACTTTTGCTTCATTGTCATTCAGTTCGGTCAGCGACTGTATTTTTTCAACGGTAATTTTATCCATTACCAGGTGCTTCACAACGTTGGCGTTTTCTTTTACAAAGCTCGTGAAACCCGCTACAGGTTTCACCCTTGCAGGGCTGAACAGTTGCGCATACGCACTTTCGCCATGTACAATCAGGTCAGATAAGATCTGTGCGCCAAGCGTTCCGAATATCATACCATTGCCATTGTAACCTGTAGACACATATACATTATCTGGGTTGCCGGGCAGCTGACCGATGTAAGGCAGCCCGTCTACCGGCTCATAGTATTGAGACGACCACCTGTAAACAATCTCACTTACATCAAAATATTTTAGTACATAGGCTTCCAGTTTTTGAAAACTTGCTTCCGTATTTTCGGTTTCACCTGTTTTATGGTCTTCGCCGCCTGCTATCAGGTATTGTTCGCCATCTACTTCCTGGCAACGATAATAATGATAAGGCTCGCAAAGGTCGTAACCCAATGCATCGGGATAAATGCCATTACGAAGTTTAACTGCCAATGCATAACTCCTGTAGGGTGCATTCCTGAAATGCAGGACGTTTTTGCCCGGTGGAATGTGCGTTGCATAAATGACGTTTTTACATTTCACAATGCCCAGTGTTGTGATCACTACCAGTTCTTCCTGCTGCTTTTCTACTTCCAGTGCACGGCATTCTTCAATCATTTTACCGCCAATTGCCAGGTATTGGTTCAAGAGTCCGCGGATATATTGGATGGGGTGGAACTGTGCCTGGCCGGGCACTTCAGCAATTTTATCGTACGGGATGGGGAAGGGGTTTTGCTGCACTTCCTTCATTGGCACACCCGCTTCATTAGAAGCTTCTACTATGTCGTCCAGTTCTTTGGTTTGCTTTTCATCCAGCGAAAAAAGATAACCGGTCTTCTCTGCAAAGCCGCAATCAATGCCATATGCATCTATATTTTGCCTGATGATATCTATAGCTTCGTTACCACTACGCGCCAGCAGCTTTGCATTATCCAGGCCAAAATCTTTGATCACATCGCTGTAGGTAGCATCAAAGAAATTGTTGAGGTGTGCCGTTGTGCCGCCGGTAGTGCCAAAGCCAATGTTGGCGCTTTCTACCAGCAGGCATTTCCTGTTTTGTTTTTGCAGGTTTAGCGCGCTTGTAACGCCGGTGATGCCGGCTCCTATAATTACCACATCGTAAGAATCATTTAAAAGCTCCGCCATAGAGGAAAACTTTTTTATTTCAGCCTGCCAAAGGCTTTTGTTAGCGCCGTCTCTATACATAGTTTTATTTTTTAGTCAGTGATTGATATAATTTATCCAACGTTTTGTTTACGTAGTGAAGCTGTGCATCCAGCCCTTCTTCAACATTTTTTCCTGATATGCGTATGGAAAAAAGTATGTTGCCTTTGTAAGCGCCGGCGCTGTATGCAAAGATCTCATCAATACCATTTTCGGGCATCGGCGCTGCATAGCCTGTTACGGCAAGGCCTATCTCGCTACCAAATATCTCGCTGACAGATAGCGCCATTTCTTCCGCCACTCTTTTAGATACGCAATTACAGGCTTCTGCATGTATGCTATTTATTTTCAGGTGCCTTGCTTTCTGGCCGAGATTATACAACGTCATTCCCCCGTGAAAGTATGAAGAAGCGCCTGTTACCTGTGTTAGCGCCGCCTGCAACAGCCCGCTGGTAACGCTTTCAGCTACAGCAATGGTTTCCTCGCTAGCTATAAGCGCTTTTTTGATTTTATCGGTTACCTGCGTATTAAAAATTGCTGATTTTTCTATAGTACTCATTCCTGCGTTTAGATTTTGTAGAGATATATTAAACAAAAACCGCGCCTGCAATACTCACCTGGTAAAGTTTATGTATAACCAGAGAAAAATATGCAGAAATAATTATTTCAAAAATATTGCTGCATAAAAAACCGCCTCAAAATGCCATCCTTATTACAAGAACGGGTTTGAGGCGGACATTACAAGATTGCTTAACTTAGACTAAACCGTTTATGAAGGCTTTTTCTATAGCAGCTTTATTTTCCTGCCTGGTCTGCGAACTTTTAACTGTTACTGTAGTTTTCTTTTCTTCTTTCCCATCATACTAAATTTTCAATAGCAGGAATTGCAGTTGGCTGTCATTAATCGTTGCCTTCCACTTTTACGATCTTGTTATAAATTCCCATAAGCAGGAATGGAGCAGCCCATTGGCCTACAAATAAAGCACGGTGGTTTTGTTTGGCAACTTTTAACCCAAGAGATATAGCCATGCTGGCCAAAGCTAACCCCAGATAAACGGTAGAGGGTAGTTTCGCGGTCTGGTTTTCAATTTTTTTCGTCATTTCACCTTCCTGGTGAGTAGTGTTTTTTGTGATGTCCATGATAATTTTTTTAGTGTTTGTAAATGGTTTACTAAGGGATATCTACAGAATCCATCCCTAATCTTGAACTGTCCTGCATATTACTTGTGTCTGAGAGATCTGTGCCCATACCTGATGGATTATTGGTTTGCACAGGTGGATGTTCTTCTTGTGCATCGTTGCCCGTGTTGTCACTGTTGCAGGCTGTAAGCGTTAAAGCTGCAGCGCAACAGATCAATAGCATGTGTTTTTTCATTTGTTTTAGTTTTTGTTTTTTTAAGTATGAATAAATGTTTCCTGCAACTCCAGTATTTGTTTCTGGCCCGCAAGTATGGCATCAAACGTAGGTTTGTGTAGTGTTCTTGCGAGTGATTGCGTATCATAAATATCCCACACACCTGATTTGTGCCATAGGTCTGTATGGTCCCAGTCGGGTCGGTCAATGATGGGGTACAGACAAATACCGGAAAGCGGCAGGTCTGCCTTGATCATCTCCATGCTTTCCTCTACAATATAGTTAATCCACAGCGGCCTGTCTTCCTGCGGGTGACTGGTTTCTGCAATGATGAACGGCCTGTCGTACCGTGCCCAGGCTTCAGCTACCATTTCATGAAAAGGCCGCCATCCCATTTCGGCATCCCGTGTTTTCCAGCAGATAAATTCCTGTTCCGGATATCTCCACTGGTTGTTGGAGTAATAATTAAAACCTAATATATCCAAGTATTCTTCCCTGCCGCCCAGCTCAGGACATATGCGACCTGTAAGCATGTCCAGCACCTGGAACTGTTCATTATTCTTAATTTTACAATCATCCAGGTATTGTTCATTGCACGAAGGCGCAATGTTTATCAACGGCTCGGTGATCAGTATGTGTGCATTTGCATCTGTTGATTTAATGGCAGCGCAGCCTTCTATATAAGCTTTCATTAACGCGTACTTCACTTCCCAGCCATAGTTGATACAATATGGAACAGTACCTTTTACATCACCACCCAGCCAGGAAATAAAGCTCACTTCATTGATCGGTGTTATAATCAGCGGCTCATGCGGGTTATAGACCCTGAACAGTTCTACAAATCCACGGCATAAAGCAGCGAAGCGTTGTGCAAATTTCGGGTGTAGCGGTGTGAGGTCGTTGGGATAGCCGAAGTGGCACATGTCCCATACGATCTGTATATTCATTTCTTTTGCCGCTTCAAACTGTACAATCACATCAGTCCAGTCGTATTGGTAGGGCCTCTTTTCAACCACACTCCACCTGATACCTTCGCGCACTGTACTAATGTTCAGGTCGCGCAGCCTGCTGTAATCTTCACGTATATATTCAATATGGCCTGTTTTTTTAAGCAGGTCCACACGGTTGCCGAAAGCGTTCATCTGGTCACTGCATTCAAACCCTGCCATCCAGAAAGAATTAAATAAATTCATGAGTTTGTTTTTATGTTAAGCCCTTTCTTGTCCTGCAGCTACTTTATCTGTGTGCTTTCCCACACCATTTAGCTGCGAAGTTTCCTGCTGAATTTTTTTGAACAGAGCTAAGGATTGGGCTACCACCTGGTCCATATTATAATACTTGTAGGTACCCAGCCTTCCGGTGAAATAAATATTATCGAGTGAATCTGCCAGGGCTTTATACTTATTGTACAAAGCATGGTTCTCTTTTCTCGGAATCGGGTAGTACGGATCGCCTTCTGCCACAGGATACTCAAATACAATGGATGTCTTGTGGTGCTGCTGACCGGTCAAAAATTTAAACTCTGTGATCCTGGTATACGCATTGCTGTTCGGAAAATTAACTGTGCCTGTAGTCTGGTAATTTTCCTTGTCGATGGTCTGGAAGTCAAACTCAATAGACCTGTAGGGCAGCTTGCCGTAACGGTAATCAAAGAAGCCGTCAATTGGCCCGGTATAAATAATTTTTTTATAGGCAATATGCTCTTTTACATCTCGGAAATCTGTGTTGAGCATGATATGGATATTGGGGTGCGCCAACATGTTTTCAAACATTTTGGTATACCCGTGCAATGGCATGGCCTGGTATTTATCGGTAAAATACCGGTTGTCTTTATTGATCCTGGTGGGTACGCGCGCAGTTACTGATGCATCCAGTTCAGAGGGGTCAAGATCCCATTGCTTTTGTGTGTAGCCTTTAAAGAATTTTTCATACAATTCTTTGCCCACTACATTCAGCACCACATCTTCTGATGTAAGCACAGGATGCCTTTTTTCTGCTTTGGATTCCAGGAAGCCTGTAACATCGTCAGAGGTGAAGTTAGTGCCGTAAAGCATGTTAATGGTATTCAGGTTGATGGGGATAGGCACCAGCTGGCCATCAACACTCGCCAGTACATGATGCTCGTAAGGGCGCCATTCTGTAAAGCGGCTCAGGTAATTAAATACATCTTTGGAATTGGTATGAAATATATGCGGCCCGTATTTATGTACCAGTATGCCTGCTTCATCGTAATGGTCATAAGCATTGCCGCCGATATGATTACGCTTGTCTATGATTAGCACTTTTTTATTCAATTCCGAAGCGAGCCTTTCTGCCAGAACACTTCCTGCAAATCCGCTTCCGATAATTAAGTAGTCGTACATTGTGTAGGTTTTAGTTTGTTAGTAATGTTTTTTATGTCTTTTGCTTCTTCTATCAGCTTATTCATCTGCTCCCAGGTTTTGTCCCACGATACATCTGCAAGAAACTGATCTGTTTCAGCCAGCCATCCTGCATCATCTAGGTTGGATAATATTATTTCTCCATATTTAATAAATTCATCTGCCGTATCGGCAATATCTACCAGCCCTGTTTCTGCATAAGGATGCACAACATCCGTAATCCTTGTAGAAATCACCTGTTTGCCTGCTGCTAAATATTCAGGCGTTTTGGTAGGACTGATGTACCTGGTAGATTCATTAATGGCAAATGGCATAATGGCTATATCCCAGGTGCTGATGTAGGCCGGCAGCTCGCCATAGGATTTCATGCCGAGATAGTGAATGTTTGCATGTCGCGGCAGGCTTGCTTCATCAATTTTTACGACCGGGCCTATGATCACTATGTGCCATTCCGGTTTCTTAACGGCTAACTCGCCAACAAGGTCAATGTCAAAACGTTCATCAACAACGCCAAAGAAACCTAATCTCGGGTGAGGGATATTTTGCTGGTCTGCGGGATCGATATGTGTATGCCTTGCTGTGTTAAAGTGCGCTTTGTCTATACTGCTGGGAAAACAATATATGTTTTGATGTCTATTCTTCTTTGCTTCGTACAGGCTTTTGCCGCCGGTAAATACAACATCTGCTTTTTGCATCAATTCATTTTCCATATCGATTAATATCGGCGGTGCAAATTTAAATGCAGACAATTCATCCATACAATCGTACACAATAAGTGCAGGCTTGAATGATGAGGTGAACAATAACGCCATAGGTGAATAATACCAGAAAATGTAATTTTTTATTTCAAAATCGCGGAATGCCTGTTGCACAATAGCTTCTATACGGATATTATGATCACCGGTATCTGCTGTGTTTAAATGGGGTGTGATTACCTGCACTTTATCAGGCGCTTCATTGCATGAATATCCATCCGGTTGATCAGTAAACACGGGTTCTTCCACATAAAATACCTTGTATAGGTTTACAAACCTGCTGATAATGTGCTGCGGCCTCTGATAAACAAAATTCCAGCGTAAGTGAGAAAAAACGATTAATTCCATAGTAGTGTTTTAATTTTGTTTAAAATATAAAAAAATAAGTCTGCCTGGAACTTTCAAAGAAAAGTCAGATTAAAAGCAGTGATCTTTACAGTTAGATTACAAGACATAGTGCAACAATGCTGCCAAGTTTAATATCAAGTACAGATATTTTATACAATGAATTTGCTACTATGGTTTAATAAAATCTTTTTTTTTACATACGAGGCTTGAGGTGTGGTAAAAGGGTAGAAATAAATTTACTTATGCTTTCATTACTGCTAATAAACAACTGTTTTTAAAACATCAAATGCAAACCTTTAAATAATTTTTATGAAATAGCTAGGAGTGCTTGTCACACCCGAAAATGATCATCATTTAGGCTATTCCATCTGACAAACAGAAAAATTAAAAAATAAACAGATGAAAATACTTTCTTTAAAAAATATGGCATTTGATACCATCTACAAGGCATTCAGCCAGGCTTTTGCTGATTATGAACTTCAGCTAAACAGGCAGGAATTTCAGGCAATGCTTAAAAGACGCGGGTATGATCCTGGGATATCTTTGCAGCATTTGGTGAAGATAAGATAGCAGCCTCTACCCTTAATGGAAGCGGCAATTTTAACGCAACGCTTACAGCATATGATATAGGAACCGGTACCATTATGAAATTTCGCGTACAAGGCCTTGCAACAAAAATCTTTGAGCATTCAATACCTCGTTTAGTACAAACGGCATCAGGCAATATCTTCTGGAGGTTTTATAACATAATACAAAAGCTTTATCAGTTTAAACAAAGCGGGTTTTACAATCACACGTGAATTTAATTATTATAAACAGTTCAATGAAGCGGTGCATGTAGGGCAAAAAAATTTTCATGCAAATATTAAGCAGACAGAAATGGCTTGTCCGAAAATTATTTCCCGGTTTTGGGATTTTACTCCCTGCTGGCAAAACAGTTTTGATGCGATAAAAAGGAATTTCCAGAAGTTTTATAATGCTGAAAGCTTTTACAACAAACATGATTTACTTTTTTATAAACGTATTTGGTTATTGAACCAGGCAAAATAAAGCTACTAGAAGCAATGCTTTTTTAAGCAGGAGTATTTACTAAATAAAATTAATTGTATTCAGCAACTTTGATTAATAAAATGGTATGCAAGCAGCAAGATCTATTGATAGAGAAAGCTGTTAAATATAAAAGCCCTGAAACGTAGTGTTTTCAAGGCTCATACGATATACTGTGCGTCGGTGGATGGTTTTGAAAGCTAAGAGTACAAACTTTTCCAAAAATGCTATTTTTTTATTTAATAAGTGTGTGCCCACAAGGAAAAGGCCTTATTGATACACCCTTACATAATCTATTTCAAAGACAGCGTTTGTAAACGCCGCATCAAGTGCTCCTCCAAAATTGCCTCCTAATGCCATATTTAAAATAATAAAAAAATTGTTATTGAAGGGCAGCGCAACACTGTTCTTAATTGAATGTACAAGTTGTTCGTCTACATATATTTTTAATTGTTCCGGAGTCCATTCAACAGCGAACAGGTGAAATTCGGCTGCAGCATTGGTATATTTAATTTTATTTCCATCTGCTGTTTCTCCAAATCTTCCCGGATAGTGAAAAGTAGCATAAATATATTCAGGATCACGGGTAAGATACTCCATAATGTCTATTTCTCCGCAGGCAGGCCAGCCAATGGATGTGATATTGCTACCTAACATCCAGATAGCCGGCCATACACCCGGAACACCTACAGGTAGTTTTGCCCTTACTTCAACCTTGCCGTATTTAAAATCAAATTTTCCTTGTGTCTTTAACCTCGCAGATGTATACTGCTTGCCGCTATAGTCCTCTTTTTTAGCTACGATCTTTAACGTGCCGTTAGAAATGTAAACATTATCAAGCCTGTTGGTATAGTATTGCAGTTCATTATTTCCCCATCCGTTTTCACCTGTTCCCTGATCAAAATTCCATTTTGCAGGATTGGGTGTTCCAGGCTCATCGAATTCATCTGACCATACCAGTGATGCCACCCTGGTTACAACAATTTGCAAAGATTTAGAAACCGATGTGCCTGATGAATTTTTTGCTTTCACATTTATAGTATAATTTCCTGATACAGGGTAAACATAGGTAACCTTGCCGCTTGTTGATGATTCATGAATGCCATTACCAAAGTCGAATTCATAGCTTGTAGCATTATTTGCCGTAGCTACAAAATTAACGCTCCCGTTATTTGCAGGGTGAACAGCAGCTGTTAAGGTAAGGTTTGACGGTGAAGGGTCTGCCTTAGATACACTTTTATTGCTGCATCCGAAAAAGAATACAGCAAAAAGGAAGAAAAAAGTCTTGATCATAATATTGTTCATTTAAAATTATTTCGCTTTAATTTTTACATACCACGCATTACCGTCTTTACCGATAGTTCTTAGAGACATTTGTGTGCCGGATCTGCTTAATATCTGGTATTTGTGCGTTCCGAGATATATTCCCAAATGACCTTTAGCAGAAAAAATGATGTATTCTGTGTCTGCAGAGCCGTCGTAACTAAATGCTTCTGTGTAGGCCGCAGCTTTTGTCCCTGTTAATGTATAATCTCCTGTTCCTGTAAGCCCTGCATCAAAATCTTTAAGATATTCCTGCTTGCCGTACAATGAATTATTAGTAATGTGCGTAAAGGAATTTCCTTCTTTTTTAAAGACGTATTCATCATCATAAACTCCCAATCCGGACTTATCAAGCGGAGGTGCCGACCACCAATCCGGCGACAGGGATGTTGACGGGCCTACGCCGAAATGTGCAGGGGCAAGAGAGTCCACTACCCATATTTTAGAAGAATTGTTCGTAAGCATTTCAACCAATTCAGGATTGGCAACAAAGTCTCTTCTTATAGTGATCTTTTGCGAAGAAGTACTGGATATCGCGCCTCTGCCACTGGCAGTTACAGTAATGATAAAATCCTGCGTTCCTACGTGTGTATAAAGATGTGTTTGTAAATTCACCGTACTGGTCAGCGGTTCAGAACCATCTCCAAAATCTATCCTGTAATTAATAGCATTAGCAGACATTACATTTACGCTGACTTTGCCACTGCCATCTCCATTAGGATTAACTGTTGATTTGCCAGCTACCTGTATATCAAGTTGCGGTAGATCGGGGGCCGTCAGCGGGCCGAAGGTGTGGTCTTTCTTTTCGCAACTGCTTATAAAGATTGTCATTAAAAGCAATATTAATTTTATGTAGTTCATGTGAATATTTTTTATTTTTAAGTTGCCACGTGGAATAGCCTTTATTCATCTTTATGGCTATTTCATCGCATATTTTTTTATTAATTAATTAGCGCAATGTCATCTATCAGGAAAGTATAATTGGCAGTTCCGTCGCCCTTTGTACCGTTATCGAAAATCCATACTATTTTCTGGTAAGCATTGGCTGTGTTTACTCCCGAATAATCAAAAATTAGTTCTTCCCATTCATTAGCCTTTGTAGTCAATACTTCTTTTTCGTAATAAATTCCGCTGTTTTTTTGATTTTCCACTTTCAATAAAACTTTAGCGCCTATTCTTGGCGAGAATACTTTCATTTTAAAGATATTCTTTGAAAAGTCTATCGGGTCAGGCAACTTAAGTACACCCCCTCCCCATGGCTGTCCTGCATGTTTTATCATTCTTAAAACCTTGCCGGAACTGTTGATGCCACGCTGCTGTGGATTATCAATGATTGAGAGTTCGCCTCCATCGAATCCGGAGAGATCATATATCAGTGAAGTTGATTCAAAGGTTAAAGGGATTTGCACCACAGGCATCTCATCATTCAGGGTACTTGCCTGTCTTATATCATCAAAATAAAACGTAAAGTTGGCAGACCCGTCTCCTTTTGTTCCTAATTCAAATATCAGTACAATGTGTTCATAGGTATTTTCTTTGTTTGCTCCTGTGAAGTCAAATCCTAATTCTTCCCATTCATTGGCTTTAGTAGTTGTTACGCTTTGTTCATAATTTTTATTGGGGTCGGATGCATTTTCTATTTTCAATAAAACTTTTGCACCTGCTCTTGGTGAAAATACTTTCATCCGGAAATATTTATTGGCTGATAAATCAACAGGGTTGCCAAGTCCGATCCAGCTTCCGCCCCATACTTCGCCCTGATTTTTTATCATTTTACCAACCTTGTTGCTCGTGTTGATTCCGGTTTTTGAAGGGTTGTCAACAACTGTGGCCTGCCCTCCGTCAAAATCATTAAATCCATAGGTAACGGTAGAAGATTCAAATGTAACAGGTAATACCAGTGGGTCTACAATATTCACAGTTGTTGAATAGTCTGCCGTAGCAGCACCGCCACTCAGCGCTATAACTTTTATCGTATAGGTTCCTGTTTTTTTATATTCATGTGTAATCGTTTGGCCCTCTAAAAATGAAACAGGTATTTCATTTTCAACATCTCCGAAATAAACTTTAAAAAGTGTTTCATATAAAGCCGTTGCGCTGATGTTTATCTTCAATGCATTGCCGGGATCTTTAGCTACATTTACTACAAAATTTTCTGGCTTTCTAAAGGCAACAGTCAGCTTTTGAACAGCTTCTGTTGTTTTTCCTGTAAGATCATGGCCTATAATTTTAACATCAAAAATACCTTCAGGATATTTATGGCTGGTACTGCTTCCTGCATTTACTTTTGCAGGTTCTTTTGCAGCGTCACCAAAAAATATTTCGTAGAAAGCTGCACCTTTACCATTCGGCAAAATAGTCACCATGCCTGAATTATCTTGTGTAATATCATACATGGCTGTAATGTCAGCCGGAGCACCTCCTGTTTGTATAAAGCTCAGATCACCACTGCTAAATTTAGTACATCCTATAAGCATTAATGATGCGAGTTGTGTAATAACAAATATTTTCTTCATTGGGTTTACTTTTAATCATTATTAATGAGCTAACACGTCTGCATTCTCACCGATCAACTATTTAAGTTTAATAATTAGGATTCTGTGTAAGATTAGAAATATTGATCTCTTCCTGTGGAATAGGGAAAACTTCATGTTTGCCTGCTACAAATCCTAAGGTTGAAAGCGTTGTAGCTGCTTTCGCTGTTCTCACCAGATCAAAAAATCTCTCTCCGTCGCCTGCAAATTCCAATCTTCTTTCGTTCATAATAGCATCAAACAAAGCTGTTCCTGTTTGTACGATATTGTGTGCATCATCTTTAAAAGCCCTGCGTCTTACCATATTCACATATTGCTGTGCCTTCAAATCATTTCCGGTTTTGTTATAAGCTTCAGCTGCCATCAGCAATACATCCGAATAACGGATAGTTCTGTAATTATTGAGATAGTTCAGTTCTATCTGTCCAGAAGTTTGTCCCTTTCTTGGCTGCAATTTATTGTTGTACAAGCCTGTGTTTTTATAAGGCGCTACCTGGTAAGTAATATTATAGGTAGGATGCGCATTTTTATATGCTTCAATATCAAGCAAGGTAGCGTCTTTTCTTTGGTCTCCGGCCTGGTAATTATTTGCAAGTGCTTTTGTAGGAAGGTTACTGCTCCATCCGGGCGCATAAGGCATTTCAGCGCTTCCGCTAATGCCTCTTACGCCTGCCTGCTGCACAGCATAATTACCCTGTCCGCGCGTAGGGCCGCCCCAGTTCCAATAGGGTGATGTATTAGAATATTGAATTTCAAAAACAGATTCGGGACCGTTTTCACCTGACACCAGGTAAATAGATGCATAGTCTTCCACCAGCGAATAACCTTTGGAAGAAATAATATTTTCCAGAACAGGAATTGCATCCTTGTGTTTATGCTGATAAATATATACTTTGCCAAGCAATGCCTGTGCTGCATATTTGGTGATGCGCCCTTTTTGTACCTGCACATTTGGCAATACGCTTATTGCTTCCTGCAGGTCCTTCTCTATCTGTACATATACTTCAGCTTTTGGGGCCCTTGTGAGTTTCCTGGATTCTGATAGCGTTAATCTTTTATTTGTAAAAAGTGGAACATCGCCAAACATTTTTACCAAAGAAAAATAATAAAATGCTCTTAAAAAATAAACCTCTCCAAACAAGGCATCTTTACCTGCGAACTCAATGGTTTCGCCAGCCATGTTGGTTTGTTTATATTGCAATATATAATTGGCTCTGTTAATGCCTTCATAAGCAGATTGCCACAGATCGCGTAATGTAGAGTTCACGGGGTTTACAGTAAAGTCATCTATCTGTTGCAATGGTAGTATATCCGATGCACTTTCACCACCAGCAACTGCATCGTCTGAGGCAATATCCCCTACGGGAACCATCTGGTTCAGCCACTGAACAGGTGTATATACGCTTACAACCATTGACCGGTAATCGCTTTCTGATTTCAAGTAATCCTGGTCTGTTATTTTAAAATCGTCATGAGGGTTGTAATCTACCCATTTATTGCAAGAACCGACAAAGAACAGATATACTATAATTAAAGACGCGTTAATATATTTCATAATAAAAATTTTTAATGCTCGTAATTTAACAATTGATTTATGTATGGAATTATGCTAAAAACATGTATCTGCATCATAGTTTAATATTTAAGCCTACAGAATAAGATCTTGCCTGCGGGTAAGTTCCGTAATCTATACCTGTACTCATTATGCCTCCTGAAATTTCAGGATCATAACCCGAGTAGTTGGTAAATGTGAAGGCATTTTTTACCTGCACATACAATCTCACCCCGCTGAATGTATTGCGAAGCAATGCTTTTGGAAAATTATACCCCAACTGTATATTCTTGATCTTAACAAACGATCCGTCTTCCACGTAACGATCAGACACGCGTGCGTTGTTATTGTTATCGGTGAAAGAGTACCTGGGGTATCTTGCATCATTTGTTGTATTTGGTCCTGTCCAGCGGTTCAGGATATCCCTGGTTTTATTGGTATAGTTGGCATTTCTGTCATAAGCTTTGTAAATGTCATTGCCAACAGAAGCATAAGTAAAAACGGTAAAATCAAAGTTTTTATATTCCATATTTATATTCCAGCCTAATGTAAAATCCGGGAACGGGTTCCCTATTTTTGTCTGGTCTTGTGCATTGATAATACTGTCTCCGTTAAGGTCTGCGTAGCGTATATCTCCTGGCCTTGCGCCGTCCTGACGTGCCCAGTTGTTTACATCGTCTGCTGACTGAAACAGGCCGTTTGTCTTATATCCATAAAAATATCCAGGCGGCATATCTTTTTCAAACACGGAAACCGTTTGAGACTGGCCATTAAAATAACTTCCGCCTACAATTCTTGCGGTACCGTCGTCATTAGTAGCTGTTACAAGACTATTAACCGTTGTGAATGCCAGTGAAGTATTAAAGAGGAAATCTCTGCCAAGTTTCTCCCTGTAGTTTAGGCTTACGTCTATACCGCTGCTTTTTGTAGTGCCAATATTAGCAGTTGGTATGGGTACTGTGCCTAAGTATAAAGAAACGGAAGGAGTGAATAAGAGCCCATCAACATGTTTTTGATAATAATCAGCAGATAAAGAAATTTTATTTTGCAATAGGCTCATATCAAAACCCATGTTCACCTGGTTTTGTTTTTCCCATCTTAAAGCTGTATTGGCAGCTGAGCCTATGGTAGAACCCGGTATAAATACCTCTCCGAAAGTATATCCGTTACTGTTTGCCATTGGATCATAGCTGGGCCCGCCGGTAATGATAGACACCAGCTGAGGATTTACATTTTCATTTCCTGAGGAGCCATAGCTTCCTCTTATTTTCAAGAAATTGATAAAGTCAGACCTGAAGAAGTCTTCCTTTGAAACCACCCAACCTAAAGATCCGGCGAAAAAATTGCCGAATTTATTATCGGGACCGAATGCATAAGAGCCATCTCTTCTTAGAGAAAAAGAGGCAAGATACTTATCATTGTAGTCATATAATATTCTTCCGAAATAAGAGAGATTCTTTCTGAAATACTGATAGTAACTTCCTGTTACGGCGTTTGGATTATCGCTGGTATTTGCACCCGTTGCAGCGGTAAAGTCTGCAAAAATCCATGAGTTGAAAGGAACGTCCTGTCTTGTGGCAGATGCAGCATTGCCTGATGTTTTAGCAATGGACATTCCCAGAACTGTCTCAAAATTATGTACGTTTTGTAACGTAAAATTATAGTTCGCAAAATTTTCAAATGTAAAATTCTGATTACTGTTTTTGGTATGGGACACCTGGTTGTGCCTTCCTTCAATTCTGTTACCGGCTGCGTCCATAGTATTTTCTACGTTTAGAGGTCCGTAAAATACCAGTGGAGTAAAGGACTTTGCATTATCATCATATTTTGTATAGCCGAAACGGGAAGTGAATTTGAGATTAGAAAGAATATCAAATTGTAATTCAGCTTTACCATACAACTTGTTTCCTGTGTTTCTGTTGTGTGTATTTTCCAATTTTGTAAGCGGATTAAACACCTCAGATAGTATGAGGCTGCTATAGCCGTAAGTACTTTTTACAGCCGGATCAGTGTTAAAAACCGATACAGTAGGATCAAAATTCAAAGCGCTTCCCAGGATACTGTTGAAAGAATTCTCCTGCACACCTCTGCTGTTGAGTAAAACATACGTGTTATTAAGTATGAGTTTTAATTTAGAGGTAATCTTAAAATCCATGTTAGCGGTGAGGTTTGTTCTGTTGAAACGCGATTTATCGTATCCGCCAACAATACCTCCCTGACTTAAATAACCGGCAGAGAGGAAATAAGATACATTATCACTACCACCTCCTAAGCCAAGATTATAAGTCTGATCTGACGGAGTTTTAAACACCTCCTTCTGCCAATCCGTTCCTTCTCCCATTAAAGACAGGTCGGGAAATATGATATTGCCGCCACTTGCCACACTGCCTTCGTTTATCATTCCGGCATATTCACCTGCATTCAACATATCTATTTTTTTCCTTACTTGCTGAATGCCATAGTTAGCAGAAAAAGTTATTTCAGGCTTCGGATTTTTTCGGCCGGACTTTGTCGTTACAACAATAACGCCGTTTCCACCTTTTACGCCATAAATAGCTGTAGTTGCAGCATCTTTCAAAACGTTTATATTCTCAATATCAGCAGCATTAATAGAATTGAAATCATTTAATGATTGCGGCACTCCGTCAATTATAACCACAGGATCAGTGCCTGAAAAAGAAGGAATGCCTCTCACGAGCACTGTTGGTTTAGACCCGGGAGAACCAGATTGAATGATATTGACACCAGCGGCCCTGCCTTGTATGGCCTCTTCCGGACGTGCCGGTCTGAGTCTTTCAATATCTGCACTCTTTATAGTGGCAACAGCTCCCGATACATTCGTTATTTTCTGTGTTCCGTAGCCGATTACTACCACGTCTGAAAGTTCGGTATTAACCGATGGTGTCAGGACAATGGTGATATTCTTTTGCTCGCCAACAGTTATAAATTCGGTATTATACCCTACGTAAGAAATTTCAAGTACTTCCGAAGGAGCAGCAGAAATGCTGAAAATACCATCGGCATTTGTAAAGGTGCCTGCACTGGTGGCTGCATTCTTTATAGTGGCTCCTGAAAGCACCTCATTGATCTCATTTTTCACGACACCGGAAATAGTCTTTTGCTGACTAAATACAGTAGCCGGAAACAGCAGAACAGCAAAAAAAACAAGTAAAAAAGTAGTAGATACGTTTCTTAAATAATGCGTTTTTTGATTAATCATACTATAAATTTTTAACGGTGATATATATATGCTCGGTAAGCATTCTCTACAAATGTAAGATCAACTAACGTTCAATGTACATTTCTTTAACACTACAATAACACTACAATAAAAATATTTTTTATTGAATATCAGTAGGTTAAAGCTAAACAATCAAATTGTTGATTCTTTTTTATAATTTTATTGTTTAAAAAAATGTGATTATTGTTATGCAGAGAGTAATGATTCTTTTTGCGCTTTTGCTGTTGAATACCAAACAAATTTCCCCGCAGAACACTATAGGAATTCCCAAGATTATTAACTATTCTCATGAACAAATGTCTGCCGGCACACAAAACTGGGCGATAGACCAGGACAGATTTGGAACTATGTACGTGGCGAATAATCGTGGGTTAATCACGTACAACGGCAAAGAGTGGAAGCTTTTTAGCTTACCACATAAAACAATAGCCCGCTCAGTATTAGTGCATAGCACTGGGAAAATATTTGTAGGCGGGCAGGATGAATTTGGCTATTTTTTTCCTGATGAATCCGGTTCTTTAAAATTTCATTCGCTGAACCAATTAGTTCCAGACAATGAAAAAGAGTTTGGCGATGTGTGGAATATAGTTGCACAGAACCATATTGTTTTTTTTCGTACGGTTAGCAGGATATTTGTTTATGATGGCAAATATATAAAAAGCTATGAAGCAAAAACAGGCAGTGAATGGGCAAATATATCTTCGTGTTTCGGAAAAATATATGCATGCGACTTTCAAAATACCTTATTTCAATATATAAACGGAAAATTCCTTCCGGCTGCCTCCTCAAATCCAGGTATTGGAAATGTCAGAAACATTTTAGAGTACGGCAAAGATTCCATGATGATCACAACGCTCAAAAGCGGTATATTTATCTATACCGGGTGTAAATTCTATCAATTGCCCATAGATAAAAAAATTATCAGCAGCCAAATATATTCTTCCGCGAAAATCAATGATGATATGTACGCTTTGGGAACTATCTCCAACGGTGTGTATTTTATAAATAAAAACGGGTACACAATAAGGCACATTTCGGCTTCCAATGGTCTAAGCAATAATATTGTATTGTCTGTATTCATTGATAAAGAGAAAAATATATGGACCGGACTTGATGACGGGCTCAGCCTGATCAACAGCAATTCTGCATTTCAATATATTCATGTAGGTGTGAATAGTACAATAGCTTCTTACGCTATAAATGTTTTTAAAAATAATCTGTATATAGGCACATCCGATGGTCTGTTTTTTTCTAAACTCACTAAGCCGGCAACAGAAGATCTAAGCTTTTCACAGGGCTCTTTTAAAAAGATACCAGGGACAGATGGGCAGGTTTGGAGTTTGGAAAGCATAGGCAATAAATTATTTATGGGACATCACGAAGGGGCTTTTATCATAGACAAAGAGCTAACTTTAATTTTCCACAATGGTGCATGGATATTCAGGAAGCTTCCAGGAAAAAATATTGTTACGGGTTCTTATAAAGGTTTGTATTTTATAAAAGGAGAAGACAGCAATTTATCAATTTTCAATCATTATCATCAGGATGTTGAATCACTTAGATTTGTTGAGATAGACTCTGTGAACACAACTATCTGGGCCTCGCATCCTATTCGCGGTATTTATAAGCTCAGCACAGACAGCTCACTGCAACAAATACGCTCAATGGAACTGCTTGACAGTAAAGCAGGACTACCCTCCGATTTAGAAAATTTTGTATTTAAAATTGATTCCCGTGTAATTTTTGCAACGCAGAAGGGCATATATCTATATAATTTTAAAACCAAACGTTTTAGTCCGCATCCTGAATTTATCTTCAATGTCGGAAAAATGCCCATTTTCTATCTACGCCAAGATAGGGACAATAAAATATGGTTTGTAACAGACAATAAAGTGGCAGTGCTTGATCGCCGTATGAATAAGGTGACCTTCTTGCCGGAATTGACTGATAAATTAGTGGCCGGATTTAATTATATCTATCCGCTTAACAATAAAAATATTTTTTTTGGTTCTAACAGTGGTGTTATACACCTCAACTATGATCTTTATAATGCATTAGAAAGTTCTCCGGAAATCCTGTTCAACAAAATTATCAGTATTGGTGCAGGCAAAGATTCCCTTATTCATAACGGATATTTTATAAGTAACCATATCATAACAGCGAAGCAGGCAGAAGAAAATATACCGGAACTGCCGCCTAATAATAACTCTATTCACTTTGAATACACTTCCAGCAATTATATAAATAATAGCAATGTTCAATATGCTTATAAGCTTGAGGGTTTTGATACAGAATGGTCGGAATGGTCTGTTAAAAGTGAGAAAGACTATACGAATCTTCCTCATGGCAGGTACATTTTTAAAGTAAAAGCTAAAAACAATACGAGGAAAGAATCTCCGGAAATAGCTTACAGCTTTTCCATAAGGCCTTTTTGGTATCAGACAGTGCTTGCCAATATCATCTATGCCATCCTTTTTATACTTGCCATTTTTGCAGTAATGAGGGGAGTACGCAGAAAACTTATAAGAGAAAGAAAAAAATTCGAAAAGGAACAACAGCAAATGAAATACCTACATGAGTTAGAAATTGAACACAATGAAAGGGAGATCATCAATTTAAAAAATCAAAATCTTGAAACGGAAATAAAATATAAAAATAAAGAACTGGCAACTATTACAATGAATCTTTACAAGCGTAGCCGCTTACTTACCAAATTGCGTGAAGACATTACAAGCGCTTCAAAAAAACTATCAGAGAAAGAGCAAAGAAAAGATTTGACAAAAGTAATAAAACTGATCTCAGAGACTGAAAAACAAAATAATGACTGGGAACAATTCTCCATGCATTTTGATGATGTGCATAATAATTTTCTAAAAAGAATGAAGGAAAACTACCCGGAACTTACGCCAGCCGATCTTAAAATTTGTGCTTATCTTAAAATTAATTTGTCATCTAAAGAAATAGCCCAGATCCTCAGTATTTCTTTGAAGGGCGTGGAGATAGCTCGTTATCGTTTACGAAAGAAGCTGAATTTGCCCACGGGCGTAAATCTCGTTTCTTTTTTGAATGAAGTTTAAATCGTTGACTTTATTAGGATCACTCTCTTGACCGACTGTGCAATGTAGCCTGCACTACTACCCCGCCAGGATGTCGGCGCTGCTTTCTTCCATAACCACATTGCTTAATGGATGGAGCAGGTTAATGTACGCTGTTAACTTCCCAAATGGACATTTTTGTTGATTGGAAGCTTTCCTAACATTTTTATGTCCATTTATCGGTTATCGTACAACTGATACTACCTGGATGATTGTCTTATTGCCTTCTTGCTAATATTATTATGAACAGTTGCCTGCGATTTCCCTATTGGCATACTTTAAAATTCTGTTTTCTGCACCCCTTTAATAATTCTAATAAGCATAAGCTCATTGTTGACTCATTAACTGTATAGATGCAAGATTTATGTAAATGGTAAAATGTATAAAAACTGCTAAAAAAAGATACAATTCGTCAATTTGTTTTATTAATATTAAGTCAATTTTGAGTGTAATTATAAAAATTATAACAAAAAAGGTCTACCATGTTTAAATTAAATGTTAGCAAATCGTTTATGCTTTTCTTTAATTTTCTATTAGGAGGCATACTCATTTGTTCCTGTAACAAGCAAGAGCAAAGTACTAAAGTACTTCAGCCTTATGATCCTGCTAAACCTGTTACTATACAAAAATTCACACCTGATAGCGGAGGTGTAAGCACGCAAATGATTATTTACGGTGAAAATTTTGGTACTGACACTTCTCAGATCAAAGTATTTGTCAATGATAAGCCGGCGGCGGTTATCGGTTCCAGCGGAACGGCAATTTATGCTTTAGTGCCATCACGTGCAGGTATTGGCCCCGTAAAAATAGTAGTGGGTGCGAAGGGATCTTCAAAAGAGGTTGTTTCTACTACAAATTTCACTTACATATTCAGGCCGGCTGTAAGCACCTTAGCAGGATTTACCGATAAAGACGGCAGAACGGCAATTGTCGATGGGCCAATTGAAAAAGCTCAGTTTGAAGAGCCATACTGGCTGGAGTTTGATCAGCATAAGAATATCTATTTATTGGAAGAATACAGAGGGTTGAGGATGATCGATTCTGCGCTTACGACCGTAACCACCAAGTTCAGAACAGGTAACGGCTGGGGAAGGCCCAGGACAATTTCATTTAACCCAACCTATGATACAATGTATTTAACCAATGATGCAGGCAACTGGGACGAGCTTGCAGCAGTGATAGCAACCAAGGGAGATAATTTTAGCAGGTGGAATGCGCTGATTTTTAGCAAGCAATGCAATGGTGGCGATGTGCAGCCGCAAACCGGGGACTTTTTCTATAACTCTTATTCTAATGGACAGGTTTTTAAATGGAACAGGACTACCCGAACATCAACAGAACTCTACAGGGTTGGCGATAATCAATGGGAGTTTAACATACAATTTTCTCCAAGTGGAGATTTTGCGTTAATGGTATCAAG
Organism: Bacteroidota bacterium; assembly: GCA_023422835.1. Taxonomy (GTDB): domain Bacteria; phylum Bacteroidota; class Bacteroidia; order Chitinophagales; family Chitinophagaceae; genus Haoranjiania; species Haoranjiania flava. The sequence goes on along the minus strand of JAFAGI010000012.1, from coordinate 125,319 downwards.
AAATAGAAACTATATACTAAAAGCCCGCTACAATCGGGAAACCCGGGTTTTGGAGCAGCCGGTTCTGTTTGTTGGCAGGATCAATAATCAAGGATATAAAGATGGCGTGGGAGCAGATGCTATGTTCAGAGAACCCCATCAGGGAGCTTTTGATGAGTATGATAATTTTTATGTATGTGATGTTTTCAATCACTGTATACGCAAAGTAACTCCTGAAGGAATTGTAAGCACATTTGCAGGGAGACCTGAAAGATACGGATATGCAGACGGGGCGTTGAGGGATGCTCAATTTGATCAGCCTAACGGTATTATTTATGATAAGGAGCAGGGAGTATTTTATGTAGCAGATATGAAAAATCGCCGCATCAGAAAAATTGCAACTGAATAGTGTCTTACTTATTGATTAAAAAGCTATAAAAACGCCATATAATATTGAGATGTGCATGCTGTGATTTTTTTATAGCAGAAAAAACATAAAAGATATAAAATGAAAAAATATATATTCCTATTAGTATTGCTTCTATTATCAGCAACTTCTGAAATGCTAAGAGCCCAGGATGTCTTAAAAGTAACAGGTACAGTTACAGATGAAACAAACGCAACTGTTGCAGGAGTCAGTATTGCTGTTAAAGACAGGGTTACCGGGACGATTACCAATGAGAACGGGCAATACAATCTAAAAGCCGAGCCGAACAGTACGCTCATTTTTTCGCATGTCGGTTACCGCACTCAGGAGGTGAAGATTGGTACAAGAGAATTGGTAAACATTGTAATGATCGCATCGGATTCAAGCGTTTTAAACGAAGTTGTTGTTACTGCAGCAGGCGCACAACGCAAAGCAACCGTAGTAGGCGCTATTACAACGGTTGATGTAGACCAGCTTAGAACACCTACTTCCAATATCACGAATGCTTTGCAAGGAAATGTGGCAGGTATTATTGGTATGCAGCTGTCCGGGGAGCCGGGAAATAACCAGTCTGAATTTTGGATACGCGGTATATCAACCTTTGGGGCAAGTCAATCTGCCCTGGTACTGGTTGATGGATTCGAACGTCCTTTTAATGAAATTAATATAGAAGATATACAGTCCTTCTCTGTATTAAAAGACGCATCTGCCACCGCGTTGTACGGATCTAAAGGTGCAAACGGAGCAATACTTATAACCACCAAAAAAGGAAAGACCGGGAAAATAAATATTGAAGGAAAGGCAGAATACGGATATTCTACGCGTACGCGTACGCCTGAATTTGTGGACGGCTATACTTATGCAAAATTAGTAAATGAAGCGAAGATCACCAGAAACCAAGAGCCCTTATATAGTGAAACCGAATTGGAATTGTTCAGGGAAGGTTTAGACCCGGATCTTTATCCCAACGTAGACTGGCAGAAGAAGATGCTAAGAAATGGCGCCAACAGGTACAGAGCATCTATAAACCTGGGAGGGGGCGCTACCATTGCCAGATATTTTGTATCGGCAAGCTATGTAGATGAAGGGGGTATGTACAAATCGGATAATTCGTTGAAAGACTATAAGACCAATGCACATATGAACAGGTGGAATTACAGGGTAAATTATGATATGGATATCACCAAATCAACTACACTGGCATTGGGTATTGCAGGCTTTTTGGAGAAACAGAATTTTCCCGGGCTGAATGATCAGAACATCTGGTTTTCTTTATTGGGTCAAAATCCTGTTTCCATCCCTTTTATGTATTCCAACGGCCTGGTGCCTGCTTATGGTACCGGTAACAGAACCAATCCCTGGGTATTAGCTACACAGACCGGTTACCGCGAGTACTGGCAGAATAAGATGGAAACCAATGTTATTTTAAACCAGCGATTAGATATACTTACGCAAGGGCTTCATGCCACAGCACGCATTGCATTTGATGCAGACAGCAAGAACAACATTAACAGGAAAAAATGGCCTGAACAGTATAGCGTAGAAAGAAGGCGCGATAGAAACGGGAATCTTATTATGCACAGGGTGTCCACCGAATCTTTAATGTTTCAGGAAAGTTACTCTGAAGGCGAAAGAGTCTACCAGGGAGAGCTGGAGCTGAACTATGGAAGAAACTTTGCCAATAAGCACAATGTGGAGGCTTTGATAAAAACTTTTGCCAGGGAAGTGAGAATGACCCAGAATGTAGGTACTGATATCAAAAATGGTATACCCCGTCGTAATTTGTCTTATTCCGGGCGTGCCATGTATGGGTATAGAAACAGGTATCTTGCCGAATTTAACTTCGGATATACCGGCTCTGAAAATTTCAGAAAAGGTCATCAATTTGGCTTTTTCCCGGCAATAGCGGTGGGTTGGAATGTTGCTGAAGAAAAATTTATTAAAGACAATATTGGCTGGTTAGACTTGTTCAAGATACGTTATTCTATAGGCGAAGTAGGCAATGATTATTTTGGCAATAACAGGTTTGCTTATTTAAGCTCAATAGACTATAGAAGAAATGATAAAAATGAATTGATTCACCATTTTAATTTTGGAGAACCGGGTAATCCTAATACTTATGCACCTTTAGGCTACACCCAGGTAGCTTCAGATGCGCTTACCTGGGAAATCGCCCGCAAGCAAAACCTGGGTTTAGATGTAAATATACTCCAAAACATGCTCTCTTTTACTATAGATATTTTCCAGGAAACGCGTAGCAATATTTATATGATAAGAGGACAATTGCCCCTTATTTTAGGAATACCTGAAAGGTGGGTTGACCCGCAGGGAGCGCCTGAAGGATATTGGGAAAGGATTTTGCCCTGGGCAAATGTGGGTATGATGGATAACAGAGGATTTGATGGCCGCATTGAGTTTAATAAAAGACTCGGAGAAGTTGGTTTAACGCTAAGAGGTAATATTACTTATTATAAGAATCAGGTTCTTGCCAGAGACGAGCAGGAAAACTACTATCCTTATTTAATGCAGGAAGGCTTTAGAGCAGAACAAAGCAGAGGCCTAATAGCGTTAGGCTTATTTAAAGACTACGAGGAAATAAGAAATAGTCCAAGGCAAACCTTTGGAGCTTATATGCCCGGAGACATAAAGTACAAAGATGTAAACGGTGACGGCGTTATTAATGGTGATGATGTGGTGCCTATCGGCGCCAGCCACAGGCCTGCAGTTGAATACGGTATGGGCATGTCTGTTTCCTGGAAAGGTTTGGACGTGAATCTGTTATTTCAGGGAGCCGGCAGATCTACCTATTTCCTGAATGGACCAACTGTCTATCCGTTTATTGAGGGCGGCTGGGGAAATATCCTAACCGAAGTAACGTCTCCGGGCAGCAGGTGGATATCAAGGGATATTTCAGGAGATCCTGCTACCGAAAATCCGAATGCCAAATACCCGAGATTAAGTTATGGTGGCAGTCCCAATAATTATCGCGCATCTACATTCTGGATGCGAGATGGTTCTTATCTGCGTTTCAAAACATTAGAAATGGGTTATTCTGTTCCAACCAGAATTGTTAACAAATTAGGCTTATCAAGTTCCCGTATTTATTTACTGGCTTATAATCTACTGGTTTGGGATAAGGTAAAAGTTTGGGATCCGGAAATGGCCAGCTCAGACGGCACACATTACCCTTTGCCCAGAACATTAACCGTTGGCTTAAACTTTAAATTTTAATCTAAAATACCTTATATAATGAAGCAATATTTTTTTTATTTGTTGTGCATTCTTACGGTTGTATCCATCAGTTCTTGCAGGAAGTATATGGATATGGAACATTTCTTCAAAGATAGATTGAGTATTGATACCGTATTTGAAAGGAAAGATTACTCAGATCAATGGCTGGCAGATGTATATACACATTTGAGAGGAGAAAATGCAGATGTGAGCAGTAAGGGTAACACTCCATTTAATCTGATATCTGATGATATGTTTTTCGGTGACAGGGGAGATATATATGATTGGAGAAGTATTAAAACTTATAAAAACGGCGAATACGATGAAAACCTTATTCAAGGTTCATGGGGATCTTGCTACCAGGGAATCAGGAAAGCAACTATTTATATTTACAACATTGATCGCAACCGCCAAATGTCTAAAGAAGAAATTGCCGACGGCAAGGCCCAGGCCCGTTTTCTGCGGGCATATTATTACTGGTTATTATTGCGTAAGTATGGCCCTGTGCCTTTGATACCGGATGAGGGAGTAGATTATACTCAAAGCTACCAGGACCTTGCTTTTGCCAGAAATACTTATGATGAGTGTGCAGGTTTTATATCAAAAGAACTTGCTGTGGCAGCAGTTGATCTTCCATTAACCCGCACTAACAGGGAGAAGGTAAGGCCTACCAAAGGCGCTGCTCTTGCGGCAAGGGCTAAAGTTTTACTATATGCTGCAAGCCCGCTTTTTAACGGTAATACGGAGATGGCAGAACTTACAGATGACCAGGGTAAACCATTAATACCTGTTCAATACAATGAAGAAAAATGGGCAAGAGCTGCCGCCGCAGCAAAAGATGTAATAGACCTGGGTGTTTATAAGCTTTTTACGGCTCCATTTAATGCTACAGATCAGGGGCCGGCACAACCGAAAACAATTGTTCCTCCCTATAACGCAAAACATTCAAATGCAAGCTTCCCTAAAGGATGGAAAGATATTGATCCGTTTGAATCTTACAGGCAGTTATTTAATGGTGCACTAACTTATTCTGATAACCCCGAGCTGATTTTCTCAAGAGTTACGGAATTGGGAGGAGAAGATATCAGAGAACTGGGAAATCATCAGTTTCCTTTATCAATGGGCGGATGGAACGCACATGGATTAACCCAAAAACAGTGCGATGCCTATTATATGAATGATGGCGGTGATGTACCGACTAACCCAAGGGTACAGGGGTATACAAAGAATGATGTTGATCATTTACCTTTACCGGAAGGTGTATCTCTTCAATATGCCAATCGCGAACCCAGATTTTACGCTTCGGTTGCTTACAATGGCAGTATATGGTTCAGATTAAGCGTATTAGATGCAAACGAAAGGAAAAAACAGATTTTTTATTACAGGGGCCTGCCTGATGGTAAGTCTCCCGCCACGCCGCAGTTTCATATAAGAACAGGAATCGGCATTAAAAAGTACATACATCCCTTAGACTCTTACAATTCATCGCTCCAGGGCTCATATGTAGTTCCTAAAATAGAACCTGCTATCAGGTATGCAGAAGTATTGTTTATATATGCAGAAGCGCTAAATGAATTGAATGGATCGTATACAATTCCTGACTATACAGGAAAAAATACACATTCTATTGGCAGAAATATCCAGGAGATGAGCAGCGCCATCAGTCAAATACGCATAAGAGGCGGAGTTCCGGATTTTAGTGAGGCAATTTATAATTCAAAAGAGCTGTTTAGAAAATCTTTAAAGAGAGAGCGGCAGATAGAGCTAATGGGAGAAAATCACCGTTATTATGATTTGAGAAGATGGAAAGACGCGCCGGTAGAAGAAGGAATACCTATCATGGGTTGTAACATGGATATGACAGCCGCTCAACGCGACCAATTTCATACGCCGATAGTTATTTCTTCTATACCCACCATTTTTGTGAAAAAGATGTATTTGTGGCCGATTGCTCATGAAGAACTAAGAAGAAATAAAAGGCTGACTCAAAATCCCGGCTGGACTACTCCTTATTAAACACCAATAAGGATAATACAATAAGCTGCGATTCACAATTAAACAATATTCTACCGGAAATGATTTTTAGTGAATCCCATGTAACAAAGACAAATAATTAAAATATACAAAAATGAAATAACCATAAAGATTAAGCATCTATACCAACCGGGAATGAGTATTGAATCTAAAATGCGATTATTCCATGTGACAACTGAAAAACAAATAAATATATACACATTAAATCTCCATGAACGATAAAATACCCAACCAACCGGGGATAATAAAATTTCGATAATCAATAAATTATAAAATTTAAATATGAAAAAAGCTCATTTATATCTTCTGTTTATCCTTATTACAACCGTATCCTGTAATAAAGAATGGGAAGAAGAATTGTACAATAAGGATGTTTCTTTTGTAAGAAATGGCGTGGTAAATGTATATGCCAAATATAAAAGCCAGGGAGGAGTAGTTCCTGTTAAAGTTCCCGTACTACTTAGCGGTTCAACAGGAAATAATGAAGATATACAAGTGACCATCGCTATTGACAAAGATACTTTGGATAACCTTAACTTTGACCGCTTTCGTTTGCGAAAAGATCTGTATTTTATAGAACTGCCCGAAGGAAATTATTCTTTCCAATCAATGACCACGACTATTCCAAAGGATTCCTTAGAAGGTTTTTTTAATTTAAATTTAAGACTGGAAGGAATGGATATGATTAATAAATATATACTACCCTTGAAAATTACTGCTACTTCCAAAAGTAATGTAAATACCAGGAGATGGTTTAGTAAATCATTAATGCAGATCATTCCTTTTAATGATTATTCAGGAGTATACTCAAATGCAGGCCAGATGTGGAACAGAGACATTCCTGAAAACAAGCAGACAGCTTTGTCTGTAGGCACCCGCACCGCATGGGTAGTCAATGAAAACACAGTTTTCTTTTTCGCCGGTGTATTCGAGGAAGAAGCATTTGAAAGAGCAAAATATAAAGTATATGCAAAATTTAATGCAGACAGTACAGTATCTTTATGGTCAGATAATTCAGCAATCAATTTCTCCCAAAAACGTGGTACCTACACAATTAGTAAAAAGATGGATGAGGTACAGCCTTATCTAGAGAAAACCTATGTAACCATGAACCTTGAGTATTGGTTCAGTGATTTATCAAATCCGGAATATCCTATAAACTACAGATTTACCGGTCCGATGACACTTGAAAAAGTCAAAAATATACAAATACCCGAAGAAGATCAGCAGGTGCAAATGCCGTAATCTCTTTTAGAATATATTATCAGCATGAAAAAATATATCACACCTTTAATAATCATCTGTACATGTATGTTGGCATTTTCAAGCGTTACTATTGCTCAGAATGCTTTAATGAATATGCAGAAATTTGAAGGTGTATGGCAGGTAAGCATGCAAAACACCAATACGGCCACTAAATTTATGTCTCCGGTAACAAATGATTTTAAAATATTTTATGCTAACGGTTCATTTAAACATATTGTTTATAGCAAACATAATTATGTTGAAGTTTCAAGAGGTAATATAAGCATAACATCCGATTATACTTATACAGAGGAACTAGATAAACATATAGGAGCACCCAATGTAAAAAAAAGGCTATGTTATCTATAAGTTTCTTGATAAGGATACCTTTTAATGAAATGGTCCTTATCATCCTTCAGTGGTTAAGAGCTTTATGAAAGAGTAAAATAAATTTAATTAACTAAACACAATATATAACAACACGACAAGTAATTATCATGACAAATCTTTTTAAGCAAAAACGTTTTTTTCTTTTCTTTTTGTATGTATTATCGACAGTAGGATTGTATGCTCAAACTCAGAAAGCGCCTGCATATCCGCTAATTATGCATGACCCGTATGTAAGCATCTGGTCCTTTACTGATGAACTGAATGCATCTGCTACTAAACATTGGACGGGCACAGATCAATCATTAACCGGCTATGCAAAAGTAGATGGTAAAATTTACCGTTTCATGGGTAGCGAACTAAAAACTTTTGATAAAGTAATTCCTACAACAGAAGAAGGAACCTACGCTTCTCTCTATACAGAAAAAAAGCCAACCGGCAACTGGACAGATCTAAACTATCACCCACAGGGTTGGAAATCCGGTAAAGGAAATTATGGAGATAAAGCGTATAAAGCCAATACATCCTGGACTTCTGATAACCTATGGGTTAGAAGAGAATTTTCTTTATCGGACAATAATATTAAAGGTTTACACCTGAAGATAGATTACGACGACAATATAGAAGTCTATCTGAACGGCACAAAAGTACACGCACATCAGGGCTGGGTAGATAAATATATTTATATTCCCATCAAAGATGCCTCTTCCATACTAAAGAAAGGAAGGAATGTGTTGGCTGTGCATATTAAAAATACGGCGGGTGGACAACATCTAGATTTTGGCCTTGTAAAAGAGAAAGAGAATGCTTTACTGGCAAATATTGCGAATGCGGTACAAAAAAACCTATCATTGAAAGCCACTCAAACGGAATACAAATTTATTTGTGGTCCGGTAAATCTTACTGTTACCTTTTCATCACCGTTGATTATAAATGATCTTGATCTGCTCGCGCGTCCTGTTTCTTACATTACTTTTCATACGAAATCTAACGATGGCAAAGCGCATAAAGTAGAAATACTTTTCAATGCATCATCAAACCTTGCGGTAAATACGCCTTCGCAGGAAGTTATTGCAAACAAGTACGCTACAAAAAACTTATCTGTTCTAAAGGCAGGCACAGTAGAACAACCGGTATTGCAAAAAAAAGGCGATGATTTGAGGATAGACTGGGGTTATCTGCATGTGGCAGCTCCTGCAAATGTATCCACATCACAATTTATTGCTACTTCGGAAAATGATGTATTAAGTATTTTTACTAAATCAAAAAAAACTGATGCATTATCAAAACAAAATGGCAGGCAATTATCATTGGCCACTGTGCTAAATTTGGGTAATGCAAAATCAGCAACAGAAAAAATATTGATTGGTTATGATGACATATGGTCTATACAATACTTCGGAGAAAATCTTCGACCTTGGTGGAAAAAAGATAATAAAACTACAATCGAAACACAACTGGAAGCGGCCAATACAGATTATGCAGCTACAATGAAAAAGTGTAATGACTTAGATGCACGTATTTATAATGATGCGTTTAAAGCAGGTGGTTTGAAGTATGCGCGACTTTGCGAAATGGTGTACCGCCAGGTAATGGCTGCCCACAAGTTAGTAGAAAGTCCGCAAGGGCAACTATTATGGCTCTCAAAAGAAAATTTTAGTAATGGCTGTATTAACACGGTAGATCTTACATACCCATCTGCACCACTATACCTGGTATACAACCCTGAGCTTGTAAAAGGGATGATGAATGGAATATTTTATTACAGTGAAAGTGGTAAATGGGCGAAACCTTTTGCTGCACACGATATAGGTACTTATCCTATAGCCAACGGACAAGTTTATGGAGAAGATATGCCTGTAGAGGAGTCAGGCAATATGGTCATTTTGGCGGCAGCTATTGCTAAGGTGGAAGGCAATGCGAAATATGCTGAAAAGCATTGGCATACATTAACCACCTGGACAGATTACCTGGTTAAAGAAGGTTTTGACCCGGCCAATCAATTATGCACGGATGATTTTGCCGGCCATATGGCACGCAATGCGAATCTTTCTTTGAAAGCTATTATGGCTATTGAAGGCTATGCAATGCTGGCAAAAATGTTAGACAAGAATGAAGTGTACAATAAATACCACAATATTGCAAAAAGCATGGTGCCAGAATGGATGAAGCTTGCCGATGATGGCGACCATTACATGCTTGCATTTGGAAAGCCCGGCACATGGAGCCAGAAATACAATATGGTATGGGACAGGGTTTTGGATTATAAGATATTCCCCAAATCTGTGGCCAAAAAAGAACTAAAATTTTATTTGCAACATCAAAATAAATTCGGCCTGCCATTAGACAGCCGTAAAACATACACAAAAAGCGACTGGATAATTTGGACAGCTTGTCTTACCGGAAATCAGAATGATTTTAAAGCACTTGTAGATCCCGTATATACATTTGCTACGGAAACTCCGGATAGAAAACCATTCGGCGACTGGCATGAAACTACTGACGGACGTAAAGAAGGGTTCCAGGCCAGAAGTGTGCTGGGCGCCTATTGGATGAAAGTACTGGATCTGAAACTAAACAGGTGATATTATTAATTTCTTTTTTCAAATATTAATGCATAAATCTTATCGTGGCATTTGAAAAAGATTCATTCCCTGATCAGCTTTGTATTATTTAGGTCGATGGATGCTTTACTATTTTGTACGATGAATCATCTTAGCAAATATTAATCAAATAAAAAATAATTTCTGCGTGAAAAAAATACTTTCTATATTTCTTTTCTCAAGTTTGTTTTCATGTTGGGCTTATAAAATTTCTGATAATCATGCACAAATCTCCGTGGTTGATAAACCGGATATCACAAAACGAACCAATAATTATTACAGCAATAGGGAGCCGCTGTTGCAGAATGCTTTTATAAAGCTGCCGGTAACCTCCATTCAACCCATGGGCTGGCTTCATGAATATTTGCAAAGACAGAGGAGCGGACTTACCGGTAATCTTGGAAACATCAGCGCCTGGTTGCAAAAAGAAAATAATGCATGGCTTTCCAAAGATGGTAAAGGGGAATTTGGGTGGGAAGAAGTGCCTTATTGGTTAAAAGGCTATGCGAATATCGGCTACATTCTAAGAGATAAGGCTATGATTGATGAAGCAAAGATTTGGATAGAAGGCGTTTTAAACAGCCAGCGCGCAGATGGAAATTTCGGGCCTACTTCAGTTGATAAAAATAATGCTGAAGATTTTTGGCCTAAAATGATTATGTTGTATTGCCTGCAATCTTATTATGAGTATTCCAATGATAAAAGAGTTATACCCTTTATGCAGAATTTTTTTCGTTATCAGCTAAATTACCCTGAAGAAAAATTTCTCAAACATTTTCATTATTGGCAGGGATTACGTACCGGCGATAATCTGCATAGTGTATTGTGGCTTTATAACTTTACCGGAGACGCATGGCTATTGGATTTGGCAAGAAAAATTCACAGAAATTCTAATAGTTGGTCTAACAGGAATACGATGCGCGACGATAAAAGCCTACCCGGCTGGTTTAAGCTGCTGCCCGATTGGCACAATGTAAATATTGCACAGGGTTTTAGAGAGCCGGCAACTTATTATCAACTATCTAAAGACAAAAAAGATTTACAGGCGAGCTATGAAGTATTTGCAATCATCAGAAAATATTTTGGCCAGGTACCGGGCGGTATGTTTAGCGGAGATGAAATTTCACGTCCCGGATATACAGATCCCAGGCAAGGAACAGAAACCTGTGGCTTTGTAGAAGAAATGAATTCAGATGAGCACATGCTGCGCATAACAGGAGATGCTATGTGGGCAGATAATGCAGAGAATGTAGCATTCAATTCTTACCCCGCGGCTGTAATGCCCGATTTTAAATCGCTGCGCTACATCACATCGCCTAATATGGTTTTGAATGATTCTAAAGACCACAGTCCGGGTATTTTCAATAAAGGTCCTTTCTTAATGATGAATCCTTTTAGCTCGCGTTGTTGCCAGCACAACCATTCACAAGGCTGGCCCTACTATAGTGAAAATTTATGGATGGCAACTCCGGATAATGGTCTGGCTGCCGTTTTGTATGCTGCAAGTAAGGTAAACGCAAAAGTAGCCGATCAGCAGGAAGTACAATTTGAGCAAGCCACCAACTATCCGTTTGATGAAGAGTTGTTATTTACTTTTACTTCAGAAAAATCAGTTTATTTTCCACTTTATTTGCGTATTCCTGCGTGGTGCGACAATGCGGAATTATTTATCAATGGTAAAAGAGAAAACATTCAGGCAACTGCTTCAAAATATATAAAAATAGAAAGGCATTGGAAAAAGAATGACCGCATAATTTTAAAGTTGCCAATGGAAGTAACCGTAAAAGAATGGAAACACAATAAAAACAGCATAAGTATCAACTATGGGCCACTGACTTTTTCATTGAAGATTGATGAAAATTATATAAAAAAAGAAAGCGATAAAACAGCAATAGGAGATTCTAGATGGCAGAAGAATGTAGATAAAGATGAGTGGCCTTCTTTTGAGATTCATCCCGCAAGCAACTGGAACTATGCTTTGCATCTGCCTGCTGTAAAAAATTTGTCTTTTAAAGTAGTGAAAAAGCCTTGGCCGAAAAATAATTTTCCTTTCACCACATCAGACGTTCCCATTCAAATTACTGCCAGCGCTAAGCAGGTGCCCGGCTGGGCTATTGATAAATATGATTTGTGCGGCGAACTCATGCAAAGCCCTGTAGCTATTACATTGCCTGTACAAGAAGTAACGCTCATTCCTATGGGTGCGGCACGATTAAGAATAAGCCAGTTTCCTGTGGCAGAGTAGCTCTTTTTTGTTATATTAGCTTTCAAAAATCTAAAAATTTTTTTATTGCCATTCTATATAAAAATTTTTTTTATGAACATCAAATCTTCTGTTTTCATCTTTTTATCTTTGATAATTTCAAATGCTCTTGTTGCTCAATATACAGATCTTGTTCAATATGTAAACACTTTGCAGGGAACCAATTCAAAGCATGAATTGACGAGGGGCAACACTTATCCTACAACTGCGCTGCCATTTGGCATGCACACCTGGACACCACAAACCGGCAGAAACGGCGATGGCTGGAAGTATCAGTATTTTAAAAATAAAATAAGAGGGTTTCAGCAGGCGCACCAATGCAGTTCCTGGACCAATGATTATGCGGTTTTTTCTTTTATGCCTGTAATAGACAGTTTAGTTGTCAACGAAGATAGCCGCGCTACAGAGTTTAAACACGAGAAAGAAATTTCAAAACCACATTATTACAAAGTACAATTTGAAAATAATATCACTACTGAAATGTCGCCAACAGAACGAGGCGTACATATAAGATTTAATTTCCCCAAAGGGCATACAAATTATCTGATTCTGGACGGATATACAAGAATCAGTAGTGTAAAGATTATTCCTTCCGAAAGGAAAATAATCGGTTGGGTAAACAACGGCCATGGTTTTCAAAAAGGCTGGAAAAGCTTTTTTGTAGTACAGTTCGATCAGCCGTTTATCGACTATGGCACATGGGAAAACAAAAATAATACTATCCAGCACAATGCTGCAGAGGCCGAAGGCAACGGCAAAGGAGCTTTTATAAGATTTGCCGATGGCGCAATAGTGCAGGCTAAAGTGGCTTCTTCATACATCAGCCTAGAACAGGCTGAACAAAATCTACAAAGCGAGCTTGGTAAAGATAAAAACCTGGAGGCGACGAAAGAAAACGCCAAAAATGTTTGGAATAAACATCTGTCAAGGATTTTAGTAGAAGGTGGTACTCAAGAAGATAAAGCCACGTTTTATTCCTGTTTCTTCAGGGCAAGCCTTTTCTCCAGGAAATTTTATGAAATAGATAAAAATGGCAATCCCTATTATTTCAGTCCTTATGATGGGAAGCTGCACATGGGTTATATGTTTACTGATACCGGTTTTTGGGATACTTTTCGTGCGCAGTTTCCTTTGAATGCTTTATTGTATCCTACCATGCACGGCAGGTATATGCAGGCTTTACTTGATGCCAAAGATCAGTGTGGCTGGCTTCCTTCATGGTCTTTTCCGAATGAACAGGGAAGTATGATAGGCAATCACGCTATTTCCCTACTTACAGATGCGTGGGTAAAAGGAATAAGAACTTTTGATCCAGAAAAAGCACTGGAAGCTTATCATCATGAGGCTAACAATAAAGGCCCCTGGGGGCCGGCAAACGGCAGAGATGGCTGGGAGTTTTATAATAAACTCGGCTATGTTCCTTATCCCAATGTGCGCGAAGCCACGGCCAAAACACTGGAATATGCTTATGACGATTTTTGCGGCTATACATTGGCAAAAACGGTGGGGAATAAAAAATATGAGGAGTCTTTCGCTAAACATATGTTTAACTACAAAAATGTTTTTGATATTTCCACTGGTTTTATGAGAGGAAGAAAAGAAGATGGCAATTGGATAGAAAATTTTGATCCCATAGAGTGGGGTGGTCCGTATACCGAAGGCAATGCCTGGCATTATCTGTGGTCTGTTTTTCATGATGTGAATGGGTTGATCAGGCTGTCAGGTGGTGAAAATAAATTTTGTATGAAACTTGATTCTGTATTTTCCGTGCCGAATGATGTGAAGGTAGGTACATACGGCGGCTTGATACACGAGATGACGGAAATGGTCATGGCCAATATGGGTCAGTACGCGCACGGCAACCAGCCCATTCAGCACATGATATATCTCTACAATTATGCCGGCCAGCCATGGAAATCACAGCAGAAAGCCAGGGAGGTAATGAGTAAATTGTATAATGCTACGGAAAACGGCTATCCCGGCGATGAGGACCAGGGACAAACATCATCGTGGTATGTATTGAGTGCATTAGGGTTTTATAGTGTATGTCCGGGAACCAATCAATATGTAATGGGTAGTCCGCTATTCGAAAAAACAACTATTACGCTGGAGAACGGAAAGCAATTCATTATAGAAGCAAAAAATAATACTGCCGATAATGTATATATCCAATCAGGGAAACTAAACGCAAAAAATTACACTAAAAACTACATAACGTATCAGGATATTGTTCGCGGAGGCAAATTGATTTTTGAAATGAAAGATCAACCGAATAAGAAAAGAGGAATCGATAAAACCGACAGGCCGTATTCTGTTTCTGAAATTTAAAAGGTTATTGAACTTTGTCAATAAAATACATCTTGCTTTTTGCAATGTTTATGACTCCCTGTTTTGCTGATTGTCAATCATTTGATTTTAAGCACTATCAGGTAGAAGATGGTTTGTCTAACAATTCGGTAATCAGCATTCTTCAAGATCACAGGGGGTTTCTTTGGTTTGGAACTTCAGACGGGCTGAACAGGTTTGACGGTTATACATTTAAAATATTCCGAAATATAGAAAAAGATAAAACAAGCCTGGGAAGCAACTCGATTACTTACTTATTTGAAGATCGTAATAACACATTATGGATAGGAACCGTAAAAGGGATTTTTTATTATAATCCTGTAAAAGAAAATTTTATAAAACCCGCAGGATCTGAAAGTAAAAATATCAGGTTCATTCATCAAAATAAAAATGGCCATATATTCTATGCAGAAGAGAAGCAATTATACAAATACGATCTTCTTCAACAAACCACCAGCATAATTAATACATACGGTAAAATTCCTTCTTCAATTTGCTCTGATTTAAGTGGTGACCTCTGGATAGGTACAGAAGACGGTTCCATAGGGAAGTATAATAGTAAGAAAAATAAGTTCAGCTTTTTTACGCTCAACGTGAAAAATGGTACAATAGTGGAAAAGATATATGCTACAGATAAATATCTTTTGCTTGGTACTTCTTCTGGTTTATATAAATTTGATATCAGTACTAACACATTTTCCGGTTCTGTATTAAACAGTTTTTATAAAGATAAAAAGATTATTGTCAGAGATATCCTAGAAGTAAATAACCAATATTACTGGCTCGCGACAGAAGACGGTCTTTACATATACGATGTTGATAAGAAGCTCTATAGAAACGTCAGGAAAAATTATATAAACCCCTATTCCCTTTCAGACAATGCAATCTATTCACTTTACAAAGATAAGGAAGGAGGTGTATGGTTAGGAACATATTTTGGCGGAATTAATTATCTGCCAAATCGGCCCTTGTTTTTTGATAAATATTTTACAGGTAAATCAGAGAATTCTATACAGGGAAATGTAGTCAGGGAAATTACACAAGATATATATGGAAGTTATTGGATCGGTACAGAAGATGCCGGACTAAATAAATTCGATATACACAAAAAAGTATTTAGTAGTACTAAAGGCATATCCTCCTCTAACATTCATGGTATAATGACCGATGATAATTTGCTATATGTAGGAACATACGATAAAGGTCTTTATATTTTGAATATACAAGATCAGAAAATAGTAAAGCATTATATGGCAGATAGCAGCATGTATCAGCTGAAAAGTAATTTTGTCAACGCTGTCAAAAAAACAAAATCAGGTAAAATTATTGTAGGCACCTCCAAAGGAGTATACCATTTTGATCCACTTACAGAAAAGTTTACCGGCCTTAACCCGGAATTAAAAGATCAATTCTGTTCAGCTATCACTGAAGATAGCAAAAACCGGCTTTGGGTAGGAACACATAACAAAGGCCTGTTTTTTACCGCCAACGGCAAATGGTATAAGTTGAAATTAATATCGGGTAATAGAGATCTGCTCGCAGAAACCAGGATCTTGTATTTGAATGAAAGCTTTGATAAAAACTTGATGATAGGTACTGAAGCGGGCCTATATGTAGTTCAACATCTTAAAAATGTTTTTGCTTATAATATGAGAAACGGGCTTCCGGGAAATATCATATATACGGCAGTGAGCGATACGCTAAACAATATCTGGGCAACTACGTCTAAAGGGCTTGTATGCATTGATAAGAATAAGAACATCAGGATATATACAAAGAACGACGGTCTTTTAAATGACCAATTCAATTATCAATCCGGATTTACAGACAGCCAATTTCATTTGCTTTTCGGCAGCGTTAAAGGTCTTATAAGGTTCAATCCTTATAGTATAAAAGTTACTGATTATACACCCCCGTTGTATTTTACACGCTTAAGTATTTCTAATATTACAATCAATGCAGGTGATCCCGATGCACCTATAGATGAATCTATAGTATTAACTAAATATATTAAACTCAATTATAAACAGTCAAATTTCAGTATTGATTTTGCAGCGCTTAATTTTACTGCTCCTAATAGTGTGCAATATGCTTATAAAATAGACGGATTGGATAATACATGGAATTATATTGGTAATAATCGTACAGTTTATTTTACGAACGTTGCTTCGGGCAACTATTACCTGCACATAAAATCAACGAACAATAGCGGTAGATGGATCAACAACGAGAAAACATTACGTATTACCATAATGCCCCCATTCTGGAAATCTAATATAGCCTATATCGTTTATGTATTTATTATCCTGTTGATTACTTATTTTATTGCCAGGGCAATTTATGCAAGAAATAAAGTTAAGCAGGCAAGGGAAATGGAACGGTTTGAGGTCAGCAAAGAAAAGGAATTAACCGAATCAAAGATTGATTTCTTTACCAATGTGGCTCATGAAATCAAAACACCATTAACCTTAATTAGAGTATCGGTAGAGAAACTAATGAAAAATATAAATGATATACCGGCTTTTGAGAAATATATATTAGCCATAAATAAAAATTCAGAAAGGCTTATTTCTCTTACTAACGAACTTCTTGATTTCCGCAAAATAGAGTCAAAGCATATTACACTTAATACAGAAAGGGTGGATGTAAGAGAGCTGTTGTTGAAAATACTATCGTCCTTTCAGATTGCTGCCGAGGAAAATTATCTGGAGTTTTCTACACACATTTCCAATGCGCCGGTTGAAACATTTGTAGATGCAGAGGCATTTACAAAAATCATTAGCAATTTATTGAACAATGCTGTCAAATATGCTTATACCACAATCATGGTTCGCATGTTAGTTATAGGTAATAGCATTTCAATTTATGTATACAACGATGGAAAAATTGTACCTACGGAACTGCATGAAAAAATATTCGAACCATTTTTCAGATCCAAAAATGTAAAAAATATCAAAGGTTCGGGTATAGGACTTGCCATATCGAGCGAACTGGCAATGCTGCATGAAGGAAGCCTGGAGTTTTTTATACACGACAATAAGTACAATACATTTCATTTAAAATTACCTGTAAAATGAAAGACATTCAATTCAAATTAAAACCGGTGTTGTTACTGGTCGATGACAATGAAGAGATATTAGAAATTCTTGAAGAAGATTTGAGTGGAAAGTATCAGGTATTGACGGCGAATGACGGAGAAGAAGCGTATGATATATTAACATCAGAAATAGCACATTTGATCGTAAGCGATGTCATGATGCCCAATATGGATGGTTTTGAATTTTGTAGTAAGGTAAAAACAAACTTTGAACTAAGCCACATACCATTTATTTTATTGACAGCTAAAGATACTTTACAGTCAAAAATTGAAGGCCTGAAACTGGGCGCAGATGCGTATATAGAAAAACCTTTCTCAACGGATTATCTTTACACTCAAATTGAGAATTTGATATCTAACAGAGTTAAAATAAAAGAATATTTTGCTAAATCTCCTTCTGTTCATATCAATACTATGGCCTATTCAAAAGACGATGAAATTTTTTTGGAAAAATTAAACACGTTAATTCTTGAGCATTTAGATGCACCTGGTATTAATATAGAAAATCTGGCGGCAGCATTTAATATGAGCCGTATCACTTTTTACAGGAAAATAAAATCTCTTTCTGGTATGTCGCCTCACCAGCTTGTCAATGTTACAAGGTTAAAGAAAGCAGCAGAAATGATGAGTAAGGGAAATTTAAGGATCAATGAAATCGCTTATACAGTAGGTTATGGTTCTCAAAGTCAATTCGGCAGGAATTTCCAGAAACAATTTAATATGAAGCCTACAGACTATATAAAAAAAATAAAGACACACCCAGACCTGATAAAATTATAGACAGCCTAAAAAATGGATGCTTTTAACATCGGGCGAAAGTGCATGTGCGTAATGGGTTTTCGATTTGAACTGGGTGACCTGTGTAATAAATATATTGATGTATACAATAGAAAAATTGAAATATAAAAAGAAGATAAATAATGTATCTCATAAATAAAAGTATCCTGTCTACAACTAATACAAGATTACAAATGGAATCTGGATAATGCGCCGGTTGTGATCAGGACAAAGCAGGGATTCCTTCCTGGCAGCTTTATAATGATGAGAAATGTAGAAGTATAAAAGAATTGTCTGGCACTTAAATTTGATTTAATTTTACTTATCGGTATTTTAAAAATAGTACATTATGTTGTTTCGTGTTGTAATATTTGTTGTTATCAGTATTTTCTGGTCATGTTCTTTTAAAGCAACAACAAAAAATCCTTTAAAAAGCGAATGGATCGCCTTCCAGCGAAATGGTTTAGTATTAAATTATCAAAGTAATGATACACAATTTAGTGCCGATACACGAGCTAAGCTAATTGAAACTTTCTTTATAGTATATCCTCAACTTATAGAACATTTTAATCCGCAAGCGAGTAAAACAATTTACTTCCTCATGGATACCTCATTTAATCAATATCCAGCAGCAAGATGGGGTGATACAATACGTTATAGTTCAGCTTGGTTTACAAAAAACCCTAAAGACATTGATGTAGTTACTCATGAGGTCATGCATATTGCACAATCTTATCCATCCTATGATCCCTGGTGGCTGGTGGAAGGCATCGCAGACTATGTACGCTATAAGTACGGCGTAGCCAATGTTGCAGGAGGATGGCATCTACCAGAAGTAACATCTTCACAAAAGTATGATAACGGATACAGGGTTACTGCAAGGTTTTTAGTATGGTGCGAGAACAAAAAACCGGGCAGTGTCAAAGCATTTGATCATGCGCTAAGAACAAATCGTTACAATTCAAACTTGTGGAAGACTATTTTTGGAAAAACTGTTGATGAACTATGGAAAGAATACCTGGATGATGCTGCTATATAAGCATTGCTTAAAGCAACTTATCATCGACACGTCCGCTGCGAATGCCGTAAATAAATAGGTAAACAAGCTTGTATTTGATGGCTAACCGGTAGCCAAAGATTATTAGATTACTTTGATCTTCACAAAGGCGCCACTCTTAATCTTAATATATTGCACGCTCCAAATAAAGCAAAGAACACAGGCACTGATTTTTTACATAATAAAAAGAATTTATCATGAAGTATTTTTTTGTAGCATTCTTTTCTTTCTATATTTCTTTTTCTGCTTTGGCGCAGCAAGAAAATGACTGGGCCAATTTTGCAAAATATGAGGAGGAGAATAGAATGGTACCAGCCGGAAGTGTTGTATTTATTGGCAGCTCAAGCACTGAAGCTTGGATTCACAACCGGCCTGATTTCTTTAAAAAAAATAATTACACAAACCGGGGTATTAGCGGGCAGGTCTCATCTCAAATGCTGGTGCGTTTCAGGAAGGATGTAATTGATCTTAAACCAAAGGCAGTAGTGATACTTGCAGGAACTAATGATATTGCACAAAATAATGGCTATATCTCTTTGGAAAATATTTTAGGAAATATTATTTCTATGTGCGAATTGGCCAAGCTTCATAAAATTCAGGTTATCCTCTGTTCAATATTGCCGGCATATGAATTTAGCTGGCGTAAAGACTTAAAACCGGCTGACGATGTTATCGCGTTGAATAATCTTATAAGAAGCTATGCTGATGCCAACAAGATAATGTACGTAGACTACCATAGCGCCATGAAGGACGATCGCAATGGTCTCCCTAAACAATATGCGGAAGATGGCATACACCCTACTGTAATAGGTTATGAGGCTATGGAAAAATTGCTGAAGCCTGCGATAGATAAGGCTTTGAAAGAGTCTGCTGGCAGCGGGCTAAAATAACCGCATTGTTTTCTTTAGTTTAAGAACTTTTTAAAAGTTTCGAAAGAGAGCGTAGAAAATGTTATTCAATTATAATGTTGAAATTTCCGGGCGAAGATCTGTGTTATGTGCATTAATCTAAACAAAACAATGTAGATAGCTGAAATTCTATTTTTCCAATTAAAAATAACAGGAAATAGCCATAATGATTAAGAATCTATACCAACCGGGAATGAGTATTGAATCTAAAAAGCTCGTTATTCCATGTGGCAAACAGAAAAAATAAATATACACACATGAATGAATTTTGTGAGCCATAGGGTGAGCCAAATTTCAGCCATAAATTTGCTGAACAAGGTTATATATTTTATAAAAATATGGCATTTTGTAATTGGCTACAATGTAAAAGCCGCCAAACTTACTGTTTATGCGGCTTTGACGTGTGATCCGATCAGGATTCGAACCTGAGACCTACTGCTTAGAAGGCAGTTGCTCTATCCAGCTGAGCTATCGGACCTGTTTTAAGGTTTGCAAAAATAAATTTTTAAAAACTATATTCCAAAAAAGTTTTAAAACTGTTATGCTCTTGCAGCTCAATGGCTTTTTACTAACTTTACCGCCAAAATATTACCGATGAGAGCGATACAGATGGTCGACCTGAAAAGCCAGTACCACAAAATAAAACATGAAGTAGATAAGGCAGTAATTGATGTGTTGGAAAGCAGCGCTTTTATTAATGGCCAGCCTGTACATGATTTCTCAGATCAGCTGGCAACTTACCTCGGCGTAAAACATGTAATCCCCTGTGCCAATGGTACAGATGCTTTGCAGATAGCCTTAATGGCGCTTGATCTGCAACCCGGCGATGAAGTGATTACCCCGTCTTTTACGTTTATAGCCACTACGGAAGTTGTTGCCTTGCTGAAGCTGAAACCGGTATTTGTAGATGTAGACAAAGACACTTTCTGCATGAATATGGCATCGGTTGAAAAAGCTATTACGCCTAAAACCAAAGCAATTGTACCGGTACATCTTTACGGCCAGTCGGTGGATATGGAGCCGCTGATGGATTTGGCAAACCGCCATGGCATCTACGTTGTAGAAGACAATGCCCAGGCTATCGGCTGTGATTATACTTTTGCTGACGGAAAGATAGCCAAAGCCGGGACGATCGGGCACATGGGTACTACCTCATTCTTTCCTGCAAAAAACCTGGGTTGCTACGGCGATGGCGGCGCCATGTTTACAAATGACGATATACTGGCCGCTAAACTTAAAAAAATTGCCAACCACGGTTCTGATAAAAGATATTATCATGAAATAGTCGGCTGCAATTCAAGGCTCGATACCATTCAGGCTGCCGTACTGAACATTAAATTAAAACACCTGGATGCCTATGCAAAAGCGCGCAATGAAGTAGCTGCATACTACAACAGCGCATTTGCCGGCAATCGTAAAATCATTACACCCCGGCCTGCACCTTATACCACGCATGTGTTTCACCAGTATACGCTTGTGCTGGAAGGCGTCGACAGATTTGGGTTACAGCAGCATTTGGCACAAAAGCAGATTCCTGCTATGGTTTATTACCCGGTGCCGGGGCATCGCCAGGAAATGTTTCAGCAGTTCAACGTAGCGTACGACCTGCCTGTGACTGACTATCTTACAGAGCGCGTCATATCATTGCCAATACATACCGAAATGGATGAAGAGCAGTTGAAATATATAACCCGCAGTGTACTGGAGTACATTAATTAAACTAAAAAAATATACCGTGAAGCCAACAATTTTAGTTACAGGAAGAGACGGCCAGTTAGGCAGCGAATTGCAATTGCTGCATTTTTCTTACCCGCAGTACCGCTGGGTATTTGTTGATAGAGATGAAATGGATCTGAGCAGTAAAGATAGCATTGATGCCGTTTTTGATGAATATAAGCCTGCATATTTTATCAGTTGCGGAGCGTATACTGCGGTAGATAAAGCAGAGACTGACAGGGAGATGGCTGAAAAAATCAACGCTACGGCAGTGGGTATTATTGCAGATAATTGTAAGAATAATGATACGGTTTTAATTCATATTTCTACGGATTATGTCTTTGACGGTAACGGAAAAACACCCTATAAGCCTGATGAACCCACAGATCCGTTGAATTATTACGGATTGACAAAAAGAGACGGCGAGGTGCTGGCTTTTGAAAAGAATCCCAAAACGATCGTGATCCGTACCGCATGGGTCTACAGCAGTTTCGGTGCCAATTTTGTAAAAACAATGCTGAGGCTGATGAGTGAGCGCGATGAGATCAGCGTAGTCAGTGACCAGGTAGGTACGCCAACGTATGCCAGAGACCTGGCCAAAGCCATTATAAAAATTATTTTAAGGGATAATAAAATATACGGCATCTATCATTT
Source organism: Bacteroidota bacterium (assembly GCA_023422835.1). Lineage (GTDB taxonomy): Bacteria > Bacteroidota > Bacteroidia > Chitinophagales > Chitinophagaceae > Haoranjiania > Haoranjiania flava. Next base: position 102,595 of record JAFAGI010000012.1, on the reverse strand, counting down.
TACCAATGAGGGAGTTATTTCCTGGTATGATTTTGCTGAAGAGATAAAAAATATTGCAGGCCTTACCTGCAGAGTAAATGCTATACCTTCCTCACAGTTCCCCACGCCCGCAAAGCGCCCATATTATTCGGTTCTGGATAAAACAAAAATTATAGAAGACTATGATGTTGTACTGAAAAACTGGAAAGAAAGCCTGAGGAATTGTATGCAGATACTGGTGCCTGTTACGTAAACTTAAAAAAATCTGAATCCTGCCACAGCTCTTAATCTACCTGGGTGATAAAGTTATTGAACTTCTTTTTAAAGTCTGACCTTACGGCTTCGGGTATATCTTTATAGAACATTACCTTAAAGCCCCTTTCCAGTGTATCTTTAACTGTATCCGGGAATTCTAAATCCCTGCTGTGCGCTACGCCTATTAATTTTTTTTCATGAAATACCAGGATCACGCGTGGCATGGGTGAAGGATCGTCTATCCAGTTTTCATAATTAAAATACATGAGGTAGGGATTCAGCACATCATAGTCTTCCATAGCAAAGCTTTTGATGAATGGCCTGAAACTGTCTATATTCCTGTCTTTCAGAGTTCTTATGTATTCAGTCAGCGCGTTCTCAATTACTGAATAGGCATAGATATTATCTTTATGTGTGTAGCCGGTAAGTTCCGCCCAGGCAACTTTCCCGTCAGAAGATTTAGGAGCATAAATATCCGTCATTACTTCGCCCACAACCTTGCCTTTAACAATGATCTTTGTGCCGGCCTTCAGTGTGTCATAGTTTACATCTTTGATATTGCTTTCTGCTGTAATGCCGATGTTGTGCCATCCGTCCCGTGCTTCTGTGGCAGTTACAAGTGTACTGTCGTTTAATGTAAAAATGATCTTTCCATTTGCTTTATCGCGGATGTTTGCCGGGCCGTTGATGCGCTCAGCAATAACAGGCGAGCCCTCGTAAATATTTTTTTCAGCTGTGGGCTGTACTTGTGAGCTGTTGATAGGTAAAGTATCATTTTCCTGTTCGTCGTTGTTATGCTGACTGCATCCGGCTGTTAATATTAAAACCAGCATCACGAATTTATAAAAGTTTTTCATTTCCTCGGTTTTATCGTACTCCTGTTTTTTTCTTCAGAGCTATTAACCTCTCGACAAACTTGCGTACTGGATTTAATTGCTCATGATCTATATCATCGAATGTAATTTTATGGTAAGCGTTTCCTTTTCTCACCGATATCCAGGTATCGCAGCCATCGGCGCAGACTGCACAGGTATTCAGGGTAATTTTATTGAAAGCTGCCATGTCCAGTGTTGCTACCAGGCCGTTCCAGTCCTCTTTACTGATAGTGGAGTCTTTAGCCAGTCCCTTTTCACCGCAACCCGCTTTGTATTCGTAATGCAGTTTAGGATAAGAAATATATAGCGAATCCGTGCCCGCACACCAGCCGCAGGCAGAACCGATATGTAAAACAATATCTTCACTTTTAGCTGAGTTTTTTACCTGCGAGCACGAAAAGAAAAAAACTGCTGAAATCAGCGTGAACACGAACATTTTTATGCTGTGTGGAGAATATACCATGCTTTTGTTTTATTGTGTTTTTAATGATTTTGATTTTACTGCTGTTGAAAGTTTCAGCTCAATTACCGATTAGCTAAAAATCTATTACGTAATCCCTATGCAAAGTGCTACAATTATTATGCAGAAAAATGTTCAGGGGCCGTTCGCAGGTAATCTGCCAGCACTTTAAGCTGGGCATGATGCCCCTTTTTCAGCTGTGTTTCCCTGCTAAGCTTTTGCATGTTCTTGTTCAAGGATCGCAAAAACGAAGGGAAAAGTTTTTTAAAGGCAACATCCGGTATATTCAGCCGTTTATTGGTTTCTTTATCAAGCAGGAACCAGTTGCAGCAGATATGCAGGTAGCGAAGCCGTTTCCTTTGATACCTGTATTTATAAATGGTTGATTCAAGGCTTTCATTCAAGAGCGCATCTGCCAGCATCACAGAATCTGCGTCAGCCACGGGTTGTATGCTTGTCCATAAGTAAAATTGCGCGGTTGCATCTTTAGCATTTTCAGGAATATACGCTGCCGGTATGCCTAGCAGGTAGCCTATATATTTCCATAAATGGAAAATACCTGCTTCTTCTTCTGCAGAAAAGCGCACATTGAGTTTCTTTAATCCCAGCAAAAATGTGAGGCTGAAGCCAATGTACGTAGCTATCATATCCCAACTGTTGATGGGCTTTCCCCATTCTCTTGTGTCCCAGTCTTGTATCATTTCCTGTATCATCAGTCGCGAGTAGGCGTGTATCACCCTTGTTTTTACGCAGGCTGCATAACCTTTTCCATGTATATTCAAAGCATCTTGGCGAGTAACGTTTACCCAGAAATCAAGCGTGTCGGTCAGCCGCTTCACTGCACCTTTCTTCAAAGCTTCGGTAAAGATCAAAGGCTTGTTCAGGTAGGCGTAGTTATATCCGCCCATTAAAGTAAAATCGCGTAAAACGATCAATGCATTCAAACCTGCCCTCCGGCACAGTTCAGCGCCTCGCTCAAGCAAATCGCGGTTGAGCCATGCGGGTTCCTGCTGCATTTGCAGCAACATATGCTTTAACCCGGGCGGAAGGCTGCTTTCCTGCGAAATATTTTCTCTTGCAGCGGCGGTGATCATACGCATGGCTGCCGGGAATGACATGTTCATCAGGGTTTCACGTGCTGCTGCATCGCCTGCTAAATCAGTGTGGTAATAAAGATGAGCATATTTTTCAAATCCCCCCAAAGAAGGTTGGGCACCGCTGAATGCGATCATTTCTTTACCGTTGCCTTGCTGCCAGAATTTTTTAAAAGCTTCTGTCTGATGAAATTTGGGGCTGAGCTGCATACTGCTGTTTCCACAAATTCCAAACCAAAAACCATAGCCTATTTATATAAACTAATTAAAGCTGATATTCTTGTTTCAAATTTTTATCTTTGCAACTTAAATCTCATTACACACAATTTTAATGTATATGATTAATCTTACTTTCCCCGATGGTGCGGTGCGCAGTTATGACGATGGAGCTTCGGGGCTGGATGTTGCTAAATCTATCAGCGAAGGGCTGATGCGTAAAGTGCTGGCAATAGAGTTCAACGGCAAAGTGATCGATGCTTTCCAGCCTATCACTGAAGATGGAACCATTAAATTCCTTACTTGGGATGATGAAGGCGGAAAATCTACCTTCTGGCATTCGTCTGCACACCTGATGGCAGAAGCGATCCAGGAGTTTTATCCCGATACCAAGTTTGCCATAGGCCCTCCCATTGCCAATGGCTTCTATTATGATATTGACCTGAGCGATGAGAAAATTACAGATGAAGACCTTGCGAAAATAGAAAAGAAAATGAAGGAGCACGCTTCTAAGAAAGAGCGCTTCTCCAGGAAACAGGTGTCCAAGGCAGATGCTGTTGCATATTTTACCGAAAAAAATGATCCCTATAAATTAGAACTGATCGAAGGGCTGGAAGATGGCAACATTACCTTCTATACCCAGGGAGATTTTACTGATCTCTGCCGCGGTCCGCACATTCCGAACACAGGTTACATCAAAGCTATCAGGCTGATGAATATTGCCGGCGCTTACTGGCGCGGTGATGAAAAAAATAAAATGCTTACGCGTATCTACGGCGTTACTTTTCCTTCCAACAAAGAACTGGAAGAGCATCTGGCAATGTTGGAAGAGGCTAAGAAACGTGACCACCGCAAGCTCGGCAAAGAACTGGAGTTATTTGCTTTTAGTGAGAAGGTGGGCTCAGGGCTGCCTTTATGGCTTCCCAAGGGCGCTATGCTGCGCGAAAGGCTGCAACAATTTTTGCAAAAAGCCCAGATCGAAAGTGGCTATCTGCCGGTGATCACTCCGCACATCGGCAACATTAATTTATACAAAACTTCCGGCCACTACGAGAAGTATGGCAAGGATAGTTTCCAGCCGATCAAAACACCGCATGAAGGAGAGGAGTTTTTGCTGAAACCCATGAACTGCCCGCATCACTGCGAGATATACAAAACATCACCTAAGTCTTACAAAGACCTGCCGGTTCGCTATGCAGAGTTTGGTACGGTTTACAGGTACGAGCAGGCAGGAGAGCTGCATGGCCTTACCCGCGTGCGCGGCTTTACCCAAGACGATGCACACCTGTTTTGCCGCCCCGACCAGGTGAAAGAAGAATTTAAAAAAGTGATAGACTTGGTGCTGTATGTGTTTAATTCATTAGGCTTCAGCGATTTTATCGCACAGGTCTCCCTGCGCGATAAAGAAGACAGGAGCAAGTATATAGGCGCCGAAGAAAACTGGGATATTGCCGAAAATGCCATCCGCGAAGCGGCTGCAGAAAGAGGTTTAAGAACAGTGGAAGCGTATGGCGAGGCTGCGTTTTACGGTCCCAAGCTGGACTTTATGGTAAAGGATGCCATTGGCAGAAGCTGGCAGTTAGGCACCATACAGGTAGATTACGGCCTGCCTGAAAGGTTTGAACTGGAGTATGTAGACAGTGACAATTCCCGCAAGCGCCCCGTGATGATACACCGTGCACCTTTCGGCAGCATGGAACGCTTTGTGGCTGTGCTTTTAGAGCATTGTGGTGGCAAATTGCCGCTCTGGCTGGTACCCACCCAGGTGAAGATATTGCCTATATCCGATAAGTTTATGGACTATGCCAATCAGGTAAAAGATATATTGCATAAACAGGATATCCGCGTAGAAATTGACGACCGCCAGGAAAAGATCGGTAAGAAAATACGCGATACCGAATTGCAGAAGATTCCGTACATGCTCATCGTTGGTGAAAAAGAAATGGAGAGCAGTACTGTTGGCGTGCGCAAACAGTCTGTCGGCGACCTGGGCGCTAAAGCTGTCGAAGACTTTGCCGCACACATTCAACAAGAAGTTAATGAAAAATTAGCCTGATCGTGAAAAATATTAGCTCTACAGCTAATATTTAGAATTATTAGCGATTTTGCTAATAATCCGGATTATTAGTGATTTTGCTTATATTCGTGTTATGATAGCAGTAATCAGCGGCGATATTATTAATTCCGAAGGAGCTTCATCAGCAGTGTTGATGAAGACACTAAAAGATTTCTTCAAAGGCTTCGGTAAATCTCCCGCAGACTGGGAAATATACCGTGGCGACCAGTTCCAGCTGGCGCTGAAAGATGCGGAAGCGGCTTTCGTTGCAAGCATTCACCTGAAATCTGTAGTAAAAAAACTGGACAATGTAGATGTGCGCATAGCCATCGGGCTGGGGAAGAAGAGCTATCATGCCCGCAAGATTACGGAGGCTAATGGCTCCGCCTTTGTACATTCGGGCAGGAAATTAGATGCGCTGAAAGCCGAGAATGTTAACTTGGCCATACAATCTGACTTTGCAGAATTTGATTCGGAAATGAACCTGTTCTTTAAATTTGCTTCCACGTTCATGGATGAATGGTCTGCCGTTTCCTGCGAAATTGTAAGTACATTGCTGGAGCATAGCGAAAGAACACAACTGGAAATAGCAGAGATTTTAAACATCAAGCAATCTGCAGTAAGCCAGCGGAGAAAACGTGCTAACTTTGATCTGTTGATGGAGCTGAACCAACATTATATTCACCGGGTAAAACAACTGCCTGCATGATTTTACTGCTCAAACTACTATTGGCGCACCTGATCGGTGACTTTTTTTTGCAGCCTGATAAATGGGTTACAGAGAAAGAGCAGCATAAGCATAAAAGCACAAAGCTCTATCTTCATGTACTTATACATTTTTTACTGATCATGCTTTTTGTATGGGATCTTTCGTTTATTACCATGGCAGCAGGGATCAGTGTTTTGCATGGCGTTACCGATTTTTTAAAGTTGCGTTATCAGAAAAAAGAAAACCGGAGGCTGTATTTTTTTCTGGATCAGTTCATACATGTTTTAGTGCTGATATGTGCTGTAATTATTCGGGAGAAAGTGGTTATAGGCGAGGTTAACCTGTTGAACAAACATACACTATTGATCGTTACGGGCTTTGTCTTTTTAAGCAACCCGGCATCTATTATCGTGCGCACTTTTATTTCCAAATGGACAGATTTTACCGTGATAAAATCAGAGGAACTGCAGACCAGGTCGCTGCAAAATGCAGGAAAAATTATTGGTATTCTTGAAAGGTTCCTGGTGTTTGGGCTGATCCTTACGAATCACTGGGAAGGTGTGGGTTTTCTGATTACAGCTAAGTCTGTATTCCGTTTCAGTGACCTGAAACAGGCCCAAGACAGGAAGCTTACCGAATACATACTCATCGGCACACTGTTTAGCTTCGGGATGGCCATTGCCACGGCGATACTGGTAGATTATTTAAGCGGTATTTAATTCCTTTTATAGAATAAGCCTGGTTGGATTGCTGAGGTGTAATCTTAAAACTTTCATGCTGCACGAGCACTTGAGCCTAAAGTATCAAGAAAAAAGTTAGAGAAAAGAACTAAGACCTTGTTTAGGCGCCTGGCACAAGTGGACACTTGAGCCAGCTTCGGAACATTGGCATAAGGTGCTCGCCTGCAAAGGCGGAACATTACCCGTTAATTTTTTCTTTTGCCCATTGCAGCACTATGGCAAGTTGTTCCTCGGCATTGAGTTCAGAATTATCTAAAACCAGCGCATCTTCAGCCTGGCGCAGCGGACTTATTGTACGGGTAGTATCCAGGTGGTCTCGGTTTTCTATATTCCGGATCACATCGTTAAGGTTGGCGTAGCCGGTTTTTTGTTTCAGCTCATCGTAGCGTCTTTTTACCCGTATATTTTTATCGGCGGTCATAAACACTTTCAGTTCTGCTTTAGGGAAAACAGTTGTGCCGATATCTCTGCCGTCCATTACAATTCCTTTTGAGCGGCCCATTTTACGCTGCATTTCCACAGCAAATTCTCTTACTTTCTCTAGCGCAGCAACCTTGCTTACAGCGTTGCTCACATTCATTTTCCGGATCTCATTTTCTACATTCACACCATTGAGGTGGATATGAGAAGAACCGGAAACAGGATCGTACTGAAATTTCAGATTGATATTCCTTAAAGCTTTTTCCAGTTCATGCTCGTCAAATATATCTATCTGGTTGTTGAGAAAATAAAGCGTTATAGCGCGGTACATGGCTCCGCTATCAATGAAAATATAATTCAGCTCTTGGGCTAAGGCTCGTGCTAAAGTGCTTTTACCGCAGGAAGAATAGCCATCAACAGTAATTATTATATTTTTCATTAAAAAATATTGTAGTGAGGTAAAGATAGTACATTTTAAAATTAAATAAAACTTTTTAGAATCGTAACAATGCTTAATTTTAACTAATAAACGATGAATTGATCAATCGGGATATGATAATTAAACATACGAATTTTATTTTGGCAGAATTGAAACATTAAATATTCCAGACCCGATAATTACCAGGAGTCATTGAAAACATAAAAAAATATATATGGCTGATATAATCCAATTTTAACTAAGGATTATTGCGTATTTCTATTCGGCTATTAAAAACATAAAAAATATAAGGATGAAACATTTATTTACATTTTTTATTCTACTCTCAGTTTTTGCGGTTGATGCCAATGCGCAGAAAAAACCCAGGCTTAGCCCTATGGATAGTGTATCTACGGAAATCCGTGGCGGAAAAACCATAAAGATTGTCTATAGCCGCCCCACGTTGCGCGAGCGTGCACTGAAAGAAATCATTACTTTTGGCGAGGTCTGGCGCACGGGGGCTAATGAAGCTACAACGTTTGAGACTGACAGTGATTTGACAATCGAGGGCAAAAGGTTGCCGGCCGGTAAATATAGCCTGTATACCATCCCCGCCAAAACACAAACCACTGTGATATTCAACAAGAACTGGGATCAGTGGGGTACAAAGTATGATGAGGATTTTGATGCACTACGTATAAAAGTACCTACCACGCAAGCCAAAAGATCTACGGAGCAGCTCACCATTGATATCAGGAAAAACGGCACGGTAAGCATTGACTGGGAGAAAATGCAGATTAATTTTAAAGTAAAATAATTAACGGAGAGAGATTTCCTATAACAAGACTGTTGCTGTTTCTTGCGCAACGGTCTTTTTTATAGCATTGATGCTGTAATAATATAGTCAAAAACAAGCAGGGCAATACAATTCAGCGAAACCGTGAAAGTGCAGCGTTTGCTGAGCTCTACGGTGCTGCCGTAAAAAGTATATCCCAAAAAGCAGGAAATGCTTGAAATAACAAAAGAGAAAACTATGATCTTGATAATGGCTACCCAAAGCGTAAAGGGCTTAAAATCTATGATCAGGCCGGTTACAAAGTCGTTGGGCGACAAAGCTGTGGTCATCAGCGAAATAACATAACCTCCCACCATACTAAGCGTGATGGAATAAATGATAAGTGCAGGAACCGTAACCAGTGTAGCCAGGATTTTCGGGGTAATCAGGTAGGAATAAGTATTTACACCCATTACTTTCAAGGCATCTATCTGTTCATAGATACGCATGTATCCCAGCTCTGAAGTGATTTTAAAACCTACCACACACGCAATGATAGCGCCTACACCGCTTGGCGCCAGTTCCAGCATTACGGTATCGCGTACTATTGTAGCAATGATAGACCTTGGCACCATAGGCATCTCCAGCATATAAGCAGCCTGAAGGGTCATAACCATTCCGATGAAAAAAGATATAATAAAAACAATAGGTACAGATTCCACCCCAATGATCTTGCACTGCTTCATGAATTCTTTCCAAAACATTTTTATATTGTCGGGGCGGGAAATTGTTTTGCGCAAGAGCATAACATAATCACCGAACTCATGAAAAAGGTCGAAGCCGAATTTGCGTATAGTTGATCTGTTGATCAAAGGATTGGTTTGTTTTAAAAGTAAATATAGAGATTTCAACCAAAACTATTCATGTTCGTCTCCACATATTTTAAAAATACATCCCTGCAGGGTATCATCTACTTTTAGCTGGCAGGCAAGGCGGCTGTTGCTTTCAGAGTCCATCAGCGTATCGAGCATCTGCCCTTCGGCATCGCCTACTTCCGGCAGATTTTCTCCGCCACCCAAAAGCTTTACATGGCATGTGGCGCATAATGCTATGCCGCCGCAGGTAGCCAGTATATTATATTCAAATGCTTTTAAAGTTTCCATCAGGTTCAGGCCCATATCTTCTGGCACTTCAACTTCCTGGCGGCTTCCGTCTCTGTCTTCAACTGTAAACTTTACCATCTTATTTTAATTCTTTAAAAAGCATTCACTCCGTTAACGGTAGTATATTTAAAACTCAATTTTTGATCGGGGTACACAAATTTAAAGGCGCTCTGGCACATCAGCGCAGCCTCATGGAATCCGCACAGGATCAGCTTTAGTTTGCCCGGATAGGTATTGATATCGCCTACGGCAAAAATGCCGGGAACGTTGGTGGAATAATCAAAAGTGTCTACCTCAATAGCTGTTCTGTCTATTTCCAGGTTCCAGTCGGCTATAGGGCCAAGTTTAGGCGTAAGCCCGAATAAAGGTATCAGGTAGTCGGTTTTGATGCTTTCAGTTGCACCATGACCGTTAACATAGATTACTTCTTCCAGGTGTGCATCGCCTTTAACCGCAGAAAGATTGGATTTTAGTATCAGGTCTATTTTTCCGGCTTTTGCCATTTCAAAGACTTTTTCAGCGGAATCGGGAGCGCCTCGGAAGGTTTCACCTCTGTGTATCAAGGTCACCCTGTTGGCAATATTTGCCAGGTAAATAGTCCAGTCAAGTGCAGAATCGCCGCCGCCGGCCAGTATTACGTTCTTTCCCCTGTAAGATTCGGGTGTTTTTACAAAGTAAGCCACACCTTTACCGTTTTCAAATTCTTCCAGTCTGTCTATGGCGGGCTTTCTGGGTTCAAATACACCGAGGCCGCCTGCTATCACTACTACTTTTGATTGTATTTCAGTGCCTTCATTGGTAACCATGCGAAAGCTTCCATCGTCTTTTTTTTCCAGCACTTCCACTCTTTCACCTAAGGTAAATGTTGGGGCAAAAGGTTCAATCTGCTTCATCAGGTTATCTACCAGTTCCTGTGCATTGATGGTAGGGTAACCGGGAATATCATAAATGGGTTTTTGAGGATAAATCTCTGAAAGTTGACCGCCAACCTGCGGAAGGTAATCGACCAAATGGCATCTCATTTTTAAAAGTCCTGCTTCAAACACGGTAAACAAGCCCACCGGACCAGCGCCGATAATACAAATATCTGTTGTGATCATTATTTTAAATTTCGCCTGCAAATATAAACCGAAATAATGAAATACATCCATTGACATTTCTGAAAACTGTCATTTTTTCCTAAATAGTTGCTGTGGCTTTATATTTGTCCTTATACTTCAACAAATAACCTGAGGGTCAGTCAATAACGTTAAAATTAATATTTTAAGACATTTACGGGAGATTTTCATCAGAAAAATAGTTGACAGATAATAAAAGCTGACACAACAATAAAAAACACTGAATATGAAACATAAAAAACACGCTAATAATATGGAAGAAATGGCAGAGAACACTGAAAAAGTTGACAAAACTGCAAATGAGCATCAGCCTACATCCGGGAATGAAAACGTTGATGACAACAGTGCTGAAAGTAGCGGCGATGTGAATGAAGGAAATGATGTGCTCATAGACGAGTTGCAAGCTGAAATCAATGACCAGAAAAACAAGTATGCGCGCCTGATGGCGGAATTTGAAAATTATAAAAGAAGAACCAACCAGGAAAAGCTAGACATTATCCAGACAGCCGGCAAAGATATTTTAATATCCATGCTTGAAATACTAGACGACATGGACAGAGCTGAGAAACAAATTGAACAGGACACCGATCTTGACCATGTGAAAGAAGGCGTGATGCTGATATTCAACAAATTCAGGAACATGATGAATGCTAAAGGTGTGAAATCCATTGATACGCTTAATGCTGATTTCGATACAGAAATGCATGAAGCCATTGCCAATGTGCCTGCACCTTCTCCGGAAATGGCCGGAAAAATTATTGATGAAGTGCAGAAAGGTTACACATTGAACGATAAAATCATTCGCTTTCCAAAAGTGGTTGTTGGGAATTAAATTAGCGCTGAAAGAAAAATAAAATGAGCAAAAGAGATTACTACGATATATTAAGTGTATCCAAATCTGCCACAGCGGACGAGATAAAAAAAGCTTACCGTAAGGTTGCGATGAAATATCATCCCGACAGGAACCCGGGCGATAAGGAAGCAGAAAACAAATTTAAGGAAGCTGCAGAGGCATATGAAATATTGAGCGACGAAAATAAGCGCGCTAAATACGACCGCTACGGCCACCAAGCTTTCGGGCCTGGCACGGAAGGCTTTGGCGCCGGAGGTATGAATATGGATGATATATTCAGCCATTTCGGTGATATTTTCGGCGGTGGCGGCTTCGGGGATTTCTTTGGTGGAGGCGGGTATACCAGCCGCCAGCGGGGCAGAGGCACACGAGGCAACAACCTGCGCGTAAAGATAAAACTTACTTATGAAGAGATTGCCAACGGAGTTACCAAAAGCATCAAGGTAAAAAAATATGTAGCCTGTAATACCTGCAACGGTTCAGGCGCTAAAGACAAGGGCAGCATACAGGAGTGCCGTACCTGCCATGGCTCCGGCCAGGTGAGGCAGGTGACCAATACTTTCCTGGGGCAAATGCAAACCGTAACCACTTGCCCTACATGTAACGGAGAAGGTTCTACCATCACAGCAAGCTGCCATTCCTGCAAAGGGGAAGGCAGGGTCTATGGTGATGAAACTATAGAAATAAAAGTTCCCGCAGGCGTCCAGGAAGGCATGCAACTGAGTATGTCCGGCAAAGGCAATGCCGGGGAGCGCGGCGGCACAAGCGGTGACCTCATTATTCTTATAGAAGAAGAAAAGCATGCTGAATTGCAGCGCGATGGCATGAACGTAGGCTATGAATTGCACATATCTTTCCCCGAAGCTGTATTCGGCACCAGCATTGAGGTGCCAACGATTGACGGCAGGGCCAAAATAAAAATCCCGCCCGGAACGCAGAGTGGAAAAATATTCCGCCTGAAGGGCAAAGGCTTCCCGGATATAAACAGTTACGGCAGAGGAGACCAGCTGGTGCATGTGAATATCTGGACACCACAGCATGTTTCAGAAGAGGAAAGAGATGCTGTGGAAAGAATGATGGACAGCGACAATTTTAAGCCTCATCCCGGGAAAACAGAGAAAAACTTTTTTGATAAAATAAAAGATATTTTCAGTTAACCGTTTCGCCGCAACGCCTGTTGCCGGCAAAAAAAATCTCTTACAGGAAGCAAAAGATGCATGTGTAACCATATGTTTCTTTTGCTTTTTTTGTTTCATTTCCAGTAGGTTTACTGGGCATAATTCGTTATTTTTGAGAAAACGCCTGACTTTGTATGAGTACTGATGTTTGGAAAGAAAATGATCCGTATGCCGCTAAATGGAAGTCCAAACTTGTGCTGTTTTTTATAGTTGTTTTTGCTTCGCTGGTTATCCTCAATTTTTTTATGCCGGAAGATTTTCCGGACAATAATTACAACGTGATGCTGCTGGTATTGCTGGCCATCGGTTTTTGGGTAGCTGATGTATTCCCGCCGTTTGCCGTCAGTATGTTTGTGATAGGTTATTCGGTTTATTTTCTCGACGAATTTTCACTTATGAGCGGTGTGTCGGAAGACTGGCAAAGTTATACTTCCACGTGGGCGAGCCCTGTGATCTGGATCATGATGGGCGGCTTCTTTGTTTCTTTAGGCATCAACCTTACCGGGCTTGATAAGCGAATAGCCAACTTTTCCATTAAGCTGTTTGGTACAAAACCGCGCATCTTCCTGTTGGGAGTCATGCTGCTCACTGTTTTCTTTTCAATCGCTATCTCTAACACAGCTACGGCCGCGCTGATGATCGCAGTGATTACACCACTTCTGCAGAGGTTAGGCAAGCATGAGCCGTTTAACAGGAGCCTGGTGCTGGGCGTGGCATTTGCAGCCAGTTTCGGCGGGTTGACAACCATTCCGGGCAGCCCCGTTAATGCTATTGCTGCGGATGCAGCCTCTGCACAGGGCCGGCATATATCCTATATGGACTGGTTCGGCATCGGTATGCCGCTGTGCCTTTTTTTTACGCTTGCAGCCTGGCTGATTTTATCTTACGTTTTCAAGCCGGAAGTATCTTCTATACCCAAGGTCAAAAGCAACTATGAAATATCGCAGCTTTCGCGCAAAGAATGGATCGTGATTATTACGCTGCTTATCACTATTTCTTTATGGCTGACCACATCTATCACTAAAATACCAGTTGCAGCCGTATCCTTTCTGCCGATGATGATCCTTTCAATCTCGGGTATTATTCAGCAGCAACATATCCGGCTTATATCGTGGGATACGCTGTTACTGGTGGCGGGCGGGTTAACGCTTGGCATGGCTGCTTCCAACACGGGTCTTCTGGACTATGCATCCTCCAAGATCAGCCTGCCTGAAAATAAAATGTCTGCGCTTATTTTCATGGGTTACATTACTGTAATGTTGTCGAACTTTATGAGTAGTACGGCTACTGCAAGCATCCTTATTCCACTGGTAAATACACTGATCCCCAACGATGTAATACTCGTATCCATGGTCACGGCCATGTGTTGTTCGCTCGGCATCTTGCTGCCCATCAGTACACCTCCTAATGCCATAGCTCTATCCACAGGCTACATTAAGCAGCAACACTTTTCTTTTGTGGCATTATTCGCCATCCTTGCAGGCCCTCCCGTTATTTGCTACTCACTGGTTTGGTGGCTGGGTAGTGGCTGATAATCAGCGTGTTATTTTAAAAAAATATTTTTTCTTTTAATTTTTTAATTATATTTGTTATGTGAAGGGTGAAGTGATTTTCTTAAACTATTATACAATATGCAACTCTCCTAAGAATTCTGGCTCCCGGCCGAATTTTAAAACGGACACATGTGGCCATAGCGAAAAAACAGATAGAAAACCATTAAGATGACGGTTCTTAGGCTAAGCCGTTATTGAGTTAAAAACCTAAGATTTTTGAGTATTACATTTGACAAATGAAAATAGTCGCCAAGCAGCGCACAAACAAGCACTCATGAAAATCTACTATTCCCTTGACCCCATGCAGCAGGCATATTGTTTCATTACGCTTATAAGTGCCGGACTGATACTTATCAAACTCATTGCTTATCTGCTGAAATATAGGCCTATCAACGATTTTGATTCCTATTTTCATTTCAATGACCAACCTGAAACGCAGGAGCCTGAAGGGGTTATCAGCATTAAAAACCTGGTGAACTTTATGCTGGTATTCGGCATTACAGGTCTTGGTGCCAGCTTTGTGCTCGCAAACAGGTTTATAGTACTGCTTCTTTCTATCGCTGCAGGATTTATTATTTTGTTTCTTTATTACAAACTGGTGCGCAAAAAAATATAAATTGCTTTTAAAGTTTTTAGCCGTAATTTGTTGTTTAATTTTTTGGCATGTTTATCAATCTTATAGTAGCTGTATCTGAAAATATGGCAATCGGCAAGAACAACCAGATGCTGTGGCATTTACCGGAAGACTTCCGTTATTTTAAAAATGTTACCTACGGTATGCCTGTGCTCATGGGCAGAAGAACTTTTGGTTCACTCAACAATAAACCTTTGCCCGGCAGGATCAACATAGTGCTTTCGCGGCAGAAAGACCTGAAAGCAGAAGGCGCTGTACTGGTTGATAAAATAGACAAAGCTCTGTTCATTGCCAAAGAGCACGATTACAACCAGCTTTTCGTGATCGGCGGCGGCGACCTTTACAGGCAAATGCTGCCAAAGGCACACAGGCTCTATATTACAAGGGTTAAAGCTGATTTCCCCGAAGCAGATACTTTTTTTCCTTCCTTTAATACAAAAGATTTTAAACTGGTTTCTGAACAAAAACACCCTGCCGATGACAAGCATGCATACGATTACAGTTTTGAAGTGTGGGAAAGAAAATAACGGATGCTCATCCGCTGATTTTCAGCCTATATTAAATCAGCCCATAGAAATAGCCGAAATTATTCTTACTTTTGCGGCTCAAAAATCTATAAGTAATGGCATTACAGGCAGGTATTGTGGGTCTTCCCAATGTAGGTAAATCAACACTTTTCAATGCATTGAGCAATGCTAAGGCGCAGGCAGCAAATTTTCCGTTTTGCACAATAGAGCCGAACGTGGGCGTGATCACCGTGCCAGATCAGCGTTTATTTGAACTGGAAAAACTGGTGAAGCCAAACAGGGTAGTACCTACAACCGTTGAAATTGTAGATATTGCTGGCCTTGTAAAAGGCGCCAGTAAAGGCGAGGGATTGGGGAACCAGTTCCTGGGCAACATCCGTGCTACAGATGCTATCATCCACGTGGTGCGGTGTTTTGAAGATGATAATGTAATACACGTAGACGGCAATGTAAACCCCGTACGCGACAAAGAAATCATTGATACAGAACTGCAGTTGAAAGACCTGGATACCGTAGAGAAAAATATTTCCAAGCTGGAGAAGCAAAGCAAAGGTGGCGGAGACAAAGAAGCAGCACGCGGCCTGGAGATTGTAAAACAGTTAAAAGACCATTTGGAACAGGGCAAAAACGCCCGCTCTTTTGACATTATTGATGAAGAGAAAGAAAAGTTTATAGATACCATGTTCCTGCTTACGTCCAAACCCGTGATCTATGTGTGCAATGTAGATGAAAAATCCGTGATCTCCGGAAACCAGCATACACGGGCTTTACTGGATGCTGTTAAGGATGAAAAAGCAGAAGTGCTGCTCATCAGCGCTGCCATTGAAAGCGAGATTGCCGCTATGGACAGTTATGAAGACAGGCAACTTTTCCTAGAAGATATGGGCCTGCATGAAAGCGGCGTTGCAAGACTGATCACTGCAACTTACAAACTGCTGAACCTTGCCACTTACTTTACTGCCGGTGTGCAGGAAGTACGTGCTTGGACCATCACCAAAGGCGATACTGCCCCACAAGCTGCCGGGGTGATACACACTGATTTTGAGAAAGGGTTTATCCGCGCGGAAGTGATCAAGTATGAAGACTTCATTAAATACAAGTCAGAAGCGGCCTGCAGGGAAAACGGCAAACTTTCCGTACAGGGCAAAGCTTACGTGGTAGAAGATGGCGACATCATGCACTTCCTGTTCAATGTATAGTATAGTTATCTCGTAAATATTTCACTCAGCAATTCATAAGACCGCAGCCTTGCTGCATGATCGTAAATGTGCGCGGTAAACATTATCTCATCAACTCCTGATCTTTTTATAAAAGTATCAAGCTGGGATTGTACCGAGCTTTTGTCCCCGATGAAAGTCATACTAAGCATCTGGGCGATTACGGTTTTCTCATATTCATTCAACACCTCATTAATATTCGCTACGGGCGGCATCAGCGGTACAGGCCTTCCTGAAATTACTCCTCTGAACATCAGGAATGCAGAGGAGGCAATGAACTCAGCCTCTTGTTGTGTGTCTGCAACTGCTGCGTTTACACAAGCTATTACATAAGGTTCCTGTAATTGTTTGGAAGGCTTGAACTCATTCCTGTAAATGTCAATTGCGGCTTCGAACTGTTGTGGTGCAAAGTGTGCAGCGAAAGCATAGGGCAGTCCCAGCTTAGCCGCAAGATGGGCGCTGTCTGTGCTGGAGCCTAAGATGTAAACAGGAACTTCTAAACCCTCGCCGGGTATGGCTCTAACGGCTTTAGTGACATCTTTGGGTGCAAAATAATGTTGAAGTTCTTCTATGTTATCTTTAAAGCTCAGGATAGCTGCTTCTTCCCTGCGCAAAGCTCTTGCAGTAATGCGGTCTGTACCTGGCGCCCTGCCCAACCCAAGGTCTATTCTGCCGGGATACAATGTTTCCAGTGTTCCGAATTGTTCGGCAACAATTAGTGGCACATGATTGGGCAGCATAATGCCTCCAGAACCTACACGTATTTTTTTTGTACCGCTTGCAATATAACCGATCAGCACTACAGTAGCCGAACTTGCTATGGAGGATGCATTGTGGTGTTCAGCCAGCCAGAAGCGCGTATAGCCCAGCTTCTCAGCATGTTGTGCCAGTTCCATTGCATTCTTTAAGGATGTGGCGGCCGATCCGTTTTCGGTAATTACCGCCAATTCAAGGATTGAAAATTTTGTATTTTCCATGCTCTGAAATTAGTGCATTACTATTAATAAAAAAGGTTAATTTTATCGAAAATAATATCTTTAAAATGGTTGCCATCATGCACTTTCAGCATCCTTATGAAACGGTTGTAGTAAAACATCTGCCGGAGCTGGAAGGTATTCCGTGTTTCTTAAAGAGGAAGCTATGAAACAGGTCATGCCTTTGTATACGTTTGCATCTGGTAGAGTGTAGTTACAGGGTCGTAAAGAAGATATTAAGAAAGCTGTGGAGGCATTGAGAAACGGAGGCTTTATTAAAGAAGCGTATGAGACATTGCCGCTTGCTGAACGGATGACAACTATGCACAGGATTGTCTGTGGTAAGAACATTAGCGCAAAAGAATCATCATAGCTGCCATCTCCATGGCCTTTATGATTCTCATTGCTTTGATTTTCCCTCATATGATCTGCGCATAATATGCACATGTAATTTTTAATTTATTCCCGGAAATCAGGAAAGCCAGAAATTGTAATGCCGGATAAATATGCTGCTTTATATAAAAAAATAAGCCCCCGTGAAGACAGGGGCCGCAACCAAAACTAACTGCTTATGAGAAAAAATTTATAATAAGGTGTTTTTTATCCCTTTATTGCTTAGCAAAAGTATATAGAATTTCAATAGGAAAAATATGATTTTAATCAGTTGATTACTTGCTTAAACGCATACTTCTCTCTTTGTACAATGTACGGAAATAAGGATCGCGCAGATCCTTGATGAAACGTATGGCTTCTCCGGTGCTTTTCATTTCAGGGCCCAGTTCCTTGTTTACATTCGGAAATTTTTCAAAACTGAATACCGGCTCTTTGATAGCATACCCGGTAAGTTTTTTATCAATTTTAAAGTCTTTTAATTTGGCCTCTTCCAGCATGATTTTCGTAGCAATGTTCAGGAAAGGCACGCCATAAGCTTTTGCTATGAAGGGTGTGGTGCGGCTGGCGCGGGGGTTTGCTTCAATTACAAATACATTCCCGTCTTTAATGGCAAACTGGATATTTATAAGCCCTTTGATATTTAATGCACGTGCAATTTTTTCTGCGTAAAGCTCCATGGTGGTCACTTCCATGGGGGAGAGGTTAAATGCGGGCAGTACGGCATTGCTGTCGCCGCTGTGGATACCTGCCGGTTCAATGTGTTCCATTACGCCCATTACCATAAAATCATCGCCGTCAAAAATAGCGTCTATTTCAGCTTCCTGGCACCTGTCTAAGAAATGGTCGATAAGGATATTATTATCCGGAATGTGTTTTAGTAAATTTACAACTGCGCTTTCCAGTTCTTCATCATTGATCACTATGCGCATTCTCTGTCCGCCAAGCACGTAGCTGGGGCGCACCAGCACCGGGTAACCAACCTGGTTGGCTACTTCAATAGCTTCATCTGCTGTAAATGCGGTGCCATACTCGGGGTAGGGAATATTAAGCTCTTTCAAGAGGCCGCTGAACCTGCCCCTGTCTTCGGCAATATCCATATTATCAAAAGATGTACCGATGATCCTGATGCCTCTCTCATGTAATTTTTTAGCGAGTTTCAAAGCTGTCTGGCCGCCAAGCTGCACAATCACGCCTTCCGGTTTTTCAAGTTCTATGATATCCCATAAATGTTCCCAGAATACCGGCTCAAAGTATAGTTTATCAGCCACATCAAAATCTGTAGAGACTGTTTCGGGGTTACAGTTGATCATGATGGCTTCATAGCCACACTCTTTTATAGCCAGCAGGCCGTGTACACAACAATAGTCAAACTCAATGCCCTGGCCTATCCTGTTGGGGCCGCTGCCTAAAACAATTATTTTCTTTTTAGAAGAGGGTACAGACTCGTTGGAGATGATGTTAATATTGCTCATTTTCAAATTTGGTTGCGCAAATTTACTTTAAAAAATCTTTTTTACACGAGGCCCTTGCAAATATCTTTTACGATACCGGGCCCCTGGTAAATAAAGCCGGTGTAAACCTGTATCAGCGCCGCTCCGGCATTTAATTTCTCTCTGGCATCATCAGCGGTGAAAATGCCGCCGCTGGCAATGAGGGGTACAGTATTGGAAAGGCTATTGCGTAAATATTTTAAGACTGCTGTAGACCTGGCTTTCACCGGCTTTCCGCTTAAACCGCCTGCGCCGATCTTATCGATTGCTGCTTTAGGCGTCACCAGGTTTTCGCGAGAGATGGTAGTGTTTGTAGCTACCAGCCCGTCTAACTGCAGGTCGCCTGTCAGCTGCACTATATCGTCTAACTGCTCATTGGTAAGGTCGGGCGCAATTTTCAGCAGCAAAGGTTTAGGTTGGCTTTTTTGCAGGTTTACATTTTTTAATTCAGTAAAAATTTTAGCCAGGCTGTCTTTCTCCTGCAAAGCCCGGAGGCCGGGCGTGTTGGGCGAGCTTACGTTTACCACGAAATAATCTACTACATCAAAAAGCTGTTGGAAGCAGAAAACATAATCTTTCCAGGCATCTTCATTTTCCGTAACCTTGTTTTTGCCAATGTTGCCGCCGACAATCAAGCCGGTTTTTTTGCTGTTGTTACGCCACAGCTCCAGGCGTGTGCGTATGATCTCCGCGCCGTGATTGTTAAAGCCCATACGGTTGATCAGGGCTTTGTCCTGCGGCAGGCGGAAAGAACGGGGCCGGTCATTGCCGGGTTGTCCTTTGGGAGTAACAGTGCCTATCTCCACATGGCTGAACCCCAATGCCTGCAAGGATTCCAGGTACATGGCGTTCTTATCGAAACCGGCTGCAAGGCCCACGGGATTTTTAAATTTTAATCCGAATACTTCTTTTTCCAAAGAAGGATGAGTGAAATTAAAACGGTTGGCCAGTATTTTTTTGCCCAGTGCAGTTGCATGAATTTTTTCCAGGCTTTTCATGGAAAAGTTGTGTGCCTCTTCGGGCGGCAACATAAACATACAACTACGCAGAAAAGGATATAGCATGCGGTAGATTATTCAACAATTTGTACAGGTGATGTAGGTTCGTGATCGTCATTTCTTTTGTGCAGGTAATGAATCGTCTTGCCTGCAAGATCCCTGAATGCCGCTTTGGTGATTTCATCGTCGCCTGCTACAACAGGCACGCCTTTGTCGCCGCCTTCGCGTATAGCCTGTACAATGGGTATCTGCCCCAGCAGGTTTACATCGTATTCGCTTGCCAGGTTTTTGCCGCCGTCTTTTCCGAATATATAATATTTGTTGTCCGGTAATTCTGCCGGCGTGAAATAAGCCATATTTTCTACAATACCCAGTATAGGCACGTTAACCTGTGCCTGGCCAAACATGGCTATGCCTTTCTTGGCATCTGCCAGCGCCACATCCTGCGGGGTAGTTACAATGACTACACCTGTCAGCGGGATGGTCTGCAACAGCGTAAGGTGTATATCTCCTGTGCCGGGTGGCATGTCTATCACCAGTATATCCAGTTCGCCCCATTCCACATCGGTTACAAACTGTTTAATGGCGCTGCTGGCCATTGGCCCGCGCCAAACCACAGCCTGCTTCTCATCAACCAGGAAGCCGATGCTCATAATTTTAAGCCCGTATTTTTCTATGGGAATGATCTTGCCTTTGCCACTCTCATCTTCTTTCATCATCGGCCTTGCACCTCTTAATCCAAACATCATCGGCACACTTGGCCCGTAGATATCTGCATCCATCAACCCGATACTGGCGCCGCTTGCAGACAAGGCCAGTGCCAGGTTAGCAGCCACAGTGCTTTTGCCTACGCCACCTTTACCACTCACTACGGCAATAATATTTTTTACTCCAGGGAGGGGGTTTGCACTTGATGGCGCAGGCGGTTTCTTAGCCATGGTAGGCCTGAAAGTGACGTTTACCTGTGCATCTTTATCTACGTGTTTCAGGATTGCCTCCTCGCAGGCTGCATTCAGCCTGCCTTTTGTTTCAGCATCGGGAGCGCCGATCTCTATTAAAAAAAAAACATTCTTATTGTGGATATGAATGTCTTTGACCATGCATTCGCTAATAATATCTTTACCGGTTGCGGGATTGATTACTGTCTGAAGGGCCTGTAATATTTCACTCTCTGTCATTTCTTCGAATTGTTAAATTAATCGGATATTTGCAAAAATAACAATTGCTAAGGTATCTAATGGTTATTTTAAAGTAATTTTATTGTTGATCCTTAACATCCAGACTTAGTGAAGCATTTATTTCAGCATATATTTGTGTTTTGTGCAATGGTTTTGATTTGCAGTTACACTTACGCCCAGACAAAAGATATCCAGTCGCTAAATAAAGAAGTAGTGCAACTGTACGGGGTGCTAACTACTGAGCAAAACCAGCCTTTGCCGCAGGCGAGCGTATTTGTAGAAGGAACAAAAAGAGGTACACTTACCAATGAGAGAGGTATTTATTCCATCGTAGTTTCTAAAGGGGATAAAGTGCGTTTTTCGTTTATAGGTTTTAAAGATGCTATTGTTTCCATACCGCATACGGTGGTTTCCGCAACTTATAATATTGATTTTAAACTCGTGGAAGATACTACCGTGCTGCCCACTACTTTTATACGCTCACTGCCAAGCTCGGCCCAGTTTACCCGTGATTTCCTTGCAGCAAGGGCCGACCTTACGTCGTTTGATATAGCACAATACAATGTGCGCAGGGAAGTACTGTTAAGCATGGCTGCCAACATACCCAGGGACGGACGTGAGGCTTCGAGTGCCCAAGTCGTGAGCCAGATACCCGGTGTAGTGAATTTTGGCAGGGGAGCACAGACTACTAATTTTCTGAGGCCTTCCTCATGGAACAGTTTTGTAAAGGAATGGAAAGAAGGCGGTACATCGAGAAACTAAAGCATAAACCTTCTCATCATATCTTTGCGCAAAGCTTCCGGCGCGCCTTCCATTACCTTATTTATTGATTTTTGCATTTCCTCGGGTGTAGACCTTTTTCCTTTTACAGAAAAATTTAATTGTTCATCAGGGATCTTTTTCGCAAAAACTTTGGTGGCAAACCAGGTAACATTTTCATGCGGCAGCGCCACGCCAAGTATAGTGCCGGGCAGGCCGTTGAAGCTTTCGGGGCCTACGGAAGGGATGATCTGGTTTGTAAAGAATGCCACCACATACACAGAATCAAACATGAGCCCGTTTGCTCTGCGGCACTGAAAGCCTGCAATATCGCGGTATTCATCGGTGATTTTCCAGATAAATTTTCTTGTGGAATCTTCCACAATAAAGTTCTCTTCAAAGAATTTTCTCTTGGTAACTGACTTGCCTGTACTCAGGTCTGTATGTATGATGTTTTCATTGCCCAGCGTCAGTGCAGGATTGAACATCTGGCTGTTGGCAAATTCATTTGGGTTTTCTAACTGGTACAATGACTTGGATTCATTAAAATTGAGGGTATAATTAATGGTTTTAAACTGTGGGTTGTTTTTTTTGTAAGCTTCCGCAAATTGTTTTGCCCATTCATTGTCATTCATGGATTTATCTAAAAGTGCATAGATATTTATTTTTTTCTCGTAGGTAACGCTTCCTTCCCTGAGAAAAGCCCCATTCTGTGCAAACAGACTGGCAGAAAAGCATAATGTAATCAGTGTGGTTAAGTATCTCATGTTAAAAATTGATTATTTAGAAGCACCGGCCCCGGCTTTATTGAAATCATATACAAAAGAGAGCAGCATATGCCTGCCGATGGTGGTATTGTATTTTTGGGTTATTGTATTGTTGTATGCCGATCTTGAAAATCCGTTATTCTGGTTGAGGATATCTTTAGCTGTGAGTATCAATTGCATATTATCTTTCTTCCCGAATTTTTTTATGAGGTAGGCATCCCATGTAAATCTTTCAAAGTTCTCATTGAAAGAGACTGTTTTCTGTTGCCAGAAATATTGGGCATCTGATCTTACAATGAATTTTTTGGTTATGTAGTAGCGCAGGTTCCCGCGTAAAGTGTAGCTGAAGCCATTGTTGTTAATACGTTCCTGCAGGCTTGATTTGTTGATGTTATAACTTAAATTGTAACTTACGCCAAAATCATAAGCATCATTTTTATACTTGTCTAATCTTTGGACGATACCATAAGAAGATGAAGTGGTTTTATTCAATACATCATTGATATAATTTACATATTCATTGCCCCTTGTTTCAATGTCTACAGAATACCTGATATCCCATAATTTAGGGAATTTGCGCCCGTACCAGATGCTGAGATTGTACCCGGGATTGTAGTTTTCTTTCAGGTTAAAGTATTTATAGGTATTTACACCTTTATCGTCTGTGAGTACATTTGTAACGATCGGATTCATGGTCATCTGGTAATTGCCCCAGAATCCGAATGCTCTTTCAGTCATTACTTTATACGTGAAATACGAGGCATTTAACGAATGTCTGAAGGAAGGCCTTAATTCCGGGTTGCCGATAAAAATATTTAGCGGATCATCATTTACAAACAACGGCTGCAGCTGGTTTATGCTGGGTTGATTTGTGTTGCCGTTATAATTTACCTCAAGTCTTTTTTGCTGGGATGCACGGTAGCTGAACCTTGCTGAAGGGAACCAATTCACAAAGTTTCTTTCAAGGCTGCCTCTGTTGCGGAAAAGGTCTGTTTGTTTATAGTTTACGGCACTTAAATCTGTCCCTACATTAAATACGATCTTATTTTTTTTATAATTTAATGCCATACCGCCGCGGTGGTTGTACTGGTCAAATGCATATCGGTTGCTGTAAGTAGAATCAATCTTACTATAGTTTTCTTCAGCATCCTTATTGTATGATAAGCGCGCAGAGTTTGATTTATAAATATTGTAGCCGTAGTTGGAAACCAGCGTGAACTGTTCATTTAAGGGCTCGGTATACATTACTTTAGAAGTTATATTGGAAGACTTGCTGTTGTTGTCTTTTAACTGGTCAATTGTTTGAGAATTGATAATAGCATTGGTTGAGTCGTAGAAATTGCTATTGGATAAAAGGTTTCCGTGTGTGTTTTCGTCAAAAATATTTGTAGCAATATTTCCACTGATTGTCCTTCCTTTCTTTTTAAATTTTCTCTGGTAGTACATATTGGCGCCAAACGAATTCCTGACGCCTTCATTCGAAAGGTCTCTTTTATTGTCGTTCAGCATAGAGCTGTCTTCCCTGCGGCTCAGTGTTTCATAATGGTTGTCCGAAGAAGTATTTGCAAGGCTTCCTGAGGCAGATATTTTGAACATAGATGAAGTATCTGGCTTTAATTCATAAACTGCATCGGCTTTTTGCCGGAAAAGATTGCTGGAATAATTATTGTTGCTTTCAGAGAAAATAACCCTGTCCGGCAGATTGTTTTGTGTCAGTGTGTTTGAAGATCCATATTTCGCGATCCGTCCAATTTTGTAGTTTCCGTTTATGAACTGTTTGTCCTCATTCCACTTATTATCATAATGCAATCCTCCTGACTGCACATCGGGGTATCCATTGCCGTCATATCTGCCGCCCCAGTCCAGTTCACTGTCTCCACCGGAACCCATAAACATGATTCCGCCATCGTCAGTTACTTCCATATTCGCGCCTGATGAGCCGTATTTCATTGCATCGCTCCAGTTCAATCCAACGTCTCCTGTGTTGGCAAATGTACCGTAAGCAGAAAATTTCCTTTTAGATTTAAAGCTGTTGAACATTGTTTGGCCATAATAATATCCTTTTCCTTTATTGAGGTCTTCTGCACCGCCTCCCACATCTATTTTCCCGAAATAGCCTTTTTTCTGATCATCTTTTAGTTTAATGTTCACCGTCTTATCCCTTACACCATCATCGATGCCGGTAAATGCAGCCTGGTCACTGGTCTTATCATAAAGCTGTACCTTATCAACCATGGATGCTTTGATATTTTTGGTGACAAGGGTAGGGTCGTCTCCGAAGAACTCTTCTCCATCTACCAGAACTTTTTTTATGGTTTGTCCCTGGGCAGTTATGTTGCCGTTTTGGTCTACCTGGAAGCCCGGCAGCCGCTTCAACAGCTCTTCCACATTGGCATTGACATCTACTTTAAAGCTGTCTGCTGTAAACTCGGTAGTATCTCCCTTAATGCGTATAGCTGTATTTGCATGCACAATCACATCGGTCAATAAAGCCGTTTTTGTGATCAGGTCTACATCCCCGAAATCTTTAGATTGTTCACCCGTATTTATGGTAAATGCTTCTGTATAGTCTGCATAGTTAGGATAGGTTACCAGTAAAATATAATTTCCCGTATCTACGTTGCTAATACGGAAACTGCTGTTCTTGTCTGTTCTTGCAAAACTATAAAGGATGGAATCTTTGGCTTTTAGTACAATTACAGAAGCATCAGCCAGGTTTGTTTTGTTGGCAGTGTCTTTAATTTTGCCCTGTAGCGTTACCTTTTGTGCGTATAAACCGGAGATAGATGCAACCGAGAGCAACACAAATAAATAAAATTTTAGCATAAGTAATTATTAGCTTTCTATGAAATGCTTATTGTTTCAATATGGTTGCCTTAGGGTGGTAACTAATGTATTAGGTAAATGTACACTAATTTTTGACATCTATATTTTTCAATAAAATATTTTTACGAAAGTTTTGTTAATCATTTTTTTCCAATGTAAAAATGTCTTCTACTTTTTTACCGAAATACCTGGCAATTTTTAGTGCAAGCACTGTGGAAGGCACGTACTTACCGGCTTCCATGGCGTTGATGGTTTGCCTGCTTACTGAAATTTTATTGGCCAGCTCTTCCTGCGTTATTCCTTTAATTGCGCGTTCTACTCTAATATTGTTTTTCATCCGTAAATCTTTTAATGTTTGGAGTGACCGGATTCTTGCTGATCATCATCGGGATGTGAAAATTTATGATGTTCGGTTTTATATGCAGATTTTTTAGAACTTAATAAAAGGTATTCAAACCGTAGTTCGTAAATTATAAGCAACAAAAACCAATTATACTGCAAATAAAGATCATGAATAGCTCCGCGTACAAAAAAATAAAAAATTATAAACATGGCATAGTAGACGAGTACTGCCCACAAGAGCGCATTCAATCTCATGCTGAAAGTATATTCATCTTCAACTTTTAATTTTGAAAATGCGGTAAGCAGCAAGCCAAACAAAATCAGCCCTCCCCAGATAACTAAATAAATATTTTCAAACTCATAATTGATTTTTAAGAAACCTAAATTTCCCATAGCATCATTGTTGACAAAACTTAATTTTGGTAACTTATCACTCCATTTCAAAGCAAAAATTTGTACCAACAAAAAAATTAAGCATCCTGAAAGGAGGAATATTCGTCCTGTTTTTCTAAAGAGGTTCGGTAGCAATAAATTATTTTTCATGTGTGTATATTTATTTGTTTTTTAGTTGCCACATGGAATAACCGTTTTTTTAGATTCAATACTCATTCCCGGTTGGTATAGATTCTTAATGTTTATGGTTATTTCATGTGTATAATTTTTAGTTCGCCGCTTTGCGGCTGTTTGTAATGGTCACATGGAATAGCCTTTATTCATCAACAGTTGGTATGCAACTCAGCTTATGGCTATTTCATGTTAATTATTTTTTTTTTATAAAGTAAATAATGGAACCTGAAAATGTATAAAACCAGCGGCAGGAACATAAGATGACCATTATGTTTAAGAAAAATAACCCATATACAGTAAGGTATAGCAGCAGTAACAAAACATAGCTGATCAGCATACTCCACATTACAGACTTTAAGCGTAAAGAAGGATGTATTCATCTTCAACTTTTTCACGAGTAAAGCCCAATATCAGTCCTCCGGCTATTAACAATATGGCTGTGACATTTTGTACAATTGATGTTTTAGCCAAAGTAAAAAAAGAACGGTCACCGAAAAAATCATCGTAGTATACCGCAGGTAAATGCGCTTCTGTTTCTACCCATTTGAAATCAGTGGACAGGATGATTATTCCTGAAATGAATGAAGGCATAAATAATGCCCAACCGATACTTTTAAATCTGTTGGGTAGTAAGTAGTTTTTCATTTTTTATGATTTTATTTGATTGCAAATGTAAAGTATATTTTACATAAAGACAAATTACATTTACAAAATGTAAAGTAAACAAGACCTCTTATTATGTATTTACAAGTTTTCACGGTTTTGGTTTGCAGTGTGAAGGCTAAAGCATAAATTCGCAATACAAACACTTAAATACTATATGGCTGTTTTAATTAACAAAGATTCAAAAGTAATTGTACAAGGCTTTACAGGTACTGAAGGCACTTTCCACGCTACACAAATGATAGAATACGGCACCAATGTTGTCGGCGGCGTTACTCCCGGCAAGGGTGGCACCAGGCATCTTGACCGCCCGGTTTTCAACCTGGTTGAGGAGGCTGTAAAACAAACCGCCGCCAACGTAAGTATTATTTTTGTGCCCCCGGCATTTGCAGCGGATGCAATCATGGAATCGGCAGGCGCAGGCATTGAACTGATTGTATGCATTACGGAAGGCATTCCGGTACAGGATATGATCAAAGTAAAAAATTATCTGCAGGCTACCTCCAGCAGACTCATCGGACCAAACTGCCCGGGCGTGATCTCTGCCGAAGAATCGAAAGTAGGTATTATGCCGGGTTTTGTTTTCAAAAAGGGCAAAGTAGGCATTGTGTCAAAATCAGGTACGCTTACCTATGAAGCAGCAGACCAGGTAGTGAAAGCAGGACTGGGCATCAGCACTGCTATCGGCATTGGGGGCGACCCCATTATTGGTACCACCACCAGGGAAGCTGTGGAATTGTTAATGAATGATGATGAAACAGCAGGCATCATTATGATCGGTGAGATTGGCGGAAGCATGGAAGCAGAAGCTGCACAATGGATAAAAGAAAATAACAGGAAACCTGTTGTTGGGTTCATTGCAGGACAAACTGCTCCTGCCGGAAGGAGAATGGGACATGCCGGCGCAATCATTGGCGGCGCTGATGATACAGCCGCTGCTAAAATAAAGATCTTACAGGAATGCGGCGTTGCCGTTGCTATGAGCCCTGCCGACATTGGTAAGAAAATTGCGGAAGTATTGAAGTAACGTAGATTATTTCACTTTTAAAATTTATACTATGGGAATCCTTTATTCAATCATCATCGGCGCAATAGCCGGCTGGCTCGGAAGCGTAATTTTTAAAGGGCATGGCCTGGGACTGCTGTGGAACATTATCATCGGTATTCTTGGAGGCATACTCGGATCGTGGTTGTTCGGGGCGCTCAATATAAGCCTGGGCGCCGGATGGGTAGGGCAGATACTTACGGGCGCTATAGGAGCCATAGTGTTGCTGGCGCTTATCAACCTTTTAACGGGGGGCCGCAGGGTTTAGACAACTTAAATACACAAAAAAATCCGGAACAAATGTTGCCGGATTTTTTTATACGCTTCTTGTGAATTTATACGCCTACACGAAAACCATTTTCCAATACAGAGAATTTTTTTACTACAATAATGCCGTCCTTAACTGTGTATTTATCAGTATCCTGGTCTTCCAGGTGTGCGCCTCCGCGGATGATCACATTGTTGCCGATAAACACATTCTTATCAATGATTGCATTATCAATATAGCAGTTATCGCCGATACCTAAGGCGGGCGTGCCTTCCTGCTTGTGGCGCTCAATGCGTTCTAAGGTTTCATAATAGTCATTGCCCATGACATACGTATTGAATATTTTGGTATTGAAACCAATTCTGGAGCGCACGCCTATAATGCTTCTCTCTATGAGGTTCGCCATGATGATGCTGCCTTCTGCTATTACGGCGCTCTTCAGCAGGGAGCCGTTGATCTTGGCTGTGGGCAACATTCTCGGACGCGTGAAGATGGCCTGCTTGGTATCGTACAAGTCAATGGAGGGAATGTCTTTGGTCAGGTCGAGGTTGGCTTCAAAGAAAGAAGATATATTCCCGATGTCTTCCCAGTAGCCTTCGTATTGAAAGCTGATCACTTTGTGCCTTTCAATGGAATGCGGTATGATCTCTTTGCCAAAATCTGTGGCATCAGGATACTCGTGTTTCAGGCTGTTGATGAGTACATCCCTGTTAAATATGTAAATGCCCATGGAAGCGATGTAATCCCTGCCTTTCTTGTGCATTACTTCGCCTGTGTCGCTGGTCCATTCGGGTAGCAGTTCGGCATTGGGTTTTTCTATGAAAGAAGTGATAATGTTTTCTTCATTTGTTTTCATAATACCGAAGCCCTGCGCTTCTTTGGCATTCACGGGTATTGTGGCGATGCTTATCTCAGCTTTGGCTTCAATATGGGCTTTGATCATTTTTGCAAAATCGATCTGGTAAAGCTGGTCGCCGCTGAGGATAAGTACATATTCATAATCCTGGTTGTTGAAATGCCTGGCTGCCTGCCTTACCGCATCTGCTGTGCCCTGGAACCAGCCCGTGTTGATATCAGGAGTCTGCTCGGCGGCTACAATATCCACGAAGCCTTTGCTGAAGGAACCGAACTGGTAGGTATTTTTTATGTGCCTGTTTAGAGAGGCAGAGTTAAACTGCGTCAGCACAAAAATGCGGTGAATGCCCGAGTTCATGCAGTTGCTGATAGGAATATCCACCAACCTGTACTTACCTGCAATAGGCACTGCCGGCTTGGATCGTGATGCCGTTAAAGGATAGAGCCTTGAGCCGGCGCCCCCTCCAAGTATTACGCTGATCACTACATCTGTGAGTCTTGCTTCCATAGTTTACGATTTATCTTGTCAATATATTTTTCGTCAGTTTAATAGTACGCTTTTGTATAGCTGTATGTATTTATCCACGGTGTTTTCCCAGCTGTTATCTATCTTCATCATCTTCTTACGCAGGGCTGTCATTACCTTTGGATCGTTGTAAACATGCAGGGCTCTTTTACAGGCATTCACGAGCTCCTGTACTTCTGCATTGTTGAAACAGATGCCCCAGCCTTCGTCGCCTATATCGGTTACAGTATCATTCAGCCCGCCCGTTCTTCTTACCATCGGCATAGTACCATACCGCATGGCATACATCTGGTTAAGGCCGCAAGGTTCTACCCTGGAAGGCATTAAAAGAAAATCTGCCCCTGCATACATAATGTGGCTCAGTTGCTCGTTGTAGCCTATCACACAATTGTAATTTTCAGGTACAATTTTTTTCAACTGCTCTAAAAGCCATTCCACATGCGGATCTCCGCTGCCGAGAATCAAAAAGTTTACCTCTTTGTTTAACTGATGTATCGCAGAACCAATGGTATCAGGAAGTATATTGGCAGCTTTTTCATGTACCAGCCTCCCAATAAAAATAAACAAGGGTTTGTCTATATCCAGGTCAAAGGTTTTGCAGAGCATTTCCTTATTTGATTTCTTGCCTTTATTTACAGTTAATGAGGAATAATGCGCTTCAAGGTACTTATCGGTTTTGGGGTTCCATACTTCTGTATCAATGCCATTGAGTATGCCGATGCATTTTCCTTTTTCGTATTCAAATAAAAGTTCCAGGCCATTGCTGTTATGTTTTAGCTCATGCATATAGCTTGGGCTTACGGTAGTAACTTTCCAGGCATTTTTTACAGCGCTTGCAAGTGGATTGATCACGTTTTTCCACTCAAGCAAGCCGGCTCTCCATATGTCGTATTCAGGTATCCACATGCTTTTGTCCCAGCTCATCCAGCCCTGGTATTCGGCGTTGTGTATGGTAAATACTGTAGGTACTTTTGCAAGCGGCCTGAAATTAAAACAATATTTAAACATAAATGGTATCAAGCCTGTGTGGAAGTCGTGACAATGTACAACATCTGGTTTTACCTTCCAGTCTGTAAGCCAGTGGCAGACAGCGATCTGGAAAGCCACAAAGCGCTGGGCATCGTCATCATAGCCATAGATTTTTGGCCGGTCGAGCAGGCCGTTGATATCAACTAAAAATAATTCAAAGCCAAGCTTATTGGTCTTTTCTTTAATGATGGTATAGTCAAAAAAATAATTTCCAGAGTTTGTGCGGCCTTTGTGGTGTACTTCCCATTTATTTTTTTCCAGGAAAGCAGTTTTATACATAGGCATTACGAGCATGGCATTGTGCCTGGCCTGGCATTGATATTTTGGTAAAGCGCCTGCTACATCTCCCAATCCACCGGCTTTTGCGACCGGGTAGCATTCTGCAGTTACGTGTAAAATATTCATTATACTTGAAAATTATTTAATTGATAAGTCAGTTTTCATTTACGTACTCAAGTTAGTTTCTT
This sequence comes from Bacteroidota bacterium, assembly GCA_023422835.1. Taxonomy (GTDB): domain Bacteria; phylum Bacteroidota; class Bacteroidia; order Chitinophagales; family Chitinophagaceae; genus Haoranjiania; species Haoranjiania flava. Next base: position 71,208 of record JAFAGI010000012.1, on the reverse strand, counting down.
TTAGGATATAAAAAAATGTTTTTTATCATAAATATAATAAAAAAGGATGCCTCTAGAACTATTTCAGAAAGAAACATCAGCCAGATAACCCACCCAGCAATTGCGCCAAGGCAGGAATTGTTCAATCCCGGCATGAATGACCATCCTGAGAAAAAATAAGTTACACGCCTCCGGCGCTTAAAGGAAATTGTAAAGATGCTTCTTACGCTGGCGCTTATTATTTCAGGAACCTGCGGTAAAAATTCTCATAGTGAGGAATGATCTTGTCAATATCAAACTCTAAGGCGTGGCGGTAAGCGTTTTCTTTCATTGTGCGCAGTTTTTGCTCATCAGATAAAAGCTCAATAGCTTTTTGCGAAGCAGTGTTTATATCGCCTGTATTGTATAGATAGCCTGTGTTACCGTCGATATTTACTTCCGGTATGCCGCCGACGTTGGTACTCAACACAGGTGTGTGGGATGCCATTGCTTCGAGCGCGGCCAGGCCAAAACTTTCGTATTCTGAGGGCAGTATAAAAAGATCTGCGCAGGGAAATATCTCTTCCACTTTTTCCTGTTTACCCATAAAACGCACATTTCTGTCTACGCCAAGGCTGCGGGCAAGCTCTTCACAATGAATTCTTTCCGGGCCGTCGCCAACCATCAGCAATTTTGCATTGATCTGTTTGCTGATATTTGAAAATATTTTTATCACGTCGCGTACGCGTTTCACTTTTCTGAAATTCGAAGCATGCATGATTATTTTTTCATCATTGGGTGCAAAGAGGCACTTGCAATTGTTGTTGTGGTGGTTGTGAAATCTCTCCACGTCTACAAAATTGTAAATAACTTCGATCTGTTTGCTGATATTAAAGTTCTTGTACGTTTCCTCTCTCAGGTTTTCGGAGACAGCTGTAATACCGTCGCTTTCGTTGATGGAGAAAGTTACTGCAGGTTCGTAGGTCTTATCTTTGCCAACCAGTGTGATATCCGTACCATGCAGTGTGGTGATCATGGGAATATCCCTGCCTGTTTTGGACTGCAAAATTTTCTTAGCCATATAGCCTGCTGATGCATGGGGTATAGCATAATGCACATGCAACAGGTCTAGCTGATGCCGCATGATCACTTCAACCATGGAGCTTGACAAGGCAAGCTCATATGGCGGATATTCAAACAAAGGATAAGAAGGAACGGGCACTTCATGATAGAATATGTTTGGGTTAAAAATATCTAGCCTCACGGGTTGGCTGTAAGTAATAAAATGCACCTGGTGGTCGCGCAGGGCCAGCGCTTTGCCAAGCTCCGTAGCCAGTACGCCGCTGCCGCCAAATGTAGGGTAACAAACAATTCCTATTTTCATCCGTATATATTTTTATTTTTTTATTGGTTCCCGATAAGCTATCCGATAACTACCGGCATCTCCTATTTGCGAATATTTATCCTGCTTCGTGTATGCTTGCGTTTTTGTGCTTGCATAAACAATCATTAGGTAATTCAATTCAGTATATTTCTGTTTCTACACGAGTTGACTGGTCTTGTTTGATCCATACTTTCACGGTACCGGGTCATAGCCACTACCGCCCCCGGGATGGCAGCGCGAAATTCTTTTCAATGATAAAACAAATCCTTTAAATACACCATATTTCTTAAACGCTTCCAGTGCGTATTGAGAGCATGTTGGCGTAAACCTGCACTTCGGCCCCAGCAAAGGGGATATGCCGTACTGATAAAATTTTATCAGGAAGATAAAAGGATAAGCAAATATGTCAGATAGCTTCTTCATCCGGTATCTTTTCAGCTAATATATTCAATGCTGTTTGCATTTTTTCTTCTACTACATGGAAGGGACTAATTTCCCTGGATGTATAAATAAAAAAAACATCGGCTGACAAATTTCTGGCTTGCACTAATGCATACAAATTATTTTTGTGCAGCCTGTAAGCCTCTCTTACTAACCTTTTCACACGGTTGCGTTTTACTGCTTTGTTGAAGTACTTTTTACTTACACCCATACCTGTTTTCAGAGGTGAGGCTTGCTGCGGCTCGCGCATGCAAATCCTGTAGAAGATTTTTAAAGGATGCACATAAAAAGAGCACCCGCTTCTGAACAGGGTTTCAATATCTTTCTGGCTTTTGAGTTTTTGCGCTTTGCCGTATGTAAATGTAGCTGTCATCTTTGGCACTCAAATGTAGTGGAATAAAAATAAAAAAGCTCCAAAACCTGGAGCTTTCAATGTGTATATGCAAAGTTATTTTACTTTAAAGTACTTTCGTCGGATACGGTAAGTTTTCTACGACCTTTTGCACGACGACTTGCTAATACTTTACGGCCGTTGGCAGAAGCCATGCGTTTACGAAAACCATGAACTGATTTGCGGCGGCGGTTATGTGGTTGAAATGTACGTTTCATTTGTATCTTTGTTTTTCTCGTTTTTACAGTGCAAAAAAATTAGATCTTGTTTGTTTGCAACTGTTTGCTGTTTCAAAATTATTTTATCGTTTTCAAAAGGTTCGGAAGCAGGTTACCATAGCCAGTTTCCGTGTGAAAGGTGTGCAAAATTACAAATGATACTCAGTATTACAAAATAATATTGGCTTTTTTTAAAAAGGCAATGTGTAAATATAAAGAGGTATGGCCTGTATAGTGTTACCCTTGCGCATAAGCACAGATTGGATGTAGTCGGGCCTCTTAGTGCTGATATCAAAGCTATTGTAGTTCCTGAAGTATTGTTTGGGCGTTTCTTTTTTTACGTTTAAAGAAAATTTCTTGTTGTATGCCAGTCCGTTTAAAGTAAAATTATTTAGTTTTTTAGTTGCGGCCGTGTCACCTATATTATCTTTCCTGAAAATTACATCTTCTGCTTTTGCAGAAAAATTAACTATACTGAAACTAACAAGAAGCGCCATTATAAAAGTAATTTTTTTCATAATCCACTATTTGTTTTGTAAATGTTATACTAATCCATTGCTAATAACGTACCAAAGGTATTAATAATGAGTTAAACAAAATCAAAATCTTTAACTATTTTTTAAATTTAACTATAAGTTAATTTTGGCACGTGTTAAATTTTTAACAGGAATAATGAGTTTTCCTCTTTATTTTGTCATGTATTACTTATTTTTATAGCCTTCAAACATTATTAATTATGGCAAAGATAGAATTGATTCGCGTTCAGGGCGATTACGGTTTTGAAACGATAGACGACAATGATAGCCTTACGCGTATAGACGGCAGCCCCGAGATTGGCGGCAGGAATTTCGGCGCAAGGCCCATGAACCTGCTGCTCAATGCGCTGGCCGGTTGTGCAAGCATTGACGTGATCATGATCCTTAAAAAACAAAAACAGGATGTTACGGGATATAAAGTTGTGATTAATGCTGAAAAAGAGCAGGATAAGGAATTTTACTTATGGAAGAATATAGATATGACTTTTTATGTAAGCGGGAGCGTGGAAGAAGGAAGGGTAAAGCGTGCTGTTGAACTTTCCATGAATAAATACTGCTCTGTAGCAGAAACCCTTAAAAGAGCCGGAGCCAAGATTAACACAAACATTGTAGTTAACCAGTAATATATTAATCAATAAGCTAACACTAAACATTTTGAAAGATAAGAAGAAATGGCACCCAGCCACTAAAGCTGTGCGCCTGCAAATGGACAGAACTTATCATGGCGAACATGCTTCGCCTTTATTTTTAACCAGCAGCTTTGCTTTTGAAACATCCGAAGATATACGTGCAGCATTTGCTGAAGAGCATTTTGCCAATACCTACAGCCGCTATACTAACCCCAATGTAGAAGAGCTTTCCAATAAAATAGCTGCATTGGAAAACGCGGAAGCCGGTTTTTCAGTGGCATCGGGTATGGCAGCCATATTCGGAACCTTCATGGCATTGCTCAAGTCTGGAGACCACATTATCTGCAGCCGGTCAATATTCGGAGGCACCAACAGCGTGATCACCAAATACCTGCCCAAGTTTGGTATAGAATACACATACGTAGATGCGGTAAAAATAGAGGAGTGGGAGAAGGAAATAAAGGCAAACACCAAAATGATTTACTTTGAAACACCTACCAATCCCCAGTTAGAGATCATTGACCTTGCGGCAGTGAGCGCAATGGCAAAGCAACACAACATATTGACTGTAGTAGACAATTGTTTTGCCACACCCGTGTTGCAACGCCCCATAGACTTTGGTATTGATGTAGTGATACATTCTGCCACAAAATGGATGGACGGGCAGGGCAGGGTACTTGCAGGTTCTATTTCAGGAAGTAAAGAATTAATCAATGAGGTTTATCTTTTCTGCCGCGCTACGGGACCTACGCTTTCTCCTTTCAATGCATGGATGATCAGTAAAAGCCTGGAAACACTGGATGTGCGCCTGGAGCGCCATTGTGCGAATGCACTGAAAGTAGCGCAGGCATTAGAAAGGCATCCGAAAATAAACCTGGTAAAATATCCTTTTCTGCAGAGTCATCCGCAATATGAGATTGCCAAAAGACAAATGTCTTCCGGCGGCGGTATTGTTTGCTTCGATGTGCATGGCGGTTTAGGAGGAGCCAAACGTTTCATAGACAATTTAGAGATGCTAACGATTACCTCTAATCTTGGTGATAGCAGAAGCATTGTTTCTCATCCTACGACTACAACGCATTCCAAGCTTACAGAGGAAGAGCGGTTGTCTGTGGGCATCACTCCGGGATTGATTCGCTTGTCGGTTGGATTGGAATATGTTGATGATATTTTAGACGATATAAACCAGGCGCTCCAACACGTTTAGCGCTTATAATTTTTTATCTTTTCACGGAACACCTTCATCCCTTCCGATGCACCCATGGGAATATAAAATTTCCTTGGAAACTTTACGGCAGGAGGGTTAGGGTCTATTAAATATACAGGGGTGCCGGGCCTTACAAAATTCATTAAGCCCGCTGCAGGATACACTTGCAGCGATGTGCCCACAATAAGGAAAATGTCAGCGGTAGCTGTCACTGCCATTGCTTTTTCTATCATAGGCACGGCTTCGCCAAACCATACAATATGTGGCCTTAGCTGGCTTTCGTCGCTTGCTTTATCTCCTAATTGCATATTACCTTCCCAGTTCAGCACAATTGATTCATTCTTTTCACTCCTGGCTTTCTTCAGTTCTCCATGCAGGTGAATGATGTTTGCAGAGCCGGCTCTCTCGTGCAGGTCATCTACATTTTGGGTAATGATCGTTACCTCAAAATCTTTTTCAAGTTCTGCCAGTATTTTGTGCGCATCATTTGGTGCTACTTCTTGCAACTGCCTTCTGCGTGCATTGTAGAAATCAAGTACCAGTTGTTTATCCTTATACCAGGCTTCCGGTGTGGCTACGTCTTCCACGCGATGGTTGCACCACAAACCATTTGAATCCCGAAACGTGGCCACACCACTCTCTGCGCTGATGCCGGCGCCTGTAAGTGCTACAAGTTTTTGCATATCTAATATTTTTTCAGGTTATCGAGGAGCTTATACATTTTGGGAACAATGCCATACGAACTTCCTTCATAATTATTGATAATGATAGAGAATACATATTTTTTGCCTGTAGCAGACGTGTGGTATCCGGCAAACGCTTTGCATCTGGCAATGGTGCCGCTTTTCATTTTCATATCGTTATACACTGGCATGGATTCATAGAATGCTTTGTAGTATTCCCGGTTCTGAGCGTATAGTAAAGCCTGTACTTCTGCGTGTGCGGTTACCGCATTTTGCGGTGACAGGCCGCTGCCATCAATCATTTTAAATTCACTTAGATCAATACCTTTTTCTTTCCAGAACTTTTTTATAACGTCAACTCCATCCTGCGTATTACCATGGCCTTTTTCTTCGAGCGCTATGGTTTTGCCAAATGCTTCTCCATAAAGATTAATGCTCTTTCTCATGAACCAATACTCCATTTTATCCATGGAAGGAGATTGGAAATAGCCGATCTCTGTAGCGTTTCGGGGCAAAGCCTTTCCGCCGGATAAAAAATCAAAGGCTGTGAGGTACTTCCCTGTGGTATAAATATTTTTTTCTTTCAGCCAGCTTTTCACGGCATACAAAAACTGCCGCGGCGGATCGGGCATGGATCCGGAAGCAATGACTACTGTTTTGCCCGCAGGCACACTACCTTCTGTAAAAGCCACTTTAGAATAGGGCGCAAAAAACAGGCGCGTATCCTCACTTTTTGTTGTCCTGAAATTATTTATGATCGTTACGTTTTGTATCTCCGGCACGGTCTTGATAATGCTTACTTCATCACCTTCTTTTTTGCCGGGACGGATATGCATGTCGAACTGGTTTTCATTCCAGTTGAGGCCCCACGGGCCGGCGCCGTAATAATTGCCGATGTCATCCCACGGCCAGCCGCCGGGCAACGGTTGTAATTCAAAAGCTGAGTTGTCTGCAATAATATTTCCGTCAATCGCACGTATGCCGGCCGCAGCAACAGCTTCCAGAAAAGTTGTTTTTACATCCTCCTGTTTATAGCCTTCATAGCGCCAGCTTCCCAAACTGGGGTCGCCGCTGCCTCTGAAGATCAGGTCGCCTTTGAGTATGCCGTCTTCTACTTTCCCGGTATGCTGTATGCTTGTTTTATACCGGTAATCCTTGCCCAGTATCTCCAGAGCTGCAATGGCTATAAAGCTTTTTAAAGTACTGGCCGGCGCCAAGGCGGTATAGCCGTTTTTATGATAAATCATTGCGCCTGAGGCAGCGTCAGCTACATAAAAGCTTATAGAAGCATTTTTCATCTGCGAATCATTCAGCAAAGCAGCTATGCTGCGCTCCAGCATGGTATTGATGGTTTGTGCACTGATTTGGAAGGATAGAAAAAATAAAACAGCAAAGACCAATAATTTCTGCATAAAGTTGTTTTTTTAAATAGCCCTAAAAATACTTAATAAATAATTAGTGGCAGTTGATATTAAAAAATAGGTGGTTACATTTTATGGAAATAACCGGCTTTCTGAATCTTATTAATGAACAGGTTTACATAGTATTTTATTATTTAAAGATCAGGTAAGTGATACCACACAACAGCATGCGTTGATCGTGGATGTAAAATCTTTGTCTCATTTTTTCAAATGGGCTTGAAACACAATATACACAATGGTTATAGAAGGTGCATAAGTAAATAATTGTCGGCATTTTGAAAGTTTTTTTGCGTTTTGATTAAAACTCACTGTATAGGAAGATTGCACAAGATACAAGGAAATAAGCTTATTATAAATGGCGGAATCTCTTGTGCTATTCATGCTTAAAACGGAAGTACACAATGATATAGCACACAAGGAAGCAACCTTTGGCGCTCATCTTGAAAACCTTGTGCGCTGCTCGTACCACAAAATAAATAACCAATTATTGTAAACAATTAAAACGCATTTTATGGAAAAGAGTAAAATTCTGCAATCTGATTTTCTTGATATTATTTTTGAGAACAGAAACAAAGCCTATGGCGCTTATGATCTCAGGCGCAGCTACCGCAAACATATTACTTACGCCATAACCGGCATGCTGATGATTGCTGCTGCATTCAGTCTTTTGTTGCAGTTGAAGCAGGATAAAGATTCCACAACAAAAACGTTTATAACCCGAGAGATCGACCTGCAATCAGTCAGTGAAACAAAATCGCAGGTTGTCATGCCCTTACAACCAGTGGAAAAAGTAAAACCTCAGACCATTAAATTAAAGACCACACAATTTTCCACGCTGAAGATCGTAGATGACAGGATGGTGAAGGAAACCGTAAAAAGCCAGCACGACCTGTCCAATGCGAGGATCGCGGCCTTTACACAGGAGGGCCTGGAAACCAATGCAGTAGCGCCTCCCGTACAGATCAAAGGCGAAGGCGGCAATACTTTTGAGCACATAGCAGCTTCCGTAACTTCCAAAAAAATAGAAGAAGAAATTTTTATTGATGTGCAGGTAAAAGCAAGCTACCGAGGCGATTGGGATAACTTTTTAAGGCGCAGCCTCAACGCAGACCTGCCCGTTGAGAACGGCGCGCCTCCGGGAACTTACAGAGTAGTAGTAGGTTTTACGGTTGCAAAAAACGGGAAAGTAAGTGACGTGAAAGCCTTGAATGACCCTGGCTACGGCACGGCAGCAGAGGCTGTAAGGGTGATCAAAGCCAGCGGAGACTGGGAGCCGGGAATCCAGAACAACACCAAAGTGAGCTCCAGGCATAAGCAGGCTATTGTGTTTATTGTTGAATAAAATGCATGGTCTGCCTGGCTTTGCAGGGCGGTATTGTATGATCAACCCGCCGGAAGCACTTTGTATTCAGGCTTTTTCACTTGTTTAAATGCCTCCCACAGAACTATACCGGCAGCGATAGAAATATTCAGTGAATGCTTAGTGCCTTCCTGTGGAATTTCAACAATACCATCGCAGATTTCCAGCACTTCATGCGCCACGCCATGAACCTCATTGCCGAAGACCACGGCTATTTGCTCATCGCCTGAAAACGTGCGCCCATCAAGCTTCTCGCTGGTATCAACCTGCTCTATGCCGTAAACTTTATAGCCTTTTTGTTTTAATGCCGTTACTGCATCTGCTGTATTTTCAAAGTACATCCAATCAACGGTTTCGGTAGCCCCTAATGCCGTTTTATGAATATCCCTGTGCGGGGGTTGCGGGGTGTAGCCGCAGAGCATAACAGCAGTAATCAGGAAGCTGTCGGCGGTACGGAATACACTGCCCACGTTGTGCATGCTCCTGACATTATCAAGTACTGCGATCACTTTGTTTTTTTTTGCTTCCTTAAACGCTTCCACCGACAAACGGTTGAGTTCATCCATACTTAATTTCTTCATGCTATGTTAATATCAGATATTGCGCAGGCTTAATTTAATCTGTGCCTGCTTAAATCTGCTTCAAAATATTATTTTTAATATATTAGCCAGGCACATTGTGCCACAAAAGTATAAAAATTAAACTGCCGCATGCAAATAACTGCTGTAAAAATTTACCGTTTTTCCATACCTATGGTGCCCTTCGTGATCGCAACGGGTGTAATGGATTATGCACAGAACACCTATGTAGAAGTGTTTACTGATGCGGGTTTGAAAGGTGTAGGCGAATGCAGCGCTTTCCCTATGATTGTGGGTGAAACACAGGATACCTGCTTTGTGCTTGCAAAAAAGTTTGCAGAGCTGTGGGTCGGTAAAGATCCTTTGAACATTGAGGACAGAAATGCGCAATTACAGACTTACATTGCAGGTAACTACACCATCAAGAGCGCTTTTGATATGTGTCTGTATGATATTTCAGCCAAAGCCAAAGGCCTTCCGCTTTATAAGTTTTTAGGCGGTACCTATTTTGAACCCGAAAGTGACCTTACCATTGGTATTGATAGCATTGCCAATATGCGCGCAACAGCGCATGATTTTGTTGCCAACAGGCTTGTAAACATTATCAAAGTAAAGTTAGGCAAAAACGCAGAAGAAGATATACTGCGCATACAGGCCATCAGGCAGGCCGTTGGCAATAATACAAAGATCAGGGTAGATGCCAACCAAGGATATACGCCTGCCGATGCTTTAAAACTTTTGCAGGGCATAGAAAAATTTGATATTGAGTTTTGCGAACAGCCCATGCGCACCTCCGATGATGATTATCTACCTGAACTCATACAACAAACAGCAATACCGGTTATGGCAGATGAGAGTGTATATACACACAGGGATGCGGAAAGACTTATCAGGCACAAGGCTACTGATAGCATCAATATAAAACTTGCTAAATCCGGCGGCATTGCTGAGGCGTTGAAAATCCATGAAGTCTGTAAACGAAATAATATTCCCAACATGCTCGGTGGCATGCTGGAAAGCCGGATAGCTTTGTCTGCAAATGTACACCTGGCGTTGGCTTGCGACAATATTGCTTATCATGATTTTGACTCTTGTCTATTAGGACACCTGGCAGATCCTGTTATCAATGGCGTCACATATAAAGGCATGTTGCTGCAAACACCCGATTTGCCGGGCATAGGCGCTGAAGCAGATCAAAGTTTTTTAGCCCAGTGGGAGTTTGTTGAATACAAATTGTGATTTGTGATTTACCAATGATGAAATGGTGAAAAGTGAGAAGTGAAAAATATCAACCCCAGGCAATTTCTTCAAGTAAAAAGATACATGCATCTCAAGGTTCCTTACTCGGGCTGCGCTTAATAAGCACGCAGTGCGTATTGCTCACGCAAGCAAAAGTCTCAGCAGCTTTTGTAATAATTATATTTATCAACAACCTTTTTAAATGTTTCTCTGGTAAACGTTAATTGATACTTACCTCTCAATTTTTTCGAAAGGTAACCTGTGCATTTGAAAAATGCGATGATATCAGTAACAGGCAGGGATATAAAGTTTTTATAGGGATTGATTTTTTCCATAGAATCAGAAAATTATTAGACAGGCAGGAGCTTCTATCAATTTTTGTATCCATAGCATAGAATGACTGTGTAATTATATTGTAAATGTTGTACTGATAAGTTATTAATAACTAACTTTAAAGTTATGACTAAAAAACAAGCAAGTAATCTTAGAGAATTATTTTTTTGAATAATAAAAATTACTATTTACATTTGCTGCATGTTCAACAATAGCAACAATCTGTGGTGGTGGCAAACAAGCTCTAAGTCGGGTCTGTTTGAATAATCCTGTGATTGTAACTTCAGTAAACATAATAAAAATATTCAGAAGGTCTCGGCAAATGTTGAGGCCTTTTTTGTTACTTGGTAATTAGTGTTTAATGCAGCATGAAATGAAAAAAGTAAAGTTAGAAACCAATTGTAAAAAAATCCTGGCAGACATTTACACGCCTGTAGGCATATACCTGCGCCTGCGCGACCGCTTCAGAGATACGGTACTGCTCGAAAGTGTTAACCACAATTCTGCTGAAAACGGCAGGTCTATTATCGGCATCAATGCCATTGGCGGTATAGAGGTGCGAGACCTGCAGCAGATAGAATTTAAATATCCCGGACAGAAGCCGGTACTGACAGACATAAAAGATGTACAGGATGTACCCGAAATGTTGTGGCATTACATGCAGCAATACGAAGTTGAAAAATGTGCAGACACTGTCGCCGGGCAGGCGCAGGGATTGTTTGGCTATGCCTCTTACAATGCAGTACAATTTTTCGATACGATAAAACTGCCTTCTTATAAACGCTCGAGCGAAGTAGACATACCGCTGATGCGCTACAGGCTTTATCAGTACGTGATCGTGATCAATCATTTTAAAAATGAAATGTATCTCTGTGAAAACATCATCGGCGGCGTGGAAAGCGAAATGGAAGAGGTGGAAACACTTATCAGAAGCAAGGATGTGCCATCATTTCCGTTTAAACTCACAGGCGTGGAAACCGTAAACAAAACAGAAGAAGAACATATTACCATGATTGAAAAAGGCATACAAAGCTGTTTGCGCGGTGATGTATTCCAGATGGTTCTGGGCCGAAGATTTAAGCAGGAATTCAGAGGCGACGATTTTAACGTGTACAGGGCATTACGCAGTGTAAATCCTTCGCCTTACTTGTTTTATTTTGATTATTCTGATTATAAAATAATGGGTTCAAGCCCTGAATCGCAACTGGTGATCAAAGCGGGCGAAGCCATCATACATCCTATTGCCGGCACTTCCGGCCGCACGGGCGATGTAATAAAAGATAAATTACTGGCAGAAAAGTTATTGCAGGATCCCAAAGAGAATGCAGAGCATACCATGCTGGTTGACCTTGCTAGAAACGACCTCAGCCGTTTGTGTGAAAATGTACGGGTAAATTATTTCCGCGAAGTACACAACTACTCGCATGTAATGCATATTGTAAGTGAAGTAAAGGGCGATGTGCAGCAAAATACCAATCCTTTCCGTATGCTGGCCAACACATTTCCTGCGGGCACCTTAAGCGGCGCACCCAAATATAAAGCGATGCAACTGATTGATGAATTTGAAAATGATTCTCGCGGCGCATACGGCGGCACCATTGGCTTTACGGGATTTGACGGATCTATAAACCACGCCATTATCATCCGCAGTTTCCTGAGTAAGAACAATGCATTGTATTACCAGGCCGGCGGCGGCATTGTGGCCAAATCTAATCCTGCAGACGAGGTGCAGGAAGTGCATCATAAGCTGGGCGCGCTAAAACAGGCGTTATTAATTGCAGAGGAGATTTAAATTGTCTTTAATCATCAGGCTATAAGGTAAAAAATATATAATGGAAATATTAGTTTTTGATAATTATGATTCGTTTACATACAATCTTGTCCAAATTGTTGAAAGAATAGCGGGTAAGAAGATTGATGTATACCGCAATGACAGAATTGCATTGGAGGATGTAAAAAAATATGATAAGATTATCCTTTCTCCCGGTCCGGGGCTACCTTCCGGATCAGGTTTGTTGTTGCCGCTGATCAGGGAATATGCACCTTCCAAATCCATACTGGGCGTATGTTTGGGGGAACAGGCCATCGGGGAATCCTTTGGAGCAAAGCTTGAGAACATTGCAGACGTGCATCATGGTGTGGCCACAAGCTGTATACAAACCCGACACAGGAGCGCGCTGTTTAATGGCCTGCCTGAATATTTCCCGGTGGGGCGTTATCACAGCTGGGTGGTGAGTGAAGAAAGTTTTCCGGAGACGTTGCAGGTAACTGCCAGAGACGAAGCAGGTATGATCATGGCGTTGGAACATACAACATATGATGTGAAGGGTGTACAGTTTCATCCCGAAAGTATATTAACGCCTGACGGTGAAACCATTTTAAGAAACTGGCTGCAACTCTAAGTCTTGTATTATCAAGCGTGGTCAAATGTATAATCACAATTATTTTAAATAGCCACCTGAATCAATCAGTAAAAACAAAAGAGACAGATGAAGAAAACATTACAATACTTATTTGACTATAAAACTTTATCCAAAGAACAGGCTAAAGAGATACTGATCAACATCTCTAACGGCAGGTACAGTGATGCGGAAGTAACGGCCTTTGTCACGGTGTACCTGATGCGTACCATTACCATTGAAGAGCTTGCAGGCTTTACGGAAGCTCTTATGGATCTTTGTGTAAAAGTAGATTTTTCTGATCACAAAACTATTGATATTGTTGGCACAGGCGGCGATGGAAAAGACACTTTTAATATTTCTACCTTGGCTTCTTTCATCGTTGCGGGCACAGGTCAGAAGGTTGCCAAGCAGGGAAACTATGGCGCTTCCACCGTAAGTGGCGCTTCGAATGTTATGGAGCTGATGGGCTATCAATTCAAATCAGATCAGCAGCAGTTAAAAAAAGAGCTGGAACAGGCCAACATCTGTTTCCTGCATGCCCCTGTTTTTCACCCTGCATTGAAAAACGTAGGTCCCATCAGGAAGAGTCTTGGCCTACGGACATTTTTCAATATGCTCGGGCCATTGGTCAATCCAGCAAGGCCCGATTACCAGTTATTGGGCGTTTACAGCCTGGAGATGGCAAGGATCTATACTTATTTTTTACAGCAAAGCGGCAAGGCTTTCCATATCGTTTACAGCCTTGACGGGTATGACGAGATTTCACTTACAGGAGATACAAAGATTATTTCAAACAGTGGTGAAAGAATAGCTACGCCCGAACAACTGGGCAGGCGAAGGGTTACGGAAGACGATATTTTCGGAGGCAAGACACTTGAATCCGCTGCCGAAATTTTCAGCAATGTTATTGAGGGAAACGGCACCTGGCCGCAGAATGCGGTGGTACTTGCCAACGCCGCTACGGCATTGCACTGCACAGGCAATTATAAAGATTACAACGATGCTTACCATGCGGCCGTAGACAGCCTCGATTCCGGAAAGGCCAGACAATGTTTTAATACTTTAATAGCGATGAACAAATGATAAAAAATATCCTGGATAAGATTGTTGAACAGAAAAGAAATGAGGTAGCACAAGCCCGTAAACAGTTTCCCGAAGCGGTTTTGAGCGCAAGTGAATTCTTTAGCCGTGATACCATTTCCCTCAAAGAAAACCTTCAGCGCGAAGGAAGTACCGGCATCATCGCAGAGTTTAAACGCAGGTCGCCCAGCAAAGGCTGGATCAACCAGGCAGCAGATGTAGAAGAGGTAACAGCAGCCTATACAAAATACGGCGCAAGCTGCCTTTCCGTATTAACCGACCGGGATTTTTTTGGCGGCTCCGATAAGGATCTTATTGCCGCAAGGAAAAACAATATACCTATACTGCGTAAAGAATTTATTATAGATGAATACCAGCTTTTGGAAGCAAAAGCCATAGGCGCTGATGTAGTATTATTGATCGCAGCCTGCCTTCCGCCGCAAAGAGTAAAAGAATTAGCTAACTTTGCAAAGAAATTGTCTTTGGAAGTCTTGCTGGAGTTGCACGCAGAAGCAGAGCTGCAGCATATTTGCGATGAGGTGGATTTTGTAGGAATTAACAACCGTAACCTGAAAACATTTGAAGTAGATGTGGAACATTCTGTGCGGTTGATGCAGAAACTGCCCGAAGGCAAAATCTGTATCGCAGAAAGTGGCATAGATAATGCGGATGTAGTGATAGCTTTGCGCAATAAAGGTTTCCAAGGATTTCTGATCGGTGAAAACTTTATGAAGCATCAGAATCCGGGCCTGGCTTTTAAAGAGTATGCAGAACAATTAAAACAAAAGCAGCATGAAAGTTAAGGTGTGTGGAATGACACAACTTGAACAGATTTACGGAGTAGAGAAAGCAGGGGCAGATTATGTAGGCTTTATTTTTTACAGGGCATCTCCAAGATATGTTTTAAATCATTTGTCAACATTTGATATCAGGGATCTTAATGTAGATATTCAGCGCATCGGTGTGTTTGTAAATGAAGACGAGAATGAAGTGCTGCGTATCGCCGATGAGTGCGACCTGGATATGGTGCAATTACACGGCGATGAAACGCCTTCTTATTGCGCCAATATATCTAATCACTACCCGGTGGTGAAAACATTTAGGATGCTGAAAGATGATAATATTTTGTGGAAGGTGAATAAATATGCCAATGTGAGCGATTACTTCCTCTTTGACACCAAAACAGTCCAGTTTGGCGGCTCGGGAGAAAAATTTGACTGGAGTACTTTGGAGGATATCGATATACCAAATCCTTATTTTTTAAGCGGTGGAATAGGGGTAGATGATGCCGAAGCCATCAACTCATTTGCTGAAGAAATTGTCTCGAAAAAATTAATTGCTGTTGATATAAATAGTAAATTTGAATTGAGCCCCGGCAATAAAGATGTACGCCAGGTAGAGCGTTTTATTGTGGATTTAAAAAGCTATAAAAAATGAAACTAAGCATAAATCATTCTTGCATTTCCATCTCTGTGAAGATCAAAAGCCTGTTGCTTGTGGCTGCGGTTGCCTGCACGGTCCCGGTTTCTGCACAAACAGAAATCGACAGGATCAATTCTGACAGCGCTGCGATGCAATTCTTCAAAAAGCATGTTATAGGAACCAATACCAAAAGCAATTTCAATGATTTTAAACTGATTGACGGTACAGAGTGGATCAATTTTTACAATTTCAGCGAACATCAGAAAAACGATCTTCTGGGCAGATACAAATACCGCAAATGGGCTAAGCTGGATCTGAACGGGGATAAAAAAGATGATCTTGTTATCAGCGGTTACCTCAGTAAAAAAGCGGGCTACTCGCAACATTACCGTCTGTTTATTTTTCTGGCAGATAACTTCAACAATTTCCCGCATATAAAATACAATTCACCGGTTCCTACTTACTTTAATGTATTTGAGATAGATGGAAAAAATTACCTGGAGATAGCTAAGTGGACAAACGATTTGTATAAGAAAGTGGAAGGCGTTCCCTTAAGGGTAGATACGGTAATGTTTCATCCTGAAATACAGATGCTAGTAGATTATAAGAAGTTAGTGGATCCTGCCACTATTGCCAGGGTTGTTTATACAGAACAATATTTCCCCAAAGGCAATATACAGGTAACGCTTGTGAACCAGCGGGAAAGAAATTCAGATCTGGTGATCACTGAAGATGCTCAGGATGGGAAAAAACCAGCGGTACACAATGCAAAGATCGCCAAAGACATGATGGGTGATTTCCTGGATGTGGTGGCTACCCTGCGCAGGTACGAAAAAAGCAAAGATGCGTCTATTGTTATGAACGATGATACATTCACCTCAATGCTGGAAGTGCATTATGCGGATGGTTCTAAACAGGTTTTCAACGACAATGCGGGTGAAAGCTCATACTCGCTCAAAGCAGTTTATGACTGGCTGAGAATGTCTGTCAGCAACGTTTTCGAGCAAATGGCTCAAAGGCAACAAAGCTACTATTATTACGATCCTTTTGACTGGTAGGTAAAAAAATAAAAAAGATTTATGCAAAGAATAGAGGTTGATGAAAAAGGCTATTACGGAGAATTCGGCGGAGCCTACATTCCCGAAATGCTCAACAGGAATATTGAAGAATTAAAGTCGCGCTACCTGGAAATTATGAACGATGCGTCTTTTAAGGCTGAGTTTCAACTGCTGCTGAAAGATTACGTAGGACGCCCGTCGCCACTGTATTACGCAGAGCGGTTAAGCGCACAATACCATACAAATATTTACCTGAAAAGGGAAGATCTGAACCATACCGGTGCACATAAGATAAACAATGCGCTTGGACAGGTATTGCTGGCAGAAAGGCTTGGCAAGAAAAAGATCATTGCAGAGACCGGAGCAGGCCAGCATGGCGTAGCCACAGCTACAGCCTGCGCTTTAAAAGGGCTGGAATGTATTGTGTACATGGGCGAGGTGGACATTGCCAGGCAGGCGCCTAACGTAGCCAGGATGAAGATGCTGGGAGCCGAGGTAATACCTGCTATGAGTGGCAGCAAAACGCTGAAAGATGCTACCAATGAGGCTTTGCGGCATTGGATCAATAATCCGTCCGATACCCATTACGTAATCGGTAGTGTCGTGGGGCCCCATCCTTTTCCGGATATGGTTACCCGTTTTCAGAGCATCATCAGTGAAGAGATCCGTTGGCAGCTCAAAGAAAAAACAGGCTCGGAGCTGCCTACTCATGTGCTCGCCTGTGTGGGCGGCGGCAGCAATGCAGCAGGGGCATTCTATCATTTTCTTAATGAAAGAGAAGTGAATCTGGTAGCCGTGGAAGCGGCAGGCTTAGGCGTAGATACAGGCAGTACAGCGGCTACGACCAGGCTTGGCAAGGTAGGTGTGCTGCATGCAAGCAAAAGCCTGGTAATGCAGACAGATGACGGCCAGGTAATAGAGCCGCACAGCATTTCAGCAGGGTTGGATTATCCCGGTATTGGCCCCATGCATGCTTACCTGTTTGATTCCGGCAGGGCTACTTATCTGCATGCCACCGACGATGAGTCGCTGAAGGCAGCATACAATCTTACAAAGATCGAGGGCATCATTCCTGCTTTGGAAAGCGCGCATGCTATTGCAGTGTTGGAGAAAATGAATCTTACCAAAAAGGATGTAGTTGTAGTGTGCCTCAGTGGCAGAGGAGATAAAGATATGGAAACGTATATACAAAGAATGCATAAATTTATTTAATTGATCAGAGAAATGTCACGTATTCTTAAATTGTTTAAAACTAAACGTAATAACGTACTCAACATTTATTGTACTGCCGGCTATCCCAAACCGGATAGTACTGTACCCATAATGAAAGCCCTACAGGAAAACGGCGCAGACATCATTGAACTGGGCATGCCTTACAGCGATCCTGTTGCAGACGGACCGGTAATACAACAAAGTGACGACGTGGCTTTGAAAAATGGCATGACCATTCAGAAACTGTTTGAACAGCTTAAAAACTTCAGGAAGGAAATACATATACCGGTAGTGCTTATGGGATATTTAAACCCGGTATTGCAATACGGCTTTGAACAGTTTTGTGCCAAAGCCGCAGAAGTAGGAGTTGATGGCCTCATTATTCCTGACCTGCCTGCATACGAGTTTGAAAATGAATACAGCATTCATACAAAAAAACACGGGCTAGATTTTATTTTCCTGGTAACGCCCGAAACATCAGAAGAACGTGTAAGGAAATTAGATGAGCTTACTTCAGGATTTTTGTATGCCGTTACTTCATCTTCCACGACCGGTGGCAATAAGGATTTTGAAACCGTAAGTGATTATTTGCAAAAACTTCGATCCTATAATTTAAAAAACCCGGTGCTTGCGGGCTTTGGGGTAAAAGACAAAGCTACCTTCCGCAAGGTTTGTGAGCATGCCAACGGCGCCATTATCGGCAGTGCATACATCCGTGCGTTGCAGGGAGATAACAGCATTGAGGAAAACACGCAAACTTTCCTCAAAATGGTAACCGCATAAGTAAATATCCGAATTTAGAGATAACTTTGCAGCTTAAATGAAAATCACAATCATAAAATACAATGCTGGCAATGTGCAGTCTGTTTTATATGCGCTCCAGAGAATCGGCTATAATGCAGTGGTAACGGCCGATCCCGAAGAAATAAACCAGGCAGACAAGGTGATTTTACCGGGCGTGGGGCAAGCAGGCAGCGCCATGGAGTATCTGAAAGAGCGGGGGCTTGACGAAGTGATTGTAAATCTAAAACAACCCATACTCGGCATCTGTCTGGGCATGCAGCTCATGTGTAGGCGCAGCGAAGAAGGGGATACACCATGCCTAGGGATCTTTGATGAAGAGGTAATGAAATTTCAATCGCCGCAGCTAAAGGTTCCCCAGATAGGGTGGAACACTATTTATGATCTTAAATCAGATCTTTTCGCCGGCATGAAGGAAAACAGCTTTATATACCTGGTGCATAGTTATTATGCTTCCGTTGGCACCCATACCATTGCAAAAGCAAACTATATCCGGGAATACAGCACAGCTTTGCAGAAAGATAATTTTTATGGCGTACAGTTTCATCCCGAAAAAAGCGCTGATGCCGGTGAACTTATTTTGAAAAACTTTATTGAAAAAATATAAGGAGATTATTATGCCTACAAACTTTGTAAAAACTACGGAACAGGACTCCAAATACAGGCACCTTGAAAAAATGCCGGTGCACGAATTGCTGGTAAACATGAATAACGAAGACAAATCTGTTCCTATAACTGTTGAGCAGGCTATACCACAGATTGAGAAGCTTGTTGAAGTGGTTGTAGAGAAATTAAGCAACGGAGGAAGATTGTTTTACATCGGCGCGGGCACCAGCGGCAGGCTTGGCATACTGGACGCAAGCGAGATACCGCCCACGTTTGGCGCAAGCCCCGACCTTGTAAACGGCATTATTGCCGGAGGTAAAGAGGCTATAACCAATGCAGTAGAGCGGGCAGAAGACAGCAAAGAACAAGGATGGGAAGACCTGCAGCAATACAGCCCTACCGACCAGGATGTAGTTGTGGGCATCGCTGCAAGCGGCACTACCCCTTACGTGATAGGTGCATTGGAAAAATGTAAAGAGCACGGCATCATTACCGGTTGTGTTACCAGCAACGAAAACTCTCCGTTGGCGCGTGTGGCAGACTATCCTATTGAAGTAGTGGTAGGGCCGGAATTTGTTACGGGAAGCTCAAGGTTAAAAAGCGGCACAGCCCAGAAGCTGGTGCTCAACATGATTACCACCTCAACCATGATACGCCTGGGAAGAGTAAAGGATAATAAAATGGTGAACATGCAACTGACCAATGAAAAGCTGGTAGACAGAGGTACTAAAATGCTGATGAAGGAATTGAAAATAGATGATTACGAGAAGGCCAGAACCATTTTGCAGGAATTTGGCAGTGTAATGAAAGCGATCAAAGAAGCAAAGAATTAATATGGCGTTCATAAAAAAATCAACAAACTCCTACCAATCAAAAAAAAATATGATAGCAGGGCGCAACCCTGTAATAGAAGCCCTGAACAGGCAGGAAAATATCGATAAGATACTGATGTTTAAAAATGCGTCGGGCGATGCTATCGGGGAAATACGCAGGCTTGCTAAAGGACTCAACATACCCGTACAATATGTGCCGAATGAAAAACTTAACAGCCTTACCAACATCCTGCATCAGGGTGTGGTGGCTTTTAAATCTGCCATTATTTACCAGGACCTGCAGCAGGTGATCGACTGGATAGTTGGCGAAGGCGAAGCGCCTTTGCTGCTGATGCTTGACGGTGTTACCGATGTAAGAAATATCGGCGCCATCGCACGCAGCGCTGTATGCACGGGCGCGCAGGCCATCATTATACCCGACAAAGGCGTAGGCGCTTTTAATGAAGATGCCGTTAAAAGCAGTGCCGGTGCATTGGAGCAAATTCATATTTGCCGCGTAAGCAGCTTAGCCAAAGCGGTAGATGATTTGCATTTGAACGGCATTAGGATATTTGCAAGTGAAATGAATGCGCGTAAGAAAATATTTGAGCTGCCGTTGCAGGAGCCGTGTTGCATTGTGATGGGTGATGAGGGCAAAGGCATCCAGTCCTTTATTTCGAAATCCGCTGATGAGCATTTTTCTATTCCGATGAAAAATAATTTCGATTCATTCAATGTATCGGTGGCTTGCGGTATTTCTTTGTACGAAGCCATGAAACAAAGATTGTAGCAAAACCAAACCAATAAATCATAACTTATGAGAAGGACCCTCTCTTTTCTGGTTGTTGCTTTCATTTCACTGAACACATTTTCACAGAAGCGTGAAGTTTTTGTCAACAACATTGTGCAGGAAGTGAATGCCAACTCTAAACTGGAATCTTTAGCCCATGAGCTTGTAGACCTTATCGGCCCGCGCCTGGTAGGCACACCACAGATAAAGCAGGCCAATGACTGGGTTATAAAAAAATATGCGGCCCTTGGCATTCCAGCTGAAAACCAACAATACGGTACCTGGCGTTCCTGGCAAAGAGGAATCACCCATATTGATATGATTGCTCCGCGTGTAAAAACACTGGAAGGCATGCAGCTGGCCTGGAGCCCTTCAACAAACGGCAAAACATTAACCGGCCAGACGATTGTGATCCCGGAATCAGTTACCGATTCGGCATCATTGGTAAAGTGGTTGCCCAAGGCCAGGGGAAAGTTTGTTTTAATATCACCGGAACCCGCTACAGGTATTCCTTTCGCTACATGGGATGAATTTGGTTTTAAAGATAATTATAAAAGAATCAGTGCAATTGACAGCACAAGAAATGCACATGCACAGCGGAGGTTGTTGCAGACAGGACGCTCTGCATTCTTTCGCATGCTTGACAGATCGGGCGCTTTGGGCTTATTGTCTATGTACTGGTCGCGCGGCTACGGTGTTAATAAAATATTTTCAGCTTACACAAAAAATATTCCTGTTGTAGATATTGCCCTGGAAGATTATGGCCTGCTTTACAGGCTTACACAGTCGGGCAATACGCCAACCATATCTTTAAAGGCAGACTCCAAAGAGTTGGGCACAGCTCCTGTATACAATACCATCGCCACACTCAAGGGAAGTACCAAACCAGAAGAATATATTGTGCTTTCAGCGCATCTTGACTCGTGGGACGGGGCTACAGGCGCTACGGACAACGGTACCGGCACAATCCTTATGATGGAAGTAATGCGGTTGCTGAAAAAATATTATCCCAATCCCAAACGCACCATCATTGCCGGTCACTGGAACAGTGAAGAGCAGGGTCTGAACGGTTCAAGAGCCTTTGTGGCAGACCATCCGGAGATTGTAAAAAATATCCAGGCAGTATTTAACCAGGACAATGGTACCGGCCGCATTTCGTTCATTTCAGGCCAGGGTTTTAAAAATGCTTCTGCATATTTCAACCGCTGGCTGGAGCCGGTTCCTGATTCTATCAGGAGCAACATCCAAACTACTTTTCCCGGTATTCCGGGCGGTGGCGGCAGCGACCATGCGGCATTCGTAGCAGCTTCAGCGCCTGCATTCATGCTGGGTTCCAATAGCTGGAACTACGGTACATATACCTGGCATACCAACAGGGATACCTACGACAAGATCGTTTTTGATGAGGTAAAGAAGAATGTAATACTGGTAGCTATACTTGCTTACATGGCGAGCGAAGATCCCGAAAGAACGCCCCATGCATTTGAAACATTGCCCGTAAATGAGCGTACAGGCAAACCTCATGTAGTGCCGGAAGTTCGGGCACCTGAAAGAAACGGCGGCTTTGATTAATTAAAATGCACCAGTGAAGAACGGTTTAAAATATATTTTAGGCAGCTTAAGAATGAGTGTTTTATTCTTAAAGCGCAGGCTTACCCACCAGCAGTTTATGTTGTTTTCCTGCGTGGCTGTAGGCTTGCTGGTAGGGCTTGCTGCTATTATTTTAAAGCTGTTTGTGTTCAGGATAGAAAAGTATGTATTTGAATACTGGAAAATCGGGAACATTCTCTGGTACCAGTCCTTGCTGCCTGTAGTAGGCATCGGTATTTCAGCTTTGCTGGTAAACAGGGTATTTAAGAATAATTTTTTAAAAGGTAATGATAAAATCGTTTATTCCATTGCCAAGCAATCGTCTAACCTGCCGCTCAGCCAGACTTACTCACATGTGCTTACCAGTGGCATCACTGTTGGCCTGGGCGGCTCACTCGGTCTTGAGTCCCCGATTGTAGCCACCGGGGCTGCGATCGGTTCCAACTATGGCCGGAGCGTTCTTTTGTCCTACAAAGATAAAACATTGCTGATAGCCTGCGGTGTAGCATCGGGTATCGGTACGGCCTTCAGCGCGCCTGTTGCCGGCGTGCTGTTTGCGCTGGAAGTTTTATTTATAGAAATATCAACGGCATCATTCATACCCTTATTGATCTCTGCAGCCACGGGAGCCATTATGTCGAATATTATCCTGGGCGATGAAATATTATTGTCGTTTACCGACATCAAATCATTTGATTACAACAACGTAATTTTCTATGTAGGCATCGGCTTGTTCTCAGGTCTGCTTGCACTGTTGCATCTGAAATCATTTCAATGGATGCAAAATTTATTTGAAGGCTTTCATAGCAGGAAACGCAAGTGGCTGATTGGCTCACTGGCCTTATCGGTACTTATCTTTTTCTTCCCGCAATTGTATGGCGAGGGATACCTTACTTTAAAGGCCATTGCAGAAACCGGCAATATCGATGGAAGGTCCATACTGATCAGGTTTACAGACAATCAGTGGATAATTTTATTTTACCTGATAGCGGTAATGATTTTAAAAATATTTGCCAGCGGCTTTACCTTGTTTGCAGGCGGCAACGGCGGTAGTTTTGCACCTGCTTTGTTTATCGGCGGTATGCTCGGCTTTATCTTCGGCAGGTTTTGCCAGATGATAGGCTTTCACGATATTCCTATGGCCAACTTCCTGGTAGCGGGCATGGCAGGCATGCTCAGCGGCGTTTTCTTTGCCCCGCTTACCGCTATATTTTTGAGCGCAGAAGTTACCAATGGTTATTCTTTGTTCATTCCTTTAATGATCGTTTCTGCCATCAGCTTCTTCGTGGTGAAATCGTTCGAATCATTGTCTTATGAAATGAAGCGCCTGTCTAAAGACAAGCATATTGACGTGACAGACCGTGATGCGTATCTGATGAGCCGGCTGGAGTTGCGGCTGCTGATACAGGATGACTACCCGAGGTTTTTAACCACCGATAAGCTGGATGCCATCATTAAAAAGATCGCAGAATCCGATAAGGATGTATATGCAGTGGTTGATGATAACGGTGTGCTGAAAGGCCTGATAAGGCTGAAGAATTTTAAATATATTCTGCTGGAAAGAACGGGCGACAGGGAGAAGCTTACTGCCGAAGACCTGATGCAAAAAGAGAAACCACTCACCCTTAAAGACGATATAGATTCTGCATTGCACATGTTTGAGATTTCTGAGAACACCAACTCTGTATTGCCTATCACAGATTCTAAAAATGTATTGCTGGGCTTTGTAAGAAAATCTTCCATACTGGATAAATACAGGCACGAATTACTCGAGAGCAGCAACTGATCAATAATTTTAATTTTAAAAATATATTTGCAGTATGAAGTAACCATAGAACATTAAGCATTTACAGCCCGGAAATGAGTATTGAATCTAAAAGGTGTTTATTTCACGTGTCGACTGATATTGAGAAAGCAATGAAAACAAAGATCACCTCTTCTGTATGGGGCATACATTTTTATAATTCAATAGTATTCTATATCAAGAAGCGTATAGAAAAACCTTATGCTATTTATAAAGGGAATGAAACGGTAGACAGGCAGAAGTTTATTGACTACGGACATAAGCAACCTTTCTATAAATTTATTACGAATTTGTTTTCGGGGAGGAAAAAATAAAAAATTCGGGTTGGGGTTAGCCGCCTTCTTTTTTCCCCATTCTTTTTGCTTTAAAATCCCGGAAAGCTCTAAAGATCATGCTGATTGTTGCCACTTTTTCATTGCCGTATAATAGCTTGTTTTTAATGCGGTTCAGTAATGTGATCCGTCTTTCTTTATCTTCGCTGAGAAACTGTTGAGGATATTTCTCTCTTACGTAAAGGTAGTTGCGTACCATATAATAAATCCGCAGTGATGAATGCAATGCACGCCGTGTTTTTTTCAGGTTTTTGAGGGATATATAAGTGTCTTCCTCGCCGAGATGGTGTGTTAAAAAAATGAAAGGTAATTTTATTACGCTGAAGCCTTTGGTGATAGCACGGAAGCAATATTCAAGATCAACTTCATCAATAAATAATTGTTCGTCGAATTGTCCCACCTCGTGAAAAAGACGCAGGTTCAGCATACTTCCTGAAGTGATCAGGTAACTCACTTCCTCGGGTTTTTCAGGCGCTGTTTTTTGAGTTTCAAACTCTACACCAAACATAGCAGTCATGCTTCTATGTTCATAATTGCTTACGTAATTAAAATATTTATCAATGTTTTTTTTATCAAAGTAAGAATCCTGATCCATTGTCAGCAACCATTCAAAACCATCCTTTATGGCTAATTTAGCTGCATCATTAAGCCTTTTTGCAATACCTTTATTTTCCCCATCGTGTACATACATTATATCAGGATTAGCAGATAATGCCTGCACCAGCTTTGTTTTTTGAGGGGAGTTGTCTATAATGTACAGCTTGCCAAGTTTATCTGAATAAGAAGTGATATTTTCTACAATAGTTTTATCGGGAAAGTATAAAATCACTACGCCGGCAACATTTTGCATGGAAAGTTTTTCAATTTATTATACCTTGCAAGGTAGTAAATTATTATTGATGCAAAAGTATTTTCCGCTAAACAAGTCTTTACTACACGGTCTTTCTGCGGCTTTTTTTAACAGGGCCAAAAAACTTTATTCAGCTCCTTATACAAAGTTTAATATAAGCTGGTTGCAGGGGAAGTTTTATCAGAAAGCGCCTAAGAAAAAGTATATTCATAAGTACAAAGAACATATTCACGTAGCTTTTTACGATCCGCATGAGTTTCTCCATGCTATAAAAGAAATTTTTGTTGATGAACTGTATTTATTTAAGCCAAAAACACAGCAACCCTATATCATAGATTGCGGAGGTTACATTGGTTTAAGTGCATTGTTTTTTAAAATGTATTATCCTGAATCCAAGGTACTGGTATTTGAACCGGATGCAAAGAATTTTGCTATTGCCAAAGAGAATGTTGATTCATGGCATACACTCAAAGATATTACTATAGTAAACAAAGCGATATGGAAAGATAACGCCGGTATTGAATTTGTGCAAACCAATGATATGTCCAGTACAATTTTAAAAAATGCAGATAACCATTCCAATACTTCTGTGGTGCGTGTAGAAACCCAACGGTTGAAAGATCTGCTGCATACAAAAGTAGATTTTCTTAAGATGGACATCGAAGGCGCGGAATATGAAGTATTGACAGATGCAGCTGACTCTTTGCAAAACGTAGATCATTTTTTCTTAGAGTTCCACGGTTTCTATGATAAAATGTATGAACTGAATACTATATTTTCAATCCTGGAAAAGAACAAATTTAAATGGTATATCAAAGAAGCCAATAATGTTTATCCACGCCCTTTTTCAGACAAATCCCGCAATGCGCAATATGACCTGCAACTGAATATTTTTGCTTTCAAAAACTAATTATGCAGCCTCTTATCTCTATTTGTATACCCGCATATAAAAATATCACTTTATTGAAAAGATTATTAGATTCAGTAATGGCTCAATCTTTTAAAGACTTTGAGGTGATCGTATCGGATGATAGCCCTGATACAAGTGCAGAAGTGTTATGCAAAAATTACACGCGAAAATTTCAGCTGACTTACATTAAAAATATTTCTCCTTTAGGATCTCCTGCCAATTGGAACAATGCCATCAGGCATGCCAGAGGTAAATGGATCAAAATCATGCATCACGATGATTGGTTTGCCCATGCTGAGAGCCTGAAAGCTTTTGCAGATGCGGCTATAACGGCTACTACAGGTTTTATATTTTCTGCGCATACGTTGTATAAACATGACCATTGTCTTAAAATAGAGAGGTTGGATAAGGTTACGGAAAACCTTTTAAGAAAGAATCCGCTGATTCTTTTCAGAAAAAATTATATCGGACATCCCAGTACTACACTCATCAGGAATAATTTAGAGAACTGGTACGATGAAAAAATTAAATGGGTTGTGGATTTTGAATTTTATATCAGGATATTAAAGCAAACAAGGTTTATATATTTAAATGAACCGCTTATCAATATTGGTTTAGGCGAGCACCAGATAACCAGCCAGGTGTTTAGAAACCGCAGTGTTGAAATACCTGAAAACATTTATTTATTGAATAAACTGGGTAAAAAAATTCTTGCAAATATTGTTGTATATGACTATTACTGGCGTTTGTTGCGAAATTTGCAAATAAGAAATTGGAAGGAATTTGAGGCACACACAAAAGAAAAAATTCCTGTTGCTGTCAAAAGAATGTTTGAGTTACAAAGGAGAATTCCTCTCAAAGCATTGAATAAAGGTATTCTCTCTAAAACGCTTATGTTTATCTCTTATTTGAAAGAAATGATAATAGTAAGAAAATGAAAATAGCGATTAACTGTTGGATTCTGCGCAATAAAAATGTAGACGGCATTGGAAATTTTTGCATACAAACTGTACAATGGCTGGCGCAATCGCATCCGGAAGATGAATTTTTGTTGCTGTGTGATAAGAGTTTTACAGAGAATTATTTCGATTTTCCCAATACAAAAATACACAGGATACTGCCGCCCTACCGGCATCCTTTATTGTATATTTTTTACATGGAAACTGTAGTTAAATATTTTTTATCTGCACACAAGCCTGATGTGTTTATTGGTATAGAGGGCTTTCTCAGCCTCGGTTCAAAGGTGAAACAAATACCCGTGATACACGATCTGAATTTTGAACATTACCCGCATGATCTGCCGTGGAGAAACAGGATGTACTACCGCAGGTTCTTTCCGTTATTCGCTTCAAAAGCTACACGGATATCTACTGTTTCTACGTTCACAAAGAATGACATCGTGCGCAGGTATGCTGTTCCTGAAAATAAAATTGATGTAGTTTTTTGCGGTATAAAAGAAAAGTTCCGTCCGCTATCGCAGCTGGAAATTGATGCTGCACGTTTAAAATACAGCGCATCACAACCTTATTTCTTTTTTATAGGCTCTATGCATCCGCGCAAAAATCTGTTGCGGCTTATAGAGGCTTTTGATGTTTTCAGAGAAAAAAATCCGTCGGCAACACATAAGCTCATTCTGGCGGGAAGTATCCTTTGGGACGATAAAATGTTTGATGATATTTTAAAAAGAGTTTCACATAGGACAGACATCATTTTTACCGGCAGAGTAAGCGACGAAGAACTAATTTATCTATTGGGGGCAGCTACTGCACTCACCTTCGTGCCAACGTTTGAAGGTTTTGGGCTGCCGATAGTTGAAGCCTTCCAGGCAGAAGTGCCTGTGGTTTGCAGTAATGTGACCTCAATGCCTGAAGTGGCGGGGGATGCAGCTATTATTGTTGATCCTTTCAATGTAACAGAAATTGCAACCGCTATGGCATTACTGGCAAATGATGGAGCGATGAGGAAAAGTTTGATTGAAAAGGGAAAAGATCGCAGGCGCTTTTTCAGCTGGCAGCAAACGGCAGACCTTTTGTATGCAAGTATTTTAAAAACGGTTAATCCATTGTATTGATCTTATCAACAAAGCGCTGGGCAATGTTTTCCCAGGCAAAATGAAAATAAAATTTATGTGGTACCACATGGTCTGTGGTTGAGGCCTGGTGTATAACAGCATCCGCAAATGCGCCGGAATCTTCATCATCCACAATGCTGATCTTCCCATCTACAATATTTTCGGGTATGCCGATAGCGCCATTTTCAAAGGATACAGCAGAGCAGCTGTAGCACAGCGCTTCCACCAGTTTTGTTTTAATGCCGCCGCCCTGCCACACCGGGTTTAAAAAAATATCAGAGCCTTTGAATACAGCATCTATATCATCTACAAAACCTGCAATGGTAGTCTGGGGAAATGCAGTGTTCATAATACTTTCAGGAATGTTCTTGCCGCAAACCAAGAGGTGGAAGTTTGTGGTTTTTTCCAGCAGCTGGGGCAGAATTTTATTCAGCAACAATTGCAGTGCATTCAGGTTAGGCTCATAATTAAAAGAACCGTTGAACAGCAGCAAGGGCATTTCCTGCGGTACCTTATAGGCTGCCTTTATTTTTTTTACTTCCTCTTTTTTCTCTTGTATGCTCATGGACTGTGCTATTTCAGATCCATAGGTCAGCACTGAAGTTTTGTTTTCAGCAAGTTTATAATGTTCTATTGCATACAGCTTGTCTTCTTCTGTGATAAAAAAGCTGTGGTCTGCACGGCGGTGTACATATCTTTCGTACCACTGCAATAGAGGCCACCACCATTTGTTCAGGCTTTTGAAACGTACGGCTTCAATGTTGTGCGAGCGTACGATCAATTTTACTTCACACATATTTTTCAGCATCAGTCCCAGCATACCCATGTACGGGTGTTCGATAGATACGTGTGAAATATCTCTTTTTCTGATCAGCTTTTTCAGTTTAAAAAAGTATAAAGGGTTGATGTAGCGTAGCGGTGAGTCAGAAAAAAGCGGCAGTACTTCAAAGGGAGCCTTTGAGAGGTCGTTTGTTTGTGTTGAAACACAGGTGATGTTTACTTTGCGTGCAATGTATTTATACAACAAGAACATAGCTTTTTGCCCGCCGGTATGGGCAGGCAGAAAGTTATAGGGCGCTATGGTTAATAAGTTGATCATACAGGGTTTGCGCTTTGTTTCTTTTGCCGCAGGAAAATATAAACAACTGCTGCAGCCATCACCAGTAACAGGAGTACATTACAGATCACTACCAACATGTTGCCTGTTTTTATAGACTGCGGTTCAAATTTAAACAATATTTCGTGTTCTCCCGCAGGCACTGCAATGCCGCGTAGCACATAGTTTACCTTTACATAGTCCGTTTTTTTGCCGTCTATGTATGCATTCCACCCGGCAGGGTAGTACACTTCGCTGAGTACGGCAAACTGGTTTGATTTTGCGGATGTTTTGTACCTGACCTCGTCGTTGCTATAGCTGCTAAGCTGTATAGTTGCCGCACTGTCAAACGCTGGCGCAGCGCCGGTTGCAGCTTTGAACGACTCTTGTACAAAGGCTGTATCCGCCGGGTTAAATTTATTAAGCGCATTCATTTCGGCTGCAGCGTTGGGTACAAACTGCACGTGTTTTACAAACCATGCAGCGCCTAATGCCTCAGGGTTGGTGATGATATTGCCATCCTGGCCTACAATGTATTTGGTATCGAGCATATTAAGCACGCCGGGATTGATGGCCGTGGTTAATTGTCCCTGTATGAGATCCTGGTAAATGCTTAGTTTTGCCGGGTGATAACCACCAATAGAGCGGTGATGATAAGAAGTAATGGCATCCTGGAAAGGATCTCCGTTTGCGAGATTGAGTATACGGAAATGCGGGTCCTTGTCCTGCAGTATCTGCTGATCATAAGGCTTTGGCGCAAATGCCTGCGTTTCCAGGTCTTCGGGTGTCATGAAGTTCTCAGCGCTCATGTATTTTTTACCCGCAGCAACCAGATCAATGGTATTAGTTAGTGTAAGCAGGATCAATAAAACCGAGGCCTTTAATTTATCTTTCATAAATAAATAAATCACGCCGAGTATCAGCGCTGAGAAAAGTACCACCCTTAGAATGCCGCTAAAGAACATAGCTTTCCTTTCACTCTTCAAAGCGTTGATCACTGCGGATCCCAGCGCTTCGCCGCCGGCTTGCGGGTTGGCAAACATCTGTCTTAATTGATCATCCAGCATAGAGTTGTAATCATTTACCAGGTATACCAGCAACAGGAACAATACAGTGGCGCCCAAAGTATAGGAAATTGTTTTGAAATTTTTCTGGATAAACGCTCTTGCATCTGTTTCTTTATTAAAAAACAATGTTTGCAAGCTGATGCCGGCCATCAACGGTAGCAATAACTGTGGTATTACCAATGCCATGGACGGCGCACGGAATTTGTTGTACAGCGGCAGCAGGTTGAATAAGGTATCGTTCAGGCCAAAGTATTTTCCCCAGGAAAGTATAATGCCCAGTGCGGTAGCAGCCAGTATCCACCAGCGGTGTTTTCTGGCAACAACAAAGCCAATAAGAGCAAGCAGCGCTATGATGGTGCCAATATATACCGGCCCGGATGTGCTTTCCAGCCCGCCCCAGTATTGCGGCAGCATTTGTGTAAGCTGGCTTACGCCTTGGGGAGGTATGCCCGTGTTGGAAAGCCTTTCTGCAAACTTTTCATTTTCTGCAAACGTGTTGGATGAGCTTCCGCCAAATGCAGCAGGCATCATCATCTGCAGGGGCTCTGTTTTGTACATGCTCCACATGAATGCATAAGAGTTGTCTAATCCTTTGGTATGTGCTATTTCTTTGGCAGCGCCTGTTTCCCTGTTTATTTCCAGCGCCTTGCCGCCGCGCATGGTATATTTAGCGTATTCCGCGGTAGATAAAAGCACGGTGGCCATGTTACCTATGCCGATGCCGCCTGCTACCAGTGAAAGCCCAAGCGCAAGGATCATATGTTTATATTGTCCTGTCTGAATCCAGTGAATGATGTAAGCTACCGTCATGACCAGTATTACCAGTAAAAGATAATAGGTGATTTGAATGTGGTTGGCACGCATTTCCAGTGTGGCAAAAAAAGCAGTAACCGCAAAGCCAATGATGTATTTTCTTTTAAAAAGCAGCAATATACCGGCCAGCAATGCAGGCATCAGCGCAATGGCCAGAAATTTTGTTTCATGCCCTGCAACTGAAATTACCGGGTTGTACGTACAGTATGCAAACGCAATGCTGGTAAGTATCCTGACGATGTTATTGAATTTAAAAACTACGGTGAGGATGTAGAAACATACAGATGCCAGGAAGAAAAGAGACGCCGGGTTGGGCAGGCCTAAAGTAAGCATTTTGACAAAGTCGGGAATAAATTCCGCGCTGAGTACGGCTGTCTGGTAGTTAGGTGTACCGCTGAACAGGTGCGTGTTCCAAAGCGGGAAGTGGCCATGTTGCGCTTTGTAATTAAAGGCATCCTGTGCCATTCCTTTCCAGTGAATGATATCGGGCTGGGAGAGCACCTGGCCGCTGAGTGCAGGATAACAAAAAATTACGGCAAGTATAAAAAAAACGGCGATGGCAATTGCATGCGGCAACACATCTCTTTTCCAGTCAAAATTTTTGAACATCTTTGTATGTAATGGTTGGTGATAGTAAACTATGGTTTATTTTTTCCTGAAGAATATTCTCACCGGCACGCCCGTAAAGTCAAACTTTGTGCGCAGCTGATTTTCCAGGTAATTTTTATAAGGCATTTTTATATCGTCCGGATAGTTGGTAAAGAAAGCAAATGAGGGCACGTGCGTAGGTAGTTGGGTTACAAACTTGATCTTTACCGTATTACCGCGTACAACGGGAGCTTGGTAAGCTTCAATGGCTTTGAGCATTACCTCGTTCAGGCGGCTGGTAGGAATCTTTTTTTGTTTATTCTCATATACTTGCAGCGCCGTTTCTATACCTTTGAATATCCTAGTCTTTTCCAGTGCCGAAATAAAGATTACCGGCACATCATTAAACGGCGCCAGTCTTTTCTTTAAGTCTTTTTCATAATCCCGGGAAGTGTTGGTTTCCTTATTTTCTATCAGGTCCCATTTGTTTACCAGCACCACCAATCCTTTACCTTTTCTTGCTGCCAGTGAATAGATGTTGATGTCCTGGGCCGTAATACCTTTTTCGGCATCAATCAGCAGCATGCATACATCTGCCTCATCCATTGCTTTGATCGCACGGATTACCGAGTAAAATTCCAGGTCGTCTTTTTCTTTGTTTTTCTTACGGATCCCCGCTGTGTCTATTAGTATAAATTCTTTTTGGAAAAGCTTGTAATGCGTATGGATCGTATCTCTGGTAGTGCCTGCAATGTCACTTACGATTGTTCTTTCCTGGTTGGTAAGTGCATTGAGCAGAGAAGATTTGCCCACATTTGGCTGCCCGATGATGGCGATTTTGGGTAGTTCGTTTTCTTCAGGTTCTGTCTCTTGAGGTATAAGTTCAGTAATGGCATCCAGCAATTCGCCGCTGCCGCTGCCCGTCATGCTGCTGATAAAAAATACATTTTCAAAACCGAAAGCGTAAAACTCAGAAGCTTCCAGCATGCGGTTATTGTTATCTACCTTGTTTACAGCCATGAACACCGGCTTTTTTATTTTGCGCAGCATATTTGCCATGGATGTATCCAGGTCGGTAACGCCTGTTGCGGCATCGGTCATGAATATTATAGCGTCTGCCTCGTCAATGGCAATGACTACCTGCTTGGCAATTTCTTTTTCAAACACATCATCGCTGTCTGCCACAAAGCCGCCGGTATCTATCACGTTGAAGTATTTTCCGTTCCAGTCTGTAACACCGTACTGCCTGTCGCGTGTAACGCCGCTGACGTCGTCTACGATGGCTTTGCGTTGCTGCAGCATCCGGTTGAAGAACGTGCTTTTCCCTACGTTGGGCCTTCCTACTATCGCTACTGTAAAACTCATTTATTTAATTTAGCCTGATGTGATTTGCAATCTGCAATTTATAATTTGTATCTGCATTAAAAATAGCCGTACTCTCTTAATTGTGCCTCATTGTCTCGCCACTTAGGCCGCACTTTTATAAACAGCTCCAGGAATACTTTACTATCTAAAAATTTCTCAATGTCTTCTCTCGCCAAAGTTCCTATTTTTTTTATCATCTTGCCGCCCTCGCCGATTAAAATTCCTTTCTGGGTTTCCCGTTGTACAATTATATCGGCCTGGATTTTTATGAGCGTTGTCTTCTCTTTAAAAGCATTGACCATTACAGCGGTATGATAGGGTATCTCATCGCCGAAGAGTTCGAATATTTTTTCGCGTATGATTTCTCCTACAAAAAATTTGGTGGGCAGGTCAGTAAGGTCTTCTTCGTTGTAAAACGGAAAACCTTCTGGAAGCAGTTCCACGATAGCATCTAACAGTTCATGCAGGTTTCCCTGCTGTACGGCGGAGATCACTACCAGTTTTTTGCAATACGGTTTATTTGAAAAATAGGCTTTGGCTTCCTCAACCTTTTGCTTGTTGCTCTTGTCAACTTTGTTCAAAACCACAATACAAGGCACTTTCAGCCTGAGCGCTTCAAATATTAGATTGTTTTCTTCCCAGTTGTCATTTATGTCTACCATCAGCAATGCAACGTCTGCATCTTCCAGAGCGCTTTTTACTGACTGCATCATGCGTTCGTGCAGTTTGTACTTGGGCTCAATAATGCCCGGTGTGTCGGAAAAAACTATCTGGTACTGGTCTTTGGCATTGAGGAAACCTTTTATGCGGTGCCTTGTTGTTTGTACTTTGGGCGAAATTATGGCCAGTTTTTCTCCCAGCAACGCATTCAGCAGGGTGCTCTTTCCAGCATTTGGTTTACCAAAAATATTTACAAAACCGGTTTTCATAGTCAGCCAAAAATAAACAGTTAAATGCTAAAAGCAAAAGAAAGTTTTATTGGATGCAATCTCACGTCATCCCTGCCTTACTTCTTGCATAGCCTACGCTTAGGTCACCTCTTCAGGCGGGCTAAACTGTTTTGATTCTTTTACGGCAATGGGAAAGGAAGGTGAAAACACTTGACAAGGCGTAAAGAAAGTAGATTCTGCGATGTCAGGTAAACACTTACATTGCAATAAGAAAGTTTACTGTATCGTTTTGATGTATCTGACCGTATAAGCAATAGGAGCTGTGATTTTGTAGACAAATGCCGATTTATCAAAAAATCTGATAATACAGATGATAGACATAAGAATGCATACATTTTTGAGTATGATTGTCTGGCGGCTCGATTGGTATGAAAATCATTAAATAAAAAAATACAAACATTAAATAAACATAAAGATTAGGAATATATACCAACCGCGAATGAAATTAACCTTTAAAAAGTGGTTATTCCATATGGCAACTGAAAAACAAATAACTACACACATGAAATATTTATTATTACTTGGTTTTGTAGCATTCATTTCATGCAAAAAAGATTTTTATCAAGATGAGTTTGCAAAAAGTCGCAGAGCTTTTAATGAATTTAAACTACAACACCACAACAGTTATACGTTTGAGATGAAAACCTATTCATGGACAAATTTCAGTACTTCAACCACTATAACTGTTAAAGCCGGCAAAATTATCGCAAGAGATTACATAGCAATGGATGCTAAACATATAAATGGTGCATGGCAGTATGATACTGTAATGCAATACAGTGAAACAGCAGCAAGTATCAATTCTAACCTGGAAGGGCTCAGGGCTGTGACCTTAGAAGAGGTCTATAATAAAGCTGAAAACCAACTTTTGAAGATTGATAAAAAGACGCATACTATTCAATTTGAAACAAAGAATAATGGTTTGATATCTACTGTTGGCTACACACCGAAAGAATGTGTAGATGATTGTTTTAGAGGTTATATCATTTCCAGAATTGAAGCCTTGTCCGAATAAAATATATTCTATTTCCCGACGCTACCAACATTATTCGACATTTGCAATGTCGAATAAACTATCCGGAGATTTGAAATCTCCCGATATTCCTCGTGCTTGCAAATCACCAAGAGCAAGGTTAATCACCAAGAACCATGAGCTCTATTTTTTCCAAGAACTGTTACAGACTAGCATTACGGGCACAAGCGGACGCTTGCGCCAGTGAAGAGATGTCAGTTGAAAATACCTGACACGGCACAAAGGTTTACGCAACTCCGAATTTCTTCGAAGCGGAGGAATATTAAACATCTGACCAGAACTTATATCAGCGACACAACCTCGTACCTATCACATTTCAACATTCACCCATTCAAATCAGAGATTCCTAAACCTCGAAGATTAGCTGGGGAAGAACAACAAAGAGTTTGCTGTAAAATTTTATAAATAATAAAAAAAGACGTAATTTTGCAAACCAATTTTACCCGTAAGGTCAAAACAAGTTTTCCGGGAGGTTCCGGGAACACCAGCAGGGTGTAATCTTAAAAGATTATTTAAAATGCCAAAAGTAAAAACAAACTCCAGTGCAAAGAAGCGCTTCAGAGTTACCGCCAGCGGTGAGATCATGCACCAAAAACCGTTTAAACGTCACATCTTAACCAAGAAATCAAAAAAACGTAAAAGAGCTTTGAATATCCTGGGAAAAGTTTCTCCTTCTCACAAACCTTTCGTTTTACGTTTATTACGTTTAAAATAATCACCTATTGTTAATCATCAGCCGGTGCTGATCTAAAAATATTTAAATTATGCCACGTTCAAAAAACTCCGTTGCTGCCAAAGCAAGAAGGAAAAATATATTAAAACAGGCCAAAGGTTTTTACGGCAAACGTAAAAACGTGTATACCGTAGCCAAAAACATTGTTGAAAAAGGTATGACCTACAGCTATGTAGGCCGTAAACTAAAAAAGAGAGAATACCGCCAGCTTTGGATTGCACGTATCAATGCAGGTGTGCGTGCAGAGGGTATTACTTACAGTGTTTTCATGGATAAATTAAACAAAGCAGGTATAGAAATCAACCGCAAAGTATTAGCTGATATGGCTATGAATGAGCCGGAAACTTTCAAAGCTTTGGTAGCTTCTGTAAAATAAGCTTTTACGACATACATAAAAAAACCGGAATGTTATTTCCGGTTTTTTTTATGTTTATAGCCAGGGTCCTATTCAACCCTGGTAATTTTGATCATGTTGGTAGGCAAATGTTTTGCAACCGGCGTAGATCCTGTGTTTACAACAATATCGCCGTTCTTGATAAACTTATACCTTTTTAAAATAGTCAGCTGATCTTCAATGATCTCGTCAAGCCCTTCCTCATCATTATAATAAAAAGCTTTTACACCCCAGCTAAGTCCGAGCTGGGTAACCAAGGATTCTGTCTTGGTGAATATGAACAGGGGGCGTTTGGGGCGGAAGCTGCTTAGGCAGAAAGCTGTGTAGCCGCTTTGCGTCATACCAATGATTGCCTTTGCGTGAATTTCAGATGCAATATTGCAGGCGCTGTAACAAAGTGCATCGCTGATCACCCTGTCTTCATGAGACTCAGGCCTGTTGTAGTAATATTCAGTATTTTCAACTTCAAGGATAATGTTTCTCATGGTTTCCACAACCAGCGCGGGGTGGTTACCCATGGCAGTTTCGCCACTCAGCATTACTGCGTCTGTTCCTTCCAAGACTGCATTGGCCACGTCTGTGATCTCGCTTCTGTTGGGGCGCGTTCTTTCCATCATGCTCTCCATCATTTGTGTAGCTACGATCACAGGTTTAGATGCTATGAGGCACTGCCTGATGATACGCCTCTGCGTCATAGGTACTTTCTCAATAGGAAGCTCTACGCCGAGATCGCCTCTTGCCACCATGATGGCATCAGACTCTGCTATGATCTCATCAAGATATTTTAATGCTGAAGGCATTTCAATCTTAGCCATCACTTTTGTACTAGACTTCTTTTTGCGGATCCGCTGCCTCAGCTCCATGATATCATTGGGATTTCTTACGAAGGACAAAGCCACCCAGTCTAATTTATGTTCGGTGATGAAGTCCAGGTCTTCTATATCTTTCTCGGTCATGGCAGGCAGGGAAATGTTGGTGTCAGGCAGGTTTACACCTTTTTTAGGAAGCAATGTGCCGCCGAAGTTAACACGCACTTTTACATCGCCTGTCTTGTGGTTCACTTCAGTTACCAGCACTTCAATTTTACCATCGTCGAGCAATATCTTCTCGCCGACTCTTACATCTTTGTGCAGGTCTGGGTAGGAAACATAAATTTTTTGTTTAGTGCCAACAACTTTTTCTCTGGAATTAAATACCAGTTCATCACCCGGCACAATGTTCAGGTGGCCGTTTTCCAGATCGCCTACTCTCAGCTTGGGCCCTTGCAAATCCGCCAGGATGGTGATGAAGGTGTTGTGTTCTTTATTTATCAGCCTGATATGGTTAATGATATCCAGCTTGCTCGCATGATCTCCATGAGAGAAGTTGAGACGGAATACATTAACGCCTGTCTTAACCAGTTCCAGCAGCTTGTCGTATGTATCACAGGCAGGGCCTACGGTAGCTACGATCTTAGTTTTAGGAATGTTGAAAAGCGGCTTGGTATTTTCCGGCTCCTTATAATAATATTTTTCTACGTATTCTTTCATGTGTTAATATTTAATTTTTTCTGTTTGCCACACGGAATAACCAAAACCTTAATTCTTTATTATCATTCCCGGTTGGTGTAGATTCCTAATCTTTATGGTTATTTCATGTGTTAATATTTGATTTTTTCTGTTTGCCACATAGAATAACCATTTTTTTAGATTAGTGTTTATCCTCGGTTATCTATCCTGAGACCAGATAATTATTCATAATATTTTTTTTCTTGTGCCACCAACAGTTAGTTTATACTATGGTATATGTTTTTAATTTAGTAAAAGGCAGCCATGAACTTGCTTTAGCATTGTCTTGGCTATATCGAAAGGATATGTGATATTTTCAATAGTTCCTGGTCTATGCCCTGGTTCTTTTTAGAAATGGCATCTTCAAGCGGTACGTGTACGATATTGCCATTCTGAATGCCGATCATCACATTTCTTTTTCCCTCATTCAGTGCAACTACAGCATGGTAGCCCATTCTGCTGGCTATGAGCCTGTCGCAGCAGGAAGGAGAGCCGCCTCTTTGAATATGGCCTAAGATAGTAACGCGTGTATCAATTTTAGGCAATCTTTCTTTTACCACCTTGGCTACTTCAGATGCACCGCCCAACTCATCGCCTTCTGCTACAACAATTAGGTTTACCAGTTTTTTTCTTCTTTCTTTTCTTTTTAAACCAATGATCACACTTTCTATATCTGTCTTTGTTTCAGGCAAAAGAATGGTTTCTGCGCCTGTGGCAATGCCGGCGTTCAAAGCAATGTAGCCTGCATCCCTGCCCATGACTTCTACAATAAAAAGTCTGTCGTGTGCGTCTGCTGTGTCTCTTATTTTATCAATATTTTCAACGGCAGTATTCACCGCTGTATCAAAACCAATGGTAGAATCTGTGCCATAGCAATCTTTGTCTATTGTGCCCGGCAGGCCTATAACAGGTATGCCGTGTTCCTCGGATAATTTCAAAGCTCCCGTAAAACTTCCGTCGCCACCGATAACCACTAAGCCGTCAATTTCTTTTTTCTTTAAGTTGTTGAACGCTTTTTTTCTGCCTGCAGGAGTTTTAAATTCGTCGCTCCTGGCAGACTTTAAAATGGTGCCGCCTCTTTGAATAATGTTTGCAACGGATTTGGAATCCATCTTATAAATATCATCTTCAATCATGCCGCTGTAGCCGCGAACGACACCGTAAACCTCAATCTTGTTGAAAATTGCTGTCCTTACTACTGCACGTATAGCTGCATTCATGCCCGGAGCGTCGCCGCCGGAAGTTAAAACCGCTATCTTGGAGACTTTTTTAGTTGCCATATTAAATTGTATGTCTTTAAATTCGAGTGCAAAAGTACAAATTAATTTTTGGGTAAACTAACAAAACCCTTCATTATGGTGTAAATTTAAAGTTTAGTTCATGCTGGATTTGCAATCAACTGCAATAGGAAAAACATGTTGATTCTTCTATCCCCCTGTTGTTTTCTTTGATTGTAACTTAAGATATTTGCATTGATTATAATAATGCAGCCTTGCAGAAAGAATGTAGATCAATTCCCGGCTTTGCATAAATTTATTGTTAAGCACAGTTGTTTGAGTTTCTGGATCAAGCCGGTATTATTGAGATGATGCTCTTTCATCAATTCTTGATGTTAAAGTTACTTTTTCATCAGAGGTCTGCTGCTCGTTGATCTGTTTAAACAGCAGTTCGGCAGCCTTAGCGCCCATATCGTAAGCAGGTTGAGTAACTGTTGATAACGACGGGGCAAGCAGGTCTGCAATGTCAATACTGGAGTAGCAGATCAGTTTTATATTTTCAGGTATGGAAATATTCTTGTCTTTACAAACCGAGTATGTACAAGTGGCCAGCCTTTCTACGGAAGCGAAGATACCGTCAGGTTTTTCTTTGTTTAAAAACTTGCTGATCATTTTATAGTTCTTTTGGAAATGATTGCAGCAATTAAGTATTAATTTATCGTTATGCTTATATCCATTGGCTTTCAGCGCATCCAGGTAGCCCTTCATTCTTTGTTTGCCTATAGAAATATTTTTATTGATCACGAAGAATGCCGTACGTTTACATCCATTTTTCAGCAGCAGTTCAGTAGCTTTAAAGCTGCTTTCATAATCGTCTGTAACAACTTTAGGCGCAATGATCTCATCGTATACACGGTCGAAAAATACAACAGGTGTGTTTCGTTGGAGGCTTTTTATGTGTAGCGGTTCTGTGCCTTCGCCGGTTGCAGATATGATCACACCTTCCACTCTTCCATTCAGCAGGTTTTTTGTAATTTCAATTTCTTTTTCTACCTGGCTATCGGTAAAATAGATCAGCGA
Source organism: Bacteroidota bacterium (assembly GCA_023422835.1). Taxonomy (GTDB): domain Bacteria; phylum Bacteroidota; class Bacteroidia; order Chitinophagales; family Chitinophagaceae; genus Haoranjiania; species Haoranjiania flava. Next base: position 31,207 of record JAFAGI010000012.1, on the reverse strand, counting down.
ATGAAAGTTATTGCTGCGTGCGATGTTTTCAATACCGTTTACAGCCTTCGAGAAAAAATTGTTGGCAAGTTCAGGAATAATGATAGCAATGGTTTTGCTCTTTCTTTTGCGCAGGCTGCTTGCGTAAATATTGGGATGGTAATTTAGTTCCTGAGCTTTATCCAGAATCCTTTGCCTGGTATGCTTATTAATATCGCTGCTGTTGCGGAAAGCGCGTGATATCGTGGACTTGGACAAATTGAGAATTTTAGCCAACTCAATGATATCTATTTTCTTCTTGTTTTGCATAGCAATAAATGGCCCTTGGCTGACAAATGTAGTACTGTTTGCTTAAAGAAGAATTTTTTTATTGAAAGGCTGCGACAATACCTTCAGCGGTAACAGCTTTCCTGTAGAGTTTCCTGGTTTGCCCTGCTTTGTCGTATAGAGCTATGAAAGGAAGTGTTTTTACATCATAAAAGAGCGCAATGGAAAAGTTAGGATCTTTAAGAAAAGTAATATTGCTGCCTGTAAGTCCGTATTGCTGGCGGAAATCTTTTATTTCGTCCATAGAGCTCATGGAAGATACCCACAGGAGTTGTACATTCTTAAGCTTATCTGTATTTGCAGCAATTTCTTTTGCTTCAGACTGGCAATGTTTGCAATCATGGCTGAAATAAATAACAGCTACATTTTTTTCAACATTGTTAGTGCGCAAATTGTACCAGGCGCTGTCTGTAGTCAGTAAATTTATGGGTGGTATGGTTTGGCTTTGTTCGTAAGGCGCTCTGCCGGTTGTCTCCTGCCCAAAAGTAAAAGTTGCTAATAAAACTGCTATGATCAAGGGAATTATATGTTTCATAAGAAAAGTATTGTTTAATATAAACTCAGTCGCATTTGCTGTAAACCACCCTATCGGTGAGCTTTAGACAGCAGAATGAATACGAAGTTAAAATTCAATTTTGTTAATCTATCTTTCTATTGGTAATTTTATTTTTTATTTAATGATGATCTCATGCAGAAAATAATATTGATTACGGGAGCTACTTCAGGATTTGGAAAAGCTATTGCTGAGAAATTTGCTGCAGAAGCTTGGAGCTGTATTATCACCGGACGGCGTAAAGACAGGCTGGACCAGCTTGCCCAAGAGCTGAAACAAAAATTCAGTGTACAGGTGCTTCCTTTAAATTTTGATGTAAGAAAAAACGAAGAAGTTACGGCGAATTTAAGTTCACTGCCTGCAGCATGGCAAAACATTGACGTACTTGTAAACAACGCCGGCCTTGCATTAGGGCGCAACAACTTCAACGATTGTGACCTGGAGGATTGGGACACCATGATTGATACCAATGTAAAAGGATTGCTTTATGTCACCAAAGCAGTTGTGCCGTACTTAATTAACAGAAATCAGGGCCATATTATAAACATGGGCTCTATTGCCGGTAAAGATGTATATCCTATGGGCAATGTATATAATGCTACCAAACATGCTGTGAACAGTCTTTCACAATCGTTGCGGATGGAACTTTTGCAGCACCGTATAAAAGTTACAGCGATACATCCCGGTGCGGCTGACACTGAGTTTTCAAATGTGCGCTTTAAAGGCGATCAATTTAAAAGCGATGAGGTGTATCAGGGTTATGAACCTCTGCATGCAAACGATATTGCGGATATAACATATTACTGTGCCACTTTACCGGCGCATGTTTGTATAAATGATTTGGTAGTAACTTGCACCGCCCAGGCTAATTCGTTTTTGACTTTTAAAGGGTAGAATTATATAAATAAATTATGGTACAATGCCGGCAACAGCAATTATATTAGGAAGTACAGGGCTTGTAGGAAGCAGTTTATTGCGACTGCTCCTGAACGATGAGCATTATACACGCGTAAAAATTTTTACCCGCAAACCTGTTGCAATTGAGCATGAAAAACTCGAAAAGATAGTAACTGATTTTGCAGATATTGCATCACTTAAACAGGAGGTAAATACGGAAGTGATATTTTCCTGTTTAGGCACTACGAGGAAGAAAACACCTGATATACAAGATTATTACCGCATCGATCATTTCTATCCTTTATGGTTCGCAAGAGCAGGAAAGGAGAAAGGTGTAAAGCAATTCCACATAGTGTCTTCTTTGGGAGCTGACATTCGCAGCCGCAATTTTTATACAAAGCTTAAAGGCCGTGTAGAGAAAGATGTATTGGAAGTGGGCATAGATACTACTTGCATTTACCGTCCTTCTTTAATTACAGGCGAAAGGCAGGAGAAAAGATGGGCAGAAGACTTTTCTAAAGCGCTGTTTAAAATAGTTGATCCTTTGCTTTTGGGTAGGTTGCAAAAATATAGAAGCATACGGGCAACAGACATAGCGCTTGCTATGCTTAAGAGTTCATTGTTGCATAACACTGGGCAATATATTTACACATCCGACCAGATAAAAGAACTGGCGAAAGGTTAGATCATTTACTTTGTTCATAAATGTTTGTTGTTGATGGTTCGTCTTTGCGATAAACTTAGCGCAACGTAGTTTAGAAGCAGTCCTTGATTTTAGGTTTGTGAATGCTGAATTGTGAAATGTGAGAACTTAGCAGTGAAAAAGTAAGAAGTTGAGGTTACAGTTTAATACCCCTCTTCTAAGAAATGCGCAATTGCGAAAGCCTTTGGGCCGTACTAGGTGTTTTCACCTGACATCTCTTCACTGGCGCAAGCGTTCGCTTGTGCCTGTAATGATAGTCTGTAACAGTTCTTGAAAAAAATAGAGTCCATTCTTTTTGATTAACCTTGCTCTTCGTGATTTGCAAGCACGAGCCGTATCGGGAGATTTCAATTCTCCGGATAGCGTATTCGACATTGCAAATGTCGAATAGCGTTGTAAGCATTTGCATGAAAAGAATTGTGCCGTGTCAGTGTTTTCATCCGGCATCATACATCTTCTTGGCGCAATCCTATGCGTGAAAGGAATTTTCTTTTGTGCCATTGCCGTAAAAGAAGCAAAAAACTCTGACTGCCCGCACGCCCGGAAGCTATTGCTTATTCGTTCCTGTTTTTTGTAAGATGGTGTGTTTTTCCCTTCTTCTCGGGGCAAAGGCTTGGGAGATGCTTCGCTCATACCTCGCTCACAAACACGCTGTTAAAGAGTTGCTTATTGCGAAACCATGGCAAACCGAAGGTTTAGCAGCAATCTTATTATTTCCCACGGCTTGGCGGCTTCTGAGTGAAATGAGTTGATTGTTTTTATTTACAGGCGTCAATGTAAATGATGCCCGCATGTCAAGCGCGGAAAGCTTATACAAAGATCGCTAAGAGCAGCCTGTAAGCTATGCGCGCTGATTTTCCTCTGGGGAGGCAGGGGTGAGGTGTTTAAATATTTTTTACAGAGATAATTTTCACAGGACACGCCGTAGCCGCTTTAGTGCAAGGTTCCAGCGCTTCAGGGTTGGGCGTTTTAAAAGTAAAGAAACCTTTCTTCTCTGTCGACTTCAATAAAACTGATTTGCCGTCAGCTTTGGACATGCGGAAATAATCGGGAGCAAACTCTGCGCAGTAATTGCAACCGATACATTTATCTCTCTGTAAAGTAATGATGACCATGTATTGCCGAGGGGTCTATGTTCCGGTTTAATTCTTGACTATTTTATATAGCTTATCCGATGGCCTGGTTTTAAACGGTAGCGGCATGGTTACTATATCTCCTTTGCTGGCAACCTGTGCATCTACATCATTCACCATCATAGAGGAAATTTCCAGTTCCTGTGAACCCGTAGTAGGACCTTGAACCAGTATTTTATCCCCGACTTTTATATCGTACACTTCAATCTCAAACTGCCCGATCTCATTTTTTGGATAATAGTGTTGTGTAGATCCAATGTAGAGTTTCTTCTGAGTAGCATTATTCCCCGGGTTTGGCGACCATTCACCCAATTCCTGCCCAAGGTAGTAACCGCTCCAGAAGCCGCGGTTGTAAACAGTTTCCAGCTGTTTCATCCATTCAGCTACTTTCTCAATTGAGTAGGTGCCGTCCGCAATGCTGTCTATAGCCTCGCGGTAGCACCTGGTAACTGTTGCCACATATTCGGGTGCACGCCCGCGTCCTTCTATCTTTAAAACTTTTACACCGGCGTTGATTACTTGGTCTAAAAACGGAATGGTACACAAATCTTTGGGTGACATCATGTATTCATTATCCAGCTCAATTTCAAAACCGGTTTCCTGGTCTATGACCGTATATTTTTTGCGGCAGTTCTGCTTGCAGGCGCCCCTGTTGGCAGATGAATTATGCGAATGCAGGCTCAGGTAACATTTTCCTGAAACAGCCATGCACAGTGCACCGTGGCCGAATATTTCAATTTCCACAAGTGCTCCGTTGGGCCCTTTTACCTGTTCTTTTTCTATTTGTTCGGTTATTTTCTTTACCTGCGTCAGGCTCAGCTCACGGCTTAAAACCATGGTGTCTGCAAAGAGTGCATAAAACTTTACCGTCTCAATATTGGTAATATTTATCTGAGTGGAAATATGCACTTCAACGCCAATCTGCCTTGCATAAGCGATCACAGCCTGGTCCATAGCTATTACCGCAGTCAGTCCTGCTTGTTTTGCTTTGTCCAGTAATTTTTTTATGATAGAAAGATCATGGTCGTAAATAATGGTATTCAGTGTGAGATAAGTTCGCACGCCTTTTTCATTGCAACGTCTTGCTATTTCATCCAGGTCTTCGAGTGTGAAATTAATGCTGGAACGGGCACGCATATTTAGCTGCTCCACTCCAAAATACACTGAATCAGCACCGTTGTTAATGGCAGCCTGCAGGCAGGCAAAATCTCCGGCAGGAGACATCAGCTCTATTTTTCCAGTTTTGGTCATTATTAAAATTAATGTGCAAAATTACACAATTTACTGAAACTGCCTAACAGCATCGCGCAATGATTTTAACAGATATTTACTTATAAATACTAAAATAATTAGCAATAATAATACTAAAAATATTAGCTTTGTAATACCAAAATAACAGATATGTCATATCAGGGCCTATATGAATACTTGTTGATCATTGAACCCAGCGAAAGTGTTACTGAAAAGCTGATGCAGGTTAAAAAAGATTTTCATCAGCGCTATAAAGCTGCAAATGCACTGAACATGCCGCGCATAACCTTGTGTACTTTTACGCAGTACAAAACTGCTGAAAGCCGTATACTGTCGCGCGTGCGCAATGCAGCAGATAAGCAGGACAGTATAAATGTTGAGCTGTGCAACTTTGGTTGTTTTCCATCGCACACCATTTATGTAAATGTAATCTCTAGAGCGCAGGTATTGGAGCTGGTGAGAGAAGTGCGGCAGGCAACACATAGAATGCTGAAGCCGGATAATGATCACAAGCCTTATTTCATTTCAGAACCTCATCTCACGATTTGTAAAGGCTTAACAAATGAGCAGTATGAACAGGCGTGGAAGTATATGAGCAATCTTCACTTCTATGCAAAATTTACAGCACAATCCATGCTTTTATTGCGCAGGGAAAAGGGAGGGAAATACCATAGGGTTGAACACTTTACTTTTAAAAATAAAAAGACCAATGTAGTGCAGGCAATGCTATTTTAAAAAAAATCAAAACAGCAATTATGAGAAAAGATTTACAACAGGATGCGTTCAAGGTATCCATTACAAAAAAAGACGATAGCGATCAGTACCATAAAGGGCGCGGTGCACAACTTAATACGCACAACCGGTTTCTTAAAAACATATTTACCAGGGAACATCACCATGGTATTGACGATTGGGAAGACCCCAAGATTTCCACGCAATATATAAAACAACAGGTAAAGACTATTGTAAACAAAGTTGACAGCCCGGATGTGGGTATGTCTTACAGCATGAATGCTTATGCAGGTTGCGAACATGGCTGCATTTATTGTTATGCGCGAAATGTGCATGAATACTGGGGTTACAGCGCCGGCCTTGATTTTGAAAGAAAAATTGTTGTGAAACTGAATGCCGGCGAGGCTTTGCGCAAACAGTTGTCACATCCCAAATGGGAGTGCAAGCCTATTATGGTCAGCGGTAATACAGATTGCTATCAGCCAGCGGAAAAAAAGTTCAGGCTTACCAGGAGCCTGCTTGAGGTTTGTAACGAGTTTAACCAGCCGATCGGCATGCTTACCAAAAGCGTTGGAATTGTACGCGATAAGGATATTTTGCAGGATATGGCCAGCCGCAAGCTGGCGCGTGTATTAATATCTGTTACGAGTTTCAACGAAGATCTGCGCCGCTCTATGGAACCGCGTACGGCTACAGCTTCACAGCGTTTATATGCGATGGAGGAGCTCGCAAAAGCCGGCGTACCTGTTGGTGTTATGCTCGGCCCCATGATACCCGGGTTGAATGATCACGAGATTCACCGGATCATGAAAGCTTCTGCCGAAGCGGGTGCCACCTTTACTGCTTACACTTTTATCAGGCTAAACGGGGCTATCAAGGTTTTGTTTCACGACTGGCTTTATAAAAATATGCCTGACAGGGCAGACAAAGTATGGCATTTTATTGAAGAAAGCCATGGCGGCAAAGTCAACGACACCCGTTGGGGCGTACGTATGCGCGGCGAGGGGCACATTGCCGACATCATAGCCCAGCAATACAGAAAGTATGGTGAAATGTATGGAATGAATAAAAATGTACCAGTGCTTGATACAACAAATTTCAGGAAGCCGGGTGTAGTGCAGGGGAAGTTGTTTTGAGAGGAGCTATAATATCTAATTTTTCTATATTAATCTGCGCTCTCTGCGTAAAGCGTCACACGTCAAGCCCTCTAATGAGAGCGACGGTAAGGACAGGAAGATGGAGCTTTATTAAGCTAATCTATTAAAACTAATCTATACGATCTCAACCCTGACACTTAGCGTTCTTGCGTGAAGCCTGTTTTTAATTTCCTCCTAAAGTCCGCAAAAAGAAGAATGCTAAGGCCTGAAGAACTTTAAGAGTTACAAAAACATAACAAGCAATTATTTCTTAAACGCAAAATAAACCGCACCGAGAATAAAAAGAAAACTGATAACGTAATTTAATTTAAACCCTTCTTTCAGGTAAAAAACTGCAAAAGCAGCAAACACAAGCAGTGTGATCACTTCCTGCATGATCTTTAACTGGAAAGGTTTAATACCCCATTGGCTCCCAAAGTGATTAGCAGGAACCGCCAAACAATACTCTACAAAGGCCAGCGCCCAACTGATGAGTATTATCTTCCACAACGCAAAATGTGCATTCCCCGGTTTTATGTGCCAAGACCAGGCAATAGTCATCACAAGATTGGAAATCACTAAAAGTACAATAACAGTAAGGGTTTTCATCGGATGTTTTTCTGGAAAGGTGCAAATATAAAATACTGCTGTTTCTCAGGAAAATAATTAAACATCATAACGCGGCTTCCGCATTTTGGGCCTGGCAGCTTCTTCTAGGTCTTTGATAGCTTCGTCAGAAGGGTTCCTGGTAATGAATACGGCTATTAAGAATAATGCCGTATAGCCTGTAAGCAAGGCCAGCAGCTCTTTCCAGCCGATCCAATAGCCCCAAAAGGCATAGGCGGCAGCCTCGCTGGGATTTGCTGCATTGTAAATAGTGTTTATTTTCTCACCATCCTCAAAGTTCTTGAAGAGATAAGACGGATCGTAAGAAAAGCTGTCTTTTCCATTCAATGTGAAATGAGCAGCAACTTTTCGGTGTCCGTTGTTATCTACAGACTTATGCACAAGCGCCGGAATTGTTTTGCCGGTAAAAAAATCAGGCTCCCTGCTGAAGGGAATGTATAGCAGGAAGATGAGGATAAAGAGAAAAAAGAAAGTTTTATACAATTCTATCGTTTTAAAATTAACACCCACATTCTCCAAAGAAGGGCGATTTGATTTTTCTTTTTGTATGCTTTTCTGAAATATGTATAGTGCCTGAGTAGTGCACACTTTCATAGCCACTTTTTTCACCCTCATACTGCTCTACCAGTAATTTATAATCTTCATTCTCATATAACATTTCTGATTTTTTATTCTCTTGTTTTTTGTTCTTCAGCATCAACCTGGTCATTACGCCGTCTATCTTCGCAAATGCAATACTGTCGTAATTTGCAGAAAAGATATAATTACTTTCGTTATACTCACTGCTGTCTTGCGCGAAAAGGCAGGAACACCCGTCTAATTCGGGAGAGATTTCAGACAGTGCGAAGCTGTTTAGCATCATTTCTGTAGATGAGTGTACATTTTCGTGTTCTGCTGTTGGATTATTTCCACAGCTCAACAGGCAGAAAGAAACGGCCGTAAAAATTAAATTTCTAAAAGGTTTTATCCGCATTACTTTGATCTTTTGAGTTGAGCAATTCTTCTTCGATTATTTGTTTTAAGATGTGCTTAGGCAGTGCACCCTGTTCCATTGCAGGTTCGCCGCCTGCAGGTATGAACAGTATGGAGGGAATGCTGCGAATCCCAAACACTGCTGAGAGTTGTTCTTCTGCCTCTGTGTCTACTTTGTAAATGATTACCCTGCCTTTATATTCTTCAGCAAGTTCTTCCAATACCGGCGCAAGCATTTTACAGGGGCCGCACCAGTCTGCATAGAAATCAATAATGGTGGGCAATTGGCCACGATGCACCCAGTCTTTTTCTGTGGTATAATCAAATATTTTTTCTTTAAACTCTTGTGTCGTGAGCGGTATGGTAGGCATGGAGATTTATGAATAGTGGATGGTGAATAGTGATGTGAAGTTGATCAATGATTTATGATTGGCACAAAGTAAGTTTTGTTGTTAGTCTTTAATCTGTAATCTGCAATCTGTAATCTGCAATCACATAAACCCAAGTTCCAGCCTGGCTTCATCGCTCATCATTTCTTTGTTCCACGGCGGATCAAAAGTAAGCTGTATATGCGCCTGGCTTACTCCGGGAACTTCTTTCACTTTTTCTTCCACTTCGCGAACAATGTCGCCGGCAACAGGGCAGGCAGGTGCAGTAAGGGTCATGGTTATAAATACTACATTATCTTCCTTAATATCTACTTTATAAACAAGTCCCAGTTCTACAATATTTACCGGTATTTCCGGATCGTATATAGTTTTCAGGGTATCTTCAATTCTATCTCTAAGCGTTTCGTTACTGGTCATTTCGGTTATTTATTTTCCATGCTGTTGTAGGCAATAGCATAATTTTTTATCTGCTTCAGCATTGAGAGTAAACCGTTGGAGCGGGTGGGAGAAAGGTGGCTGCTTAAACCGATATCATTTACAAAATGCAGCTCTGCATCCATGATCTCTTTGGGGGAATGCCCTGAAAGCACTTTTAAAACCAGGCTTACCAGCCCTTTGGTGATCAATGCATCAGAGTCTGCCGAAAAAGTAATGATACCATCTTTATAATTCGATTTTATCCATACTCTCGACTGGCATCCTTTGATCAGGTTCTGATCAATTTTGTCTGATTCATCCATCGGTGGCAGTTCTTTCCCCATTTGAATGATCATTTCGTACTTGTCCATCCAATCATCCAGGAACTCAAAATCACCCACAATTTCTCTCTGTTTTTCTTCAATTGTCATGTAGCAAAAATAGCCAATTAATGCTATTTTAAAGTCATATACACGTAATTAATGCCCGGCAAACTGTAATTAGTTCAGCATGTTGTCAATCCTGCGCAATGCCTTCACCAGCGCATCTACCTCTTCGCGCGTGTTGTAAAAAGAAAATGATGCACGTACGGTGCCTGGTATTTTAAAGAAGTCCATTAGCGGTTCGGTACAGTGGTGCCCTGTGCGTACGGCTATCCCCTGCTTGTCCAGTATTTCCCCGGTATCAAAAGGGTGGGCATTTCCAAGCAGGAAAGAAATAACGGCAGCTTTTTCTTTGGCTTCACCGATAATACGCAGTGTGGGAATGGTTTTTAACTGTCCGGTTGCATATTTCAGTAATTCCTGTTCTGCATGATGTATTTTATGTAGGCCAATCTCGGTGATTACGTCAATAGCTTTGGCCAGGCCTATGGCATCTGCAATATTGGGCGTACCTGCTTCAAATTTATAGGGCAGGTCATTGTAGGTGGTTTTTTCAAAAGTAACTGTTTTAATCATGTCGCCGCCGCCTTTGTATGGCGGAAGTTTTTTCAGCCATTTTTCTTTTCCGTACAGCACGCCAATCCCTGTAGGGCCGTACATTTTATGCCCGGAGAATGCAATAAAATCTGCATCCAGTTCCTGCACATTTACTGGAAAGTGTTGTACTGCCTGGGCTGCATCCAGCATTACGGGTATGTTTTTTTCATGCGCTTTTGAAATAATCTGTTTTACCGGGTTTACTGTTCCCAAAGTATTGGAAACATAGGTCAGTGAAATTATTTTTACAGTTTTATCCAGCAGTTTTTCAAAGCCAGGCATATAAAGTTCGCCGTTTTCGGTAACCGGTATTACTTTCAGTTTGGCATTTTTTTCTTCGCAGATCATTTGCCACGGCACTATGTTTGAATGATGTTCCATCGCTGAGATCATCACTGAATCTCCTTTTTTAAGATGATCTTTTGCGAAAGTCTGCGCTACAAGATTTATACTTTCTGTAGTGCCGCTTGTGAAAATGACTTCTTCAGGCAATGAAGCTCCTATAAATTGCTGAATTTTTTTGCGCGCTTTTTCATACGAATCTGTGGCCTTCTGGCTTAAATGGTGTACGCCGCGGTGTACATTGCTGTTGTAGCTTTTATAGTAATCTGCCAGCGCCTCAATCACATCAGCCGGTTTTTGGGTGGTTGCTGTATTATCCAGGTATACCAGGTCTTTGCCGTATATTTTTTCGGATAAGATCGGAAATCTTTTCCTGATATTTATTATCTCTTCTTTTGAAAATGTAGTATGCATATTGCTAAATTAAACATATTTATCCACGTAAAATTACGAATAAAGGAATAAAAGGTTATGGGCTGTGAGAAGTTGCAGCTGCATTCGGGGTAAAACATAAAAATAATTTATATTGCGCCTTATAAAAACAAAATATGTTCAAACAGCTTTCGGAGCTCACCCAATCTCTCAAAGAAAAAAATATCCGCAAAAAGCTGGCGCTGGCGGTATCTCAGGATATTTATTCACTTGGCGCTATCGACAGGGCATGCAGGGAAGGGTTTATAACACCTGTGTTTATCGGTGCTGAAAAAGAAACACGCAGCATCATCCGTGAGAATGGTTTTGATTTTACAGATGCAGCTTTTGTCAATATCGAGAACAGGGATGCTGCTGTGGCTGAAGCCATCCGGTTTGTGAGCTCAGGCAAAGCCGATATTTTAATGAAAGGCCATGTTTCTACGCATGACCTGCTGGTAGGTGTGCTGAACAAAGAATGGGGCTTGCGTACAGGCAGGCTCTTATCACATTTTGCATTGTTTGAAGTGGCTACTTACCACAAACTTATTGCTATCACTGATGTGGCTATGAACATTGCCCCCGATTTGCAGGATAAGATCAGCATTATCAACAATTCTGTACAGTACCTGCACAAGATTGGTGTGCCTAACCCGAAAGTGGCGGTATTGGGCGCTATAGAAATGGTGAATGAAAACATGCAGGCAACGCTGGACGCTGCCTTGCTTTCTAAAATGAATCAGCGCGAACAGATCAAAGGATGTGTAATCGACGGCCCGCTTGCGTTTGACAATGCCGTAAGTATTGAAAGCGCCAATTACAAAGGCATAAAAAGCGAAGTGGCAGGAGATACCGATTTGCTGCTGATGCCCGATATTGAAGTTGGCAACGTGCTTTACAAGAGTCTGGTGATTTTTGCAAAAGCCCAGGTGGCCAGCGTAGTGCTCGGAGCCAAAGCGCCTATTGTTTTATCTTCCAGGAGCGATTCGGAGGACTCTAAATATTACAGTATTTTATTAGCCGCATTTAACTAAATCTATCATTGAAAAATTATAAAATACTGGTGATAAATCCCGGCTCAACTTCTACAAAAGTTGCAGTCTTTGATAGTGAATTGTGTATGCTGTCCGAAAATATTTTTCATCCTAAAGATCAACTTGCAGCTTTTGAGTACATTGCCGATCAACACGATTTCAGGAAAACAACAATTTTAACTGTACTCGGCAAAGCGGGCATTGCTTTACAAGATATTGATGCTGTGATTGGCAGAGGTGGCTTGCTGAAACCAATAGAATCCGGCGTTTATAAGGTTTCATCCGCACTGTTGCGCGATCTGCACCAGGCTACAAAAGGCCAGCATGCAAGCAACCTCGGAGGTATACTCGCCAATGATATTGCTAAAGCTTCGGGCTGCGCAGAAGCATATATCGCTGATCCGCCGGTAGTAGATGAGCTGCAGGATGTAGCCAGGATCTCCGGCTTGCCTGAACTGCCCAATACCAGCATTTTTCATGCACTTAACCAGAAGTCTGTTTCCAGGAACTATGCTGAAAGTATCGGCAAGAGATATGAAGACCTTAACCTGATCGTAGCACATTTGGGTGGCGGCATCACGGTAGGAACACATAAAAATGGAAAAGTGATTGATGTAAACAACGGGCTCAACGGAACCGGCCCATTCGCGCCGGAACGCGCCGGTACGCTGCCTTGCGGCGATCTGATAGATTTATGTTTTTCGGGAAAGTATTCACCCGATGAAATGCGCAGCAAGATCACAGGCAAAGGTGGTATAGTGGCTCATGAAGGCACTACATGTATACAGGATGTGCGCGAAAAAGCAGACAGCGGAGATGCACACGCAGCCTTACTTTTAGATGCTATGGCATACAACATTGGTAAATCTATAGGCGCAGCCGCCACCGTTTTGCACGGCAAGGTTGATGCAGTGATCATTACAGGCGGCGTGGCATATGACGAAAAGATTGTAGCATACATCAGCCGGATGATCAGCTTTATAGCGCCAATAGTAGTAATGCCGGGAGAAGATGAAATGAAAGCACTGGCGCAAAGCGCGCTCAACGTGCTGCTTGGCAAGGTTTTGCCTAAAGAATATTAGCATAAAATCCCTGTTAATCAACAGGATATAATTTTATTCTAAAATTATGGAAACTGCCTTATGCGGTGTTCCTTTCATTACATTTGCATATATCACTTAAAATTTCTACACGCTATGTGGTTCAACAAAAATATAGAAAATGTATTGCAGGAATTGAATGTAGATGCAGCAACCGGTTTGTCTGATGCTGAGGTATCAAAGCGTTTGGAGATATACGGGCACAATAAACTCAAAGCTCAGCAAAGAAAATCCGTTATCAGGATGTTTTTGGAGCAAATGAACGATTGGCTCATTTATGTGCTCATGGCTGCCGTGATCATCACAATATTCTTATCAGAGTATATTGATGCCGTTATCATCCTGGCTGTGATCATTATCAATGCGGTGTTGGGTGTATACCAGGAACTGAAAGCCAATAAAGCCATTGAAGCTTTGCAAAAAATGAGCTCGCCTAAAAGCCTGGTGCGTCGCAACGGACAAGTAGTAGAAATAGAAGCAGACAACATTGTACCAGGTGATATTATTATTTTAGAGACGGGAAGATTTGTTGGTGCTGACTTGCGGCTGATTGAAGATGCCAACCTGCAGATTGAAGAATCTGCTTTAACGGGCGAATCTGTGCCCGCTGAAAAAAAAGCGCGTGCAGTAGCTGAAGATCCTGAAACACCGCTTGGCGACCGTGAGAATATGGCTTTTATGTCTACCATGGTCACTTATGGCAGAGGGACTGGCGTAGCAGTGGAAACCGGTATGAATACAGAGATTGGCAAAATTGCCGATATTATTGAAAATGAAGCCCAGGAGAAAACGCCGCTGGAAAAACGGTTGGATGAATTAGGCAAAACGCTTGGGTTCATTGCTATTGGCATATGTGTGCTGATCTTTATTTTATCGTGGATACAGGGCAGGGATCTTGCTGAGATGTTCCTGACCTCCGTATCCCTGGCCGTAGCGTCCATTCCCGAAGGCCTTGCGGCTATTGTAGCTGTGGTGCTATCCATCGGTGTTACGCAGATGTCTAAAAGAAATGCTATCATTAAAAGATTGCCTGCTGTTGAAACCTTGGGTTCGGTAAATATTATTTGCTCCGACAAGACCGGTACGCTAACTCAAAATAAAATGACTGTTGTAAAATATTTTACTTCCGAAGGCGTGGTAAAAATTGACCGGCATAGTGACCGTATCAGTAATACAGCAGCGTTATTAACCACCGGCATGATACTGGCTTCAGATGCCACTTACGAAGACGGCAAAGGTACCGGCGATCCCACAGAAATAGCCTTGCTCGCAATGGGCGATACTTTACAGATTGACAGGAAGCAATTAAATGAGCAATATAGCCGCGAAAACGAGCTGGCATTTGATTCAGACAGAAAACTTATGTCCACGCTTGTAAAAAACGGCAATAAATACCGGGTATTTACTAAAGGAGCTATCGGTAACCTGCTGGATATTTCTTCTCATTACCTGGTTAACGGAGAGCATGTGCCTATGACCGAAGATTACAAAAAGCAAATAAAGGCAGAGGCAGGCAAAATGTCTGATGAAGCGCTCAGAACATTGGGGCTGGCTTACAGAGAAGCTGGCAGTTACCAGGAAAGCGATGAGCTGGAGAGAGACCTTACATTCGTGGGCTTTGTGGGCATGATTGATCCGCCGCGGGAAGAAGTAAAACCATCCATAGCTTTGGCAAAAAGCGCGGGTATTACAACTATTATGATCACAGGCGATCACAAAAATACGGCTTTTGCGATCGGTAAAGATCTGGGTATAGCAGATGATATCCACACAGCCATCACAGGAAAAGATTTCGACAAAATACCTGAAGCCGAACTGGCAGAAAAAGTAAAAGACTATAGAATCTACGCACGTGTATCCCCGGAACATAAAGTAAAAATTGTTCGCGGCCTGAAAGCCAGTGGCAACATTGTATCCATGACCGGCGACGGCGTCAACGATGCGCCATCACTCAATGCAGCTGATATTGGCGTGGCGATGGGCATCACCGGTACGGATGTGGCCAAAGGAGCTGCAGACATGATATTGACGGACGATAATTTTTCCACCATTGTAAAGGCAATAGAACAGGGCAGGAACATTTATAACAATATTAAAAAGTCCGTAATCTTCCTGCTCACCTGTAATCTTGGCGAAGTAATTGCCATGTTTGTGTCTTTGCTTATCGGCTGGCAGGCGCCTTTGATAGCTACTCAATTATTGTGGATAAACCTCATCACAGATTCATTACCTGCTATTGCTTTGGGTATGGATCCCGGAGACCCGGATGTGATGAAGGATAAGCCCCGCCCGCCGAAGGAAAGCTTCTTCGCTAATGGTTCAGGTTTACAGGCTATCATGGGGGGCTTACTTATCGGTGGCCTCACAATTGTAGCTTATTGGTACGGGTATTACGAACACGGCTATGCCCCGCATGATGCCGATGTTCCGGCTGACGTGCTGGAATACGCACGCACTATGGCTTTCATGGTGTTAGTCTGTTCACAACTGTTTTATGCACTTGCTATCCGCAGCCGTACTAAGTTAATTGTAAAGATCGGCGTATTGACTAATAAAGTGCTCATCGGTGCAATCGTGGCGGGCATTGGCTTGCAGTTATTGGTGATGCTTATTCCATTGATGCGCGATGCTTTCAAATTGCAGATGCTCGATAGCAAAGGCTGGCTGATGGCCATCGGGCTTGGGCTGGTGCCGTTGTTGCTGGCAGAGCTGCATAAATTATTTATTAAAAAGAAACCGGCATAAGTGAACATAAACCGTGTGTCGGCTTACTGGATGCAGAAACAGGAAATTTAATATGCTGTCAACCCGGCAGGCGCTGGTTTATAACAGATGATTGATGAGTTTTCCTTTAATAAGAATTTTCTTTTCAGGAATTTCCTTTTTATTCAAAATATCAATGAGCATACGTGTGGCCAGCCGTCCCTGTTCAACTGGAAACTGTTCAATGGAAGCTACAGGCTTTAAATTTTCAATATAATTGGTAAAAGGCAGGTTGCCATAGCTTACAAAACAAATGTCTTTGTTGATCTCAAGCGGTGTTTCTTCTTTAATATATTGTATGGCATCCAGAGCTACATAATCGTTGAAAGCGACTACAGCCGTGGGTTTTACTTCCTGTGAAAGAATTTCCTGCATGGCCTTCCTGGTGCTTTCAATGGTCAGATCAGTTGTAGCAAAAAGCATTCCGTTGGCTTTAATTCTTTTTTTGTGAAGCCCTTCCATAAAGCCTTTCATTCTTTCTACGCTGGTGTACAAAGATTGCGGCCCCTTGATGAGAGCGATATTCTTATGGCCTTGGGCCCACAAATAATCAATGATCTCCATGGACGCGTGGAAGAGATCAACAGAAACAGTATAGAACATATCGTCTTTGGGTACACGGTCGAAAAAAACAACCGGCAGGCCAGATCTTTGCAACCTCATAAGGTCTTTGATAGAATAGCCCGATACTTTTGTAAGGCAAATGATAAGACCGTCTATACTGCTTTTGCTGAGCATTGATACGATCTTCTGCTCTTCAGTCATGTTGTTGTGGCTTTCAGAGAAGATTACATTATACCCGCTGTTGATCGCTTCCTGCCCAATGCCGCTGATAGCCAGGGAATAAAACACTTCGGAAATTTCAGGAAGAATCACCCCAATGGTATAATTCTTTCCTGTTTTAAATCCTACCGCTGCGCGGTTTTTTTCATAATTATGCTCCTTTGCATAGGCCTGTACCATTTCCCGTGTCTTTTGGCTGATCACAGGATCATTGTTCAAAGCTTTAGATACCGTGGTGATAGAGACTTTTACTGCTTTTGCTATATCCTTGATTGTAATCGGTTTGTGCATAACCATGGCAAATTACTAAAAATTTACCGTAGTTTTCTATATGGGGATTAACGTTTAACAATGTTGATAGCCAATAAGTTATCAATTCTATAGGAAAACTGAAAGGATCAAACTGTCTTTTAAATATTTAATTTTATAAGACGTATGCTGGTGATTAAGTAGCAGTTTTTAGGGAATGTGAGATAGCTCATGCAGAGATGCACGCTG
Source organism: Bacteroidota bacterium (assembly GCA_023422835.1). Taxonomy (GTDB): domain Bacteria; phylum Bacteroidota; class Bacteroidia; order Chitinophagales; family Chitinophagaceae; genus Haoranjiania; species Haoranjiania flava. The sequence goes on along the minus strand of JAFAGI010000012.1, from coordinate 14,180 downwards.
CGTGGAAGCTATAACCTGGTATTGTACAAATTACGGATATTTATTATAATAATATGTTATGATTGAAATTAGCGAAGAGATTTATCAGAAATTTTTGGCGACAGCGCATGAAGTAGGCAGTAGCGGCTTAACGCTTTGCAGTTCAGGAAACTTATCCTTGCGCATCAGTGAAGACGTGGCGATTGTATCAGGCACAGGTTCTTGGCTGCCGAAACTCAGGAAAGAGCAAATATGCATTGCAGATATTAATACAGGTCAGCCTTTAAATGGTATCCGCTCTTCTATGGAAAGCGGATTTCACTTGGGCGTGCTGCGCGAAAACCCGGATGTGAACGTGGTGCTCCATTGCTCACCTTTATATGCCACCACCATCGCGGCTATGAAAAACAGGCCGCAGAATTATAACGTGATAGCGGAAGTGCCCTGTTATTGCGTAGGCATCAAAGAGATTGCATACACACGCCCGGGCTCGCCTGAACTGGCTAAAAAAGTTATGGAGGTGCTCAAAGATAATGACGTAGCCCTGTTGCTGAATCACGGCATTGTTGTTAAAGGCAAGGACTTGGACGATGCATTTCAAAAAGCAACTTTTTTTGAATTTGCCTGCCGCATCATCGTACAAAGCAAAGGCGGCTATGAAGTGCTTAACCAGGATGCAGTGGACGACCTGGATTACTACGTAAAAGGCAAAGAAAAGAAAACCATGTCTTAGTTTATTAATCTTATGTTATGCGTTATTTGGCAGCAGATTTTGGGGCCGGCAGCGGGCGTGTGATCATCGGGCATATAGAGAATGGCTCTTTGCAGTTAGAAGATATCCATCGATTTGCCAATAAACAATACACCTCTGGAAATACTTTACGTTGGGATTTTACTTATCTCTTTAAAGAATTAAAAAAAGGTATAAAAAAAGCTACACAAAAGTATAGCGACATCGTAGCTCTTGGCGTTGATACCTGGGGCGTGGATTTCGGCCTGATAGGCCGGGATGGAAAGCTGCTCGCAGACCCCGTTTGCTACAGGGATAAGCGTACGGCAGGCATACTTGACGAAGCTTTTAAAAGAATAGATAAAGCAGATCTATATGCCCGCACCGGTACACAGATCATGGAGATCAATACAGCTTTTCAACTGCTCAGCATGAAGCTTAATAATGATGCGCATCTGAATGAAGCTGCACATCTTTTATTCATGCCAGATCTTTTCAACTATTTTCTCACAGGTGTAAAGAAAAATGAATATACCATTGCGTCCACTTCATCGCTGCTGAATGCACAGACAAAAAGCTGGGACCATGAAATATTCAGCGTTTTGGGTGTTCCTGCAGCAATCATGTGCGAGATGGTGTTCCCCGGAACAAAAATCGGACGGCTGTCAGACGTACTTTGTAAGGAACTCGATTGCTATCCTATAGATGTGTATGCAGTAGGCTCTCATGATACGGCTTCTGCCGCAGCCGTTACATACGGTGCGGGCAACAGAGCAGCTTACCTGAGTTCAGGTACCTGGTCTTTGATGGGCGTGCATCTTGATGCACCTGTTCTCACCAGAAGCGCTATGGAGTCAGAGCTCACTAATGAAGGAGGTATTGCAGATACAATACTTTTGCTGAAAAACATTACCGGTATGTGGATGCTGCAATGCGCCATAGAAGAATGGCGAAGAGACGGGGCTGAAACCGGCATCAAGGCCTTGTTGCAACAAGCTGCCGCAGCTACGCCTTTTACAGCTTTGATAGATACGGATGATAAAATGTTTTTAAATCCTGAAAGTATGTATGGCGCAATTCAGCAATATTGCACCGATACACATCAGCCTGTGCCTCAAAGCCAGGGGGGGCATGTAAGAATGATTTTAGAATCTCTTGCACTGAAATACAGGGATACATTGCATTTGCTTACACAATGTAGCGGCAAAGACATTGCGGCACTTCACATTGTAGGCGGCGGCGCTCAGAATAAATTGCTGAACCGGTTCACTGCTGATGCTACTGGCCTTGCTGTTGTTGCAGGCCCGGTTGAAGCTACTGCCATAGGCAATATTTTAGTGCAGGCGATGGCAACAAAAGAAATTTCAGACAGCAACACAGCATCCCAAATGGTTCGCCGATCTTTTAAAGTGCAAAAATATTTCCCCGGTAATAAACACTTGTGGGATAATAAAAATATTCCCGTCAGAACAAATCCTGAACAGTAACCTGATCTGACACGTGATTGAGATAACATTATGCAATCTACAATCAAGTCTATTTTTATAACTTCCAACGGTAAGAATTATCAGCTGCCTTTTATACTCATTACATGCTTGTTTCTTCCATAAGGTTTTGCGCATTCCCTGCTGGATATTTTAAACAAACATTTCCAGGATGCCCTTGATCTTACAAAGGTGCAGTCGGTCCTTGTTCAAGCGTCTGCTTACGAGCTTATTTTTAATGGCATTACCTGCGGGTATTGTCGCTAAAAAATATGGTTACAAGAAAGGTGTGCTGCTTGGTTTATTGCTTTGCCACAGGTTGTTTCTGGTTTGTACCTGCTGTGAGCATTAATCAGTTCTGAGCATTTTTATTTGGCCTGCTCATTATTTTTTCGGGACTTACTTTTTTAGAAACTGTCGCTAATCCGTACACTACAGTATTGGGCGATCCCAAATTTGCAGCGAGCCGCAATAATCTTTCATAAACCTTCAATGTCATCGGGTGGATACTCGGGCCTCTGTTGGGCAGCCTGCTGATCTTTAAAAATGAAAATACAGAAAACGCATTGATCGCTTCATATTTATTTATGTCCATTATGTTCCCATCCATTTTTGCATTGGGTATTCAAAACCTTGGAGATCGCACCAAGTCAGCATCTTCGGTAATGTAATGACCGTTGCGAAAGGCGCTGTTTGTCCTGCTCTCATGGGTATGATTGGCGCGCACAACATGAACATAGGCTTTATTATTCCTATGTTATGTTTCGCTTATATTGCATTATATGCTAATGTGCTTGTAAAGCTATTTTATTTTACTCTGTCTATATTTCTTAGGCGATAACGACATTGTTTTAGTAAACATTCTTGAGAAATAGTATGGATCGCAAATGCCTAATTTATTTCCGATCTCTTTAATATTATAGTCTGTAAAAAGCAGGAACTGACAGGCTTTCTGGATCTTCAGGTGATTGAAATAATCAATTGGAGAATAGCCGGTCTTTTTCTTAAACAATGTTGAGAATCGCCAAAAAAGCATTGAGCATCGATACGTATGACGCCCAATCCAATTATTACTATGCCCTTGCTGCAAAAAAGAAAGGTAATACAGCAGACGCTTTGGACGGCTATGAAGTAGCTGCGCTAACCTCTGAATACAGAAGCGCTGCATATACCGAAATGGCTAAATTGTATTTCAAACAAAAAGACTATGCCCATGCTTTGGAGTATGCTGCTAAATCCTTAATCAACAATCAGTATAACATAGATGCATGGCAATTGCAATTTTTAATAAACCGGTTGCAAAATAAAAATAATAAAGCAGTAGAAAAGAATATTACGGTTTTGGAGCCGCTCAATCACTTTTTACTGTTCGAAAAATACATGGAGCATAGGTCGGAAAATTATAAGAAAGCGTTTGTAAATAGTATTACCAATGAATTTCCCTTCCAGACATTTTTAGAACTCGCGCTCTGGTACTACCATTTAGAAAGAGTTTCAGAAGCAAAAGAAGTGTTGCTGCTTGCTCCCGTACATGCGGAAAAATTTTATTGGTTGGCTTATTTTAATAGAGACAATCAATCAGGTACCGCTTATTTAGAAAAGGCAGAAGCATCGGAGCCCGGTTTTGTTTTTCCGTTCAGAGAAGAAGCGAATGATATGTTAGCCTGGGTAATAAAAAATTCCCACGATTGGAAACCTGCCTATTACGCGTCATTGTTACATCTTTCAAAAAACAATAAAGACAAGGCGGCTTCATTATTGAATACAATTGAGCAACAGCCGAGCTTTGCACCGTTCTATAGTGTAAGGGCAGCCTTAAATACCGACTCTGCTGTTGTGGAAAATGACCTGCAACTCGCAGTAAAATATGATGAAGATTCCTGGAGATATACCAATGCGCTGACAAGGTTTTACTTATCAAAACACAACTATCAAAGCGCATTGAGTGTGATTGAACCTTTTTATAAAAAACACAAAGAAAACTATATTTCCGGGATGCTGTACGTACGCACTTTGTTGAGGAATGATCAATATGCGGCGGCTAACAATGTTTTGTCATCGCTCAAGATCCTTCCGTTCGAAGGAGCGCTGGAAGGGCGAAGATTGTATGAAGAAACAAAACTCCAATTAGCGCTTAAAAGTCTTCAGCAAAAAAAATATACACAGGCAATTAATTATATACGTGAGGCACGATGCTGGCCAAGAAGCATGGGTGTAGGCAAGCCGTATGACAATATGATTGATGTGCGTGCAGAGGATTTTATGCAAGGGTTGACCCTGCATGAATCAGGAAAAAAACAAGCTGCCGCCCAGTTTTTCGAAAAAGTTGCTACAGCAACCATAGCTCTTCACGGTGATAATAGTTTGTTGCAGGTACTGGCATTATATTATAGAGGGGAAGAAAAAAAGGCCGAAACGCTTTTTGAAAAATGGAAAAACCTTCAGAAAAAGGACACGCTCATCCGAAGTGCTGAAGATTTTGTGATAAAGAATAAGGATTTAAGCAGAGGTATAAATTATGCTGCACTTAACGGCTTCTTTAAACTGATATCTGTAACGGAAGATGAAAGATTGTTTTAGTAAAAAAGTTTAATAAATAACATCATGGAAAAAAAATTAGTTCTGTTTTTGATTTTATTAATGAGTATCAAAAGTTATGCGCAAAGTGTAAATATTTATCAGGTAGATCCGCTGGATAAAGTTTTTAAAGAAAGGGCCTATTTCGATTCGCGAAAAGACACTTTGCATGCCGCAGCTGGGGAAACTGTTTCGGTTCAGTTAGTGGCAAAAGCAAACAAAGAAGTAAATAATCTTGCTATTGAAGCCGTAAACATTAACAATGGTGCCAAGAAATTGTATGCTAAAAGCGGCTGGGTTACTTATGTGCCTGTAGGCAGAAGCTATATTCCCGCTTCAAGAGATATCTTACATTCTGTTTCAGGATATTTTCCTGATCCCATCGTGGATGATACTACATTGAATTTGAATACAGGCGAAATAAATCCTTTATGGATATCTGTGCCTGTACCTGTAAATACACCTTCGGGGATTTATAAAGGCAAAGTACATATTTCCGGAATGGTTAACAAGAGGAAAGAATCCTTTCAACAGGATTTCGTTATTAAAATTTATCCGGTAAAAGTGCCGCAAACTTCTTTATGGATTAGCAATTGGTCTAACCATCCTAACACCAAGTCACTGGAGCCTTTAAACAGGGGAAATAAAGTAGAGGCTTTTTCACCGCTGTATTGGGAGCTTGTTAAAGTACATGCAGATATGATGGCTTCGCACAACCAAAATGTGAACCGTATATACCCGTTAAGAAATACTGCCTTCCGGATTAAAGATGGTAAATATACTTTTGATTTTACCAACTTTGATAAAGAAGTAGAGATATTTGAAAAAGCTGGTGTCCTAAAACGTATAGAAGGCGGCCATATAGCCTGGCGTTCAGCCGGTTGGGATGATCCGTTTTTTGTGGAGGTGATACTGGAAAACAATGAAGAAAATAGGAAAATACAAAAATCGCATTTGCCGGACGACAGGCATGATGGTATGCGCTCTGTGATACTGCCATTAAGCGATAAGCGTGCGCAAAATTTCTTAGATCAGTTTTTGCCTGCACTCAGGGACCATCTGCAGCAAAAAGGATGGTTGCATAAATATATGCAACATATTTCAGATGAGCCTACGGCTAAGAATTCTCCTTCTTATTTAGAAATAAGCCGCTATGTAAAAAAATATATGCCGGATGTAAAAATAATGGAAGCTGTACTTACATCTAAAGAAGTAAAAGATGGTATAGACCTTTGGATTCCTGTGTTGGATGTGTATCATAAAGATTATAAATTTTACCAGGATCTGCAAAAAAACGGCAAAGAGATCTGGTTTTATACCTGTGTGGGCCCAAGAGGCAATTATGCCAACCGCTTTATAGAACTCCCGCTGATACAATCAAGATATTTGCATTGGATAAATTATAAATACGGTGCTACAGGGTTCCTGCATTGGGGTTTAAACTATTGGGATGGCGGCAACCCGCTGATAGATGATGCTTCCAGGGATCGCGGAAAGCTGCCTGCTGGGGATGCATATATTGTGTATCCGGGCTACAGAAAATTGTATACCTCTATACGTTTTGAAACCATGCGCGATGGAATATATGATTATGAACTGTTGAAAATGCTGGAAAAGAAAAATCCTAAAAAAGCCAAAGAATTTGTAGATGACCTCATTAAAGGATTTAATGAGTATGACAACAGCGTGGTGTATTTCAGGAAAATAAGAAAACAAATGCTTGAGCAACTCAGTATATAGTACAAGTGCCGGCTAATTCCATTATTTTTTTATAAATTAAAAAATATAGCATGTTGAAAATAATAAATTGTATCAGCCGTGCCACACGGCGGAAAATAAAAAGCGCTTTAATAATATGCTTTTTTATGGCTGCTTTTTCCTGTAGTAAAAATAACGGTGAAAAACCTCAACCTCCGGTTGGCCCCATTATTTCACTGGCCGATCCCACTATATTTGCAGATAAAGGAGTTTATTATTTATATGGTACCGCAGATCCAGACGGGTTTAAGGTATATACTTCGCGCGATAAACTCAATTGGAAAAAAGAAAGCTACGTATTGAGGAAAGGTACTGCATACGGCACCCAGGGTTTCTGGGCGCCACAGGTATTTTCTTACAATGGTTTATATTACATGGCTTATACGGCCAATGAAAATATTGCTATTGCTTCGGCTCAAAAGCCGACAGGAAATTTTACCAACGAAAATAAACCATTACCTTCTTCAGTGAAGCAAATTGATCCCTTTGTGTTTGTTGACGGAGGAAAAATATATTTGTACCATGTGCGGCTCAATAAAGGCAACAAAATTTATGTAGCTGAACTGAATGCTGATTTTACTTCAATCAAAGAGGAAACTTTGCGAGAATGTATAGCAGCTGAAGACGGATGGGAAAATACACAGAAAGTAAGCTGGCCGGTAGCAGAAGGCCCCACGGTTTTTAAACATGAAAATCTGTATTACCTTGTCTACAGCGCCAATGATTTCCGGAATCCTGATTATGCTGTAGGCTATGCAGTAAGTGAGTCTCCGGTTGGGCCATGGAAAAAGTATGAAGGCAATCCTGTCATTTCAAAATCAATAGTAGGAATTAACGGGACCGGCCATGGCGATATTTTGTTTGAGCAGGATAAAATGCAATATGTGTTTCATACACATGAATCGAATGAAAAAGTCGGCAATAGAAAAACAGCTGTTATTGATCTTGCATTTAAAAATGTAAACGGTAAAAAGATTCTTACGGCAGATGCAAAAACTTTCAGTTTTTTAAGAACGGCGAATTAAGCCTACGGTTTGTAAGAATGACGGCTTGTATTATCTGGAGTACAGCGGGAATAATTCCCGCAATCCAGATTATGCTGCAGGCTATGCAGTGAGTGAATCTCCGGTTGGGCGATGGAAAAAGTTCGAGGCCGGACCCATCATTTCAAAATCAATAGTAGTCGTTAATGCAACAGGTCACCGCGATGTTTTGTTTGAGCAGGTAGCCATGCAAAATGTGTTTCATGCACATGAATGCTAAGATCAACACGCTACGCCGCAATTCACGTTTTGTATACCCTGCGGGCTGTATTCTATTCGTCTATCAAATTAAACTGAAATATAAAAATACACATGAAACTAACATAAGCATAGTTGCATACCAACCGCGAATGAATAAAGGCTATTCCATGCGACCATTAAAAACAGCCGCAAAGCGGCGAACTAAATAAATACACATGAAAAAAACTTTAAAGGCTCTGCAAGTAGTTTTCCTATTGCTGTTTTTTATTGCTTGTAAAAAAGCAAGCAACTCAAATGAAATAATTGTTCATCCCATTCATGCGGTAAAGTCCGACAGTATACCAGAAAGTATATATCGTATCAGCAACTTCATATCAGAAGAAACAAGCGGTTTTGCAGTTGATGCATCCGGATCGTTAGTGCGGCAAACGGCTTGGTCGCCTGATAATAGTGCACAAAGATGGCATATTATAGCAGTAGAGAGTAAAGTATATAAACTCATAAACGTGAATAGCAACAAAGCATTGGAAGCTGCAAAAAGTATAAATACTTCCGGTGCTCAATTACAGCTGAATACCGATAACGGTTCCGACTTGCAAAGGTGGAAGTTTGTGAAAGTTCACAATAATGTTTATAAATTAGTCAATAAAGCTACCGGCTTGTATGTTGGTGTAAATGGTATAAATATTGTACAAAAAACATTATCCAATGATAACGCACCTGAAGACCAGTTTGTACTGCATAATTTATATTTTAAAAATCCTATAGTAGAAGGCGGATTCGCCGATCCATACGTAGTTTATAAAGATGGTTATTATTACGCTATGACTACTTCAGGCAATAATATAAGAATACGGAAGACAAAATATATGTCGTTGCTGAATCAGGCTGAGAACAGGATAATATGGACACCTGCAACCGGTACAACATACACGTCCAATATATGGGCTCCCGAGTTACATTATCTTAATGGCAGATGGTATATTTACTTTGCTGCCAGCGGCGCAGATGTCGGACAAAGAATGCATGTTTTGGAAAGTACAAGCCAAGATCCTTCCGCCAGAAGCTGGATTTATAAAGGAAAGATCTCAGATACTTCTGATCAGTGGGCAATAGACGGAACAGTTTTGAAGCATAATGGTAAAAATTTTTTTATTTGGTCAGGTTGGGAAAGCGAAGCAACAAAACTAAAACAGCATCTCTATATTGCTTCAATGTCTAACCCCTGGACAATTTCAGGCGAAAGAACTAAAATATCTTCACCAACCAATGTTTGGGAAAAATATGAAGGCTCTGCTAATGGCGATTTTGTTGGAGCTACCGGGGTAAATGAAGCACCTATTATATTAAAAAAAGATGCTGAAAGTACGGTATATCTTGTATTTTCTGTTAGCCGGTATAACAGTGATAATTACAGTCTGGCCACAATGAATTTAATCCATGGCGGAGATCCCCTGAACGCTGCTCATTGGGTAAATAAAAAGCGGGTGTTTATCAGCGCAAATGGTGTTTATGGGCCCGGCCACAACAGTTTCTTTACCTCCGGATCAGAGCATTGGATATTTTATCATGCAAGAAATACAGCCAATACTCCTAATGGCAGCCGTACGGCAAGAATACAGAAAATAAGCTGGGATGCTAATGGTGCACCCATATTCGGCAACCCAGTATCTACGTCTTCTCAATTAGAAATTCCTGCGGGGGAATGAATCAGGCATTCATATATTTAAAAATAATTTTTAATTATCATAGTTATGCATATTAATAATACACAAATGAGATTATCTAGACTATATATTTTTATAATAGCAACGTTTGTTCTTTTTAATGCGTGCAGAAAAAGCACGGTTCAATCTGACGGATTCTTAGAGACGGTTTCTGCTTCTATTGCTCCAACGTCAACGGTTTCGCTTACTTCACCTACGTATGTAGCGGATGGAATCTACCGTATACGCGGATTGGTGCCCGAAACATCCGGCGGCCCAGTTATGGAAGTGGCAGGTATGAATGTGAATAATGGCGGTCTTTTGCAGCAGTGGAGTTGGTTTCCAAACAATGGACAAAAATGGCGCGTAACCAAGGCCGATGACGTTTACTATAAAATAATCAACCTTAACAGTGGTAAGGCGCTTGATGTACCACAAGCTACAACTGAAGCCGGACGCCAGTTGCAACAATACACGGATAATGGCACAGATGCTCAACGGTGGAAATTGATCAATGTTGCTGCTAATACCTATAGGTTGGTTAATAAAGGCAATGGGATGCATGTTGCTCTGGAATACAACAATGCTAATACTGGTACCAGAATAGTACAGAAGCCGGCTGGGAGTTTTACTGGAACAGAAGATCAATTTATTTTTCATAACCTGTATTTCCAAAATCCTATAGTCGCTGAAAGTTTTGCCGATCCGTTTGTAACACAAAAAGACGGATATTATTATGCTATGTCCACCACGGGGAGCAATATTAGAATAAGGAAAACAAAAAAGATGTCGTTATTATCACAGACCGCACCTGTCACAGTGTGGACGCCTCCTGCCGGCACTGCTTATTCAAAAAATATATGGGCACCCGAATTACATTATCTGGATGGAAAATGGTACATGTATTTCGCAGCAAATGATGGAACTGCAGATAACCACAGGATGCATGTTTTGGAGAATGCCAATAACGATCCTGCAACAGCTAACTGGGTTTATAAAGGAAAAATTGCCGATGCTTCTAACCAGTGGGCAATAGATGGTACCGTACTAGTGTCCGGTACTCAAAAATGGTTTATTTGGTCAGGTTGGGAAAGTACCGCTACAAGATTTAAACAGCACCTCTATATTGCTTCAATGTCGAATCCCTGGACAATATCAAGCGCAAGAACTAAAATATCTTCTCCAACCAATGTTTGGGAAAAATACGAAGGCTCTGCCAATGGCGATTTTGTTGGAGCTACCGGGGTAAATGAAGGCCCTATTATTTTAAAAAGGACTTCCGGAAGCACCTGGTACCTGGTATTTTCTGTTAGCCGCTATAACAGTGATAATTACAGTCTAGCCACTATGAACTTAATCGGTGGCGGAGATCCCATGAACGCTGCTCATTGGGTAAATAAAAAGCGGGTGTTTACCAGCGCAAATGGTGTTTATGGGCCGGGCCACAATAGTTTCTTTACCTCCGGATCAGAGCATTGGATATTTTATCATGCAAGAAATACAGCCAATACTCCTAATGGCAGCCGTACGGCAAGAATACAGAAAATAAGCTGGGATTCCAATGGTGCACCCATATTCGGCACTCCAGTATCTACGTCTTCTCAATTAGAAATTCCTGCGGGGGAGTGAATTGACGATCAGATATGATGTTCAACTAATACACTTTGGAGCAATTCTCACATTCCGATCGATAGAAGGAATGAGGTGAAGAGGTCAAGTGGCATCAAAATAAATGTGTTAAATAAGTGATTTACAGTTATTTATAAGTTATTCGGTGAGTAAATTTAAAACTCAAAATGACTCACCGTTTAACTCACATTTACCTTGATATTCTTTGGGGTTTCTTGATATGATATAAAACAAAAAACCCTCAAATTCATAGAATTTGAGAGTTTCTGACCTTACTTAGTGTAAGTATGGTCGGGGTGGCAGGACGAATCCATTACCCCTCAAATATCTATTAATCAATAAATTGACTTCCTTGTTGAAGAACTACTCACCGTTTTACTCACATATAATTTGTGATTCGATGGTGCAAATATAGCCAACTTAACCCAATGGGCAATACATTTTGGAGCTTTTTTTCAAAAATATTAATATAACTTCAAGCAATTTTTCCAAAAAAACTTACATGAATGGAATATATAATTGGTAACTATTTAGTAACATATTTCCCTTATAGATCTTTAGTCAAATAATAAAAAGAACAGCGTTTAATCACTACCCTTTCAAATAATTTAAACTTAATAGAATTTACAAATCAATCCACAATTTTCTTTATTCTGATTTTATTATATTGCTGTAAAAAGATTGGAATAAGGTTGTATAAAAAATTTGCTATTAAAATAGAAAATCCAAAAAGAAAATGTTCATTGAAAAAAACATAAATGGTCGTCAATAAAAAAAAGATCAGACAGATCCAATGGTAACGTTCATACATGGCAAGGGTTTTTAAATATTCCCTCGCCTGAACTTTATCTTTAATTGAAGTAGCTCCGGGTGCCTTGGAATGGGAATTCACAATATCTCCATTTTGAACAAATTTTCTGATGAATTTTATCCCATATTTTTCATAAACCTTTTTATCTGCACTTAACGTAAACTTACTTAATATCTTCCCTGGAAGAGCCCCAAAAAGTAACGCTATGCCAAGAAATACATAAAAGTAAATATTGTCTATTCCTTCCTGAAACCAAAACCAAAATACAGGAGAAAAACAGAGTGCCGTCCAGAAAAAATTTATAATCTGATTTAATATATCTCGTTTATATGGTTTTTTCGTATTTCGCATAGATTTCTATTCGCCGGGTTTTGCTGTTTCCCTGATTTCAACACTTGTGTTTTGACCATTTAGTATTGGACATTTCCTAGCTATTTTAGTTGCTTCGTCTAAGTTTTCAGCCAGGATAATTATATAGCCCGCTACAGATACATCATCAGCAATATGAGGTTGATGAATAACTCTGTCATGGGGTTTTAGGACTCTTCCATCTTTTGAAAAGTGATTTCCACCATCGGCGAGCATACCTCTCTCTGCGATATCGTTGATCCACACCATCCACTGTTTCATGTAAATTTCCATTTGCTCTTTTGAAGGCTGTGCTTCTGCGCTCTTTATGTCCATTCGGAACAATAAAACAAATTCTTTCATATTATTGATTATTTAATGATATTGATTTCTTATTAAGCCATTTGGTCAACACAATTCCCATAAATGTCATTTTCATTAACCAATCGCCAGCATGCACAGCACCTAAGTGCCATTGCATGTGATCCCATAAAACTGCTCCCGCCATTCCAACAGCATGAAAGGAAATCCACAATAGAAAAACCAGCTTTAATGTGTCTTTATATTGTGATAAATTCAATAGCAGAATTAATTTCGCCAGCACATATGCAACAATCAATTCTCTTAAGGGAGCAAACACTATCGTCCATCTGGGTATTTCGGGGTTTAGTGGGTTTCGGTATGTCTCCCATATTTCGCCGAAAACCATCGGGCTGTACCAAATTCCACTGAGAACAAATGCTATCAGTCCCGTTGCGATTATTGTCCAATAATTGTGTTGTGTGAGTTTTTCCATTGCATTGCGTTTTGTAAATGCAAAAATGCTTAGTCTTACACATATTGCTATTGACATAGGTCAAAATCGTTCTATTTTGATTTAAGCCTACTTAAAGTTTCCTCCCGGATATCCAGATAAGACGCCAATATCTTGTTGGATACCTGTTGAACTAAGGCAGGATTTTCATTCAAAATAATTTCATATCGTTGCTTCGCTGTTAGGGTTACCCTTTGCTCAATTTTCCTGTTTTGAAACGAATAAGCCATTTCCAAAATTCGCTGATAAAAATTTCTCCAATTATCCATTTGGCTATTCAGACGATAAAAATCCGCATGACTGATTGCTAAAAGCTCGGTATCTTCAAGAGCTTCTATCATTTCTACGGAGGGCTTTTGAGAAATGAAACTTGTTAAAGCTGTTCCAATATGATTATCGAGCATAATGTATCTTGTCTTTTCATGCCCGTTTTTATCTACAAAAAATATACGGACACAACCGGTTTTCACAAAGTAAAATTCCTTACAAATGCTTCCCTCATGCAATAAAACATCATTTTTGCTGACGGATTTTCGCTTAAAACAACTTAATATTCTAACCAGCTCGTTTTCGTCAAAGTCGGAAAACATTTTGAGCACTGATTGTAACTTCTCTGACATTTCTCTTTGTTATAAGATGGTTAACATGATGGATGTCATTGGCCTTTTGTAGCGCTTTTCGTTGTCGGTTCATAGTAAAGCATTACGGCTCCATTGCCGAATATTTTTGTTTTATTGAGTTTAAAAACAGTTCTGTCTATGTCTTCAAACAACGGCAAACCGCCTCCTGCCACCATAGGGTGTATACAGAGCTGGTACTGGTCAATCAAATCAAGTTTCATCAGTTGTAATATCAGGCTTCGGCTACCAATAAGAATGTCTTTCCCCGTTTGCTGTTTAAGCTTTAATATCTCTTTTTCTATATTTTGATCCGCCAACCTTGCACTTTTCCAGTCTACGCTTTCGAGGGTTCTGGAAAAAACAATTTTTGGGATATTATCTATAACCGCGGCAAAGTCGTCCATTGATTTTTCGCCGGAGGGTTTTTCAACTAAAGTCCGCCAAAATTCCATAAGCTGATACGTTACCCTCCCAAACAGA
>JAFAGI010000011.1 GCA_023422835.1 Bacteroidota bacterium | reverse complement strand
TGCCAAGCCTATCAATATCAAGCCAATCATATAATCAGGCTCATTTCTTAGAAAAAGAATGGCTAATCCGAACATTAAAATAGGCCCGATAATCCAGTTCAATAATAAAGAAATACTAACAACTTTTTTATCCTTCAATACTTTAGGCAGTAATGAATAATCCACCTTTGCCAGTGGCGGGTACATCATCAATATCAAACCTATTGCCAACGGAATATTTGTAGCGCCGACAGATAGTGTATTTGTAATATTTGAAATACCCGGAAAGAAATATCCTAAGCCTAGGCCAAGAGCCATAGCTAGAAATATCCATAAAGTTAGATATCTGTCTAAGAATTTTAGTTTTGGTTGCATCGGCTATTTAGTAATTTTTGAAAAAACATAAAACATTTCCGATGCTATCTGTAAGCTTCTTTCTGAATATATCTTTGTCTGTTCGGAAGTGTTATCTGAAATTTTAGGATCTTCAAATGTGATGGGAATTCTTTTTTCCGCACCAGCGATAAATGGACATCCACCATCAGCTTGTGAACAGGTCATTATAGCAACAAAAGCAGATACTGGATTAAAAGGATTGTCATATTTTTTAGAAAATCCAATTATAGGTTGAGAATTATCACTATATTTTATAGCATAAACAGGATTAGAGCCATCATTTATTTTGAAAATATTAAGTCCCTGATTGGCTAATGTTTCTGCTACCTTTGGAAATAATGCGGTTTCTTCAGTACCTCCTGAATAGCAAATCACATTCTCAATACCGAAATGAGAGGCTGCTACTTGTGCCCAAACCTGTGATAAATGGCTCCTGCGCGAATTATGGGTACAAATGAAATTTATATTTATTTGCTGCTTGCTATTTATTTTTAATTGAATAAAATCAATCAACGGCTGTAAGGTACTTTTACGCTCATCGATATTGATTTTCTCCCATTCTAACTGTTGAATTGTCTCTGATAATATTGGATACATGGATATTCGATTTAGGGTTTAGCAGCATCCTGAATTTGGAGTGCATGAATTGGATTGATTTGCTGTTAATTTGTAAAGGTTTTTGTTTTGTTTTTCAGAAGGAATTCCGCAAGTATCCTGAGCCAAGCAAGCAGTCGCTTTATTTTTCAGTACAAATGTATTTCCATTGAAATCCAAATCGTATTTACCAATAGTATCGCTTTGATATTCCACTTCTATCTCCGCATCTTCAATTCCTAATTTATTTTCTGAAAGTTTAATTATACTTAATAGTTTTCCTGGTTTCAACCTGTGCTCATAATCATTGGCATTCCACAATTGAAAGTTGACTACTTTTTCCTTACGGATTACTCCGCCACAATCAATAAAATTTTTGATTATTTGCCCCACTTCAGTAACGTGAAAGTGTTCAGGAACAAATGTTCCATTTTTCTAATTGAAATTCAACATTTTCTAATGCTGATAAAATTTCTTTGATTTCAAATAACTTCATAATACTAACTTTTAAAATGATAAAATAATTAATTAAATAACGCTATATAGCAATATAACGATGTTAAAATGTAAAAAAAATCCCTTAACAGCACTGCTTTACGTTTACATCCTGATTGAAAAAGCCATTAAATTCCTCTTGAAATTGCTTCCATACCTTTTCGTCAATACAATAGCAAACTGATTTTCCTTCAATTGAGCCTTGAATAATTCCTATGTTTTTTAATTCTTTTAAATGTTGTGAAATAGTTGCCTGTGCTAAACCTAATTCCTCAACCAGATCATTACAAATACATGCTTTTTGGTTGATAATATATTGCAGGATTGCTATTCTGGCTGGATGTGCTAAAACTTTAAGAAGCGATGCAAGTTTATTTTGCTCGTCTTTATATATTTCCGTTTTTGTAACTCCCATTTCTAAATTTATTTACATCGCAATATTACGATATTAAATTTAGATACAAAAGATTTTTATTTTTTATTTTGAAAGCTCACTTTTAGACCCTTCAAAATCAACTAAAAAAATAATACAAAAACTTGGATCATAACACAGAATCTTTTCTTTGCGTGAAAAAAAATTAAAAAGATGCAGAAATTAAATTACCACAGCAGTTCCTGAAACACTCACCATCAGCATGCTGCCGCCTGAACCCAAAACTTCATAATCCACATCAATTCCAATGACAGCATTGGCACCCATTTGCGCCGCCCTCTGCTCCATTTCACGCAAAGAAGTCTCGCGTGCTTCCGTCAGCACGCCTTCATAAGAACCGGATCTTCCGCCAACAATATCGCGCACGGAAGCAAACAGGTCTTTAACAATATTGGCGCCGATTATTGTCTCACCAAATACAATCCCTTTATGTTCTTTTACCGGATGCCCTTCCACGAAAGTTGTAGTAGTTAATAGCATGTATATAATTTTGAAGCAAGTTACTAAAAATAATTGCTACACGTTTTACCGGAAATAAATAATTTACCATTCGTGAATATCCATCACACAGCATCACAAAAAAATCCCGGCAAAAACTGCCAGGATCTTTACATATAGTTTGCTGTGTTATTTCTTCATATACATCACGTCTTTCACCAGTTTCACTGTTCTTTCCACGCTTGGCAGGTAGGCTTCAACCAGTGTAGGTGCATAGTGCATAGGCGCATCTGCAGCAGTAATGCGGCGGATAGGAGCATCCAGGTAATCGAAGCCTTCTTTCTGGATCCTGTAAGACACCTCAGAGCTTACGGACGCAAACGGCCATTGTTCTTCCACAATCACCAGTCGGTTTGTTTTCTTCACACTTTCCAGAACGGTTCTCCAATCCAACGGGCGGATTGTTCTTAAATCTATTACTTCCGCGCTCACGCCTTCTTTTTCGAGTTCTTCGGCAGCCTTTAAAGCTACTTTCATCATTTTATTAAAAGATACGATCGTAACATCTTTCCCCTGCCTTTTTACATCAGCTTTACCCAGCTCAATGTAGTATTCTTCTTCGGGTACTTCCGACTTATCGCCATACATCACCTCGCTCTCCATAAAAATCACCGGGTCTTCTTCATAGCGGATAGCCTGTTTTAATAAACCTTTGGCGTCATAACCGTTGGACACTGATACAACTTTCAATCCGGGTATATTGGCATACAACGCCTCAAAAGCTGTGGAGTGCTGGGCGCCTAATTGGCCGGCGCTGCCGTTTGGCCCTCTGAAAACGATGGGGCAGCTAAGCTGGCCGCCGCTCATTGCCAGCATTTTTGAAGCCGAATTCAGTATCTGATCTAAGGCGAGAACTGCAAAGTTCCAAGTCATAAATTCTACCACGGGACGCAAGCCATTTTGTGCTGCGCCTACGCCAATAGCAGCAAAGCCCAGTTCAGCAATCGGCGTATCGATTACTCTTTTCGGACCGAATTCGGCCAACATGCCCTGGCTCACTTTGTAGGCTCCGTTATATTCGGCAACTTCCTCACCCATTAAGAATACATTCTCATCCCTTCTCATCTCCTCACTCATTGCCTCACGCAAGGCTTCACGAAAAGCTATTTGTCGCATAAATATTAGTTATTAGTTTTAATACAATTTTTTTGTTCGCGTGGCGAAGTTAATAAAAAACTTTTATTCCAAAGAGAATTGCAACCGTTAAATGCAGCGATGCAAAACACAATAATTATGCTTGTCTTATGCTCCGTCGCTGGCAAGGAAAGGATAGCCGTAATCCACGGGCGGATCAAAGGTTTCCTTAATGGTTCGCGCACTCAGCCAGCGATATAAATTGATCATGCTGCCGGCCTTATCATTGGTGCCGGAAGCCCGTGCACCGCCAAACGGCTGCTGTCCTACTACTGCTCCTGTAGGCTTATCGTTGATGTAAAAATTGCCCGCAGCATGGCGTAGTTTCGATGTTGCCAATGCAATGGCATCCCTGTCGCGCGCTATGATGGAGCCTGTTAACGCATAGGGAGAAGTACCATTTACCAGTTTCAACGTTTCTTCAAATTTATCTGCATCATATACATAGATGGTGAGTACGGGACCGAATATCTCCTCACACATGGTCACATATTCCGGATCGGAGGTTTCTATGATGGTAGGTTCTATAAAATAGCCTTTGGATTTATCATATTTTCCGCCTGCGATGATCTTTACTTTTTCGTCATTCGATGCGCTGTCTATATAAGCTGCTATTTTATCAAAGCTTTTTTCATCAATTACGGCATTGATAAAGTTGCCGAAATCTTCCACTCCGCCCAATTTGAAAGACTGCACCATTTCCAGCAGTTTTGCTTTAATGTCTTCTGCTATGTTGGATGGCAGGTAAGCCCTGGATGCTGCAGAACATTTCTGTCCCTGGAATTCGAATGCGCCGCGTGCCAGCGCTGTAGCGGTAACGGCCACATCAGCGGATTTGTGCACCATTACAAAATCTTTTCCACCGGTCTCGCCTACTATGCGTGGGTATGTTTTATAAACCTGCATGTTGGCACCGATCGTCTTCCATATCTCGTTAAAAACGCCCGAAGAGCCTGTAAAATGTATGCCTGCAAAATCAGGATGCGAAAACACCACTTTGCCTAAAGTACTACCGGGTACAAACACCAGATTGATGACGCCCGCAGGCAAGCCCGCTTCCATTAGTATATTCATAATCCAGGATGCGCTGTACACCTGTGTGTTAGACACTTTCCATACAACCGTATTGCCGCACATAGCAGCACTTGTGGGCAGGTTACCCGCAATAGCTGTAAAGTTAAACGGCGTTAAGGCCAGCACAAAACCTTCCAGTGCACGCCATTCGGTTCGGTTGTGTACACCGGGGGAGGATACGGGCTGCTGCCTGTAGATCTCGCTGAGGAAATGCACATTATATCTTAAAAAATCTATCAGTTCGCAGGCGCTGTCTATTTCTGCCTGGTAAGCATTCTTGCTCTGACCCAGCATTGTAGCTGCATTGAACTGGTAACGGTATTTGCTTGCAATAAGGTCAGCGGTTTTAAGAAATATGCCTGCGCGATCTTCCCAGGACATATTTTCCCAGCTTTCTTTTGCCTGCAAAGCTGCGTCAATAGCTGCATTGATCTCCTGCTCGCCGCCTTCGTAATAATGCCCTAATGTATGGCCTATTTCATGCGGAGGATGGATGGAAACCTTTTTACCGGTTTTTACAAATTCTCCTCCAATAACCATAGGAATATCTAATGTTGTTTGCCTGGCGTCTGATAACGCCTTTTTAAGGGCTGTCCTTTCGGGAGAGCCGGGAGCATAGTTCTGTACCGGCTCATTCGCCGGCTGAGGATAATTAAAGTAACCTAAGTTCATATTGCAGTTTATATTTTAAATTGATAATCCACTCGTTATCATTGCGTGCACGGGTGAATGAAGGTACCTGTAATTGCTAAGCCTGTGCCGCAGGCCCGCCAAAGTTCAGCGGCAACTCTATGTCCTGCAGATCGTTAATAGTGCCGTGTTGTGCTTCGTAATTATTTACATTATCAACAATAGCGCGCATGAGCCTTTTAGCATGCATGGGAGCGAGTATAATTCTTGATTTTACTTTGCTTTTGGGTGTTCCCGGCATTACATTTACAAAGTCGAGTATAAACTCTGCATGGCTGTGTGTAATGATCGCCAGGTTGGAATAATTACCTTCTGCAACTTCTTCGCTGATCTCAATATTCAATTGGTTAGGGTTGTTATCCTGATTATTGTCCATAATTTTCTTTTCAACAAAAATACAGAAAGAAAGTTCTTAGATCCCCGAAACGAACGTTAATATTACTTTTCGTAAAAAGATAATACTGGGATAGAACTTACTTTGGTAATCTGCCTGCTTCGGCTATTGTGCCTGAGCCTGTCGAAAAAGCCGTGCTTCTGGGGAATGATCACCAGCCAGTCGAAGTTATTAGCTGAAAGAAAGTTCTGCATGCCTATTTCAAAATTATCAGACTCCCAGGATTCGTACCGCGGGTTCATATCTTTCAGAGCTTCTTTGAGGTTGGCAGGAGGCTCGGCGTATTCATGAACCTTATGCACGTTAAACACCGTTAATTGACCTGAAAATAATTTTGCCCATTCTTTAATGTAATGAAATGGCGTGTTCTCATTTACTTTCTGATAATTCACCGCATAGCAAAGATGCTGTACACCGGCCCATTTAGCATTTTTAGGTACAATCAAAACGGGCACATTAAAGGAGCGCAAGGCAGTAATGGCGGTACTTCCCCAAAGAAAGCTGTCGTTCTCGCCGCTCATGCCAAATACGATCAGGCAGGGTTTTATACGCGAAGAAATATCGTTGATACAATCAATGATCCTGCCGATACACGATTGAAATTTTACTTCTACAGAGGGGTTTAATTCTTTGAGCCTTTCCACTTCTGCTACAAGAGATTCCTGGGTATTCTTTTCAATTTCCTCAATATCTATGTATTGCATACCCGAATCGGAAAAAGTAAACGGCACATCAAATGCATGCACCAGCTCCACGGAGGTATGCAGGTGTTTTGCCAGGTCAATGGCATATTCGGAGGCATTCTTTGCCGAAGCGGAAAAATCTGTGGCTACGAGTATTGTACGCATGTTGTAATGTTTATTATCTTAAATGCTATAGCTGCGCGTTGCTACGCACGTCATCATCTTCACTATCACGGTAACAAAACAGTATATAAAAATACAAAAAATAATTAGATCAAACAGCAGGGCATACTATTTTGACTATTCCATGTCGGTTGCCGTAAAACCAAAAGGCAGCAGAAAGCCTGCTTCGGGTATTACGTATACCTTACCGCTTTGCCCGCCGAGAATGACGCGGATTTTCTTTTTCAACCTTTTCTCATATTCTGCAATTGTCTGCCTGCAAATGCCGCAGGGGGATATAGGCTTGTCATTGGCACCTTTTTCATTGAAATAACTCACCGCCAGCGCTTCAATCGCTACGCCGGGCTGTACCGAAGATATTGTGCCCAGCAATGTGCGCTCTGCACAAATGGTTACCGGGAAGCTGGCATTTTCCTGGTTAGCGCCAGTAAGCACTACACCGTTTTCAAGCAACGCCGCAGCGCCTACATAGAAATGCGAGTACGGCACATAAGCCAGCGCGGTAGCTTCCTTTGCTTTCAGGAGCAACGCCCTATCCTGCTGCGGCAGCTCGTCTATACTGTTGTACTCTTCGTAAGAAAAGTCAATTTTTCTGACTTCCATATTTTATATTTAAACGAAAAAAGTCCCTGTAAAAACCAAGGGACTTCAAATTTAATATATTTTAATGATTATTTAATGCTGCGGAAAATTCTGTTCCAGCGCGGGCCGTTTTGCCAGCTAAACCAGATGAGTGAGGCTTTGCCCACGATATGTGTTTCCGGCACAAAGCCCCAGAAGCGGCTATCCTGGCTCCGGTGGCGGTTATCCCCCATCATCCAGTAATAATCATAGGCGAAAGTGTATTGGCTGACGGGCTTACCGTCAATAATATACTGACCATTATTTTCAATTAAAGTATGCCCTTCGTAATTTGTTATCACCCTGCGGTAGATATCTATGTTCTGCGCATTCAGCTCTACCGTAGCGCCTTTTTTAGGGATGTACAATGGCCCGAAATTGTCAGAAGACCAGCGGTGCGCACCACCGTTCGGGAATATCCATGAGGAAGATGTGGTATCTACATCAGGTACTATGCTCAATACATTAGGAAGCGTTTTTAATTTATTTACGTCTTCCGGGCGCATCGTTATCCTGAACAGGTTGTTGCCCATCGGCTCAAATTCAGGAGAGTCGGAAGCGTTGACCGGTACGAGCTTTACATGCATTTCATCCTGCAAAAAATCATTCGGTATGCTTTGGCCGTTGGTAGTAACCACATACGCCATCTGAGAATTAGGCGGTACAACCGCGGGCTGACCGTTTATATATAAAATGCTTTCTTTCAGGTAAACCGTATCACCGGGAAGCGCCGTACAGCGCTTGATGTAATTGTCGGTTTTATCCCGTGGATGCACCAGTATATCAGGGTATTCATAACGAAGCGCTTCCCTGTTGCCATTGAACTGCTCTCTTAATACATCGTAATAAGGCCTTGCGGAGCCAAAGCCTGCTTCGTTGATGATGGTATCTCCTGCCGGAAAATTAAATACAACCACATCATTTCGCTGAACTTTTCCTGCGCCCGGCAATCTTTTATAAGGAAACTTCACCCACTTTACATAAGACGGCCTTGTAGAAGAGCCGGGCATGATATTGTGTACAAAGGGAAAGCTCAAGGGCGTTTCCGGTATCCGCGCGCCGTAGCTCATTTTATTTACAAAAAGAAAATCATTGATGAGCAGTGTTTTTTCCATGCTGCCTGTAGGTATTACATACGCCTCAAAAATGAAAGTGCGTATAATAGTGGCGGCCACTGTAGCAAAAACGAGTGCGTCTATCCATTCCCGTAAAGAACTCTTTTTGTAATGCTTTACGCTTTCGGGGCCTATCCAGCGTACATCCTTGGAGAACCCAAGATAGGGCAAATAAGCAAAAGGTGCAAACACGGTAAGGGTATGTGAAAGCAGGTCAAACTTGCCGAAATGCATCACAAAAATAATGGTGATCCAGATGGTAATAAAAATACCGGCAAACGGCAGCAACTGTAGCCAAAACCAGATCTTTTTTATGCCGCACTTCTCAACAATCAGCCAGGTATTATAAAAAGGTATAAAGGCTTTCCAGGGTTCAATGCCTGCTTTCTTGAACATCCCGTACATACCCGCGTGCCAGCCAATAAAACATATAATTAAGTAGATCCAAAACATGTTTAAATATTAAATATGAAAAGCAAATGTAAATCAATCTTCGCACTTATTATTTCTCCGGTTAAAAACATTTTGTTTAAGTACTATTACAAACAGCACAGGAATCGGAAAGCAAGTTTTAAAAATGCTTTTATGGCAGTACTGATAATTGGATAATAACCACAACGTACAAATAAAGAATATTTTTTATTTTTTACATACCTAAAGAATACCCTTTTACCACAGAGGTATATGCCGTTGTGCGGGAAGATGTAGATAAAAACTCCCCGCATATAAACTCTACCAGGAATTGCTCACCAAAAACGGCCAGGAGGTTATCGCAGAAAGCGGATATATACAGATAAAATAACCCTGGCAAAGGCATTCTGTATCTCTTTTTTAATCAATATACAGCACGTGTATTGTATTGTGATATATATCACAAAATGCACGGGACTTATAAATTATATTTGCTTTCAAATTTCCGACAATGCACAACGTAACACCCTACTGGAACAAAGCAATATCTTTGGAAGAATATCTCCGGGACATTGATAATGCCATAGCAGGCAATACCAATCCGGAATATACCCCTTTCTACGAGTTGAATAAGAAAAGAATTGAACGGCTACTGAAAACTTACCAGCCTTCTGAAGAACAGAAACTGCTGCTTCAATCAAAAGAGTTTAAAGGTAAAGTACTCATTATATCCGAAGGATGGTGCGGTGATGCGGCACAAAGTGTTCCGGTAGTATACAAGTTCTTCTCTCCGGTTGGCGAAGTAAAAATTATCTACCGTGATACAAATAATTTAATAGATTCTTACCTGACAAACGGCGCCAAGTCAATTCCTGTTGTTTTATTACTTAATGAAAGCAATGATGTTGTAGCCCAATGGGGACCGCGGCCGGCATATGGCGATGAGCTATTAAAAAAATTCAAAACAGATCCCTCAGAATATCCTAAGGAGCAGTTCCTGCAAGACCTGCAGGTGGCTTACAACAAAGACAAAGGCAATGCTATTGCCAATGAATTGCTGTCACTGCTCTGATAACAGGATTTACAGTGATCGCATCAAACCGCCGTCAATAGTAATGTTGGTGCCGGTAATATATGCTGCATATTCGGAAGCAAGAAAGGCAACAAGGTAACCCATCTCTTCGGGCCGGCCTGTACGGCCGGCAGGGATCTGCTCTTCCATTTGCTTAAGGGCATCTTCAAAAGATATATGTTTTTGCGCAGCCTGGCCTTCAATCAGCGACTTCAGGCGTTCTGTAAAAAAGTTGCCGGTTAGAATATTGTTTACCGTAATATTATCTTTAGCAACCTGGCTTGCAAGCGACTTGGCCCATGCTGTAACTGCGCTGCGCATAGCGTTGGACAACACCAGGTTGTCAACAGGCTCCTGCACAGTGCGGGAAGTAAGGTTGATGATCCTGCCCCATTGTTGCCGCTGCATGTGCGGCAGCGCCAGGGAAGTTGTAAGTGATGCACTTTGAAATAACAGATCAAATGCCTGGCGGTAATCTTCACTGTTTTTTTCCAGCGCGGTGCCGGCACGTGGGCCGTTGGTATTATTTACCAGTATATCCACTGTATGCTCATTGAAATAATTTTCAATTTTGCTTTTATAACCCATAAAGTCCGTAAAATCTACCGCTAGATAATCATGCTTCTGGTCAAGGTCAACTGCTAACTGAGCGAGTGTATCGCACAGTTTTTCTTCGTTCCTGGAAACCAGTGTTACAGAGGCCCCTGCCGCCGCAAGCTGCATGGCTATTGCTTTTCCCAACCCAGATGTGGCGCCGCCGACGAACGCTTTCTTATGTTGTAAATGAATATACATGGAAGTAGTTTTGTGTAAAATAAATCATTTAATTTTAAAGAGGCAAAATCAAATTAACTTTAATTTTTTATATGAAATAGCCGTAAGAAAGTTGTATAACAACTGTTCATGAATAAGGCTATTGCATGTGACGATTACACAGCCGCAAAGAGGCGAACTAAAATATATACACATGAAATAACCATAAAGATTAGAAATCTATACCAACCGAGAATAATAGAGAATTAAGGTTTTGGTTATTCCGTGCGGCAAACAGAAAAAATTAAATATTAATCTATACCAACCGAGAATGAATATGGAATCTAAAACATTTTTTTGCATCTGCACACTTCTCCTGAAATAGCAAAACTTCTTTTTTGCGAACTATCCTTTACGGACTTTGTAAAACAGAATCCTTCTTTTGCGATTGCCGCAAACAACTAAAAAGAACTTATACTATTTCAGAAAAAGTATACACTCTCCGTAGCGGGTTAAAATCTGAATTTATCTGTACTTAGTCATGTGATTCGCTAACAGAACGAAGAGCCCGGTTTCTCTTTGTGAAATTTTTCTACATTCTACAACTTTGCGCTAAAGTAACACGTAGGATTATCAAAGGAAGACCGGATAAAGCCTTACCAAAGTGTTTGTATAACATAGATTTTTATTCTTCATTATTCTTTTGACCATTGGCTTTAGAGAATATAAAAAAACTGCAACATTCCTGTTGCAGCCTTTATATCATCATTGTCAACATTCAATTGACCATTGTCCATTAACTAAATATCTGTTGCCTCACCGTAAGCCATAGCTGTGGCCTCTTTGAAAGCCTCGCTCATAGTCGGATGCGGATGGATGGCATTTAAAATTTCATGTGCGGTAGTTTCCAGTTTGCGTGCAACTACTGCCTCTGCAATCAATTCGGTAACGTTGTAGCCGATCATGTGGGCGCCCAACAGTTCACCATATTTGGCATCGTAAATCACTTTTACAAAGCCTTCCGTAGCGCCCGCTGCCGTAGCCTTGCCGGATGCCACAAACGGGAATTTGCCCACTTTAAGCTCATAGCCGGCTTCTTTTGCCTGGGCTTCCGTCATACCCACCGAAGAAACTTCCGGTATGCAATATGTACAACCGGGGATATTCTTATAATCAATTCCTTCAGGCTGGTGTTCAGACTTTTTATTAATAAAAGCAATATGTTCTGCTGCGTTAATGCCTTCTTTAGATGCCTTATGTGCCAAAGCCTGATGAGGGGTACAATCTCCTATCGCGTATATGCCGGGCACGCTGGTCTGCTGGAATTTATCTACTGTAATGCGGCCTTTGTCAACCTGTATACCCAAAGCTTCCAGTCCCAGGTTTTCTACGTTGGCAGCAATACCCACAGCGCTCAACACGATCTCCGCTTCTACAGTTTTCAGCGAGCCGTCTTTTAATTTAATGGTAGAGATAGTCTTATCACCCTGAATGTCTACTTTCTCTACGCTTGAGCTGGTCATTACTTCAATGCCCTGCTTCCTGAAACTCTTTTCCAGTTCCTTAGAAATGTCTGCATCTTCCACGGGCACAATCCTGTCCAGGAATTCTACAAGCGTTACCTTGGTGCCGATGCTGTTGTAAAAATAGGCAAACTCTGTACCAATAGCTCCGGAGCCTACCACCACCATAGATTCAGGTTTTTTGGGCAGCACCAGCGCTTCGCGGTAGCCAATGATCTTTTTACCGTCCTGCGGAAGATTGGGCAACGCACGGCTTCTGGCGCCTGTAGCTATTATTATATTTTTAGCTTCCAGTGTTTGTTTACCACCATCAGCAGCAGTTACTTCCACCTGTGTTTTTGATTTCAAAACAGCAGTGCCCATTACCACATCTATCTTATTTTTTTTCATTAGGAACTGAACACCTTTGCTCATTTTGTCTGCTACACCACGGCTTCTTTTTACGATGGCTTCAAAGTCGGATTCAATTCTTTCAGCTTTCAAACCGTATGAGTCTGCATGCTTAAAATAATCATTTACCTGTGCGCTTTTCAACAAAGCCTTGGTAGGAATACATCCCCAATTTAAACAAATACCACCCAGGCTTTCTTTTTCAATGATTGCTACTTTAAGACCTAACTGTGAAGAACGGATTGCAGCAGGATAGCCGCCCGGGCCGCTACCTATAACGATAACATCGTATGCCATATTTCAGTGTTTATTTAAAATTTATAATATGCGAAAATAATGTTTTTTATTATAGGTCGCCGGTAAATTATGTGTAAAAATTTAATACTAAAAGATTGGAACGATAATTGCATTTTATAAGGAAAATGAGGAAATTAGAAAATGGAGAGAAGAAAGATTAATTGACAAGTCAGAATTGAGAATAGATATGCGTAGATGAGGGATGAAACACAGCTTACAAGTTGCTTCATCATATATCTTTTGCAGGATAATTATCAACTAAAAACATATACATAAATACTCACGCATGAAATTAGCCCATAAGAATGCTACATAGCAACCCCGGATGGATAAAGGCTATTCCATGTGACCATAAAGAAAAAAAATAAAATAAATACACATGAAATAGCCATAAGCAAAGTTGCATACCAACCGCGAATGAATAAAGGCTATTCCATGTAACAACTGAAAACAAATAAATATACACACATGAAAAACCTACTATTACTACTAAGCGTGGTTACATTGACAGCTATGTCCTGTAAAACCACTCAACAACAGAAACAGCAAGACCTGGCAGCCATTATCGAAAGTATGCGCAACTCTATACCCGGCATTGACATAACCATGATGAACAACAGGGTAAAAGTAATGCTTACAGAAGCAGTTTATTTCAAAGTCGGCTCAGCAGAGCTGAATCCAAATGCGCTGGACGAACTCGATGCAATGGCACGCATCCTGAATAAATACTCCAGAACGGTGATTGACCTGAATGGCTATACCGACAACACAGGCACCAAACAGATCAATGAAAAACTGTCTTTTGACCGTGCAGTAAGCGTAAAGAAATACCTGCAACAGCAAAACGTACGTGGCGATAGGATGCACACATTCGGCTATGCCGACAATAATCCTGTAGCTACCAATGATACCCAGGAGGGACGCGCATTGAACAGAAGAGTAGAATTTATAATTTACTACAGGTAAACTAAAATAACAACAGTTAACAGAGCGCACAAAGTTTATGCTTTGAGCGCTTTTTGTTTTTATATTTGACAACTTAAACAATCACATATGTATTCAAATGAACAGGCACAATTATACACCAGAGAAACGCAATCTTTTTTACAGCCCGAACAGAAAATATCGGAGTTGAATGTAGAACAACTGCGCGATGTGCTGCGCTTTCATGAATACAGGTATTATGTATCTGATGACCCTATGATTGCAGATACGGAATACGATCTGCTCTACAAAAAATTGCAGGCATTTGAAAAAGAAAACCCCGAACTGGTTACCGCCGATTCACCCACACAGCGGGTGGGCGCAGACATTACCGGCGACTTTCTTACGGTGCCGCACCTGGTGCCTATGCTGTCGCTCGAGAATTCCTATAACGCAGAAGACCTGCGCGATTGGGACAGGCGTGTAAAAGAAGGCACCAAAACCGATCAGCCTGAATACAGCGTAGAGCCTAAGTTTGACGGCGCCGGCATTTCGCTGATCTACGAAAATGACAGGCTGGTGCGCGGCACTACACGAGGCGACGGCATCCGCGGAGAAGACATTACCCAAAACATCAAACAAATACGCTCTGTACCGCTGCGGGCGCCATTTTCAAAATACAACATCCAGCAGATAGAAATACGCGGCGAAGTGATGATGTCCAAAAAATCTTTTGAAGCTTTTAACGAAAAAGTAATGGCAGCCGGCGGCACCATACTGGCCAATCCCCGCAATGCCGCCAGTGGCAGCCTGCGCATGAAAAATTCAAAAGCAGTGGCAGAAAGAAACCTGAATGCATTTTTATACCATGTAAGCGATTATACCTTATCCGGTCCAAAACCTGAAGCGCTTTCCACCCATTCGGGATCGCTGCAGATGCTGTGGGATTGCGGGTTCCGCGCGCCCAAGAAAGAACTGCATGTGTATAAAAACATTGATGAGGTGATAACACACGTAACAGATTATGAAGAAATGCGCGATACCCTGCCCTATGAAATAGACGGCATGGTGCTGAAAGTAAACAACCTGGCTTTGCAGGATAAATTAGGCATGACCTCGCACCATCCCAGGTGGGCCATTGCTTTTAAATTCAAGGCAAGGCAGGCTACAACCGTATTGCGCCAGGTGGAATTCCAAGTGGGAAGAACCGGCGCAGTAACACCCGTTGCGAAGGTAGATCCTGTGTTTATAGGAGGCGTAACGGTGAGTTCCGTTTCATTGTTCAATGAAGATATTATTCGCGAAAAAGATTTATGCATTGGGGATACAGTGCTGGTAGAGCGGGCAGGCGACGTAATTCCCAATATTATAAAAGCACAGAAAGATGCCAGGACAGGAGCTGAGCGATGCATTATATTCCCAAAAGATTGCCCGGTTTGCGGGGCAGAACTGCACAAGCCTGAAGGTGAAAGTGTTTGGCGCTGTGTAAATGCCAATTGCGAAGCGCAGGTAGTGGAAAGGCTGATACATTTTGTAAGCAAAAATGCTATGGACATCCGCAGCTTCGGCGAGGCCAATGTGCGGAAGTTTTACGACTTAGGGCTGCTAAAAACTATACCTGATATTTATCGGATCGACTTTATGAAAATAGCGCAGTTAGCGGGTTTCGGCAAAAAATCAATTGAAAACCTGCAAAAAGCTATTGAGAAAAGTAAAACCCAGTTGCTCAACAGGATTATATTTGCACTGGGCATACGCTACGTAGGCGAAACAACTGCAAAAGTACTGGCCAACAACGTGCAAAGCCTGTGGGAGCTGCAAGATTTTACAGAAGAGCAACTGATGCAGCTGGAAGACATCGGGCCGAAAGTAGCATCAGGCATCGTTGATTTCTTTGACACGGAGGAAACCATCGCCATGCTGAAGGAACTGGAAGCCGCAGGGGTGCAGTTTACAAAAGCAAGCAGCGAAAAGAAAAGCGGCGACCTGCCTTTTGAAGGTACAACCTTTCTGTTCACCGGCACATTAACGGTGCTTACAAGAAGTGAAGCTGAAGAAAAAGTGGAAGCATTAGGCGGTAAAATACTGAGCGGCGTTTCCTCTAAGTTAAATTACCTCGTTGCTGGCGCAGAAGCGGGAAGCAAGTTGGAAAAAGCCAAAAAGCTCAACACTGTAAAGATTATTACAGAAAATGCATTTCTGAAAATGATTGAATAACTTGGAGAAACCGGCTGCCAATGTTATTTCAGAAGATTTGGTATCAGGTATTAAAAAAAACGTTAATGAGTTTTTAAACAGAAACAAATTATGCAACAAACAGGAAAATTTTTAATGTTAGCAGGCATTGCAGCACTGATCATTGGTGCGGTTATCTATTTTGGCGGCAACAAGTTTAATTTCTTAGGCAGGCTGCCGGGCGATATCCGCGTGGAAAAGGAGAATTTTAAATTTTATTTTCCAATAACAACCATGATATTGCTGAGCCTCATTATCTCGCTGATACTGTGGATCATCCGCAAGTTCAACGGATAACCCTGGTGTTTACAAATATCCTCCCAGCAGCAGATAATTATAGACGCTTAACCCCAAAGCAACCAGGGAAAATAGTAATGCTGCTATAGCAATCCATTTATACGCACCACCCTGCTTTACTGCCTGTACAGCAGGCGCAGCAACAGCGGTTTTCGGGGCCTCATCTTCTTGGGTAAGCGTATCGTTGGTAAATCCGCCGCGGTTTAAAAAATCGCTGATCTCCTGTTCGCTGTTTGGGCGTAAGCTCAAAACATATTTATTCTTACCCATACCTTCGCGAAAAACCACCAGCCCACTATTTTCCCTGTTGATCAGCTGAATATTGTTAATGAGCTCATCTTCACTCATATCCAGATTGCGCGCTACTTCAGCGCTAAGATTGGGCTGGTAATATTTTTCCCTGAGATAATTCAGTACAAGGTCTCTTCTATCCATAATACATGCATTTACATGGAAGATAAAAATAGCTTTTAAAATGTAAATTTCATTAATTTTACACAATTAATTTTTTAGCAAATTTGCATGCATAATGCAGCAATAAATTACAAGATCAATGCCCGGCTGGAGACAATGTATCCTTATCCCGGTTAAGACTTCCATCAAAACCAGTAGTGATAAAAAGTAAATTAAATATCATAATATGAAATCCTTATCATCCGTTCTATTACTGGCGCTTACGCTGGGTTTTATGTCGTGCAACAATGCACGCAATACTGGCGGCAGCGATAGTACCGCCAACAAACTGGACCTGACAAAATACATTGATCCGTTCATAGGCTCCGACGGGCATGGACATGTTTTTGTCGGCGCAAGCGTACCCTGGGGCGCAGTACAGTTAGGCCCTACACAAATAACCAAAGGCTGGGACTGGTGTTCAGGATATCATTATTCAGACAGTGTACTCATTGGCTTCTCACATATGCACCTCAGCGGCACTGGTATAGGCGACCTAGGCGATATTATGCTGATGCCTTATACAGGAGCATTGAAAACCCAGCCGCGCACACAGGATAATGCTGCCACAGGCTATGGTTCAAGCTTTTCGCACCAACAGGAAAAAGCGGAACCGGGCTACTATTACGTGAAATTATTAGATAATAACATAGACGTGCATCTTACAGCTACAGAAAGGGTCGGCTACCACAAATATCTTTTCCCTAAAGAAAAAGATACTGCACGCGTGGCAATTGACCTGGTGCAGGGTATCGGCTGGGACGCTGTGTACGAATCCAAGCTGGCAAAAGTTGATGAATACACAGTTACAGGCTATCGTTTCTCCAAAGGCTGGGCTCCAGACCAGCGCGTATTCTTTGCTATAAAATCTTCTGTACCCATTAAAGAGTTTATGGTGCTGGATTCCACCGCAGTGAAAGGAACCAACAGACTTACTGCAAAAAGAGTAAGAGGCATGATGAGCTTTGATAAAAATATTGATAGTGTTGAATTAAAAGTAGCCATATCACCGGTTAGCGAGCAGAATGCGCTTGACAATATGCAGACTGAGCTCTCAAACTGGAATTTTACAGAAGTGGTAAACCTGGCACAAGAAAAATGGTACGATGCCATTTCTAGGATCACTATTGAAACCAACAGCGAGACCGATAAGCGCATATTTTACACAGCCATGTATCATTCTATGATAGCGCCTGTACTGTTCAATGATGCCGATAAAAGCTACATGGGCACAGACAAAAAAATATATAACAAAGCTGCATTTAACAACTACTCCATATTCAGTTTGTGGGATACTTACCGAACGCTTCACCCTTTGATGAACATCATTGCTTCAGACAAAACACCTGACTTCATTAATTCCATGCTGGCTATCTATGAACAGCAGGGTAAACTTCCCGTGTGGCATCTGATGGGCAACGAAACCAATACCATGGTAGGCTACCCGGCTATACCGGTGGTAGCAGATGCTATACTTAAAGATATGAAGGGTTTTGATGTGCATAAAGCTTATGAAGCTATGATCACCTCGGCAAATGTAGATTCTTTCGGCGTAAAATTTTTAAAAGAACTGGGCTACATACCCGCAGATAAAGAAAACGAATCTGTAGCAAAAGCGCTTGAATACGCCATTTCAGATATGGCCATCGCATCAGTGGCTAAAAAACTCGGTAAAAATGCCGACTATGAAACCTACAAAAAAAGAGGGGAATACTATAAAAAATATTTCGACACTGCTTCCGGCTTTATGCGTGGTGTATTGGCCAGTGGCGAGTTCAGAACGCCTTTCAACCCCTTTCATTCTACCCATCGTGCAGACGATTATACAGAAGGAAACGCATGGCAGTACACCTGGCTGGTACCCCAGGACGTTACCGGCCTGATGGGGCTTTTCGGCACCAAAGAGCGATTTATTGCTCATCTCGATAGTTTATTCGTAGTGCAGGGCGATATGGGTAAGGATGCTTCTCCCGATATTTCAGGGCTGATAGGCATGTATGCGCATGGTAATGAACCCAACCATCATATCCCCTATCTTTTTGCCTATGCCGGGCAGCAATGGAGAACAGCCGAACTGATCAAAAAGATCACCAAAGAATTTTATACAGATAAAAAGGATGGATTAATCGGCAATGATGATTGCGGGCAGATGAGCGCCTGGTATGTATCGTCAGTTCTAGGCTTTTACCAGGTGAACCCTGCAGGCGGCGTATATGTGTTTGGCACACCGCATTTCAAAAAAGCCAGTGTGAAAACGGCAAACGGCAAAACGCTCAGCATTGAAGCAGTAGACCTTTCCGACGAAAATATCTATATCCAGTCGGTAGAGCTTAACGGCAGCCCTTACCAGGAATCATACATAACTTATGAAGACCTGATCAAAGGCGGACAACTGGTATTTAAAATGGGCGCAACGCCTAACAAACATTTCGGCTCAAAGACCATCCCGAATTAATTTTATAAACTGATAAAAAAACTAGGCTATTTTTCGTGATAGCCTGATTTTTTTGTTGTAAAATGATTAAACTTTTTGGCACTGGCGCAAGCGTCCACTTGTGCCCAAGTTAGAACACTTAGACATCTCCTGCTTATTTGGTTGAATTTTCTGTGCATAAACCTTATTTTTGAGTATGGTCAGAACTTTATTCCTCTTTATTTCCGTTTTGTTCATTCAACATGCATACGCACAGGCAACCCATGTACACTATGGTTCTGCATCGATATTGCACGATATGCAGAAATTAAAAACCGTTGGCGCCGTACTGTATATTGCAGCGCATCCCGATGATGAGAATACCAGGCTACTCGCTTACCTGGCAAACGAAAGGAAGCTGCGCACGGCCTACCTCTCGCTCACCCGCGGCGACGGTGGCCAAAACCTGATCGGCAAGGAACAGGGTGCCGCGCTGGGAGTCATACGCACACAGGAACTGCTGGCTGCAAGGAGAATTGACGGCGCTTCACAATACTTTACACGTGCAGTTGACTTCGGATTTTCCAAAACAGCAGCAGAAACTTTTGAACAGTGGCATAAAGACAGCGTGTTGTCAGATGTGGTGTGGGTGATTAGAAGCTTTCAACCCGATGTGATCATTACGCGCTTCCCTACAACCGGCGAAGGCGGCCACGGACACCACACAGCTTCAGCAATACTGGCCGAAGAGGCTTTTGAGGCAGCAGCAGATCCCGGCCGATTTCAATGGCAACTAAAATACGTACAGCCCTGGAAAACCAAAAGATTGTTTTGGAACACATTTAATTTCGGGGGCAGAAATACTACGTCGGCAGACCAGTTGAAACTGGATGTGGGCATTTTCAATCCTTTACTGGGAAAATATTATGGCGAAATAGCGGCTGAAAGCCGTTCCATGCACAAGAGCCAGGGATTTGGCTCTGCAAGCACACGTGGTACAGGTATTGAATACTTTAAACAAATTAAAGGCGATATTGTTCATAAAGATATTTTTGAAAATTTGCAGCTTGACTGGAATCCTTTTTTACACACCGGTGAGCTAAACAAACTGATAGACTCAGCCGTCATGCATTTTGATGTGCTGGCCCCGCAAAAAAGTGTGGATGCTTTACTGCATATTTACCGGAAATTAAAGGCTGTAAATACCGGCGATCGTGAATTGCTCACATGGAAACAGAGCAAACTACAGGATGTACAAAACCTGATCGTAGCCTGTGCAGGCGTATGGATGGAGGTGGTTGCCAAAGACTCCATTGTGACCATATACGAAGATTTTGAAACAGAAATAAAGATATTAGCACACAACCATGTGTCGGTGCAGCTTACCGAAGAAGATACCTCCAAAATTCTTTACAATTTAAAAAATAATGAGGTCTTTACGCGCAAAGACTCCATGCGGTTAAGCGAGCTGCCTGCTTATGGAATGCAGATATCTACCAGCGAACCTTATTGGCTGAAGCATCCGGTAAAAAACAATCTGTTCCGGGTAGATGATCTTGCATTATTGGGCATGCCGGAAAAAAGTCCTGAACTGATGATGATCTTCCACACCAGCATCAAAGGGGTGCCTTTCGATATAGCAAAACCGGTATTGTATAAATATGTAGATCCTGTGCGTGGAGAAGTATACCGCCCGCTGGAGATATTGCCCGCTGGAGATATTGCCCGACGTTACCGTGAACCTCAGCAAAGAACTATTGTTATTCACCAGCGAACAACCGCAGAAGACAGAAGTAACTGTAAAAGCTAATAAGGCAAACGTAAGCGGGAAATTATCCGTTAAAATACCCGCCGGTTGGAAAGCATTTTTTAGCGATTCAACATTTACACTTAACAAAAAAGGTGATGAAAAAATGTTTGAAATAATGGTACATCCTGCCTCCCTCCAAGGCGAAGCGGCCATGGAAGTGTCGGCAGTGGCAGGTGGGAAAAGCTTCAACAGGCAAATCAAAAGAATACACTACGAGCATATACCGCCACAGTTTATGCTGGAAGATGCTACCGTAAAGCTGGCGCGCTTTCACCTGAAAACCACCGGCATGCACATCGGCTATATACCCGGCGCAGGCGATGAGGTTGCCGCGCTGCTCGCACAGGCGGGTTATCGCGTAACTGTTTTAGACAACCAGCAATTGGCAGAAAAAGATCTTTCCGCGTTGGATGCAATAGTAACAGGCGTGCGTGCCTACAACATCAATGAGCAACTGAATCAATATCATAATAAGCTGATGGAATATGTAAAGAACGGCGGCAACCTGGTAGTGCAGTACAACACCAACTCAGGAATTGGGCCTTTGCGGGCAAAGATTGGTCCCTACCCGTTTACCATATCCAGAAACCGTGTTACGGATGAGCATGCCAAAGTAACTTTCACTAACCCGGGGCACAGCATTTTAAATTATCCCAATAAAATATCCGAACAGGATTTTGCAGGCTGGGTACAGGAAAGAGGGGTATATTTTGTAGAGGATATGCATGCAAATTACCGGACGGTTTTGTCTATGCACGATAAAGATGAAGCTCCTGAAAACGGCAGCATTATTGTTGCCGAGTATGGCAAAGGCAACTTTGTATATACGGGATTAGCCTTCTTCAGGCAATTGCCTGCCGCCAACCAAGGAGCATTTAAACTGTTTGTAAATTTACTGAGTATACCGAAAAGATAGATGGCAAATTGTTTTTAAAATTAAAATATACCACACATGCATGACCACAACAAGAAAACGCCGGCATCAGGTTCGTGGAAATATGTTTACCTCTTAGTCGTGGCAACGCTTGCAGCGGTTATTGTATTGCTTTATTTTTTTACAGAACATTTTAGCTGATGGGATGGATAAACTGGCTGGTGCTTATTGTAACCCTCACCGCTATTGTATTATACGGCATCTGGAAAAGCCGGAACATGCGCAACATCAGCGGCTACCTGCTTGCCGACCGGCAACTGCCCTGGTATCATGTGGGTTTGTCAGTGATGGCAACCCAGGCAAGCGCTATAACTTTTCTTTCTGCGCCGGGCCAGGCATTCTCAGACGGCATGCGCTTTATCCAGTTTTATTTCGGCCTACCGCTGGCAATGATCGTATTGTGTGTAACCTTTGTACCTATCTTTCATAAGCTGAATGTTTACACAGCATATGAATATTTGGAAAAAAGGTTTGATCTAAAAACCAGGAGCCTTACGGCATTTTTGTTTTTAGTGCAGCGCGGCATTTCTACAGGGATCACTATTTATGCGCCATCCATAGTTTTATCTACCCTATTGAATATAGATATTACTTACACCACCATTGCCATCAGCGCGGTTGTGATTTTTTATACGGTGTACGGCGGCACCAAAGCAGTATCTTATACGCAGCTGCTGCAGATGATCATTATATTTTCCGGGTTGATAATGGCGGGCGTAATGGTGGTAAAACTTTTACCTGCAAACGTAGGCTTTGGCGATGCACTGCATATTGCAGGAAAAATGGGTAAGGCCAATGCGATCAGTTTTGAGCTTGACCTTAATGACAGGTACAATGTGTGGAGCGGTATTATCGGTGGGTTTTTCCTGCAATTATCTTATTTCGGCACAGACCAGTCACAGGTGGGGCGCTACCTTACAGGAAGATCTATCAGGCAAAGCCGGCTTGGACTGGTTATGAACGGACTTGTAAAAATTCCTATGCAGTTTGGCATTTTACTCATCGGCCTTCTGGTATTTGCATTTTATCAGTTCCACACGCCCCCGCTGTTTTTCAATAAAACGGAAGTAAACGCCATCAGAGCCAGTTCTTACCAACAGCAGTATGCCAAATTAGAGCAGGCGTTTGAGCTGGCGCATACAGCCAAACAAAAGAAAGTGGAAGCATTGGTAATTGCTAACCAAAACAAAGATGTAGCTGAAGTGCAGGTATTGAAAGAAGAACTGCGCCTGGCAGATGCGCAAACCAACGAGATAAAAAAACAGGCAACTGTTTTAATGAAGTTAAACAATGCGCAGGCGGATACCAATGATACCAATTACGTTTTTCTTTCCTTTGTCATGCAATATTTACCTGTTGGGCTCGTTGGTTTACTTATAGCCATTATTTTCCTGGCAGCAATGGGCAGCACTGCAGGAGGCTTGAATTCGTTAGCTTCCACTACCTATATTGATTTTGTAAAACGTTTCTCCGCTAAACCTGCCACAGAAAAGCAGGAAGTGTTTTACTCAAGGTCTGCAACAGTGATCTGGGGCCTCTTTTGCCTTGCGGTAGCCTTATTTGCGGGTGAAGTGGGCAACCTGATAGAAGCTGTAAATATTTTAGGCTCGCTGTTTTACGGAACCATTCTCGGCATATTTGTCGCTGCCTTTTATTTTAAAAGGCTCGGTGGTACGGAAGTGTTTTGGGCTGCTATTTTTACCGAAATAGCGATCATTATTGCGTGGAAGCTGGAGTTAGCGGCTTTCCTGTGGCTAAACCTAGCGGGTTGTGCTTTAGTGATATTACTTGCCTTCCTGATCGGGCTGCTGCGCAAACAAAAACGCCCCGTTGCTGATTAACAGGGTGTTTTAAAAGTAAGCCTGGATTTATTTCTTTGCCTGTTGCAGAAGGTCTTTACCAATAGCAACATAGTCGTTGTTTTTACCTTCTGTAGCCAGGTCTATCACTTTTTGCGCGGTAACGGCTGCAGCCTTCTTATCGCCTTTCTTTAATTCTATTTTTGCTTTTAAAGCCTGTATCCAATACGCATTGGGATTCTCTGTAGCAGCGGCATTTACCCAGTTTAAAGCCTTGAAAAGGTCTTTATTATTATCGTAGTAATAGGCCGCCGCCTGGAAGTAAGGTGGCTTATCTCCCTTCATAGCATCTTGAATGCCGGCCATGATGCGTGCATCGATCTCAGCGCTAACATTGAAAGATACTTTGGTATTTTCCCATACCAGGTCCACATTCAGGGAGTTTGGCTTTATATCAGTAAATAGCACTGTAAAAGTCTCGAAGAACCAGTTGATCTTTTGCGGTTTCGCATTTACACGCAATACTTCTTTTGATTTATCGTAGGCTGCCACATTAGCGCCGATCCTGGTATCGGAATAAAACAATAACTCCCAGTTGTTCCTGCCCGGTATGCTAAGCAAGGCGTAGGTTCCGGCCGGAAGGTCTTTCCCGTTGATCTTTACATCTTCGCCAAACGTAATCTTCGTAGAAGCATTGGCGCCCGTGCGCCATATCTTATCAAAAGGTACCAGCCCCCCGTAAACAGTGCGCTTGTTCACATTCGGGCGCGAATACTCCACGCTGATCTCCGACAGGGCAAAGGATTGTTTTACAGATTGAAAAGAACTCGCCGGCGGCGTTTTCAACTGCGCGTTGGCAGAGCACACAAAGAGCATGCCCACTATAAAAAACATTATTCCAGAAGATTTTCTCATAAATTATATATTTTGGTTTTGAATAATTAAGCTACAGCTTGCTTCACTAGTTCTGCCGCTTCACTCAATAAGATGGCTGACTGCACTTTCAGCCCGCTCTCATCGATCAGCTTCTTGGCATCAGCAGCATTGGTGCCCTGTAAACGTACAATGATAGGGATATTTATATCGCCCAGTTTCCTGTATGCCTGAATCACACCGTCTGCAACGCGGTCGCAACGCACTATACCGCCAAAAATATTGATAAGTATAGCTTTTACATTCGGATCTTTTAAGATGATCCTGAAGCCTGCTTCCACTGTTTCAGCGTTGGCTGTACCACCCACATCCAGAAAATTGGCCGGATCGCCGCCGCTCAGCTTGATCATGTCCATCGTAGCCATGGCCAGCCCGGCGCCATTTACCATACAACCCACATTACCATCTAATTTTACAAAGTTCAGGTTGTACTTACCGGCCTCTACTTCGGTAGGGTCTTCCTCTGAAATATCGCGCAGCGCTTCGATATCTTTATGACGCATCAGTGCATTATCATCTATATTCAGTTTACAATCCACTGCAATAATCTTATCGTCTGAAGTTTTAAACAAAGGATTTATTTCCAGCATGCTGGCATCTGTTTCCGCAAAAGCACTGTAGAGGTTAGTCACAAACTTTACGCAGTTTTTAAAAGCATCGCCTGAAAGCCCCAGGTTAAAAGCTATTTTCCTGGCCTGGTATGGCAATAATTTGCCGCCCGGGTGTACCCATTCCTTAAATATTTTATCAGGCGTATTGTGCGCCACTTCTTCAATATTCATGCCGCCTTCCGTGCTGTACATGATCACGTTCTGACCTTTGGCACGGTCTACCAGAACAGATAAATAATATTCTTTTGTTTGGGAAGGACCTTCGTAATAGGCATCTTTAGCTACCAGTAATTTATTCACCACCTTACCTGGTTCACCTGTTTGTAGTGTAACCAGTGTATTGCCCAAGATATTTTTAGCAACAGTTGCTGCCTCTTCCTCACTTTTCACCACTTGCACACCACGCTGCTCGCTACCTTTGATCTTTCCTTTACCGCGGCCGCCGGCGTGTATCTGCGCTTTTATTACAGCAAACTTACTGTTGGTATCTTCTTTGATTTTCCTGTAAGCATCAACAGCTTCTTCTACTGTTTCTACAGCAATGCCTTCCTGTACGGGCACACCGTAATTCTTCAAAATTTCCTTAGCCTGGTATTCGTGTAAATTCATATTTTAGTTTTAAATGCAGGACAAATATAAGCGAAACAAACAAATGTTTCTGCAAACAATACGGTATATAGTTAAATTTTGCTTTGCAGTATCTCGAGGTCGAAATGACTGGCCGCAACCATGATGTGGTCAAAAATATCAGCCTGTATATTTTCAAATTCTGCAAAACGCCCCAGCGTAGTGAAACAGTATATTTCCAATGGCAGGCCTTTTGCTGAAATATCGCGCTGGCGCACTACCAATACATTTTCCTGGTCTATGTAAGGATGATTTTCGAGGTATTTTTTAATGTAGATCCTGAAAACACCGATGTTGGTAAGCTGTATGCCATTGATGAGCATTTCATTGTTGGGCATGTTCAGCCGCTGCTGGTTGATCTCGTTT
Source organism: Bacteroidota bacterium (assembly GCA_023422835.1). GTDB lineage: Bacteria > Bacteroidota > Bacteroidia > Chitinophagales > Chitinophagaceae > Haoranjiania > Haoranjiania flava. Next base: position 116,872 of record JAFAGI010000011.1, on the reverse strand, counting down.
TCTTTGAGTTTTAGATATTCAGAAATCAGGTTTATCTTCATCCATCTTTCTTTCATTTCCTCATCCATAAATTTAAAGGAATTGATGTTAAAATAAATGGAGCGTATGATACGTCGTGAATTTCTGTCTATCAGTACCTGCATGTTTTTTACTTCGGTGGTAATGAGGTCGTAGGTAGGAATGGTTGAAATGGTTTTATCGAAATTAGTGATTTTCGTGGTCAGCAGGTTTATTTCCGTTACATCACCTTCCAGGTCATATTTGGGTATAGATATCCAGTCTCCCACTTTAATGGTCCTGGATGCAGCCACGTTAAAGCCTGAAATAATGCCGAGGATCGTATCGCGAAATACCAGTACAAATATAGCCGTAGTGGCGCCAAGGGTAGTGAGGATGGTGTTCAGCCGTACATCAAATAAAATCATGATCAACGCAACGGCAGCCAGGAAATACGCAAATAATTTTACAGACTGCAACACCGTTACCATCGCAGTACCCTTGTAGTTCAGGGAAAGTCGGTAATACTTTTCAAAGGAATTCAAGACCCTGAAAAACAGGTTTACGGCCACGATCACTAATGCTGCAAATGCAATACGGTCAAGCAGGTTATGCGTCTGAGGATGCACCTCAAAAAAAACATAGTCAATAGACAGGTACGTGATGCCAATGGAAAGGCAGTTAATAAGCGATGAAAAAACCCTTTCACTGTGTGCTATTTCATAAAACCTGTTGTCTGACCTTTTGGTAAACTTTTTAATAAAAGGAGAGAATAATTTATTGAAAATAAAATCAAGGAGCAGGAACACAAGCAACACCAGCAACACCTTGTACGCAATCTGTAAATGCAACTCTATATTGTCGGCGAATGAAGCCCTGATCCACCCGTCGATCTGCCTGGTAATATTTCTTATTTCCTTCATCATAATTATGAAAACAAATATAAACTTTTAAATGCTTCCCGGCTTTACATCCTGCCGCAATAGCTGGTTTGTGTGTATGTAAGGTTAAATTAGCGGGAACCAATATTTAATACAAAAAATAAAAATATATTTGTAAAGATAAAAATTGACTGAATGCAAATAAAATTCCCGTTGAATTATTTCTGTAGCATCCTTCTCTCCTGCGTGTTTTTGTTTTCCTGTGAAAGTAAAAGCGGTAGCGGTAATTTCGGTTCCCGCAATGACCAGGAACCTTCTGCCAACGCTAATGAAGAGGCCGTTGAAGAGCAGCCGGTAAAACATACAAAGGCCAATTTTAATATTTATATAGAAAACTCCGGCAGCATGAACGGCTATGTAAACAGCGGCTCAGATTTTAAGAACGCTGTGCTGGGCATCATCACCGATATTAAATCGAGGGGTATTGCCAAAGACGTGAATATTTATTACATCAACAACAGCATATGCCCGCAGAAACTAAAAGCAACTGCTGCTGACATACAACAATTCTTTATGAACCTGAATCCGCAGAGCTTTCAAAATTCCGGCTGCGGCACCAGGACTTCTTTCATGCCGGAGATCATCCGTAAAACAGTGACTGCAAACCCCGAGGATGTGAATATACTCATCTCTGATTTTATTTTTTCTGACAGCATGGGCACCTCACAACAATACCTGGAACTGGCAAAGAACTCACTGGTGATGAACCTTTCAGAGCAATTAAAGAAAGGTGATTTCTCCTCCATTATCGTGAAGATGAATTCTAATTTCAACGGCAGATATTTTATAGAAAGCCAGCGCCCCAAAGTGGTTGACCTCAACGGTAAAGATGTGCGCAGGCCTTACTATCTACTGATCACCGGCAAAAATCAAAGCCTGAATAATTTCCTTGATAAAACAGATTTTGAAGATTATACAGGTTACGAAAATAGCTACTACCTGCTCACACCTACCGGAAGCACACCCAAAGCCAAGCTGGTGCGCCTGCATAAAAAAGGCAATTTTGATATTGTACAACCCGCTACCAGCATGAGCCTGACAAATGCAGCGGCCGGCACAGACGGCATTTTCCAGTTCGCTTATGTGGCCAACCTGGAATTTTTAAAGATTGACGAAAGCTTTATTACAGACGCGAAAAATTATACACTGCCTCCAAACTATGAAATTGTATCTATTGAAAAAATAGCCGATGATACCAATGAAAGCCTTAAAGGTTTTACACACATCTACACCATTGCAACAAGCGAGCTGAAACCAAGGCAGGATGTACCCGTAAAGCTAAAAGCCAACCTGCCGGGCTGGATCAGCAAAACATCTACCCTTAACGATGCCGACCCGCTGGATAGTGTACAACAAACCCAGACTTTCGGCTTTAAATACCTTGCCGAGGGAATTTCACAGGCCTACAACAATGCCTACGACGGTAAAGAACAATTTTCAGTAAATATAAAAATAAGTAAAAATGCAGCCGGAGGTGGGGAAAACAGTGCATCTTCTGGCTTTCCGTGGTGGATAATACTGGTAGCAGCGCTGGCGATCGGCGGCTTTATCTTCTTAAAATCAAAAAAATAATTTTTTAAAAACATGAAGGCTTTATCAGAATTTTTGATCGGCTTGTTTGAAGCGCTGGGTATGTACAGCACTTCCAATGGATTGGGCGAACATTTGCGCGGCCTGGATATGGCCTGCGCTGACTATACGCGGCAATCAACCTACAACTTGGTGTTCCTGAGTTTGTTTATCATCAATTCACTGATCATTTTTAATTATTACTACGGCATTCTTAACCGCTCGGGGTGGAACAATGTAGGTAAATGGTTGCTGAATGTACTCATCGGCGCTGTGATTATTTTCATCATTGCATTTGTATATACCAACAACGACCTGAAGGCCGGAAACATCTGTAACCAGCTCCGTGTAGGCGTTTCAGACTGTGTGGGCTTTGCAACTACCGCGTTTATTTATTCAATTATCTGGAGTATTTTATTTTCCATGCTCATCAAATGGAAAAGTTCTGTAAACAGAAAAGTTCCTTTTTAAATTATGTCAAAATTATTTCTATTTGCTATAGGCGGCACCGGTTCGAGGGTGGTAAAATCACTGGCCATGCTGCTGGCTTCCGGTGTAAAAATGGAGAATACAGATACGGTTATTCCCATCATCATTGACCCGGATGCATCCAACGGAGACCTTACGCGCACGGTAGAGATTCTACGCCTGTATAAAGAAATCAGGGAAAAAGCATCATCCGATGAATCAGATTTTTTCAGCACAAGAATCACTTCCCTGGATGAATTGGGCGACGGAAGCTTTGTATCTGATAATTTTAAATTTGATATAGAAGGCGTAAAGGAGCAGCTTTTCAAAGACTTTATAGAATACAGTTCTCTGGACGAAAGTAATAAGTCGCTGATGTCGCTTTTGTTTTCGAAGAACAACCTGGAAGCCAATATGGAAGTAGGCTTCAAGGGCAACCCCAACATCGGCAGTGTGGTCCTGAACAAGTTTAAACAATCAGAATTTTTTAAACGGTTCGCACAAAATTTTGAGGCAAACGACCGGGTATTTATCATCAGCTCTATCTTCGGTGGTACGGGCGCCGCCGGCTTTCCGCTGATCTTAAAGAACATCCGCGATGCAGACCCTTCCGTACCGCACCATAGTTTTCTGAATGATGCCAGAATAGGCGCAGTAACCATTCTACCCTACTTTGGTGTACGCGGCAATGAGAAGACAACCATTAATTCAGATACATTTATTTCTAAAACCAAGGCTGCGCTGCATTATTACTCCAGGAATGTGACGGGAAACCGCTCTATCAATGCATTGTACTACATTGGCGATAAAGTAACCAATGAGCAGGATGGCGCAGACGGATCCAGTGAACAGAAGAACCGCGCACACTTTATAGAAATGGCTGCAGCGCTTTCTGTTGTAGATTTCATGAGCCTTTCAGACCAGGAACTACATGTACAGCAAGGCACAGCCAATGAACCCCTGTTTTATGAATTCGGCCTGCAAAACGACGCTTCGGTAGTGCGCTTTAAAGACCTGGCAAGAGCCACTTATAACATGCTCGCCAAACCACTGACCAAATTCGCATTATTCCGTGCATTTATGGAATACCACTACGAAGAGCTGGCCGGCAAAAAGGGAGAAGCTTGGGCGCAGGACGGCAACAACAAACTCAACAGGGACGGCCTGGATACGAGGTTTAAACAGGTACTGAACCAGTTTAATACGCATTTTAAAGAATGGCTGCAGGAGATGCAGTATTCCAATGTTTCGTTTCACGTAATTGAACCGGACAAAACCGGCGATGACCTTTACCAGCTTGTGGTTGGTGCGCCGGAGAAGAAAACTTTTCTGAGCGGCTTGCTGAAAAGCTCCGGCCTGAAAAACTTCAGGAACCAGCTATCGGAATCAGCGCCGAAATATGACCATCTTGCAAGCCAGAAAAAACTATTAGCGTTAATGTCGGCAACCACCGCCAGCGTTTTTGACAATAACATCAGCCACTAAAACCAGACCTTAGGCATGAGCAAAATTTTTCGTCTACATACAGGAGCTTCAGAAAATATTGAACATTGGACACAGATAAACAGTCACCTGTCGGATAATTTTATCAACTCCATAGAAGACCCTGCAGGAGCCAACGTGGCTACACAGATCACTTCCATCCCCTCGCCTTTTGCCAGGATGGACCTGATAAGAACTTCTTTCAGGTTTGTGAACAACACCAGGAACCTCGACGGCAATACCATTTATCACCGCATGGTATCAGAATGTTTCGATATTGCAGAAATATTCTTCAACATAGAATCATTGAAAGATAAAGTAGAAGTAATTGAATGGAATTCAGGCATAAGCGTACAACACGGAGAGATTGAAATAGAGACCAACAGTGATCTTGGCAAGCTGCTGCATGCCTCCAACCCTAAACATAAGCTGCTTGGAGAAACACTGAAAATGTTTTTGAAACAGGATAAAAAAGCTTTCAACTTCCACAAGCTGAAACATGTATACCTGCTGAATTACATAGGCAAAGGAGCGCCCGATATCCTCAACATTATCGGCGGCACTTCACCCTCTACGATGTTCTTTTCTTCTGCCAACAACCTGGATTATGTTGATATTAATTTCGGCAATGACCGTATGCTTGACCTCAGCCTCTACCCGCTGAAAAACAGGAGCGCAGAATTTATCAAATATATTTACGCATTCAGGATTGCTTACGACAGGTTTCCGGAAGATTTTACTGACATTGATAATTATCTCGGCTATACTTTTGAACACCTGGATGAAGACCTGAAGCAGGAGATCAAACAGTTTGACCGGGAAACTTATGAAACCCAATATGCACCCATCAGCGTGGGCGGAGACGGCAACAACGCAGAAATACTGGGTTTCAGGCTGCGTGCCAAAAATACGGCAGACATAGACCCTGCAGCGAACAACGATTTCATTATTGATGCTGAAAAAGCCGCACACGATAAGCTGCCTGCCATTCTTCCTACAGAAAAAAACAATGACGGGCTGAATTTTATGGGAGGCAAATGGCTCGACAACTACCACAGGAATGTACCCTACTTCGATGAACGAGCACTGGATAAGCGTACACTACCCAACCAGAACCATATACAGTATCCGTACCTTACGGTAAGCGACTTTTTAGAACCATACATTACACGCCTGCCATTTCCTATGGACAGCGATAAGTTTTTTGACGGGAACTATAAAGTAACACAGGGAGAAAAAGATCACTGCTACCTGCTGCCCGTTAAAAAAGCTTTTTTTGATTACTTTACCACGGAAAAATTACAGGGAGTAGTAAGTGACGGCAAAAAAGTTCTTGAAATGGAGCAGATGCTCTCAGGTGTAAAAGTAACTTTGCGTATTCCTATACAACGTAGTAAATACGTGACTTTCACACGCGTGTACAATAAGAACCAGTTTCAGGATAAAATTCTGCAACCCGAAGAAAGCAAGAACCAGGGCGTAATTGTGGAGAACCAGATGACGGTAGTGCTGTACCCCCAACTTAAGATAGAAGGCATTGATCCGCATTACAGGATACTGGTAGCAGACCGCGATGTTTCGCCGCTTACCAGGAACAATGAATATAGCATTAAATTGTATGAAACCGCCATAGATAAAGGACTGCAGCCAATACCGGTAAAAGATGTAAAGCAGAGAAGCCGCAAATCTCAGAACGGTGTATCTACTACCTACTCCATCGTTAATCATACCTTTGATTTTATAGAGGTTTACAACCGCAAATCAACAGGCATCCTTATTCCGAGGTTTATTGTAAAAGAAAAAGAAGCGCTGACAAAAGCCTTTAAATTTTCTATCGACTTCGGCACAACCAATACACACATAGAATACAACTCTTCTACTGAATCTGAGCCACGGCCATTTGACATCACCGAAAAAGACATTCAGTACACAACGCTGCACAAGCCGGGCAAGGCCATGCAGATATCTTTATCTAAACTTGGCTTCGGCGCAGACGACCTGTTAGCCATTATTGATGAAGAATTTATGCCATTGATCATAGGAGAAAACGTAAAATACCACTTCCCTACCAGGACGGTGATCAACGACAACAACAAGTTTAATGAAAACAGGGAAAATTATGCACTGGCAGATTTTAACATCCCCTTCTGGTACCTGAAAGAAGATTTCAAATTAAACAGCGAGATCACCGGAAGCCTTAAGTGGTCTAACTTCCAGGATGCAAAGCTGGAAAAAAGAACCAAGGCATTCATTGAACAGATGATGCTGATGATCAGGAATAAAATACTGCTCAACAATGGTTCTTTAAACAAAGCAGAGATCATCTGGCTTTATCCTTCGAGCATGGAGAGCCACAGGCTTAATTTCTTCAAAAGCCAGCTGCAGAAATATAAGCATGAATTTTTTGATAAGGATACCAAAATCAACACGCTCACCGAATCCATTGCGCCTTACTGGGGATATGCAGAATCTTCTTCGGATAAGCCGGTGATGAACGTAGATATTGGCGGCGGCACCACAGATGCGGTTGTGTTCCATGAAAACAATCCTGTGCTGCTTACCTCTTTCCACTTTGCATCAAGCGCTATATTCGGAGATGCATATACAGAAAATGGCAGGAACGGCTTTATCAACAAGTATGAAGATTATATTTTAAAAAGCCTGGAAGGCATTGACGCGCACAAGCTGGTGAGCATTTATAAATCGCTGAAAGGCAGGAACGACAACAGTATTGAGCTGATTGAGTTCTTCTTTTCACTCGAAGATAATACGGAGCTTAAAGACAAGAATGTAAACATTTCTTTCTCTGAGCTGCTCACGCGCGATGAGGACCTGAAAATCGTATTCCTGATCTTTTATATGGCCGTGATTTACCACCTGGCTAAAACCATGCATGCAAAAAAACTGCCTACACCGCGCTACATCACGTTTAGCGGCAACGGCTCCAAACTGTTGCGCGTATTATCTTTCGGGGCTGACCTGGATAATATTGAAGAGCTTACCAACATTATTTTCAGCGATATTTCCGGCCGGGATGCACACACACGCATTGAACTGATACTGGGCGATAAGCCTAAGGAAATCTCCGGCAAGGGCGCTTTGAAAATGAAGGCCGATGTAAACAGTATGAATAAAATTGAAGACAGGATAAAAGTAACGCTCTCGGGCACTTCAGAAGATTTATTGCTACCCGAAGCATCATTGCAATACGCCGAGATTCTGAACGAAGACATCATAGATTCAGTGATCAAAGAAACCAATGTGTTCTTTGATAAGTTCTTTAAATGGAACAATGAATACAGCTATTACAAACACTTTGGCGTAAACCCGGCAGTGATAGAAAGAAGCAAGATCTATGTGCGCGAAGACCTGAAAACATTTTTAAAAGACGGCATTAATCGTAAGCTTAAAAATGTGATCAATAAAAATGAAGACATTGAAGAAACGTTATTCTTCTATCCCGCAACAGGCGTACTGAACAGGCTGGCGTATAAAATATCTGCCGATGCTCAAAAATAATACTATATGACAGATATTTTTTTGATTGTGATACTGGTGGCCGTAATGATCCTTGCTGTGCTGATCTGGCTGAACGACCGCAAGACAAGAAGCGCTTATTCGGCAGCAATAACTAATTGTAAGAAGGAAAACCAGCGGTTGATTTCTGAAAACCATTCGATGAGAAACCAACTACAGTCAGCATTGCAACTCGAAACTAAATTAAAAACACTGATGGAAGAAAATAATAAATTAAGAAAAACAATCTCAAGAAAGCAGCAGCCTCAGCAGCCAAAAGCAGAACAAAAAACCGTGTTTTACATGCTGAAGCCTATTGACAACTACTTTCCCGCAGAGTTGAAAACGGACGATGCAAGCGGTACGGTTTATGAAATAACACTTGAAAAAAACAACGCAAATAACGGTACTTTTGTAATACACACCAAAGGTGCGCAACCGCAGGAAATTATCCGCAGGAGCGAGGTTTACCTGAAGCCCGGCTGCATTGAACAAAATGTAGCAGCTAAAGATGCCAAAAAAATCATTACCGAACAGCCCGGAAAAGTAATGTTGGAAAACGATAAATGGATGATCAAAGAAAAAGCAGTGATACGCTATGAATAGTTTTGAATTGATTGAATGGCTCATTGTTATTGCGTTTGTAGCCATTCAACTGAATATTTATTTTAAAGCACAGCAGAAAATACAGCGGCTGCACAAAGTATTTCCGCCTGTGCATAATTTTAAAATCTATACTTTTTATGTCTCCGACAGCTCGCTGCATAACAATCCGCGGGAAATGCTTGCGGAGTTGGAAAACTATTACATGGAGCATCCCAAAGATTTTTATTCAAATAATAAACCCGACAAGTCATTTGCTGAATACGAGAAGTACAAACCGCATAATCTGCACGCAGTAGAGCTGCTCACTACCAAGGCCAACCACAGCTATATCCTCTCCAGGATCATCAACACCATTAATATCTATCTCATCCGCAACAAAGGCTACGCCTCCGATTATGTATTGCTGAAAGAAATTGTTGAAAGCAATACATCGCTTGTAGAAAAAGACATCAAAAGAGATATACCTGCACCTTTCCGCATGGGGGTATTAGGCGCAATTCTGGCTATTATCACAGGGCTTCTGAAAGTTTCAGACGGACCGGCAGACCATTACTCGGTTTACGGCACTATCACCGCAATCGCTTTGGTAATGCTGTTTTCCGGGCTGCTGATTACTTTTTATCTTACCGGTAAATACAGGAGAGCGCTGGCATCGGAAGAAGCCGCGAAAACAGACTTCTACACATTTATATTGTCTGACCTGATGCCGTTACTGAACCAGAATTTAAACAACGCATTCAGCAACGTGCAGAGAAACCTCAAAATGTTCAACACCGATTTTGAAAATAATATGAAGTCGATGGGAACACTGATTGATAAGAATTTTGAATCATTGAGCATACAGAATAAAATTCTTGAACGTATTGAAAGCACCGACAACATGCAGTTTGCCAAAGCAAATATTGCTACGCTGCAGGAGCTGCAACTGACAACCGAGCGTTTTCAGGAATTCAGCCGCTATCTCGACAATGTGAATGCCATGCTATTGCAATCAAAAGAATATACCCATAAGATCAATGAGATGATTGCACGTACCGATGATTTTAAAGTCCTGGGCGACCACGTAATACAGACTTTTAAGCACAATGAACAACTGATAGATTTCCTGCAACAGCACTACAACTCGCTCGACCACAGCAGGCAAATGATCAATAACTCCGTAGGTAAAGTAAATGCTACGCTGGATGAATCACTGGACAATCTTAAATCGTTTACCCAAACAAAAATCCTGGAGATTCAAAAGCTTATAGACAAAGAGATGGAAATCATACAGTATGCACATGAAAACCGTAACAAAGCCAATGAAGACAATGGCATGGCGGCTTTGGCAGCAGAGATCCGCCAACTGAACAGTAAGCTTGAGGCTTTAGCTCAACAACCCGCTGAAACACAAGCCCCGGGCGGGTTTGCAGCCAAATGGAAAAACCTTTTTGGTAAGTAGTTACGTGCCTTAAGGCGCGTACCCATGATATATTGCAATATTCGACGTGTAAACTATTTTACGCGTCTTTGTTGAATATGACCACACCGCCACGCACGTCGTCGCGAGCGAAGCAATCCCATTCATCCTATAGCCAATGATCTTCTGCGAACTTTGCGTAAACAACCTTAGCGGCCTTTGCGTGGTAAAAAACAATTCCACGCAGAGAGCGCAAAGTGGCGCAGCTATTATGAGCCATGTGTTGTTTCGCCATCGTAAACGATCATCCACATCACACCGAACTTATCTGTAAATGAACCAAAGTAACCAAAGAACTGTTGCGACATCGGCATTTCTACAATACCGCCCTCTGAGAGTATGCTAAACAGGCGGTCAGCCTCCTCCCTGCTGTCGACACCCAGCGCGAGATAATTGTTTGTGCCTTCCACAAACTTTGCAGGCGCACCAAATGTATCGGAAGCCATAATGACATTGTCTCCCACAGGCAAGCCACAGTGGAGTACCTTGTTCTTGACTTCTTCAGGAAACGATTGTGTACCGCCGGGCATATCGCCAAAACGCATAATCTTACCTCCGATAAAGTCTACACCCAAAGCATCTTTGTAAAAGGTCATTGCTTCTTCACAATTACCATCGAAATTTAAATAGGGATTTAGTTTGTAAGCCATAGTTTTGATTTTGTGATTATAAAATATGTATCAAAAGAAATGTTTCCTATTATTATTTCAAACCTAATGCATTCATAGAATCACAGGAAGGTTTTAAGCCACCGGCACATGCTTTTTTCAACCAGTAAACGGCTTGCCTGATATCTTTTTTTACACCCCAGCCATTGGCGTAGCATAAACCCAAACTGTACTGAGATTTCAGGCTCCCTTGTTGGGCTGCTTTTTTAAACCACTCAAATGCTTGTTTATAATCCTGTTCAACCTTATAACCTACCTGGTAAGAACTACCTAAATGTTCCTGCGCACTCACATTTCCGTTTGCAGCTGCCGTTTTCATCCAAAATAGACCTTGCTTATTATCATCGGCGGCGAAATAAGACAATGACAGCCTAAATTCTGCATCTGATACGCCACCATCTGCAGCTTTTTTAAAATATTCAACAGCTTTTTTTTTGTTTATATCCACACCCATGCCTAATTCATACAATATGCCCAGATAATAACTACTACGAAGATCTCCAGCAGCATCTCCTTGCGTAAACCACTCCTTTGCTTTTATCAGATCCTTTCCGGTACCATGGCCATATAAATATTTTAAGCCTGTCATTGTCTGAGCTTGGGCATATCCCTGTCTGGCGGCCCTGCTAAACCATTCGAATGCAAGTTGTTCATTTTTAGTCGCACCACGCCCCGTTGCATAGCAGCGTGCCAGGTTGTATTGCGCTAAATGATCGCCCTTTTCTGCAGATTTGGTAAACCAATAAACTGCCTGTTTATAATCCTGTGCTACGCCATTGCCCTCATAGTAGCTCCATCCTAAATTATTTGCAGCACGTGGATCGCTGCTTTGCACTATGGCCTCACGGAATAAATTCACTGCTTTTATATAATCTTTCTCAACGCCTGTGCCTGAATAATAAAACCACCCTAAATTAGTCTTTGCTGCTGCAACGCCTTTTTCTACAGCTTTCTCGTACCACTCCCGCGCACGGAGTACATCACGCTTTACACCTTCTCCCTGCTCATACTTCCAGCCTAAATTAAACTGTGCGTGTGCGTTGCCTTTGGCAGCAGCTTTCTCGTACCAGTAAACCGCCCTGGCATCATCTTTCCCGGTAAGTATTCCTTTATCTAAAAAGTAGGCAACAATGCTCTCTGCAAACGGATCGCCTTTTTCTGCAAGCGCCTCAAACCACTTAAATGACCTGGTAAACCATTCCTTTGCTACAACAGAATCTTTCTTTACAAATTTTCCCTGATAATATAAACTACCAAGGTATAATTGTGCCAATACATTTCCGCGCTCCGCATAAGACCTGAGGGTATCAAGCTTCTTTGCCAGGTCAACCGTATCTTTTATGGCAGTAGTACTGTCTGTAGGAAAAATAGCCTGGCCTTTACCGGCCAAGAGAATAAACAAAAAAGAAATAACCAGTATTAATCTTTGCATTTTCTGATTTTTAAATAGCCAATTATTTTATCCGAAAATACAATATTTCCTTACTATTTACCATAAAAAATTAACCGGGTGTATAGAACAAAATGCTAAACTTCTGCACTGCATGCTGCTCAGAACTGTCACAAATCGCTTCAAAACACTTCCCACTGGTGGCTGTCAACATCTGTAATAGTATTTTTGATACATCCAGCCATGATCCTGCGGTTGCTGTATTTTTGACGCCATTCTCTAAAGCTGTCTTTACCGGCTTATTCAGCGCTTCTTTACTTTCTACTCCAATGGCGTTCAGAACCTGCGTGGTAGAACCATCAGCAATAATTATTGAATAGCCACAACATAATACCTACTTTATCCCGGTCTTTTTTACATAACCAGGCTCTTTTTTAGAAATATTTTTTTAACCCTGTTGTATAAAAATTCCTGCATCAATATGCAAGAGTTTCATCCACCTTATAACTCATACCTTGTAACCCAAGTAATTTGCGCATCAGACCGATCTGGCCCAGCAAATAGTCTTCCCGGCCGATAAACATGCCTATGGCATTCAATTTATTTTCCGCAAAAAATGAAACACCTAAACCCATGTTATAGGCTTCCTGCAGCTCTTCATCGCTCACCTGCAGCAATCGTTCATAAAGCCCGGGAGATATCTTATGCCATTCTTCTTTCAGAGATTGGAGAGAAGGATAAATTTTATTGTCTTCAACAGCCTTACCCGCATTGAATAATTCCGCGTTTGGATCAGTATCCTTCATTCCGAGAATGTTCCCTGCCCAATATCGATCATTTACAAGATTGCCTGCCATCCACAATACATGGTTTGTTTTGCCATCATTTCTTTGCAAGGCCATTTCTTCAGTAATATCCTGAAGTGCGTTGTAGAATTGCTGACTGTGCCATTTATAGGCAGGAATGATTATTTCTAATTTTTTTGATTTTGGGATTTCCATAATGTTAGTTTTGATTAAAGCATGTTAGCGCCTCCTGGTTATCCTATGGCAAGAATGCGATTACCCCTGTATACTTATGCTTCGGCAAGTTTCCGAACTTCTTCAAACCCTTTCTCAAAACCGCTTCTCATCATTTCTTCGTATTCCTCTGCAGTTTCCACGGAACCGGTCAAGGTAGTAATACCATCCTCTGCCAGGTGATAGCTTTCCAAAGCGCCGGCAAAAGATTTTGCTTCGTGGCTGCTTAGATCTTCTTCTCCATCTTTTAAAATTCCAATATGCTCAAACACGATTTCTGTGGATTTATTCATTTTAATGATGGTAGACACTATGCCGTTTTTCTTTGATGCATCGGTAAAATAAGTTCTGCCATTTACTTTCCAGTCTGATTGCATAGAAGAGCCGGGAGAAAAATACTTTGTCCATATTGTGTAGGTATCTTTGCTCCATAGCGCATCCCAAACTTTTTGTGCAGGGGCATTGATCTTTTTTTCAAATGATAATTTAATCATGGTTGTATGTTTGGTGATCAGGAATTTGCCCTTTCCAGATCTGTAATAATAATTTTTCCCATCTTCATCAGCGCTTCTCCGCCTTTTTTTGTTTGCACAAGTTCTCCTATATTTTCAGGAAGTATCTGCCAACTTATACCATACTTATCTTTCAGCCAGCCACACATACTTTCCGTGCCGCCACCAGCAATTAATTGGCTCCAGTATGCATCTATCTCCTGCTGATCCTTACAGTTAACTACGAGTGAAATACCTTCAGTGAAATTAAATTTATGATCTAAAGAGCTATCCATAATACCGATTAAATAATTATCAATCATAAATTCACCATGCATTATATGCCCTGCAGTTTCTTCTTCAGCACCGGTATATTCAAGCATTCCCTGCAATTTGGAATTGGGAAAAATGTTCATATAAAAATCAGCAGCTTCCCTGGCTTTACCATTGTTGTACCCGGTGAACATCAGCGTAGGTACTACTCTCTGTATAATATCTTCAGCTTTGCCGGTGTATAATTGCCAGCTAACTCCATACTTGTCATTGATCCAGCCGTACTTTGTACTGAAAGGATACTCGCCAAGCGGCATCAGAGATATGCCTCCCTCTAAAAGTTTGTTGTATATACTTTCTATCTCTTCTTCAGAGGTGCTTAAGAACATCAGTGAAAGCGCAGGCGTAGGTCTAAACTCATCACCGCCATTCAGCAGCATTATATTTTGGCCACCAATTGAGATCATAGCTACAACAGGGTTTTCCGTGACGATTTTTGCATCCGGGAAAACTGAAACATAAAAACCGGCTATTGATGCTGCATTATGATTGCACCAGATACAGGGATGGATTTTATTATTCATGTGTATATATTTATTTGTTTTTTCAGTTGCCACATGGAATAGCCTTTATGCATTAACAGTTGGTATGCAATTTTGCTTATGCCTATTTCATGACAATCATTTTTGCAGGTTAATCATCTGACATAAAATCAAAAGCACCTTTGCGCAGATTGATGCCATATTCGCTGAAAGCCTTTAGACACGCCAGGAAATTAGCCCAACCTTCCGTATTTCCTTTCAGCCATTTGATGCCGGCTTCATTATTGGGTTGTTCTTTTTCTGTAACAATTACTTTTGTGGCATTTCCCGGTAATTCTTCAAGCGTTATTTCTACTAACATACTTTCGCCGCTTTCTGCCGGCCATGTAAATGAAATAAATTGGTTTGGCCGGACATCTTTTACCTGCACATCAAACCTTTCATCAAATTCGGGCCATTTCCAGTTAACTGTTTTGCCTGTTTCCATTGGACCGGTACTTTCTGCAATGAAATAGTTCGACATCTTTTTCGGGTTTACTATATTTTCAAAAACGTCCTGCACTGGTTTCAGTATGCCAATTGATGTTTTAATTTCCAGTTTATCCATTGCTATGTTTTTTTTAAATGAATGAATACTACAATATATCTGCTTGCGTTTCACGGTACTTACTCTTAAGTCAGCGGCATGCAGGCCTTTATTACAGGATATCTGCTTTCTTCTCACCGGTTCAGCAAAGACCGTTGTTATTTAATTTTCTCACTTCCATTGATCGTTTTGGCTTTATACCTTATCATTTTTATTATGAGTGCAATGGGTAATTCTTCATCTAAAGGAAACTGCACAGAACCTTTTCCCTGTTTATAGCCGGACAATTCTTCTGCAAAGGTTTCGTGCGTAACCGGCGTGCCGTAAAAGCCGATATGATTTTTTGCTGCCCCAAAATAAGCCAGCGGCTTACCCTTTAATTTGTAGGCGGGCATGCCGTAAGCCATACTTTCCAATGCATCAGGGATCGTTTTTTTTATTGCCTGCCGCATAGTTTCCAGCTTTGCCTGGTGTTTGTAGCTTTGAACTGCAATGTACTCATCTACTGTATTCATAATTGATTATTTTCAGCATAAGGTCGAAAGTTTTCCGGAACTACCTTCCAGCTGGTTCAGAAATTATTCTCCCATTGATATACTCCTGCATAAATGATGTTTTGGCATATCAAATCTAAAAATTATTCTGCATAAGTACACTTGCCATAAGGCAAGAAATAAAAAAGCGGATTGCCACAATCCATACATCGCCTTTATGCAGTATTTTTTTAGGATAAAACTAATCACGTATCGAAGCTGTGTCTATACATCCGATTGGCTTATAGTATTGGAGGTGATAAAAATAATTGATAATATTTTACTACTTTAGTCGTTGTTTAAAAAATGGTCATTTCCATAAATGCGTTGCCGCACTTAAACAAAATCAATAAAAATAAACGGATGAAAAAATTACTGTCTTGCTTATTGTTGCTGACAACGATGGTGAATGCGCAGCATAAACCGGTATTAACAGAAGCAGTTGCATTGAAGCTCTCTCAATTACCATTACATTGTATAGAACAGGAATACCCTAATAAAACGGCGCACATTATAAATAATGAAAAAGAAGCCATGCTAAGCCCGAAAGCATTGCACCCAAGTTTCTATGGCTGCTTCGATTGGCACAGTTCGGTGCATGGCCACTGGATGCTGGTAAAGCTGTTAAAGATATTTCCCAATATAAAAAATGCTGATAAAATCTACCAGATGCTCGATACATCTTTTCAGGCGGAAAAACTGCAGGAAGAAGCAGCCTACTTTTCAAAATACGCGCTCACCAATACTTTTGAAAGAACATATGGCTGGGCATGGCTGCTTAAGCTCGACGAAGAACTGGCAAACTGGAATAACCCGTCGGCCCAAAAATGGCACAAGCATTTAAAGCCGCTCACAGATACAATTGTAAAGCTATGGAAAACATTTTTGCCTAAACAAACCTATCCAAACAGAACCGGTGTACACCCGAATACAGCATTCGCGCTTGCATTTGCCATAGACTGGTCGCGGGTTGTACGCGATAAATCGTTTGAGGAAGCCTTATTGAATAAGGCAAAATATTTTTATTTAAAAGATGAAAAAACACCGGCTTACCTGGAACCCGACGGATCAGATTTCTTTTCGCCCAGCCTGGAAATTGCAGAACTGATGAGCAGGGTACTTCCGCAGAAAGGATTTACAAATTGGTTTAATAAATTTTACGAAGAAAGAAGCATCCGGAATATTTTTAAAATCCCGGTAATAAGCGATATAAACGATTACCAGACAGTACATCTTGTAGGATTATCTTTTTCCAAAGCATGGTGTATGAAAGAGGTGTCCAGGGTATTGCCAACAGGACATCCCATGAAGAATGCTTTTAAAAATAAATCGAATGAATTTCTTTCAAAGGCGCTGCCTTTATTATTTAAAGGAAACTATGGAGGCGATCACTGGCTGGGCAGCTTTGCCGTATATGCGCTTGGAAAATAAAAACTAAAAACTATTTTAATCTTTATCCGAAAGTTCTTTTCTAATCCGGCTCAAGGAAGAATCGGTAATACCGAGATAAGTAGCAATTTGTTTCAGTGGAGCCAGCTGCAGCACACGCGGCTTCTCATTCATAAGCTTTAAATACCTTTCCTTTGCAGATGTGGTAATCATCTCAACGGAGCGTTGCTTAGACAGGAACAATTGCTCTGCCATCCATGAACGCCCCCACTCCCGAAAGCTTTCAATGGAATGAAAGAGTTGCTGAAAATCCTGGAAGCCTATTCTCCAGCAGCAACAATCTGTAAGCGCCTGTATATTTTCCTGCGAAGGCACACGCTGAAACAAAGAAGATACTTCAATGATGATTTCCTTCTCGCCGAAAAAACTGATGGTAATATCATTGCCGGTATAATCATAAACGAAAGAACGTGCAAGTCCTGACTGAAGTATAAAATATTCGTTTGCTATTTTTTGCTCTTTCAGTAAATAATCTCCTTTAGAGAAATGTACCAACTCATGAGCAGCAAATATTTTTTCCAGGGCATCATTTTTAAAAAGCGGATGCCGGTAAACTGCCTCCAATGCATTTGTATCGGTCATTATGAAATTGTTATTCTTTCATCATACTGCTCACCATCTCTACTACATCTTCAATATTGGGCTTGCTGAAATAATCGCCGTCTGAAGCATAAGCCGGACGATGTGCTTTGGCCGTGAGCGTTCTGGGTTTTACATCCAGGTATTTGTAGCCTTCCTGCTCTTCAATCACTTTGTTAAACATATACGCAGCCGCACCTCCCGGCACATCTTCATCTACAAAAAGTATGCGGCTGGTTTTCTTTAAGGATTCCACAATGGTGTGATTGATATCAAAAGGCAACAGGGTACGCACATCAATCACTTCGCAGGAATAGCCGAGATATTCCAGGCGGTTTGCAGCTTTTTCAATGATCCTCAAAATAGATCCGTACGATACTATGGTAATGTCTGTGCCTTCCCGGATCACTTCGGGTACGCCCAGCGCAATGGTAATGTCTAAAAGGTTTTCAGGCATTTTTTCCTTGAGGCGGTAGCCATTCAGGCATTCTATAACCAGGCCCGGGTCATTGCTTTTTAATAATGTATTGTACATTCCGATGGCCTGCGTCATATCCCTGGGTACACATACATGCATACCCCGCAGGCTGTTAATGACCATTCCCATGGGTGAGCCACTGTGGAACATGCCTTCCAGCCGGTGGCCTCTTGTACGTACAATGACCGGGCAGCTCTGCCTGCCGTCAGTACGGTAGTGCAGGGTAGCCACATCATCGCTGAGCGGTTCCAGCCCATACAATAGGTAATCAAGATATTGTATCTCTGCTATAGGGCGCAGGCCGCGCAACGCCAGGCCAATACCTTTCCCGATAATAGAAAGTTCACGTATGCCGGTATCAAACACGCGCATTTCGCCATGTTTTTGCTGCAATCCTGCAAAGCCTTGATTTACATCGCCGATGTGGCCTACGTCTTCACCGAACGCTACTACTTTTTCATTGGTTTTAAATAAAAGATCAAAGTATTTATTCAATACTTCAAAACCGTTCACAGACTTTGCATCATTACTGTAGGCCGGTGTATTCTCTTTTACAAGCATCGCAGATTTCGAGCCTTCATCCATCAGATTCCTGTCATAGACAGTGTGCCATTTTTGTTTCAGTGATTCATAGTAATGATCCAGCTCTTTGTTTACGATACCGTACTTTTGGTGTACACTCAAAGTTTTTGAAACAGCTATGAGGCTGTCTTTTATCAGCGGTGATTTATTTGATTGCAGGAAATTTTTTATTTCCGTAATGGTTTCGTCGGCCTTGCTGTTACCGGTCTGTATGTGAGATAACAGTTTTACGGCTTCTTCTGCCTGTTGCCGCAAAGGCTCCTGGTATTTATGCCATGCTTTTTTGCGTGCTGTTTTTACGCTTTCTTTTGCTTCTGCCTGTATATTATTCAGTGTTTCTTCATCAGAAATACCGTTGTCAATGATCCATTCTTTCATCTTGCGCACGCAGTCGTGCTCTCTCTCCCATTGCAGCCTTTGCTGAGTTTTATATCTTTCGTGGCTGCCGGAAGTAGAATGCCCCTGCGGCTGTGTAATTTCTTTTACGTGAAAAAGAGCAGGTGTATGGGTATCTCTTATTTTCTGAATGGCATGTTCAAACACTTCACACATCTCCTGGTAGTCCCAGCCTCTTAAAGTATATATATCCATACCATTGGTATCGGCTTCTTTTTGAAAACCGCTCAAAGCCTCTGAAATAGAGCCTTTCGTGGTCTGCCTGCGTGTGGGTACTGAAATACCGTAGCCATCGTCCCACACAAATACAGCAAGCGGCACCTGCAATACAGCGGCTGCATTCATCACTTCCCAGAAATGGCCCTCTGAGGTAGCTGCATCGCCAATAGTGGCAAAACAAACTTCATTACCCTTACGGGAAAGCGATGCGAATTTCTCATGTTGCAAAGCAGGATTGTTTCTGAACTGCTTGGATGCAAATGCAAGGCCCAGGGCGCGCGGCATCTGCCCGCCTGTAGGCGCAATGTCGGCTGATGTGTTTTGCATATCAGCCAGCGGCAGCCACTCTCCGTTTTCATTGATGTTTGGCGTGCCGTAGTGGCAAACCATGTTCCTGCCAGAGCTTACCGTATCGTGCGCGGGATTTGTATCTGCATACAACTGCGAGAAAAAACTTTCTATGGTAGACATGCCGGTTGCAAACATAAAAGTCTGATCGCGGTAATAGCCCGAGCGGAAATCGCCGTTTTGAAAGTATCTTGCAAGCGCTACCTGCACTACTTCCTTCCCATCGCCGAAGATGCCGAACTTAGCCTTGCCCGTCAGCACTTCTCTTCTGCCCAGCAGGCTTGCTTCACGGCTCACGATAGCTGTTCTATAATCTTTGAGCACCGAAGAACGGAATTCCTCGAAAGACAACATGTCTTTATCAAGTTCTGTTTTCAAATCTTGCATTGTACGAATATAGCAAAAAATGTTTTAGAGATTTGTTTAAAGCCTGATCTACCATGAGAAATTTATGGCCTGTACAATGTCTGGATGCAGGCTTTTAGCCACCGGACAGGTAAGGCCGGCTTTTTCAATAATCGTTTTTTGCTTCTCATCCAGGGTAGATAAACGATCAGGAAAATCTACTTCAATCTGTATCTCTACAATCCTCCTTGGATCTTGAGCCATAATCTTGGTCACATGCATTTCCGTACCTGTAAGATCAATGTCTATGCTTTGTGCTTTAATGCCCATGATGGTCATCATGCAACTGCCTAAGCCCGTGGCCACCAGGTCTGTAGGTGAAAATAATTCTCCCCTGCCCTGGTTATCTACCGGAGCGTCTGTCTGTACTGTGGACCCACTCTGCAAGTGCGTCATTTCCGTTCTGAGATCGCCTTTGTAAACTATTTTTGATGTCATATGTTTGAGTAGTTTAAGATTATTAAAGATAATACATTTTGGATAAGATCAAGTGCAGCCATCCATATTGATTGTTTAATGGTTATCTATACAGGCTCTTTTACACATCCGGAAAGGTAATATTTTACTAGTTAGACTAAGCGCATTATGACCTTATTTTATCTGTTTTTAATCGCCCACAGCCAGGCGGGTTTTCTTGTTTCCGATAGCTCTCGGAGGGTCACTTCGCTTATACGTTCGTTCCTGCCGGTAGCTATCGGGATTAACATGTTCCTTTGCATGTATGTATTTTATTTATTTTTCAGTTGTCGCGATAAATAAGCATTCCTTACTGGCCCCGCCTAAGGCGGCATGGTTATTTCGTATGAATATTTATTTTAGCGCTTCGCACACCTTTGGCGCTTGCTTCAAAAATAATGTTGCCGGGATTTTCTCCGGATTGTACTATAGCTGTTAATTGCCCGCTAAACAATTTCATAGAACGCGCCTGAAACGATTCCAGGCTGGCTGGGTTGCCGTTGGCCGCAGCTTTGTAATTTCCTGCACCGGCCACCTTAAAGTTGATCTGCCTTGTCTCGTCGGGGCAGAAGTTGCCCTCTTTGTCTACTATTTTTACGTTGATGAAAGCAAGATCTTTCCCGTCTGCTTTAATATGGGTCCTGTCCACGGAAAGATCTATGCGATGTGGCTTTCCGGCAGTTTTCATTTCTTTCTCAGCTACCGCTTTTCCATTGGCATCATATGCCACTACTTTTATTGTCCCGGGTTCATATTTGGTATCCATCCACATTAACCGGTATCTTTTCTGACGTTCAAAAGTTTTTTCGGCTTCTTTATTGGCGCTTGAATCTCTTTTCACGCTGAGGTCTTTGGTGCGTTTTCCCTGGCTTTTTCCATTGATAAACAATTCGGCGGAAGGATGATTGGTATAAACAAATACCGGTGTTATTTCACCTTCGCGGCCCTTCCAGTTCCAGTGCGGCAATATGTGCAGCGTTTCTGCTTTTTTGTTCCAGTGACTGCGATACAAATAAAACCTGTCTTTGGGAATACCCGCCAGATCTACAATGCCGAACAGGGAGCTGTGGCTTGGCCAGTCGGTATAGTATGGTGTAGGTTCTCCCAGGTAATCGAATCCTGTCCATACAAACTCGCCGATAGCATACGGCAGATCTTCGTGCTGAATAAAATCATCTTCGGGCAGATTGCTCCAGCCGCAATGCTCCACATCGTAAGAAGATGCCTGGTGATCGGGATATTTTACCATCGATTTCCTTTCTACCGGGAATTTGTAGATGCCCCTGGAGCTTACCGTTGATGCAGTTTCACTACCCAGTATCAATTGCTGAGGCAGCTTTTTATAATTTTCATGGTATAAATGCGGACGGTAATTAAAACCAGCCACATCCATTATTGCAGCAAAATTATTAGCTGTAACTGCTCCCGGATTGTCCATTCCGTTGGTCACAGGCCTGGTTGGATCTTCCCGGTGGCATATATCCTGTAAAAATTTATTTCTTTTTGGTCCTTCTGTGCCATTTGCCTGCTCCGGCACCTCATTGCCAATACACCACATCACAACAGAAGGATTATTCCGGAAATTGTGCAATAAATTTACCAGATCTTTTTCAGCCCACTTATCCCAAAAAAGATTGTAACCATTGGCTACTTTAGGCTGCTTCCATTCATCAAAAGTTTCTACCATCAGCATCATACCCATTTCATCGCAGGCGCGCACCAGTTCGGGTGCAGGCATGTTGTGGGAGGTACGAATGGCATTTACACCCATATCTTTCATTATGCTTATTTGCCTGCGAATGGCTGCATCATTTACAGCCGCGCCCAGAGGCCCCAGGTCGTGGTGATTGCATACTCCCCGAAATACTGTTTTTTCACCATTTAAGTAGAATCCGTCGTTTGGCCTTAATTCAATAGAGCGTATGCCAAACCTGGTATTATAGGTATCAACAAGCAGGTCTGCATTGTACAACTTAGATTCGGCAGTGTATAAAACAGGATTATCTATTGACCATAAAACAGGATTAAGTACAACAAAATTTTGCTCAAATTCGCCTTCATCATATGTTGTAAGGTTTACCTTATTTGTGCTTACGAGTTTACCATTCGCGTCCTTGATAACAGTTTCTAAAATATAAACACCGTTTTTATCAGCGTTTTCAATTTTGGTTTTCAGATTTATACGGGCAAAATCTTTTCTTACTACGGGTGTGGTAATATAGCTGCCCCATACAGGAATATGTACGGGATCTGTAACAATTACATGCACATTGCGGTACAAGCCTGCGCCGGGATACCAGCGGGATTGTTCAGGCCTGTTCATCAAATGTACGGCAAGGGTATTTTTCTGTCCTTCTAAAACATAATCGGTTATATCAAAATGAAAGGAGTTGTACCCATAGGGCCATTCGCCTGCTTTCTTTCCGTTGACATATACCTGTGAATTGGCCATGGCACCATCGAACAAAACAGTTACCCGTTTTCCTTTTTTAAACTGAGGGATATCGAACTGTATGCGATACAACCCTATACCCACAAAAGGCAAGCCGCCCGTGCGACCAGCATGTTCAGTAGCTTTGGTCTGCCCGTCTTGTAAAATGGCAACATTTTGCATATCGTTGTTCGGGCTAAACGGGCCGTAGATAGCCCAGTCATGCGGTACGGTTACTGTTTGCCATTTGCTGTCGTCAAATGTGGGCTGCATAAAATCAGTGCTTTCTTCCCTGGAGAATTTCCAGTTTTTTTCTAACAGGAATTCAGAACGGTTTTGTGCATGGGTTGCATAGTATGCCCCAGAAAATATCAGCGTAAAAAATAGAAAGAAGCGCTTCATCAGAAATGTATTTTATGTAAATAAATATTTGTATGATATATCTGAACCGGTCAAATTTAGTTGTAAAAACCTAAAAAGCCAATGATTTCGATACTATTTAATCTGTTATCGTTGTAGAAGGTAAGCTATCAGCCTAACAGGTGCGGGTATATTATAATACAATTATAGATAACGCAATTTATTTTTTACATTGTGATCGTGCTGCTTTAAGTAACTACGAGATCTTGCAACAAATAGTTTATCAATAAGAAGAATAATAAGTATCTTTATGATCGGATATTATATAACATCAGCGTAAATGATTGAAGAAATAAAAAATAACAACCCAGAAGTTTTTGAGTTTTTTTTCAACAAGTATAATGAATGTTTGTTTTTTTATTTTCTTAAAAAAACCAAATCCTACCCTGATGCGGAAGAACTTACACAGCAAACCTTCATAAAATTTTGGGAGTACAGATCTTCTTTATCAACCGAAGTACCTGAAAAAATACAACTTTTCCACAAAGCGCGGCTGGTGCTTATTGACTGGTTGCGCAAACAGTCAACAATGCGTAAGCTGTATGAAAATCTTTCCCATCAGGGAGAACCTGCTGAAGAACTGAAAGATAATATTAACTATGAAGAAAGTGAGCAGTTGATAAAAAAACTCCACTTGAGCATCAACAAACTGCCGAAAACAAGAAAAAAAATTTTTGAACTTTTTCAGTTTAAAGGTTACTCCTACAAGCAGATTGCTACCATTCTGGATATTTCCCCAAAAACCGTAGATAATCATATTTACCAGGCTATGAAGCAATTGAGGAAAATGATGTCGGCAATGATTATTTTACTTTTCCTGAAATAACATGAAGCTGTTAGCTATTATACACCCTCATTCTTATGGGCAATACCTCAGCTTTATAACATTGTTTTGTTTAGCATTATAGTTACCGGATTGTTTTTCATTCTCATTTCTGCCGGGCAGCATTTATTCATCCCTCTCTTCATATGAGTTCTGCGCCATACACTATAGGTTTGATTCTTTTTTTCAACAAGTAATCCAGCTTTTTTTTAAAAAATAGGGAATTTGTAAGGTAGCACGTTATTATGTTTGATGAACAAATCATTCGACACATTAATCAGGCGATTTATAGACAATAAATGTTCTGCAGAAGAAGCAGAACAAGTATTGGATATTTTAGAAAAGTATCCTGAGCTTTTAGAAAAGTATTTGGGCCAAAGTGAATTTGAATCTATTGCCTCAGGTAATTTTCACCTGCCCGCGCGCGTAAAGACAAGGATAAAAGCAAAAGTTTTCAAAAACATCGATAAACCGGCGACCAGAAAAATTTTCTTTAAAGCACTTGCAGCAGCGTGCATTACAGGATTTTTTATTGCCTTATTTTTTATCAGAAACGATAAAGAAAGCGTTTTACCCCAGCTTTCCGGCGAGCTTGCGCAAACCACTGACGGCTCTTTCATCAACCAGTTTCAAAAAACAATTGCAAACTCCGGTAGTGAAGTAATGCATGTGCAGCTTCCTGATGGCTCAACAGTAATTTTAAAGCCAAAAGCGGAAATAAAATATCTTTCCAGTTTCACAAAAGCCAGAAATATTTATCTCAAAGGGGATGCTTATTTCAAAGTGTCTAAAGACGCGCAGCATCCATTCAAAGTACATGAGGGCGGTGTGGGCATTACCGCTCTGGGAACCGAATTCTGGGTTTGCAATCAAACAAATGAAAACATTATCAGCGTAAAACTTGTAGAAGGAAAAGTGCTGTTAAGCCCTGTTTCAGCGGATTTTACTTTTAAGGATGTGGTACTCTACCCCAATCAGGATTTTATTGTCAACAAAATTGCCGGCACTACTGCGTTGCATGATAATACCTTACAGAAGCGCATTACGCAAGAAACAGGTGCATTAAACCAGATCAAAAAAGAAGCCGCTGTGGTAAACATCAATGAATATGCGCTGCAATTTTCTTATACGCCGGTGACGGATGTTTTTGCCATACTGGAAAATTATTTCAATGTAAAAATTGTGGTTGATAAAGCCATTCTTTCCAACAGCCAGTTTACCGGCAAAATTTATATAAAAGATTCCATCGAAACCATCATCAGGAAAATAAGCGAATTGAATAATCTGCAATTCATGTTGAAGCGTAGCCCTGAGAACGATACTATTTTCATGAAACAAAAATCTTTGGTCTCAGATCCTCCGGCGGCACGGCAAAGCAGCGTGCAGCCATTCATCAGGAATAATTTATACACCACTCCGGCTGTAAAAGTTTCCGGAACGGCTGATACAAAATTTAAAAAAGAAATTTTTGTAAATAAAGAATTTATAGAATTCAGGTATGCTACTATTCAGGAAGTTTTCGGCGAGCTAAAGAAGTATCACCAGATACAGATACAGATGGAGGAAGGCATTTCGCAAAATTTATTTACCGGGAAAATATACCACAATCTCCCTGTAGATAAATCAATAAAACATTTGTGTAAAATAAACGATCTGCGGTATTCGGTTACTTCTGAAAGATTTTTGATCTATAAATAAAAATTCTTTAGAAATTCTATCCGGGCTATTAATAACAATAAAACATAAACGAATGAAAGTAAAACACAAAATGATCGTGACCTTGTTGTTGTTATGTTTCTCTGCCGGGTTTGTGCAGGCACAGGAAACAACAACAATAGAAGGAACGGTTCTCTCTGCCAACGGAGAACCATTAGCCGGGGTTTCCATCAGGGTTGTTCATGATGATACCGGTGAAAGCCATTTTACTACAACCAATACAGAAGGGATTTTTAATTATCCCAACGTGACACCTGGCAACACTTATGATCTGTTTTTTGAGTATGTTGGTTATGCAGCTGATTCATTGATCAATTACAGGATCAACACCCCAGGAAAAAACACGGTAATGATCCGTCTTGCCGAGCAGGCTGCCGAACTGGGAGAAGTGGTAGTTGTAGGTTATGGCACGCAAAGGCGTGCAGATGTGGTGGGCGCGCTTGACAAGGTAGCAGCAGAAGCCATCCAGGGGAAGCCGGCCGTTAATACCACACAAGCCTTACAGGGTACTTCGCCGGCGCTCATTATCCAGCAGCGCAACATGGAGCCGGGCGGTGCAATGAATATCAACATCCGCGGCATTAATTCTATGCAGGATAATTCACCATTAGTGGTGATTGATGGTGTTGTTGGCGGCGATATCAACCTGCTGAATCCTGCTGATATTGATAATGTTTCTGTATTGAAAGATGCCGGCACAGCTGCTATTTACGGCTCCAGGTCTTCCAATGGCGTAATATTGATCACTACAAAGTCCGGAAGACGCAATACCCCGGTTACTGTCAACTACAATGGGCTTGTAGGCGTGCAGGTGCCCAACATTCCATACAAGCCCGTAAAAGGCTATGAGAATATGATTCTAAGAAACCAGTCAGAGATCAACGCAGGCAATGCACCGATATTTTCGCCACAACAGATCAGGGAAAGGCAGCAGCAGGGTGATTATGAATGGGCGCTCTACACGATTTTGAAAAATTCCATACAGCACAATCACAACATCAGCGTAAGCGGGGGCAATGAAAGAACCACATTCCTCGTTTCCGGCGGCTATACCAATCAGGAAAGCAACCTCGTAGGCCCCAGAAAAGGATGGGAAAGATACAACTTCCGTGTAAACATGACCAATACAATCGGCAAGGTAAAATTAACGACAAACATTGCCTACAATAAGAGCTTTGGCAAAGACCACTCTAACTTCACTTCAAACCTGATTGCAGACGCCCGAAGGTTGCCGCCTTATTATCTTTTGAAAGATAGTCTTGGCAGATACCTTATCAACGACGTGCTCACTGAGTTTAGCCCGCTGGGTCTTCTGGAGGCAGGAGGATACAGGAATTATAACAATGATAATATACTGGGCAATTTTATTGCCGCTTACGATATCACAGACTGGCTCAACATCAGAGGCGTTTTTGGCTTCGATCAAACAGCAAACCACCAGGTAGAGCGCCTGATGCAGGTTAATTTTTATCCGCGCGGTACTGCCAATGCTGATCGTGACGTGTGGGACAGAAACTCTAAAGGCGTTTTCTACAACACACAATTACTTTTAGAAGCTAAGAAAAGATTTGGTTTGCACAACACAGCCCTCCTGCTGGGCGCATCCAATGAGTCATATAATTATTTTGCTAACGGAGTACATAAAAAATTCACTGATCCTGAACTGGGTATTCCCGGCGATGGTACGGTTGTATGGACGGATTCATACAATTCATTATCTGACAATAACCAAAACAGCCTGAACTCTTTTTTCGGCAGGGCATCTTATAACTACAGCAATAAATATTATGGCGAATTCAGCTTCCGCTTCGACGGATCTTCCAGATTTCCTGGCTACAACCGCTGGGGCTTCTTCCCTTCTATTTCGCTGGGCTACCGCATCACAAATGAAGATTTTATGCAGGCCTACAAGCAAAATGTCGGCGATCTTAAGCTGAGAGGTTCATACGGTATTTTAGGCAATCAGAACATCGGCAATTACCAGTATATTTACCGCTACTTCTTATACAACAATGCTTATGCATTCAACAATGTTCCTGTAGGCGGTACAGGCGTTTCGCCCAACAATCCCGACATCAGTTGGGAAAAATCTGCAACAACCAATATTGGTATTGATGCAACCTTCTTTAACCGTGCACTGGAATTGTCTTTCGATTATTTCAACAGGATTACTTCAGACATCCTTATCCCGCCTGCCGTGCCGGGAACATTTGGCGCTACTTTTCCTGATTATAATGCAGGGAAGTTGAGAAATGAGGGATGGGAGATCAACGCTACCTATAACAAAGCAGGTAGGCTCTTCAATCACCGCATCAGCTTTAACCTCGGCGATAACAAAAACAAAGTATTGGATTTTGGTGGAAATACAGAAATACGTGGCGCGGAAGAAATGCGCATTATTCTAAAAGAAGGCGTTCCTTTCCGCTCTTATGTAGGATATAAAAGAGACGGCTACATACAAAATCTGGACGATGTGCTCAACGCTCCGCGCCCCGCAGGCTTAACAGTTGGCATCGGCGATAATAAGTATGTGGATTATAACCAGGACGGAGTAATCAATGATGCTGATCTGTTTATTCTGGGTAACGGCTTTCCGAGACTAAATTACGGTTTGACTTACAATGTTACTTTCAAAGGAATTGACCTGATGGTATTTCTGCAGGGTGTAGGTAAAAGAACCGCGGCGCTTAGAGGTGAACTTATAGAGCCGTTTCACTTCAATTATGCACAGATACTGTATAAACACCAGCTTGACTTCTGGACACCTTTCAACACGGATGCGCGTTTCCCGCGCATAGCAGCGGCAGGAAGCCAGTCTGTTACCAACAACTATCGCCAAGGCTCCGATATGTATTTATTCGACGCTGCTTACCTGAGAGTGAAAAACATCCAATTGGGTTATTCACTGCCTAAGACAGTGCTTGACAAAGCAAAGCTGAAAGGCCTGCGTGCATATATGTCAGTGCAAAATTTACTCACGTTTTCCAAGCTCAATTTTATGGACCCGGAAACAACAGAGTTTAATAATAATCTCATAAACGATGGCGCAAACAGTGCAAGAGCATACCCTACACCCATATATTATGGATTTGGAATTGATATTACTTTATAAAGATGATGGGAGCTTTTGTAAAATCGATTACCTGATAGAATAAATATACACGCATGAAATAACCATAAAGATTAAGAATCTATACCAACCGGGAATGATAATAAGATTAAGGTTTTGGTTATTCCATTTGGCAAACAGAAAAAATAAAAATATTAACACATTAAATAGCCATAAGCAAAGGTGCATACCAACCGCGGATGAATAAAGGCTATTCTACGTGACCATAAAGAAAAATAAAAAATATACACATGAAAATAATGAAAACATACAAAATAATGTTTGTTGCCGCCGGCATCCTTTCGTTATCTTCCTGTATGAATAAACTGGATCTTTACCCCACCAACCAGTTTACGGAAGAAAATTATTGGACTAATAGCCAAAAAGCACAAAGCTTTTTAAACGACGCTTATCACAACATGGCTGATGCCGAAAGGTATTTTTACAACGAAGCGCTTTCCGATAATGCTGTTAATCTTCGCGGAGATGTACAGGGAGCCGCATCCATTGCCTCGGGCGTAGCAGATGCTGGCCATGGAAGATTTTCAAACGAATGGTTCCGGCGTTATCAGTCGATACGTAACGCCAACATGCTTCTCGAAAACATTGACAAGGTGCCCAATATGGATGAAGCCCTGAAAGAAAGAATGAAAGCAGAAGCCAGGTTCATCAGAGCTTTTGCTTACTTTCACCTGGCAACATGGTTTGGCGATGTGCCCCTTTTCAACACGGTTATCAGCTTTAATGACTCTAAGACAATCAGCCGTTCTCCGCACCAGCAAGTGATCAGCTTTGTGCTAAGCGAACTGGATGCCATTGAAAGTACTCTTCCCGTACAGTATCCTCAAAATGAAAGAGGAAAGATCACAAAAGGAGCCGTTATAGGCATGAAGGCAAGAGTGCACCTACTTGAAAGCAACTGGCAGCAGGTAATAGCGGAAACAGAAAAACTGATTAACTCTACGGCCAACGGTGCTTATAGCCTCTTTTCATCGTATGCAGGTCTTTTTGAAGAAGCCAATGAGTTCAATTCAGAAGTAATCTTCGATTTTCAGTACGTGCAGCCCAATGTTTCTTACAACATGTTTTTCGATATTGCCCCGCTCTCGATCGGCGCCCGACTGAATTCGCTGGCACCAACACAAGAATTGGTAGATAGCTATCTGATGATGAATGGAAAACGCATTACCGATCCGGCTTCAGGCTACAACGAAAACGAACCGTATGTAAACCGCGATCCGCGATTAACGGCAACCGTTGTTTATCATGATTATCAGTGGCAGCGTCCCGATGGAAGTTTTAAAACAATCTATACGCGTCCCGGTACAGATCCGGTAAGAGATGAGAACGGAAATGCAGCCGATGAATACAGGCCCGGCTCATCGTCCTCGCCTACCGGTTATTACTTTAGAAAATATTACGACCTCAATTCAGGCACAAACTTCCGTTCGGGCTTAAACCTGATCATTATGAGGTATGCCGACATTCTTCTTATGTATGCCGAAGCAAAAAATGAATTGGGACAGATGACAGAAGAGGATTGGAACAAAACCATCAGAGCCATCCGCCAAAGAGCAGGATTTACGGCTGCTGAAGCGCTGAATTTCAATGCCGCTCTCAGCAATGCACAGATAAGGGAAATTATCCGCAACGAAAGAAGAACAGAACTGGTACTGGAAAGCCTCCGCATTTTTGACATCAAAAGATGGCGCATAGCCGGGCAGGTGCTGAACGGATGGGTGCACGGCGCTAAATTTGGCCCTGCTTCTGTTGATAATGGTTACCTGAGAGTGCAGCAAAGAGTCTTTGATCCTGCCAAACATTATCTGTGGCCAATACCGCGCCAGGAACGAAACATCAACCCCAATTTAACCCAAAACCCTAACTGGTAATTATTAATATTAAAAACGATATAAAATGAAACAGAATCTCTTAATCTTTTTATCCTTGCTGGGCATAATGTCTTTTTTTATTTCCTGTAAGAAAGATCATTCGCTGAACAGCCTGCAGGTAACGGAAGTAAAAAATCTTTATGCTCCTTCAGAAAATAAATTCATTAAAATGACCTCTCCCAACAGCACCCTCACTTTCGAGTGGGAACAAGCAAAAGCCGAAGACGGGGGCATGGTACTTTATGAAGTGCTTTTTGATCGGGAAGCCGGCGACTTTTCTAACCCGGTGTATGTAATGCCCTCAGATAATAACGGCATGTACAACGTACTCACGCTTAAACATGCGGACTTAAACAGGATCGCTTCTTTAGCCGGTATTGAACCGGAAGCCGTGGGCAAGATCAAGTGGACAGTGGCTTCTTCTAAAGGAGTAAATCAAAAAATTGCTGCTGTGTCTCGTGTGTTTGATGTACAGCGCCTGCCAGGCTTTACAGATCTTCCGCCTGAGCTTTATCTTTACGGATCAGCTACAGAAGCCGGCGACAACATAGCAAAAGCTATTCCTTTTAAACAAACAGCCGATGGCAAATTTGAGATTTTCACTTCATTAAAAAATGGAGAGTACAAGCTGGTTGACAGAACCACAGGCACTCCGGTTTCTTATGCAATTGAAGGAAACAAAATTATAAAAAGCAACAACGCAGCTTCTGTCAGCGGCGGAAACAATGCTTTCAGAATCACGCTTGATTTTACCAATGCTTCCGCAACGGTGCAAACTGTACAATCTATAGGGCTGTGGTTCCCGCCGTTTGGCAGGTTCCTTACAGAAATTCCTTATGCCGGTAATGGTATCTGGAAAAAAGAGAATGTATCTATTATATTTAAGCAGGAAAGCTGGGGAAGAGATGAACGGTATAAATTCAGAATGAAACTCAGAGATCTTGCAGGAAACGAGTCTGACCTTTGGTTTGGCAGTTCAAACCGCGACAATCAGCGCCCGAACAGCGGAACGCCTGCTTCTTATTGGTATCTTTATCAGGTTTCCAACCATGATTGGGATAATTCTTTCAAATTTGATGGCAATGCCGATATGAAAAATGTGGATGTAATTCTTGACTTTAGAACCGCCATTCCACAATACACTCATTCCATCATCGTAAAATAAAATATTGAAAAGCCGGCTGGCTTCATCGCCAGCCGCAAAAAAATTAAATTTTGATATGAAAAAATTGAAATTAAACGGAAAACTGTTGATCATTACACTTTCAAGCATCGTATTGTTCACTCAGTGCGCCTGTACCAAAACAAAGGTGCAGCCTTTATATCCTATTGACAATAATGGCCAGAATACTTATACCTACAATTGGGCAGCTTTAGCCGACTCTTTGCAGAATAAACTTCAGTCAGATTTTCTGGCGCAAAATGCGAAATATTATGCGCAGGACAACGCCGGGAACCAAACCTTTCATTACTGGCACAACGCCCACGCCGTGGATGTGCTAATAGATGCCTATGAACGCACGGGCAATGATGTATACATGCAGCGCGTAAACAGCCTGCTCACAGGCATGAGGGAAACAAACCCTGTACGCCGTAACACGCTCATTAATGATTTTTATGACGACATGGGATGGCTGGGGCTTTCTACTTTAAGAGCCTACGATCTTAGTAAAAATACGGTGCAACTTGATATTGTAAAAACACTGTGGCAGGATATTCTTACAGGCATCAACGACATTCAGGGCAGAAGCCTCGGATGGGCTAAACATCGCCTCTACTTCAAAAACACGCC
Source organism: Bacteroidota bacterium (assembly GCA_023422835.1). Classification (GTDB taxonomy): domain Bacteria; phylum Bacteroidota; class Bacteroidia; order Chitinophagales; family Chitinophagaceae; genus Haoranjiania; species Haoranjiania flava. The sequence continues at coordinate 84,237 of JAFAGI010000011.1, read as the reverse complement.
TGCCAACGGGCCCGCGATCATCATGGGCCTGCGTCTTGCACGGTCAACCGGGGATCAACATTACAAAGACACTGCCGTAATGCTTTACGACTGGCTTCGCTCTAATCTGGTAGATCCGGTAACGGGTATTGTTTGGGACGGCGTTAATCCAAATAATCAGGGGGGAATGGAAAAAGCAATTTACACCTACAATCAGGGCTTGTTTATTGGCGCTGCCCTGGAAATGTATGCCGATACAAAAGACAAAAAGTACCTTGACGATGCCATTAGAACAGCAAGAACTTCTATGCGCAGCAGCCAGGTAGCCCCCGGCGGCATTTTAAAGCCGGAAGGACAGGGCGACGGCGGGTTGTTTAAAGGGATTTTTGTGCGATATTTTGTAAAACTGGTACAAAATAAAGATCTTAGCGAATCAGATAAAAAAACGATGGTAAATTTCTTACTTAATAATGCTCAAAAATTAAATAGTTCAGGTATCAATCACCAGACCTTATTAATAAGCCCTGACTGGAACAGTATGCCGGCCGGCACAATTGACCTTTCTACGCAATTGAGCGGCATGATGCTCATTGAAGCAATGGCAAGCCTTCAGAAGGAAGGCATTGTTCAATAATTAAAATTACAAATAACAAATTATAGCGTAAACATTTATTTTATTTATTATTAATCAAAATTATGAAAAGAAGAGATTTTGTACAGAAGGCAGGTATTTTAGGGGTAGGCCTGGCAGTTAACAAATTTAGTTTTGCAGCAGAAAATCAGAATAACTTCCCCACTGTACGCGTGCCGTCTTCCAAAAGGCATTTTACCAGCAGAAGTGTGGAAGACGCCATCAAAACATTCAGCTCAAAAGTAAAAGATCGTGAATTGGCATGGCTTTTTGGAAACTGCTATCCCAACACGCTGGATACCACCGTTTATTATAGCGAAAAAAAGGGGAAACCGTTCACCTATGTAATTACCGGCGATATAGATGCTATGTGGCTCAGAGACAGTTCAGCACAGGTGTATCCTTACCTGGAATTTGTACGAAGAGATGCGCCACTGAAGAAATTGATAGCCGGCGTTATCAACAAGCAGACAGAGTTTATTTTAAAAGACCCGTACGCCAACGCATTTTACAATGATCCTGACAAAAAAGGCGAATGGTTCAGCGATTTTACTGATATGCAACCCGGCGTGCATGAAAGAAAATGGGAGATAGACAGCCTCTGCTACCCGATACGGCTGGCCCATGGCTACTGGAAAGAAACAGGCGATACGGCGCCGTTTGACGCAAAATGGGAGGAAGCCATCAAAGCTACGCTGAAAACATTTAGGGAACAGCAAAGAAAAGACGGCAACGGCCCTTATAAATTCCAGCGTCGCACGCAAAACCCCACCGACTCCTTACCGATGCACGGTTATGGAAATCCGGTAAACCCTGTAGGACTAATCGTTTCTGCATTCAGGCCGAGCGATGACGCAAGCATCTTTTCTTTTTTAGTGCCTTCCAACTTCTTTGCCGTTACCAGTTTGCGCCAGGCAGCTGAAATGATGAGCGCTATTCGCAAAAACACAAAACTTGCAGGCGAACTTCTGGCATTAGCCGCAGAAGTAGAAAAAGCTTTGAAAGAATATGCTGTTTTCAATCATCCGAAGTATGGAAAAATTTATGCTTTTGAAGTAGATGGATTCCACGGTTATAATCTCATGGACGATGCAAACGTGCCCAGCCTGCTGGCGATGCCGTATTTAAAAGGTGTTCAACGCACCGATCCGGTATATGTGAATACAAGAAAATTTATATGGTCAAAAGATAACCCACATTTCTATAAAGGAACTACAGCCGAAGGCATCGGCGGCCCGCACATTGGAAAAGATATGATATGGCCGATGAGCATCATCATGAAAGCCCTTACTTCCACTGACGATAAGGAAATTAAGTGGTGTATTGACACGCTGAAGAAAACTCATGGCAATACCGGCTTTATGCACGAGTCTTTTCATAAAGACGATCCTAAGAACTTTACACGTTCATGGTTTGCCTGGACAAACACGCTCTTTGGTGAGTTGTTGTGGAACACTTTAAAACACAAACCGCATTTGTTGAGCTGATATTTTGCTTTTTACAGCAGTTAACTACAGTGCAATGAATATATATTTAATGCGGCTTTAAGGCCTGCACATATAATCAACCGCGCTGCTACTCACTACTTACCTGATTAATCTTAAAAAACTGCCGGCACATACGCGCCGGCAGTTACATTCAGGTTTTTATTATCATTTACTCCACCCCTATTTCATAAACCGTAGTGGAGTTATATTCTTCTCCCGGCTGCAGAATACTGTTGGGAAATGCAGGCACATTTGGACTGTTGGGGAAAGCCTGTGTTTCCAGAGCAATAGCATCGTACTTTCCGTAGGGTTTGCTATGTGTTCCTTTGCGCGATCCGTCAAACCAGTTAGCTGTATAGATCTGTAAACCCGGCTGATCTGTATATACTTTTAAATATCTGCCGGATTGAGGATCTCTTAACTCTGCGGCTTCCAGAAGTTGCCGAAAGGGCTGCATGGTGAGCACATAATTATGGTCGAAGCCCCTGTCTTCGGCAAACTGATCAATATTTTTTTCCAGCTTCGTAAATTCTCCGAAATACAATGGATGGTCTTTGTCCAGGAATTCCAATTCACCTGCCGGCACATTGTTCTCGTTCTTTTTGGTATAGCTTTCAGCGTTAATTTTAAGCTCATGCCCCGTGACTACATCTTCAAAACCATTGAGATTAAAGTAGCTATGGTTGGTAAGGCTTACAGGTGTAGCCTTGTCTGTTGTAGCGAGGTACTGTATCTTCAATTTATTATCAGCGCTTAGTGCATAAGTTACCTGTACCTGCAGATTGCCCGGGTAGCCTTCTTCACCGTCTTTGCTGGTATATTCCATAGTTACAGAAGCTTCAGTGGCTGTTTCCTGTTGGCCTGTTACTTCCCATATTTTCCTGTGAAACCCTTCAATACCTCCATGGAGGCTGTTGGGGCCATTGTTCACAGGGAGCGTATAAGATTCACCGGCTATGGTAAATTTGCCATCGGCTATCCGGTTGGCATAACGGCCTACCAGCGCACCAAGGTAATAGTCATTATCATCGCGGTATTCTTCGGCCGTGTGGTAGCCCGCAACAATATTGTGTATCCGGCCATTTTTGTCCGGCGCTTCAATTAACTGGATGGTGCCGCCGTAATTACTTACAAACACTTTTACAGTATCGTTGTTTAATTCATAAATAGAAACCTGCTGGTCGTTGATTGTACCCCAGTCTTTTTTTGTTACGGATAAATTTGACATATTGTTTAAGTTTAATTGTGTTTCAGCAGTGTTGCCTGTATTCGCAGCTCCCGCCTCTTGCAGTAAAAACTCATAAAGGATTTGTGATTCATGTGTGAGCTTATCAAAATTTACAGCCAATTGCGGGATGATGTCTGCCAATGTATTGATCCTTCCTTCTGTATCTAAAAATTTATTCAGCACTACCACGCTCTTACGCTCCAGCAGGCACCAGCCGCTTTGAAAATTGCCCCGTTCGTACCGAACGGTATAGGCTGATTCCGTAAGAATATCTTCCAGCTTTTTTAAAAACGCAGGTGTATATTTTATCATTATACTTTATTTGAAATCTAATCTCTGGTCAATGATAGATTCTATTTTTTTAAATAAATGATGCGGTTTATAAACACGCCATTCGTGTATTTGCATCAGCTCAATATAATTATGCAGCTTGCCCAATTTGTATTCGTATTGTGCAGGTTCAGAGAGATTCAGCATTACGGCCCATCCGCCTTCATCGTTCAGCTCTTCGAATAGCGCTTCATAATAGTCTTTTCCGTTGCTGTGAAAATTCAATACATTTTCTGCAATAAAAATAAAATGTATGATGCCCTTTTTATGCATAGGATCCAGCAATTCATATTTCAGCGTCATGATGTCGTTTTCAATGGCATCGTTCCACTCGCCTATCAGCTCTATAATAGCCACCTGCATATCATAGTCTGCAAAAATTATCTTGCAATACAAAGTCCTGCTGCCAAAATCATCCCATTGGGGATGTATATAGTAATTGTATACCGTATTGGAATATTCAAACTCGCTATACTCCCGTCCAAAGAAGGGAGAATGCGCATCATCCTCTGAAATATAGATATGACGCCAATTGTAATGAGGCTCTATATCCTGCATATATTAAATATTAAATATTCCCTTGCGCTTCACCGGGCTTGCCGACGGCGACACTGCCGCAGGTTTTACGTAGTCCAGCAATGCTTTATTTTCTTTGTAAACTTTCAGTATAAACTCTCCGAACAAGGTATTGGCCCAGGCAAACCATTTCCTTGTAAAGTCAATAGGCGCATCTTTATCAAAGCTCTCATGCATAAATCCTGTGCCAGCATGGGTGGTCCGCAACATTTCCAGGCAGCTGGCAATTTCTTTCGGGTCACTGGAGGTCATGCCGCGCATAATGATAGCCATCGGCCAGATATTATTCATTAATGTATGCGGGCTGCCCACACCTTCTGCGACCTTTCCTTTGAAGAAGAAAGGATTCTCTTCGGACAATACATATTTCCTGGTGTTCTGGTATACCAGGTCTGACTGAAATACACTTCCCAGGTACGGCATAGCCAGCAGGGACGGTACATTGCCGTCATCCATTAAATTATAACTGCCGTAACCGTTTATTTCGTAAGCATACATTTTGCCGAACTGCGGATGCACAATGGTAGCATAGTTTCTTAATGCTGTAAATACATCCCTGGAGAGGTCTCTGGCTTCTTTGGCTTTTTCTGCATCTTTAAAAATGGCCTCCCACATCTCAGCCAAGTGTACCAGCTCGCTGGCTGCAAAAAAATTGCTGGGTATCAGGTATGGATATATGGTGGCATCATCGCTAGGCCTGAATATGGAACAGATAAGCCCGTTGGGTTTTACAGGATAGCCATAGCCGCCAATAGGCACGCCGTCTGTAGCCCAGAAAGTTTTGCGCTGGAATTTATACGGTCCTGCTCCCTGAAAGCGCTGCTGCTCTTTAAAGGTTTTTACCACGGCTACCATGGCATCTTTCCATAAGGAATCGAAAGGCGCCGTATCCCCTGTGGTTTTCCAGTAAGCATATGCCAGGCGTATCGGGTAGCAAAGGCTGTCTATCTCCCATTTTCTTTCATGCACGCCAGGTTTCATCTCCGTAATGTCGGTTTCCTTCCATTCACTTACTTTCTTGGGATCTTTGAAAAATGCATTGGCGTACGGGTCAAGAATAATAAACTTGTTCTGACGTCGGATAACACCTTCAATCAACCTCTTTAATTCTTTATCATTCTTGGTCAGTGGTATATATGGCCATACCTGTGCAGAGCTGTCGCGCAGCCACATAGCATCTATATCGCCGGTGATCACATAAGTATCGGGTTTGCCGTCAATAGTGGTATAATCTACCGTAGTGTCAAGCGTGTTGGGAAAGCAATTTTCAAACATCCACGCCAGTTCTTTATTTTTTATATTTTGTTTTACCTGGTCAATAGTGCTTTCTACGGCTACACTCTTAAATTTTCTTCTGCCTGTGGGGTAACGAACTACCGGAAAGGTCTGCTGCTGGGGTTGTGTAGTACCTGCAGCAGTTTGTGCCGCTGCTGAATTTGCTACTGTTAATGCCGCCCCGGCAAGCGCTGCCTGCTCGATAAACTTTCTTCTTTGCATACCTGAATCTTAATATATTTTTACTTTTATTATCCTGAATAAGATGTATAAAAGTACGTGATTGTTTAAAATTATAAAAGTCAATTTTCTCCTTTGATGTGTATTTTTCTATTTGTTTTCATTTGCCCGATATTATCGGGATCTTTTTTTGATTAATAATCATCCCGGTTATGTCGGATAAGGCAGGATGTTTATTCCTTTACCAAAAAGTTAATATTGTTCTGCCAAGCTGATTTTACATTTTTATACATAAATAATATTTTATTTTTGATACGAAGTAATTCGTAAGCTATGTATCATCGCAAAGAAACAAAACCAACCGACGGCGAGTTGGAAATTCTGCGCATACTGTGGCAGAAGAAAAAAGCAAGCGTACGGGAAGTATATGAAATAATTTCTGAAACCAAGGACTGCGGCTACACAACCACCTTAAAACTTATGCAGATTATGTATGAGAAAAAGCTGGTAACCAGGAACACCGATTCCAAAACACACATTTATCAACCGAAGATTTCCAGGGAGAGCCTGCAAAAAAACCTTCTTGGTAAAATTATTGATAATGTCTTTGAAGGATCATCTACCAGCCTGATTATGCGTGCACTCGGGGAAAATAAACCTTCACGCGATGAATTAGATCAGATACAGGAATTACTCAACCGGCTGAAAGAAGAAAAAAACTAATGAACCTCCTAAATGCGATAGGCTATAGCATCATACACATACTTTGGCAGACTGCCGGTGTATATGTTATTTTTGCATGCGTAACGAAAGCATCTCCCCATAATTCTAAAAGAATTTACAGACTAGCTTTAGCCAGTCAAGCCTTGATCTTGCTGCTGTTCATATTTAACATCCTTTATTTTTCAGCCACGCCATCAGTTCCTGCTGCTACTTCAGCAACTTTTTCTATTCAGGCATTTTTGCCATGGATCACCCTGGGCTATCTGTTGTTCCTGTTGCCGGCAATACTAAACTATAAAAACCAGGCAAATAAAATAATCAAAAGTAGCTCCTATCAACACATTGATAAACAGATAGTTGATTTTATAAGCACTAAGGCGGCAGAATTAAATATTCAAAAAAAGATAAAGGTGGTGATAACTGAGTTTGCTGATGCACCATTCGTTACCGGTTTCCTGAAGCCAGCTATTTTTCTGCCCGTTTATTTGCTTACACAGCTAACTCCCATACAGGTAGAAACTATTCTTCTGCACGAGATCATGCACATCCGCCGCAATGATTACCTGGTCAACTTATTGCAGGTAACTATTGAAAAGATATTATATTTCAATCCTTTGGTTAAATCAATTGGAAATGAGGCCAGAAGGCACAGAGAAATGCTTTGCGACAAGGAAGTAGCTTTTCAATACGACAGGATGATTTATTCAGAAGCTTTGCTTTCTATTGCCAGGCAAAATAATCTATCTGCGCTCCCTGTTTTTGCCAACGGCAACTCACAATTTGAATTGCTGGAAAGGATAAAAAGACTGTACGGAATACCTTTCTGCCATTCAATTATGAACTATAAAGTGCTGCTGACAACCGTTGCACTTTCGCTTTTGGGATTGCTGCCTCAAAATTCCGGCAGGCAGGCTCAAATCGCTGACAGATATCAAAAGGCTTATAGAAGTGAAATTAAAGGCTTTGTAAATGAACCAATTGCAGAGGTTGATGCAAAATATCAAAATAAAAATGTTTCCAGCGAAATAACTGCTATTAAGCCAATAACAAAGCAAAGCACCCAAGCAAAACCTGCTGTAAGTAAGATAGAAAAGACAGCAACACCTCTTGCGGAAAAAGCCAATATTCCTGGTAAAAAACAAAGCCCCGAGGTCTACACGGTTACGCTAAATAACAATAGCCCGGAACTGCTCCGTGCTTTTAAAGAATTAAACACAGTGCTGCAAAACGAGCAATTGCAATACAGCGCTTACCAAGCTGCTGACATTCAAACAGAAAGTGGGAGTGTATTTAGTGCAGAAAACCATATCCGCACTGAAAATTACGTAGTAACAATCGTGGAGAACCAAACAGAGACTACCATCAGTATCGAAAAATCCGGTAAAATTTTAACCGTAGAAAATGTCAACTAACCTGTCTAAGCAGTTAATTTTAGGATATTTGAACTGTTATTTCCTTCCATAAACAGCAAATCTAATATACTTACATTAGGCTTAAAGCCTACCTTTTCTTCAAACAACTGAGTATACCTGGGCGACGGCTCTACAGTACCATAATTATCGGGGTAATAACCGATACCTGTTCCCATATCGTTGTAATCCTCAGTAATCTCTACAACGAATTCATTTTTATGGAGATAGGATAACATAATTCTAATAATTTCCAGGTTTAAATCATACAAATAGGTAAATCTTTTTTCAAACAGCTTCGCCAGATCATCTCTGTAAAATGCATAGAACGGTGAATTTGCGTAACAACTTTCTATAGTTCGAAAGTGAATTTTCCGCCAGCTTTCAGCATAAGAGATTTTAACATTTCGAAACAATTCTTTTTGATTCCTGTTCCTGCCACCTTCCAAGGGTACTGATAAAAATATTAAACCACTACTTCCTACCAATCCACAGCGGTTGTAAAAACTACGTTTTTTAAACCTCTCAGATCCGTTTAAAACGATATTTGTTTCACTAATTGAATTTTTAAACCAATTAACGCATGGAAAATATTGACTGTCAAATATTTTTTGTTGTTTCATATCAGTATTATGCTATTTTGTCAGCATGCAGATTTTTACTAGTAATAGAAAATAAATTTCATGTTTATATCCTAAATTTATACTTTAAATGACTACAGTAAAAAATTTATAAACATATACTTACATATTTTCAACTATGTTAAAAATATTAGCCTAAAATTACAGAACCTTAAGACTTTGTTTTACTAATACTTTTAGTGATCAAAGATAAAAAATTAAAATTGATTTTGAGCGATGATCTCGTAAAATGAAGTACATTGCACCGGTAAATATTTACAGCGGCTTAAATCGAAAAATATGAAATTTTTTAATGTGAGATGTTTGGCTCTCCTACCCTGTTTTTTAACATTTGTATTTTTTTCGTGCAAGGCTCCTAAACCTTTTGAGTTTCGCGGGCTGGAGAATCTTACCTTGGGTGAAGTAAATACAGACAGCGCCACCATCACTACAAATGTTGTTTTTTATAATCCCAATAGTTTCCGTGTTTCCCTGAAAAACCTGGAATCTGATTTTTATGCAAACGAATCGTTGATATCGCATTACATTCTGGACACATTATTGGATGTACCTGCTGCTACAGAAATGCGGATACCTGTTTCTCTTAGGGTGAACGTTCAACCGATTTTAAGCAATGCTGTTTCTGCTTTTTTAAACCGGCAGATTTTACTGCGCATGAAAGGAAAAACCCAGCTTGGCCATTCAGGCATTTTTATTACCGTTCCTTTTGAGTTTTCAAAAAATCAACAAATTGACCTGCCTAATTTATTTGCCGAATGAGTACTTTCTACAAAATGGTTGAGTGGGCTGAAACTGCTAATATTTATGAAGTCAACATCAGGCAGTATTCCGATGCCGGCACTTTCAGAGGATTGCAGACCCACCTGGCGCGCCTCAGCGAAATGGGTGTAAAAATTCTTTGGCTAATGCCAATTACGCCCATTTCGGAATTTGAAAGGCAGGGTACTCTGGGCAGCTATTACGCCTGCAGCAGCTATACAGAAATCAATCCCGAATTCGGAAATGATATAGATTTCAAGAACCTGGTAGCTGAAGCCCATTCTTTGGGCATGAAGATCATGATTGACTGGGTGGCCAACCATACAGGCTACAGGCATGAGTGGGCGTTGCATCACCCGGAATGGTATCAAAAGAATGAACACGGAGATTTCACCGAGAATCACGGATGGACAGATGTGATAGACCTGGATTACCACAACCACGAAATGCGTATTGCCATGATAAATTCCATGCAATACTGGGTAAAAGAGTTCAATATTGACGGCTTTCGTTGTGATATGGCACACCTGGTGCCGCTGGATTTCTGGCACAGCGCGCGAAAGGCCTGCGAAGAAATAAAACCATTATTTTGGCTGGGCGAATGTGATGAAGATAATTACAGCGAAGTTTTTGATGCTACCTACACCTGGCGCTGGATGCATGCCATAGAAAATTTTATACAGGATGCCGGCAGCTTTCAAGATATGTTCAGCATAATACAGCACTACGATCATCTGCCCGCAGGAGCATTGAAAATGTACTTTACCGCCAACCACGATGAAAACAGCTGGAACGGTACAGAATATGAAAAATATGGTAAGCTGGCATTACCGCTGGCTGCTTTTACCCAAATGGTGAAAGGAATTCCTCTGATCTACAGCGGCCAGGAACTTCCCAACCTGAAACGGCTAAAATTTTTTGAAAAAGATATTATTGAATGGCACAAGTCAGGCTTGCAATTACACGGCTTTTACAAACAACTGTTGCAGTTGCGCAACTTCTCCCCTGCTTTTGAAAGCGATGCCATATACATATGTAATGCGATAGAAGATTGCGGCATCAGCATAACGAGAAGAAAAAATGATACTGAGATCATAGCGCTGTTCAATTTTTCGGATAAGGAAAAGATACGGGCGCAGCCCCAGAATAGAGCGGGCAAATTTACCAGCCTGTGCTCAGGAGTTACCTACAATTTTAATGAGGAAGAAATTTTTGAATTGTTGCCGGGTGAATACCTTCTGTATGTAAAATAACATTCCTACAACAATATTTCCTTTCTTTCCTGCCTATATTCATTGAAATTTGTCAGAGACACATCAATTCAATGCTTATGCGAGACTACGACTTCGGAATGATAGGCTTGGGAGTAATGGGCCAGAACCTGTTGTTTAATATGGCTGATAAAGGTTTCAGCGTGATCGGCTATGATAAGCTGGAAGAAAAAGCGCTGGCGCTCGAAAGCGGCGCAACGGCCAATACCCTTGTAAAAGGCGTAACCGAACTACAGGTGATGACCGATGGATTATCAATGCCCCGAAGGATCATGATGCTGGTGCCCGCCGGCAAAATTGTTGACGATGTAATTGCCGAGTTATTACCATTACTGGCTCCCGGAGATATTGTGATTGATGCAGGCAATTCTTTTTACAAAGACACGGTACGCAGAGTGCAATACCTGAAGGAACACGATATTCATTTCATGGGTATGGGTATTTCGGGAGGTGAAAAGGGCGCCAGGTACGGCGCCAGCCTGATGCCAGGTGGCGATAGAACGGCTTATAATCATGTCCATAACCTGCTGCAGGCAGTAGCAGCAGAAGTTAACGGTGAAGCATGCACAGCCTATATGGGTAATGGCGCAGCCGGCCATTATGTAAAAATGGTACATAACGGCATAGAATATGCCATGATGCAGATCATCAGTGAGGTGTACGACATACTTAAAAACGGCCTGCAGCTTCATAACCGGCAAATACATCAAGTGTTTAAAAAATGGAATGAAGGCAGACTGCAATCTTACCTGGTACAGATCACTGCCGATATTTTTTTAAAGAAAGATGAATTCACCTCAGCTGACCTGATTGATATGATACTGGACAAAGCAGGTTCAAAAGGTACGGGAAAATGGACTTCGCAGGAGGCAATGGATATCTACATTTCCATACCTACTATTGATACTGCCGTGTCTATGCGTATGCTTTCCTGGCAAAAAGATGAGCGCGTACTGGCTTCAAAGCTCTACGCGTTCCCGGCTACAGCGATTGATACCAACGATCAAGACGTATTTATTGATAAGCTGGAAGACGCATTGTACGTTGCATTCATCATTTGCTATGCACAGGGCCTGACTATGCTGCAGAAAGCATCGGCAGAATACAGTATGGATATACCTCTTAAAGATGTAGTAAAAATATGGCGTGGCGGTTGCATTATCCGCTCTCTGTTGCTGGAAGATTTTTACCAGGCTTTTATAAAAGATAATGATATGACCAATATTTTATTGGATAAAAATATAGCAAACCTCATATCCCCGCGGATGGAAGCATTCCGGGAAGTTGTAGCCAAAGCGGTGATGGCAGGCATTGCATCCGGCGGCTTACAAAATACACTGGCTTACATAGAAAACTATGCATCCGAAAAAATGCCGACCAATCTTATACAGGCGCAGCGCGATTACTTCGGCGCGCACCAGTATGAGCGTATAGACCGGGAGGGCATGTTCCACACAGACTGGGATAGTTTAAATTTCTAAATCTACTTTATGGAGCCACATAAAAAAATAAATCAGCCGACAATCGTCTTCATTTTTGGCGGTAGCGGAGACCTGAACAAAAGAAAGCTTACACCCGCATTATACAACCTGTTTGCAGACGACCACCTGCCTGAAATGTTCCTGGTTGTTGGCTTAGGCAGAACCGATTATTCAGACACTAGTTTCAGGAATTACCTGCTGAAAAATTTAAAAACATTTTCCAGGAGAAAAGTAGATGCAAAACTATGGAAGGAATTTTCACAAAAGATCGCCTATCTTGACTTTGATGCCAATGTAAAGAACGACTATAATAAGATCGGCAAACTCATTGAGGCTACAGAGAAAAAATGGAAGGCCGCACCGAATGTATTGTTCTATATGGCAGTATCTCCTGCCATTGTACCGCCGATTATCACCTCACTCAGCCGGTTAAATATTTGTAAGCAGAAAAACTGCAGCCGCATCGTAGTAGAAAAACCTTTCGGCCACGACCTCGAAAGTGCCAGGGCGCTCAATAAGCTTTTGCTCACCTATTTCGATGAACGACAGATTTACCGTATAGATCATTTCCTAGGAAAAGAAACCGTGCAGAATATATTGGCGCTGCGCTTTGCCAATGCTTTGTTTGAGCCTATCTGGAACAAGCGGTATATTGATTATGTACAGATCACAGCAGCAGAATCTATCGGCATAGAAGACCGCGGAGATTATTATGATAAAGCGGGCGCTTTGCGCGATATGGTGCAAAACCACATCATTCAACTGCTTTGTATGATCGCAACAGAGCCGCCCGTTTCGTTCGAAGATAACGAAGTACGCAATAAAAAGATGGACGTACTGAATGCCATCAGGAAAATTAAAAAAGAAGAGGTGAGCCGCTATGCCGTACGCGGCCAGTATGCAGGCGGCTGGATGAAAGGCAAAAAAGTAAAAAGCTACCTTGAAGAGAAGCATGTAGCTGAAAATTCATCAACGGAAACCTTTGCTGCCATTAAGTTTTACATTGATAACTGGCGGTGGCAAAACGTGCCGTTTTATGTGCGTACAGGTAAGTACCTGCCTGACAAATCTACCCTCATCATCATTAAATTTAAAGAAGCCCCTAAATTTTCTTTTCCTGCACAAGCTACCGACAACTGGAAAGCTAATAAGCTTATCATAAGGATACAGCCCGAAATGGACATCCGTATTACATTCCAGGCAAAGATCCCCGGGCAGGAAATGCTGCTGGCACCGGTGGATATGATCTTTGATTATGATGAATCTTTTAAGGAAGCACAGTCGGAAGCTTATGAAACCCTGCTCCTGGACGCTATGACCGGAGATGCAACCCAGTTTATGCGCGGCGACCAGGTAGAGAAAGCCTGGGAAATTATAATGCCGGTACTGGACTACTGGGCTGAGAAAAAAGCAACTGATTTCCCAAATTACCTCCCCGGCAGCTGGGGACCCGACCAGTCAGATGCACTGATAGCCACAGACGGCAGAAACTGGGATTTGGTGATACCTAATAATAACGCACATGCAGATAACCGTAGCAAAAAATAGTGATGCGCTCAATAGAAAAGTAGCTGATTTTTTATTGCAGAAGGAAAAAGAAGTACTGCAGGAGCAGGATTTTTTCACCGTTGCACTATCGGGCGGCAGCACGCCAAAGGCTTTGTACAGGCTGCTTTCAGGCGATGCGTATATTCATCAGTTTGAATGGAGCAAATGGCACTTCTTCCTGGGCGATGAGAGATTTGTGCCCGTAACGGATGAGCAAAGTAATGCAGGCATGTGCTATAAAAACCTGCTGGAGCATCTGCCTGTGCAGGACCAGCAAATACATTTTTTTAAAACAGAAAATACCACACCGGACAAGAGTGCTCAGGAATATGAAGCAGTTTTACGCAATTTTTTCACACCAGCAAAAACAATGGATGTGCTGCTGCTAGGCCTCGGCACTGACGGGCATACGCTGTCAATGTTCCCCTACGGAAAGGTATTGCACGAAGCAACAAAATGGATAGATTATTTTTGGAGTGCAGGTCAAAATATGTACCGGCTCACACTCACCAAAGCTGCAGCGAATCTTTGCAGCAATGCTGTTTTCGTGGTATCGGGAGAAGATAAACAACAGGCTGTATATGAAGTGTTGAAAGGGAGCCAACCACCACAAATTTATCCTGCTAAACTGGTAGATCCTTTAAACGGGCAAGTGTATTGGTTTTTAGATGAAGCGGCCGCCGCCGCTCTGGACCGCTGATGCGGCTATCAGTTGATCACTACTTTATCAATCACCTTTTCGCCAAAAGCTTCGTTCACTCTTTCTACAATCAGCTTTCTCTGGAAGAAGAGTTCATTCTTAAACGGCCCGTTGGAAGAAGAAATAAACAATGTGCGGTCAATGATCTGTACTTTATCGGTGTATTTGGCGGCCTGGCCCATTACCTCCTGCCATACTTCTTCTATTTTAGCGGTTTGCAAGCCGTTTTTCAGAGCCCGTTTTTTAGAGACCATCTCCTTCATGGCATCGCCGAAACTTGTAACTTTTGCCATATTATTTTTGCAGGTTTAGTTTCCGGTTTACGTATTTTCCCAATATATCAAATTCAATGTTTACAAGGGTGCCGGGATACACATCGCTGATATTGGTATGTGCTAAGGTATAAGGTATTACCGCTATCGTGAAAGTGTTTTCTGTAATATCAAAACAGGTAAGGCTGATACCGTTTACAGTTACTGAACCCTTTTCTACTATCAATTCGGCAAAGCTTCTGTCAAACTCAAAAACAAACTCCACGCTGCCGTCTTTGTTCTTCCTTTCCAGGCATGCTGCTGTAGCGTCTACATGCCCCTGCACAATATGCCCGTCAAGCCTGCCATTCATAGCCATGCATCTTTCCAGGTTAATGGTATCGCCGGGTTTCCGTGCAGACAGGTTTGTCTTATCCAAGGTTTCCTGTATAGCCGTTACTACATGGCTGCCTGCACTCACCTCTTCTACCGTAAGGCATACGCCGTCGTGGCTCAGGCTCTGGTCAACGCGCAATTCTGAAGAAATAGCAGAAGCAATACGAAAGGACCGGTTGGTGCCGCTTTGAACGATCTCTTCAATGAGGCCTGTAGTTTCAACAATTCCTGTAAACATACAGCAAATGTAGTTAATTTGCCAGCAAATAAAATTTGCTGAGATTATTTTGTTATTTTTATAAAACGGGTTATCTTTGCATTCCAAAAATCATTAAAAAAGGAAATTTCATGCTGATCATTGATTCTAAAGATTGTGAAAATATCGATAAAGCGCTCAAAAAATACAAAAAGAAATTTGAGAAGAGTAAGACTTTATTACAGTTAAGATCTCGTCAGAACTTCACCAAGCCTTCCATTAAGCGCCGTGAAGAAAGATTAAAAGCGATCTACAAACAGCAGATAGCTTCCGGAAAGATAGATTAATCAAATTTTTTTCAAGAAATTCAGCCTAAAGTTTTTGCTTTAGGTTTTTTTGTTTGTGGGTACTAAGCATTACTTATGTGATGGGGTTTTCGGTAAAAAGGCTGTTTATTCACCGCAAATATGCGGCAAATATTTGCTATGGTTGCCGCATATTTATAGGCGGGTATGTCTAAATATATTTATCAACATAAAAATTGGACCCCATATAAAATTGAAGTAAGGAAAATACCGCACAAGCGAAATGAGTGTAGTATCAGGTGCGATAGATAAAGAAAAAGTTCACTATGAAGCGATAGAGCAGGAACGTGTACAACCTGAAATGGATATATTTCTAAAATGGCTCAATGATGATCATACCTTAGATCCTGTTTTAAAAAGTTGAAAAAGAATCAAGCCGTACCGCTTGAAATTTAAGTTATACGTAAACGGCAAAAGACATGGAGATTTGTAAAAACCGGCATTACCGCTACAGATAAACCTGCCCTGTGTTTTTGAAAATAGCAAATATGGAATATAGATCTTACACACTCAACCTGATGTATGAACCAGGCAGCGCGGAAGTGCATATCATGTCACGTTTAGGTGATTGCCGACAATTCGGGATGATTTTTGTAACTTTATAACTTCATGCAAAACGACCAGTACCTGCCCGCTTTTATCAACTACCTGAAATTTGAAAAAAGATATTCGGAGCATACCGTCATTGCCTATAAGAACGATATTCAGCAATTTGAAACTTTCCTGGAAGCTGACTTTGAAACCAGCCGCTGGCAAGAGGTAAGCCCCGTAATGATACGCTCCTGGATGGCATGTTTAAAGAACGAAGAGAAGAGCACCCACAAAACTATTCACCGGAAAATATCTTCCGTAAAATCTTTCTTTAAATTTTTATTGAAAAATAGACTAGTAGATACTACACCTGCCGAAGCGGTAACCTTACCAAAGCTCAGTAAACGCCTGCCGGAATTTGTAAAAGAAACAGAGATGC
The DNA here is from genome assembly GCA_023422835.1 of Bacteroidota bacterium. Lineage (GTDB taxonomy): Bacteria > Bacteroidota > Bacteroidia > Chitinophagales > Chitinophagaceae > Haoranjiania > Haoranjiania flava. Next base: position 67,841 of record JAFAGI010000011.1, on the reverse strand, counting down.
AAAACCTCCTGAACTGTACATTGCATGCAGAGAATAAGCAGGAGCTAGGCGAAAAGACCCTCTGGCGTAACCGTACGGCCGCGCTGGCTACACAGCTTTTTTATGAAACAGGCATCAGGCTCAGCGAGCTGGTAAACCTGCAGGAAACACAAATTGATGCAAGCTATGGCCAGCTGAAAGTTGTAGGCAAAGGCAACAAGGAAAGGATTATTCCCTTATCAGCAAATTTGCTGGCGCTTTTGAAAGAATATATACAGGATAAACCGGTTGCAGAACCGCGGGCCACTGAATGTTTCGTAAATGAAAAAGGTAAAAAACTATACCCTAAATTTTTTTACAATGCCGTAAAAACACAAATGACCCAGGGCGATATTAAATTAAAAAAGAAAAGCCCCCACGTTCTGCGGCACACCTTTGCCACACACCTGATGAATGAAGGCGCCGACATCAATGCAGTAAAGGAACTGCTGGGCCATTCAAGCCTGGCAGCCACACAGGTTTACACGCACAACACCATAGAAAAGCTGAAAGAAGTGTACAAAAAAGCGCATCCCAAAGCAAAATGATTTATTTTCGAACGAAACGCAGCAAATAACGGATGAAATTTTACCTCACATTTCTTTCTCTGACAATCACTTACCTGGCAACTGCACAACAGTTTGTAGTAAGCGGCACCATTAAATCCAAAGAAAGCGGCGAAACCATTATCGGCGCTACCATTGCCAGCGGCCGCCAACAGACTCTGAGCAACGACTATGGTTTCTACTCTTTATCACTGTCTTCGGGCGTACAGGAAATTGTATACCGTTCCTTAGGCAAAGAAAGCGCATCACAAAGCATTACCTTACTCAAAGATACCATTATAAATATTGAACTGTCCGATGCTTCAGCTACCGAACTTGATGAAGTGGTTGTAACCACAAACACCAATGCCCGGAGCCTGCGCAGCCCGCAGATGAGCGTGGAAAAACTCAGCACGGAAGAAATAAAAAACATACCCGTATTGCTCGGCGAAAAGGACCTGCTGAAAACACTGCAATTGCTGCCCGGCATTAAATCTGCCGGTGAAGGCAACAGCGGCTTTTTTGTGCGCGGCGGCAGCTCTGATCAGAATCTGATTGTACTGGATGAAGCTACTGTTTACAATGCAGCCCATTTGCTCGGCTTCTTTTCTGTGTTCAATTCAGATGCCATAAAAGATGTATCTGTATACAAAGGAAGTATGCCTGCACAATACGGAGGCAGGTTGTCTTCCGTGGTGGATCTGCGCATGAACGACGGCAATAACCGTAAGTTTGCAGCAACCGGCGGCATCGGTTTAATATCTTCACGCCTTACGCTGGAAGGCCCGATCCAAAAGGAAAAATCCTCTTTTCTTGTCTCCGGCAGACGCACTTACGCAGACATGTTTTTAAAGCTTTCCAAAGACAGCGCTCTCAACAACAATCGGCTGTATTTTTACGACCTCAACACAAAAACCAATTTTACATTAGGTAAAAAAGACAAGCTGTTTATTTCGGGCTACTTCGGCAAAGACAATTTCACCATCAACAATACATTTGGCATCAACTGGGGCAATGCTACCGGCACGCTGCGTTGGAACCATATCTTCAACAACAAACTGTTTTCAAATACCTCATTTATTTACAGCAATTACAACTATCAAATACTGATTAATCCTACCATACCAGAAGGACTGAGTATTATATCCAAAATCAAGGACATAAACCTGAAGCAGGATTTCCAGTGGAACATCAACCAAAGAAATAACCTGCGCTTCGGCTTTAACCTGATACATCATACCATTCACCCGGGAGAAGTGACCCCTAACTCTCCCAGCGGCAGCATCAATCCTAAAAAGCTGGAAGACCGGTACGCCTACGAAAATGCCATTTATTTAAACAACAACTGGAAAGCTTCAGACCGGCTGAACCTGTCTTATGGCCTGCGTTTCAACGCATTTACCGCTATCGGCGCAGGACAGTTTTATAACGTGAATACAAACGGAGAGATCACCGATACGCTCCAATTTGGCAAAGGAGAAGTTGTAAAAAATTATTTTAATCCCGAGCCGCGTATTGCGGCCAGTTTTCTGCTGAACAATTCCAGCTCGCTGAAATTCGGCTATGTCAGAAACGTGCAAAACCTGCACCTGATCTCTAATTCTACTTCAACCAACCCAACCGACAAATGGGTAGCGAGCAACAATTTTATCAGGCCTGAAATTTCGGACCAGTTCTCATTGGGCTATTACAAAGACCTGTTCAACGCTACCTACGAGCTGAATATTGAAAGCTATTACAAAGCCCTGAAAAACCAGATAGACTACCGCAACGGTTCAAACATCACTAACAGCCTAGAACCCATTGAAAAGTCGCTTTTATTCGGTATCGGCAGGACGTATGGCCTGGAAACTTTGCTGAAAAAGAAAACAGGCAGGCTTACCGGCTGGATCAGCTATACACTTTCCAAAAGCGAAAAAAAGATTGACCAGATCAACAACCATCAATGGTACAATGCGCGCCAGGACAGAACGCACGACCTGGCCATAGTGGCTACGTACGAGCTGAATAAACGCTGGACATTGGCAGGTACCTGGATATATTATACCGGAGATGCCGTAACATTCCCTGTAGGCAAATACAGCATTAATGGCATTACCGCGTACTACTACACTGACCGCAATTCGCAACGCATGCCAGACTACCACCGCCTGGATGTAAGCGTTAATGTGCTGCTGAAAAAAACAAAAAAATTCTCTTCAGAGCTTTCATTTGGCGTGTACAATGCATACGGAAGAGAAAATGCATACACTATTAATTTCAGAGATAACAAAGAGGACCCGAACACAGTGGAAGCAGTACAGACATCCTTGTTTCGCTTCATCCCATCCATCTCTTATAATTTTAAAATAAATTAATATGCTGCAAAAGCTTACAATATATATTTTAGCGCTCTTGCTTTTTTCCTGTGAAAAAATAATTGATCTTAACCTGAAAAATGCACCGCAAAGAATAGTGATAGAAGGCACTATCACCGATAAGGAAAAACAATGCTATGTTTTTATTTCCTCCACGCAAACTATAGACGAAATCAACCGGTTTGAAGGTGTGCAGGGAGGAGCAGTGAGCATTACTGACAGTAGAAATAACACTTACCGATTAACTGAGGTAGAAAAAGGCATTTATTATAATGAGTCGTTGAAAGCAACGCCGGGAGAAACATACTACCTGAAAGTAAAAGTTGGCAATGAGATCTATACTGCTTCTTCAACCATGCCGCCAACCAAAGTAAATCTTGACAGCATTACCGTAACTTACAATACTATTTATTCCAATTATACTACAACTGCGCATTACACGGACCCTGCTAACGAAGATAATCAATACTTATTCAGCATTTATAAAAACAGTAAAAAATATAATTCTTTTTATGTGGTAAATGATGAGTACTCCAACGGGAAAACCGTAAAACAAAACCTGCCTATATTTTCCAAGGAAAAAGAAGATCTGATATATAAAGGCGATACGGTAAAAGTACGTATGAACTGCATAGATAAAAATATTTATAAATATTGGTACAGCCTTGAGGCCGGAGCCAGGGGCGGTACCGGCGGGCCGGGTTCATTTGGAAGCCCGGGTAATCCTGTATCGAATATTTACGGCGGAGCTTTGGGATACTTCAGCGCGCAAACAAACCAGACGCAGACCAGCGTTGTAAAATAATTCCTGACATTTTACGCTTTTCAACTTTAGCAATGCAGGAAAATTTATTCGATATAAAAACAGGTATTTTGCCAGATGGTGCTGTAAACAATTCATCCTTTTACCAAATCATTGCATTTAACGGTACGGGAAGATTTATGGTAGATTTTTGCTTCAGACGCTGCCAAAACTATTTTAAAGAAAAGGCAAGAAGTAATATCGGCCTGATCTATTCAAAGATTAACAAACTTTACCCTGCTTTTTATCTTCAGCAATAAACCAAGAGCTTACATTTGTGTATATGAATGATGTGCAAAACAGGAATGACCTGGGACTGATCGTGAAGAAATTTTACGAAAAAGCTATCCCCGACCCGGTGATCGGACATTTCTTTACGGAAGTGATCCCCATTGACTGGGATGAACATATACAGTTGGTAACCAACTTTTGGAACAGTATGATCTTTGGCACCAGCGAGTATAGGAACAATCCCATGTCTCCGCATATACACCTCAACAGCCTGTCAAAAATGCATAAACATCACTTTGAGAAATGGCTTGCATTGTGGACTGCAACAATTCATGAGCACTTTGAAGGAGATACGGCACGCGAAATAATAAACCGGGCAACTTCTATTGCCAGGATCATGGAGTTTAAAATGAACCCGTGAAAATACAACATAGCTAACGTACAGCTTCTACTGTATATCCCATCCTGCGCAAAAGATTTATTAATCCATCGTCACCGGATAAATGCGCGGCGCCAATTGCGAAGAAAGTTGGCTTTTGTTTGGCAATAACGTATATCTTTTCTGACCAGCGTTTGTTTCTTTGCGTAAGCATTACGTCTTTAAATGCCTGCATATCGGGCTGACTAATTATTTCCTTGTACAGGCCATCTATGTTTTGAGATTTATAAATTTCTACCATGTTGCTGAAATCTTTTTTCCTTTCTACAGAAGTATTTATATAGCTCATAATCATAGCAGCCAATGAGTCTTTAGGTATATCATCAAAAATCTTTACCTGGTCTGCAACCGTTTCCAGGCCTTTTATTTTCAGCGATCTTACCTTTGCCTTTTTTAATATTTCAGCCTCATAACTTGCAGGTATGCTGCCGCATTTTGTAGATGCTGTTACAAAGAGAGACAATAACACAAGCGGTTTCATTTTAGCGAAAGCAGCAACAGGTATATGAAGCGAATCAGATAAATATGTTGAAAGAATTTCGTATTCACGTTCGGAAAAATATTCGCGTAAGGTAGCTGAATCTTTCAGCATTACCGCCTGCATCATCTCTGACTGGAAGCCCGAATCGGCCATAGGAAGTTCCAGGTACAATTGCTGCGTGGCACGGAAAGATGCTTCCATTTTATCTGTCCAGAAATAATCTGCGGCACAAATAGCATGAATAGTGCCGAACAGGTAAGAAGGCGCTGATATGCCGTTGTTGCTTATCTTCCACAGAAGTGAATGGTCAAGCGGTTTGTCTTGAGCCATTACTGTAATAGCTAATAAGGATAATAAAATAGATAATAATCTTTGCATGGAAGCATTATTTTAAATTAATTTGCTTACTTCTTTTGTAGATAATTTTAATTACTATTCTACATGGATATGTAAATTTAAAAAAATAAAAAATCTATACCGGATATTTAATTTACCGATTCATAGTAAAAAATCACTGTTGAAAAGACCATAAGGAGATAGTAAAAAAAATCCGCTCTTTGCAGAACGGATTTTTAAAATTTATAGAAACTACAGATCCTTATTCTTCTTCATCAAAACTCATGGCTTCGCGGGTAGTAGTCAGTAGCTCATACTCTTCCTTGTTGCCAACGATCAATTTATCGAATTCGCGCAGGCCTGTACCCGCAGGTATCTGGTGGCCGGTGATCACGTTTTCTTTCAGTCCAGACATCAGATCGGTTTTACCCTGAATGGCTGCAGAACTCAACACTTTCGTTGTTTCCTGGAACGATGCAGCTGATATCCAGCTCGGCACGCCCAATGATGCTTTAGTAATACCCAGCAGCACCGGTTGTGCAGTGGCAGGCCTTGCATCTCTAACGGTAACCAGGTTTTTATCTTCACGGCGCAACAGTGAGTTTTCTTCCCTCAATTCTCTCACAGACACGATCTGCCCGGGTTTCAGCCTGGTGCTGTCACCGGCTTCTTCCACTACTTTCTTATCAAATATCCTGTCGTTCTCTTCGTTGAAGTCGTTGCGGTCTTCCAGGTCTTCTTCCAGGAATTTGGTATCCCCGGCATCAATGATCACCACTTTCTTCATCATCTGGCGTACGATCACTTCAATATGCTTATCGTTGATCTTTACACCCTGTAAACGGTATACTTCCTGGATCTCATTTACCACGTATTCCTGTACTGCAAACGGCCCTTTGATAGCCAATATATCCAGCGGTGCTGTCTGTCCGTCTGATAAAGGCGTTCCGGCTTTTACAAAGTCGCCATCCTGTACCAGGATCTGCCTGGTCAGCGGTACCAGGTATTTTTTCACAATACCGTCTTTAGCTTCCACTACAATTTCCCTGTTACCACGCTTAATATTTCCGAAAGTAACCACACCATCAATCTCGGCGACTACTGCAGGATTGCTTGGGTTACGAGCTTCAAACAATTCTGTTACACGAGGAAGACCCCCTGTGATGTCCCCGCTCTTACGCATGGTACGCGGTATTTTCACAATCACCTGTCCGGCTTTTACATGGTCTCCTTCGCCTACCACCAGGCGGCTGCCCACCGGAAGGTTGTAGCTCTTCTCTTCTTTACCATCTACAATCAGTGAAGGTATTTTGGTTTTATCTTTAGACTCAACAATCACTTTATCCCTGTGGCCGGTCTGCTCATCTGACTCTTCACGGAAGGTAATGCCCTCTATGATGTTGTCGAATTTCACTTCACCGGCAATTTCTGAGATCACTACGTTGTTAAACGGATCCCATGTGCACACCACATCGCCTTTCCTGATTTTCTGCCCGTTTTTCACACTCAGGGTAGCGCCGTAAGGAATGTTGCTGGTATTTAAAAGCCTGTCATTTTCCAGGTCTGCAATTCTAATCTCACCGGTACGACCAATAACAATTTCCACTGTTTCCCCTTCTGCATTTTCTGTTTTTACCGTACGCAATCCGTCGAACTGCACGGTACCGTCAAATTTGGCGATCATGCTGGATTCGATAGAAGATGAACCGGCGATACCACCCACGTGGAAGGTACGCAATGTAAGCTGTGTACCCGGCTCACCGATAGACTGTGCAGCAATGATGCCCACAGAATCGCCGCGTTGTGCCAGGTAGCCTGTTGCCAGGTTTTTACCATAACATTTTACGCACACACCACGATTAGCCTCGCAGGTAAGCACAGAGCGGATCTCGATAGAGTCTACCCCTGCTTCATCTATTTCTATTGCTTTGTCGTGTGTAATTTCCTGTCCTGCTTCAATGATCAAGTCTCCGCTAATCGGGTTGAGCACATCGTGCAGCGATGTTCTGCCTTCAATTCTTTCAGAAAGCGGCGCAATAATATCTTCGTTGTCTTTCAGCGCAGTTGTGGTAATACCTCTCAGCGTACCGCAATCTTCTTCTGAGATCACCACATCCTGTGCAACGTCTACCAGACGGCGGGTCAGGTAACCCGCATCCGCTGTCTTCAGGGCGGTATCTGCCAGACCTTTACGCGCACCGTGTGTAGAAATGAAGTAGTCCAATACGTTCAGGCCGCCTTTGAAGTTGGAAAGGATCGGGTTTTCAACGATCTCAGAGCCAGTGCTTCCGGATTTTCTTGGCTTAGCCATCAATCCTCTGATACCGGCAAGCTGTTTTACCTGTTGCTTGCTACCACGCGCTCCTGAATCCAGCATCATGTACACGGCGTTGAAGCCCTGCTTGTCTGTCTGCATTTCGCGGATAAGCGTTTCTGTAAGCCTGGTATCCACACGCGACCAGATATCTACTACCTGGTTGTAGCGCTCGTTGTTAGTGATAAGGCCCATGTTGTAGTTTTCCCATACTTCTTCTACTTCTTCCTTGGCTCTTTCAAGCAGTTCATTTCTCGTATCGGGAATAATGAGGTCATTGATGGAGAAAGACAGGCCGCCGCGGAATGCCATACGGAAACCCAGTTGTTTAATGTCGTCTAAGAACTTGGCAGCTGTAGCCACATTGGTGATATTGATGATTTCGCCTATAATGTCCCTGAGGCTCTTCTTGGTAAGCAATGCGTTGATAAAGCCAACTTGTTCAGGCACGAACTCGTTGAAAAGCACGCGGCCTACGGTAGTTTCCACCAGTTTGTTTACCAGTGTGCCATTCTTTTCACGTACATTGGTTTTCACCTTGATATTGGCATGAAGGTCTATCTTGCCTTCATTGTAGGCTATGGTAACTTCCTGCTGATTGTAGAATACTTTCCCCTCGCCTCTTACAATTTCAGTTTCAGTGGATTTTTTACCTTTTGTAATATAATAAAGCCCCAGTACCATGTCCTGTGAAGGTAGGGTAACCGGTGTACCGTTTTGCGGGTTTAATATGTTGTGTGATGCCAGCAATAACAATTGCGCCTCCAAAATGGCAGCATTGCTCAGCGGCACGTGTACGGCCATCTGGTCACCGTCAAAGTCGGCGTTGAAGCCTGCTGTCACCAATGGGTGCAGCTGAATGGCTTTACCTTCGATCATTTTAGGCTGAAATGCCTGGATAGACAAACGGTGAAGCGTTGGGGCACGGTTTAGGAGGATCGGGTGGCCTTTCAAAGTATTTTCAAGAATATCCCAAACAATGGCTTCTTTTTTATCAACCAGCTTCTTGGCAGATTTTACCGTTTTTACAATACCTCTTTCGATCAGCTTCCTGATGATGAACGGCTTGAACAGTTCTGCAGCCATATCTTTCGGAAGACCGCATTCATGCATTTTCAGCTCAGGCCCTACCACGATTACAGAACGGCCGGAGTAGTCCACACGTTTACCCAACAGGTTCTGGCGGAAACGTCCCTGCTTGCCTTTTAGTACATCGCTCAGTGATTTCAATGCGCGTCCGCCTTCGGCTTTCACGGCATTTGATTTTCTTGAGTTGTCAAACAGGCTGTCTACAGATTCCTGCAACATACGTTTTTCGTTGCGCAGGATCACTTCCGGCGCCTTGATCTCCATCAAACGCTTCAAACGGTTGTTGCGGATGATCACACGGCGGTACAGGTCGTTCAGGTCAGAAGATGCGAAACGGCCGCCATCCAACGGCACCAGCGGTCGCAGTTCAGGTGGTATTACGGGAATATATTGCATCACCATCCACTCGGGGCGGTTGGTAATTCTTGTTTGTGCATCACGGAAAGATTCCACCACGCTCAGTCTCTTCAGGGCATCTGCACGGCGTTGTTGTGAAGTTTCGTTGGCAGCTGCATTCCTTAAAGTATAGCTCAATGCATCCAGGTCTGATTTGGCCAGCAGGTCAGAAACCGCTTCTGCGCCCATTTTGGCAATGAATTTCTGCGGGTCATCGTCAGGCAGGTACTGGTTGTCTTTCGGAAGGGTGTCAATTACATCGAGGTATTCTTCTTCTGAAAGCAGGTCGCCTGTCTGGAATTTATCTTCCAGCACACCAGGCTGGATGATCGCATATCTTTCGTAATAAATGATGGTTTCGAGTTTCTTGGAACTCATGCCCAGCAGATAACCGATCTTATTGGGAAGGCTTTTAAAGTACCAGATGTGTACGATAGGCACCACCAGTTTGATGTGGCCCATGCGCTCACGGCGTACTTTCTTTTCGGTAACTTCTACGCCGCAACGGTCGCAGACAATGCCCTTATATCTAATTCTTTTATATTTACCACAAGCACACTCATAATCTTTTACAGGTCCGAAAATCCGTTCGCAAAACAAACCGTCCCTTTCCGGCTTGTAAGTACGGTAGTTGATTGTCTCAGGCTTTAACACTTCGCCATAACTGCGTTCCAGGATGGTGTCGGGAGAAGCAAGTCCAATGGTAATCTTAGAGAAATTAGATTTTGGACGATTGTCTTTTTTAATTGCCATATGTGTATTTCAAATTTGAATATAAAAACTGCTGAAAGGCCTACCAGGATTACGAGAAACTCCTAAAACAAAAAAATCTGCAACATAATGTATAACAATACGTTACAGCAGAGCTTTCGCTTTTGTTTTAATAAAATTCCTTTCTGAAATTTGATAAAAACCCCTCAAAATTATGTACATAAGTGTGCAAAGGTAAGATTTTTATGCGATATTGCAAATAGAGAATTTATAATTTTGGGCGATTTTTTCGGGTATCTGGGAACGGGGTTGTATGAAAGGTAAAATGTAAAAATGTAAGAGTAAGGCTTTTTGTAATTTATAATTTGTAATTTTTCAATCTGTAATTTATATTCAAAAAATGAGAAGCTTTCTCCTTTTGTTACTGATCGTGGTAGTACTGTTGTCAGCAGCAGTGTTCTACCGGAAGTTGCCTGCGTGGCAGCAGCCTGCTATTGCCATTCAGGAGGCAACAAAGGAAGAAAAAGAATTGCCTCTCCATGGCTTCCGCAAGAAACTTTCAGATGCAGCCATCAGCATTATAGACAATACCATCATCTACGACGGCAGTTACTACAGCATTGGCTACCCGCGTGGTGATGTGGATGCCCGCAAAGGCGTGTGTACAGATGTGATCGTAAGGAGCTACCGAAAGCTGGGCATAGACCTGCAGGAACTGGTGCACAAAGACATGCAATCAAATTTTGCAAACTACCCGCAACTGTGGGGGCGCAGATCGCCGGATACCAATATCGATCACAGGCGCGTGCCCAACCTGGCCAGGTTCTTTGAACGCCACGGTGAAAGCTACGCGGTAACCCGCAACGCAGAGGATTACCGGCCGGGAGATATTGTTACCTGGATATTGAGCAACAACCTTACACATATCGGGGTAGTGGTCAATAAAAAGTCAGCCGAGCAAAAAAGGTTCCTGGTTGTGCACAACATTGGCGGCGGACAGGTTTTGGCTGACTGCTTATTTGCCTACAAACTTACAGGCCATTATTATTACGATGGCAGCAAAAAGCCTGATTAGACTTTTTTAAAATCTATCACCACCACAATGTATTTTGCTTCTTTGTGAAGCATGCTTTTAATTTCTTCAATATCATCTATGCGTTGCGACAAAACAAGTTTTGAAGAAGTGAGTGTTTCCGATGTTGAACCGCTGTGTAACGGTAGAGTCGCCTTCAGTATGCGTGGCCACAATTGTGTTGCCTTCCAGTTTCCAATTGGCGCTGTCATCATCGCTTTTCATGGTGCTGTCTGCATTGAATGTGATCTGGCTGGCGCCATCATCCATAGTCTCTATATCCTTTTGCAAAAGCGTATTCCTGGCATCATACACGCTGATGGTTAAAGATTGAGATTCCCATGTTGCCACCAGTTCATTCCGTTTATTTGCCTGATCACTTTTGCTACAGCTGCTGATAATTGTAAGTAATAATGCAAGCATGGTACACAGGAGTATATTCCCGGGATAGTAATATTTCATGTGTGTATAATTAATTTTTTCAGTTTGCCACATGCAATAACCAGCTTTTTAGATTCATACTCATTCACGGTTGGTATAGATTCCTAATCTTTATGGTTATTTTATGTGTTAATATTTAATTTCTTCTTTTTGCCACACGGAAGAACCTTGCATTCTTGAATTCTATATTATCATTCGCGGTTGGTATGCGACTTTACTTATGGCTATTTCATGTGTATATTTTTTATTTTCTTAATGGTCACATGGAATAACTATTTGCGAGATTGCATGTTTTAAATGTCATTCAATTTACAATGATGCATCCTATTGCACATGCGGATTGCCTATCTTTGTGCACTTAAAAAAGTGATATGGTTCCTGCACAACTGATAGAGAAATACAATGTTCCCGGCCCGCGCTACACCAGCTACCCCACCGTTCCTTATTGGGACCTGGAAAATTTTTCTCCGGGAAAATGGCTGGAAACATTGCAGCGCTCTTTTGCAGCATCTAACCACAAAGAGGGCATCAGTATTTACATTCACTTGCCCTACTGCGAAAGCCTTTGTACATTTTGCGCCTGTCACAAACGCATCACCAAACAACATTCTGTAGAAGACCCGTACATTGCAGCAGTACTGAAAGAATGGCAAATGTACCTGGGCGTGCTCCCTGAAAAACCTCTGATCAAAGAAATACATCTTGGCGGCGGCACGCCCACTTTTTTTTCAACAGACAATTTGCATAAGCTACTCTCAGGCATTTTATCTACCTCAATCGTTCACCCGGAAAGGGAATTTAGTTTTGAAGGACACCCCAACAATACTACAGCAGATCACCTGAAAACCTTATACGACCTGGGCTTCAGGAGAGTGAGCTTCGGGGTGCAGGACTATGATACGAAAGTGCAGAAGGCCATCAACCGCATGCAGCCGTTTGAAAACGTAGCAAAAGTTACAGAAGCAGCGCGCCGCATTGGCTATGAAAGCATCAGCCATGACCTGGTGTTTGGGCTGCCCTTTCAGAAATTAGATTCTGTGATCAGTACCATAGAACTTACCAAACAATTACAACCCGACAGGATCGCTTTTTATTCTTACGCCCATGTGCCCTGGATTAAAGGCGTAGGCCAGCGGGGCTTCGATGAAAAAGATCTGCCTTCAGGTGAAGAGAAAAGAGAGTTGTACGAAAAAGGAAAAGAACTGCTCGAGGAACTTGGTTACCACGAGATAGGCATGGACCATTTCTCGCTTACATCGGATACCCTGTATCAATCCATGGAGCGCAAAACAATTCACCGCAATTTCATGGGCTACACATCGTCATCCACACAGGTGATGATCAGCCTGGGCGCTTCTGCCATATCGGACAGTTGGTATGCATTTGCGCAGAATGAAAAAGACGTGGATGCGTATGTAAGAAAGATAAACGCCGGCGAGCTTACTGTTTTCAAAGGCCATATCCTTACAGAGGAAGACCTGTTTATCCGCAAGCAAATACTCAACATTATGTGCCTGATGGAAACGCCTATCCATAAAGATAACCTGAACGACTACCCGCAGATCATTGAAAGGTTGAGGGAGCTTGAAAGCGACGATCTCATCGATATCGCTGATGACAAGATCAGTGTAAACGAAAGCGGCCGGTCATTCCTGCGCAACATCTGCATGGCTTATGATCTGCGTATGATACGCGATAAACCTTCTACCAGGATCTTTTCTATGGTGGTGTGATAAAGGTTGAGAAGAACTGTATGTTATACATCAAGTTGATAAGCAACGCTTCTGCCGGCACCTTTGTTATAAATGTTTTTGCCGGCCAGCTGCTGCAAGTCGCGGGCGGCAGTAGCTCTTGACCCTTTATTTGATAGAGATATATTTTTTAGCTGTCATTCTTCCTTCAGACCTTTTGACCCGGCATCAACATTTTGAGCACTGCTTTTATGTAAGAATCAACAGTGTCATTTTTCCTGCTTGCTTTTGATATCTATTAACTACAATTAAAATTAGATTCCTCCGGAATCTTAAATGAAAGGTTGTGATCGTATAATCGTTAATTGAAGAAATTATGAACTATATTTCTGCTCCTGTAGGAGCATAATCTGCGTAGAAAAATGTTGTAAATTAGTTCCGCTCTACAGGAGAGCGGTATCATTACCTTTGTAAGAGCTACATATATTTGAAAAGGCTTAGAGGATTTCGTAAATGCATTGAGATAGCGCTCCTGCGGAGCGCGCCAACAATGGTTTGAAATTCTACACAGATTAGATTCCTCCGGAATCTTATAAATAACATCTTAATTGTCTCAAAGTTCTGCCTTCTATAAATTTTCAAAGGCTACAACAATTCCTTTAGTTTCTGCACTACAATATCCACTTCTTCGTGCGTATTGTATTTAGAAAAAGAAAAGCGTATGGGTATTTGGTTAGGATTTTTGTTGATGACCCTGATCACATGAGAACCTTGATTGGCGCCGCTTGTACAGGCGCTGCCCCCTGAAACACAGATGTTGTTAATGTCCAGGTTGAACAGTATCATCTCTGATCTTTCTGTTTTGGGGAAAGATACATTCAGCACAGTATACAAACTATTGCCGAAAGTATCCCCGTTAAAAGTTATTTCAGGTATATGCTGCTTTAGTTGCGCAGCCATATAGTTTTTTATGCCAAGGATTTTTTTGCTGTCGGTTTCATAATCTGCCATAGCAATCTCCAGCGCTTTGGCAAAGCCTACAATACCGTAAATATTCTCTGTGCCGGCGCGCATATTCCTTTCCTGAGAGCCGCCCTTTATCAGCGGGTTGATCTTTACATTTTCATTAATGTATAATATGCCCACACCCTTAGGCCCATGAAACTTGTGCGCAGCGCCTGTAATGAAGTGCACAGGGGTCGCTCTCAGGTTCAGCGGATAATGCCCTACTGTCTGTACTGTATCGGCATGAAAATAAGCGCTATATTTTTTACACAGGTTGCCTACCGCATCTATATCAAGCAGGTTACCGATCTCATTATTAGCATGCATGAGCGATACTAGTGTTTTTTCTTTAGCATCCTGCAACAACTTTTCAAGATGCTGCATATCTATATGCCCATCGGGCAGTACCTCCACATAATCTACTTCCACATCGTTACTGCACTTGAAAAAGTCAATGGTGTGCTCAACGGCATGATGCTCTATTGCAGAAGAAATAATGCGCTTGCAGCCAAGATCCCGAACGGCCGCCGCGATGGCCGTATTATCGCTTTCGGTGCCACCGCTTGTAAAAAATATTTCAGCAGGATGTGCATTCAACAGTTTGGCAACTGTTTTCCTTGCATTCTCAACAGCAAGCCTGGTTTCGCGGCCATAACTGTAGATTGAAGACGGATTACCAAAGCGCTCTGTAAGATAGGGCATCATAGCTTCCAGTACTTTTGGATCCATATACGTAGTTGCTGCATTATCAAAATATATCCTGTTGTTCATATAACTCACCTTATGCTTATGATTATAGACTTTAAAATAGTTGCATACTTAAGAATCTCAAAGTATATTACTTAAATTAATATTATCCGTGCGCAAATTTAATTCAATAAATTAAGCAGCAATAAAAAAAACCGCACAAGATTCATTGTGCGGTTTGTTGGAAAATCTATATGCTGTTATTGACTTACTCTTCTGATGCCTGCTCGTTGATAAAACTTTCTGCAAGTTCAGTTAAAGTAACGTCGCAATTTTTTTCTTCATCCAAAGTTTGCGTAAGCAGGTCATATACTTCCGTGTGGCCCATATGCTGCGCAAATATACGTAGCGTGCCGTAAGTAGCGATTTCATAATGCTCTGCTTTTTGTGCAGCCAGTATCAGGCCTGCATCCCTTGTCATGGTATCGCCCTCGGTATCTTCTATCACGCCCTTGCCTTCTTCTATAATCCCTGCCATCGCTTCACACTTTTTACCAACAGGTTTTTTACCAAGCAATTCAAATATCTGTTTTAAACGGTCGAGCTGCACCTGGGTTTCACCGTGATGCTTTTCAAAAGAGGCTGCCAATTGCTTGCTGGTAGATGCTTTCCGCATTTTTACTAATGCTTTCAACAGATTGTTTTCTGCCCAGTAAATATCTTTTAGCTCATCAATAAAAAATTTATGAAATTCTGAATTTTCCATTACAGAGCTATTCCCAGTTTTAGTCGTAGCTTTTGTTTTTGTGGTTTGCTTTGCCATAGTTTTAAGTTTTTAATTATGTTTAAATAGTAAATCTCAAGAATGTAACCAATTGAAAGCACTAGTAATTATACTTTTGTTAAACTTATGATTTCCAGCCATTTTCAATAAACTGTAAAAAAAAGAGGCTTGAAAAACAGCCTCTTCGTGGAAAATTATTTTAACTTCTACAGTAGTTCTTTGATATCGCCCATGATGCGCTTGGCAATATTTTCTGCGGTAGTTTCAAAATTACTTTCAGAATATATCCTGATAATCGGTTCGGTGTTGCTGGTACGCAGGTGCACCCAATCCTTGTCAAACTCAATCTTCAAACCATCTTCCGTGTTTATCGGGTTATTTTTATACTTGGATTTTATTTTTTCAAAAATGGTATTTACATCCGTACCTTTTTCCAGCGTGATCTTGTTTTTGCTGATGAAGTAGCTGGGATACCTTGATTTTAATTTTTTTACAGATATGTTTTCTTCGGCTAAGAAAGAAAGGAACAGTGCAATGCCTATCAACGCATCCCTGCCGTAATGCAGGTCTGGCACTATCACGCCGCCATTGCCTTCGCCTCCGATAACCGCATTTGTTTCTTTCATTTTATTCACTACATTTACTTCACCAACAGCGCTTGGCATATAGCTTCCGCCATGTTGTTCCGTCACATCGCGCAAGGCTCTTGTAGATGAAAGGTTGCTCACCGTATTTCCTTTCCTGTGTTTCAGCACATAGTCTGCCACAGCTACCAGTGTGTATTCCTCACCGAACAGGCTGCCGTCTTCACATACAAAACAAAGCCTGTCTACATCAGGGTCTACAGCTATTCCCAGGTGTGCTTTCTGCTTTACCACTTCACTGCAAAGACCCGTAAGGTGTTGTGGAAGCGGCTCAGGGTTGTGAGCAAAGTTGCCGGTGATCTTTTCATTAAGAACGATAATATTTTCCTGCTTCAAACCCAGCTTAAGCAACAATTCAGGCACGGCAATAGCCCCGCTGCTGTTAATGGCATCTACAACAACGCGGAAACCTTTGGCTGCAATAGCTTCTGCATTTACCAGCGGATAATTTAAGATAGCATCTATATGCATGGTAAGTGCATCATCTTTGTATGTGATTTTGCCCAGTTTATCCACGCCCACAAAATCAAAATCTTCTTTCTCTGCTATTTCCAGTATTTTTTTGCCGGCTTCGCCGCTGATAAATTCTCCTTGACCGTTGAGCAGTTTTAAAGCATTCCATTCCTTCGGGTTGTGGCTTGCTGTAAGAATAATACCGCCAGCTGCTTGTTCGAATACTACAGCCATTTCTACTGTAGGCGTAGTGCTTAAGCCAACATTCAGTACATCAATGCCCATGGAAGACAGTGTGCTCACCACAATGTTTTGTACCATTTCACCACTCATTCGCCCGTCTCTGCCCACAACCACTTTATTGTTATTTGCTGATTGAGATTTTAGCCATACCGCATAAGCCGCAGTAAACTTTACAATATCCAAAGGGGTAAGATTATCGCCTGGGTTGCCGCCAATTGTGCCTCTGATACCTGAAATACTTTTAATTAAAGACATAATAATTTTTGTTTGATAAGAATATCGTATTTATATAATTTATTTTTTATACAACAATATTTCTCCGAAAAATAATTTACAGGCTCACCTGTGGTGATACATGTAATTTCTAATTGCGCTGCCCTGTACTTTCGGGATTCACGGTCAATTGCATCTTCTACTCCCTAAACTATATGCACAGCTTACTGTTTGCCCAAGTGGTCAGTTTCCGGGAATACATATATTTTAGCATGAAGAAGATTGTCTGGTGCAATACCGTTTGTAACGATGGTCTCAGGGTTAGTATTAAAGGCATGGACACATATCTTACCGTTGCCTGACTTCCGGGAAGCTGATGCTGCAAAAGGTATTGATGATACTTTAAAAAACCGTTTTTGAAAAGTTGTGCCATGCTTTTAATGTACACAAAAGTAATGCAATTTTTTGTATCGGGGACGCAACCTATAATTTTATTATCACAAAAAAAAGGCTGACTCTGTTTAGAATCAGCCGGTTATATGAATTTTTATATTTTACGGGTGGTTGTGCCCTTCATGCCCTGGTTGGGTAGAAGACTGAGGCGCTGCGCCGCCCTGCTGTTGCAATTGTTTTTGCAATTCCTGCATTTGCTCTGGTGTTAATTGAGGCTGTGCAGCTTGTGCAGGCGCATTCTTTACGTCTGAAACTTCAATGTCGAAAATAAGGTTGGAGTTAGCCGGTAATTCAGGCATTGCCCTGTTGCCATAGCCTAAAGAAGCAGGAATAAATATTTTTCCTTTAGCGCCTTTAGTAAATTGCGTAAGGCCGTCTTCAAAACCGGGTATAGATTGCTGTGCGCCGATCAACACTTCCAGTGGCGCGCCACGGTTAGGTCTTGTAGTATCCATGTTTGAATCAAACACTTTACCATCCAGTGTGTAGCCTTTGTATTTCACAACAGCCACTTTTCCTGAATCAAGCTTTTGGCCTGTACCCGGGTTTTCAATCAGTACATACGTGCCCATAGCTGTCTTGGTAGCAGTAATGTTTTTTTGTTTCAGGTATTTTTCAATTGCTTTTGATTCTTCTACAATAGCTACTTTTTTCCTAGCTTCTTCCCTTGCTTCGAGTGCTTTGGCTTCTTTTTCAAAATCAGCTTTGGCAAGATCTTCGGTAGTGAATACATCCAGTACGCTTAGTTTTCCTTTGATGGTACCGCCCTTTGCATAGATCTCATTCTCAGGGATCATTTGCTTAGCAATCAGGCTGTCTACACTGATCCTGAACTCAACGCTGTCACCTACTTTCGTGTAAAGCAATGGCTCGATCGGTGTAAGCATTATCTGGGCTGAAGTATCGTAAGGGGCGTATTGAGGCATCATTTCGTATGTATTGTTCAATATCGTATCGGCCTTGCCTTTTCTTGCTACTGAAAACGAGAAATTAAATTTTACAATGTTGCCGGGTTTCATCTCTTTGCCCATAGCGTCTTTAGAAACGCCTGATGCTTTACCGGAGAATACTTTGTATTCCATGCCGGACTTGCTTTTTTTGTAGTTGGCGTTACAGGAAATGAGTGTAACCATTACTAATGCCACCAGGGCAAAAAATATTCTGTTCATGTGTATATATATTTTATATCTTTTTTTGGGGAATAGCTTTATTCATTCGCGGTTGGTATGCAACTTTGCTTATGGCTATTTCATATTTATATATTTATTCTTTTTAAAACTACAGCTGTAACCGCAGCTGCAAAAATTTGAGCGAAAGTAATTAATTAAAATGAAATGACATTATAAATTTGATAATTCGTTTTGATAACCGGGCAAAATTTCTTTAAACCTCTGCACCGTTGTTTCCAAAGAATCGTAAGTGCTGCCGCCGGCTGCGTTTTTATGACCGCCACCGCTGAAATGCATGCGTGCAAAATTGTTTACATCAAAATTGCCTTTACTTCTGAAACTCCACTTACGCTCTTCCGTGCGGTCTATAACCAGCGCTGCAAACCTGATACCATCAATGGAAAGCAGGTAGTTGACAAAACCTTCCGTATCCCCGGTTTTGGTATTGAATTTCACAAGGTCGCTTTTTGGTATAACCATTATGGCCGTGTTGTACTCGTATAAAACTTCCATGCGGTTCATCAGGCTATTGCCCAAAAACTTCAGGCGATTTTCCAGGAAGCTGTCAAAAACATTCTCATGTATGGCAGTGTGGTCAATGCCCAATTCTTTGAAATGCGCTACTGCCAGGTGCACGGAAGCCGTGGTGGAAGGGAAACGGAATGAACCTGTATCTGTCATTATTCCCGTATACAGGCAAGTAGCAATATTCCTGTCAAGCAGCGATGCATACCCGCTTTCAATGATAAAGTCATACACCATTTCGCAGGTAGAACTTTTATAGATATTGCTGATGCCGTACGTAAAGACTTCCTCCTGTGGCTGCCTGTGGTGGTCAATCAATATCTTGGTACAGGTAGCGTCCATTAGAGGCTGTTCCATGTTTTTGGTACGGTACATTACATTAAAATCAAGACAAAAAATGGTGTTGGCGTTATCAATTAATTTATCTGCGGCAGCTTTATCTTTTTCATAGTCCAATACAGCAGATGCGCCCGGCATCCAATCGAGAAAAGCAGCCCAGTTTGTTGGAGAAATTACGCTGACGTTGTGCCCCAGGTTTGCCAGAAAATGATATAAACCCAAAGTAGAACCCATTGCATCGCCGTCGGGTTTCTGATGCATGGTGATCACTATGTTTTGTTTGTTACAGAGATGGGCATAATAATCCTGGATAGGTCTCATTAGAAATATTTACATTTGAAAGTGCTCAAAATTAACTTTTAAAATGTTCTTTTTTAGTATTCTACCGAGTTTTTTAATAAAACGGAAGTTTTTTTAAATAAAATAGTCTACCAAAATGGTGTACTATATAATTTTTTGTTTATCATTGTACTCTTAAAATAAAAAATTCAACTTGAAGTTTAGGTTGCGTTTTAGAGAATAAGTAGTTTTAAAGAATCAGCAACTTCAGGTTAATTAGTAAAAATGAAAAATACAGCGTTAATAGATTTACTTTACAGCAATCACAAAGACGAATATGAATTTCTGCCATCAAGAGACGTATTGATAAAATGGTTTGAAGATTTATTCGCGATTTTTTTCCCGACCTATTTGTTACGCAAAGATGAGGTGGAAAGATTATTGACCAAAAACCAGAACCTGTTCGTTTTTATTCTCGAAAAAGTCACCAAGGATGGTGCAAAGGCAAAAGCGTATACAGAAGATTTTTACCAAGCGCTCACCAAAATTTACGTGGCGCTCAATGAAGACGCACGCGAAATCTACAACCATGATCCTGCAGCCAATTGCCTCACAGAGGTGATCAACACCTACCCCGGCTTTTATGCCATCAGTGTTTACCGCGTGGCCAACAAAATAGCGAGGATGGGCGTGCCGCTCATTCCCAGGATACTCAGTGAATACGGACATCAGAAAACGGGTATTGATATTCATCCGGAAGCAAAGATCGGCGTACCTTTTTTTATTGATCACGGCACAGGTATTGTTATTGGGGAGACCTGCGAAATAGGTAAACACGTAAAAGTTTACCAGGGCGTAACATTAGGTGCATTACAGGTAACCAAATCACTGGCAGATAAAAAACGCCACCCGACCATTGAAGACAACGTGATTATATACGCTAATGCTACAATACTCGGAGGCAATACTGTTGTGGGTAACAACAGCGTGATCGGAGGCAACGTATTCCTCACTGAAAGTGTGAATCCCTACTCCATTGTATTTCATACCAACAACATCACGGTGAAAGACCGCAAAAGCAACGACAATAAGGTAATCAATTTTATTATATAAAAAATAAAACAAACTGTTATGATATACCAGAACATCACAGAAACAATCGGCAACACGCCGGTGATAAAACTAAACCGTCTCTTTAGCGACAGGCACGATGTGTACGTAAAAATTGAAAAGGCTAACCCCGGCGGCAGCATCAAAGACCGCATTGCATTGGGTATGATTGAAGATGCCGAAAAAAGAGGCATTTTAAAAGAAGGCAGCGTGATCATTGAACCTACTTCCGGCAACACAGGCATCGGGCTGGCCATGGTAGCGGCTGTAAAGGGCTATAAGCTGATACTGGTAATGCCTGAATCCATGTCGCTGGAAAGAAGAAGGCTTATGCAGGTGTACGGTGCAGAGTTCGTACTTACGCCCCGCGAAAAAGGTATGAAAGGCGCCATTGAAAAAGCGCAGGAACTGCACGCAGAAACGCCCGGTTCCTGGATACCACAGCAATTTGAAAATGATGCCAACGTACAGGCACACAAAGCAAGCACTGCAGCAGAAGTGCTGGCTGATTTCCCCGACGGGCTCGACTATGTGATCACGGGCGTGGGCACAGGTGGCCACATCACTGCTGTAGCTGAAGTATTGAAAGAGAAGTTCCCTAACCTGAAAGTGTTTGCCGTAGAACCGGAAGAATCTCCTGTGATCAGCGGCGGAAGCCCCGGCCCGCATGCTATACAAGGCCTTGCAGCAGGATTTATTCCCAAAAACCTGCACACCGAATCTATTGACGGCGCCATCACCATTTCCAAAGACAGCGCTGTTGACTATGCCAGAAGAGCGGCAAGAGAAGAAGGCTTATTCGTAGGAATATCTTCGGGTGCATCACTGGCAGCAGTGGCAAAAAAGCTTCCTGAAATTCCCGAAGGCAGCAAAGTACTTACATTCTCTTACGATACAGGCGAAAGATACCTGAGTATTGAAGGGCTGTTTTAAACAAACCATATATAAAAATGCCGGCGGATAAATTCTCTGCCGGCATTTTTAATCCTGGGAAACGGCGCTGTCTGTCTCCAGGGGATCTTCAGGAGCGGGCGGCATCACCATCTCCTGCTCTGCTGCATCGGGGTCCTGCCCCATCATGATGGCGAGCGAACGCAGATCAAAGGCTACCAGCCACTTGCCGGCTCTTTTTCGCAGGCTCATCTTCACAGTATTGGGTTGGCCCGAAGCATGCACCATAGCGGTTGCCGTAGTATCCTGTTCTATTACTATCTCTTTAATATCAATGGATGGTTTCTCAGATTTCTCCTGCTCATCTGTATCCTGCGCCAGTGATTCCAGCAGGCTGATAACTTCTTCACTTTCCTGCGTAGCATTAGCGCGTGCCTGCTGAAAGTCGCGTGCATACATGCCATCAAAAAAACCTTTTAAGGCATTTTCAATTTCTGCGTTGCCGCCTCCGTTTTTACAGGCAGCCAGGCCGGCAAATAATAAAGCTGCCAACAATATTTTCTTCATTTCTAGTTTTTTTATAATTCTACAATAACAGGGTATGCAACGGCATAATGCTTCTGAAAATTATCACTCCAGAAAAGATTTTTAGTAAAACTATTGCCCGCTATCGCGTTTGCTGTATTGAGCTCTCTTTTTTTCCTGGTATTCTTTCTCCTGCTGCTCTTCCTGTATATGTGCTTTATCGTAAGCTTTAATGATTTGCTTAACCAGCCTGTGGCGCACCACATCTTCCTCATCTAATTCCACGTGAGAGATACCGGGTATGTTTCTTAAGATCCGCATGGCTTTATCCAGCCCGCTTCTCTGGTTTTTAGGAAGGTCTACCTGGGTAGGATCGCCTGTAATAATGGCCTTGGCATTGGCACCGATACGTGTCAGGAACATTTTCAGCTGCAGGTCATTGGTGTTCTGCGCCTCGTCAAGTATGATAAAAGCATTGTCCAGCGTGCGGCCGCGCATGTAGGCCAGCGGAGCTATCTCTATCACCCGTGTGGTCATGTAGTAGTTAAGTTTATCGGCAGGGATCATATCGTCCAGCGCATCATACAGTGGGCGTAGGTACGGATCTATCTTTTCCTTCAGGTCGCCCGGAAGAAAGCCGAGGCTCTCGCCTGCTTCTACCGCAGGGCGGGTAAGAATAATTTTTTTCACGGTTTTATTTTTTAGCGCCCTGACCGCTAAGGCAACAGCCGTGTAGGTTTTACCGGTACCGGCAGGACCTACAGCAAAAACAATATCGTTTTCAGAAGCTTCCCTGGCCATTTTTTTCTGGTTAGCGGTACGTGCTTTAATGGTCTTGCCATTGGGGCCGAAAACGAGAATATCGTTTGGATTTTTATCTATAAAATTATCCGCCACCTCTGTCTCGTCGGTACCAAGAATTCTTTCCATGTAATGTTCGCTCATATCGCCGGTTCGCTCCATATATTGGATAATAAGTTCTATTTTTTCCTTGGCAAGCTTTATCTGCTCGGCCGAGCCACTGAGTTTTAGCTGTGTACCGCGGGATAATATTTTCAGTAGTGGGAACCGTTTTTTTAGAATATCCAGCTTTTTGTTGTTGACTCCGAAAAACTCGATAGGATTTACCGTGTTAAGATCTATAATTAATTCAGTCAATTTTGTTATGGTTTGCTCGTAATACAAATAGGATTCTATACAAATATAGATTATGAGAAGGGTTAATCGGTTTAATTGGATTAATATTTTATTAAATTCTAAAAATATTTTTCTGTAAATTGCATCACTTTTGACTCTGTAGCTCAGTTGGTAGAGCAGCTGACTCTTAATCAGCGGGTCTAGGGTTCGAGTCCCTACAGGGTCACCTCTTAGGACAAGTCTAAAAAAAAAGACTTGTCCCATTTTTTTGCCCTTTAACTTACTGTTATTCTGATAGAAATAAGAGCAATCTCAGAACTTAGTCTCGGAGTTCGGCCAATCATTGAAAGGGAGTGATGTTGTGAGCGCATTGGAGCAAATCCAAGCGCAAAGAGGTATATCTCCTCAAAGAATCCAGACAGACAATGGCAGTGAATTTACTTCTAAGCAAGTGGATCGCTGGGCATATGAAAACAACGTTACAAATGGATTATTCCCGGCCAGGTAAGCCGACGGATAATCCATTTATAGAGTCATTCAATGGAAGTTTTAGAGATGAATGTTTAAATGCGCATTGGTTCTTATCTTTACAGGACGCAACTGAAAAACTCGAGGCTTGGCGAATAGAATATAACGAGTTCCGGCCTCATAGTTCTTTGGGTGATAAAACACCAGCTGAATTTATTGATTGGTGGAAAAGCCAGCAGATGTAAAATACAATTATTTCATGCCTGCCGGCGGCTCCTACGTACGCAATGATGTGTTACGATCTTAAACAGAAGGATCAAATAAGTGACCACACATCATTGCGTCCACAGGCTTACAACTAATAGAAAACAGCCCCGATTCTACAATTTAAGCTGCTACGAAATATGGGAGGACGTCAGTGCAGGATTTTTGATCGAAACTGCTGATGGTACAATATCGGCACAGGGGGATTCCAGGCTCATGCAGGAGCATTTGAGCCTCCCCGTTCCTGACACTATTTAGATGGAAACCTTTATGTAAGCCAACAAAAAAATATAAACCGCCAATGATTATAGCAACGTACAATATAAACAGTATAAACCGACGCCTGCCACTGTTGCTGCAATGGCTGGAGCAGCGCAAGCCAGACATTGTTTGTTTACAGGAACTGAAAGTGAACCAGTCATCATTTCCTGAAGAACAATTGAAAGCCGCCGGCTACAACGCCATCTGGAAAGGACAACAAACATGGAACGGCGTAGCTATCCTGGCACGAAACAGAGAAATACAGGAACTCCGCACAACACTGCCCGGAGAGGAGGATGATTCACAAAGCAGGTACATAGAAGCAATTATTGACCAGATGATCATTGGATGTATCTACCTGCCCAACGGAAACCCTTACCCAGGGCCAAAGTTTGATTATAAAATCCGATGGTTTGAAAGGCTACGAAAACATGCATGCTTTCTTTACAAATATGATGTACCCGTGATATTGGCAGGAGACTTCAATGTAATGCCTACAGAGCTGGATGTGTACAAACCACAGAAATACATCAACAACGCTTTGTACAGGCCTGAAAGCAGGGAGGCTTTTGAAGAAATCCTGAAACAAGGCTGGACAGATGCCGTAAGAAAATTGCACCCTTCCACACCGGAATATTCTTTCTGGGACTATATGCGCAACGCATTTGCAAGAGATGCCGGACTCAGGCTCGACTTTTTCCTGCTAAGCCCACACATTGCCCAACGATTGAAGAAATCAGGTGTAGACCGCGAAATCCGCGCGGCTGAAGGCAGCAGCGACCATGCACCCGTATGGATAGAGATCAAATAATTCATTGATTCAATCCTCGCGTGCCCATATTCCTCATTTGATCATACAATACACAAAAAGTTGCCATGCAATGCAGCAGGCAATGTATTATCAAATGAAGTTGATGCTTTTATCATCCGGCATTAGTTAGGCTGGTTTACAGATATAGCACAAAGAATGGGTTGTCAGCAAGTACCACTGAGCTTTTCAGCTATAGCAACGGCAACATTTTGTCCGTCCATGGCCGCGCTGATAATACCGCCGGCATAGCCTGCGCCTTCTGCACAGGGATAGAGATTGGCTACCTGTATATGCTGCAGCGTTTCTTTATCACGGGGAATGCGCACAGGACTTGATGTACGGCTCTCGGTTGCAAGCACAATAGCCTCATTGGTGAAATAGCCTTTCATTTTTTTACCAAATCCTCTGAAAGCATTTTGCAACCGCTGAAATACAAATCCGGGCAACACCTCCTGCATATTTACACTGTTTACACCCGGGATGTAGCTACATTTCGGAAGTGTGGAAGATACTTTATTATAGCTGAAATCAGCCATACGCTGGGCAGGAGCTACAAACCTGCCGCCTCCCGATGCGTAACATTTTCTTTCAACAGCTTGCTGAAAATTCATCAGCAATAAAGGGTCTTTAATGTCAATCTCTTTATTTTTTAAATAATGGTAAGCATCCTGTTGATCCACTTGCACTACCATTCCACTGTTGGCAAACGGGTTGTTTCTTTTGCTGGGGCTCCAGCCGTTTACCACCAGCTCCGCATGATCAGTGGACGCAGCTGCAATAACGCCTCCGGGGCACATGCAAAAACTAAATACACCCCGCTCATTTACCTGCTGCACCAGCCCGTAAGAGGCCGGCGGCAATAATTGTCTTTCTGCTTCTTCGGCAGTGCAATGGTATTGTATGCGGTTAATTAACTCCTGCGGATGCTCAATGCGCACGCCTAACGCAAAAGGCTTGGATTCTATCAATATATTTTTTGCGTGCAACAAACGGAAGATATCGCGCGCAGAATGTCCCGTGGCAAGAATGTAGGCATCGGCGCTGAAACTGTTGCCATCAGCCGTTTTTACAGATTTTACCCGGTTATGCTCTAATATTATATCTGTAACTTTTTGCTCAAAATGTACCTCCCCGCCGCAGTCGATGATATGCTGGCGCATGGCAGTAATAATGTTGGGGAGTTTATTGGTACCAATATGAGGGTGCGCCTCGTAGAGTATATTTTCTCCGGCGCCGAACTGTACAAAAATATTGAGAGCATCGTCTATGCTGCCGCGCTTATTGCTGCGCGTGTAGAGCTTACCATCGCTGTACGTGCCTGCGCCGCCTTCACCAAAACAATAATTGCTCTCTGGGTTTATTTCACCTGCTTTGTTTAGGATGGCTAAATCGCGCCTGCGGGATTTTACATCTTTGCCTCGCTCCAGGATCACAGGCTTTATGCCTTTCTCTATCAGCTTCAGCGAGGCAAATAAGCCCGCCGGCCCTGCGCCGATAACAACTGCACTACCAGATGCGTGTGTTACATCTTTAAACGCTGTGTGTTTCACAGCTCTTTGCTGAAAAGGTTCGTCTATAAATACATTCAGCGTCAGATTGATCCATATCTGCCTGCTGCGTGCATCCAGTGACTTCTTTAAAATATGGTAGCCGGTAATGCTTCCGGCTTTTATGCCTGCCTGTTCTTCTACAGCTTTTTTCAACATTTCATCTGCTGAGAAGTCAGTAGGCAGAATGCGCAGCGATATTTTCTTTTGCATAAGGTTCAGGTATTTATCCTAAAACAAGAGATCAAAAATAAAAAAAGCTGTCCGCAGACAGCTCATTATGTATACTAAATTTATTTTTTAGAATCTCACCCCCGCAGTAAGTTGTATACCATTATTTCTTCGTGAACCATAGCTGGATTCTGAAGGCCCGTTAACATCCGTAAAGCCTATTTGTGCGCGGAGGCCTAAACCGAATTGAGGAGCGCGGTCATCTGCATTAGGGAAATAGTATTCTACTCCCACCAGGCCGCCAATATCATACTTCTTGTACAGATTGGTAAAATCTTTTTTATTACCAACACCAGGCGCTTCAGAATTCATGTGCGTTAGCAACCCTACTTGCGGACCACCGAATATGCCAAAGCCTGAATACAATGGGCGATATTTAAGCATTAACGGCAACTGTACATAGTTGAAGTTATCTACTAACTGTGCCATTTCCTTTTTATCATTATCTAAAGCAACCTCGCCATTATATCTTGAACCCATGTTTACATAATTTAATTCCGGCTGGAAATACAAGCCGTTTTTAATAGGCACTTCAAGGGAAACACCTGCCAGGCCACCATATCTTGGGTTGCTACTCCAATCTCCATCCAGTGTAGAAAAGGTCTGGCTCGCTACACTCAAACCACCCTGTATGCCTATTTTAGTACGTTCTGTGATCATGTTGCCTCTTCTCACCTGCGCATCTGCGGCAGCTACCAGCATCAAGGCACAAAGGGAAAATATAAATCTTTTCATTTTCTATGTATTTATTTATTTTTAATTGTTAAAATGGGATTCCACATAAAATTCATTACTGTTAGTACATGCATAGTTACATTCGGCCAGAGATTTTTATGCTGCATTTCATTTATGTATATTTTTTTGTCAGGTTTATTATCGGTTATTCAGAGTGTATGTAAGATAAATTTAGTGTTAAAAAGTTTAATGCTATGCAAAGATCGCATAAATCTTTATAATGTCAACAAACTGCATCCTCTAAGGTCACTATTATCGCGCCTGCCCCAAACTTCAAAATAATCCGGATGCGCCACACCGACATCATCGGTGGCAATAAAGCTACAGCTATATAGGTTAGCCAGATCAATCACGTTGATCAATCCCCTCCCTGCCGCATGTAAAGCAAAAGGGTCTGATGCTTCGCGCACCAGTATGCGCATCCACGGCGGGCAACGGTACTGTCCTTCAGATTTTGAATAGGCCTGGCTTAGTAATTCCGTCATGCCATATTCTGAATGTACAGCAGGTACGCCAAAGCTGTCTTTTAAGATGCCGTGTACTTCCGCGCGTGTCATTTCCTTCTTCCTGCCTTTCATACCGCCTGTATCCATAATGATGGTGTGCTTCAGCGGGATGGAATATTGTTCGGCAAAATCAAGCAGCGCAAAAGTTACGCCCAGTAACAAGGTTTTCCTTCCTGCAGATTCCAACATGCGCAGCAATGCAGCCAATGCCTCAAAATCGTATAAATAATAGCCGCTGTGTTGATTGCCTGACAGCCTGATAAGCGTATCGGTCATCTTCACCAGCGAAGAATTGCTACGTTCCAGGTAATTAGGCAATAGCCCTATGATGCAGTATTCATAAATATTTCCATAAAAATATTCAAAACAGGTGGTAAAACTCTTTTCGTACAAGCTTTCATGTTTTACATAATGCCTGCTGTTAACGGTGGCGGTAGTGCCACTGCTATCAAAAACCAGTTCAGGCTCAAACCTGCCGCAAACAACCCGGTGCGTTTTAAAAAACGATACAGGCATAAAAGGAATGTCTTTAACTGCACGCACATTCTTCACATTTTTTCCGATAGAATCGCACCATTCACGATAAACAATATTGTATGCGTACTGAAAGCTGAACACACGCAGTATGTCTTCATCTGTAAGAAAGCTTCCTGAAAAAATATGTTCAATAAAATGGTTATCCATGGAATAATTGCAAAGAAAACGAGATTTTATCTTACTTTAAAGTATTAATGAAAAGATTTACAGATTTATTCTTTTTCAGCAATGTGTTTTATGGTATCTGTATGGTGGCTATGACCGCTGATTCTGTTATATTTCAGCAAATTAATTTACCCGGTATATTCTATTTTACTTTCATCTTCTCCGCATCCATACTGTACTATACATTTGCATATGCGGGCATTTTCAAATTGCACCGGCAGAGAAAGCCTGCGATAATCAATGACAAAAACCACCGGTTTAACTGGTACCGCAAACATGCCATAACCATTTTTTATGCACAAATCGCCCTTGTTTTTGCTATGGCCGTATCGCTTTACATGTTGCTTTACCGCACCTCAGGCCAGTATCATAAGATCAACGGGGAATTTTTATTGATCGCACTTGTGTTTCCTGCCGTCTCTATATTTTATTATGGCCATATTTATTTCCCGGGCTTGCATTTCACCCTGAGAAATAAGGGGCTGCTGAAACCTTTTGTCATCGGCTTTGTGTGGGCCGGAGCCATTGTATGCTACCCTGCATTATTCAACTTTATTTTTTATGATCACACACCTATGGTATCTCTTAGAACCATATACTGTTTCCTGGATTATTGGTTGTTTGTATCCATACTTTGTATCATGTTCGACATTAAGGATTATGCCGATGATGCCAACAGAGATGTAAAAACCTTTGTAGTAAAATGGGGCCTTAAAAATACCATTTATAAAATACTGC
This sequence comes from Bacteroidota bacterium, assembly GCA_023422835.1. Classification (GTDB taxonomy): domain Bacteria; phylum Bacteroidota; class Bacteroidia; order Chitinophagales; family Chitinophagaceae; genus Haoranjiania; species Haoranjiania flava. The sequence goes on along the minus strand of JAFAGI010000011.1, from coordinate 38,198 downwards.
TACCTGTATGCCTGTTGTACGCAGCCTTCAGCTTTGTAAAAAATATCGCAGCCGGAGTACCTGCAACCAACTTCGTGGCAGACAGTTTCATAGCAGCCTGCCTTTACCTTGTGGTGATGGGCCTTACCAAAAGAAAACCCATCCTTTTTTACCTGCTGGTTATAGACGGGCTCATGCTGATGAAAGCATTAACTGGTATTGTGATAAATTGGAATTAATAAGGTAAGATGAAATCTGAAAACAAGCTGTTTTTATTAAACACCATTTCTACCACTGCATGATCGAAATCAACAGACTTATCTAAAATATCAGACGAGTAGTTTTTATCGTATGCACATTGGATACGCAAAGAATTGCTTTTATCGCTGGAAAGAGAAAGATTTTGAGCGCTTAAAAGCGAAATGATCTCTTTATTATCGGCTGATGCAATTTCCTGAACAGACATTTTGCCCGAATTGTAAGAATTTTCATCCAATTGATAAACCAGGCTTTTAACATTATTTTTATTATCCCTGATTATGAGGTTTTGAGGTTTTATGTGTAGGATGGTACCTGAAACGCTTAAAGGTACAATCCTTTCATCAACGAGGTTGTTGAACGCATCATAGTAGGAAATTTTGCTGCCGGGTGTAAGTGTCCAGCCGCCTTTTAGTTTTTCAGCAAAAGTAGAAGCTTCATCATCTATATTATATGTAAACAGAGAGGAAATAATACTGATAAGTAAAATTATTTGCTTCATAACTGTGTTTTAAATATTTAATAATTTAAATATTTATCGTTTTAGGGTTGAAATAATTATATCAAACTTAATGCCAACTTCTATTAAAATTAATAAAATACAATAAATGTAATCTTTTACATTAGTTTTGATCAGTGCAAAGATAATGTTTTAATTTGATTTCTAAGCAATTGCTTATTAAAATAAAATTAATTTAAAATTAAGCCAGTGTTACCAATATTTTGTATACGTAAATTTTCCATGAAGTGTTTCACTACTGTAAAAAAATTATCTTTATCAAAATTTTATATCTATGAGTAAAAAATCACCCAAAAGCGTACTGGATAAAACTTCGTTTGAGTTTTTGGAAAGTTATATTAATAATGCCTCGCCGGTAGGATTTGAAGTTACCGGCCAAAAATTGTGGCTGGATTATATAGAACCATATATTGATACCAGGATCATTGATCCTTACGGCACTGCCGTAGGCGTCATTAACCCGGAACATCCTTTCAAAGTGATCATTGAAGCGCATGCAGACGAGATCGGCTGGTTTGTAAATTATATTAACGACAAAGGTTTTATTTATGTAAAAAGAAATGGGGGCAGCGATCACCAGATAGCGCCTTCCTTGCGTGTATTTATTCATGGCAAAAAAGGACCGGTGAAAGCAGTGTTCGGATGGCCGGCCATTCACACACGCAAAAATGCCAAAAAAGAAAGCACGCCTGAACTGGACAATATCTGGTTAGACTGCGGGGCTACATCCAAAAAAGAGGTTGAGGCAATGGGCATCCACGTTGGATGCACTGTTACCTACCAGGACAGGTTCGACAGGCTTGCCAATGGTTTCTTGGTTGGCAGGGCGTTTGACAACCGCATCGGCGGCTTTATGATAGCACAGGTGGCCAAACTCTTAAAAGAAAATAAAAAAAAGCTGCCTTTTGGCTTGTACATTGTAAATGCCGTACAAGAAGAAATTGGCCTGCGCGGCGCAGAGATGATCGCTAGAAGGCTAAAACCCGATGTAGCCATCATTACCGACGTGACCCACGATACCCAAACACCTATGATCAATAAAAATATCCAGGGTGATACAGCCTGCGGCAACGGACCGGCTTTGACTTACGGCCCTGCCGTGCAGAACAAACTGCGGGCGCTGATAGAAGAAACAGCTCGTAAAAATAAAATACCCTTACAGCTACAGGCGGTAAGCACTTCCACCGGCACAGATACGGACAGCTTTGCCTATTCCAATGACGGCTGCCCTTCGGCTTTGATATCCATACCGCTGCGTTACATGCACACAACCGTAGAAATGCTGCATGAAGAGGATATTGAAAATACAGTGCAACTGATCTATAAAACTGTGCTGGCGATAACCCCAGACACCAACTTTAATTATTTGTAAGTGTAAGCAGGCAAAATTCATAATCAATTGTTTTAGATGCAGCCAGCAAGGTATCTAAAACACTTTTTCCGTATACTGAATATATGGATCCAAAGTTTTCCACACGCTCCTGGAGTGAATTGTGAGGAAATAACTGTTCTTTCAATTTTGTTAGCTGCCTGGCCTCGGCATCAAGCCTTTTTCGCTGTGCGCTATCTATTTTCTTTTGCAAGGCTGCAAGCTTTCTACCAGCCTGCCTTCCCAGGGCCTGCACATGCTGAGCCAGCGTAGAGTCTGCCTGAGCAGTTTTTTCACGAAGATGATTATAAAAGATTTCGAGCTCCTTTATTTCGCTATTCAGTGATATAGCCCGGCCTGTATGTTGTGAAATAAGGTTTAGTATCTCAAAATTTTCTTTGAACAGGTCCTCAGGAGCGAGCTGTAGTTTGTTTATGATAGACTGCTGCTTTTCATTTAGCAGTAAATAAGAATTTCTTAGAATAAGCATCGGGTAAGGCGCCCCCACTTTATCGAACACACCCCTGAGCTCAAGCCAGTAGGACAGCTCTCCGCCGCCGCCCACAAAAATAATGTTGGGTAAAATTATTTCCTGGAACACCCCCCGCAACACCACATTGGCACTAAAGCGTTCGGGATAGTTATACAACTCTTGAAGTATTTCTTCTTTAGAAAAAGTGATGCCTATATTGTTCACCACATATTGATCGCTAAGCGGCTCAATCCGTTCGCGCTTATCTCCAAGTAAGTAAAATAAATTGATTTCTCTGCCTGAAGCCTGTATTTTATAGCCCGCATCATTGAGTGCTTCAGCCGTCTTTTTTACTGCCTGATGCGAGAACTGCTCCAACAACTCCTTTTCCACAACCGGCTCAAAAACTTTCTTCAACCTGGCATTATCGGGAATCAATACAATCAACCCGTGAGCTGCAAATAATTCATGCACCAACTCAAAAGTGGCTTGCTGTATACTTTTACCCTTGGTGTAAGCCCTGCTCAATACATCAATCCACTCATTGCCGAAAGGGTTTACGCCTAATTGTCTATGTACTTCCCGGATTAATCCCATCAATTCATCATCGACCAGCATTCTGCCCACAGCGCCCGTCTGTGTTGTGTTCCAGGTATATTTCTTCCCATGGATCTCAATATGGTTGAGCTCATCCAGGTCAGCATCTTCACTACCCATGTAATAAACCGGCACAAAATTATTAGCCGGAAACTGCAGCTTTAAATCAGCAGCAATTTTAATGGTGTGTATTATTTTATAAATAAAATACAGCGGCCCGGTGAATAGATTCGGCTGATGTGCCGTGGTAATGGTGAATGTATTTCTTTCTTTGAGTAAAGCAATATTTTCCTTAACCCTGGCGTGCGGCTGCAAATGGCTGTATTGTGCTTCCAGCACTTCGGCAAGCATATCCCTGTCGGTAGGAAAATATTCCCGCGAAGTCATGGCTTCCTTTACACCGTTATAACTCACGTCGTGCCTGTAAAAACGGCGCAGCTCAGCGCTTGCACTTAAATAATCGTTTACGGTTTTTGAAAAGAAACCTGTGGTGCTATAAGGTAAATATTGTAGCAAAAAAATTTGTTTAATGATTTGAAAGTTCTATCAATACGCCTTCAAGGTCGTAATCATAAGCATGAGTAATTTTCACCTGCACAAATTCGCCGATAACTAAAGGCCGTCTCGAGCTGATGATCACTTCATTGTCCACTTCCACACTGTCGTATTCTGTGCGGCCGATGTACTTGCCGGCTTCTTTTTTATCTACCATCACTTTGAATACTTTGCCTATTTTTTCTAAATTTTTATCCAGGCTTATCTCCTGCTGTACCGACATAATATCTTCTGCACGCCTGCGTTTTTCTTCTTCCGGAACATTGTCTTCCAGGCCGTAAGCCGATGTGTTTTCTTCATGGCTGTAGGTAAAGATCCCTACCCTGTCAAATTCATTTTTAACCAGGAAGTCTTTTAACTCTTCCACATCTTCCAGCGTTTCTCCCGGGAAGCCGGTAATGAGTGTGGTACGCAGGCAAATATCAGGATTTTTTTCGCGGATAGCTTTTACCAGCTGTTCCATTTCTTCGCGTGTACTCTGGCGCTTCATTGCTTTCAGCATGTTGTTGCTGGCATGTTGTAATGGCATGTCCAGGTAGTTGCAAATGTTTTTTCTTTCGCGCATTACATCCAGTACATCCATAGGAAATTTATTAGGGTAGGCATAATGCAGCCTGATCCATTCAAGACCATCCACATCAGACAGCCTGCTCAGCAATTCTGCCAGCTTGCGTTCTTTATAAAGATCAAGTCCATAATAAGTAAGCTCCTGCGCTATCACCATTATCTCCTTAACGCCTCTTTTTACCAGCGTTCTGGCCTCTTCCACTACCTGCTCCATAGGTTTGCTTATGTGTGTGCCGCGCATTAGCGGAATGGCACAGAAGGTACAGGTACGGTTGCAGCCCTCGCTTATTTTTAAATAGGCATAATGAGTGGGCGTACTCAGCAGGCGTTCGCCTAATAATTCTGTTTTATAATCTGCATTAAATTTTTGCAATATAAGCGGCAGCTCCATAGTACCAAACCAGGCATCCACACCGGGAATTTCTTCTTCCAGCACATCTTTGTAGCGGGCGCTGAGGCAGCCTGAAACATACACTTTATCAAGCTTTCCTTTATCTTTGAGATCAACCTGCTCCAATATGGTATTGATGCTTTCTTCCTTGGCCTTATCTATAAACCCGCAGGTATTTACGATTACAATATTATGGTCGTGGTGTTTGTTTTCATGTACCACATCAATATCGTTAGCTTTTAGTTGCCCGCTCAGCACTTCACTGTCAACCAGGTTTTTGCTGCAACCCAGCGTTATGATATTGACTTTATCTTTGTTTAATGTTTTTGATCTCATTAACTGCAAAAGTAAATAATTTCAGCGCATAAAAAATTAAACATAAACAAAAAGCGGGCATAATAGCCCGCTCTGAGTAATAGTTTAATGGAAGTTTATCTTTTAAAAATATACCTCAAACCAAGTCCGAAACGGCCGGCTTCAAAATTAGAGCCATCACTCAATGCCCATAGAGGACGCCAGTCTAACCCGATATTAATAGGCGCGCTCGGAATAGTATATTCCAAACCTAATGTAGGCCTGATAGCAAATGCTGAATTATCCTTACCTATCAACACTTGCGGACCAAAACCTATGTTCCAGTCTAATCCATTTGCTCCCGGGATAGATTTGTTGTAAGAATATTCACCGCCAAGAATTACAGTATTATCAGCAAATAACACCATGCCCTGTAATGCATTGGGTCCGCCGATAGATTGTTTCAGGGCGGGACCTACAGCGGTAGTACCATCACCGAAATCTACAAATAATCCACCTGCTGTTTTATAACTTTGTGCAGATGCCTGATTCGACCCCAAAATGGCTGCTCCCAGGATAAAAGCTCCAACGAATAATTTCTTCATTTTGTTTTTTTTTAATTTGTTAGTCAATATTTGTTTTAGAATATAAACACTGATTTGTTTTATCGTAAAAAGGCAAAACATCTGCAACATTTTCAGAAAGGCAATACAGCATATCGTTTTCTAAACCATATTTTGCTAAACGATGCCAATGTGTTGTTAAAGCAGCAAAAGTTTTTAAATCCTTTTTTTGAACTTTAAACAAATTTTGTGCCATAAGACTGCTATCACAATGAATTTCAAAAAAATCTTTTACGTTGTCTATAACCGCTCCCGCAAACAGTGTATCCTCCATATTAAACCGGTTTTTCCAGCCGGAGCATGCCAGTATCACGTTCTTCCTGCGCAACTTTAAATGCGCGCATACACTGTTTAAGTTGGGAAACGAGCCGGTAATAATTTCGTCTGCTCCCCGTTCCAGCGCCAGGTGAAGCATTTGTGTGCCATTGGTGGTGGTAAGTACCAATGTTTTATTTTCAATAAATTCCCGGCTGTATTCCAGGGGCGAGTTACCATGCAGCAGTCCTTCAATGATTTTACCGTCGCGCTCTCCTGCAGTAATGGCATTTAGTTCTTTACCAATTTCTATACACGAATCTACCTGCGCTACCGGTATTACCCTCTCGGCGCCGTTGTATAAAGCTGATGCAATGGTGGAAGTAGCCCTGAATACGTCAATGATTACAACGATGCATCCATCAAGATTGTAGAGGTCTGTAAGTTTGGGTGAAAGTACTGTAAACAGTGTTGGTTTTTTATCCATAAATTTTATTGTATTCCATACAGGCTGCCGCCTTTCTGCCAGAGCCTGTTAATATTTTTTGCTGTTTGTTCGTCTATGACCAGTTCAGGCGCATGATGGGGTTTTTTCCTGGCATCAATTACCAGGGGACCGTCACAGCCGAAATGTTTGAATTTAATAAAGCTGTTGATACCATATATATCGTGAGAGGGATTGCTGCGTGTGAAAGTTACCCATACAAAGTTATCAGTATGCTCAGCCGTAAAGGGGCTGTCATCGCAAATCACTATCAGGCCAGTTGAACCTAATTCTTTTTTATCTTTCAATGCATCATTCAATCTGCCCATTTCTTTTTCAGCAGTATCATAATTGCTGAATTGATTTGCCTGTAAAGCAATAATGCCGGGCATTACAAGTTGCGGATTATAGAATTCATTATTCATTTCCTTTAAACATACAGGAACTTCTTTACACAACGCTCGCCTTTTATCGGCATGTACCACAAAAGCAACTTTACTTCCGTGGTTTAATTTTGTGCCTGTATAATCCAGCGTATCAATGGTAGTTTCGGTAAAGAAATGCAGGTCTCTGGCAAGATCGATCCTTTCAAAAATATATTGCAGGTAATCTTCTACATGATGTGTGCTTAATATATTTTTCTTGTCTGCTGTTAAGAACAGGTACTTGGCCAGACTCAGCTGTCCGGTGCCAAGCGTACGGTTGGCTATGGTCAACAATTCCAGCGGTTCTTTGTTGCCATAGAATGGCGTGTACCGTTCTTCGCCGATAGCAAGCAGTAAAGGGTGTACACCTGCAGCATCTACGGCATGCACTTCTTTCAGGCCGGGTACTTCCTGCCCTATGGCATCGCCTGTGATCTCGTGGATCAACTGCCCGAAGCTGGTATCTTCCTGCGGCGGCCTGCCTACAACCGTGTATGGCCAGATAGCATGCTCTTTGGCGTATACTTTACGTACGCGCATCAAAGGAAAATCGTGTTTGAGACTGTAATAACCGTAATGGTCGCCGAAAGGCCCTTCGGGTTTTACTTCTTCCGGATAGATCTCACCTGTAATAACAAAATCCGCATCTGCGCTGATGCAGAAACCGTCTTCATAAAAATACCTGAAACGCCTGCCGCCCAGCAAGCCGGCAAATAAGATTTCGCTCAGTCCTTCCGGCAGGGGCATTACTGCTGAAAGCGTGTGTGCAGGCGGCCCTCCAACAAATATGCTCACTTTCAGCGGCTGGTTGTATTTATTGGTGAGCGACTGATGCACACCTATGCCGCGATGAATTTGGTAATGCAAGCCTATTTCTTTGTCAGCAACAAACTCATTGCCTGACAACTGAATGCGATACATGCCCAGGTTGGAATGCATTATACCTGGTTTATCGATATTTTCTGTATAAACCTGCGGCAACGTAATGTAAGCTCCACCATCCATCTGCCAGTGGTGTATCTGCGGCAGGTCGCTAATCTTTATTTCCCTGAACCTGCCTTTGCCGGCAGATGTTTTCAGGGGCAAAGCGTTGATAGCAGCCAGTCCGCTGCCTATATTTTTCAGCGGGCTTTTAATTGCGTTAATGGGATTTTCCCGCAGGGCAATAATATTTTGAACTTTTTTCAAAGCATCACGAAAGAGAAACTTACTCCTCTCCAAGGTGCCGAAAATATTGGCGGCACAGCGGAATTGGGTACCTTTTACATTTTCAAATAGTAAAGCTGGGCCTTTGGCTTCGTACATACGAAGCTGGATAGCTGCCATTTCCAGGTAAGGATCCACCTCTTCTTTTACCCGGACGAGCTGGTGATTTTTTTCCAGGTCCAGTAAGCATTCTTCTAAACTTTTATACATCTTGCGTTCATAGTTTATCTGTAGCCCTGTTAGAGTTGCAGCATTTTTCTATTTAAATATCTCTTTGAGCTCCTGTGCATCGTCTGCTTTCATTTTGCCCGATAGTATCAGCCGCAGTTGACGCCTTCGCATTGCGCCCTGGTACAATATTTTTTCCTGCTCGGTTTCAGGTATCAGCTCGGGAACCTTTGCAGGCTTGCCTTCAGCATCCAATGCTACAAAAGTAAAATAGGCTTCATTGCTCAGCTCTCTGGCCGTATGGTCAAGGTAAGCAGTCCACGCCTGAATGTGTATTTCCATGGATGAGGTAAATGCACGTGTAACTTTAGCTTCAATAGTAACTGTAGAGCCACGCTTCACCTGTGTTTTAAAACTCAGGTTGTCTACGCTTACTGTCATGCTTGGCATACCGCTGTGCCTTACAGCGCAGATGGCAGCGGCAATATCCATCCAATACATCAATTGCCCCCCCAGTAAATTATCAAACGGGTTAGTATGCCCGGGCAAAACAAGCTCACTCATGATGGTCAGGCTTTCGGCAGCAGTACGTGCATTCATCAACAGGTTATTTTTCAGCAAATATACCTGATAATTGCTAAAACAGTTTAGTGCTAAGGATACTTTCAACTTTTCATTTACTTTTGCAGGTAGGAAAATTTATTTTATTATTACAGGCAAATGGCAAATATACCTAAGGAAGAAATTCCTGTAACCGATACACCAAAAGATAACAGGCTTAAACTAACACTGAGCATATTAAGTATACTTATAGGCTTATTTCTTTTTATCTCACTGGCTTCTTATATTTCTACCTGGCGCGAAGACCAGGATATTGTGCAGCGATATGGTGTAAAGGTTTTTAGCGTAAAGGATGCAGAGGTAGAAAACCTCTTTGGCGTGCTGGGTGCATACACAGGCCATTCATTGATCTATAATGGCTTTGGCATTGCAGCTTTTCTCATTACCATGTTCTTTTTTGCCATGGGAATCAACCTGTTTGCAGGCAAAAGAGTTTTCAGGCTGTGGAGAACTTTTAAATATATCGTTGCAGGCCTGCTGGTAATCAGTATTTCGCTGGCTTTCTTTACGCAGGGAGCAGAATTCTCCTGGGGCGGCGCTACCGGCGACCTGGTAAAAGACTGGCTGATAAAATGGATAGGCAAACTGGGCACCATGATTCTGTTGATTACCGTCGGCCTGTTTTACGTAATCTGGCAGATGAACCCCTCATTAAAATTTGCTGCTGGAAAAAAGCGAAAAGCAACCAATGGTTCTTTGGAAGAAAATGACACTGCAACGCCTGCTGAGGCCGATGAGGCCAAATTATTTATCGATGAAAGCCTGGAGACAAACAATGATACACATAAAAAAGGCGTTGCGGTGATCATGCCCAAAACACCTGCTGAAGACGATAGCGGAGAATTTACGTTGATAGATGAAGATGAGGAAGAAGAATTAATGGAAAACAACGAGGAGGAAGAGCAGTTTATCCTGACTGAAGAGCCTGAGCTTACTGAAGATATTGTACCGAGAGTGCCCATGACGCCCACCAAGCCCGTGCAGGCAGAAGATATTCCTGACTTGGAACTTACCAAAAACAACGAAAACATTCCTTCAGAAATAATTATTGGCAAAGAAGAAAAAACTGCCAGGATAGAGGTAAAGGGCGATTACGAACCCACACTTGACCTGCGCAATTATAAATATCCCGAGCTGGATATGCTTGAGCTGCACGGTACCGAAAAAGTGATTATGGATAAGGAAGAGCTGGAAGAAAATAAAAACCAGATCATCAACACGCTGAAAAACTACGATATACAGATTCAGCGTATTTCAGCCACTGTGGGCCCAACCGTAACGCTTTATGAAATTGTTCCTGCACCTGGTGTAAGAATTTCACGCATTAAAAACCTGGAAGATGATATTGCGCTGAGCCTTGCAGCGCTGGGCATCCGCATCATTGCGCCTATACCCGGCCGCGGCACCATTGGCATTGAAGTGCCGAATGTGAACAAGACCACAGTGAGCATGCGCGCTTTGATCTCATCAGAAAAATTTCAGCACAATAATTTTTCATTGCCGATTGCTATTGGCAAAAAGATTAATAATGAAAACTTTATTGTAGACCTTGCCAGTATGCCGCACCTGCTTATGGCAGGCGCTACAGGCCAGGGAAAATCCGTCGGCATCAATTCGCTTCTGATCTCACTGCTCTACAAAAAACATCCGTCGCAACTGAAGTTCGTACTGGTAGACCCTAAAAAAGTTGAACTAAGTATTTACCGTTTAATAGAAAATCATTTTCTTGCCAAGCTGCCGGGGGAAGACGAAGCCATCATCACCGACACCAAAAAAGTGGTGACCTCCCTGAATGCCTTATGCATTGAAATGGACAACCGCTACGACCTGCTAAAAGAAGCCGCCTGCCGCAACATAAAAGAATACAACGAGAAGTTTGTAAAGCGCAGGCTTAACCCCGAAAAAGGGCACCAGTTCCTGCCATTCATTGTGCTGGTAATAGATGAATTTGCCGACCTGATCATGACTGCCGGCAAAGAAATAGAGCTGCCAATAGCACGCCTGGCACAACTGGCACGCGCCGTGGGCATACACCTGATCATTGCCACGCAACGCCCGTCTGTAAACATTATCACAGGGATTATTAAAGCAAACTTTCCTGCGCGCATCGCATTTAAAGTTTCTTCCAAGATAGACAGCCGTACCATCCTGGATGCGGGCGGCGCTGAACAACTGATCGGCAAAGGAGATATGCTTATCAGCTACAACGGCGCTATCACCCGACTGCAATGTGCATTTGTAGATACGCCCGAGGTAGATAAAATTGTACATTTTATCGGCGAGCAACAAGGGTACACCGAGCCTTACCTGCTCCCTGAATATGTAGACGATAAAGAACTGGCTGGCAACGGCGCTGACCTGAGCGACAGGGATTCGCTCTTTGATGAAGCCGCCAAACTGATCGTAGCCAACCAGGTAGGCAGCACCTCGCTGATTCAGCGCAAAATGAAGCTGGGCTACAACCGCGCAGGCAGGATCATGGACCAGCTGGAAATGGCGGGCATTGTAGGCAAATCACAGGGCAGCAAACCCCGCGATGTGCTGGTGCAGACAGAAGCGCATCTGATGGAAATCCTGGAGGGGTTATGATTGTATATTGCAGATTATAAATTATAAATTGCGGGTATAAAAATTACAGATGAGTAGAAATTAACTCCACCTGATGGAAGATTTCCTTGCAGAATCCCTGCATATTCTTTGTGTGAAAAATTATAAATAACTCCCAAGTTTTTTGGTGAACCTTGTGTATTCTTCGCACACATCGTGGTTAAATAAAAAAATTGGCTCTTCGTAGTGTTTTTGCGAAGCGCAAGACGAAGCATAGATAGATAGATGCTGATTATAATCCGTAAGAAATAGTTTGCACCTTCGGTTTGCTGACTTTAAGCAGGTCGGGGTTTTTGAAATGTTTTTCTTTAGTACTTTGCGCGAAATATATTTATTATGTTCTTTACCACGAAAAGAACTGCAAAGTCTTATCCACGCTAAGGCCGCTAAGTTAATAGACCTTTTATTTTGCAATCTTTAATTGCAATTCAAAAAAACTCACCGAACAAATAAACGGCTTTACCTATTTATTGCCGCCTGAAATTTATTTTATGTGTAACTTGCTGCATTAATTATTTTCCACAGACATGTCTAAACACACCGAATTTAAATGCATTACTACCAAATCCTTACAACTCATGAAAGCCAAAGGGGAAAAATTCTCTATGCTTACAGCTTATGATTATTCCTTTGCTAAGATATTTGATCAGGCAGGCTTGGAAGTGATCCTGGTTGGTGACAGCGCGGGCAATGTAATGGCCGGTCATGAAACGACACTACCCATTACGCTGGAGCAGATGATCTATCATACACAGTCTGTAGTGCACGGTGCAAAACGTGCACTGATTGTTGCAGACCTGCCTTTTGGTACTTACCAGTCAAATGGTGAGGTTGCACTGGCATCTTCCATCAGGATGATGAAGGAAGGCGGCGCACATGCATTGAAGCTGGAAGGAGGCCTGGAAGTATGTAACAGTGTAAAAAGAATTGTAGAAGCGGGCATACCTGTAATGGGACATCTGGGCTTAACGCCACAGAGCATATACAAATTCGGCACCTACAATGTGCGCGCTAAAGAAGAAGCTGAAGCTGAAAAACTTAAATCCGACGCACTTGCCTTGCAGGAAGCAGGCGTGTTTGCCATAGTACTCGAAAAAATTCCTTCCAAACTTGCGAAGGAGGTTACCGAAAGCCTGCAAATACCCACCATAGGTATCGGTGCAGGAAACAGTTGCGACGGACAGGTGCTTGTAATGCACGATATGCTTGGCTTGTACAATGAATTTAATCCGCGCTTCGTGCGTAAATATATGAACCTGTTTGAACCTGTAACCCAGGCTATACAACAATACATCAATGATATAAAATCGGGTGACTTCCCCAACAAAGAAGAAAGCTACTAATGATGATCATGAAGAAAACAACATTCCTTCAGGGCGTGCTGGTATTTTTAATACTGGTGATCCTTGTAGTGTTTTCTTTTCTTTTTTTCCCGTACAACAGGCAACACTCTCCTTTCGAAAGCCATCGTTTTATCAATTGGTTTGTGTATAGCAATATATTCCTGCTGCTATTTTATTTTTTTAATTCGCAGTACCTTATACCGAAGTTCCTTGCACGTAAGAAAACTTTGCTCTACACCGGCATCGTTATCGCATGTCTGCTTATCTTTCTTTATTTCTTTACCTACATTGGTTTTGAGGCGCAGGAAACAAAAGACCATATAGAGAAAATGCGCTCAAGATCCATAGCAAAAGGAGCGCCGATGAGGGTTAGAAGTTATTGGGAATGGTTTTTTTCTTCCGGACCCATAGTGATGTTTCTTACTGCATTTACACTAAGTTCTTTATCTAAAATTATTTCTCAATGGTTTCTAGCAGAAGAAAGAAAAGCAGCAATTGAAAAACAAAACATCACCAATGAGCTTACCCTACTACGATCGCAGGTAAATCCTCATTTTCTTTTTAATACCTTAAATGCCATTTATTCGCTTTCGGTAACCAAAGACGATAAAGCGCCCGATGCCGTGATGAAACTCAGCCGAATTATGCGTTATACGCTGGAGGAATCGCAAACGGAAACTGTTGATCTGATTAAAGAAATTGAATTTATCAAAAGCTACATTGCCCTGCAAAAGCTGCGGGCTAATGAAAAACTGCACGTTGCATTTGAAGTGAAAGGCAATATAGACCATGTAAAAATTGCGCCGCTGCTATTCATTCCCTTTATTGAAAATGCTTTTAAATATGGAGTGAGTGCACATTCGGATTCTAATATTTTTATGCTCATAGAAAGAACAGCGGACCGGCTGCACATACAATGTGTAAATGACGTATTCCTGAACCAGGCCGCCAAACGCGGCACCGGCACAGGTATTGCTAACGTGAAACGAAGATTAGAATTGTTGTATGAAAATAATCACGAGCTGAAGCTGACGCAAAAGGGGAATCAATACACAGCCGACCTGTTCATTAACCTTTAAACAAAATGTTGTACTGTATAGCTATAGATGATGAGCCGTTAGCACTGCAACTGATACAGAGCTACACAGAGCGCCTAGAAGATGTTGAGCTATGCGCCACTTTTACTGATGCGCTTCTTGCCGAAGATTATTTACGAGAACATGCCATCGACCTGATATTCCTGGACATACAAATGCCTGACATTAGCGGCATTGACTTTTATAAATCGCTGGAAGTGAAGCCAGCTGTAGTTTTTACCACAGCCTACAGCAGTTATGCAGTAGAAGGTTTTAATCTGAATGCCGACGACTACCTGCTGAAGCCTTTTGAGTTTAAACGTTTTGAGCTGGCTGTAAGCCGCGTAAAAGAAACCCTTGAACTGCAAAAACAAAAAGCAACAGAAGAAGCACACCTGGTAGTAAAACACAATTACCAGTGGATAAAAATCCCCTTTGCAGACATTATTTACATTGAGGCTTTGGATGATTATATAAAAATCCATACCGCTGAAAAGGCTTACCTTGTACACATGAGTATGAAAGCTGTTGCCGAAAAGTTAGGTAATGACAGATTCTTGCGAACACACCGTTCCTACATAGCCAATACTGCCTATGTAAATGCCTGGGGAAAAAATTCCCTGCAGGTAAAAGACATCTCTATACCGGTAAGCTCTTCTTACCAGAAGCAGGTTTTGGAAACTTTAGAAAAGGAGAACATGGCATGAAATAGCCATAAGCAAAGTTGCATACCAACCGCGAATGAATAAAGGCTATTCCATGTGGCCATAAAGAAAAATAAATACACATGAAATAACCATAAAGATTAAGAATCTATACAAACCGGGAATGATATTATAGAATTCAAGAATGCAAGGTTATTCCGTGTGGCAAACAGAAAAAATTAAATATTAACACATGAAATAACCATAAAGATTAAGAATCTATACCAACCGGTAATGATAATAGAGAATTAAGGTTTTGGTTATTCCGTGTGGCAAACAGAAAAATTAAATATTAACACATGAAATGTGTGATCATCGGCACAGGCAACGTAGCCACCGTGCTGGCAAAGCTTATTTTCAAAAACGGGCATACCCTTTTACAGGTAGCCGGCCGGAATGAAGCAGCAGCAAGGTATTTAGCCAATGGCCTTCAGGCAGGCTACACTACTAACTTTAAACATCTTGACGACAGCGCTGATATGTTCATCATTGCGGTAAGCGACCATGCTGTGGAAGAAGTTGTAGCACAATTGCAATTAACCGAAGATAAAATGGTTGTGCACACCACCGGTTCACTATCTGTAAATATATTGAAAAAACTAAGCAGCAACTACGGCGTCTTGTACCCATTGCAAAGCATACGCAAGGAGATGCATCATATCCCTGAAATTCCCTTCTTTGTCGATGCAAATAACGAAGCTGCCAGGCAAGCACTAAAGACTTTTGCACAATCGCTTTCACCGTTGGTTTCTGATACAAGTGATGAAGAGCGTGTAAAACTGCACGTAGCTGCTGTGCTGGTCTCTAACTTTACCAATTATTTATTTACAGTAGCTGAAGACCTTTGTACAAATGAAAATATAGACTTTAAATACCTTTTGCCGCTTATCAGCGAAACCGTTAGCAGGCTTAACGATTATTCTCCTGTTGAAACTATGACTGGGCCTGCATTCCGGGCAGACCACAATACCATCAACCGCCACTTGGAAATATTAAAAAATTATCCGGAGGAAAAAGAAATCTATCAATTCCTTACCACCAAGATCATGGAACGTTTTCCCAGGCATTAAAATCCGTACCTGGCGCCGAGCCAACTGCTTTTAACAGGTATTATCCAGCTTTCAAGCAATTCTTTTTTACTAGCTACCAGGTTATTAAAGAATAAAGTATCGCCGTTAATGAAACCATTATCTGCAGCATACTTCACCTGCGACATAGGTATGATCTGCACCTTGTCTTTTACAATAAATGCCAGTGACTGCCTGTCAAATAAATTTACGGAAAAAGTCTTTTCCACTTCTTTGATGAAACGTACGGATGAGTCGATGCTGCAGCCACTTATCCTGTGTGCAGATTCATCTGCCATCAGCACCAAAAACTGACCGAACAATAATTGTACAAATCCTTTGTTCAATGCTCCGTGCGTGTTCCACTCCGAACTAAATTCCTGTATCATTTTTTCCAGGTGCAATGCTTCAGGGATAGACAATATGCGGCCGGATTGGTAAACCCACACTTTTGCATCGTCCGGAAAATCTGCAGGAATATATTCTTGATAATCTAAATTCATTCTATTTAATTTTTTATCTGCTGCGCTACTATCTCTGCAACGTCAAGCACAGCAACGGTTTCAGCCTTGTTCTCGTTTTTAACGCCATCGCTCAGCATGGTATTGCAAAACGGGCAGGCAGAGGCTACCACCTCGGCATTGGTGTCAATGGCTTCCTTGGCGCGCTCTATACTTACACGCACATCGCCTTTCTCTTCTTCTTTGAACATCTGTGCGCCGCCGGCTCCGCAACAAAAGCCATTTTTCCTGCATCGTTTCATCTCGACGAGATCTGCATCCAATGCTTCCAGCACTTTGCGCGGAGCTTCGTAAATGTTGTTGCCTCTACCGAGATAGCAACTATCATGAAAGGTAATTTTTTTCCCTTTAAACGCGCCGCCTTCCTGCAATACGATCTTTCCACTGTCAATCAGTTCTTGTATAAATTGTGTATGGTGAACTACTTCGTAGTTTCCGCCAAGCGGCGGGTATTCATTCTGGAGCACATTAAAACAATGCGGGCACGCTGTTACTATTTTTTTGATGTTATAGCCATTCAGTAACTGTATATTCTGGTAGGCCATCATCTGGAATAAGAACTCATTGCCAGAGCGCCTTGCAGGATCGCCGGTACACATTTCTTCCTTGCCTAAAATAGCAAAACGTATATTGGCCTTCTGTAAAATTTCTACAAATGCTTTTGTTATTTTCTGTGCCCTTTGATCGAAACTACCGGCGCATCCCACCCAGAACAATACTTCGGGAGCTTCACCACCTGCCATCATTTCACTCACTGTAAAAACCTTGTCCATATGCGATCTTCTCTGTAATGTAGAAAAATCAAAGATACTCTTTTAATGTAAAAAATATTGGTAGTTTACATTGGCTAACAAAAAAAGAACCGGCAGGAATACCGGTTCGATTTTTTACTTACTAACTCACTAAATTGTTCTGCTAAATTACAATATTAGGCAGACATTCAAAATTATTTTTGCAAAATGTGAATAAGTTTAAGCATTTATTAAATTCTCCATTGAAAATTTAAAATTATAAATTTAGATATATCAATTAGTTACGACAATTAACTTCTATTAAATTCGGATATGCTCATTGTTGGAATCATAAAATTTGTATTGTATGATTCCCAACGCACTGTTTTGCTTTACCTGCAAGTTCACCTTATATTTCTTGCTCCATTTTCTTTTGATGGAGGTAAAATAATTTCCTTTAGTGAGGTGGGAAAAAACTATGGGGTGAACTATCAGGGTAAGCTGCCTGTGCTGGTTAGATACCAGGTAGGCAAGTTTATTTTCGATATCGTCTATTAGCACCAGCGTGGAAGTTACTTTGCCGCTGCCTTTGCAAGAAGGGCAAATCTCAGAAGTATTGATCTTCATTTCGGGGCGCATACGCTGGCGCGTGATCTGCATTACACCGAATTTAGATATAGGCAGCAATGCGTGCCTTGCACGGTCTTCACGCATAAAGTTTTCCATAGCCTCTAAAACCTTTTTACGGTTTTCAGGATTCTTCATGTCTATAAAATCCACTACAATGATGCCGCCAATATCGCGCAGGCGCAGTTGCCTTGCAATTTCTTCGGCAGCTTCGAGGTTGGTGGCCAGTGCATTTTCTTCCTGGCTGCTGCTGATATTTTTATAGCCGCTGTTTACATCAATCACACTCAGCGCCTCAGTATCTTCAATAATGAGATAGGCGCCGCTGTTGAGATTCACGGTTTTACCAAAAGCGGATTTAATTTGTTTTAACACGCCGTGTTGTTCAAACACAGGCATGGAATCCTGGTAATAGGAAACTATGTTTTGTTTTCCGGGAGCGATCCGCTGAATATAATCAGCTGTTTCGTTGTACAACGTTTTATCGTTTACAATAATGCGGTTAAATTCTTTGGTAAGCAGGTCGCGGAGAATGCTGGTGGTTTTATTCTCTTCGCTCAAGATTTTTACAGGAGCTTTGGCATCTCGCAGTTTCAGCTGAAGGTCCTTCCAGTTATCAAGCAGGTTGCGCATGTCTTCATGCAGTTCGGCTGTATTTTTGCCTTCTGCCGCTGTTCTTACAATAACACCGATATTCTTAGGCTTGATGGATTCTACGATCCTTTGCAATCTTTTTCTTTCTTCAGACGAATGTATTTTTTTGGAAATGGCTACAATGTCGTTAAATGGTGTGATCACGATAAACCTCCCGGGAATAGAAACTTCGCAGCTTAGCCTGGGCCCTTTTGATGCGATGGGCTCTTTTAATATCTGCACCAGCACGTTGGGCTTACCGTTGAGCACCTCAGTGATCTTGCCCGTTTTAGCGATTTCCGGTTCTACCTGGAATTTAGAAAAATCAAACCCCGTGTCTGATTTATCCACCATGCAAAGCTGTGTAAATTTTAGGATAGATCGAATGTATGGGCTAAGATCTGTGTAGTGCAGGAATGCGTCTTTTTCATAACCCACGTCTATGAATGCCGCGTTGAGGCCCGGCATCAGCTTCTTTACTTTTCCTAAAAAAATATCACCTACAGCAAAGCCAGCATCTGATTTTTCGTTGTGCAGCTCTACCAGTTTTTTATTTTCGAGCAATGCAATTTCCACTTCTCCGGGCATCGCATTGATGATAAGTTCTTTGTTTAATAGCTCTTTCTCCACTGATCAATAATTTATAAACAGCCTGCGCATAAGCGCTGCCATTGTATGTAAATAAAAGGAGAATAACTAAGGAATAATTATAAGTATACCTTTTGTATTCTGCATAAATAAGTTGGGGAAAGGATAAAGTTGCAGAAACAAAAGTTCAAAGAAAAATCAAATCTCTCTTTATTGCGCACGCAACAAAAAGAGATTTGCAGAAATACAGCTTAAAGCTTATTTCTTTTTATGACGATTTCTTCTAAGTCTTTTCTTACGTTTGTGTGTCGCTATTTTATGACGTTTTCTTTTTTTACCACAAGGCATAATTCTTATTATTTTATTGTTTATTAAAAATATTTTATTTCATTTTCAATTCCCTGATGCGTGTATCTATGTCCTGCTTTGCCTGTTCAAGATTCACTTTTCCGCGTGCAATCGTGTACCATTTTATGGCGTTTGCTTTATCGGAAAGGCGCTCATAAGATTCTGCAATGCTAAAGATAGCCAGCAGGTTGTCGGGCTCTTTTTGCAGCACTTTCTCAAAACGTTTTACAGCATTATCGAACTGCCCGCTCTTCATACCACCCAGGCCAAGCATCATTTGCGCATACGTATTGGCAGAGTCTCTTTCCGCCACTTGCCTCACTTTCATGATTCCCTCCATAGGATTATCTGAAATATTGCCAAACATATAGGTAGCGCCTAAGCCAATAATCGTGGAATCATTAGCAGGGTTTATTTTCAAGGATCTTTCAAAAAGCTCTTTTGTTTGCTTAACTATCCACCTTTGTTTTGACGGATCGTGCTCTACCATCAGGTAATTTAAGAGCGAATTGGCTGCAAAGTTGAGATTTTTTTCTGAATTTTCCAATTTTGCCTTCTCGCCTAAATAGTAAGCAGCTACAGGAAGATTTTTCAGGGAATCTTTCCAATAATGCGAAAGACTGTGATAAGCCGATATGCGCTCGGCTACAGATTGTGCATTTAACCTGCTTTCAAGAGCTTTTAGTTGTGTAGTTTGTGTGGATGATAATTTTTCTTTTTCTGCGGCCAGTACATCAACAGGAGCCATTAACGCGCTGTCTCTCGCTGGCAATTCCAATTTAACCTCCCCTGCTTGTTTGGGAGGATTTTTATTTACAAAAAAATAAATTACAACAAACAATAAAGCCGCAGATGCTAAAAGAATAACCTGTTGTTTTCTCACTAATCAGTAAATTTTGGTGTCTGCGAAGTTAATTAGTTTTTAGCTTCTCTTTTACGTCTGCAACAAATTCTTTTGAAGGTTTAAAGGCAGGAATATAATGTTCAGGTATCTCCACAGCTACATTTCTTTTAATGTTTCTGCCAATCTTGGCTGCTCTTTTTTTGGTGATAAAGCTGCCAAACCCTCTTACATACACATTCTCGCCATTCGCCAGGTTTTCTTTGATCTCTTTGAACAGGTTTTCTATGGTCACCAACACATCTACTTTTGGGATGCCTGTTTTCTCGGAAATATTATTTACTAAATCAGACTTTCTCATGCTAATATATTTTGGTTAGATTGAGGTAATTGTTTTTATTCTTTCTCCATGGAAAGAGTGTGTAAAGTGTATAGTTTATATTCGCTAAATTATAACATGCAGACTTGTAAAACAAGTTCGTGTTTTAATTTTAACAATTGAAGGTATGAAATTTACATATAAAAAAAACACTTTTTATAAACAACTTATCGGGTATTAATAGCCTTTGTTAGCCCAAGCTTCTAATCTCTTGATTCTTACTGCTTTACAAAAGCATGTAAATAAATAATTATATTTCCTATAGCCAGTATTAAATTATAGTAGATCGTAACTTTACAAGTTTCTCAAGCATTTCCTGCAGCTTACCCAGTTGCAGCATGTTTGCTCCATCACTTTTGGCCACGGCCGGTTGCGGGTGCGTTTCAATAAAAAGCCCATCGGTTCCGGCTGCAATAGCACACTTTGCAATGGTTTCTATCATCTCCGGGTTGCCGCCGGTAACGCCGCCTGACTGATTGGGCTGTTGCAGGCTGTGCGTGCAGTCCATCACTACCGGTACATCATTAGCTTTCATCAGGGGAATATTCCTGAAGTCTACCACCAGGTCGTGGTAGCCAAAAGTTGTACCTCTTTCTGTGAGCATTATCTTTTCATTACCTTCGTTGCGTAGTTTTTCCACGGCAAATCTCATAGACTCGCCGCTTAAAAACTGCCCTTTCTTTACATTAACCACTTTGCCGGTTTGCGCAGCAGCAATCAACAGATCTGTCTGCCTGCAAAGGAAAGCAGGGATCTGCAGCACATCAACGTATTGTGCAGCCACGGCACATTCCTCGGCTGTATGCACATCTGTGGTTAGCGGAATATGGTATTTTTTACCAATAGCCTGTATCAACCCCAAAGCTTTCTCATCACCGATACCGGTGAATGAATTAGCGCTGGTTCGGTTTGCTTTTTTATAACTTGCCTTGAAGATATAGGGAATGGCAAGTTTTTTACAGATGCCCGAAACGATATAAGCCACTTCTTCCAGCATCTCTGCACTTTCCACAACACATGGACCGGCTATGAGAAAAAAATTGTTTTTATCGTATTGTTGAGATGAAAATAATTTATGGTAAAGATCGGGTTGAGGCATAATGGTTTTTATTTAATAGTTATATGAGCGATAATAAACGTTTGCTTTATTTTATATACTAACTAATTTGCGAACTTACCGCAAAATTAATTTTCTTTGTTTAGTAATTAAAAAACATTTCTTTATGAATACAAAGGAGAAGATCCTGATCATTGGCGCATCAGGCCAGATTGGTGTAGAGCTTACGCTTGCACTACGAAATATCTACGGCCCTAACAACGTAATTGCTTCAGACCTGCGGGAGGTAAACCCGCTGATTACAGACGGGCCGAGTGTACTGTTCGATGCTATGAATAAAGAAATGATGCATGTGCATGTAATACGCCACAACATAACGCAGATCTACGTTTTAGCGGCCATGTTGTCTGCTAATGGGGAAAGGCATCCGAACCTTGCCTGGAACCTGAACATGCAGGTGTTGCTCAATTCACTTGATATTGCCAAAGAGGAAAAAATAAAAAAAATATTCTGGCCATCTTCCATGGCGGTCTTCGGGACTACATCTCCCAAGCACAAATGCCCGCAACAAACCATTATAGAACCTTCTACCGTGTACGGTATTAGTAAATCTGCAGGAGAATTGTGGTGTAATTATTATTTTAAAAACTTTGGTGTGGATGTGAGGAGCGTGCGCTACCCGGGTATTATTTCCTACAAGTCTGCGCCCGGCGGAGGCACAACTGATTATGCGGTTGAAATTTTTCATGAAGCGATAGAAAATAAAAAATACGAAAGCTTCTTAAAGCCAGATGCCTACCTGGAAATGATGTATATGCCGGATGCTATACGTGCCACGGTTGAGCTTATGGAAGCGCCTGCAGAGAAAGTAAAAACGCATCTATCTTACAACATAGGCGCGGTAAGCTTTTCGCCCGAAGAGATTGCAACAGAAATTAAAAAAAGCATCCCCGAATTTGAAATTAGCTACAAACCTGATTTCCGCCAGAACATTGCCGATAGCTGGCCACGCAGTATAGACGATACACAAGCCAGGCTCGACTGGGGATGGAAACACGAATACGATCTGCCTAAAATGACACAGGATATGCTGGAAAATATCGGCAAAATGCACCAATAATTTTTGGGAGATTACTGTTGATTATATCGCTGAAAATGCTTTCTCTTTTTTGTAAGCATCCTTACAAGCAGTTACCAGTGCAAGGATGTTTTACCTGTCTTTTGATGGGATAAACAACGTTCAGCAGCAAGTAATTTTACCTAATGGCTTATAGCCTGTTTTATATAATAATCTCCTACAAGAACTTGGCAGTCCTGCTTTTTTTAGACTTTTTAAGATCTTTGGGAACACCTGCAAATACAAGTTCTCCTCCTCCTTCGCCGGCTTCAGGGCCAAGCTCTATTACCCAGTCGGCAGATTTAATCACGTCAATATTGTGTTCTATTACAATAATCGAATGCCCTTGCTCTATCAAAGCCGAAAATGCATCCAGTAACTTTTTTATATCATGAAAATGAAGACCGGTTGTTGGCTCATCGAAAATGAACAACACTTTATCTTTTGTTTTTCCTTTGCCCAAAAAGCTGGCAAGTTTTACACGCTGTGCTTCGCCTCCGCTGAGTGTGTTTGACGCCTGCCCAAGCTTTATATAGCCCAAACCCACATCATGCAGGGATTGCAGGGATTTGACAAGATTGTTTTCATCTTTGAAAAATGCGATTGACTCGTCCACGCTCATTTCCAATACCTCGTAAATGTTCTTTCCTTTGTACACTACATCAAGCACCTCTTCCTTGAATTTTTTACCATTGCAGACTTCGCAAGTCAGATGCACGTCGGCTAAGAACTGCATTTCCACAATCTGTTCGCCCTCACCCTTACACGCATCACATCTGCCGCCGTCCACATTAAACGAAAAATGTTTGGCCTGGAAGCCTCTGACTTTTGAAAGATGTTGTTTGGAGAAAATATTTCTTATCTCATCATAGGCTTTAATATAGGTAACGGGATTACTTCTGGATGACTTGCCGATTGGATTCTGGTCCACCATTTCAACCGTGGAAATCTCTTCTATATCTCCTTCAAGGCTGTCGTGATCGCCTACCTTTTCCGAAGTGCCCTGCTTCATTTTCATCAACGCAGGATATAAGACCTGCTTCACCAGGGTTGTTTTACCGCTTCCTGATACCCCGCTGATTACACACAAAACATTTAAAGGAATTTCAACATCCACATTTTTCAGGTTGTTCTGGCGCGCACCTTTGATTACAATGCGCTCATGCCATTTGCGCACCGTCTTAGGAGGCGCAATTTTTAATTCGCCTTTCAGGTACTTCCCCGTAAGGCTTTTTTCATTTGCTATCAACTCTTTGTAATTGCCAGCAGCTATGACTTTTCCGCCGAGATGCGAAGCCAGCGGTCCCATATCAATAATATAGTCTGCATCGCGCATCATTTGCTCATCGTGTTCTACCACAATAACTGTATTGTCCAGGTCGCGCAGGTCTTTTAGCACTTTTATAAGCCTTTCCGTATCCCTCGAATGCAAACCAATGGACGGCTCGTCCAGGATATACAGTGAGTTGGTAAGGTTGCTGCCAAGGCTTCTGGTGAGTTGTATACGCTGGCTTTCACCGCCGCTGAGCGAATTGGCAAGCCGGTTAAGTGTAAGGTAGCCTAAGCCCACATCCAGTAAGGTTTGCAGCCTTTGCTCTATCTCTACCAGTATTCTTTCAGCAATTTCAAACTGATGCCCTGTAAGGATAAGATTTTCGAACCATTGCTTTACATCCTTCACCGGCAGATCACTCAGCTCTGCAATGTGCTTATCGCCGATTTTCACGAATAAAGCTTCCCTGCGCAGCCTGTAACCGTTGCATTCCGGGCATTCTGTACGCCCGCGGTAGCGGCTTAGCATTACCCTGTACTGAATTTTATACAAATGTGATTGTACATCTTCAAAAAACGCATTGATGCCGTAAGCATGCTGGTTGCCATTCCACAGGGTGGCCATCTCTTCTTTAGTGAGCTGCGCTACGGGCTTATGTATGGGGAAAGAAAATTTATGCGCGTTTTTCACGAACTGCTCTTTCCACCAGCTCATCTTCTCTCCCTTCCACGCCGCAACCGCACCTTCGTATACGCTCAGTCGCTTATCAGGTATTACCAAGTTTTTATCTATACCAAGTACATGGCCGAAACCTTCGCAAACGGGACAGGCACCGTAAGGGTTGTTCCAGGAAAACAAATCGGGCGTGGGTTCTTCAAACTGTATGCCGTCAGCTTCGAACCTATTGCTGAACGCTAAAAGTTTTTCATCATTTACACTCACCAGCATTTGCCCTTCTCCTTCATAGAATGCAGTATTAATAGAATCTGATATCCTGTGGAGGTCATCTTCTTCAAAAGGTTTTACTACAAAACGGTCTACCAGTATGTATACTTCACCGTCAGTAGCACGTATTTGCTTTCCGAGTTCTTCATCGCTCCATTCGAGCATGTCTTCAATGTTGGCTGTCTCTTTCTTCCCGCCAAAATAAATTCTTGAAAAACCTTTCTGCTGCAATACATTTAATTCATCGCGTATGGCCCTGTTGCGGTATTGTTTAAAAGCGGCCAGTACATAAACCTTATCTCTCTCTGCCAATTTTTTTATTACATCTACCACATCACTCACTTCATCTTTCTTTACCTCATTGCCACTTATGGGAGAATACGTTTTTCCGGCGCGCGCATAGAGCAGGCGCATATAATCATATATCTCCGTCATGCTGCCAACGGTGCTTCGGGGAGTGCGGGTGGCCACTTTCTGTTCAATGGCTATAGCGGGTGAAAGCCCTTTGATGTAGTCTATATCAGGCTTGGCCATACGGCTCATAAACTGCCTTGCATAGGCGCTGAGACTTTCCGCATACCTGCGCTGCCCTTCTGCAAAAAGGGTATCAATAGTGAGTGAAGACTTCCCGCTGCCTGAAACGCCGGTAACGACAATGAGTTTGTTGCGCGGAAACTCTACATCTACATTCTTCAGATTGTGGGTTCTTGCACCTTTTATAAAAATATTATCCTGTGTGGATACTTCCTTTTGCTTGCTCATAAACCCTGCTAAGGTAAATTTTATTGCCTTAAGCAAAGCAGCCGACAGAAATTATTTTTTTTGGCCTTTCATTAAACATATTGGCTTGTCAGAATGTCTTATATTTGCATAATCGTGTTACAACAAGTAATATTTGTAATTTGAAAGTTTTTTAATACATTTGTTGGTAATGCTGATTGTAAAACAGTCTTATTAAAGTAAATTACGGCAGTATATCTTTAAAAAATGTTTTCATTTTGTTTAGTTTTATAGAATATTCACTTTACGGTTCTGTTTCTACGGAACCGTTTTTTTTGCCTACTTCAAAGTATTGATAATTATTTTCTATAAACTTTTGTATGTGTTGCAATTCATCGTCAATAATAGAAAGGTATTGTTGATGGAGAGCTTCAATAGCAGGGAATTTGTCATATAAGCCGGAAAATTCTTTTAAAGACATCTCCCGTTCCAGCTCCTGCACATGTTTTACATAGAGTGTTTTTGCAGCAGATAAATTGCCGGCTAATTTTCCTGCGCCCATATATGCTAATGGTTCTGTCCAGGCATTTTCAAAAATATATTCCCCAAACTTATTATGTATAAGCTGGATGTAACCGCCGTTCCTGACCTGCCGGTCCAAGAGTGACAGCGCTTGTATAGTATGTTGAAAAATATTTAATGTATCGTGATTTTCGTATTCTTTGTCCAGCAAGGAAATGAGCTCAACCGGGGAATATGTGTTGACAGATTCAGGCAGCATAAGTTAAATTTTTTGTATGCGCAAACCCGCGTGCAGTATATTTTTTAAAGAACCCTCAGGCATGCGGTGATGCAGCGAATAAGTATACGGTACAGCGCGGAATCTCACAGGCTTATCGTTTAGCCGTATACGGTGCTCAACCACTTCTTCCAAGGTTTTGCCGTACCACCCAGAGTTTTCGCCAAGTTTAAAATTGTAGCTTACCGAGGTTAATGTGTCTGTCGGAGACTCTTTTGATATGTTTATGCGTATGTTGTTATAGGCAAAAGCGTACTGATGCCGCAGCACCAGGTATATATTGTAAGATGCTGCGGTATCGGCAATCTGAAATTCAAACCGCGCGGTATCGGCTGCATGCCATTCCATTTTCCTGAACGCTTTCGTCTGCTCATACAGATTGGGCGTAGGGCTGCATGCATACAAAAACAATACTATGATTATTACAATTTTCCACATGGTTACAGCACGTTGAGTATTTGCTCTTTCATCTTTTCCAGCTCATCTTTCATCAACACTACATTCTTCTGTATGTCTACATCATTTGCTTTAGAGCCGGTGGTATTTATTTCCCTGCCGATTTCCTGGAGCAGGAAAGATAATTTTTTGCCTTTTGCCGCTTCGTCAGCTTTCAACAATTCCCGGAAATAAGCGCAATGATTTTTTAAACGTACCTGTTCTTCTGTAATGTCAAATTTCTCAATGTAATAGATCAGCTCCTGCTCCAGCCTGTTCTCATCATAGTTTTCTACATCCACGTTTTCCTCCAGCAATTTTAGCAGGTTTTCTTTCATTTTTACTTTCCTGGAAGGCGCTATCGCAGCATTTGAATTTTCCAGTTGCTCTATATTGGCCACTCTTTGTAATATATCTTTTTCGAGTGCCGCACCTTCATTCAGCCTGTGGCTGTTAACGGCCTCCGCCGCTTGCAATAAGGCAGCTTTAACAACCTGCCACTCCTCTTCGCTCACCTGCTCCGAATTGCCTGAAATAACATCGGGCAACTTTAATAATGCACTCAAAACATTGTCGGCAGCCAGGTTAAGTTCATCAGCTACATCTTTTACCGAATGATAATAGGATTTAAGCAATTCTTTATTTAGGGAAACCGGTTTGGCGCAGCCGTTTTGTTTGATGACAATAGAGCATTCCACACTGCCTCGCTGTAATTTTTCAGCAATGATGTTTCTTATGTCAATTTCATAAGATTTAAGTAAGGGAGAGATATTGAGCCTGAGATCGAATTGCTTGCCATTTAAAGAACGCAATTCTACCAGGCAGGAATTATCATTGAATGTTTTTTCAGCACGGCCGTAACCCGTCATCGAATAAATCATAAATAAATTTTTTCAAAGATAAAATTTAAGTTCGTCATCCCATCATTTGGAAACAGCTTTTAAGCAGACATTTCATTATTTTTGTCCGAAAGAAAAAAATTATATATGAATGCTTTTGAAGTTACAGGCAGCAGAAAATTAAAAGGCGAGATACATCCGCAAGGCGCCAAGAATGAAGCGTTACAGGTGATATCTGCTGTATTGCTTACGGAAGAAGAAGTAGTGATAAAAAACATTCCCGATATACTGGACGTAAGCAGGCTGATAACTTTACTGAAAGCATTAGGCGTAAAAATAAAACAACTTAACAAGCATACTTACAGTTTTAAGGCAGAAGATGTAAATACTGACTTCTTATATTCCGAAGATTTCAGGAAAAAAGGCGGCGCACTCAGAGGCAGCATAATGATTGCCGGGCCTATGCTAGCGCGATTTAAAAAAGCAGTAATCGCGAAGCCCGGCGGTGATAAGATCGGGAGGCGCGGCATGGATACACATGTTGACGGCTTTGAAAAATTAGGCGCTCATTTTACCTACAATACCCATACATTCTGCCTGGAATTTACAACAAAAGATTTGAAAGGCAACTACATCATGCTTGATGAGCCGTCAGTAACCGGTACCGCAAACGTGCTGATGGCGGCAGTTCTGGCTAAAGGAAATACCACCATCTACAATGCAGCCTGCGAACCCTATGTACAGCAACTCTGTAAAATGCTGAACAGGATGGGAGCAAAAATTTCCGGTATAGCCAGCAATATGCTTGAAGTGGAAGGAGTGGAAGGGCTGCATGGCACAGAACATACACTACTGCCCGATATGATTGAGATAGGCAGCTTCATAGGCATGGCTGCGCTGACGCAGAGTGATATTACCATAAAAAATGTAAGCCTTGAAAACCTGGGCATAATACCTGATAAATTTAAAAGGCTGGGCATTGAAATGGAATTCAGAAATGACGACATTTATATACCTGAGCAAGAATGCTACGAGATACAGCCTCCCCTCAACGGCAATATTTTAACCATTTACGATCATCCCTGGCCCGGGTTTACACCCGACCTGCTGAGCATTGTGCTGGTAACCGCCATACAAGCCCGAGGCAGCGTACTCATACACCAGAAAATGTTTGAAAGCCGGCTGTTCTTCACCGATACACTTATAGACATGGGCGCCAAGATCATTCTCTGCGACCCGCACAGGGCAACGGTTATAGGCCTTGAAAGAGAACACCATCTTAAAGGTATCAGAATGAGCAGCCCGGATATACGTGCGGGCGTAGCGCTGTTGATCGCGGCCATGAGTGCTGAAGGCAAAAGCATTATTCAAAACATTGAACAAATACAAAGAGGCTATGAAAATATAGAACAAAGGCTCAATGCGCTGGGCGCTGAAATAAAACTTATCAACGACTAATCTATCTACACTTTTTATGAACAAACTTATTATCATTACTGCGCCTTCCGGGGCAGGCAAGAGTACCATAGCAAAATATCTTATGGATAAAAATCCCGGCCTTGCTTTCTCCATATCTGCCACCACCCGCCCGCTCCGCGGCAATGAAAAACATGGCAGGGATTATTATTTTATGAGCGTAGATGAGTTTCAACATACAATACAGCAGGATGGTTTCGTGGAATGGGAAATGGTATACGAAGGAAAATATTATGGTACGCTTAAATCCGAAATAGAAAGAATCTGGCAGGAAAATAAAACGCCCATGCTTGATATTGATGTAAAAGGCGCTATACATGTAAAGCAACTTTACAGCAAAAAAGCGCTGACGATCTTTATAGAACCGCCATCCATCGATGAGCTGAAAAAAAGGCTGGTGGGAAGGAATACCGATACGCCTGAAAATATTGAAACCCGCATCAATAAAGCATCCTATGAACTTTCTTTTAAAGAATCGTTCGATAGGATTATCGTGAATGACAACCTGAAAGATGCATGCGAAAAAGCAGAGAAAGCTATCCTTGCGTTTATACAACAGGCATAAGCAACATCAGAATCTTAGCTGGAACTGTGCGAGCAATTGATTCTGGCTGTATTTACTTGTTCCCGGCATGTTGTGCTTGTAGCGGTCAATGATTCCAACCAGCGAAAACTTAGCCGCATGGTTGTCTGCAAATAAAAAACTTACCATAGGCACAAGAGTTGTTCTGGGATTGGGATTGATATCTATATTTTCCAACAGGTTTTCATACCTGCAGGAAAGCTCCACACCCTTCCACCCGGTCCTATGAATATTGTAACGCAACAATGGCAACATATACAGGCCATGCATGCGGTAATTTTTTATCTTATCAACATCAACTTTTGCATCCATAAAATCACGCAGGTTGTAACCGTATGCATAGGAGGATTCTGTTTCCAGATCCAAGTTGTTATTGAGTTTGTGGAAAGTTTGCAGGTCAAAAGTATAAGCACCTACATTTTTTCGCTTAAAGTTTGTTGTGGCGAAGTTGGCACCTACAGTGAATCCTTTTATGATTTCAGACTCTAAACGCATGGAGAAATCTTTGCTGTTATCATTGTCTAATTCTACATTTCTGCCATTGCCATTGTATACAGTAAAATAATATTTCAGCGGAATATTCACCGGTTTCAGCGATCCATAGAATGCAGCGCCAAGCTGGAAACTCATCCAGTTGCTGCGGTTAAATGCGTTGTATTGATTGCTCCAGTAATAAGATTTGTGTTGCTCAACGCCATAAAGATCTTCAATGCCAAAAAACGGGCGAAACTGGCCGAATTGCAAGTTTACGTAATCATTCAATTTATAGCGCATGAAAGCGTTTTCAAGAACTTTGCCTTGGGGGTCATTCTTAAATTCAGATAGGTTTACCAGCACATTGGCATCGAAGCGTGGGGTAATTTGAAATCTTCCCGAAACACGCACGTAGCGCAGATGAAACCCGTTATTAATAGCGGAATCTTTTAAAGAATGTATGCCGTTTATACCAACACTATCTGTAAGAGAAACAGCATAGTTGCCTACAATCAGTGCATTAACCGTGACATTTTTTTTGAATGAATTTGTGCCGTTTACAGAAGAATCTGCTGCACTTTTAGTTTGTGCCGAGACAGAACAAAAGGTAAATAATAACCCCGTAATAATAAATAAAAATATCTTTTTCATAGCACTTGTAAGAGAGGTGCAAAGTTACTTTTAATTAATATATGGGTTTTATGAATTTTATCACATTTACAATGGAAGCACATCTTAAAAAAGCCATCCCATCAGCCACGAGGTATGCGTGGTTGTCATAAATAAGTATGCTGAAACTAAAGAGAGCCAATTTTTTATTTTTGGCTCTCCTCATTCAATTATTTATGTTTATGTTTAATATTCATTGGCCACGAGCAAGTTCATGTCTTTTGTTTCCAGGAAAGAATGCCCCATTAAAAATTCATCTACTTTTCTAGCACATTCCCTACCCTCACTTATAGCCCATACAACCAAGGACTGCCCGCGGCGCATATCGCCACAGGAAAATATTTTTGGAATATTGGTTTTAAATTCTTTTTCCGTTGCCCGCACATTACCTCTTTCATCTAAGTCTATACCCAGCTGATCCAGCATTCCTTTATGTTGCGGATGCAAAAATCCCATTGCCAGCAAAGCTAGCTCGCAAGGTATCTCTCTTTCACTGCCGGGCACCTCTACAAAATTTGCCGGCCGCCCTTCTACTATCTTCCATTCCAGATCTACTATTTTCAATGCCTTAAGGTTGCCGTTTTCATCATTTACAAATTCCTTGGTAGAAACAGCCCAATGCCTTTCTGCACCTTCTTCATGAGAAGATGTAGTTTTTAAAAGCATCGGATAAGTAGGCCATGGCATATATTCATTTCTTTGTCCAGGCGGCACCGGCATTAATTCAAATTGCGTAACTGATCTGGCGCCCTGACGGTTAGAAGTGCCCACACAATCACTCCCCGTATCTCCGCCTCCGATCACCACTACATTGCGGCCCTTAGCCCATATATTGTCTTTCACAATATTACTTTCAATATCTGCCTTTGCCAAAGGATCAAGCGCATTGTTGCGCTTGTTTTGTTGCTTTAAAAATTGCATGGCAAAATGCACATCCTTGCTCCTTTCCCTTCCTTTTACAGGAAGATCGCGCGGCACCGTAGCGCCTCCTGCCAAAACTACAGCCTGGTAATCTCTCAGGATATCGTTGATAGAAACGTTGACCCCAACGTTGGCGTTGAGTTTGAATTGAACACCTTCCTGCTGCATCACATCTACCCTTCTGTCTATTACATTTTTCTCCAGTTTAAAATCGGGAATACCATACCTCAGCAGTCCGCCCGGCTTATCATCTCTTTCAAAAACAACAACAGTATGGCCGGCGTAGTTTAGCTGTGCTGCAGCAGCTAAACCAGCAGGGCCGGAACCTATCACAGCTACTTTTTTGCCTGTACGCACATGCGGCACCTGTGGTTTCACCAATCCCAAATCGTAAGCCTTTTCAATGATATGCCGTTCGATTTCTTCAATAGTAATGGGATTTTGGTTAATGCCCAATACACATGCAGATTCGCAGGGAGCAGGACAAATGCGGCCTGTAAATTCAGGAAAATTATTGGTTGAGATTAATATTTCGTATGCTTCTTTCCATTCTTTTTTATATACTGCATCATTAAATTCGGGGATCACATTGCCTAAAGGACAACCGCTATGGCAAAACGGAACGCCGCAATCCATACATCGTGCAGCCTGAGCATTTAAATCCGAAGGTTCAAAATACGCTACAAATTCATTATAGTTCTGCAGCCGTTCTGCTACTGCTCTTTTATCAGGTGTTTTTCTGTCAAACTCCAGGAAGCCGGTCTTTTTACCCATTGTTTATCAACTTAAAGTTTTATAAGTATTATTTTTTCTGGTGAGTGCATGGTTGTAATGATTCTACAGCACTAATCACCGCTTAGTTTACTGGTTGTGTACTTTTGATTTTTCGCGTTTTGCAGCCAATGCCTTCTTATATTCACTTGGAAATATTTTCACAAAATTGCTTAACTGATTTTCGAAATCATCCAGTACAAATTTAGCCACCGAACTTTCGGTATAGTTGAAATGCTTTTGAAGCTGGTCTTTTATCAGCAGCGCATCTTCCTCATCCAACGGATCAAGTTCCACTAACTCAGCATTTAACTTATGATTGATTTGTTTATTTACATCATACACATATGCAATGCCGCCACTCATGCCGGCGGCAAAGTTTCTGCCGATGTCTCCTAAAATAACAGCAACCCCGCCGGTCATGTATTCACATCCATGATCGCCTGTACCTTCTACTACAACAGTTGCTCCTGAGTTGCGCACACAAAATCTTTCTCCCGCTTTTCCCCTGATGTAGGCATAGCCTGATGTAGCGCCGATAAAGGAAGTGTTACCGATGATAATATTATCTTTGGGCCTGAAGGGTGAATTTTTTGGAGGATATATAATGAGTTTTGCCCCACTTAACCCTTTTCCAAAATAATCATTGGCATCTCCTTCCAGCTCCAGCGTTACACCTTTGGTGTTGAAAGCTGCAAAACTTTGGCCTGCAGTACCTTTAAACTTAAACCAGACGGTATTTTCAGGCAATCCTTCCGCCTTGTATTTCTTTGTTATTTCATTGGATAAAATAGTGCCCGTAGTGCGGTCAATATTTCTTATTTCAAATTCGGCTTTTACTTTTTCACCCTTATTCAATGCCGGCTCGGCCGCTTTGAGTAGCTGCCAATCTATTACATGCTCTAATGCGTGATCCTGTATTTCCTTATTAAACAAGCCTACTGAACTGTCTGCAGGTTCTTTGTACAATATGGGCGAAAGGTCTATGCTGCTTAGCTTCCAGTGGTCTATGTGGTCTTTTACTTTTAAATTATCTGCCTGGCCGATCATTTCATTCACTGTTCTAAAACCAAGCTCTGCCATTATCTCCCTTAAATCTTCTACCAAAAATTTAAAGAAATTTACCACGTGGTCGGGATCACCTGAAAAACGTTTTCTTAAACGTTCATCTTGGGTAGCTACGCCAACCGGGCAGGTATTTAAATGACATTTTCGCATCATGATGCAACCTTCTACTACCAATGCAGCAGTAGCAACACCCCATTCTTCGGCTCCTAACAAAGCAGCAACAGCAATATCTCTCCCTGTTTTCATTTGGCCGTCGGCCTGTACAACCACCCTGCTCCTAAGTTTGTTCTTCACCAGTGTCTGGTGCGTTTCTGCAAGGCCCAGCTCCCACGGCAAGCCTGCATGTTTGATGGAACTGATGGGTGAAGCGCCGGTACCGCCGTCATATCCTGAAATAAGTATCACGTCTGCTTTTGCTTTTGCCACACCGGCAGCAATTGTGCCTACGCCGGCTTTTGATACCAGTTTCACATTGATGCGGGCTTTTCTATTGGCGTTTTTTAAATCATAGATTAGTTGGGCCAAATCTTCAATAGAGTAAATGTCGTGGTGCGGCGGAGGTGATATGAGCCCTACCCCAGGTGTAGAATGCCGAGTACGGCCTATCCAATCGTCCACTTTGTGCCCGGGCAGTTGCCCGCCTTCGCCTGGCTTGGCGCCTTGCGCCATTTTGATCTGGATTTCATCGGCTTCGGTAAGATATTCGCTGGTAACACCAAACCGACCGGAAGCTACCTGTTTAATGGCAGAGCGCATACTGTCTCCATTCTCCATAGACAGGTAACGTACAGGATCTTCGCCACCCTCGCCGGTATTGCTCTTGCCGCCAAGGCGATTCATGGCAATAGCCAGCGTGGTATGTGCTTCCCAGGATATAGAACCGAAGCTCATAGCGCCGGTTGCAAAACGCCGGTAAATATTTTCAGCCGGTTCTACTTCATCAATAGACACCGGTTTGCGAGTTGGTGCAAACTCAAATAAACTGCGCAAGGTAACAGCCTTATCGCCTTGTTCATTAATAAGCTTTGCATATTTTTTATAAATGTTGTAATCATTCATTTTAGTTGAATACTGCAACAAGTGTATTGTCTGTGGATTGAATAAATGCACTTCTCCTTTTCGCTTCCACTGATAGACACCACCTTCAGGTAAGCGATCTATTGGTATGTTCTTTTTAGGAAATCCAAACTGATGTTTTAATAATGTTTCTTTGGCCAGTTCATCTAATCCTAACCCCTCGATGCGTGAAGTTGCACCTGTGAAATATTTTTCAACCAGTTCTTTTCTTAAGCCGATGATTTCAAATATTTGTGCTCCATGGTACGACTGCAAGGTAGAAATACCCATTTTAGAAAAAACCTTGAGCAAACCTGCACAAACGGCATTGATGTAATTTTTTTTAAGCTGTTCGGGGGATAAGTCTGATTCTATCTTTCCGGAAGTTCTTAGGGCCCTTACCGTAGATAAAGCCAGATAAGGATTTACGGCCGTGGCACCAAAACCTATCAGGCAGGCAAAATGGTGTACCTCCCATACGTCGCCGGCTTCTACAACCAACCCCACCTTACCTCTCATACCTTTTCTTATCAAATGATGATGCACCGCAGCCACTGCAAGCAAGGAAGGTATAGCCGCATGTTCGCTATCTACAGCCCTGTCGCTGATTACCAATACTTCAAACCCATCATTCACTGCATCTTCGGCATATCGGCAAAGCCTGTCAATACCGGCTTTTAAAGCACCGGGTGCGCCGTTTGAACGAAAATACATCTGCAATGTTTTTGCCTGGAAGCTGCCCGTATCAATAGATCGCAATTTTTCCAACTCTTTATTGGTAAGGATCGGGTGCTTCAGCGCCACTACATGACATGCTTCCGGCCGCTGAGCTAAAAAGTTATCTACACTGCCCACGAACGTGGAAAGAGACATGACCATTTTTTCACGGATCGGGTCAATGGGCGGATTGGTTACCTGCGCAAATAATTGTTTAAAATAATTGCTGATATGCTGCGGCTGATTGCTGAGCACCGCCAGCGGTGTGTCTGTGCCCATAGAGCCTATCGGCTCTTTGCCGTCTACAGCCATAGGAGCAATAATGTTTTGAATATCTTCCTGCGTATACCCGAAAGACTTCTGGTATTTGAACACCTGGTCTTCTTCCAATGAAGTAAACATCACTCTCGGGTCGGGCAATTCTTCCAAACGTATCTTGTATTTATTAAGCCAATCCCCGTAAGGCTGTTGTGAACAGATATGTTTCTTCAGTTCCTCATCACTAATAATCTTTCCCTGCTGCATATCTACCACGAACATTTTGCCTGGCTGCAGACGGGTTTTCTGAATAACAGTAGCAGGATCTATTGGTAACGCACCTGTTTCAGAAGCCATAATGACCCTGTCATCGTTGGTGACAGTGATCCTTGA
Organism: Bacteroidota bacterium; assembly: GCA_023422835.1. Taxonomy (GTDB): domain Bacteria; phylum Bacteroidota; class Bacteroidia; order Chitinophagales; family Chitinophagaceae; genus Haoranjiania; species Haoranjiania flava. The sequence continues at coordinate 2,378 of JAFAGI010000011.1, read as the reverse complement.
CGGCCTTAAACCGTTTCTGTCTAATGTAGCCCCGATCATATCGCCGTTGGTGAATGTGAGTGATGCAGGGCCATCCCAGGGTTCCATTAAACAGGCGTGATATTCGTAGAATGATTTTTTTACCGGGTCCATGAGGTCATTGCCATCCCAGGCTTCGGGCACCAGCATCATCATAACATGCGGCAATGACCTGCCACAATGTTGTAGCAATTCAACCACGTTGTCCAGGCATGCGGAGTCCGACTGGCTTTCTCCTACAACAGGCAACAGCATTTCCATTTCTTCCCGGGTGAAATATTCAGAAGTGAAATTTTTCTCTCCGGACTTCAGCCAGTTGAGATTGCCTTGGAGCGTGTTGATCTCGCCATTATGCGCCAGATAGCGAAAGGGTTGTGCCAGTTTCCACGAAGGAAAAGTATTGGTGGCAAACCTCGAATGTACCAGACCGAAAGCCGATACTACTTTTTTATTGGATAAATCCGTAAAATAATTACGCACCTGGTGGCTGGTAAGCTGGCCTTTGTAGATTACTATTTTTGCTGAAAGTGAAGCAATATAAAAACCTATAGTATCTTTTCTTACCGTATTGTTGATGGTATGCGTGGCATAGTTGCGCAATACAAATAATTTTCTTTCAAATGCAGCAGGATCTTTGATATGATCCGGGCATGCCAGAAATACATGCTCCATTTCAGGCTCTACAGACAAAGCTGTGGCGCCAATGCCCGTAGTGTCTACCGGCACTTTTCTGTACATAAGAATTTCTATGCCTAAAGTTTCGGCAGCACGGGCAAATATTTCGCGGCACTCTTCGCGCAGCCTTGTTTGCTTAGGGAAAAACAATACACCTACAGCATAGCGGCCAAAAGAAGGAAGGTGCACAGATTTTTTTAAACATTCTTCGAAGAAAAATTCGTGCGGAATCTGTATCATAATGCCTGCACCGTCACCGGTATTGTTCTCAAAACCACTGGCGCCGCGATGCTCCATATTTTCCAGCACAGTAAGTGCATCTGTAATATGTTGATGCGATTTTCTACCTGTGATGCTGGCAACAAAGCCTACGCCACAGGAGTCGTGTTCAAAAGCCGGGTTATATAGTCCGTATTGTTGCGGCTGCACACCATTATATTCATTTGAAATACTCATAATAGATATTCTTTTACAAATTGTAAGCAAACATACTTATTTTCTAACAATATTTGTAATTTCTTTGAATTTTTTCATCTAATATGAATAAGAATTAAATTTTTCAAAAACAACCGTTCGCTTTTCAAAAAATAAATTAATGAAAACAATTTGGCTGAAAAGGATTGAATCCTTAACTTTGCCGTCCACAAAACGGCCTCGTAGCTCAACTGAATAGAGCATTTGACTACGGATCAAAAGGTTTCAGGTTTGAATCCTGACGAGGTCACTAAAAAGCTCCTGGAATTTACAGGAGCTTTTTATTTTCAGTTTATACTTTCACCATATTATCATTTAGTGAATCAGGCGATTAGCAGATATTGTATATTTAGACTAATCTATTTCCACTTTACATCTGCCACCACCGGGAAGTGGTCTGAAGGATATTTGCCCATATAGGTATCTGTGAGTATGCCCCATTTAAAGGCTTTGAGCTGATTGGTTAAAAATATATGATCTATCACTCCCTCCTGTTTAATACTCCTACCGAAGTTATTGAAAGATGAGTTGTTTTCATAAGGATATTTTACGTCGTGATAGCTATCATGCAATAGCGTTGAATTTTTGAGCAATTGGTATGGCTCACTATCCCTATCGGCATTAAAATCTCCGGTAAGTATTGCTGCGCTTTTACCGGCAATAGCCTTGATCTTTGACAATATTAATTTTGAACTTTCTGTTCTGGCCACTTTTCCCTGATGATCGTAATGCGTATTAAACACATAGAATTTTTTACCAGTTTTTTTATCTTGTAAATATAGCCATGTGGTAATTCTGTTGCAGCAGGTAACATCCCAGCCTTTGCCAGGCACATCGGGTGTTTCAGAGAGCCAGAAATCGCCTTTATTCAACAAAGTGAATTTATCTTTTTTATATAAAATAGAAGAATGCTCGCCTGCCGCTTTACCGTCATCTCTGCCCTTCCCGTAAAGTGCATATTCGGGCAGCGCCCTGGAAACATCCGTCAGCTGATTTGCCAAGGCTTCCTGTACGCCTACTACATCAAAATCATGAAAGCGTATAAGATCAGCCACGGGTTTCATCCTGTCTGTCCAAAGATTTCCGCTGTCATTTTTATTGTCGTACCTGAGATTAAAAGTAGCTACTCTAAGAGTTTGAGCCTGGCCAATAATAGTCATCAGACTTAGGAAAATACTTATTATAAAAGTTTTTTTCATTTGTTTATTTTA